>NZ_MCXE02000002.1:0-1728219 GCF_002877735.2 Vibrio sp. 10N.261.54.E10
CCTATCTGGCAGGGTAGTTGTCACTGTTAAAATTTAACCAGTTTGGGCGATAAAGAGTAATTGTGTCTCGTATCTCAGTAGAAAGAAAAGAAGCTATATTGAAGAAGCTATTACCTCCCTATTCAATGTCAGTTAAAGAAGTGTCGGAAGAGGAAGGAATTAGCACTGCGACCCTGTATAATTGGCGCCAGCAACTCAGACGTTCAGGAGCCGCCGTGCCAAATAGCAACACTTCATCAGAGCAGTGGTCAGCTCAAACTAAACTTGCCATTGTCGCTGAAACCTACTCAATGACAGAAAGTGAACTCAGCCAATATTGTCGTGAAAAAGGTCTTTTTCCAGAGCAAATCCAAAGCTGGCGCAGCGAATGTATGCAAGGGTTTAAGTCGAGTAAAGAGCAGGAAGCTGAAGCAAAGAAGCAGGCTAAAGCTGACAAACTTGAAATCAAAGAGTTGAAGAAAGATTTACGACTCAAAGAAAAAGCACTCGCTGAAACGGCCGCTCTCTTGGTACTAAGAAAAAAGCTGAGAGCCTTTTACGGGGAAGAGCCAGAGGACGACTAACCTCAACCGATGAAAGGCAGACCATAGTGACTCTAATCCTTGAAGCGAAGCAATGCGGATGCCGTTTACAGCTAGCTTGCCATGAAGTTCAAATTGACTTGAGAACCTATCGTCGCTGGTATCAGCAAGGAGAAGTTCAAGCTGACAAAAGGCCAATATGCACCAGACCTGAGCCTGCTAACAAGCTGTCTCAGGAAGAGCGTGATGCGATTGTCGAGGTGTGTAACCGCTCTGAGTTCGCAAGCTTGCCTCCAACTCAAATCGTCCCGACACTGCTTGATAGAGGTGAGTATATCGCCTCTGAGTCGAGCTACTATCGAGTACTGAGTACGCAGGGGCAACTTCACAAGCGAGGTCGTCAGCGGAGCAGACAGAAGCAAGCGAAGCCAACCAGTTACACAGCGACGGACTCAAACCAAGTCTATACGTGGGATATCACTTACTTACCTTCAAAGGTTCGAGGCCAACACTATTACCTGTATGTCATTGAGGACATCTACAGTCGAAAAATTGTTGGTTATGAAGTGTATGAGCATGAATGCGGTGAGCTAGCGTCACAACTTCTGCAACGAACGTTGATGCGAGAGCAGTGCTTCAATCAAGCACTGGTTCTTCACTCAGATAATGGTGCGCCGATGAAGTCGTTGACGTTCAAAGCAAAAATGGAAGAGTTAGGTATTACTTCATCGTATAGTCGCCCAAGAGTCAGTGATGATAACCCGTATGTTGAGTCATTGTTCCGCACGGTAAAGTACATGCCAAGCTGGCCAACGAAAGGCTTTGAAACAATCGATAGTAGCCAAAGTTGGGTTGAAGCCTTCGTACGCTGGTACAACACCGAGCACAAGCACAGTCAGCTAAATTACGTCACGCCTTCAGAGCGTCACAATGGAAAAGATAAAGAGATCTTGAAGCGTCGTGTAGAGGTATTGCTCGCTGCAAAACAGCGAAAGCCTGAGCGGTGGTCTGGTGATATCAGGAACTGTGCGCCTGTTGGTGACGTTCACCTAAATCCAGAAAGAGAAGCTGCTTAATAAGTAAGCAAATGATGACAACTACCTTGAAAAACACCGAATAAGTTCAATTACAGAGGCAATTCCGCGGTAAAGTTCTGGTGTTGATTGACTATTGATATTGAGTACTTCTTTCCAAATTTGCCTCGCTTTTGTATCTTTATACTTTGGATCTTTGATTTGTTTAATAATTACTAATAATGCATCTGCTGAATTTCCCATTGACACCTACTCTCGGTTTAATAATAAAGACAATATATAGATTAACTGTATAAACATAACTTCTTGTTATTTTGTTCTATTTGAAAATTTATACTTTCTGGTTCTCCGTAATTCTTGTTCCAGTTGAATCAGTGTAAGTCGTTTAATTTTAAGATCTGTCAACATAAGCTCATCACTTACTTTTTGAACTTTTACATACCAATATTTAAAACCGAAGTAAAAGAAAAAAACAGCTATTGTTATTAATATGAGAATAACCCACATTACACCTGTAGCTTCAGCTATATCGAATGCATTTCTATAATCAGTTCTTATAGCTTCTTCATACTCTTTAATTGCTTTTTCGTGATTGGACTTGATCTGAAGGAGCCCTTGAACTTCCTGTTCACTGCCATCAGAGATAAGGGTCCACTCAATGATATTCTCGCCTAAATTCCCTTGTTCAATTGACTCTAACCTATCAAGAACTCTTTGGTAATTCCCCGTAGTTCTAATGTGATGAGTTTGAGCTATAAGTTGCTTTTCAGCATCGTACATTACATAACCCAACAGCATAAAAAGTGCAATTACGCCAGCAACCAACCAAGCTCCAAATATGGCACAAAATTTATATAGATTGTCTGTAGGTGGGGTAGGAAAAAAATTCACTATAAATATGATCCTTTCGAATTGAAGAATTTGCCAACACAACATAGCAATTTTTAGACAAAAAATTATACGTTCGCATAAAGAGTTTGTATGTCTAGTCTGATTTAAAAAAAGAATTATACCTATTAAACCCATTTACAACAGTGATTTAAATCATTAGCTGTAAAACTGGATGCTTAAAACGCAGATGCTTGTCGTAGAAATGCAGAAAGGGCGAATTTTTAGGAAAGTCGCCCTTTCATTAGTGTGAATTATCGACGTTTCTTGTATCGTTTTCTTGTGGTGTTCGCCCTCACCAAGCGCCCGTTCTTGAGCGTGTAACCTTTCTTAAGTTGGCCGTTTTGCTTTCGGCCTTTGCATTTGTAACCTTTCTTAGCCATTGGGGTCCTCCAGTTTTCGTATCCGTTGCTCTTGGTCTTGCTGCACTCGTTTTATCCAGTTGATGTCTGTTTTTAAAGCCGCAATCGTGCCAAGGCTTGAGACTCAACCAGTAATTAGTGCGATGATTAATGCATCAAAAAATTCCATCACTTAGTTTTCCATCGAAATGCATAGTATTTAAGTAGGTATCACACCATGGCGCGCATGCCTAGCGTATCGACCACAACAAACCAATACGGATCGGGATAACCTGCAGCGCGTTAAAGCTTATTCGACATATGGCGCGTAATTGGGAATGAAAGACAAGATGAGTGGTGCAAACGCTCTCATAAACAACAAAGTGTTTCGATAAAACGAGCCCAAGAGGTGACACTGTAACATAACTGCCCGCACTTTATTGATGAACAGTAACAGTGGCCTCGTGACTCGTTATCACAGCAAGCCTTATAACTCGCACACACCACTCTGATTACAACAAACCGAGCCATTTTAAATTAAACTGTATAAATATACAGTTAAATTACTACCCCCGTAAAACCGCACTTATTGAGCAAATAACATTCAGAATCAAGGCTCTGCGTTCAGATTTTAAACTTCCATTTGGTTAAATGAATCTCTTTCCTGTATAACCTCAGCTCTGCGTTAGTTTTAGGTATACCGACTCCACCTAAGGCAATACTCAAATAGAATCTTCGATTGCGCCAACTCTAAGGCATTGCGCATTACATTCGAATCACGTGTACGGGTTAGTATCATGAGCGACAAAGCATTCCGAAAACTCAACATATTCCTTTCGATTTTTTGCCTAGCAATCACGCTAGTGTCGTTGATCTCTTTTAATACGCTCATGAATAAGAGCTACGTTATTACACCCGACAAATACCCTACACGCGTTAACACAGACAGAGACCACGATGGTGGCACCGTAGGCTCATTACATAAGCTAGAAGATGGAATTGAGTTACAGTGTGACTTTGAACGAACCTATAGCTTACCCTTCTGTGAAATTGAATTCGTTATATCGACACAAGGTAAAGGGCTCGATCTCTCGACGTACGATTCGGTCACCATTAATATGGATTACCAAGGCCAAGAAGACCCAAGGTTTCGCTTCTACATTCGTAATTACGACAAGAATTACAGCGTGAAAGGCGATGCTATGTCGAATAAGTTCAATCGCTTAGACTTCTCGTTACCAGATAAAAACCACATCGACTTAAACTACTTCAACGTTCCTTTTTGGTGGATTGATCATTACAACCAACCGATTACGAGTAGCGCGGTAGACATTACAAACGCGGTGTCTGTTGAGCTCGGGCTTGGAGCCAGCACGCTCGATGGACACCATTCACTTAAGATCTCGAGCATTGTTTTCCACGGTAAAATCATCAGCAAAGCTTTGTTAGGCGAACTCCTAATTGGATTATGGGTGACGTACGCCATCTATTATGTGGGTTGTGCGTTACATATCGCGCAAAGAAGCAAAACGCGCGCAGCAGAGCAACAACGCTATTTAACCCAAGAAATTGAAGAGCTAAAGGTAAAGGCCACAACCGATCCGTTAACCGGATGTAGAAACCGAACCGAAGCGTTAGATACCTTCTATGATTTCGAATGGCTGGCGCAACAAGGAAAAACCATTCACATCGCGTTGTTTGATTTAGACCATTTTAAGCAGATCAATGATCAACATGGCCATGAAGTGGGTGACAAAGTACTTATTCAGTTTGTCGCAACGGCGAACGAGAGCCTTGGTGATCAGTACTTACTTTATCGCTGGGGTGGTGAGGAGTTCCTTTTAGTTTGCCTGGAACAAACTGCGCTACAGTGTAACGAATCTATCGATGATTTTTACCTAGCAATGGACCAAAGCCCTTGGCCTAAAGCGCTTAAAGTAACGGCTTCGACCGGAGTAACGCAGCTTAAACAGCATGAATCGATACGTGCTGCCATCAAACGTGCAGACAAAGCACTCTACCAAGCGAAAGACAACGGACGAAACCAAGTCGCTACGTTTTACTAAGGCTTGCTAGACTGGACTGCAGTTACACATTCAAACTCTCTGCTAAGACTCAATCAACACACCATTAATACCCTGTCGATATCGACTCTCCACTTAAAGCAGCCGTTAGATTTTTAACCGCTGACTAAATAAGCTCATAAGCTTTGTTGTCTCATTAGGATTCTAGTCGATTCGCACACTTCACAATAGCATTCTCTGGTTTATTACGTATCGTTCCTCAATCGCTCTATAAACAGCTCTTCCTCACGCCTCGAAGCTTCTCCTAAGCATTTGTTCTTAAAGTCACATATTTGGGAGTGAAGCTTGCTCTAACCAGTGGTAAGTCACTCGCAGTATCGGTTTTGAACATTACCGTCATCACTTATCTCGCACTGTTCTTAGATGAAATCCTCATTTGTCTGCTTCTGAACATTCATGCACTCGTATCCGCTAAAAGCAGAAGTCACAACGTCACTAGCTTAAAAAACGCCTTATATTGAGCCAATTAGGCATGGTGACATAAATACTGACACCTAAAATGGCATTTGGTTTACTTTCAGATCTTGCTGTAATTTAATTACAAATAGAAACCGAGAAAAGCATATAAAGTGGATCACTCCGCTGTAACGTACTGAATAATATCAATTTAAGGGTTTTGGTTAGATCGGAATTTAGGGTAACTAAAGAGTGGGTATGTACGAGATAATATACTAGAGGGTAATGTATTTAGTTATAGTGCATTAAGGTGTTAAAAAAGAAGGGCTGATGCCCTACTCTTCTTTATTACTCATTTCTTCACGAATTTGCTCAGCAACGATTTTGATAGCTTGTGCTGTGCTGATTCCCTGAGTCATCATTTCTTGAATTCGTTCAACAGCTTTCTGTTGTTCTTCGTGAGAAAGGGTTGGTAAGTCGTTTAGCATGCTCTGCTCCTTTATTTAGGAGCAGAACTATATAAGGACTGTTAGTAACTAGCAAGGAAATTGATTGAAGCGCCCATTGCATTTTCATTTGTGTAGTTCGCACTTAGATCTAGCTGGAACAAGTTGAGTGGCGAGATACCAATACCGGCTGTGACTGTTCCTTCCGAATCAGAGTAAGCTAGGTTCTTGTAGTACCCTCCCCTTAACTTAAGCTGACGCAGAAGATCGACTTCGGTACCAACACGAATCATCTGTTCGTTATCAGCAAACGAAGTAAACTTCTCAGTCTCGTTTAGGTCGTAATCAACACTGAAAGAAAAGTAATCCGATACGATGCCGGCACCCACTGTGTATACCGGTTCAAGTTGATAAGTGTATTTACCACCAACTTGGTGTGTCGCAGTACTTGTGCTGCTGTTTAGCGTTCTCGTCGTATCTTTGGTTTCGATGTCTCGAGAGATTAAGTTAGTTGCTGCAACACCCACTCGGAATGGGCCGAAGAACCAAAGCGCACCTGCATCCATGTTAAATGCCGTTTCGCCGTCACTGTTTTCTCTTACATCAGATAAGTCGTAATCATCAACCGATGCAACATAGTTGTACGTGTAAATACGTTGGATTTTAGGTGTGATACCAAATGAGATGTGTTGACCCATAAAGGTTTGGTATTTTGCTAAAGAAAGGCCGACTTCTGCGACACCGATTGAAACCGCTTCAACGGTAGACAGTTCCACTTTATCTGCATCCGAACCTGTTGTGTAAACGTTAGGTGTTGCAAATGATTCTGTGTAGGCTTTCGCGAAAAGGTTTGCAGCAACAAACTGGTTAGGAAGTGCGAACGCAACAACACCACCCAATTCAACGTTGGCTTGATTGCCATCCAGTTTATTCAGTGCAGCGTCTAAGTCTGCAGTGTTTGATGCATCAACGACACTATCAATGTTCGACTTCATGTCGTTAGGGTCGTTATAGCTACCACCAAAACTTGGCGTGATCATTCCCATATCATCGTTACGACGATAAATGGCAACAAGTGCTGGGTTATAGAATGGAGCGGTTAGGAAGTTTGCTGAAACAACACCAACACCACCCATCGCATCACCACGCGCTTCAATGGCGTAGTTTGCTGCTGAAAGAGGAAGACTGGCGAATGCAATTGATGCTGCGAGTAGTTTAGTCGTATTTTTCATGCCGTTTATCTTTGTTAGATCCCTTACATAGTTAACGGCTCAATTCTAAATTACTTTAACTCTTCTTCGCTAGAAATATCATAAGTTTTACTGATAGTTTGTGCTTGTTCTATCGCTATGTCACCTTGCCAGCGTGAATGCACCATTGAAACCGCCAAAACGTAGCGATCATTGGGAAGTTCTTCGCCAGTGAGGTTCATTGGATAATCAGATTCATAGCTCTTGCCCCACACCTGCTCATAGTGTTCATCGACGTAATCGTACAAACCAATTTCGAGCTTAGGAAGCGGACAATAAGGATTCAGCAGTTCTTTTTTATCGATGCGCCACGTGTCTTTTGATGCCCAACGAACTTGCTGGCGAAAAGAAACGTCACCAAGAATAATCCAAGTACTCCATGAATTACCGCCATCACCTTTCACACTTAAACGATACAGGCCTGATTCAAGTTGAGATGCTAAATTGTAACGCTTGCGGTATAGGCTCACCGATGCGTTGTTTACCACTTCACTGTCTTTGGTTAGCTCACTGTCCGATGAAACAATCTTATCGACCCATTTCTCGAAGGTAATATCTTGAATGTTGTTTGCGGATTCAACATCAATCGATACGCGAAAAGTATCTCGGCCAGGGCTTTGAATGATGTGTCTTTTAACGACGACTGAACTGATCCAATCTGGGAGTGTTTTTCTGGTGAGGGATTTACCACAATCTTTGTTCAATGCTTGATCGAACAGCTCATTGAGGTGGTCTTCTCGAGATTGAGAAGAGTTGATTTGCCAAACTTCCACTAGTGAATCAAACATCTGAGGTAAGTCATTATCCAACAGATGTTTATGAACTTGAGTTAGAGTATCGCTACTCTTAAACCAATCTGCAGCTTGCGCGGTATTCACCACGCAAGACAACATTAATAGTGGAAGTAAGGCTTTTTTCATTACGCTTTCATCTTGTAACCAACGCCACGCAGCGTTTCGATTTCTAGACCCGGCAGTTTCTGTCTTAGTTGCAGAACGTGCGTGTCTACGGTACGTGTTGTTGGGAAATGGTTGTAACCCCATACATGGTCAAGCAGCTCATCACGAGTGAATACACGGCCAAGGTTGCTTGCCAAAAATAGCAGTAGGTCGAACTCAGTACGCGTTAACGTGACTTCCAGTTCATTGAAAAACACTTCACGTGTCGCTTTATCGATAACCAGATTTTGAGCCATCACTTTTGATGCATCTTGTTCTTCAGAATCTGGCAGGCGAAGTTGAGCACGAATTCGAGCAAATAGCTCAGCCTCTGCGAATGGCTTTGTTAAGTAGTCGTTTGCACCTGAATCTAGGCCCGCTACTTTGTCTTTTACTGTCACGAGAGCCGTCAGCAAAATAACTGGGATATCTTTCTTTTTCTTCCAACCTGGAAGTGAATCTACTGAGTCGCCATCAGGAAGTTGACGGTCTAGAATCACTAGATCCGCTTGTTCCCAGTAGCCTTCAACTTCAGAGATCAGTTCTGCATGCAAACATTCATATCCAGCTTGCTCAAGGCTAACTAATAAACCGTCAGCTAAATTTTTATCATCTTCAACGAGAAGCAATGTCTGTTTCACAAGGTATCTCCAAAATAAATGTTGTTGGGGGGCCGATAAGCGTCATGTGACCGCCCATTTTTCCAACCATAGATTCCACTATCGTCAGACCTAAACCGAGTCCACTCTTACTTACGAATGGCTTTCTTAGTTGCCCCCAATCTTTGCGAGACAAGTCTCCATTATCTATAACTTTGAATGTCAGCTTCTTGTCAGAAGTATTCAGTTCTAGAATTACTGGAGCCACACCGTATTTCACGGCATTTCTGATTAGGTTATCGATGCACGTTCCCAACCAATATACGTTCACTTTTGCAGCTATATCTTTGTTTACACGGAGTTCAATCCCCGGCGCAAAGTCTTCTTCAACTTTGTATTGGAGCCACTCTTCAACACTTGGCACCCACTCTGTTGCGAGCGGTTGATTATCTGATTGCAGGTAATCTTTACTTGCTTCCGCCAACTGTCTTAAACGGCGTGTATCTTCACACAGCCTACGGAACTCATCATATACCGATTCTGGTAAGTGTTCGAACTCACGCCTGAACCCTTCCACCGTCAATGACAAACTCGCAATCGGCGTTCTTAATTCGTGCGTTAGGATTTGAAGAACCAGCATGCGACTCTTCATCTCTTGTTTCTTGCTGTTCCAGCGGTAAATCGCCCAACCTAAGACAAGCATGATGTTGGCAATAACCAAGATAAACATGGCGACTTGCAGAAGCTCTGAATGATCTTCTATTTCCCAACACACATTACCACGCTGGACAAAACAGCTTTTACCTTCTGAAGACAAGCTAAACGATAACCCAGCAAGCGTGGCATTTTCGTTCCAGACTGATTTTTTATACAGGTAATATCTGTAGCCGCGTTTTACCCACATCTCATCAAGCTCAACAAACATACTCGCACCCGCTAACAGCGCGGTGATTGCTTCGCTATCCATTTGTTGCAAGCGAGACAGTAGTTCATCGTGTTCGGTGTTTGGTCGCTCTTGAATATGCATAAAGCGCTTCAGAGAGTCGAATTTTTCTGGGTACTTCTCAACGTATCGTGCCGCATAAGAACCGCCGCCAGGGTGAATCAAACCACTACGGCTAAACCAACGGTCAGAAAGCTTGGTGCCTTTACACATTGCACGAGTAAAAACTAAAGGCTCAGTAATCAAAGGGCTTAACGGCAGTTTACCACTACAGGTTTTTGATAACTGGTACAAGCGCTGAATGTCTTTTAACGGGTACTCTGCTGTTTGTGGCAGCATAGAAGACGGCATGATCAAACGTGTTGGATAATCAGCCTGTAGCACTCGAATATCGTAAGATTCGATTGCCGTTTCATGATCAAAGAGTTTGGTGAAATTATCGATACGCTCAGGTAAAGAGTCAGCAAATGCGTTTGCAGACACAGACAACGTAGCGATAAGAAGAGTAAATGTTCTTTTGATGATCACAAACCAACGCAAATTCATATAGATCAACCAAATATATACCATTCGCTATCAAAGATAAATTTTTAACCGCATGAAAAACATTGAGAATGGCGAGCTACAGAGATAAAGGCCAATATATTACGGCCACATTGTACATATGTACTAGTAGGCTGATTGGCAAGCCAAACCTCAATTGCGACAAGTTTTGCATCAGGCTTCGTCAACTTCGTATCAACTGAGATCACACATAGAGTCGCTTTCGTAAGATAAAAAAAGGAGCTCAAATGAGCTCCTTATCGAGTTGTTACAGATTGTTTAGAGGTGATCTCTATAGATGTTCTAAGATACTTAGACAACTCTTTTTAGCATCGCCAAACAGCATCTGCGTGTTCTCTTTGAAGAACAGTGGGTTTTGCACACCGGCGTAACCTGTGTTCATCGAACGCTTGAATACGATAACATTCTGAGCGTTCCAAACTTCAAGTACTGGCATACCAGCAATTGGGCTGTTTGGATCTTCAAGTGCTGCAGGGTTTACGGTGTCATTCGCACCAATTACCAATACAGTATCTGTCTCATCGAAGTCATCGTTGATTTCGTCCATTTCTAGAACGATATCGTAAGGCACTTTCGCTTCAGCAAGCAGTACGTTCATGTGACCCGGTAACCTACCAGCAACTGGGTGGATACCAAATCGAACATTAATGCCCTGCGCTCGTAGCTTCTCAGTGATTTCATGCACTGGGTATTGTGCTTGAGCTACTGCCATGCCGTATCCAGGAGTGATGATTACTGACTTAGAGTTTTTCAGCATATCAGCCACATCTTCAGCTGATGTTTCGCGGTGTTCACCTTGCTCTTCATCGCCATCAGACACAACCACTTCTTGGCCGAATCCACCAGCAATAACACTGATGAAAGAGCGGTTCATCGCCTTACACATAATGTAAGACAGAATCGCACCCGACGAACCAACCAATGCACCAGTTACGATAAGCAGATCGTTTGCAAGCATGAAACCTGCCGCTGCTGCTGCCCAACCAGAGTACGAGTTAAGCATAGAGACAACTACTGGCATATCTGCACCGCCAATCGATGCCACTAGGTGGTAACCGAATGCGAATGCGATAAGTGTCATCACCATTAGTGCGAACATGCTGCCGTCTGCTTTAACGAACATGATCATCAGCAGTGTAGAAACTACGATAGCCGCTAGATTCCACTTGTGCTTATGAGGGATGTTCAATGCAGACGAAGAGATAACGCCACGAAGCTTACCAAACGCAACAATAGAACCCGTGAACGTCACCGCACCGATAAACACGCCAAGGAACACTTCCACTAGATGGATAACGTGCTCTGCATGAATATCTGCAGGGTTGATAGAAACAGCAGCAGGTGGATCGATGTAGCTGTTGTAACCTACAAGTACTGCAGCCATACCTACGAAGCTGTGCAGAATTGCAACCAGCTCTGGCATTTCAGTCATTTCTACTTTTCTTGCGTAGTGGATACCAATACCACCACCGATCACCATAGCAATGATGATCCATACAATACCTGCAGAGTGAGGACCAAAGATCGTCGCGATCAACGCAATTGCCATACCCGTGATACCGTAATAGTTACCTGCACGCGCAGATTCCTGTTTCGATAACCCAGCCAAGCTCATAATAAAAAATACAGCAGCAACAATATAAGCTGCTTGTACTAATCCTTCAGACATCTGTTACTCCTTAGTCTTTACGGAACATTTCAAGCATACGTTTGGTCACGGTAAAGCCACCAAAGATATTGATACTTGCAATTAATACGGCAATAAATGATAAGAACGTGACGACGCCACTTCCTTGTCCGATCTGTAACAGTGCACCTACTACAATGATGCCTGAAATCGCGTTAGTCACGGACATCAAAGGCGTATGCAGAGAATGGCTTACATTCCAAACTACGTAATAACCCACCACACAAGCGAGAACAAAAACGGTAAAGTGAGATAAGAACGCAGCTGGAGCAACCGAAGCTACCCAAGCGAATGCACCAACAGCTACCGCCATACCCGCCACTTTCTTAATTGGAGAAACAGGTTCTTCAACTTTAGGCTCTGGTTTGGCCGCTTTTGGCTTAACTTGTTGTGGTTGAGCTGAAACTTGAATTGGTGGAGCTGGCCAAGTGACCTCGCCCTCTTTAACCACAGTAACACCACGCAGAACAACATCTTCAAAGTCGATTTTGATGTTGCCATCTTTCTCTTTGCAAAGCAGTTTCAGAAGGTTAACTAGGTTCGTTGCATACAGTTGAGATGATTGAGTCGGCAGTCGACCAACCATATCAGTGTAACCAACCACCTTCACACCATTAGCCGTTGTAATGACTTGATCCGCAACCGTGTATTCACAGTTACCGCCATTGGCCGCCGCAAGGTCTACAATCACACTACCTGCACTCATGCTGTCTACCATCTCTTTGGTAATCAGCTTCGGAGCCGGGCGACCTGGAATCAGCGCCGTTGTAATGATGATATCAACGTCTTTTGCTTGAGCTGCATAAAGCTCTTCCGCTTTCTTATTGAATGCTTCAGACATCTCTTTTGCGTAGCCGTCACCAGCACTGGTATCTTCCTTGAAATCCACTTCCAAGAATTCAGCACCCATCGACTCAACTTGTTCTTTAACTTCAGGACGAACATCGAATGAACGAACGATTGCACCTAAGCTACCCGCAGCGCCGATTGCCGCTAGGCCAGCAACACCAGCACCTGCAACCAGTACTTTTGCTGGCGGAACTTTACCCGCAGCCGTAATCTGGCCCGTGAAGAATCGACCAAACTCATGCGCCGCTTCAACAACAGCACGATAACCCGCGATGTTTGCCATAGAACTCAATGCATCTAACGCCTGAGCTCTTGAAATTCGTGGTACAGAATCCATCGCCATCACGTTGATGTTACGACTGGACAATTGTTCCATTAATTCTGGATTTTGGGCAGGCCAAATAAAGCTGACCAATGTTGCGCCATCTTTAAGAAGATCGATTTCATTTTTAGGCTCGTCAACGATCGGAGCGTTAACTTTAAAGATAATATCGGATTTCCAAGCTTCATCTGCGGTGACAACTTTTGCTCCAGCTTGTTCATAAGCTGCATCTTCAAAACTTGCTAACGCACCTGCTTGTGATTCAACACAAACTTCAAATCCTAATTTTAGAAGCTGTTCTACCGATTTCGGCGAAGCAGCGACTCGCGTTTCACCTGCGAGCGTTTCTCTTGGTACACCAATTTGCATAGCTATTCCTTGACTATTGGCACGAATGACTTATTCGTTTGTATCTAACGACAACTAATACTTCAAGCGTTTTGTTCAAAGAACAGGAAAAGTTATTACTTATAACGATTTGGACGGAATTTGAGCGCTTCATTCGGATAAATGACGACCGTCTCGAACCAAGAGGTCAAACCACTTGCAAATAATCCTTTTAATAACAACTCACTAGCTGTTCTTTATCCATAAAACTAAAAAGAGCTTTCAGCATATACACTGAAAGCTCTCTAAATTATGACCAACATCAATTCTAACCCTAATTGGTTAGCTAAATATATTGTCGCCCATTTGGTCGATGAACATCTGCGATTTTTTGAGCATCAATTCATCGGCATCTTGTTTGTTTGAAACAACATCTGAACGAATAAAACGGTGAGTTTTGATTTCACCATCGAATTCTTTCTCGATTCGCCCAGCAACACGGTATTGACCAGATTCTGCAATGGCATCTTGATAGATATTGAAACCCTTATATTCGACTGGCTCAATCTCTACTTTTTGTTCGGTTTTTTCTTTGCCACCAAATAATCTAGAAAAGAATCCCACGTTTTTTTACCCCTTAAATGACCGTATTCACCCTAAACTATCATGACTGTTTACGGTTCAACAACGGCTTTTCATACCATTGCAATTCTACGTCATCGTCAAAATTGTGTTGACTAAATATAACAGGCACATTGTCATCACGTTCACGTCTTCGATCGTCAATAATCATACTTTCTGCATTTTTGACCGCGATCTCACTATTGCGTTTATAGAGCACCAATTTGTCTTCTGGCAATGCTGACAGAAAATCGATATCAAAACGAATATAGATAGGTTTTAGCTGACCCAAAGCCAAGCACGCGAGATCGGCCAACTGTTCGTTGGTATAACTAGACACATATTCCTCGGTAGCCAATACATGACCTACCAGAGTTTCCATATAGTTATGTACATCAACACTAATTTGCATACCACACCTCCATTTGTAGCGGTTTTTCTAGTCGCAGTCGTTTCTAAAGTCACTTGAAACCATGCAATTCCTAATAGCTTTCTATAACTCAGTTATAGGTTTTACTGTCCATAGTTGAAACTTAGGCATTATTTAATCTTACTCTGACTTCATTACAGATCTTCGTCGCTTAATGAAAAGGTCACTCAATGATAACTGATCATCAAGCCCTTTAAGTGACAGCGCCAACGTAAGAGCAGCAGAGCAGATTTTGTTAAGTATCTATAACGACTAATTAATTTCTCATATATACTGTGTAGTTCGTTCTAAGGTTAATAGCAACTCAAAATACATATAAAAATGATTGCACCAATAGCGACCTATGACTATGTTTTTGCTCTAATTTAGGCAAAAAGCTTGGCAATCGCTTGTTTAACCGTATCCTACGCATAGTATTAAATAATAAGATCATCAATATAGTTAGGCTCACCACATAAATGGCATCATCTTTTGTAACGTCGAGCATGTTTCGATTTTGCTTCCCTTTAGTCCTGTTAACAATTTTGCTCGTTGGTATGGACAACGTCATTCTCGTGACGGACTCAAATTTAGGGTTTGCTAGCAACCTCCCTTACATTTTATTGAGCGTTGCGGTTCTGCTATGCCATACGTTCAGACAAGGTCGAATGGCGATGGTATCGGTGACCATGCTTGTCGCTTATCTGATCATCCAAGTTCGCTTACAAATGCCTCTCAATACTGGCACAACGCTATTAGAGCTCTCGTTACTTGCGGCATTAGTACCTGTCACTTGCTTACTTGTTTATGCCTTCCCTGATAACGGCGTAAACTCAAAGTCGATGCTGCTCTACGCCATCGTTCTTGTTCTGTTTATGGTGTGGGCACAATTGATCGTCTCTCACTTCCATGCCGGCGGTTTTGAATCATGGAGTGATGGTCTTCTATTTATTGTCAGAGACTTCTCCAAACTGCCTTTTGTTTTGGTGTTGTATAGCCTTTGCTTACTTGGCCTTACTGCCATTCTCGTGTTGGTGTATAACCGCTCTATCGATGTTGTGGTTTATAGCGCTATCCTGCTTTCTTCTTGTACGTTCATCTTCTTCGATATTCAGTACATCTCGAGCACCATGTTCTCGCTGTCAGGCACACTGATCATCGTCTATGTGATGTCTGCTAGTCATGATATGGCCTTTAACGACCAACTGACTAACATTCCCGGTCGACACGCCTTAGAAGTCGATATGAAGCACTTAGGGCGTAAGTATTCGATGGCGATGGTCGATATTGATCACTTTAAACAATTCAACGATACCTACGGACATGACATTGGCGACGATGTGTTAAAACTGGTGGCACGCATTCTGAGGGAAACCACAGGCGGCGCTAAAGCTTATCGCTATGGTGGAGAAGAGTTCACGATTATCTTCAAAGGAAAACATTCGGAACAAGTTAAAGAGCACCTTCAAGCTCTGATTTCCGAGGTTCAAAACTACGACATGACGATTCGTAATAGTCATGAACGCCCCGACGATCATGAAGTGGGTATGAAAAAGCGTGGCAAGAAAGGCAAACCATCGGAAGTGGTGAATGTGACGGTGAGTATTGGATTGTCTGATAGTACAACCACCAGACATCCTGAAGAGGTGTTGAAGCTTGCTGACCAAGCGCTGTATAAAGCGAAAGAAACCGGTCGAAACAAACTGTGTATTGACCGTTAACAATAGTTGATAGCGAAAGATATTGAGTGCTAGAGATCTAAATAGCTTAAGCCATTAATAGCGATCTGCTTCAATAACTATCACTTCCAAGTTCAACGAGCCTCATTGATTTGAGGCCGTATGGGCTTAACTGGAAAAAAGAGCTTAATCTTGGTTGAAGAATATAACCAAGCTACCACCTTTTAAGCTACTTCCGTAGTTAATCGTAAAACCTATTCCCACGTTATCGACCCACTCATTAAACAGGTTTGGGTTAAGCAACCAACCAACACTGCCCTCGTAGTAAGATGTGGTGCCCATAGATGCCACGGTGTCACCACCAATATCAATTCGTCTTATACTCGAGTACATCGAAGTGATGTTCTTATCCCAACGCACGAGATCATAGAAAACCTTGGCTTCATTGGCGATATACCACCCTTCAGGATGACCGACATTGCCATTATTCGCCTCGCCCCAGCCGATGCCATTAAAGTAATGCCAACTGGTGCTCAATTTATACTTTCCCCAGTCATTCTTATCTTCGTACATCAGCTTGATTTTAGGCTCGATGATGTAAGCCCAAGCATCAGTATTGAGATATACGCCATCCAGTTGGTCTTGAATAGGCTTTAGCAACGAAGCGCGATATTCATAATCATTGCGGTAGTAAGAGATGTGGTTACCGATTGCAGAGCTGAAGCTCCAATATTCGTCTAGCTGGGACACATTCGCGAATTCGACGTAGCCAGACACTACCGACTCTTTTTGAAAATCGTTTCTGTTTGCTGCCGCGTACTCGACATCGTTCTCGATTCGCAATGCAGACAAGCGTAGCGTCACCTCTTGATGGTTGTCTTCGATGTAACTTGGTAATTCAAATGTGTAAGGCAAACTCAGGGAGGTGATGTTTTGGCGACGACTTACCGAATCATTCGAACCGATGTCTTCATTGTCCAAACTAAACACTTTATTGGGGTCAAAGTTATTGATACCAAAAGTGAAAACATCGGTGTCGTTGAGCAATACACTGGTGGCAAAGCTCTGCTCTAGATCCTTTCGAAAAAGATCAGATAGCGTATTGGCATTAACAGTGGTCGCCAAAGCGGTAAAAAATAGAGGAACCGCAAGCGTCCAAGATGTGTTAGTCATAGAAAATGACTTCGAATGTGGCATTTCTTTTATCACTTAAAGCACTTCCTAGCTCAAACGCTATTAGAAGTATAAATTCAAATATCTAAAAGAGCTCGCCAACTAACGCGCAAGCTCCAAAATGTTACGTTGTACAAAGGTATTTCTACCACTTTGCTTCGCTTGATAAAGCGCTTGATCGACCTTTTCGTAAATAGACGCAATAGATTCGCCACCTTCTGGCACAAATGACAACACACCTTGTGACGCTGTCACTCTATCCGATACCGTTGAGTGTTCATGAGCGTAGTTCATCTCATGCAATGCCTCTTTAACTCGAGTCGCGTGTACCTTAGCGCCTTCACTGTCTGTATCGCTAAGAATCAGAACAAACTCTTCACCGCCATAACGACCTACAAATTCTCCCGCACGAACAAACAGCTGTTTCAAGGTATTAGCAAGCCCTTGTAAGCACTTATCCCCTTGAATATGACCATAATTATCGTTGTAAGGCTTAAAGAAGTCTACATCTAGAAGTATGACTGTCATGGATATATTACGTCTTCCGTGCCACGCTATGCTCTCTTCAAGCTTAGTATCCATATATCGACGGTTATACAATTTGGTCAGGCCATCTTCGTTGGCTTGTTGCTGCAGAAGGATGTTCAGTTCTTCGAGTTTGGCTGTGCTTTGTTTTAGCTCTCGTCTCATGTGCGCGATACGTTGCATCGCAATCAGCTTAGAATTCAAAACAACCTTGTTTACTGGCTTGATCAGGTAATCATCGCCACCAGCGTCAATCGCTTTTGCGATCATCTCAGGTTCTTCGTGACCACTAAGAAAGATGATGGGAACCCATTCTGGGAATCGGCTTCGAACCTCATTCGCCACTTCAAAACCATCCATATCAGGCATGCTGATATCAAGTAACACGAGTTCAGGATCAAAATCAGAATAAACACTCAGGGCTTCTTTTCCGCTACCGACAGCTTCTACAATATGACCCAGTTGCTTGAGTCGGATAGCAAGTTGCATCCTGTCTAGTTGAACGTCATCAACCAGCAATATGCGCATTGAAGATCCCTTTTCTATCATCACATCACCTTTATCTAGTGTTGAATATTCAAAGTAGCTCAAATTTGGGCTTAAATCATGCCCTAATCTCTATATTATATTGACTTTTTTACAGATCTTTTTAGCATTGTTTCTTTTTAAAGAGAAATACTATGTCAGACGCTACAAACAACGAACAACAAGAAATCGATTTAACCACCATCTCACCAGAACTTCGTCAAGTTATCGAATTTGATGGCGTACCAAAAGAGATGCACTTTATGGTTACTTCTATTCACGAAGTGTCTGAAGAAGCAGTACGCGAAGCTTGGGATAGTCTTCCAGCAAGCGCACAAAATGTTTTAGACAACTTCGAGCAGTTCCACGCTCTAATCTCAGTTAGCCAAGCTTTCGCTGGTGTTAACGTGATGGAAGAGTTCCCTACTCTTAAACTTCCAGAAGACATGTCTGACGAAGAAAAAGAAGAGTACCGTGCTCAACTGCTAGACCAAGTTCTACACAACTGTGTAAAAGACATGGTTAAACAAATCAAGAAAGCTCGTCGTGATGCAATCTTGAAGCGTGATTTCAAAGAAGTTTTTACTAAGTAAGTCGCTAGTCGCCTAAACTAGGCTAAGCGCTAACAGTACTACTTAGAATTAAGCCGCATGTTTCTTTAAACACGCGGCTTTTTTATATCCGCTATTTTCTGTTCGTCGATCGTTACGTCTGTATGTTCTTGTTGCTAATGTTCATATGATTCGACAAATCATATGCTTTAACACTCATATAGTGTGGCGCAAAACTGGCAGTTATACCGTATAAAAATGACGCATGTATCCAATCATGGAATCAAGACCGAATTTTCAGAACCTATAACAGGCAGTATCGCGACAATATCGAAAAGCAAACCTTCTCAGGTTTAATGCGTTACCGCGATATCTCTTTGAGCGACACTCACACCTTTAATTTGAGCGTAAACACGCTGCCCGATTTCTAGATTCAACTCATCCAGCGCCCACAAAGTAATGGTTGCCCATAGATAGCACCCAGACTCTAACTTTAGCTCGACAGCGACACTCTGCTTATTTGTGCCTTGCTGGTGCGTCTCTACACTTTTAATGGTCACTGGAAGGATGTTACGTATAGAAGTCCCTTTCGGCCGTTCTAGCGTGATAGAGACATCATTTGCTCTAACTTGCAGCCTCACTGTCGTACCAAGCTCACTCGATACTTTCTGAACCCATAACGACGTCGACTTTCCTAGCATCAGGCGAGACAGCGCATAATCGTCATTGTGTTCCGCTAATGTCGCTTCAAACAACGAGCTTTGCTCTGAGAAAGATTGCCAAGGTTGCATGGCTCTCGATGCCCAAACCTCTTCCGTCACACCCGACGAAATCACTTTGCCTTGGTCAATAATCACAAGGTGATTTGCCAAGCGTAAAATTTCATTGAGGCTATGAGTGACATAGATGATCGGTATTTGGACGGTTTCGGATAAGTTTTCCAGAAATGGCATCACTTCGCGCTTACGAGGCAAGTCGAGAGACGCTAAAGGCTCATCCATCAACAAAATGCTCGGCTTTGATAACAAAGCGCGGCCAATCGCCACACGTTGCTTCTCACCGCCAGACAAACGAGCTGGGTATCGGTCAAGCAATGAACCCAAAGACAACAGCGAGACTATTTGCTCAAAGTGCGCTTGATCGACGCTTTTCATACCGTATTTAAGGTTCGCTGCCACCTTCATATGTGGAAACAATCGCGACTCTTGGAACACATAACCGACGTTGCGTTTGTGAGTCGGCAAATTAATGCCATTTTCACTATCGAACAGTGTGGTTCCAGATACGCTGATCAGACCTTTATCGGGCTGTTTAAGGCCACTGATTGCATTGATAAGTGAGGTTTTACCCGCGCCAGAACGACCAAAAATTGCCGTAATGCCGCTACTTGGTAATTCCAAGTCGATATCAAAGAACGTTTCACCAAGTTGTTGTTGATATTGGAGGATCAAAGCACTCATGCATTGCCTCCCAAGCGTTGTGCTGACTTTTTGTTGAGCCACTCAGATAGCATCAATGAACCCAGCGCTATCACAATAGAAATGACACACAAACGCGCGGCTTCCATTTCAGCGCCAGGGGTTTCAATAAAAGTATACATAGCCAAAGGAATGGTTTGAGTTTCACCGGGAATATTTGAAACGAAGCTGATGGTCGCGCCAAACTCCCCTAGGCTTCTTGCGAATGAAAGCATGGTGCCGGTAATGACCCCTGGGATCATCAAGGGTAAAGTGATCGTGAAAAACACACGAAGAGGTGAAGCGCCTAATGTAGCAGCCGCCTCTTCAAGCTTACTGTCTACGGTTTCTAGGCTCAATCTAATAGAGCGAACCATCAGCGGCAACGCCACAACCACACAAGCGAGTGCCGCGCCCTTCCAGCTAAAGCTGAATACAATACCAAACACGTCATTGAGCCACGAACCTATGATACCTTGCCTGCCCATCATCACTAGCAGTAAATAGCCAATAACCACAGGTGGAAGTACCAAAGGTAAATGGACAATACTCTCAACAATGCTCTTACCTACAAATTGTTTCTTAGCAAGTAGCCATGCTAAGCCAATACCGATAGGGATAAGCCATAAGATTGCAAACCCAGCGACTTTTAAGCTCAGCATTAAGGCTTGGTATTCGTATTCCGATAAATACATCATTTAACGCACTTCAAATCCAAAACTGTTCAAGGTGTCTTTCGCTTTTTCGCTCTTTAGGAAAGTATAGAACTCTTCTGCCACAACTTTATCACTCAACTTCGCTACAGGGTAACGTATTGGTGTGTGCAGATCTGATGGGAAGGTCGACACTAGGTTTACTTCTTTAGAAAGCAACGCATCCGTTTTGTAGACAATGCCAAGCTTAGCTTCACTGCGCTCGACTAAGGCTAAGGCCATACGAACATTGTTACTTGGTGCCAATCGAGTTTTCACATCGTCCCATACACCTAACGTTTCTAACGCTTCTTTTGCATAGATACCAGCAGGAACCGACATGGTGTTACCCACTGCAAGCCTTTCATTAGTAAGAAGTTTAGCCCATTGTTCACCTTTTGATAGGTCTAACGTTACCGATGTCTCTTTAGGAGCAATCAGCACCAGTTCGTTTTCACATAGGTTTGTGACATTGTCACTATAAACCAATTTACGATCGACTAAATGCGTCATCCATTTCTCATTTGCCGAGATAAAAATGTCTGCTGGTGCTCCTCTTTCGATTTGTCGCACCAAAGACGATGTACTCGCGTACACAGGAATCACATCGACAGAATGGTCTTTCTCAAACTCTTCAACCAACAGATTAACCGCATTGGTCATCGACGATGCAGCGTAAACTCGTAGCTTTTCCGCAGCAAAAAGATGACTAGAACTCAATGCCGAAGTTAAAGCCATGGTTAAAAGGAAGACTCGCTTTTTCATTGTTATCACTTATCTATTGTTCGTTTAAGTTCTTTAGCTAACTTCTAAATGGCGGCTTAAGCTGTTAACTCTGGCCAAAGCAGATCAAGATTTAAGTACTCTTCGATGGCATCAGCGATTCGATTAATACCCAGCTCTTTAAGCTGTTCGTGGTCAATCGCGGTCACATCGTTGGCTCCTGCCCATTCGCAAATAAGCGACAACGCATCACTGTTGTCGAATACGCCATGCAAGTAAGTACCAAAAATCGAGTTATCTTGATTCACAGCGCCATCTAGGCTGCCAGATTCTAACTGAACCGGTAAGGCTGTTTCTTTGACATCAGTCCTACCTACGTGGATTTCATAACCTTTTACTTGTGCTGTTTTGCCATCCAGCGTCATGGTGCCGCGTACGTTGGTTAAGGTTTTCTGCTGTGTAAGGGTCGTTTCAGTATCCAGATACCCTAACCCTTCGCTGCTGCCGGGTTCCCCTTCAACGCCATCAGGATCGTGGATGATGTTACCTAACATTTGGTAGCCACCGCAGATACCCATCACTTTGCCGCCTAAGCGCAGGTGGCGTTGAATATCTTTATCCCAGCCTTGTTCTTTTAGGTAATCCAAATCTGCTCTTACCGACTTTGTACCCGGCAAGATAATTAAATCAGCATTGTTTACACGTTCGCCTTTACCGACATAACGTAAATCAATCGAAGGATTCAATCTTAACGCGTCAAAGTCTGTATGGTTGCTGATTCGGGTTAGCACTGGCACCGCCACCTTAAGCTTAGCTTCTCCGTAAGACTCTTGAGCAGAGGTAATGGCATCTTCCGCTTCTAAGTTAAAACCATGCAGATATGGCAAAACACCAATGACTGGCTTGCCGGTTTTTTCCTCTAGCCAATCTAGGCCAGATTGAAGCAGTGCGATATCGCCTCTAAAACGATTTATCACAAAGCCTTTTACACGAGCTTGTTCAGATTCAGACAATAGAGCTAATGTCCCGTAGAGATGCGCAAAAACGCCACCACGGTCAATATCAGCAACGATGATCACAGGGATGTCCGCTTTCTCAGCAAATCCCATGTTAGCGATATCATTTTCACGAAGATTGATTTCGGCTGGGCTCCCCGCACCTTCAATCATCACGCTTTCATATTCTTCAGAAAGTCGGTCAAACGAATCGATAACTGTATCCATCGCCACTTTCTTGTAATCATGATAACCCGTCGCTTCCATGTTGCTCAGCGCTCGGCCTTGCAAAATCACTTGCGCGCCGGTATCTGAGTTGGGCTTTAGCAATACAGGGTTCATGTGAACGGTTGGCTCTATATTACAAGCTTGCGCCTGAACCGCTTGAGCACGGCCAATTTCGCCACCATCTTTTGTCACAGCACTGTTCAACGCCATGTTTTGTGGCTTAAAAGGTGCCACTTTGATTCCTTTCCTTGCCAAAACACGGCATAAACCTGCCACCAAAACACTTTTTCCGGCATCTGACGTTGTCCCTTGAACCATAAGGGCACTTAATGGTGCTCGCATTTGTACTTAAATCCTTAATTTCTTAATTTTCAATTTATAGCTGTGGGCAATATTTCTCTGCGACCATCTTAACGTCATTGCCGAGTAGATGCTCAATAAAATGAATGGAAAATGAATGTGTTACTCACTCTGGATTCAACCCCAGTGTTGTTTAATAGCTCCATCGAAACGAAGCTTGTGAACGATAACAGGCGCTTCAACAAAAAACGTACTAACGAAAAGAAACGTTTCAAATTCAGAAAAACGTTTCTACTAAAAACAACATTAAGGGATTCACCATGAAAAAAACTGTATTAGCTATCGCATCTACTATTATCCTTGCTCCTACTTTCGCAATGGCTAGTGACCACAACAGCAACAATAATGTCAACAGCAAGCACGAAAGCGCTATTGCTTATACTGGCCCAATTGAAACCGTTTCTGTTGCGACACTACTTGCCGACACAAGCATGTTCGCAGAGCAAGAAGCAATTGTGGATGGCAAGATCGTTCGTCAACTTAAGAATGACACGTTTGTCTTCTCTGATGGCCAGAGTGAAATTCAAATCGAACTTGATGATGATATCCGCCTAGCACAACCACTGACCGCTGATACAAAAGTTCGTATCTTCGGTGAATATGAAGGTGGTAAGACACCTGAAATCGAAGTGGACCACATCCAGGTTCTATAAGCGATTAATATAAAAATACCGACTTCAAATAATTGGCCTGCATATTGCAGGCTTTTTTGTATTATACTGCCGCAAAATACAATTTATATGGAGTCACCATGCTAGGTTGCACGAATAAGACTGTCCTTTTAGGACTCGCTGCACTGTGTTCATTCTCTGCGTCTGCAAACAACTTTAACTACAACACATTCGAGCTGCGCATGGGTACTAGCCCAAGTACTTTCGGTGGTGAAGTCACAACAATGTTCACTCAGAACTCTCATTTTGTTGCTCGTATCGATTCAGAATTTGAAAGTGATTGGGATGCAGCGGTAGGTATGGGATTCAACGGCCCAATCAGTCAATTTGCTGACGTTACTGGCCAAATGTTACTGCACAACATTGAACGGAATGACGATAACCACATCAAAACAGAAATTAACCTTGGCTTGAGAGCTTGGTTAATGGCAAACGTTGAAGTTAACGCACGCCTTGGTCAACTGATCGACAACGATGACACTCGTTCAATTTTGGGTATCGGTGCTCGTTTCCATTCAACTGATCAACTGTCTGTTGGTCTTGATATGCGCAATAACGGCACATATGGCCACCAAATCTTAATGTCGGCTCGATTCGGATTCTAATCTAGATTTCAATTACTGAGTAATAAATAGCTAAACGTATTACATAGAAAAGCCCCGAACATATTAATGTTCGGGGCTTTTTTGTTTGTTAGTTTCGCTGGCTTTTAGTCGTTCACGACCTGAGCCAGCGACTTGCTTTATAAGCTAACCATCAGCATCTTTTTCTGGTGATCTAAGTACTCTTCATAAGTACCTTGGAAGCTCACTAGCTGTTGATCTTTTACATCGATGATGTGTGTTGCTAATGAAGAAACGAACTCTCGGTCATGGCTTACGAAGATAAGCGTGCCAGTGTAAACCTTCAACGCGTCGTTCAGGGCTTGGATTGCTTCCATGTCCATGTGGTTGGTTGGTTCGTCCATTACAAGCACGTTGATGTCTTGCATCATTAGCTTGCCGAATAACAGACGGTTCTTCTCACCACCAGAACAGTTACGCGCTTTTTTGTTCGCATCGTCAGCAGTAAACAATAGGCGACCTAGAATGCCACGTACCATAAGGTCATCGTGCTTCACTGTGCGCCATTGTGAGATCCAATCGAAGATGCTCAGGTCGTTATCAAAGTCAGACGTACTATCTTGTGGGCAGTAGCCTACAGATGCGTTTTCAGACCATTTTACGATACCTTCGTTTTGCTCTAGCTCTTGAACTAGGCAACGTAGCAGCGTGGTTTTACCTACACCGTTCTCACCGATAACCGCAAGACGAGTACCCGCTTCAAGCAGCAAGTTACCACCGGCAAACAATGTTTCGCCATCGAAGCCGTGACCAAGGTCTTGAAGTTCAAGCGCTTGACGGTGTAGTTTCTTACCTTCGCCAAAATCAATAGATGGGCTCATACGGCTCGATGATTTCACTTCATCAAGCGTGATCTTATCCATTTTCTTGGCACGAGAGCTTGCTTGTTTTGCTTTAGATGCGTTAGCACCAAAACGGTTTACGAAATCTTGAAGCTCGCTGATTTCAGCCGCTTTCTTAGCGTTGCTTGCTAAAAGCTGTTCACGAATCAAGCCAGATGCTTCTAGGAAGTACTCGTAGTTACCAGGGTAGACACGTAGCTCACCGTAGTCGATGTCTGCCATGTGTGTACACACAGAGTTCAGGAAGTGTCTATCGTGCGAAATGATGATCATTGTACATTTACGCTGGTTTAGCTCTTCAGCAAGCCAGTTGATCGTGTGAATGTCCAAGTTGTTGGTTGGTTCATCAAGAAGCAGGATATCTGGGTTTGCAAACAGAGCTTGTGCCAATAGCACACGCAGTTTCCAACCTGGAGCTACTTGCTGCATCAAGCCGAAATGGAACTCTTCTTCAATACCCGCTTGAATTAGGATGTCGCCAGCACGGCTTTCTGCTGTGTAGCCATCCATTTCCGCGAATTCACTTTCAAGTTCTGCGACTTTCATGCCGTCGTCTTCGCTCATTTCTGGCAAAGAGTAAATGCGGTCACGTTCTTGTTTTACTTCCCAAAGTTTTCTGTCGCCCATGATCACAACGTCGATAACGCTGTACTGTTCGAAAGCGAACTGATCTTGGCTTAGCACACCCAGTTTTTCTCCTGGAGTGATAGAAACGTTGCCCGAGCTTGGCGTTAATGCGCCACTTAGGATTTTCATGAACGTTGATTTGCCGCAACCATTAGCGCCGATCAAACCATAACGGTTGCCGTTACCAAATTTAGCAGAGATGTTTTCAAACAGCGGCTCTGCGCCAAATTGCATTGTGATGTTCGCGGTAGATATCAAAGAACTAATTCCTAAGCGTGTACTGACAGATAATTATTAGGCTATTTCAAGAACCTAAATAAGAAGTACGAAAGTATGGATTAAACAAAAATCGAAGCGCGGATTATATAGAGATCTCGATCACGTTGTCGAGGCTAAACAGTAAACGAATAGTAAACATAGACCATTTAGATGCTTTTCATACGTTATGGGGTGTAAATAAAAAAATCCCCACCAGCAGAACTGGTAGGGATTTCATTTATCAACACTAAAAGTCTTTTAAGCCCGTCACCTTTGAAACTATAGCTCTTCAAAACGAAAAGCTTTGATGACGAGCAGAACTTGTTATTTAGTAATTTTCTTCTGAACGTATTTTTTGCTCACGTCGACAACCGCAACATCTCTAAAGAAGCTTCTACCCAACAGAAGTGGGAAAGAAAGATGCGTTCGGTCGGCTAGCGTAAATTCAGTTTTGTCTTTTAGATCGCCAATTTGAATCGAAGCTACAACCACAGCGCGTCGTTGTGTGCCTTCTGCGCTTGATTGCTTGATCTTAACCCAGCGTTCTACTGGTAAGCTGATCTCTTCAGTTGTAATTCCGTCGTGTTCAATCTTGAACTTAACCCAGTCTTTGCCGTCACGTTCAAAATCAACAATATCAACTGCACTGATTGAAGAGGTTGTTGCACCGGTATCGACACGTGCTTTAAACGCTTCTTTTAAACCAGGAACAAACACCCACTCTTCTTCACCAAGAATCAGTTTGCCGTCACTTGTTTTTCTAACCTTCTCTACTGGTTTTTCAACAGGTGCAGGTTTTACTTCCGGCTCAGTTGGTTTTACTTCTTCAGGCTTCTCAGTAGGTTCCGTTACTTTCTCGCCTTCTGTTGCGTCAGTTTTTGAAGAGTCATCCACAACAGGTTGTTCGATTTGAGGCTTTTGCTCTGGCTCAACAGGAGCTTGAGTTGTAGCCGAACAAGCAAACAGGCCACCACTTAGCATTAAAACTACAATCGCTTTCCAATTATACATTCAGTCACCTTCTATTTTGAAACGTTTGCTATCGCTTTTGCTACATAAGGAATATGAGATTCGGAAAGGCCTGCGATATTGATGCGTCCATCACCAACACCATAGACTCCATATTCTTCACGTAATTGATTCATTTGAGTTTCTTTAAAGCCTAGTACACTAAACATGCCTTTATGGCTTTCAATGAAGTCAAATTGTGACGTGTTATAAGTATTTCGCAATTCATCACATAAACTTTGGCGCAGATTTAACAAACGTTGCTGCATTTCACTCAATTCTTGCTTCCAAATCGAGGTTAGCTCTTGATTCTGAAGAATTGTTTTAACCAAAGCTGCACCATGATCTGGCGGCATTGTGTAAGTTGAACGAGCAAGCGTTAGAAGCTTACCTTTAGCATTGCCAACGTGTTCGCTGTTTTTGCCAATCACGATAGCGGCACCCGTTCTTTCACGGTATAAACCGAAGTTCTTCGAGCAAGATGTCGTAATCAACATCTCTTCGACGTTGTTAGCCATGTGTTGAAGACCTTTTGCGTCTTCTTCTAAGCCATCACCAAAGCCTTGGTAGGCAATATCAACGAACGGTAAGAAACCATTCTTCTGAGATAATTTGGTGATTTCCTGCCACGCTTCAAAGTTGATATCCGCACCCGTTGGGTTATGACAGCAACCGTGCAGTAGTACCACATCTGATGGACCCGCTTTTGAAAGGTCATCCAACATTCTTGCAGTATCAACTTGCTTCGTTTCAGGACTGAAGTAATTGTAATATCGAACTTTTAAGCCTGCCGCTTCCATCACCGGTTTGTGGTTAACGTAGCTTGGGTTTGAAATCCAAACCGTGGTGTCTGGTTGAGAAACTTTCATTAAGTCACCCAACATGCGAAGTGCACCACTTGCACCCGGTGTTTGAATCGCAGCTACGCGATCCATTGCAGAAGTCCCTTTAAGCAGCAGATCAACCATGCTCTGGTTAAACTCTTCACAGCCTGCTAGGCCAACGTAAGCTTTGGTTTTCTGCGTTTCAACAACGATATCTTGAGCCATAGAAACGGCTTTCATGATCGGAGTTTCGCCTTGATCGTTTTTGTAAACGCCAATGCCTAAGTCGACTTTATCAGTACGAGTATCGCCGCGGTAAGCAACAGAAAGAGATAGAATTGGATCTAAAGTTGGTTTTGGTAGATGTGAAAACATGAAAGTCACAACCCTTTGAAATTCAAGTAATGGCCTCCAAGTTATCATTTTATTTACAATTTAAGAAACAGAAATTCATCAAAGTTTTGATTTTTAGGAGATAACTCTAGTTGAGACTGGTGCAATCTAATATTCCCTATTCCATATAGTTCAATATTCAATCAATTTACAAATTTAGAACGTCATAAAATAAAAAAGCCTCAACAGAGAAGCTGAGGCTACTAATTTGCACTAATGTAGGTTGACGTTAACTAACGAAAGTCTACTAGAGTCGGAACCGATGAATAATTTGGTTTGAACTACCACGCCAATCCAACATTGGATCCGCTTTATCTTGCTCAAAACGACCATCAATCAAAGTATCAACATATTCAAGTACTTGCCTCTGCTTTTCGTCGAGTTCGTCGAGCTCGTAGCCCGTCCACATCCAGATGTCTTTGCCTTCACATTCTGCTTTTACACGCTGAACAAGCTTAAGCACTTCAGATACATTTGCAGGATGAAGAGGATCACCACCTGAAAGCGACAAGCCACGACGCTTGATTCGTGGATCATTGAGATCAGCGATAATGTGGTCTTGCAGCTCTTGAGTAAACAAATGCCCGGAGTCCAACCTTTGCGTTGATTGGTTATAACACCCGCGACACTGGTGTACACAACCCGACACAAACAAAGTGCAGCGTGTTCCAGGGCCATTTACAACGTCGATTGGGTGATATTGGTGATAATTCATAAGGCAGTATTGAAAACTCGTGATGGCTTAATGGTTTAACTCGAAAAGTAGCGAGAGTTGAAACAAATGAATTGGTATCGACATAGCGCCGATACCAAACATATTTCTTGAAACGTAGCTCTTCTAAGTAAGCTAGCTAATAATCTTAGAGCTTACTAAAGATGCTTCACGCGGCGTTTAACTTCTTCTTGCTTACCGAAGTTAAATGGTCGTGCATCTGGGCTACCAAGGTAACCACAAACACGGCGCGTCACCGATACTTTGGTTGAGTCATGGTTGCCACATTTAGGACACGTAAAGCCCTTACTTGTACAGTCGAACTCACCGTTGTAACCACATTCGTAACACTCATCAATCGGTGTGTTAGTGCCGTAGTAAGGAACACGTGTGTAGCTGTAATCCCATACGTTTTCTAGTGCTTCGATGTTCTTCTGCATGTTCGGGAATTCGCCGTAACAGATAAAACCACCGCTAGAAATTTCAGGATAAGGCATCTCGAAATCGATCTTGTCGTATGGGTTCACTGTCTTCTGCACATCTAAGTGGAAGCTGTTGGTGTAGTAACCACGGTCTGTCACACCATCAATCACACCAAATTCTTTGGTGTCGATGCTGCAGAAACGGCTACATAGGTTTTCACTTGGTGTGCCGTATAGGCTGAATGCGTAACCTGTCTCTTTCGTCCAAGATTCCACTTCACGCTTCATGTACTCCACCAACTCAAGCGCTTTAGCACGCATTTCGCCATCGTCGTACAGGTGAACGTCAGTACCGTAAAGTGCTGTCATCGCTTCGTGGATACCAATGTAACCAAGAGAAACAGACGCGCGCCCGTTCTTGAAGATATCGGCAATAGAGTCGTCTGCTTTCAAGCGAACGCCACATGCACCTTCCATGTATAGGATTGGAGCAACGCGCGCTTTCACGTTTTCTAGACGAGAAATACGAGTTTCTAGAGCACGACGAGCCAGCTTCAATTTTTCATCAAGCAGTTCGTAAAACTTAACCATATCTTGCTTCGCGTTAATCGCGATACGTGGCAAGTTGAGGCTAACAACACCTAAGTTGTTACGGCCTTCATGAATCAACTCACCGTTTTCTTCGTAAGTATTCAAGAAGCTACGGCAACCCATAGGCGTTTTAAATGACCCTGTCACTTCTACCACTTTGTCGTAGTTAAGTATGTCTGGGTACATACGCTTAGACGCACACTCAAGCGCCAATTGCTTAATGTCGTAGTTTGGATCTTGCTTCTGGTGGTTCAAACCATCTTTGATTGCAAACACCAGTTTAGGGAATACCGCTGTTTTGCGGTTCTTACCCAAACCTGCGATGCGGTTTTTCAAGATAGATTGCTGGATAAGTTTCGAACCCCAGCTTTCGCCTAGACCAAAACCAAACGTAACGAATGGAGTTTGGCCATTAGCCGTGTGTAGCGTATTTACTTCGTATTCCAAAGATTGAAACGCGTCGTAACACTCTTTCTCTGTACGAGAGATAGCAAAAGCTTCTGGGCTATGAATGTCCCACTCTTTCGCTAGTGATAAATGCTTCTCGTAGCTCGTCATTACGTAAGGCTCTAGAACCTCATCGATACGGTTAATCGTAGTACCGCCATAGATGTGGCTCGCGACTTGCGCGATGATCTGTGCTGTTACTGCTGTTGCTGTAGAAATCGATTTAGGTGTGTCGATTTCCGCGTTACCCATCTTGAAGCCATGCGTTAACATACCTTTCAGATCGATAAGCATACAGTTAAACATTGGGAAGAACGGTGCGTAGTCTAGATCGTGGTAATGAATGTCACCACACTCGTGAGCTTGTACGATGTCACGCGGCAAAATGTGAGTTTTTGCATAGTGTTTAGCCACGATACCCGCCAGCAAATCACGCTGAGTTGGGATAACTTTACCGTCTTTGTTGGCATTCTCATTGATCAGATCAACATTGCTTTCTTCGATCAAACCTTCGATCTCACGAGTTAAAGCGCTTTGCTTCTCACGGGCGATGTCGCGGTCATGACGATATTCAATGTAGGCACGAGCCAGAGACTTGTATGGTCCCTGCATTAGCTCGTTCTCGACCATGGTTTGAATTTCAGAGATATGAACTTCATCGTAGTCTTCGAGCTTCAACTCAACTGCTAATGCCACATTCAGTGCATAAATAGCAATTTCCTTATCGGCTTTGTCTGATGCTGCTTCCACTGCAGCTTGGATGCGATCTCTACTGAATGGAGCTCTTGAGCCATCACGCTTGATTACGATTGATTTCACCACTTCTCCTTACTCTTGAGGTATTCACAGACTTATCCACAAACACACTATATAGAGCGATTTATCGTTTAACTAACACTAGATATTGTGGCGTATTTAACGAGAACCACCAACTTTGAGTATTGATTTGGATCAATAAAAAGAGAACGCTGACTAAGATCAATTCAATATTATTACGCTAGTTCTCAAGTCGAAAAGAAACAATGTAACAATAAAAAAACTCCTAAAAAGAGTTGAATTTTTGGTAAGTGTTGTAGGATAACGGCTCATCAATATTGGCAGACAAAATTAGGGATATTTGGCATGAAACGACTTCAAAACTGGATAATGTTAGGCTGCTTACTCAGTAGCCAGACATTTGCTGAACCTTTGACCATATCCAGTTGGAATATCGAATGGTTATCAACCAACGAGGCTGTGAATAAGTTTTCTGACAAACGTGATCAAGCTGATTTCGACAAACTCGCAACTTATTTTCAATCCTTAGACGCAGACGTGGTTGCGTTTCAAGAAGTCGATAACGTAAATGCCATTCAGCGTGTGGCTGGTGATCAATACAAGATATTGATGTCTGACCGGGCGCTATCTAAGAACAGCAACCGCCAATTTAAAGAAGTGAACCAATACACGGGATTTGCAGTTCGTAAAGGAGTAGCCCTCACCGACTACGCTGACTTTCCGCTTGAAACCACATCCAACAGTAAACTTAGGTTTGCCAGCTATATCGTTGTAGAAACAAACTTTAAACCCATTCACATGTTGTCTGTGCATTTAAAGGCAGGTTGTAGCGGAGCGTATAAGTCCAACCGCGATTGCTCTCGTTTAAAAGAGCAAGCTCAGCAACTGAACAAGTGGATAAAGCAAAGAGAGCGCAATAACGAAGACTACGCCATTCTTGGCGACTTTAACCATAACCTCGCTTACTCACGAGATTGGATGTGGAAAGAGTTATCACAATATACTGATGCGCTTTTAGCGACACGAAAGACCCGTGCAGATTGTAAGGTACGCTCTAACCGCAACAATTATCGCACACATCAGTTCCGCTCTGTTATTGATCATATTGTGGTGAGTGAGTCGCTAAATGCTTCTCCTGCAAAGCAGAAGGTATTTGAAACACAAGATGTTCTGGACTACAAACTCAGCGACCACTGTCCAGTTTCAACGACTATTAAATAGTAGATTTTAGATAACAGCAGATTGTAGATAACTGAAAATAATAGAAACAGTAAATATAGAAAGAGGCTGACTGACTTTCGTGCTGAAAGCGAGTCAACCTCTATGCTTGGTCAGCTCAGAACGGATAACGTCAAAGCCAATGTAATCAGCTATAAGCTTGCTACTAACACGTTTTGTTCATACGATCCGCCAGCCACATTCCCACCAGCATGCTTATCATAAACACCCACACCGTCGGGTTGCCGCCACTTAGGCTGGTTACCGCAGGGCCTGGGCAAAAGCCTGCAATCCCCCAGCCTAAGCCAAACGCTGTAGATCCAAGAATCAGCTTTCTGTCTATCAACGGATTGTTACGGCTATCTAACGGCTCGCCATTGATGGCTTTAGCGCGCTTTTTAATGACCAGATGATAAAACGGTGCAAAGACCAATAGCGCGCCACCCATGACGAATGCCAAACTAATGTCCCAGTTACCGGTAATGTCTAAGAAGCCGAGTACCTTCTCAGGATCAACCATCCCTGAGATGATCATGCCAGAGCCAAAAAGAATACCTGCGACCAAACCGATAACGATAGTAAATGAAGCGTTTTTCATTATGCCCCCAAGCCAGTCAGATTCTTGATAAACACGGTTACGATTGCCACACCCATAAATACACAGGTCGCAACAATAGAACGTTTAGATAAACGCGCCATTCCGACAATGCCATGCCCGCTAGTACAACCGTTCGCTGTTTTAGTACCAAAGCCCACCAGAAGGCCAGCAATAATCACTAAAGCGAGATTCATCTCTTCTAACTGCGGAAGTTGGTAGCCCGTCGGAATTAATAGCCAACCACTTGCGACCATTCCCACAACAAAGGCGATACGCCAGTGTTTTTCGGTGTTTGCTGTATCCGCATCTTTACGTTCTTTGTTGCTGGTGCCAGTTGGCAATAATCGGCTGACAATGCCACTAATGCCAGCAACTCGACCAATCCCCAACATTAAAACAATGGCCGACACGCCTAACAACATGCCGCCGAAAAAAGCATCCCAAGGAATCAAACTAAGCACAAACCTCTCCTATCCACAAACATCATAAACTCATAACAACCTATAAATTAGAGTTTACTAATAAATATAAATTAGTCAATGCTAATGTACTGCGAGTATGTGTCGTTTTGTAAGTCTGGAATTAACAAGCGCCCTGCATGAAAAAAGCCCCTAGGCGTTAACCTAAGGGCTTATGATTTAATTCGGTTGTATTGGTTGTATTATGTAAGCTACTTAGTCTTGTTCTTTTCAGCTATCCACTGGGACATATACTTCGTGCTCGCCATGCTGTGGTGTTTGAGCATCGAACCAAAGAAGTTATCCAGTCGATGAGATTCAAGATCCGACTCTAACGCAATCAATCGCTCAATCAATGTGTCGCCCAGTTTATTCTGCTCGTAGTGCGCTTCAAGGATTGAATGACATCGGCTTTGTGCCTTAAGCCACTTCTCTTCATCTTTATAAAGGGCAACTGCAGCTTCAACAAATTCGTCGATATCATCAGCAACCGCACCTGGCCATTGCAGTTCTCCTTGTGGCAACATGCCTTCGCTGCCGATCTCGCTGGTTACATTCGGAGTTTGCAGCTTCATCGCATCGAGTAACTTGCCTTTAATGCCAGCGCCAAAACGTAATGGCGCAACACAAACACGTGCATCTTCCATCACTTCTTGAGCGTCTTTCGCCCAACCTTTGATATGGAAGCCAGTTTTAGGGTTATGCAAAGCGGTTGCTTTTGGCGGCGGATACGATCCATAAATATGAAGTTCAGTGTCAGGTAACTGTTTACGAATCTTCGGCCAAATCTTCTGTAGCTGAAGTACGGCATCCCAGTTCGGTGCGTGTCTAAAGTTGCCTATCGTCATGAAATGCTTACGTTCTTCAAAGCTTTTCGTGCTTTCAGGAAGCGTATTAAGATCAACCATGAACGGCAGATGATGAAGCAGTTTGGGATCGATATTGAACTCAGATTGAAGCAGTTCCATCTCGTAACTTGAAATGATCAACGAAAGATCACAGCGCAAAATCGCGGCAATTTCACGTTTAGCCAAGTCACTGTACAAGTGTGCTTTGGTCAGATCTGTTTCTTTCTTAACCGCTTCGTGTCGAGCATTACGCAGAAACTGTAAGTCTTCCGTATCCAGTAACTTAAAGGCATTCGGGCATACTTTCTCGACACGCCAACCAAACTGTTCTTCCATCATAAAACGGTCAAACATCACAACATCGGGCTGCAGCTCTTCAATGTAATCGTCAAAGCTATCGCAATTTAACTGTATAGATTGGCTTGTGATGCCCTCTTCAGAGAGATCAATCATGTGCTCGGTTTCTTGAGCGGGTGTTGCAAATTCAACTGACCAACCTTGTCTCTTAAATAGACGTAAAAGAGACATCATATGGCTGCCAGCCGCCGATGAATTCGGTTCTGGCCAAACGTAGCCAATTGCTAAAACTTTCTTCAAAATACTTCCTAAGAAATAACAAAAGGGCCACAGAAGCCCCTAATAAAACGTTAATCGAGTTATGCCGCTGATAATAATGGTTCTAAGAACTCAGCGATCAGATTCGTTCACCTACATTGCGAGCTATCATAAGCACTTCATCGGCTGAGTAAAAGTTTGAAATCGTGGTTTCGACTTGAGCGCCCAATGTCGACTGATAGAGCTTTTGTGCAAAGTTATCTGCTCTGGTGGTCACTAATACATGTTTTAGTGTCGAGCCCTGCTCTGATAGCTTCTGCTTCACTTGAGGCAAAGAGTCTAGAATCAGCTTTTTGCCCAATCCTTGCCCCTGAGCACTCGGTAACACAGCAAGTTGTTCTAGCTCCAAAACAGCTTCAGGCCTAAACCCACTCTTTTGAACCCAAATAATGTAGCCGACAATCTCGCCATCGCTTTCAGCAACAAAGTTAAGAAAGCGTGGCGCAGCATTTAAGTTACATTGTAACCAATTTTTTGAGTTTTGCTGTCGAACAAAAGTAGCTTGGTGAACTAAAGCCGCTCCATCGAGGTCGGCTTCTGTCATAAAACGAACTTGCGCCATGCTGCTACTCATTCTCAGAATTAGGACGCGTTTTACAGTGTAAAATGGCTTTCTCTAGAAGTTCTAATGCCGAGCTATCTGCTTCTGGAAGCTTAGCGTCCGATTGACCTAACGGCTCAACACGGCTACCCCACTTAATATGGCCTGCCCCCCAAGTTAAACCGGCACCGAATGCCGCCACAAGAATGTTTGAGTTAGGTTTAACAAAGCCTTGCTCTAACGATTCACACAATGCAATCGGCACAGTCGCAGCCGATGTGTTGCCGTAGTTTTGAATGTTCACAAACGCTTTCTCACGTTCAATGCCCGCCATATCACACAGAGTTTGAATAATTCGGATGTTCGCTTGGTGCGGAATCACAACATCGATGTTTTCAGTTGAGATGCCAGTGCGACTCAATACTGTATGTGCTGCAGCGCCCATTCCTTTCACTGCACGCTTGAAGATCTCTTTACCAACGAAATCAAAATCCCAGTAACCGTTATCAGCAGCAAAGCGGTCCATAGAAGTACCGAATTTTGGTACTGCTAGAATGTCACGGCCCTCTGCGTCACAACCGATTTGAGCTTCTTGTAAACCCACTTGCTCTTCAGTACGTGATAGAACCACAGCGCCAGCGCCATCACCGAATAGAACCGCAGTATCACGCTTGGTCCAGTCGATGAAGAATGAAAGACGCTCTGCACCCACAACGATCGCATTGCGGTAGTTGCCCGCTTGAATCAATCGAGTTGCTGTTTCAACACCGTAGATAAAGCCTGTACACGCTGCATTAAGGTCAAAAGCTGCTGCGCTCTTGATGCCTAAGTTCTGTTGAACTTTAGACGCGGCATTTGGAATAAGAGAGTCTGGACTGCACGTCGCTACGATCACAAGATCGATATCTTCGGCTGTTAAACCAGCACACGCCATTGCATGTTGAGCAGCAACGGCCGCTAGCTCAGAGGTATTTACATGACTGATACGACGATTTTCGATACCAGTTCGAGTACGAATCCACTCGTCAGACGTATCAATGAAAGTGCTTAAATCATCATTGGATAGCACGGCTGGTGGCAGACACTTTCCCCAGCCCGTAATTTCAGCGTAAAATTTTGTCATCATTTACCTGTTTATTGTTTGTTTTTATTTGAGTATCTTATTCTTGTTTTAAACAGTATAAGCGTTCCGTACATGATTCGTAAATCGCGTTAGGCACGGAGACGCAATAAAAAGAGAAAGTTATGTCTACATTCAACACACGTTGCCCTTCTTGCGGTGGCGTAAACCGAGTTCCTTCAGAAAGAATTTCAGAAAGCCCTACTTGTGGTAAGTGCAAAAACGCACTTCTAGACGGTGCACCAATCGAAGGTACGTCACTGAATTTCCAATCAATTTTGAACAGTTCACAGCCTGTCGTTGTCGATTTTTGGGCGACATGGTGCAACCCATGTGTAGGTTTCGCACCTGTATTTAGCGATGTCGCTAAAGAGCGCGCTGGCGATGTTCGATTTGTTAAAATTGATACCGAAGCTCAACAGCAACTGGCGGCTATGTATCAAATCAGAAGCATCCCAACGGTGATGGTGTTCAAGAACGGTCAACGTGTTGATACGATTAACGGTGCACTGCCAAAAGGTCAATTTGATCAGTGGCTTAATCAAGCACTAACTAAGTAATACTATTGGTTAAGCTATTGATTTAGCATTACTTAATTCTAAGTAAGCACACAAAAATAGGTTAGAGAGTCTTACCAAATCAAGACTATCTAACCTACTGTTTTATTTATGGTTATCACTTAACTTCTTGAATAAAACTACAGCTTCGCCTTTCGCTTGAATATTAGATTCTTGCTTGCCAAACCCGTATTGCTGTTTGATTTGATCTGCGACTTTCTCAGCAATCATAATGGTTGGTGCATTGGTGTTTGCCCCAATCAGTGTCGGCATCACAGAAGCATCAATGACTCTCAAATTATCCAATCCATAAACTTTGAGATCTTTATCTACCACAGCTAAAGAATCGCTACTAGGTCCCATTTTACAGGTCCCGATCGGGTGATACTGAGTGTCTGCACGATTGCGAATATCTTGCTCGATAGCCTTGTCATCACTGGCGTCCACAGGGTAGAAAGCATTGCCTCGGATATCATCAAACGCGGAACTCTCTAACATTTGATACTGCTTCTTCCAGCCCTTAATCATGATCTCCATGTCTTCAGGATGACTGAAAAACGCAGGATCGATCTTAGGCGGATCATAGGGATCATTACTATTGAGCGTTACGGTGCCGTAGCTCTTCGGTCGCAATAAGGTGACATGAGAGGTAAAGCCATGACTGGTATGAATTTTTCTAGCATGGTCATCTACAACAGCGACCACAAATACAAACTCTAAATCCGGTACAGCGATATGATCTTCGGAACAGAGAAAGCCTATTCCCTCTGCAAAATTACTGCTCATTTTACCGCGGCGTTCTTTGCGCCATAGTGGTAAGGCTTTGGTCATTTCAGAGGCCATTTGCAGCGAGATACCAAAAGTTTCACGCTTTTCACTGCATTTATACGAATGTACTAAGTCGATATGATCTTGAAGGTTCTTGCCCACTCCAGGTAATTCATGAACCTGTTCGATTCCATGTGTCTCTAGTTCAGTTTGAGCACCGACACCAGACAGTAACAGCAATTGGGGAGAACCAAACGCGCCAGCGGAAAGAATCACTTCTTTGTTGCATCGTATCTGATAACGCTTTCCGCTAGAACCATATTCAACACCAATCGCCTTCTTGCCTTCAAACAAAACCTTATGTGTGGTGGCTTTAGTCACGACCGTGAGATTCGATCGTGAAAGGTTTGGCGTTAAGTAAGCCTTGGCAGCACTGCATCGTTCACCATTCAGCTGTGTTACCTGCGTCGGCATCGCCCCAAACTGAGCAGCGCCGTTAATATCCTCATTGCGAGGTACACCTATCGATTCACACGCCGTTAAATAACGTTCCAACATAGGGCTTGGCGATCTAAGATTGGCCACATTAAGAGGACCACCTTGGCCATGGAACTCATCTTGGTGGACTTCGTTGTTTTCTGCTTTCTTAAAGTAAGGCAAACAGGATTCATAGTTCCAGCCAGCATTGCCCAAGCTTTCCCATCTATCGTAGTCATAGCGATGTCCACGAGCGTACATCATGGCATTGATAGAGCTAGAACCGCCAAGTGTCTTACCTCTAGGCTGATAGCCTTTACGACCGTTCAAACCCGGCTGTTCAACCGTTTCGAATGCCCAATTATTGAGTTTGGTTGGCATCATCGCCACCACGCCAACGGGTGTGTGAATGAATGGGCTGGTGTCTTTACCACCCGCTTCTAACAAGCAAACCGTCACATCAGGATCTTCCGACAGCCGAGAAGCCATCACACACCCAGCTGAACCACCGCCAACAATAATAAAATCATAACTATCCATTTGCCATCTCCGCTATTTCTAGTGGGTGTAACTCACGCTTCAAGATTTTTCCGGTTGCTGTCATGGGTAAGGCTTTACGAATGAATACCTTACGCGGGTATTTGTAGTCGGCGAGTTGCTCACGACACCATGCTATCAAGGCGGCACTATCACATTGCGTATGTTCGTGAAGAACCACATGCGCGTGGATCTCCTCGCCTAAATGTTCATGATGCTCGCCTACCACCGCGACCATTTCGACATCGGGGTGACACATCAACACTTCTTCGACTTCACGTGGATAAACGTTGTACCCACCACGAATAATCATGTCTTTAACACGGTCAACAATGAACAAATTGCCATGCTCATCGACGCGACCGATATCTCCCGTTAAGAACCAACCATCACGAATAGATTCAGCTGTCGCCTCTGGCCTTTGATAATAGCCTTTCATCACACTTGGGCTTTTAATGCAGACTTCGCCGAGTTCACCCATAGCGACAGAGTTGCCTTGTATATCAGTAATCTTGATGAGGTGGCCACATAAAGGCTGACCGACACTACCCGATAAACGATCGCCATCAATATGATTAAAGGTCGCAACCGGCGCCGTTTCCGAGAGCCCATAACCTTCTAAGACTGGTAATTCAAAACGAGATTCAAACTGTCGTATAACCTCAAGCGGCATAGAAGCACCGCCAGAAACACCTAACCTCAAGCTGTGTTTAACCTGTTCAGAGCGTTTGCTTGTGTTTTCTAAACTATCAGAAGACTCTTCTCCCGCCTTTAATAGCGCGATATACATAGTAGGAACACCCGCAAACACGCTGACTTTATGGCTAATGATCTGTTCAATAACCAATGACGGTTCAAAACGAGGAATCAACACCATGGTGGACCCTGTTAGCACACTCGCGTTCATCATCACCGTCTGACCGAAGCTATGGAATAAAGGCAGTGTAGCCATTGTGGTGTCGCTGTACTCCAATCTCATTAGATACTGTGACGACATCGCATTGGTTTGCATGTTGGTGTGGGAAAGCTCAGCCCCTTTTGGTTGACCGGTCGTGCCAGAGGTATAAAGGATCACAGCGGTATCATCGCCATGACAAGCCACAGACTCAAAAGGAGTAAAAGGTTGTGCCAACCAATCAGCGATTGATTCATGCTCCCCATTACTTTCTAAAGTAGTGTCTGTGTTTGTTGGGATAGGCATCTCGACAAAGTGTTCACAGTGGTTTGCCTGCTCAAAACCTTGTAAACCATAGCGACCAATTGGAAGCTCTTCACTGCCGTCAAAACATAAATAGGCCTTCGCGTTAGAGTCATTAAGGTGATAAGCGATCTCTCTGGCCTTGAATAGCACGTTCAAAGGCACGACTACACAACCCGCTTTTAGAATCCCGTAATAGGCTATCGGAAAGTAAGTCACGTTCGGGCATGACAACGCTACCTTATCTCCGTTCTGCAACCCAAGTCTTTTCAAGTTAGCAGCCACGTTTCCAGAAAGTTGTTCTAACTGAGAAAAACTGATTTCATCCGATCCCATACGCAGAGCGGCTTTAGTTGGAAAAAGCGAAGCGCTACGCTCCAAATTAACAGCAAGATTGTGCATCCATGATCTCCTTGTGCGGCTTAGACCTGTTTGTGACGGTCACCGTAGACGTTCTAATCGTTGTAATAAGTCTCTTTCTTGTCATCACGAGCCTGCACATTGGTGTGTCATGTAGATAAGAGTCGTTATTGAGCAAAATGTTTGAGACGCTCCAATGTGCAGCCCAATAAATTACAACATTTCGATAACATTTCGAACAGGTTTCAAAAAGACAAAAACCGGTGATATTCGGACACAGCCTGCGCTAGCACAATAAAACCTTGCACACATAAACCAAAATTTGGAACAAGCTTGCGAAAGTGAGAACAAGCAACAGGCGTAAATGTTAAAAGTTCGGTTAAGATATCGATATTCAACAAGAGGCAGCTTATGGAATACACCGCAGTTTACGAACCCGACATGCAAGCATTCGGCATTCTGGATCTTCAGTTGCTGCATCGTTACCTGTCGCCTGTTCTCAGTATCGAAGAGTTGCTCGAAGGAAGTAACATCGATGCTCTCCAACTCAACACACCCGATACACACATCACTTTGGCGCAAAAGCTTGCTGTGTTCAGTAATGCGTTAGCGAATTCCAACGAAGACGGATTGGGGCTTAAAGTTGGCCAACAAGCGAGGTTCAGCGATTTCGGCGTGCTCGGTTATGCGGTGTTTAGCAGCGAAACACTACTCGATGCCTTTTTAATCGGGTTTAAGTATCTGCAACTTGCTGGCCCTGTCCTCAGGAAAACCATGTCTGTAGAAGACAACATTGGTTACTTTCGCGCAGAGCAACTTATCGAACTCGATTCTTTACTGCCCTTTTGTTGTGAATACTGGTTCGCGGCGATACACAGTTTGTGCGAAGAGGTCTTACAGCAGCCCTTTCCTTCTCAAGTGATCCGCTTCCCCTATCCAAAACCTGAATACGGCGATCTATACACAGAGATTTTCCGCTGCCCGGTTGAATTCAATAGTGACCGGCTTGAATGGGAGTTCGACGCAACCACCTTGTATTCATCTCTTCCTACCGCCAACCCCATCACTTTACAGATGTGCTTAAAATCGTGTGATGACATGTTGGCAAAAGTCAGTGCACCCAGTAGCCTCAAAGAGAAAGTCTCTCAGATGCTGATTGAAAGGCCAGGATGTTACCCTTCTATAGAATCCATTTCTTCAGAACTGGGCATGTCTTCTCGAACTCTGCGTCGTCACCTGAAAGCAGCCGATACCAGCTACCAGAAGATACTGGACCATGTTCGCTTTCACCTTTCTCGACACTACCTTTCTTCAACTCAAATGAGCATTGAAGAGATATCTGAGCGCGTTGGGTTTTCAGACAGCGCTAACTTTCGACATGCCTTTCGTAAGTGGAGTGGAAGCTCGCCACGTCAATACCGTAAAGAAACGGTCTAACACTTAAAATCCCACTCAATCCAAATCATAAAAAGACAATCACGCTGCAATCTTTTTCTAAATTAAACCACCAATGAACAACGGCTTAACGACTTTTTGCCCGCATAAAATCTCGCCAAACCACCAAATATCGCAACCGTATTTTAGTTTAGTTGGTCGATAAATTTCTTTTATCTTAACGACCATTTTTATTTGTTTTACCCAATTCAGTTTCTCCCCCATAGTCGCGGAAAATTCATCGTTTCTTTTACTATCAGAGGCTCCTGCATTGGACAACATCCAACCAACAACTCGCATAACTGTTCCTGTTATTGCATTGTCTTTTTACGCGATCGCTTCAGGCTACTTAATGAGTTCATTACCATTAATGCTGTCTGAGTATGGCTTAGACAAAGATCTATCGAGTTGGTTGGCGAGTGCATTCTATGCAGGTCTACTGGCTGGTACATTATTGATTGAACGTGCCATTGCGCGTGTTGGCCACAAAGATGCGTTCGTCATCGCATTGAGTGTGTTCATCGCAACGATCCTTGTATTGCCATTGATCCCACACCAAGCAGTATGGCTACTAGCTCGCTTTCTGGCTGGTGTGGCGGTTGCAGGTATCTTCGTGATTGTAGAGTCTTGGCTAATGAGCGGCGACGAGTCACAACGCGCAAAACGTCTCGCTATCTACATGTGTTCACTGTACGGCGGTTCTGCAGTTGGTCAGCTTGGTATCGGTTACCTAGGTATTACTGGTGGCGTACCTTTCATCGCAATGTTCACCCTTCTGTTTGGTGCGATCATTGTGCTGATGTACGGACAAGCAACTCCACCACAGATCCACGATGCGCAATCTTTGTCTTTAAAGCAGATCAGCAAATTAAGCCACAGCGCGCTAATTGGCTGCATTGTTTCCGGATTAACGCTAGGTGCGATTTACGGCTTGATGCCAGTTGAACTTGCTCAACGTAACATTGCACACGAAGACATTGGTGGTTTGATGGCTTTGGTTATCATGGGTGGTATGGCTGTACAGCCGATGGTGACTTGGTTATCTCACCACGTAGGACAAGTGTTATTAATGGCTCTGTTCTGCCTGCTAGGGGTTGCAAGCATTGGTGTGCTGACTATCAATCACGATTTCTACGTACTAGGCATGAGCTTGTTCGTATTAGGCATGGCCACATTTGCGCTATACCCAATCGCGATTAACTTAGGTTGCCGTAACCTTGACCCAAGCTACTTGGTGTCAGTGACTCAAATCATGCTACTTTGCTACAGCATCGGTTCTGTTGCGGGACCAATCGTTGCAGACAGCTTTATGGATTCACAAGCAGGATTGTTCACTTACCTGTTCGCGTCTCTACTTGCTACAACGATCTACATGTTGATTGCTAGCCTAAAGCGCTCTCACCTACAGATTGCAGGCGAGTAAGCTTAAATAGACAGACACTAGATGCGTGTCATTAGGGCTCCGAGTTCAGACTTTATGTCTAAGCGAAGGGCTCTTTTCAACTCATGCCTATATGTAACCTTCTTCTCCCACACTTCTCATTTCATCGTGCAAGGCTAACCAAGAAGTCGATGGCTCTTTCGATATTGACTGGGTGACAAACCGAAATGCTTTTTGAAACGATGCGAAAAGTTATAAGGATCTTTGTAGCCTAAGCGATTAGCAATCATAGAAACTGACCAATCTTGATATTTCAGTAGACTGGTGGCTTTGTCCATGCGTAATTGAATCAATTTACTGCGTGGTGAGAGGTTGAATAGCGTCTTGGTGACTCGATTGAGTTGCTCTTCACTGATAAACACTCTTTCAGCCATCCCTGCCACTGTCCATGGCTGATGCAGACTACTTTCAATTTCGTTATAGAGCGCTTGAACACGTGCAGTGGTGCTGGTCGACTTAGGCTCAAACCCCGTCAATGTTCGGATAATTTCACTCAAGAGTAACTTACGGTAACTGGCTCTACCGCCTATCTCAAAGTAAACCAAGTTCATTAATGACCAGATCTGCTCACACTCTCCAAAAGGCACAATCCCCTGTCCTAAACTTGCTATGTGCTGCCATTGCTTGGTGTCAGGCGTCAGCATCCACGCCATTTTCCAATAATTATATTGAGGATCGAGTTCAAAACGAAATGGGGTTTCAGCAGGAAGCACCACGAGTGTATAAGGTGTAATCGCTTGGACCGATGTTGCGGTTGTTAGAATGCCGCCACCTTCCATAGTGAAAATCAACGTATGAACATTAACGGATTCGCGCTCAACCCAGTAGCCATCATATAGCTTCGCCATGCCGCCCATATAGACACCAAAGCTTTTCATCTCTGGAATATCTTCAACGGTCAAAAAACGTTCTTTGCACTGTTCAGCGAGAAAAACATCATCATGCCAAGTTGATTTTGGTCTCATTGAATCAATGACGGATTCGCACAGGTTTTGTTGTTTTTTAAACATGTTGTTACTTCGCTCAAATCACTATAGTTCTGCCATAAATCGGAGAGCTTATGACAACTAACATCAACCCTAACTCATCTATGAATAACAAGCCAGAGAGCATCTTACCTCGTATCGTTAAACTGGGTTTACCTGTTGCTTTACAAAGTGCGCTTGTCGCTATTCTTGCCCTTGCTGACGTATTAATGGTCAGTGATTATGGTATGGAAGCAGCTGCGGCTGTGGGAATTGCATCAAAATGGCACTTCGTTGCTATTATGATTATGGCAGGGTTGGCCTCAGCAAACGGAACATTAGTCGCTCAATACTGGGGAAAGAACGACCGAAAAAGCGCGCGAACGGTATCATCTATCGCAATGGTGTTTGGCTTAAAAGTTCTGCTGCCTGTTACTGCAATCATCACTCTTGGTTCTCAGTTTTTAATGATGTTGCAGACCAGCGATCAAACCGTGATTGAACTTGGCGCGACTTACCTGTGGTATGGATTCCCTGTCCTTCTGCTGACTCACATTGTGGTCGTGGTAGAAGCAAGCATGCGCTCATCAGGTGACACCGTAACACCACTATTGCTTGGTGCGGTCACGATTGCCCTCAACATCGCACTTAACTTCGTACTCATTAAAGGTGCCTTCGGTATTCCAGCGATGGGCGTTGCAGGTGCGGCATTGGCAACCACTTTAGCGCGCTTGATTCAAGTGGGTTTGATGTATGGCTATATGCGCATGCGTAAACACTGGTTGTTAACCACGCCTAGCTCACCACATCGTCCGTCATTATGGTTGTCTTACCGTCGTATTGCTTTGCCACTAACGATGAATGCCGTGTTATGGGCAATGGGTACTATGGCATACCAAATGATCTTCGGTCACATGGGCACAACGGAACTTGCTGTGTTCTCTATGCTCGCGCCTTTTGAGTCGCTGTGTTACTCGATATTCTTTGGTATTTCTGTAGCGTGTTCCGTGTTGCTTGGTCACTCACTCGGTCGTGATGAGTTTGATGACGCTATGAGTATGGGTCTGACGTTCATCAAAGCCGTGGTTGGTTTTGGTGCGGTTGTAGGCTTGCTATTGTTTATGGGTAAAGAGCACGTTCTGTCATGGCTAAACCTGACCAAAGACGCTTTATACCCGCTTGCTTCACCTGCGATGATGATCATGTGCTTTGCGGTCGTGATTCGCATGCTCAACATGGTGATCATTAACGGTATTATTCGTGCTGGTGGTGATAATGCGTTCTGCCTTCGCATGGATTTCATCGCAATGTGGATGGTCGGCATTCCAGTATGTGTTTACGGCGCGTTTGTCGCTGGATGGGATTTCAAATACATCTATGGTTTGATGTTGGTGGAAGAAGTGGTGAAACTGGCAATTTGTTCTCATCGTTACCTAAGCCGACGCTGGATCAACAACCTCACAGTGACCTATGACGAGCCTCAAGCGGCATAGGCTACTTGGCTAGATTCAAGCTGAGATGGAAGTGTATCTACATCAAAAAGGTCTGCGCAATCAGACCTTTTTCGTTTCTTCAGCAACCACTTTTAAACGCCAGTTACTTCTTATTCATTCGGATATGGCGGTTCGACACATTCGACAGTGGCTTCTCAGACACTTTTCGCTTTTCATGTATCAAATGTCTGATCGCTAAAATCGGATGCTTGAGTAACATTCTTGGCCCAGCATAGCGCATGACTAAACGCATCTGCTCTTTCGGATCGGGCTTATAGCAATGAATCGGACACTTATTACAGGTCGGTTTGGCTTCACCATAAGGGCATCTATCCAGTCGTGTTTCGGCGTAACGCAACAGTTGCTCACACTCCTCACATAACGCGTTATTCTGACGAACTTCACCGTGGTGATCTTTGCAATAGATGTGCACCATCGCAATAACGGTTTTGTACTCCGTTGCGAGCTCACCTTGTAGAATATTGTTATGTTGGAACATGTTTTAATTACCTAATGAGAAACCGTACAGGTTGAGATTAACGCTTTCGCTTATCACATCTTCAACTCGCTCGAACACAAAGCCTAACTTAGTCAGTAGTGTGATACTTCGAATGTTATCAGAGGTAGTGATGGCAACTAAATGATCGATATCAGCATTCTGCTTAGCTTGTTCAATTATCGCCTCCGCGGCTTCTTGGGCAAAGCCTTGACCATAAAACTCAGGAGCAAACCCGTAGCCAATATCATGCGACGCTAAGGTGTCTCTTTTTATTAATCCGCAGATACCAATTGGCGTTGAAGTTTCTTTGATTTCAACCATCAACAAACAGACACCCTTCTCTTCATGCATCTTAAGAATGTTGTTTTCAATGTACTCGACAGCCTTTTCAGTGTCGTTGATTTCCTTATCACCAATGTAACGCAGGAAATCTTCTGAGCTGTATAGTCGTTGAATAAACGCCGCATCTTGAGGTGTGATCATTCTTAATCTTAAACGTTCGGTCTCGACTGACTGCATAGTGATATTTTCCTTGCTGAATACCATGTAAATATTGAGTTCTAGAGCTAAAATGATTATCCTCCACCGCCTAAACTAAATACAAGGCTATGCAGCAATGAACCGTAAGAAAAAAATCAATCAAATTCTAAAAAAGAAGCAGAAACAGGCGAATTCTAAACTGCATAGTAGCAACAAGCCTCGCTACATCTCTAAAGCTGACCGTGCAAAAATGGAAGCTGAAGAACAAGCGAAAGCAGCTCAAGAGCAAGCTGAAGGTTCAGTAGAAGCAACGGTTGAAGCTGAAGAGACAAAAGCTGCAGAGTAAGTTTATACTCGCAGTCCTCTTGTCTGACACTCTTTTCAGAGCCAACAGACAAGAACAAAAAAGCAGCCTCAAATTGGGCTGCTTTTTTGATCCTACCATTTTTAATCGCGCTGGTTAGCCTTTGAATGGCTGCACTTCCCAACGGGCAAACGGTGCTTTTGCGTTGATTCCCGCTCTGCCCCAACGATCAACAGAATCCACTACCAAGATACGCTCATTCGGTACCAATGATTTAATCAAGTTGCTTGGCTTTTTCGCTGTAACTAACCATAGAGCATCATCTTCCGAAAACATCGCTTTGAGTTTGGCTTTGTCTTGAACTGTCCATTCCAGTTCAGCTTTGAATATACGCTCTTCAACAAACAGTTGACTACCTGAAGCGAAATCTTCCAAACTTTCTGAAAGCAACAATACTGAATCTACGTCGTTATCCAATAACACCGCTTGTTGCTTGTTAATCAGTTCACGAACATCAAGCATCACGCGTTGTAGGTTGCTATCAATGTTCTCAGCTTGCGCCGGCCACAACAACTTAAAGTCATCAGCCACAATTGCCGCCATACGCGTTAGATTGGTTGGGTTTAACCACGCGTATTTAGACACTTCACCATTTGATAACGTCAGCGCAGCTACACCTTGCGCGCGCGGTGAAATCGCTTGAGCCGCATCCACTTCAACCAAACGGATATTGCCCTGTCTTGCGTATACAAATGTAGGATCAGCTTGCCAAATAGATGACAGCGTTAATGCTACGGTCGCCTTTTCGCCGGATTGAAGGACTTTGCTTGCGCCTTTAGTACCAAACCAGTTTGGCAGACGATCAATGCCGTAGCGCTTTGGTGGCAGATATTCGGTGGTAATGTCTGTGCCTTTGGTTAGCTCTGTCGCCAATGCATAAGTCACAGGTGTACTGGTTAGGATGTCTTCTGCATTCACGTTCAGTGACATCAAAGAACCAGCCATTAATACACTACCAAGTACACTCACTTGAGCCGTTGCTTTTACTGAGCTAGCGATACGATTCATTAAACAAGTCATGATTACGCCTTTCTTATAATCCGGTATAGCGTTGCCGCTAGGAAAAATGTCGCTGAAACGATGATGATCGAAGCGCCCGAAGGTACTGGTAGTTTCAATTCCATAGGTAAGACGGTTCCAACTAAACACGCGACTGTTGCCAGTAATGCCGACAGCAATACAAAGCTGCCCATGCGTTTAGTTAACAAGCGAGCGGTCGCACCTGGAATCAACAATAACGCACCCACTAGAACTGCACCTACGATCTTCACGGCCGCAATTGTCACTAAGGTGATCATCATGACAAACAAGTAATCGTAAAAGCTGGTGTTGTAACCACGAACCTTAGCTATATCAGGGCTGATACAAGTCAGGAGAATGCGGTTGAATGTCGGTATCAAGAGCAAGATGATGATCGCGCAACTACCTGCGAGAATCGCTAAGTCTTGGTCTGTTACCGTAAGAATCGAGCCAAACAGTACGTTTTCAAGCATGTGGATATTGCTCTTACGAGCAACATACATCAGTAACGCCGCACCCACAGCCAACGCTAGCGCAAGGAAAACACCCACTAAGGTATCGTATGGAACGTTGGTCCTGTTTCTTACAAAGTGAAGAAGCAGAGCGAAGATCATACAGAAGCTAAACAAACCAATAATTGGGTTTTCTGGTGGCTCGCCAAGCAAAACACCAATAGCGATACCGGTTAACGCTGCGTGGCCGACGGCTTCTGAGAAGAAAGCCAGACGCTTGGCAATCACCAAAGTACCCAGACCACCTAACAGAGGACCAAGTAGTAACGCTGCAACCAAAGCATTGACCATGAAGGCATACATGAAACTGTCTGATAACCAGCCCGCTTCCACGCCACTAATGGCTAGTTGTCGTAACCAATCCATTAAGCAACCTCCTTCGATTTGGTCATCGCAGAGCCACTGCTGTAGTGCTGGAACAGGCTCTCGATTTTACTTGGATGTAGTACCTGTTCGTGTGGGCCACTATCAACCAAGAATCGATTCACAACATGTACGTTCGCTTCGAGTCGACGCACTGCCGTGACATCGTGGTGTACCGCAAGGATCGTACGACCTTCACTAACACATTCACGAATTAACGATTCAAGATAACGAACGCCCTGCTCGTCCATACCCGTGGTTGGTTCATCCAACACCAGTAGACTTGGGTTATCTAATAGCGCTTGGGCAAACAGCACGCGTTGCTGCTCACCACCCGATAACTGTCCCATGCGGCGGTCGCTACGAGTAGCCATACCAACGCGATCTAATTGTGCGAGTGCAAGATCCAATTGCTTAGACTTACGACGCCAAAATAGCGGAATTCGAGTTTGGTTAAGCAACACGAAATCCATGACCGTCAAAGGCAAGCTCGATTCGAAGGTCGCTTTTTGTGGAACATAACCGATACTTGGCTTTTCTGGCCAATGAATATTGATTTGCCCAGAGAAAGGCGTCAAACCAAGAACAGAGCGTAGCAGAGAGGTTTTACCACCGCCGTTTGGCCCCATGATTACATGGCACTCGCCCGCTTTAAGTTCGAGCGAGATATCATCAAGAATTACGTTGTTATCGTATTGCAGACCGAGTTTATTAATTGAGATTGATGGACCTAACATTATGCGTTCCCGCTTTTAGCTTGGTTCGCCGCCGCAAATTTCATGGCTTCGATTAACGTCTCTAGGTTCTTCTTCATCTCAACTTCGACTTTATCGCCTTCATATTCACCGTGCGTCATGTGAGAAAAACGATAAAGCTGAACGCCTGTTTCCGCTTCAATTGTGTCAACAAAACGGTTTGGCATGTTTAACTCGTAAAACAGAACATCAATGCCTGATGCGCGGATCTGCTCGATCGTCTCTTGCAGTTGACTAGCACTTGGTTCAACACCGTGTGCAGGCTCGATTACTGCCGCAACATCCACACCAAACTCTTGAAGGATGTAGCCATAAGCATTATGTGTAGTCGCGACCTTCATACCTGAAGTATCTAACTCACCTAATGACAACATCGCATCGCGCTTCATAAAGCGAAATTGCTTTGCGTATTTACGTGCATTCTTACGATAAAAAGCCGCGTTGTCAGGGTCGAGCTTAGAGACCTCACTCGCGATGGTGTAAACCTTTTGAATTGTTGTCGAAAGCCCAACAAAGGTATGTGGGTTAACGGCACCTTGACCAACAGACTGACCAAGAGCAGGAAGTAGAGGCACTTCTTTGTTTGCTTCGATCACGACTAGGTCATCACGTTGCGCGGCTGAAATCACTTTAAGCGCGAAGTCATCGTGACCAATACCGTTTACCACGATGGCGTCCATCTGGCTCAATCTCTTCAAGTCGTTCGGTTGTGGCAAGTAGTTATGCGGATTAAAGCCGGCATCAACCAAAGGAAGGATGTTCACTTTGTCGCCTACTACTGCTTTTACGTAGCTGTAGTAAGGTTGAAGCGTGATACCAATCGTCAGCTTGTTGCTGTCGATCTTATATTCTTTTGCCAATGCATTGGGTGCCATGAACACCGCTAATAACGACATGAACAGAGTCATAATTCGCATAGTAATTCTCTTATTATTAGTGAGCATCGCTTTCATGATGCTGTTCAATTTCTGATTCGTTCACGACCATTTTCCAACCCGTAGACTCTAGCGTGTGTTGGTCAAAAGTAGCGGGCTGTTTCGCTACACCGCCCAAGAAGATCCAGATTTCAGGAGAAACGCTGTTCGCATTTAAAATAAAGGAATCCGCAAAACCATGATCGGTAGGCGTAGCTTGTTCACTTGGAGTAGAAAAGTAATAACCACGCTCGTCCAGTACCCAAGCATGAGAACCTTTGCGCTTCCAACTCTGATCTTCTATAAACGGGGCAACCCATTCATCTTTAAGTGATGCAACACTCGGCCATTCACCATCTGAGTCCATGCGCAGGTCACGGATTTCTTCATGCGCTAAACGCAGCTCTGATAGCATCGCCAAGTTTTCTTGTTCAACATCAGTCACTAGAATTTGATGATCAAGCACTGCTTTAACGTGGGATTCAGCCTGATGAAATGGGATTGCGACAGTTGCAAAGCAAAGGATGAACACAATGATCAGTCCTACCCATTTGCCCTCTCTGCCGCCCGTATCAGCACGTACGCTTTGAATCATCATTTTTCACTGATCTCTACAACATCAACTTCAACTGGAAACTCATGACCTGAATCGAACACAAGGTAGAACTCAGTGTCAGGATGTGGGAATTCAACGATAGAACGTTTATCTGTCATCTCTTTTGCAATCAAGTTGTCTTCGTAATCGTACATCTCAACTGCGTAATCAATCGCTTTGCTGCCATCCGAATAACCCGCTTCACAAGCAACAGTCTTACCTTCAAACCAGCAGCTCATCAGTGGAAAGTGTGCTTGCGCAGGTAATGCAGCGAAACCAAGTCCCAATGCTAAGCAAGGAGTCATTAAAGCGTTAAGTTTTGTTTTTATTGTCATGGTTCGTACCCTAGCCACAGTGCAAATTCTCAGAAGTAAACTGAGCGATAAAGGGCTCAAATGAGCCCTTAAGTTTTTTTGATTCTTAATCAGGGATCTAGCCCCGATATCACAGACTATTGAAGCAGCGCTTCGAACGTTAGGTGAACGTTCGCGCTTGCTTTGTCTGCCAGTGGGTTGTCAATCAACTCACCTTTGTAGTTCGCTTTCATTACGTAACGACCTGCTACGTCTGGAGTAAACGTGATTTCACCGTTCTCATCACTCACCACATCAATCTGCTCTTGGTGGTTGCGGTAAAGCGTACCTTCACGAGTAATCTCCGCTTTCACGTCTTTCTGGATTTCACCGTTGTAGAAGAACTGGAATGTCACAGGTTCGCCTTCAACGATATCTGAAGGGTGTGTCACAGGCTTCATTTCTAGAAGCTTGCCTTCAATTTTGAACACTGAATCCGTTGGCTTACCTACCGTGATGTAGCTTTCTGCACGAGTGAAGCTGATCTGCGTTACCACGTCACGTGATTTTTCAGGTAGAACTGAGTCACGCTCAGCTTTGTTTGCTTTAATCCACTTCACCGTGTCACGGCGACCCGCTTTGTATTGCGTGTAGTAAGACGGCTGGTTGTTGATCGCCACTTTGTGTGTACCTTCTTCTTCAAAATAGAAGTCGAAGATTGAACGACGCTTGCCACGAATAACGAAGTTAGGACGCTCGCTGCGGCCATCTGGCATGATGACATGAGCATTTTCGCTGCCAGCAGGCTTATCAAAAACAAACGTACCGTGAGACGCAGTCACATCGAACGTTAGCCAATCACCGCCTTCTTTCGATACGGTAAAGTGTGATGGCAAAATCCAGCGTGGGTGAGCTTGTGCTGTTGTCGTAACCGCTAGGCCGAACGCCATAACACCCGCTAGAGCAAGTGCCTTGATTTGTGTCTGTTTCATCATGTTCATTCCATTATTTATAATTGTTAGCCGTGTCGCTCTATCTGAGCCTACGATGACTACTTTCGATTCTTTTCTTATTCTTAAACCAATCGGGGTTCACTGCTGCGTTGTCTATTTAGCGACGTAATTCAGTGTGATTTCACCCGTCTCTTCCGTTGCCTTTAATTCGTAAGATATGTTTGAATCTGCGAGTGATACTTTTTGGCGAAGGTAATTACGGCCACCGTGTTCACGAACCACTTCGATATGAACCGTGTACTCGCCTTGTTCTAACGTTTCACCGCTGTCGCTCTTACCATCCCACACGAAACGGTACTGGCCAGCAGGACGTGTTGCAGACGTCACAGCATCAACCAGTTCACGATCGTAACGGCCAACCTTTCTCCACCAGCTGCGCAGATCCTTAAGCCATTCGTCTTTACCGACCCAAAGCTCGATGGTTTTCACTGACTTTCGTTCGCTATTCTCTACCCACACCGCCACATAAGGACGTGCATACATAGAGGTATCAATCTTTGGAAGCTCAAAGCTGACATCCAGTTTTGCCGTATCAGGAATCGCTTGTGCCATACCTAGGCTTGGCAAAAGAGATAAAGCAAGAAGCGCCTTGCTCCAGTTCATTTTTTTCATTTTTAACAACCTTTTAAATCCGTTTAACCTTTAATTCGTTCTTCAAGCTGATTCATCAACCCACTTCATCAAGCTAATTAAGGGTTAAGGTACGGCGACAAAATAGATAACCAATGAGATTGCAGACCCAAACACCGTCCATTTGATGGAAGTATTAAGCGTCTTTTTCTTAGGTAACAGTAAGCACACGCCAGTAAGCACAAAGAAGATCATCAATAGCGCAGTGATATCGATAAACCATTTCCATACTTCACCGCTGTTACGACCTTTATGTAGATCGTTCAACAATGCGATAACGCCGTAATTCGTAGTTTCGACTTCTACAAATTCAGACGTAACGTCAACAAACACGGAAGCGTTGTAGCCCGGTCCTTTGAAGTCCATAGACACTTCACCGATGAGCAACTCACCGTCTTCGATCTCTGCGTAGATGTCCAAGCCTGAAGGAACGCCGGAGAGGTTAGCTTCTTCAAACAGAAACGTTTCAAAGGCTGTCTCGTCAGCTTTTAAACGGCCGTCTTGGATCGTAAATAAACTCGTAGGAAGCGTTAGCGTAGAGCGTTGGATATTGGGTTGGCTTGATTCAAATAACTCAGGTCGGTTCAGGGTTATACCTGTCACTGAGAAGAAAAGAACCACGAACAGAAGCGCCATAGAAATATAAACATGAAGTCGACGAGCCCATGACTGAACCGCCCTACTTTTTAACGACATACAAACCAATACCTATAAATTTTATGGCGACAATTTAGTTGATAATCATTCGTATTGGCATTCAATTTACATTGTTTACGTTTGCTGAGCGGCGTAAGGAAATTTACATAACATTACATGGGAAGTAATCGAACTGTATGCATATTCTTGCTAACGTGTACTAAAGAGATTTGATTCGTTCTATCAGAGCTTATCGATAACAGGTCAAAGCTCAAAAAAACCTCAATCTCAACATGCTTGATTGAGATGGGTTTAAGGTAACAGTTGTGGCTTTAAGGATTGAAAGTTGGGACTATTTGATCACTGGTTTGATGATAGCTAATGAAGCTTAAAAGGATTTGAAATGCGTATTATTGTTTTGGCTTTTGCTGCGCTAGCAACGGCGTGTACCAGCCAAATAACCAGCACGGAAGAACATATTCAACAATACATCGGTTCAGACATAACCGATGTACAAGAACGTTATCTCACCGAACGGTCACGCCCTATCAGTTTTTGGGCGTCTCGAAACTATGCTTGGATTGAAACCAAGAAGCCGTTAGATAATGGTTATACAGTACACGCCTTCAAAAACCCTTATCGTGACTGCACCATTAATTGGGTCGCTGATACCAGTGGCGTAATTCAAAGTGCTACGTCCAGCGGCACGATGTGCGAGCCTTAATCGACACACTGGAAAGACAAAGATTAAAAAACTATAGCCGCCAAAAATTAAAAAGGGTGTCATTTGAACCATCAAATGACACCCTTTTCTCTATATTACTTTCTCTTGTCTTCTGTATTGCTATCAGAGGTTAGACGTTGCCGTTATCACTCACTGTTCTTAGCTGAGTCAGATATTTAATCCAACCTTTTGCCTCAGAAGAAGGCTCAATGTTGTTCGCACGTTTCGCTTGAGCAAGAGCATTATCAAGATTCTTTAGCTTGTACCATGAACGTACTTTCGCTAAAGCAACATCAGCTTGCTTGTTCTTGTCTTTCACTTTATCCAAAACAACCAGAGCACGATCGTAGTAACCTTGCTGAACCAGTAATTGAGCCACATTCCAATGATATTGCGTGTCCTTTTTAGACGCTAACGTCCATACTTCAATAGCACTGTCCCACTCTTTCGCTAACTGCCAGTAGGTTGCTTGCTCAGCCAGGAGTTGAACATCGCTGTTCGCATCATCTAACTTAGCGATCTCTTGTGCTGCACGCTCTGGAATACCACGTTTCGCGTAAAGCTGCGCTAACAAGCGGCGATCTGAGTTCTTCAGCTCAACACCTTGTAGATCAGCCAACGCTAGTGTGTTCAATGCATCGCGGTTACGCTCTAGTCTTAACTGAATACCCACAAGTTGACGCCACCAGTTGTCTTTTTCTGGCTGAAGTTCAATCAGGCTTTCCAGTGTTGGAATAGATTGCTTCCATTGCTTTAACTGTAGTTGTGCACCCAATTTTAGCGAAAGAGGCGACAGTTCTGATTTCGCATTGAACTTGTCGCGATTACCAATAGCAACCAGTACTTTTGACCAGTTTTCGATTTGGTATTCCGCTTGTGCAATTCGCATCCAAAGCACGTCTTTCTTTTCTGCCTCTGGCGCTGTTTTTACTAACTCGTAGTAATGTGGAAGCGCGTTTTTGAACTGTTGATCGTTTAATAACAGATCCGCAAGCATACGCTTCGTTATCCAAGCTTGTTCATCCACCAGCAAATTGGTATCGACGGCGTATGTAAGCTGCTTAATCGCCTTATCGGTTTTGCCATCTTGCCAGTAAAAAACACCTAGCATACGAGCTACGTACGCTTTGTCGTAGCCCTTAGAAAGCTCTAAACCTGCTAGTACGTCAATGGCCTGTTTAACCTGTTCATCTTGAGCAAGCTTATGCGCCTTTTGAACACGAATAGCAGTATATTGGGTTAGCTCTTGTGCCTGTGTTGTAAGGGGCATTAACAACAAGCCCACTAATATCCATATATGTTTCATCATTTTGCCAACTTAAACTCTAGTTTCACGGTTTGACCAACCTGAGCTATCGCTTTTCCATCGACGACTTTCGGTTGATATTTCCATTTTTTAAGTGCTCTCATCGCTTCACGTTCAAACATACGACGTGGGTTTGCGTCAGTGACTTGAATGTCAATTGGACGTCCCGTTTCATCGATAGTAAAAGACATAATCACATGGCCTTCAGCTCCACGCTTAAGCGCTTTCGCTGGATAACGAGGCTCTACTCGATACAAAGGCATTGCTTGTTGGTTTGACCCAAAATCAGAGAATGTCGGTGCGTTAATCGCTAAGCCATCAATGGATGTGTTCAAATCCAATGAAGGCAAAGAAGACATCGAATTCAGAGGCGTAACTTCAGCTTGTGACTGAGACGTTTGCGCTTCCGGTGGCGGCTCTGGCATTTCTGGTTTTTCAGGGACTGCGCGTTGTCTTCTTTGAACTTCTTGTTCTTGTTCCACCATTACCATGTTGAAAATTAACGTCTCGCTATCGTCTGGTGAACGTTGGTGGCCATTATCGACCATCCAAGCCATGAAAGAAAACAGCGCTAAGCCCAACGCGCCCGCTAGCGGTAAAGCAAGAAATAGGCGAATCATTTATGAAGATCCTCCAAGATCATCGCTTATCAGCAGCAAGCGCAATGTTTTTAACACCTGCACCTTTCGCGGCATCCATCACTTTAACAACAGTACCGTTGTAAGCGTGTTCATCCGCTTGAATAACCAAAGAAGCATCAGGTTGTTCTAGCAACAAGTGCTCTAACGTCGCTTGGACACGTTCAACATCTACGACACGCTTGTCGATGAAAATGTCGTTTGCAGAAGTAATCGCAACAAAGATGCCTGCATCCTTTTGGCTTACTACGTTAGAAGCTTGTGGGCGATTGACTTCCACCCCTGACTCACGAACAAATGAACTGGTCACAATAAAGAAAATAAGCATGATAAAGACAATATCAAGCATCGAAGTAAGGTCTATTTGAGCCTCTTCGTTTTTAGAATGACGTCGACCGAGTCTCATCGTTGACTCCTTAAAGATTTTTCTAATTTCAATTCTAAGCGGTTACATACTTTCGCTAAGCGAGCGTGAACGAACATGCCCGCTAACGCTGCAACCATGCCTGCCATGGTTGGCAGTGTTGCTAACGAGATACCTGAAGCCATCAATTTAGGGTCACTGCTGCCTTGTGTCGCCATAACATCAAAAACAGAGATCATACCGGTTACAGTGCCGAGCAAGCCCAACATCGGGCAAATAGCGACTAACAGCTTAATAAAATTCAAGTTTTGGTTAAGCAAGATACTCGCTTGCCCTAACCAACCTTCACGAATGGCTTTGGCATGCCAAGAAGAGTGATCTTCTCTTTCATGCCATTTCGCTATCCAAGCTTGGCGTTGCTTAGGAAAGTAGAACGCAAGATAAAGCACACGTTCTACCACAAGCACCCAATACACTAGGACGACAGCCGCTAGCCACCACAGGACGAAACCGCCCTGCTCCATAAAGCTTGATAAAGACAGCAGCCAGTCACTCGTTAACCAACTCGCTGGTAATAGAGAACCCGACAAAATATCCATTACGCAGCAGTCCCAACTGGTGAAACAACAGCGTTTGATTCAACGGTCTTTTCAGCCTGCTCAGCAACAAGACCAATACCTTGCTTCTCAAGAATATTGCGAATGTTTTCTGCTTGAGTGCTAAGAATGTTGTGTGCCAGTAGAAGAGGCATTGCCGCAACCAGACCAAGTACCGTAGTTACAAGCGCCATCGAGATACCACCCGCCATAACTTTAGGGTCGCCATTACCAAACTGAGTGATCACTTGGAATGTTTCGATCATGCCGGTTACTGTACCTAAAAGGCCCAACATTGGTGCTAGTGCCGCCAATAGCTTAAGCATCGATAGACCTTTCTCTAGGTGAGTCTGCTCATCAACTACCGCTTCTAAAAGTCGCAACTCTAACGCTTCAACCGTTTGGTTTTGTTCCTTGTTGTACATCGCAAGAACACGACCTAGTGGGTTATCACCCGCTTGCTCAGGGTTCTTAAGTTGCGCGCGAATTTTCTGGCGTGCGATAGCAAGAGAGACACCACGAACTAATGCGATGATTAGACCAATAGCTAGTAGGCCAAGAATCACTTTACCAACCACACCACCCGCTTGTAGACGGTCAGTTAAACTTGGCGTAAGTGCTAATTGCTCTAGCATAAACCCGCGAGAAGGATCGACAACCACGTTAGATACTTCACCATTCGCTAACGAAGAAAGTGACGCTAACGTTGGACCATTTTGTGGTTGCTTAAGGTAAGCGATCGCATCTTCACGCTGAGTGTTCCAGCTAACATAGCCTTGCTCTGTCACAAGACCAATCGAACCTAGTCGGTAAGCGTCAACCTTGTTTGTATTGCCTTCACCATTAATGAATGCAATTTGAGATTTGCTAAGCTCAGAACTCGCTTGGATCTGTTCAACCATGCTCATCCACAAACCGGTCAGCTGTGGCATTGAAGGCAGTGATTTAGCATCAATGATTTGATCAACAGTTGCAGTGTGTTCAGCACGATCAACACTATTCACGGTTGAGCTAAGCTCTGCGCCGAGTTCTTTTGCGTTTTGACGAACGACACCGAACAGCTCGCCTAAGCTACCGGTTTCTAAACGCAGCTTCTCTTCTAAGCGAGCAAGCTTGTTTTCGTTATCACTGAACGTTTGAGTCAGAACATCTGTCGCACCTTGGATAGACGTACGCTTCGCTTCAAGCTGAGCTTTGATCGCTTTCAGTTCTTGTTCTGTCTTTTTGAAATCAGCTTCACGCACTACGTTGTGAGAAGCTTGAGTTCGACTCTCTGATTTTGCTTTATTAACTAGCTGAGCCGTCGTATCTGATGCAGAGAAAGCTGAAAATGAAAGTGATGTAATGCAAAGCAATGCTGCTAATGGCTTTAAGTTCATTACTTAACCTCCGCAACAGTTAAAGAAACAGGTAAAGTAATTAGGCTTGGCGCCGCTTGTTGGCTTGCAATGTCGTAAGCTTTATCTAGCTCAGATTTCATTGAAGAATCTAGCTCTTGCCACTGATTTTGTGTTTGATTCCAAGACCAATATTGGCTGCCATTTAGGTTACGAGCCACCAAAGAGATACGACCTAGGTGCAACACGTCAGCTTCAATCGTTCTGTCGTTGCTCAATGCAACGCGGCCTTGGTAAGCACCGAGCTTGATGCCGTAGTCCATCTCGATTTGGTAAGCTTCCAGGATACGACGATACTTCTCAGCATCACTCACATCAGCACGAGTCATCATTGCTTGTAGCTTTTCTACTCTTTCTAGACGCTGTTCTTTCTTAATCGGCACGTCTTTCTCTACCAACTGTTCAAGACCATCGATCATTTGATACATCAATGGCACAACACCTTGGCGTGTGTATTTGATTTCTTCGATCTGCTCTTCAATGCTTTGAGCTTCTTGGTTTTGGCTCTCAACTAATGCAGCAAGGTGATCGTGATAGATTTCTAGGTTTTTAACTTCTTCTTGCAGACGCTCAATCTCAGCTTGCAGCATTAAAGTCGCTTGTGAGCTTTTATCAATAACCTTTTGGCTCGAAGCCGACGCGTTATTGGTCTTGTTTTGAATTGATTGAGCTTGATCCAAGCTGTTTGCCATAGAAGACGTTGCAACCAAACTGATGGCAAGCGCTAGGCTAGTTTTTAAAAGATTCATAATTGTAGTCATTTACTATAGAAGAAGGTCAAATACATTTTATTGATAAATACTATTATTGATAAGCACTCTCATTATCATTAAAAGTCACTCGCATTACTAGGGATATTTTACTGAATAGCAGAATCACGAAAGGAGAAAGCCGAAACTTTCCCCTTAGTATTTAGGCTAACAATAGTACCCTACTAACAAATTAGTATTTTACCTGTAAAGTCGCCATGTAGTTACGGCCTTCGCCGATTACTACGTCTTCAGCAAATTGGTGGTTTGAAGATGTTGAACCGCCACCCGCTAGGTATTCTTTATCAAATACGTTCTCGACTGTTAGACGCGCTACGAAATCAAGAGAATCGTCGTACTTAAGCGTGTATGCAGCACCCATATCTACACGTGCGTAGCCGTCTTTCTTGAATGTGTTCGCGCTATCGCCGTAACGAGAACCTTCGTAGATAAGACCCAGGTTCACATCAACTTCGTTTGTTGCTGCATAGGTAGACCAAACGCTTGCTGCAAACTCAGGTACGTCTACTGGACGGTTACCTTCATATGTTTCATGGTTCGTGATTTCAGCATCTAAGTACATTGCAGAACCAGACATTGAGAAGCGCTCTGAAATAAAGCCTTGTGCGGCTAGCTCAGCACCACGGTGAACTTGTTCGCCACCTTGTGTCTTCGTCCAATCGCCTGATGAAGTGTCTTCTACATCCATTGAAATGTTTTCTTGGGTAATATCGAATACCGCACCAGAAACGAATAGACGTTCGTCCATCAGTTCCCACTTAGTACCGACTTCGTAAGACACGCCCGTTGCTGCGTCAAGAAGTTCGCCATCGTTGGTGTAGTTGCGGCTTCCGCTAGACACAACACCTTGTGGTTCGAAACTTTCAGAGTAAGAAGCGTAGATACTACCGTTTGATGCTGGGTGGTAAATCAGGCCAAGCTTAGGCGCTACATTTTCTTCTGCTACGCCATCACTTACTTTACGGTCGAAACGAGCACCCGCAAGAACTTGCCATTCATCATTAATAGTAATCAAATCTTGGATGTAGAAGCCCCAAGTATCGTAAGTACTCATCTTACCTAGCGATGTTGGACCCACTGACGGCGCTGGTACTGTTGCATCTGGTGCGTATTCAGCGCTGCTGAAGCGATCCATACCACGGTAATAGCTGTAGCCTAACCAGTTAGCACCGAATAATAGTTGGTGCTCTGTGCCCGCAAGATCAGCGGTTGTTGTTAGATCAACGTAAGCCGTTCTGAAACGCCATTTATCATGACGGTAGTTACCGCCTTGAGTCACGGTGCCCGTACCATCAGGATTCATATTTGAAAAGCTTGGGTAGCTTTCCATATCAATACGTTCGAAATCTTGGTAGTTGAAACCTGTTTTTAATGACCATGTATCAGTCAGGTTAGCAGCAATATCAAAACCAACGTTCTCAACATCATTCTCGATCTGTGACCACTGTGCATCCCAGATGTGCTTGTCGCTACCTACTCGGTTGCCGTTTAGCGTGTATAAAGCGCCAGAATCTACGCTACCTTCGTCGTTAGTTTTGTCGTAATGAACAGAAACTGTCACGTCTTCAGTTACATCGTAATCAACGAATACACCACCAACAAAACGTTCTGTTTGTGGTTCAGTTCCGTCACCATAAGTTCTCCAAGAGCCGTAGCTTTCTTTAGATAGAATCGCGCGACCACGTAGAGTTTCAGCGTCGTTCAAAGCGCCACTTACGTCTACCGTTGTACGAGAATGGTCATTAGAACCAATATCTTGGCTAACACTTACTTGCTTATCGTAAGTTGGCTTTTTGCTTACCATGTTGATCAAACCACCTGGTGCAGAAATACCGTAAAGAAGACCAGAAGGTCCTTTTAGTACTTCAACACGCTCTAGCAGTTCGATTGGTTGGCGGTAGTGAGACCAGTGTTGTTGGCCATTTTTCAGGAAGCCTGAAGAGCTCTCTACCGAGAAACCACGCAGAGAAAAACGCTCACGGTTACGACTAGTACCACCAGCACTGACACTCGCGTCATTCTTAAGAACGTCACCTAAGGTTGTTGCACGCTGTTCATCGATGATTTGCTCATCAATTACTGAAACTTGTCCCGGAGTCTCTAATTGAGTCGCCTCCATGCGCATTGCTGTTGTGTTCGTGTCGGCTTTGTAGCCGTAATCTCGACCTTCAACAACCATATGTTCATCTGTTTTTACTGTTTCTGCCAGTACTGCCGGTGAAGCTAGTACCGCGCCGATCACTAAAGCCAATGGGCTCTTTGAAAACATGTCCTTTACTCCGATTTATTCTTTTATTCGAACACTTTTTATTTTGTTGTGTCCGTTGTTGTCCCGTTTCCGGTACCACTGAGTCATTTCGGAGGTGAATATAAGTGATAATTATTACCATTTGCATTAAATTTACATTCTTTGCATTCGTAAAGTTTTGTAAAGCGCTTAGAAAGACTTTGTCCTCTCCACCAGAAATTGTCGTTCAACACATCATTTGATCCTCTGACTTAATGATTCATTCACAAATAAGTGCACAACACTTTATTACAAGGTTATTTGCTCCATCAATCCAACCCCAAAACCGATAAGAAAACCTTCTATCTTATTTACTACCTTTGAAACGATGTTTTTATGTATAAAAGCCTCGATAAATGTAAATAAATAGTGAATTATTTTGTTTTTATTTGTTTAATTTACACAATTATCAGTGATTTTGATCACATCTATAATTCCAAACTCATTTTTTGTTTTTCGAATTGATTATCCGACTGCTAATCTCCTGCTCACTTTGAAAAGGTATCAAAGTTATAAATAATAAGGAGTGTTCTAAATGAATACCAAGAAACCTATGTCTCTGACTGGTCGAGTAATCCTCGGTATGGTCGTAGGTATATTAACGGGATTCGCCATTCAATCCCTTTTTGCAGACAACGGATTTGTTAACAACTACATCGTTAACGGACTCTTTGAAGTGGGCGGACAAATCTTTGTCGCCAGTTTAAAAATGCTTGTTGTGCCTCTAGTCTTCGTTTCACTAGTGTGCGGTACAAGTTCTCTTAAAGACTTATCAACTCTTGGCCGTATGGGTGGCAAAACGCTTGCACTTTATATCGGTACTACTGCCGTTGCCATCACTCTAGCATTAACTATCGGTAACCTGTTCCAACCTGGAGCTGGTGCGGATCTTACTGCTGCGAGCTCTTTCAAATCAGCGGATGCCCCTTCTCTGGGCCAAGTAATCATCGACATGTTCCCAACCAACCCTATTCAGGCGATGGCTGAGGGCAAAACGTTACAAGTTATCGTATTTGCAGTGTTGTTTGGTATCGCAATCAGTGCAGCGGGCAAACCCGGTGAACGTATCGCTGCAGTTTTCTCTGATCTAAACGAAGTGATCATGAAGCTAGTTGCGCTACTAATGAACCTTGCTCCTTACGGCGTATTCTTCTTGATGGCGAAACTGTTCTCTGGCCTTGGCTTAGGTGCAATTTGGAACCTAGCAGAATACTTCTTAGTGCTTGCTGGTACCCTGCTGTTGCATGGCTTGGTGACTTACAGTGCGATGCTTAAAGGATTCACAGGTCTTAGTCCGATTACGTTCCTACGTAAGATGGAAGATGCAATCATGTTTGCATTCTCAACAGCATCTTCGAACGCAACAATTCCAGTAACTATGGAAACGGCTAAGAACCGTATGGGCGTAGACAACAAAGTCGCTTCTTTCACAGTACCACTAGGTGCAACTGTGAACATGGACGGCACTGCAATCATGCAAGGTGTTGCGACGGCGTTTATCGCGCAAGCGTACAACATCGACCTTTCAATGGGTGATTACCTAATGGTTATCCTAACGGCGACACTGGCGTCTGTTGGTACTGCAGGTGTCCCTGGTGTTGGTCTTGTTATGCTAGCGATGGTATTGAACCAAGTTGGTCTACCGCTTGAAGGTATTGCTCTAATCATGGGTGTTGACCGCCTTCTTGATATGATTCGTACCGCTGTAAACATCACAGGTGATAGTGCCGTATCTATCATCGTTGCTAAGTCTGAAGGCGCTCTAGACGAGTCTCGCTTCAACGACCCAGCAGCAGGTGAGAAAGAAGAAGAAGTTAAGCTAGCTCGCCAACAGGCATAATCTCGCTTATCTTATGCTCTTGTCTTCAAGCTCAGGCGTAATTAATGGCTACGCCTAGCCCATACCAAAGCGCATAAAGAAAAACGCCACTGCAGATGCAGTGGCGTTTTTTATTGGGTATCGCTTAAGTCATTACAACTGAGTTGGGTCAATTATCTATTTAGCGTTCTTCTCAATAAAGAAAGCTAATCACCGATTGGGAACATCAAGTTCACTCTCAGCCCCCCACCTTCTCTATTCTCAGCGTTTACATGTCCATTCATCACACCCATCGCTTCTTTAACAATCGCAAGGCCTAGACCGTAACCGCCAGACTGTTTGTCTCGGGCTGATTCTATTCGTGTAAACGGGTCGAATATACCTGCAATCTTGTTATGAGGAATGCCATCACCGTCATCTTCTACACATATGACACTGTAACGTTTATCTGTGACCTGTTCGTATGTCGTCACGACAACATGAGCGTTCTCACCCGCGTATTTAATGGCATTCCCGACCAAGTTACCAATCACTCGAAGCAGCAGCCTCTCATCAACGTTAACCATTGAAGTCGGTGTCTCTAGAGAGCCAATCAAAGTTTGATTCGGTTTTAAATCGTTTTGCATCTGCGCGATCAACATTGAACAATAGTGCTCAAGGTGCATTAAGCTTAACTTGGAGACATAGCGAGAGGTTTCTAAGCGGCTAAATTCAAGTATCTCACCCACCAGCTTATTCATCTCTTCTGTTTCATTTTCCATTCGTTCTAGCAAACCAATGCTTTTATCATCAACCTTGCTGCGCAGCAGGTGCAGAGCGAGGTTTTGCCTTGCTAATGGCGTTCTTAACTCGTGTGACACATCACGAATCAAACGACGTTGCTTTTCAGCCAGAGATTTAATTTCAAAGGTCATATGATCAAAATCGTGGGCAAGCTCGTTGAACTCCCGCGTGGTGGAATTTAGCTCCGACACCACACTAACAGTGAAGTCACCTTGAGCCAGTCTGCGGCTCGCTTCTCTCAATCGATCCAACGGCTGCTGCAGGCTTTTGGCCATGATAATCGAGAACAGAGACAATACGACCAATGCAATCAGCGCTTTAAGCATATAGGAGTATGGCGCAAAAGATTTTGCGGGGTGAAACTGGTGCGGTAGTTGGATAACCAGTGTTTTACCGTTATCTAGTGGTAGACCGAAGATCGGCTTACTCACACGATCACTAAGTTGGTGATCTAACGTTCTTAAGTATTTGAGCTTAAATTCAAAATGCGGGTGCATGTGACGATGTGTGATCGGGCGATTGTCTTTATCGATGACGAACAGATAATACTGCTGAGCATTACCCCAGTCCGCAAGTTCATCCATGTCCCCTTCTTCAATCAACACATTCGCTTGGTAAGCAAGGTCGAGCATTTCCGCTTTTACCGATTCTGGCACTTTAAGCAGCGCTTTCATCAAGGCTCTTTCAGCAACACCTTGCAGGATCAAAATACTCACCAAAATGACGGTCAGGTAACTGAACAGTTGGAAAGTGAGTCCGTCTTTACGCTTAGCAATAAAATCAGGGCAACGCAGCAGTTTTTTACTCATGCTCCGACCGACTCTAGGTAACTGTAACCTTTACCACGAACGGTTTTTATATGTTGTTTAGACAAACCTGCCTGAACGAGCTTTCTACGTATATTGCTGATATGCATATCTAAATTACGATCGAAGGGACACAATTCTTTCTTGAGTACATGGATTTGCAGATCAGATTTTGAGACGACAATACCGTCATTTTTGACCAAATAATCAAGCAAGTCTTTTTCAGTGCCAGTTAATGGCAAACGAGAGAGTTGTTCACACAAGCCGTGATTAGAGGAAGCTAAAGATTGTCTTTGGCGTTCAAAACCCACTCGGCGCAAGATCACCTTAATACGGGTTAAGAGTTCAGGAACATTGAAAGGTTTAGCGATGTACTGGTCGGCGCCTGCTTGGTAGCCATCGAGCATTGAGGCATCGTCGTTAAGCGCGGTTAGCATAAGAATGGGAGTAGCAAAACGCTGACAAATACGTCTTGCTACTTGAATGCCGCTTAGGTTCGGAAGCATTACATCGAGTAGAACCAAATCGACAGGGTGAGATTGAATAAACTCAAGCGCGGATTCACCGCAATGAACAGTATCAACGTGATACCCCTCATTTTCTAACACTTCACCCAGTAATTCACACAACTGAATATCATCATCAACAACTAAAACGCGAGACATTACACATACCGATAAATAAGAACTGTTTGCATTCTAATTATCGTTATTATTGATTTCAATTATAAAGTGCCCGATTTCCTCTATAGAAGAAAATCTTTTTCAATCGGTACAAATTTTGATGCAGAATCGATAAGATTTTGAGCAGTTAACCCGGGAACACCATACACTTCAACAGGCTTGCCAAAGCGCTCTTTGATTCGCTCTACAAGGATTTCGAAATCACCGTCTCCTGATACCAAAACAATCGTATCAACCGTCTCAGCAAGTTCTATCGCGTCTAACGCAATACCCACATCCCAATCGCCTTTTGCACTGCCATCTCGACGCTGAATAAACGGCTTTAACTTCACATTAAAGCCCACACCACGAAGGATATGATGAAATTGACGCTGCTTTGGATCTTGGCTTGAGATTGCGTAAGCATTAGCTGCAATAACGTTACGCCCTTCCGTGGCAACATACCAAAACTGGTTATAGTCGAAGTTAGAACGGTATTTGTCGCGCGTCGTGTAGTAAACGTTCTGAACGTCGACCAAAATTGCTATGTTTTCCATAAATTCATACCTTTAGATTTTCCGTATACCCTATTCTATTCAATTGTAAAATGCGAGTCGCTTTACTCAATAAAAATGAACCTGCCAGCTATCGTTAACGTAAATCTAATATCTTTAGCGTAAAGCTAAGTGTCTTTACGTAATCCTAACTATGCTTATTGTAAGTGGATTTGTTTTGAGCGTTTCTTAGGTGGTTCTGATCTTCACCTTCTTCTTTACGTAGCGTTCAAATCGTACTCAGGCTTAGAGTTTTTAAAGGGAGGTTGGCAATGCTGCACCGACAAACACACAATTCGATCGTAAGCATCGACACAACCAAAGCGATGCAAACTTTAAATCAACCATCAAACTCTGGTAGCTGGTTTAGTTTGCTTAAACTACTGACCATCAGCACGGTAATAATCATGAGCTTAACCATCAATTCAGTACTCGCCTACCCCGCTTATTCTCACTCAAAGCCTTTGCCACACCGCAGTGTGATTTATTTCGCTCCAAAGGAAGATTCAATCGTTAAAGAGTTTCTGAACGAAGTGTTGCTCAATAACTGTCAATTGGACGAACGAGATGTCGTCATTATGGTTATTGCTGAGAGTGGTTACACAGTCCCAACTTGGTTAGAAGAAGAGTTTAACTTAGAAGCAGTCACCAGTATTTACGAGATCCCGAAAGGATCACATACCGCTGTTTTGATTGGTAAAGACGGGAAAGAGAAGCACCGATGGAGTGGCAAAACAGATTGGAAACAGATCACCAATATCATTGACGAAATGCCGATGCGCCAACAAGAAATGCAGCGACAAGGCAGCCGCTGCAGTATTTGATTCTTGATGGACTCAGTAGTGGCTTAGAGATCCAATTAGAAGGTCAAACGATCAAGCTTGTTTGTTAAACCAAGCAAGTTTTTCATGGAGCTGAGCCACGCTGCCTACAACAATCAGCGCTGGGCTCTTTGCGACGCTCGCAAGGTCAGCTAAATCACGTAACCCACCTCTAAACACCTTTTGTTCTTGGCGTGTACCGTTTTCGATGATCGCAACTGGCATGTCAGCTCGCATACCATTATCGAGTAGATTCTTCTGAATGTTCGGACTCTCTTTCAAGCCCATGTAAAACACGATGGTATGGTTGTGCTGAGCAAGAGATTGCCAGTCAATATCTTCGCCATCTTTCTTCAAGTGACCTGTAATAAACTGCACGCTTTGTGCATGATCACGGTGCGTCAACGGAATGCCCGCATAAGCCGTTGCTCCGGCAGCAGCTGTGATGCCCGGAATCACTTCAAATCTCACGTCATTCTCAGCTAGCGTTTCACACTCTTCACCACCACGACCAAAGATAAACGAGTCACCACCTTTTAGGCGTACTACGTGCTTGTTCTCTTGCGCTTTGGTCACTAATAGTTGGTTGATCTGATCTTGCGGTACACAGTGATGATCAAGCTTTTTGCCCACATACAGCATTTCTGCTTCTGGATTAGCCATCGCCAAAATATCTTTTGATACCAAACGGTCATAAACCAACACGTCTGCTTGTTGAATCACTCGTGCCGCTTTTAACGTAAGTAAGTCTGGGTCGCCCGGACCTGCACCTACTAATGAAACAAATCCTGTGTTTCCTGTTTTAACATTCGATGGCGATACTTCTGACATGCTTTGCTCCGAAAGTTAGCTTGTTATATTTCAAGCTTAATTCTGTATGACGATTCATCGTTGTATGAATCACCAATATCCCTACTTCTTAGACTATCAGTTGTTGCCATAAAACTTTACGATTAATTCTAATCAAGATAGAAGTTTATATAACAAAACAATCTATTACGTTGGAAAACCCTGACATTTGCACCATCATCAAGCACACATTGCTCGCCTTAGGTGCACGGTTATCAAAGTAGAGAGTGTTAAGATCAAAAAAGCCCCAAATCAACAGCTTGGGGCTTAACACACATAATTAGTTGCTCATTAACCTAGAACTATCTAATTACTTAGCGCCTAGAGAAGGAGCTGTTTTAGCATGAGTTAGGTATAGAGGAACACACGTCATTAATAGACCACCAACGATGTTACCTAGGATTGTTGGGATAAGGTTGAAGTTCAACCATGTCGCGATACCAAAATCAGCGCCAAGAATCATACCTAGTGGGAATAGGAACATGTTTACCACTGTGTGCTCAAATACGAGTGCGAAGAAGATGAAGATTGGGAACCACATCATTGCTACGCGGCCAGATACTGTGCGTGCAGTCATGTTGCCAATCACACCTAGACATACCATAAGGTTACAGAAGATACCGCGTACGAAACACGTGATCCATCCGTCCATACCCATGTTTTCAAAACCTAGGCTACGACCTGTAGAAACAGCAATGAACTTTTGAGCAACAGCGTTTGGTTCTAAAGAGAAGTTACCCGTTAGTGATACTGCAACAAGGAAAGCAACAATCAAAGAACCGATAAGGTTACCAAGACCAACAATACCCCAACAACGTAGGATACGACCCCAAGTAATACCTGGGCGGTTGTCGAATTTCGCTAAAGGTGCAAGGCCGAATACGCCAGTTACTAGGTCATAACCCATTACACTTAGAATGACGAAGCCAACTGGGAACACAAGTGCGCCAACAAGGCCAATACCGGTTTGAACCATTGCTGTAATAGCAACAACAACCGCTAGAGAAAGGATGATACCAGCCATAGTGCTTCGAATCAGAAGATCGCGAGTACTTGTTTTCGTTTTCGCTTCACCCACATCAATCATCGTTTGAACGAATTCAGCTGGTTTGTAATCAGGAGACATAAGGTTGTCCTTAAAAAGTTTAAATTAAAAGTTAAAATTGGATAGGAAAAGGCTCTAGTTGCCGAGTTAAGGCAATATCGAGAACTAGAACCCTTGAACTATCAAATCTTACTCATCCGAAGATTAAGCAGAGATTTCTACAGCGCCTTTGGCAACACGAGCTTTGTACGCTTTCACGTTGAAGTTCTCGTCTTCCATGCACACACCTGTTGCTAGGTTAAAGCGTTGCTTCTTAAGTGGGCTTGCTACCCAAAGCTCTTCTTTGTGCTCAACAATCAAACCACGTGATAGCACGTTAGATTGGAAGTATGGGTCTGTGTTGCTAATCGCGAATACTTCTTCAGCCTCAGTTGGGCGGAAGATAGCCACTTGCTCACCACTAACCAACGCACAAACACCTGTACCTGGGATAATGTCTTCGATCTTACAAACTTTGGTAAATGCCATGATGTCGTCTCCCAATTAAACAGATTCTACGTGAATGATGTCGCCCTGATGCTTTGAAGTAATGGCTTCAGGGTGTTTCTCAGTGAATGTCGCAGGACGGTGTTGTTCACGACCATCTTCAACAAACACAACGTTATCATCGCGGTCATCAGCATTGATGAAGTGTGCAAAGCGCTTAAGTTGAGCTTCGTCGTTGATTGTATCTGTCCATTCACAAGCGAAGTTATCAACTAGGCCAGCAATGTCAGTTTCAAGTTGGTCATTGATACCAAGCTTGTTGTCTACAATCACTTCACGTAGGTAATCAACACCACCTTCTAGGTTGTCCATCCATACCGAAGTACGTTGTAATGGCGCAGCCGTGCGGATGTAGAACATCATGAAACGGTCGATGTACTTGATTAGCGTTTCTTGGTCTAGGTCGCTTGCCAGTAAGTCTGCGTGACGAGGTTTCATACCACCGTTACCACATACATACATGTTCCAACCTGCGTCAGTCGCAATAATACCTAAATCTTTACCTTGAGCTTCAGCACACTCACGAGTACAGCCAGACACACCAAACTTCATCTTATGAGGAGTACGGATGCCTTTGTAACGGTTCTCGATCATCACGCCTAGGCCAACTGAATCTTGAACGCCGTAACGACACCAAGTAGAACCTACACATGTTTTCGCCATACGAAGTGCTTTTGCGTAAGCTTGACCCGTTTCGTAACCTGCAGCGATTAACTTCTTCCAGATTGCTGGTAAGTCATCTTTCTGAGCACCAAATAGGCCGATACGTTGTGCACCTGTGATCTTGGTGTACAAGTTGTATTCAGCAGCAACATCAGCAAGAACGCTTAGTGCTTGAGGTGTTACTTCACCACCCGCCATACGAGGGATTACAGAGTAAGTACCGTCTTTTTGCATGTTACCTAGGAAGTTGTCGTTGGTATCGTGCAGCTTCACTAATTCAGGCTTAAGGATGTGTTCACCCCAGCAAGAAGCAAGGATAGAACCTGCTAGAGGCTTACATACTTCACAGCCGTAGCCTTTACCGTATTTCTCTAATAGCTCATCGAACGTTTTGATTTCTTCGATGCGAATTAGGTGGAAAAGCTCTTGGCGAGAGTATGCAAAGTGCTCACACACGTCGTTCTTCACTTCAACACCAGCTTTAGCAAGTTCAGCGTTTAGTACTGAAGTCACTAGTGGAATACAACCACCACAACCAGTACCTGCGCCTGTTACTGCTTTGATATCACCGATTGTGTGGTGACCTTCAGCAACCGCTTGAGCGATCTTGCCTTTAGTCACATCGAAACAAGAACAGATAACAGCAGACTCAGGAAGAGAATCCGCGCCAAGTGTTGGCTTTTCAGCACCAGCATGAGCAGGAAGAATCAATGCATCTGGGTGTTCTGGTAGGTCGATTTCGTTCAGCATAAGCTGTAGAAGATCACCGTAGTCAGACGTGTCACCAACCATTACTGCACCAAGCAGCTTCTTGTTGTCTTCAGAAACGATTAGACGCTTGTAAACTTCTTGTTCTTCGTTTTGGTAAACGTAGCTCTTACAGCCAGGAGTACGACCGTTCGCATCGCCGATAGAGCCTACTTTCACGCCCAAAAGCTTAAGCTTCGCAGACATGTCAGCACCTTCAAATGTGCTTTCGTTACCAACAACGTGGTCAACCGCTACCGTTGCCATTTTGTAACCAGGAGCCACTAGGCCGTAGAACGTTTGGTTCCAAGACGCACACTCACCGATTGCGTAGATGTCTTTGTCTGTCGTTTGACAGTGATCATTAATCTCGATACCGCCACGTGGTGCAATACCCAGCCCCATTTGACGAGCAAGTTTGTCTTGTGGGCGAATACCAGCAGAGAATACGATGAAATCAGTTTCTAGCTCTGTACCGTCTGCAAAGCGCATTACGTTACGAGCTTCAGTGCCTTCAGGAGCAATCTCAAGCGTGTTCTTACTTGTATGTACGTTAACGCCCATACGTTCGATTTTTTGACGAAGTTGGTTACCACCCGCTTGGTCAAGCTGCTCAGCCATTAGCTTTGGAGCAAACTCAACAACGTGCGTGGTTACACCAAGAGCTTTTAGTGCGCCTGCAGCTTCAAGACCAAGCAAACCACCACCAACAACCACACCAGATTTAGAATTCTTAGCGGTTGCTTCGATAGCTTTCAAGTCTTCGATTGTGCGGTAAACGAAACAGTCTTTACCTTCGTTACCTTTGATTGGCGGAACGAATGGGTATGAACCTGTAGCAAGGATTAGCTTGTCGTATTGAATTTCACGACCAGTACTTGAGTAAACTGTTTTCTTTTCACGGTTAACGTTAATAGCACGCTCACCGATCAGCATGTTGATGCCGTGTTTCTCGTAGAAGCCTTCTTTAACTAAAGAAAGTTCGTCCGCAGTATGGTGTGAAAAGTAAGAAGAAAGGTGTACACGATCATAGGCTACGCGAGGCTCTTCACAGAAGACTGTGATGTCCATGTTAGCAACGTCTGTCTTCTCGACTAAATCTTCGATATAGCGATGGCCGACCATCCCGTTACCGATTACGACTAGCTTCATCTTGCTCATAAGAATTCCTGAAGGTTATATATTTCTTAACTGAGCGAATAATGAATTATGAAAGAAAATGAAAATATGATGTAAATCAATTACGAAATCGAACTACCCTAAAGGGGTAGGACAAAAGAGGTAGATCTGCTGATTTATCATACGAAGCAAACGAATAACCGTAGGTTTAATAAGGTTTAGCGGGGTTTTATATACACTTTCGTGCAGTAGATAAGATGTTGTAAAGTTTCACAATAGGTTAGCAGTAACACAAGTAAATGACAATCATTTTCACTTGTGGTCATAATAAGTGTAATAACTCATGAAAGCGTTACAGGATCATGAGCAACTATGTATAAATATGAAGAATTTAATGACGCAAAAGACAGTCGCCCTTTTCCATTCCCCACTCATTCCACTCACAAACGGCGCAATTGGTTAACAGATGCTGTTGGTTGTTTAGCAAATGATAGGTTTACATAAGGAAAAGACCGGCACAAAAGTGATCTGATATAGCTTGTTCTAGTGGTGCTACTGATTAGAGAGCATACGTGGAAGTTTGACCATAGCATGAGGGTTTAGAATTTCAGATAGCAAAAAGGCCAGCATTTCTGCTGGCCTTTCAACTTTGAATAGTGGAGGCGCCTCCCGGAGTCGAACCGAGGTCCACGGATTTGCAATCCGCTGCATAGCCACTCTGCCAAGGCGCCTTCAATAGTGTTTTAAGAGAACAACTCTTTTGATTAATACCAAGCGAGGTAATAATCAAATAGATGGTGCCCCGGGCCGGACTTGAACCGGCACAACGCGAACGTCGAGGGATTTTAAATCCCTTGTGTCTACCAATTCCACCACCAGGGCACGCAATTCTTTATTGCGATGCCGATTACTGAAAAGTAAAACACCATCTTAATGTCGAAATGAATCAACACTACAAAATTTGGAGCGATACATCGGGTTCGAACCGATGACCTCAACCTTGGCAAGGTTGCGCTCTACCAACTGAGCTAGTATCGCATTTTCATTCTTATTATCTCTTAACTTATCAAACTAAGAGAAAGAATGGAGGCGCCTCCCGGAGTCGAACCGAGGTCCACGGATTTGCAATCCGCTGCATAGCCACTCTGCCAAGGCGCCTTTAATAGTGATTTAAGAGAACAACTCTTTGTTCATCACTCTACTCAAAATGTAGAAGCTAGATAGATGGTGCCCCGGGCCGGACTTGAACCGGCACAGCGCGAACGCCGAGGGATTTTAAATCCCTTGTGTCTACCAATTCCACCACCAGGGCAACGCAATCTTGCGAGGCCGATTACTGAAAAGTAAAAACACCATCTCTCAGCGACCTAAGCCGTGAGAACGAGGTGTACTTTAACGGAAGGAAAAAATTCGTCAACAATAAATTTTATCTTTTAATTCAAGTGATTAATTATCGAACTCAAAAGAATAAATTTAGTGCAGCTTGTACGGTTCTTATACTTGGATTTCTAATTTAAACGGACAAATCACTGACAACCATTGATTCAAATACCAATTGAATGCGGTGATTTTATTGTTTTAAACCAAGAAAATGGCGTTTTCATGTGCTTTTCACATTCAACGATTAGAGTTTGAAGTAACTCTTATTAAGAAGTAAACATGTGAAACCACTAAAACGATATCAATATGAGCGCTATGCCGTTCTTTGTAACCTCGCCTACCCTAGAGTTTTTAAGCAGACTCGCTATGGTTTTGACCCTAATGGACAACGCATCATCAAGAACCAGTTTGGTAAAACCATGATTAGAGTGTTGTGGAGTAGCGACAAAGATGAAGTGGTTGTGGTAATCAAAGGATCGCACAGTATCTCAGATTGGCTACTAACCTTTGCTCTATGGACAAGAAGCTGTAAGAGAATTGGGCTCAATTATCGTGTGCATGCGGGTTTCTACCATCTAATGTTTCAAGAGAGCCAGCCAAGTCGTAATGAAGATAAGCTTGGCTTAACCGTTATTGAGCGCTTGGAAGCCACGCTCACACCTCTCATCGAACAAGGAAAAAGAGTGTCTATTACTGGCCACTCTTCCGGAGGCGCTATCGGTTGTGTCTTCGCTGATTACTTTGATCAAAAGTACCCAGGCTGTATTAAACGAATAGTGACTTTTGGCCAACCCGCCATTGGTGATTGGAGCTTTCGAAAGCACTATCGCATGAGTAAGAAGACCTACCGAATTTGCTGTGACATCGACATCGTGACCTTCATGCCACCGGTTCCTTTGCTCTATTGGCATGTAGGTAAAGTGCTTTGGCTTTATAACGGACGAATCTATGAGAACACTCCTACATTAATCCGCCTTGGTCGCTCTATCTTTAGTTGGCTGATAAGACCTTTCTCTTACCACTTGATGAGCAAGTATATCCGTAACAAAGATTTCTTTGATAAGCATTGAAATGGGTACGTAGGAAGCTTTTAGCGGGGCCAGAAACGAAAAAACCAGTCACTAGGACTGGTTTTTTCTGAATTATGGAGGCGCCTCCCGGAGTCGAACCGAGGTCCACGGATTTGCAATCCGCTGCATAGCCACTCTGCCAAGGCGCCTTCAATAGTGTTTTAAGAGAACAACTCTTTTGATCAATACCAAGCGAGGTAATAATCAAATAGATGGTGCCCCGGGCCGGACTTGAACCGGCACAACGCGAACGTCGAGGGATTTTAAATCCCTTGTGTCTACCAATTCCACCACCAGGGCACGCAATTCTTTATTGCGATGCCGATTACTGAAAAGTAAAACACCATCTTAATGTCAAAATGAATCAACACTACAAAATTTGGAGCGATACATCGGGTTCGAACCGATGACCTCAACCTTGGCAAGGTTGCGCTCTACCAACTGAGCTAGTATCGCATTTTCATTCTTAATATCTCTTAACTTATCAAGCTAAGAAAAAGAATGGAGGCGCCTCCCGGAGTCGAACCGAGGTCCACGGATTTGCAATCCGCTGCATAGCCACTCTGCCAAGGCGCCTTTTTAATTCAACACTTTAGGGACTTAAGTAAGCCGCACCGCTGTGTTCGGGTGCCTACTTTACGGATTGAGGGGAGATAGTCAAACAAAAAAGTGAATTTAAATTCCGTTTGCTGACATTTAAATCAAATTGCTGCATGTTCGATCTCTTTAATCAAAAAACACACAGCAAAATCGAGTTAAACAAGATGTTCTAGCGCTACCACTTCTTCATAAAACGACCGACAAGACTCGGATGATACGCCCAGCAGTGGTCAAACATAGTCATAAGTTGAGGGTTGCCATACTTAGAAAGACTAACCGCATGGAAACGGTTTTTGTGTTCTTTCAACTTTTCAACCTGAGCAATCATTTCGTCTGATTGTTTCGGCGCAATAAAGTCAGAAAGTACGATTAAATCGGCATTCTTGTATTTATCACCAGTCATTAGGTCAATCGACTTCATGAGAACAGGTTCCAAATCCGTACCGCCGTGGAATGAGTAACTTAAGAAGTCGCTCGCTTCACGTAGGCCATCTTGCCTTGTTAACTCATAGGTAATCTGCTCAGAAGAAAAAAGAATCACATAACAGTCTCTCTCTTCTGCAAGAGCAATTTGCATTAAGGCATAAGCCATTGCTTTAGCAGACTGCTCAGGGAAACCACTCATAGAACCCGAAGCGTCCACACAGACTATAAACGGGCCCTTTTCAATATCGATGTTCTTGCTATCTGGTTTTTGCGCCTTCACTTTGCGTAACGTGCGTGATTTGCCTTGCGAGCGATAGCTCAGTAAACGCTTGTCGGCCAAGTGCTTGTAAAAGATAACCTCAAGTTCAGGATAAGCTAAGAACATGGTTTCGTTTGGCAGCATCTTGTTAAGGTCATCACTTTCATGAATCCCGACAATATCATCGACCGCTTCATCGCTTTTCTCTTCAACCACCTGCAATTCTTCTACAGGGGCTTTGTGTAGCGAAGGATCATCTTCCTCACCAGCCATACGGCCTAGCTTTTCAGCGATCTCTTGCAAGCCCTTGTGCTTATTCAAGAACTCAGCATGACGTTTCATGATGGTAAGGTCTGTTTTGCTTAATTTGGCAGAAGCCATGTCCCACAAGCGCCCTACACTGCCTTCATCACCCGACTCAGTCACTTTATCCATGTTTTTCATGGTTTCCATGCGCTGATAAAGATCGGCTAAGACTTTTTCTTTGCTTGTTTCAAGTTCAGTTACTTGAGCTTGTTTAATCGCATCAGAAAGTGATTGGTACCATTGGTCGCAAAAGTAGTGTGGAAACATCGCGTTATAAACACCCTTGTTGTTCTCCATAAGGCGTCGAGCTTGTAGATAAAACGCTGAGTGCCACTCGAGCTTTTTGATAACACTGTCTATCTCATCAAAGAACTGAGGTTCATCCCAGTAAATCACTTCTTGATAAAGGGCGATTTCCTCTTGGAATCGATCAGTTTCACACACCTTGGTGACGCGTTTTTTTACTTTACCGCGCCATTTGACTAAGTGGTTTTTCACTGATGTTTTCACACCTTTGTTCTCTGCAGCCATCATGACTTGAGAACGAGCGATGAGATCATTCATCGCGGTATCAATGATTCCGGAATCAGCTACCATCAAAGCGAGGTTTAAGCCGTCTGCTCCTAACATATGCTCTCCTCTTACTCGAAGTACTGGCTCATAAACTTAATACGCTGAGCGATCTTGGCACTCTTCACTTTCGTGGTTTCAAGATCTTGCGTTACCGATTGCAAACTTGCTTCCATCGCTTTTGGTAAATCAGGGTCAATATAGTTATGAGGTAATGCATCATGGAATTCAGTACGAACGCGTTTTAACTTGAATTCAGCTTCAGTTAACTGTTCTAAGGCTTTCTCAGCGCCACTCAACCACTTGTTGTACAGTTCTTGGTCTAAACCGTCAGTAGTAACCACACTCACCAATACAGAGCGATTGGCGATGTCTTTAATCACTAATTGGTTTGATGCATCCAAGTCGAGTTTTAAACGGCATAGGTTTTTATTTTCGTTTACGTAACCGTAAATATCACCGTGACCTTCTTTAAGAACACGATCAAAATCGTCTTTGGCTACGTATACCCAACGGCTATCGCCTTTCTCAGATTCAGAAACCGACATGTTGCTTTGCAGCATAACCAGTTTCACTAGATTGTAAGCACTGCCCACGCTGTACATTTTCGCGTTCTTGATGTCATTCTGGTAAACATCTTTACGCAACAAGCCACTAGTTGACTCCATAGAAAGTGACACCGACAACGTTGATTCAACATCGTCTTGAATCTCTTCTAACTCTTCACGAGACATTTCAATTTGAGCTTTCGACTCTTGTTGATCAAACGCTCGGTTCAATGCAAAGTCTTTCACCACGCTACGAACCACATCACGTGATTCTGGGCTATGCCACAAACAATCTTGCAGAAGCATAATATCCAGCGGGTTCACGCTATCGCGACCACTGAAGAACGCACTCGCTTTCAATAGTTTAACGGCCTTCTTCCAGCGTCTGTCTGATACATACAATTCTGACTCTGAAGCAGAGCCTTGCTTCTTAACCGTCTCTTCAAGCATGGTTTTTAGTTCAAACAACTTATCAAACGAATTGTCTGTCAGTTCCAGCTTATCGAGCTCTTTCTGCCATTGATGGTATTCAATGTCCGTAATCGCCAAACCTTTTGGAATTACCGCTTCTTGAGAAGTACCCGTCGTCAGCATCGATTTGAAGTTTTGTTTGTTTTGAATACGGTTCACGAACACGCGTACCAACATACGGTCATAAAGTGCTTCCAAGCCGCTGTCTTCATCTGGAAGTTCGTTGGATGCCGATACTAGTAGACGCATCGGTACACGTTCAATATCACTGCCGTTTTTGAAAGTCTTTTCGTTAACGACAGTAAGTAGCGTGTTTAGGATTGCAGGGCCGGCTTTCCAGATCTCATCGAGGAAGACGACTTGTGCAGTTGGTAGGTAGCCTTCGGTTAGTCTTACGTAACGACCGTTGTCTTTTAATTCTTGGATACTTAGTGGGCCGAACACTTCCTCGGGAGTAGAGAAACGAGTCATCAAATATTCGAAATAGCTGCTGTTATCAAAAGCCTGAATGAGACGTTTCGCGATAAGGCTTTTTGCGATGCCCGGAGGGCCTAATAGAAACACGCTTTCACCAGCCAAAGCTGCCAGTAAACAAAGCTTAATAGTGTCTTCTCTTTCATAGACTCCATCAGAGAGAGCATGCGCTAATTTATTGATTCTTTCAGAGAGTAGCGCCTTGTCAGCATGTGAAGAAATAGAAGGGTTCATGCGTTACTCCGAAAATCTTTGAACAGTTGAGAGTGTAGAATTGTTTTTATACATTTGTTAGCGCTTTGTTACAAGTGCATTTTATTATTGAGTTGCATTTATATCAGATGGTTACGTCGGTAATTTTGGCGCAATCATAGATTCCAATTATGAGAGTAACATCACGAACGGCGTGAAACTAAATCTATTGCTAACCCTAATTTTTCTTTTATTTTCGACACCATAGACGTTATGGTGGTGCACGTCTTCCGTTATACGAAAAATTGGCAAGGAATGTGGCCAGACTGCATGAGTAAAGTTATCCATAAATGGAAAAGTATTTCTCTCATAGAGGAGAACGTGACGCTCCCTACGAACGTCGTGGTAAAACATACAACAATCAATCACCCTGGCGCGGCAGTTATTCTTCCTATCACTTCGTCTGGAAAAATCATCCTCATTAACCAGTTCCGCCCTTCTCTAAAGAAATGGCTTTTGGAACTACCCGCAGGCACGATGGAAATAGATGAGACACCTCTTCAATGTGCCCAACGCGAACTGGAAGAAGAAACAGGTTACAGTGCAACTTCTTTTCAAAGCTTGGGGCAAGTCACCCCTTTGGCTGGCTTCTGTGATGAGATACAACATCTGTTTGTCGCAAAAGACTTAAGCCTCACTACCCGCTTTGAATGCGATGACGATGAAGTAATAGAAGTGATCGAACTGAGTTTAGAAGAACTGCACGATAAAATACGACACGATCAAATCACTGATACCAAAACTATCGCTTGTTTAAGTAAAGCCCAACTCTGCGGCTACCTATAATACTCTAGGAGAGAAACATGGACTTTCGTTCTGATACCGTAACTAAACCCTCACAAGCAATGCGCGATGTAATGGCAAACGCAGAAGTCGGCGATGATGTATATGGTGACGATCCAACAGTAAACGAGCTTGAGCAGTGGGCAGCAGACGAAACAGGCTTTGAAGCCGCTATGTTCACGTCTTCTGGCACGCAAGCTAACCTACTTGGTTTAATGGCGCACTGTGAGCGTGGTGACGAATACCTTTGTGGCCAACAAGCGCACAACTATAAGTACGAAGCTGGCGGCGCTGCGGTACTTGGTTCTATTCAACCTCAGCCAATTGAAAACAACCCAAATGGCACGTTAGATTTTAAAAAACTTGCTGCTGCGATTAAGCCAGACGACAGCCACTTTGCACGTACTAAGCTGCTTAGTTTAGAAAATACGATTAATGGTAAAGTACTTCCAATGTCTTATTTAGCGGAAGCTCGTGAGTTCGTAAACCAACATGGCTTGCAAATGCACCTAGATGGAGCGCGCGTCTACAATGCGGCAGTCGCGTTAGATGTTCACATTAAAGAGATCGCACAACACTTCGATTCTATGACGATTTGCTTATCGAAAGGTTTAGGCGCTCCAATCGGTTCACTACTTCTTGGTAGTAAAGAGTACATCGCCAAAGCACGCCGCCTACGTAAAATGGTGGGTGGCGGTATGCGTCAGGCAGGTATTCTTGCCGCAGCAGGGAAAATGGCGCTCACGGAGAACGTGGCTCAACTTAAAGCTGACCACGACAATGCAAAAAATCTAGCGATTGGTTTAAACAAGCTAGAAGGCTTTTCTGTTAACCCTAATTTCATCCAAACTAACATTGTGTTTGCTAAATTAGATGAATCAGTAGATATCAACCGCATCGCACGAGAGCTAGGTGAACAAGGTATTACTATGTCACCAGGTAATCCTGTTCGCTTTGTTACTCACCGTGATATTAGTACAGAAGACATTGCTCGATTCCTAACGGAATTAGAAAAAGCGCTGTAACTCTCAGCAAAGTTCTCATCTATCGCTATTAATACTTGAGCTTCCCCTAAGGGGAAGCTTTATACTTTTGTTTTCACAGGAGTATATACGTGTACAACAAGTATCTAATCTTACTAACTGCTTCCCTCTCTTTCACACTTCACGCAGACAACTTTGGTGATCCAGAACTCGGTAAACTGAAATCCCCGAGTTGTGTTTTTTGCCATTCAGTTGCTGGCGACAACACGAATAAAAACTCCCCAGACCTTAAAGGGCAAGACCGCCTCTATTTGTTCAATACTATGACAATGTATAAGAACGACCAACGTGAAGGTGCCTACGCTGACATGATGAAGGCTCAATTAAGTCGACTTTCTGAACAAGATTTAAAAGATATTGCTGCCTATTATTCTTCATTATCTAGATAGCGTTCTATTCCATATCGAGAGTTGGCTTTGTTGTGTAATTCAATCGAACTAAACCTAGAACCTACGACCTGTTCAGCTACGCCCACCCCCTCTCGTAGCTCTGTGCCTAAACCTCGTTACAATACAACCAATCATTTATTAATCGAGGCTTTCTGACCTTTTGGATTGATAAAGAGACAATAGTCGGGTGGACGCAGAGCAAACAGAATAAGCGCGCGTTCAGGCCATGTCGGTTCAATGATTTAACTATCACGACAGCACTCATGGTGAAACGAGTTTTCTCTATGCCACTGACAGCGCTGCAAGGATTTGTAGTCTCGATATTTTGGTTAGCCCATGTGCCGTTAAGTTGTCCGCATTACACCTACATCATTCGTAGAGCCAAGCAAGTTGAGGCCTCATTTAAGACTAAAGCTAGAGGAGCAATACGGCACCTAGCCATCGATGCTACTGGCCTTAAGGTTTATGGTGAATATGAATGGAAAGTCAAAAAACACGGGACGGATGGGAAGCGTAGAGTCTGGCGAAAGCTTCATATTGCAGTCAATACAAACACACATGAGCTCGTTGCCGCCGAGCTAAGTTTATCAACGGTTACAGATAGAGAATTACCCTATCTGGCAGGGTAGATGTCACTGTTAAAATTTAACCAGTTTGGGCGATAAAGAGTAATTGTGTCTCGTATCTCAGTAGAAAGAAAAGAAGCTATATTGAAGAAGCTATTACCTCCCTATTCAATGTCAGTTAAAGAAGTGTCGGAAGAGGAAGGAATTAGCACTGCGACCCTGTATAATTGGCGCCAGCAACTCAGACGTTCAGGAGCCGCCGTGCCAAATAGCAACACTTCATCAGAGCAGTGGTCAGCTCAAACTAAACTTGCCATTGTCGCTGAAACCTACTCAATGACAGAAAGTGAACTCAGCCAATATTGTCGTGAAAAAGGTCTTTTTCCAGAGCAAATCCAAAGCTGGCGCAGCGAATGTATGCAAGGGTTTAAGTCGAGTAAAGAGCAGGAAGCTGAAGCAAAGAAGCAGGCTAAAGCTGACAAACTTGAAATCAAAGAGTTGAAGAAAGATTTACGACTCAAAGAAAAAGCACTCGCTGAAACGGCCGCTCTCTTGGTACTAAGAAAAAAGCTGAGAGCCTTTTACGGGGAAGAGCCAGAGGACGACTAACCTCAACCGATGAAAGGCAGACCATAGTGACTCTTATCCTTGAAGCGAAGCAATGCGGGTGTCGTTTAGAGCCAGCTTGCCATGAAGTTCAAATCGACTTGAGAACGTATCGTCGCTGGTATCAGCAAGGTGAAGTTCAAGCTGACAAAAGGCCAATATGCCTCAGACCTGAGCCTGCTAACAAGCTGTCGCAGGAAGAGCGTGATGCGATAATCGAGGTGTGTAACCGCTCTGAGTTTGCAAGCTTGCCTCCAACTCAAATCGTCCCGACACTGCTTGATAGAGGTGAGTATATCGCCTCTGAGTCGAGCTACTACCGAGTGTTGAGTACGCAGGGGCAACTTCACAAACGAGGTCGTCAGCGGAGCAGACAGAAGCAAGCGAAGCCAACCAGTTACACAGCGACGGACTCGAACCAAGTCTATACGTGGGATATCACTTACTTACCTTCAAAAGTTCGAGGCCAACATTATTACCTGTATGTCATTGAGGACATCTACAGTCGAAAAATTGTTGGTTATGAAGTGTATGAGCATGAATGCGGTGAGCTGGCGTCACAACTTCTGCAACGAACGTTGATGCGAGAGCAGTGCTTCAATCAAGCTCTGGTTCTTCACTCCGATAATGGTGCGCCGATGAAGTCGTTGACGTTCAAAGCCAAAATGGAAGAGTTAGGTATTACTTCATCGTATAGTCGCCCAAGAGTCAGTGATGATAACCCGTATGTTGAGTCATTGTTCCGCACGGTAAAGTACATGCCAAGCTGGCCAACGAAGGGCTTTGAAACAATCGATAGTAGCCAAAGTTGGGTTGAAGCCTTCGTACGCTGGTACAACACCGAGCACAAGCACAGTCAGCTAAATTACGTCACGCCTTCAGAGCGTCACAATGGAAAAGATAAAGAGATCTTGAAGCGTCGTGTAGAGGTATTGCTCGCTGCAAAACAGCGAAAGCCTGAGCGGTGGTCTGGTGATATCAGGAACTGTGCGCCTGTTGGTGACGTTCACCTAAATCCAGAAAGAGAAGCTGCTTAATAAGTAAGCAAATGATGACAACTACCTTGAAAAACACCGATTACCCCCGAACTTACTGAAACAAACTCGTTGAAATATCCTTGAAGTACCTGGTGATGGCGCTCACTCTAAGAAAAAGCGATGTATCGAGTTAAACAGTTGCCAGGAGGACAACTAACCTAACCCATCAACCAACTGGACTATGTTTTCATGTAGCCACAAGTAGAAAGGATCTGACTCCCTTTTTTTGTGTTGATAAAGCAAAATCTGCTTGCTATTGAATGATGGGAGCCTCGCATGACTAACTTCAACTAGGTTATGTGTATTATCGATATACAGTTCTGAAGTTGGAAATAGAGCCTCGGTTTGCGCTGCCACAGCTGCGACATTTGAGATTATTTCGGAACGAAAGACTTCGTTATAATTCAATCCTCTTTGCACCAACATGTTTTCCATCATCCCCTCTTTTTCATTCCACTCAGCCAACTGTGCAATTGCAAATCGACATTCTGAAAGATATTCAAATTCTACAATCTTCTTCAGATGAATAGGATGGGATTTATTCGCATACAACTTAAAGTGATCTTCGGCCAAATGTTTATGCAATATGGCCTTGCTGCCTATTGGGACGTCGTAATTAATGCCTAACTGAATGTTATCTTTCGCTAAATTATCAAGCGTATTCTGGTTCCATATGTGGCAAGAAAATGTCACGTTCGGCGCATGCTTGGCAAGGAATAGAAACAAGATATGAGGCAATGACTGTCCTAAAAGCGGATTAATGGCCAAAGAGATATGCCCAGCGTGGCTGTACGCGTCGAACTTCTTTACCGGAGTTAATGTTTTCTCTAGCAGCGCAATTAAGTCAGGGAGTGACTCTGCGATTTGATTACACCTGTAGGTAGGTTTCATTCCTTGTGGAGTCGAAACAAAGAGCTCATCATCAAGCTGCTCTCGAAGTTTCCGTAACTTCCGACTCACAGAAGGCTGAGCAAGAAAAAGTCGCTCCGCAGCATGGGTAACATTTTGCTCTTCTATCAAAACATGTAGAACCTTAAGTAGGTTCAAATCGATCTTGTTTAGCGCAGCTTTCAAAGTACCAACCTCACAGGTATAACATATTTGTCATACCTGTGATTCTATATAGTCATTTCATAAATACCAAACTTTTACTTACCATTACCTCAACTTAATAAAACAGAATATGGTATTTAAAAATGAAAAAAACTCTACTTTCTTTATTAGTGGTCACGTCTTTCTCTACGGTTGCAGGAACGTCCACAACCAGCTTTAACAATGAAGATAAATCAATTGAAGACGTCTTTGCTAACATTGACTCTTCTTCGTGGGCGGTAAACCCAGAAGATCATGGTATGACGGTGCATGAGTACATAAACCAAGAAGGCATTTGGTTTGCTGACAATTTTGCTCGCAACTTTAAGTTAGGCTTAAACAACCTTCATCACTTCAAAGAACTGGCGAACAAAGACACTCGCTGGGTTGTATCACCATCCATTGATCACTTGTACTCAATGGGCGTTATCGATACCTCCAAACCATTTACAGTCGTTGTACCTGAGAACGATGGGAAATTGGTTACACTTCACCTTCAAGATATGAACCACACTCAACCATTTTATAAGGTTGGCGCAGGAACTTACGAGTTCACTCCTGAAATGTTCGATACAAAATATGTGCTGATAGGCTTGCGTTTTGCGACAGATGGAACAAAACAAAACGTTAAACGGATTACAGAAGAGCTTCAGCCGAAAGTGAAAATTATCGGTGGTGGTCAAGATCTTGAAGGATTGCCAAAGCCAAACACTGAGGCTATGGAAGCAGTTCGTACTGCATTAATGCCAGAATACGATAAGTTAAATGACACATACGATACAGTTCAATACCGAGCGCAAGATGTGACTGACTGGGAAAAGACTACTTACACAATTGCTGGAGCGTTCGGCCTATCGACAGCTGACACCGCAATGTATGCACCTTACGCACTAGAGAATGCCAAAGGTGAACAATGTTACCAAGCGACATACGAAGCACCTAAATTAGCTAGTGACCTAGGTTATTACTCAATCACTGTCTACGATTCAAAAGGTTATCTCATGTCGAACGAGAATAACATCGTTTCGACCAATCAAGGACTGACGCAAAACGAAGACGGTACATTCACGGTGGTATTCGGTGGTTTAGACTGTAAAAAACATGCGGATGGTAATAACGTAAACTTTGCTTACACCCCTAAAGACAACTGGTCTTTCTTATTACGTGTCTATCAACCTAACGTTGAATCAATGAAGGTATACACCCTGCCCGAGATTGAAAAGATCTAAGTGCTTAACTATTGCTATGTATCAGAAGTTAACGTAACCAGTATGACTTAAAAAAAAGCGCCTCAGGCGCTTTCATTTTATACATCTCGAACCCAAACATCATTAACATGTTGCTTAAGTAAATCAATCACGCTTTGGTGAATAAAAACCAAACCATAATCTTCTTCTAGTTTGAAGATCAGCCTTTCTTCTAGTGGAATGCTCTCTAACTTAGAAAAATCAAACTCAGTATTTTCAGCATCGATCCAATTTAACTTACCAAATTGCTTTTCTTGATTGGTCAATTTGTAAGTTTGGTGAATGTAAGGCATCCGATAGTCTTCATACACCTTAATTTGATCGCCCGATGGCTGACTTGGAGAACAATCCACACGAGCATCTAACCATTCCACACCGTGCACCACTAATTGTTCAACTTTTTCAGCGATATCATCGATAATAAATAATTTTGGAGAGAAGGTCATTTCCAGCAACAAATCTGGCTCTACAGGTACAATTGGCTTAGGGCTTTGTTGGAGTTGGAAATTAGCTAAAGATTGTTTAGTTAATACTTGATATTCATCATTCATGAATGGTCTACCTTAAAACTTTGGAGCTAGGTCATTTATATCTATTTTATTTTTTCTCAAAATATCGAATTCCGTTACCGAATCAACAACGTCAAACAACTCTTCACAAAAAAACATTGCTGTCTCAGCACCTTTCACTCTAAATGCAACTCTATTTTCTAAAGGAATTTGTTTTAGCTTTTCTTCTGATAAAAACAATTCATGGACTATGGGCTCACCACTTCTTGGAGATATTTCAATATCTGAGCGATCTTCATCTAAAATATCGATAATGTTGTTGATTGCTATAATATATCGATTTTTGACACTTCCATCTTCGAGATCGAGTTGTGAAGGATAATACTCAACACCGTAAGGGTCGAAGCTCATTAACGCTTCAGCAAATTTAGCGCTTACCGATAAATCACCACAATCAACAATCGGTCCAACTTTTTTGATACTTCCCCCCTCACTATCCAACCATACAATCGGATTTACCGATGAAGTAGGATGATAATGGTTCGTACTGTACAACGATTCTCGATCGTCAACAGGTACAAAGTTCACACTAGATGTGAAATAATTTTCGGAGATTAATGAGAAATACATATACGCCCTACTTTATTTTTGCTCTTTGATCGTTTTTAATCGACGCCCACTGTAGCAAAAAGCTTTTACCTCTAATTTGCTAGGAGCGCTATCTAGACTATTAAAATGTACTCGGTTGGTCATTGAAGCTGCTTCACTGCACATCTCACATCCGCTTTCTCCCGGTGCAAAATGAGCCCCTCTCTGTAAGAGTAATAATTTATTTCGACTAATCTCACCTAGTATATCTATTGATAGATCGTCCAACTTAGCAGTAAATCGTTCTTTATTCGTTCTACAGCTTAGCCCCTTAAGAGCACGCGCCAACTTTACACCTACCACTTTATGATACCCATTTAGAACATCGATTACTGCAATATCGTCCTCTAGGACCTTTTTCTTTTCTCTGTCATTTTCAGCCAACATTTCTTGATCCAGCTTGCTTTGTAAGCCGGCAATGGAAACTCCTAAAGACTTCTCATAATGAGTTACTATTGCGTTGTCTTTATGACTAGATCCATGTAATGGCATTTGATAGTGACAAGCGATTTTATCCTGCATCGGCAAAATAACTAGATTCCAAAGGTGATTCACATCATAGCCTTTGTAAGTGATTTGTTTTCGACGATAACTAGAAAGCCTTCGTGTAGCATCACATGAAATAATATGGTGTGATGCTACAGCCCTATTCATAAAGTTTAGTGGATGCTTCTTTTTAACTGCAGAGTCACGAAGGCTACGCGAACGAATATAGCGACCTTCATTTTCTCTAATACCCATTTTAGCCCCTTACTGTTTTATTTTACTAGCTTCAGCACACTGGCCAATTTTTTTGCCAGCAAGACGACGACAAATCTTACACCGAACAGGATTCTTACCTTTCTCTTCATTTGTCTTACTCGAATTTCTTCCAGATTGCGCCGATTGACCAGTATTGTGTTTCACTTTTGCTGGGTATGCTCTCTCACCTTTACCCAAAACTCGAGCGAATAACTGGTCAAACTCACCCATCGCTTCTTTTAGTTTATCCGGCACCATTTTATCGATGATTTTCACTTCATCGGCTAGCTTTAAGAAGTATTCTGCTAGTTCATCTGCTCCCATGCGATTGGCGTAAGAAGCAAGCTCACTCGCCACTTCGATACAAGGTTTTAGAACATCAGATACAATATTGCTCGCCTGCTTGGCGTAATCAACCCAATCTAATGTACGTAAGAACTTTTCTGGGTCACCTTTACCCATACCACGAAGTACCGCGAGTAAAGTGTCTTTCGATGTACCCTTACCACCTTTCAAAGCAACTTTACATGTACCTTTAACTGCACTGCCAAACGTTGGGACACAACCGATCAAAGTCAAAGAGAGTGCCAACCAATTTTCTGGCTTATCTCGTTCTTCTTCACTTAATAGTGTCATGATATTTGCTGAAAGGTCTCGTACATCTGCTGCTTGGTCTACGACGGGGATCATTGTCAGCGCTGTGTTTGCAATGATTTGCTCTACCGATGCATCATCATTAAAGTCACCTAAAATTACCCCCCAGATCCAGCTGGCAGCGCCAGACATTCTCTTCCAAGAATTTTCCCAGAAACCAACCTCACCTCGTTTGGCTTCTTCAATAATTAATTGGGCATTCGCATTTGGGTTGAAATTAGGGTTGGTTTTAGTTGGGATGTTTGGCATGAATTCGCGACTATCTTCACCATAGTCAATGTTAAATTCACCAGGTGCAACCCCACTCACCGAAGCTTTGCCTACATTATCTAATGTACCTTCAAAGGAAGCGCCGGTTTGATCAATCAGTTTATATGTAGCCCCTTGAACAGGTTCTCCATCAGAATAAGAAAGAAACAGGTCTACCGTATACGTCCCTTCCTGATCTTCCGTCACAGAAACCGAAGGGTTTTGAGCACCGCCTAAACACATGGTGTTGGCTTTATTCATGGTCATTTGATCAGAAAGGCGGCATACACCGACACCTTCGAACTTAACGGTAGGAGAAGCGGATATGAATTCGGCCTCGGCTTCAATAGTACCTGAGGCTACACCCTTTTTATCACCACCGGCATCGCCAGTACTAGCGCTGAATTTACTGCCTTTTATAGCAATGCTGTTACCGCCATCCATAGAGACGGTCGTGGTGCCACCCGCTAAATCGGCGGACTTTGCATTGTTACCATAAGGGATAGGAACAACAGGTTTGCCGACTGTTGTTAAACAAACATCAGGGAGTGTTGCGTTCGCTTCTCCTCCTGAGCCTTGATGAACTACGCTGAGTCCATTCGCACAAACTGTTACGCCCATAGTAAATCCAATTAAATTCCAATAGATGTATGATAAAAGAGATCGCAGGCTGCAATCTCTCTAAGTACGTAGTGAAAATGAAGGATGAGACTGTTACTTCGAGTCTATTTTTAAAAACGGACAGAAGATCTCACAATTAAATCTGATGCTACTGATACACATCCAGAAGCTGCTGAAATTTTAGGTCAATGACCAAGTAAGTCGCGGCATACATAACACCAAAGATGACAGTACTGACGCCAAGAATTAACTTAGGAGAAATAACCCGTTTGAGCGGTTTTTTTAAATACTTCGCCTTTAAGTTAACTAACGTTACTTTTTCCTGTTCGGCTAAACGCTCGTCTCGGACTAAGCGATAAATTGTGTTTCCTATGTCTGAAAGCTTTTCGTTACCGCGCTCTTCTCGGCCGTACTTGCCTTTGAACCCAAGTTGAAGCAATAAATAAAGGAATTCGATAACGTGTCTGTATTTTCGAGGGTCAGCTTTTAAGCGCTCTAAAATAGTAAAAAACTTATCGCCGCCAGATGTCTCGTTATGGAACTCCGACAATAAGCTGTTTGTACTCCAATGGCTGTTTGCCCCCCACTCTTGCCTACACACAGACTCATCTATTGCTGCACATAAGCAATAGCGTATAACCAATATTGATGCCCGATCCAACTCCATTTCATTGAGCTTTCGTTCACCTTTACGAATTTCTCGTGCAACTTGTTCTCTAAAAGGACCAGGATCGTCCAACCAAGGAATCGAAGACATACATGAGAGACTGGCTATTAACCAAGTAAACTGATCGACCAACGGGTTAACACCCATGCTCTCCACGTTTAGGTCTCTTACCGCAATATTTCTAGATAAATCAGGTGCAGGCATAACCTCCATTGGTTTACCTGGTTCTGGTTGAAATAGTACTACGGTGACGTCGTTTTCGGCGTAACTCATAAACGTACAGCCCAAAGCTGTAGTGATAAGTTCGCGAAGTCGCCAGCAATATGGACTGCGATTGCTGCGGTGTTATTCAATGCATTCCATTCGTCACTTGCTTTATCGAGCTCAAAATAGGTATATCCGGCATGATAAGGCAACGCTCTAGGTACCACTGGCATTGGTTTCATTTCAATACCCGGCAATTGTAAGTTGATCAAATCGCGAATATTGTCGATCGAACCAATCTTGGTTTGGCTTACAAACTGCGTATGCAGAATATCAAGTGGTACGTCTGCTTTAACAGCAAGAATAAACGTCGTAGATTCGACAATTTTACTGTCTGGAATTGCTGCAGTTCGAATTCCATAGCTTTGCTCTCTCAATGTTAAAGGTATTGCACGTTGTTCTGACATAACACTTAATGTCATTTTCGCGCTATCAAGCGTACGAGATAAACAATCGGTCAGTTGGCTATGGTTGTATTTTGTAAACTCTTGTGGTCTACGAGATGCGGAACACAGTGTAGATAATTCACCTTCCGCTTGTAACAGGATCCGATAAAATGACTCTGGGTGAACGCCTTCCACACTTGCAAAATGCCAGAACAACGGCTCATAACGATTCAAGGCTTGTAACAACATAAAATCAGCAACAGACGATACGCCCTGCTGGTCAACCACACCTAAACGCTGAACAATCGATTCGGCTCTGTGTTTAAGCATTGACGCGAATTCCGTCGCGAACTTGCTCAAAACTGTAGATGCGTGAATATCAATGCACGTCGGAATATAGTTGTCATCCAGAATGATGCTTCCGTCTGGCTTCACTTCCGAAATTTTCAAAATGGGAATTGATGTATATGCGCTCTTATCTTCATGATCGTACATTAAGAAAAAGTTAAGCTTACCCACCACAATACTTGCCATATCTTCTGATTCATAACATGCATCTACGGCTTCTTGGGTTTCCATATTATAGCGAGCACCGTCTCCATTTCCGCCAAAGAGTTCAGATCGCTCTGATGGCAGTGGACAGCATAAGTACACCACTTTATCCGCAATAGAAGGGTCAACATCTCTTACTTCTGGAAGCTCAGCAAGAAGCGGTAAATCAAATGGAGTACGGTCTTGTAAGATACCTTCTGCTCGTGTGATCCCGATTTTACCAAGAGCCAGTAGCTCAGTGTTAATCTCAATTTTTTTCACTCCCCAGTGTAAGGGAGAGCTATTAGAGCTAAGCATGTTAGATAACTTGCCTTGAGACCTATCGAGTTGCTGAAAGTGTTGAGGCTTCATGAACATACCATCTTGCCAAACAACTGGGTTATATAAAGACATTCGTCAGTTCCTTAAAAATACGTCTGTTCAATACCGCGAGTATTGTTCGAAGATAATTCACTACCCTCTACTTTTAATCTCAGAAAGTACTCACTTTTTTCTTCGATCACTTCAACCTTCCGCCAAGACGAGCCATCAATATCTCTGAATGCCACAGAAAAACCTAATGCTCGCGTCGTTGGATCTAACTCTAAAATCTCATGTAGCTCATCGCCTGGCTGCAGTTGGTATTCATATCGTTTAATATACTCATCACCTAAGGATGCTTTATCATTTTCGAATAGAGCAAAAAAATCCAAACTACGAAATAAAACAGGTGAAGTGAGCTCATGAACTCTCAGAATGACCGGCGAAGATTGTCCCTGCTCTCGAACATTAAGAAGTTCTGAAGCTTCTATTACAAGTTCAATTGAAGATGTTTCTGGTGTAATTCCAGATGATTCTTTAAATTGCTCCCACATTGAGCAACCTGATAATAGAAACAAGGTAATGGGGATTATAAGTTTACGCATGATCAGCTTTTGCAACCTTATTGTATCTGTCTTTCATCAACGCTTTAAAAGTTGACTCATTGAATTGTCTAGTACTTTGCTCATAATGTTCACTGTACTTTTTCCACAACTTTGACTTACTAAGGAAGCGTGTCTCTTGGCTTAAAGTGTTTGCAAACTGCTGAGGATCATTCGCTTTTAGTTGCTCCAATACCAAATCGTTAATTGCCTTCGCATATAAGGTATCGTGCTCGCTAAGTTCATCCAGTATCTGTTCAATTAGCTCATTTGGAGCCAATAGATTTTGACTATTTAGCGTTAACATCAATGTAGTTAGGCTAAGATCATTGTGGGCAAATGAACTTTCGTCAGTAAGCTCTTCAACACTCTGTAAATCTTTGTACAAATTATCGATACACAATCGTAAACAAGCGCCCATTTGTTTAAAAAATAGAGCGTCATATTTCGTGTCAGACTCTAAATCAACACCCAGTCCTTCAAAGAATGCATGTGTTACATTTTCATGTTCGTAAGAAGTTTCACTCAATGCGATATTATTCTGAGTTCTACTCTCACTTTCAACAGGCTGCTCTTGGGGTTCGGTATGAGAGACAAATTCTTGTGTCACCTCTTCCCACTTATGGCTCTGTATGTTTGTAGAATGAGGTATAATAGTGACAGGTGGCACTTCTGGTAGTTTATTTTTGAGAGTCCCTGAACTGCCGTTAGGTGTATCTGACTTAAGATCTGAACCTTCAACGCTTGCTGGTTTTAAACGGTTCGATATCTTAGCTTGATCATCGGCGACATCTTTAGCTTTCAGGTTCGCCTGCTGTTCTTCTTCCATCCCCATCCAATCTTCAGGAATCAAACTAGGAAGGTCAAACTCAGAATGGATACTCAGACTGTCATCAACGACTTGCCTTTGATGTTCTGTCGATGACTTCGTAAGGCTTTTATCGTTGCTTTCGTCTCTAACAAGGTAGTCATCATCTCTTTGCATTGAGAATTTTAAGTGTTCGACGGGATCATGGGTCTCAACACCATCAGGTTTCGTTTCCATAAAGAGATCTTCTAGCGTGCCTGCCTCTGTCTCTTCTTCAACAACGGACTCTTCCAAGTTCATTAAAGGGTCTGTTGAATCTCTTTCTGGTGCTATTTCAGAAGCTATGTCGTATGAAGTCGTTACCAACTCAAGAGAAATACTCACTTCATATTGTCCCAAAGACACTCTATCGCCGTCACATAATGAGACTGGCTGATTCTTAAGGATCTTATTACCATTAACCAATGTGCCATTTGTACTCACATCACTAATGTAATAAGTGTCTCCATATATACTCAATAGACAGTGCGTACCAGATATGAATCGGTTGTGATCCGTTAAAGTCACTGTACAACCTGCTTCTCGCCCTAGAGATCCACCTTCTTCAGGCATCTCGATACTTTTAGCTCCAACATATTCTTCAGGGCACTTCGAGATCACCAAAACCAATTGATTTATACGCATGAATAGCCTTTAAAACAGAAGAGAAACACTAAACTCGACACCACCTAGACCTTCGTTATAAAAAGGTAAGATGTATGAAGCTTGCGGGATTATTTGTAAATGAGCGTCTGGGTTACTTCCTAACTTGATCACACTACCAAAAGTCACAACAGCGCCAGCTTCAAATTGATCGATATCTTCAAGTTGTTCGCCGGAACGAAAGCCTTGGTCGTCAACTTTCCAACGGTTTGAGTATTGCGAGTAACCTAAAGACAAGCCTGCACCTATATAAGGTGTGAACACCGACCAGCTACCTAAAGCATACTGAGGCACAATACGAAATTCGTAATTGGTTACCTCGTTATAAACGCCATTCTTTGGAGCTTCGATGTCGTCTTCAGCCAAATAATTAAAACCTAGCCACCAACGCCATCGGTTGTTACTTTCATCAATTGGACGTGTATGGACGAACCCGTAACGCAGAGCATCTACTTGGCCACTCGGTCCTTCTTCATATTCTATAGTGTCTATGCTCAGCATATTTACTGAACCACCATATCTTTCACCCTTCGCGATTGCGATGGACGAAAAAAGACACATTGTGGATATTAGACCGATTTGACTTAGGTTTCGCATGCTTCCCTCTGAGTTCATCCATATATTAACTAGATGCGCAAGATAGCAAGTATTATGTCTTTTACAATAAGGAGACGGTCACACCCGCCATTTACGACATTATAACTAGCAAAAAAAACGATATATCTACAAGAAAATGCATTACGAATAATTACAAATAAAATTCATTTATAAAATCAAAACTATCAATAATTGAAAAATCAAACGACCAACAACCATCCAAAGAAAGAAGGTTGTTCAATACAAGAAAATTAGCATTTACAAAATTCAAAAAACCTAACATGCCACTTTTTTATCTTTAACCTATAGCATAATCATTTACAGCATTTTTCTAATTTAGTGTTAGTTAATATTTATGCAATCATTGACAAGAGTAATTGTTAATCAATAAAGAACCACACGTAGGAATAGTTAGATTCATATTATTTCTCCCCAAAAAGACCATAAATGTGACTTTCATCACTGAAATTTTATAAAGCCTAGTCTTAAATTGTTACATTTTTGATCTTTTTGTGAATAACGTCACATAGTGCTGAAATTAAGAACTTTTCACATCTTTTAACATTCAAATTATTCTGTTTGACTATAGAATCCTTGAAAAATATAAATAAAAAACAAGCGAGGCTAAATTTATTAGTTATCGCTAAATTTCGATTTCGTTATATATACAGTTGGATATCAAGATTATGTTCTCCTCAGATTTCACAAGACGGCCTATTGACGAAGAAAAGCCTAGCGGAACTAACCCAAACGCATTAGATGATTTTACAGAGATAAAACGTCAAATTAATAACCTTAATAAGGTGACAGGGAGAGTCTCTTGGAAAAAGGTTCAGTCTCTTTCAAAAACGATACTTTCGAAAAACAGCAAAGATTTCCGTTGTAGTTGCTACTTTACTGTCGCAGCAACACATAATGATGGCTTAAAAGGTTTAGCTGAAGGACTCAGTTCTATTCTGGACTTATGCGTCGTTTATTGGTTTACCGCATATCCAGAAGTTACAAAATCAAACGCAAGGATTGGGGCGATAGACTGGATGGTTGAACACACAGAAAAACGAATAAAGTCGATTAAAACAAACCCCGACGACGTACTGCTGATCGAAACTTGCCATCGCTTATGTATGAGAATTGAAGAAGAACTAAGACTACATTACGGTATAAAAGCACCTTCATTAGGTGGGGTACGTCGAATCTTAAAGCAATGGGTTGATGAACATAAAGAGACCGAAGCAAACCTGCGCGAAGCAGAGAATCAACGAAAGTACCGAGCTCCAGAAGAAAATAAACAACCAACACCAGTGGCTCAACCATCAACCATTAAAATTGATGTGTCAAATAAGCAATCTGCAACAACATCGAAAGTCGACGATAAAACACCCTCTAATTATTTAGTCGTCTACCTGTTAGCCGGATTTCTTGCTTTAGCATTGTCCTCTCACTTCTTTTATAAGCAATACCAACTAAAAGATCTGACTAAACAAATCATCACATCTGATATCTCACAACTTAATGAAATAGCACATTCATTAAGATATGAATATGCTCCTATTTCTCAAGATGTTAGACCTAATGTCGTAAACCAATTAGACACACTAATGAAAGGTTGGGTTGCCGATCCAATCAAAGTGTATCAGATCGATATTTTAGACCGATTGACGCTTGATTTGACCAAGCTGTATCCGGACTCGTCTTCTATTCTACGATTACGCCAAGAGTTCACCAATGAACAAGAAAAGTTAAACACAGATTACGCCCAACTTCACCGACGCTTTTCTAACGCCAGGACTGTATTTGCGAATGTAATTAGAGGAAGTGAAAGTAAAAAGACAGCACGAGCTTATGAGTACAGTAACTCTCTTTTTCCATTGATTGGCCGCATTGAATATGCAGAAAAAGAACAACAACAAAAAGAACTACAGAAATCTCTTCGGATACTGAACGTCTATTTACACAAAATAAAAACCTTAGAATCAGATCTGTCAGCAAATAAACCGTAAAACTCATAAAACCGTCTTAAGACTCGGTATTACAACAAACTCAAAACAACGAAATAGGCTTATGTTAAAACACAAACTAATGAGGAACCCTGTTGTTATATCAACGGCCATTTTCCTCTTTCTTGCTGCTACGATCGCTGCAATCTATATCCTTTGGCTAGATATAACAGACAAGTTTTACCTATGGATTGCTTTAGGTGCTATAACAATTTTCTATTCGTTGTTTCAGGTAACGTTGTGGCTAAAAAAGAAAAACAACACTAAAGCCCTAAAGCTGGAAACAGAAGAAGAAGCATTAGCCATGGTCATCCGTCCGCTTCTTTCTGGTTCCAATAAAAAGCCAATCTATTTAATGATTGGCAATAAATACGCGGGTCGAACTCAGTTTCTACTTAACTCCAGTGCAATCAAGCCAATGGATCAGACTCGTACTGCAAAGAATGATTTTTTCGAATGGTATGAGTCAGACTCCGCCGTGTATATCAAACCGGATCAACGCCTATTGTTTCAAGAAGTATCAAGTAACGATAGCGCTCTGTGGAACACATTTGTAGATGAGGTCATTAAACACAAGCCTAGAAAGCCATTTTCTGGTTGCTTGTTTTTTATCGATTTTGAATTTCTAATTGTCTCTGAAACCGAACAAATCGATTACACGTTAACCGCGCTTAACCATCGATTAGAATCAGTAAGTGAAAAAACATCTTCAGCGATCCCTTTATATTTAATGATGTCTAAGCTCGACAAGCTAGAAGGATTTAAGGAATACATACACTTTAGTTCTTTAAAGACCTCGGTTGAATTTCTATCAATTCCATTAAAGGAAGCTAAAGGTGTATTTGTTGAGTACTACCATGATAGCTTCCGTAATTTAGTAAAAGTAATGGAGAGCAATGCGTTAGATTCGTCGTCTCACTCTAATGAAGTTAACGAGAAGCAAGCCATATTAGCATTCCCTAAACAATTCGAATTGTGTCAGTCTGAAATTGCTTCTGTGATAGAACGACTTTCAGAACTCAATACTGGGTCTTATTCTCTTGATATCCGTGAAGTGTTTTTTATATCGAATATCCAAGGTGGTAGAAAATACAACCTATTAGCTAAGAGTTGCAGCAACTACTTTAACTTGCCGATCATTGCGTCGGAACATACTCAGTTAACAGAAACGCCCTATTTTACGCGTTTCTTAATGGACTCTCAGATCCTGCCTGAATCTGATTTCGCAGGTGAAAACAAGACTTACCTTAGGATGATCCAGAGGCAGAGCCGTCTAGCCGTTGCAGCTTCCATTATTTTACTAGGTAGTGGTGCTTACCTGTTTTCAACGACTTTAGATGACAACCTGAGAGTGATTGGTCAGCTTATTGGTATAGATGATTCACAATCGTCTTACCCAAAAGGCAATTCTTTTGAAAGTTCTCTTTCAAGTGCGATCCAAACTGTACAACCATCTTATCAAGCATGGCTTAGTGGCTCACAAGCGCTAGATAATGAACTTGTGAATATGAATGTAAGTCGTCTCGATGAAAGTACGAAAATCGCTTATAACGCCCTCATAATGCAAATTAGAAACCACTTAATGCCAGTAATTGAGCAAGGTTATCGTTTGCAACTAACACAAAATCAAGACAACGTTAATAATGCACTGCCTTTACTAAAAGGTTACTTAATGTTGAATGATCCTACAAAACGCGAGATAAAATTTCTACGTCAGCAAACGATGTCAACGCTCCAAAAACTCAGTGATCAACCAGACACGATCACGACAGTGATGAAATATTTGGACGCATATTTCCGCACTGATTTTGAACCTGTATCGATCAACATGAATATGGTGCGTGCGACAAGACGTTCTCTACTCTCTAGTTCAAATGTAGATCTTGTGTACGCCAGCTTGTTACAACAAGCAGGTGACATTGATTTAGGCACTTTGAATTTACAGCGAGCAGTCGGTTTCGACTTTAATAATGTCTTCAACGACAACTTGGATCCTCAACGATTAGAAATCGATAAAGTTTACACATCTACAGGCTTCAGTACGTTTTACCGCCCTCGCGTCGATTTAATGTCGCAACAAGTCATCACCGACAACTGGGTATTGGGTTTGTCAAACCACGTAATCCCAACAGACAAAGAACAAGAGACATTCAAGAAGCAAGTAAGAAAAAAATATACGGATGACTACATCAGTTATTGGCGAAATGCTTTAAGCGAACTAAAAGTAAAGCGTTATAACAATATAGGGGAGATTACTAACGCCATTGATCTGATCTCTGGTCCCTCTTCTCCTATGACAACCGTTCTAAAACAAGTTTATACAAACACTCAGTTTTCCCCGGTTGGACAACAGAATGCATTAATGGCCCAGGTTAACCCTAAACTTGCTGGTGCCGTAAATGCAGCACCAGAACTCGTTGAAGAACTTGTTCAACCTGACTACTTGTTGATGAAAAGAGTTGAACAAGCTTTCCACATCTTGAATCAATTACAAATTAACGAAACCCCTAACTCCCCTACACCATGGGATGAAACGATAACTGCACTGAGCAGAGTTCGTACGTATATGAAAGATATAGCAGACGCACCGGCCCCTCAAATGGCAGCGTTGTCTGCAGCACAACACCGGATGAGTAGTACGGATGCCGATCCTCTGATTCGTTTAAAACAAATTGCACAAAAATCTCCTGAGCCAGTAAGAAGTTGGCTTTTAGACGTAGTTAACCAGAGCTGGTCCGTGATGATTTCTGAATCATCAAAAGGAATACAGACTCTTTGGTATAGTGAGATCTATTCTAAGTTCAAAGAGTTAGGTTTAGGAAGGTACCCTTTTGATCTAAGTGCAACAGAAGAAATTTCGATCGAAGACTTTGAGCTGCTTTTCGCATCGGGAGGCTTGCTTGATGCATTTATCGATAAAAATTTCGCTCCTTTTTATGACACAAACCTATGGACGCCAAAACAAGTAGAAGGTGAAATTATGCCTCTCTCACCAGAACTACTTGTTCAGTTAAGAAATTACAATGTCATCAGAGATACACTAATCAACAAGAGTACAAACCGTTTGTACCTTCCATTTAGTGCGAAGGTACTTGATCTGGATTCGAGTGCGATCAGAGCAAGCTTAAAAATAGCGGACTCAAATATCAACTATTACCATGGTCCCAGCAGAATTCGTGAACTTGAGTGGCCTCCTCAAAATGGAGATTTCAATATCAGTATAACAATTCAAGATGTAACAGACGAAGGTAAACAACATGTACTGAGCAAGAATGGTCAATGGGCTATCTATCGGTTATTTGGTGACTCAACGTTAACAAATACCCATAACGGTAGCTTCGTGAGTGATATAAAAGTATCAGGCAGAGATCTGAGCTTGCGAATCACTCCTTTGACTCAGAAAAACCCGTTTACGTTAGCGGAGCTGTATAACTTCACTCTACCCGAAGCCATATAGTAAAAATACAAATACAAATACAAATACAAATACAAATACAATAATAATTCAGAAAAGGCAGAACACATGATGTCCAACATTAGTTTACAAGGCTTAGACAAACTAGATCGTAAAATTCTTTCGAATCTACTCTCCAATGGGCGAGAATCGATTGCTAATCTTTCTCGCAACATCGGCTTGTCGCGAACAGCAGTCGCTGAACGCATCAACAGACTTGAAAAAACCGGTATTATCAAAGGGTATACGGCACAAATAAGAGTAGAAAATGACGGGAGAAAAGCGGCAAGTTATTTGCTAATTTCTTGTGAAAAAGGTAAGAAAAATGATGTAAGTAATGCATTAAAAGAACTACCTGAAGTCAGACTTACAAGCATTGTTGGGGGGACCTACGACATTATTTCTTTGATTGAAGCTCCTGATCTGCAATCAATACACCATTTATGTAATGAGATAGAGTCTTTCAATGGCATTCGCTCTCTCAATACAACAGTAGTGCTACACCAGCCAATCAGTCGTTAAAAATAAAGCCGCTCTTATGAGCGGCTTTTTTAAATGCCTCCAATTACTCTAATCTTCGCATCTTTCGTACCTGCTTGACCCAACCAAAAAGTTTGCCCCAAACTCGTCCCATCACCTTGACCGAGTTGGTTCTTTGGAACTGAGTCTAAATCAACGGTTAGCTTTAAATCCCAAGACATGGGGTCACGAAGAATAAAACGCATCAACCCCACTAAAGTTTTATGGAAATCTCCTCCATAGGAGAACTTTCGGAACGTCTCGAAATCAATGTTATCAATACAAAGATTAAACTTACCGTTTAGATCTGGGATGCTCTTACCTAAATGTAAATTTGAACCCAAAATACAATTCGTTCTATTTAATTGATTCCTTTGGCATTCGGCAATTTTTACTCTTCGAAAGACCCACTCTTCGATTCGAACACTTGGTAATGAAAAATAGTGCGCAACAATGCCAGAAATAAGTTTCGGAGAGCGTGTCCTGGTAGATAGCTGATTGACGTAAGACAAAATCTTTGCACGATCAAGCCCGATCGTATCGGACTCTTGAATAACATTAGACAACCCTGCTAGGTGCAGCATACGCCCAGAAAAGTCATCTGTTGCATCGCTTTGATACTGAACATGATAACGGTACTTTTTCCAAACACGATAGATTAAACTGGTATATCTATTATGAAAGAAATCAAAGAAGTCTCTAACTGGATTATCATCATCATCTCTACCTACTAATTTTTCTGTATAGTTCGCGGGCAAAGGTGAACTTGAACCGTGTAATCCTAAGAAGTTAGTTTCAATTCTCGAATAGTGCTCACCAGACCTTTCCATATGACTGATGAATTCCATATCACTTTTGGGGAAACAGAGGTTTGGTGAGACACTAAACGCAATTCTCTCTTGATAAAAATATTTGTTTTCACCAACCGCTACAAAATCACTGCCCGGTAATAGTTGGTAGTGCTTCTCTAACAACAAAACTGCTTGAAAAAAGCTAAATTCGTTTATTTTTTCTGATAATTCATCAATCATAAGATTGTTTGCTGTCCAGTTAAACTTGCCCATTGGTAGCTTTCGCCACTGCGTTCATCGTAGACTTCTAACTCTGTAAATGAGTTAACACTTGAATATAAGCGTATGAACTCATTCAATACATTTGCCATCAAAAACATGTCCCCTTCATTGACAAAAAAACTAGAGTTCATCTTAAGCTTAAATTGATTACCACGAACGGATACCCCTCTAAACACTCTATCGATAGGTTTCATTTCTGATGAGATAATGCCGTCAAGCCTGTGCAACGAAGCCCTATGAGCCTGCCTATCCACTCTAGAATGGAAGTCATATGTAGACAGTAAAACCTTGAGTACATCAATATTAGAGAGCGATAGATAATTCAATGACATATTAGCAATCAGTTGCCATTGGAGTTCGCCATTCACTTGCGGGCTAACAGATTGCGTAGGTTTAGTAATATTACTAAACGTGGCGTAAGTTGGAGATTTATGTGTGGTATATATGATGTCTCCTACAGACAATCTTTCAGACAAATCTGCATTACTGCACAATAACTTCATCAAAACCGTTTCGGTTCCTAGGTCTGCAATATCCCCATTGTGGGTATGAAAAGATATATAACGCTCAAGCCCTCTTCCACTCACTCGCTCTGAAACTTTTGACTTGTAGAAATCACGTTTATCTCTTTGATTTATTTGGTGTTCAAAGGACTCAAATTCAATAAGAGATTTTCGTCGCCTTTCATTTTTGCTCCAACTTTCTACTTGGTTTATTGAATAAACTTCGTAGTGATCCTGGTTGTCACTCTGTGGCCGAACTTTATACTCATTTCGGCGATGTTCAAGCCGAATTGGATCACCATCTTTTTCGAATAGGTTCACAGCTGGCGTGCAATGTAACCTTAAGTGCTTATCTTTCAGGACAACTTCGGCAGGTAATGCTCTCTTAAAATGGAATTTAAGGTTCACGGTACTTCTTTGTGGTATCCCTTTTAGCCAATCGAGACCCGTAATATCAAAAAACATAAATTTGTCTGGTAAAGAAAAATATTCTTGCAACAAACGATAACCTGCAAATGAATTGTCGCTATATGGCAGTATCGCTTCGTCGTCTTGGTACCCAACCGGTTTAACAAATTCAGGTCCAAGTTTACGTTTATACCCACCGCCCACGTCTAACTCGACGTAGTCTAAGTATCTAAATATCCATAAGAAAAGAATTCTAGTTATATGGATCTCACCATGTAAATGAAACCTTAATTTATCTAACCCGATACGAGATAACTCTAGCCCATGTTCAGTCGCAAGTGTCACATCAACAGATGAGCTTGTTCGACTGTTGCTTTGGTCAATGCTTGTGATTTTTAAGGGGAAAAGCTCTACGTCATAGCAGGTTCTGAATAAACATTGCGTACCTTCCACTTGTTCACTAGCCATCTCAGCCCCGCGCTTTACCACTGTTTTTTCAGTGACACTTCCGGAGTGTGGCGTTAGTTCGCTAATGCATAACGAAGGAATCGAGCGCATGTAATGTGGCCACAACAGCGTCATTAACGACTGAGTGAGCTCTGGGAGTTCATCATCAATCTTTTCTCTAATACGGCCAGTAAGAAACGCAAAACCTTCAAGAAGACGTTCTACATCAGGATCGAATGTTCCTTCAGACAAAAAGTTGGTCAGTTTTGGATTGTACTTGGCAAATTCGCTGCCGGATTCTCGTAGATATGTGAGTTCATCTTGAAAGTATTTACTGTTACTCAATGGGCACCTACTAAACGTTAAATTGGCCGTCAGTTCCCATATAGACATCGATAGACATCGGAACTTTTCCACCGTTGTGTAAGACTTCTCCGCATATGCCAAAGCCTAATTGAAGAGGGTTGTTGTGATTTTCTCGGTAATGTACTTCAACACTTCGTAGCCGAGGTTCGAAGCTTTCTATTGTGGAAGTGATGTTCTTTTGGATGTGACGAACTAAATTGGTGTTGTTCGATAGAACATCATTGAAATCAGGTAAGCCATATTCCCGATCGATCATTGAATTACCCGCATGAGTATTAAGCAAATCAGCAAGGTGCAGATGAATGGATTCAATTAAATGCCTATGTGAAACCACTTTTTCATAACAATTTTTCGGCTCACCAAGTTCAATTCGTTCTAATAATCGGTAACCTTTTTCCATATAACACTCTAAGAAAAAAAGCAGCCAGTAAACCTGGCCGCTTATTTATTTCCAAACTTATTATTGGTCTAGCTTACCAACCAAAGATAAGTCAAAGCTCGCGCCCATGTACTTGAAGTGAGGACGAACAGACATCGATACTTTATACCAACCTGGGTCACCCTCAACGTCAGACACTTCGACTTTAGCCGCTCGTAACGGTCGACGACCACGAACTTCTGCTGGCGGGTTCTCTTGGTCAGATACGTATTGACGGATCCATTTATTTAGCTCAACTTCCAAATCGGTACGCTCTTTCCAAGAACCAATTTGCTCACGTTGAAGTACTTTAATGTAATGAGCTAAGCGGTTAATAATGAACATGTAAGGTAGCTGAGTACCCAACTTGTAGTTCATCTCAGCTTGCTTGCCTTCAGGTGTATTCGCAAACACTTTTGGTTTTTGAACTGAGTTTGCCGAGAAGAACGCTGCGTTATCAGAACCTTTACGCATTGTTAAAGCCATAAAGCCTTCTTCTGCAAGTTCATACTCACGGCGGTCAGAAACCAGAATTTCGGTTGGGATCTTAGTTTCGATCTGACCCATCGCTTCAAAGTTATAAACCGGTAAATCGGTTACCGCACCACCACTTTGCGGGCCAATAATGTTTGGACACCAGCGATATTTTGCAAACGACTCACTGATCTTTGAAGCCATAGCATAAGCTGAGTTACCCCAAAGGTAATTGTCATGGCTGTCCGTAACCATTTCATCGTAGTCAAACGCCTTAATTGGGTTGTCTTCAACTGAGTATGGCGTACGCAGCATAAAACGTGATGTACACAGCCCAACATAACGTGCGTCTTCGTGCTCACGGAATCCGCGCCACTTAGTATACTGAGGACCTTCAAATACCGACTTTAAGTCTTTTAAGTTTGGTAATTCTTCATAAGAATCTAAACCAAAGAATTGAGAAGATGCAGAAGTAATAAATGGTGCATGAGACATAGCACCTACATTACCCATATATTCCATTAGTTTAATATCAGGCGAAGACGCAGATAGTTGGTAATCACAAATAACGGCACCTACAGGCTTACCACCAAATTGACCGTATTCACGAGTATAAATCTGCTTATATAAACCTGATTTCACTACTTCAGGAGCATCTTCAAAATCATCCAGAACTTCGTCTTTCTTAGCCGAAATAAGTTCGATTTGAATGTTTTCACGGAAGTCCGTGTGATCAACAAGATATTTAAGACCACGCCATGTTGATTCAATCGCTTGAACTTCTTCGTTGTGAAGAATTGCATCAACCTGTTTAGACAACTTTTGATCAATCTCAGAGATCATCAAATCAACTAAAGACTGGTCTACTTTTTCTACTGTTGAGCTGCTTAATAACTCACCAATGAATGCTTCAACGCCACGCTTTGCAACGTCAAAACCCTCATCACTAGGTTTAATGCGAGTCTCATTTAAAATGCTATCCAGAAGAGAGCCTGACTCAACTAGAGCTGCTTCTTGTTCTGGTGCTTGTGCTTCTGCCGACATGATCTTCCTTACTCTGCTTTTTCGCCTTGGTCTGCACCAATGCTTAGTTCATCCAAAAGTTTCTTTCTTGCTTCTTCATCTTGAAGAACTGCTGCAATCTTCTTACGGAAAGCAGGTACATTCCCTAGAGGGCCTTTCAATGCAACCAAGGCTTCACGAAGTTCTAGTAAACCATTCAGCTCAGGAACGCTCTTCGCAATCGACTCTGGAGTAAAGTCCTTCATATTTTTGAATGTAATATCAACGCCAATTTGCGCACCTTCTTCATCAGAAAGACGGTTTTCAACATTTGCTTTGATATTCGGTGCGTAACCTTCTAATACTTCGTTAAAGTTATCTTTATCGATATTAATCGGATTACGCTCTTCGATCGGAGTTTCATCTGCACGAGCAGTGAAGTCACCGACAACCATCATACTTAGGGGCAGTTCAACATCATCAGACGCATCGCCTGTTGCTGGAACATAACGTATATTAATTCGCTCTTTCGGAGCCACCGAGCCATCACGTGACATAATTAGTCCTTTCTAGTTTATTGCTGGTCATAAATTGTTTCCCATTCGCTATATCTCACAGGTAAAAAATCCTTAGTTCGATATAGTTCCTTTAGAGTTTTTTGAATTAGATTTTCTAAAGAAAAAAACAAATGGGGTTCCCAAATTGATAGATTTAGTTCCTTAGCCACCGCCCAACTTTGTTCCAAGTAAGGCAAGCACAAAGGGTATAAACCAACACTTTGGTAGGCTTTCACTAACTTTAAGTGCAACATGAATTGTCCACGACCGGAGTTATCCAACTCGAGTTTGTTTGACAGTTCAGCCACATATTTACCCAAGTCACCTAGGGCAATATCCTCCATCTCAGATAGATCATCTTCAGCTACAACAATAGTTTGAATTATTGACGACTTACCCGAAGGACAAGCGTTACCTGTAGACAACCAAGTAATCGTTGCTTCATCCGCAAATGGAATAGAATTTTTGAAAGAGAGGTTCTCAATTCCCTCAAAAGAATCGACAAATCTCTTTGTTTCTTGCTTTACAGCCAACGCAGCTTCGTCATACCCAAGATTGTCTAACATTGAATAAACGAAATAATGCCCAGTCAGCCAAAATGGCGCATCAGTAAGTGTTCGCTCTAAACGCTTGATCGTATCGATATCACTTTCTTGATTTGCTTTATCTCGATATTCCGCCTGCTGGTCTGATGACACAGCGAGGCTAAGAGGCGTTAGATTGTCTTTGTGATCAGGTAAACCATCAACGTCGGCCCATGTCAGGTGACGGTAAATCCGATATCCTAAAGGTTCAGTCGGATTTGAATGCACCATGATCTCAGACACTTTTTTTAACGTACGCTTTGATGCAGCCGGAGATGAAAAATCTGTGTCAACGTCTACAGTGCTGTGCTCTCGAGGTTTACTTCGTTTCTGATTAGGCGTGGTGTGCGTCTTCGGACTGTCAGCTTCGTGGCTTTGTGGAACGATCGCTTTCTCGGACAGTGCAACAACATCAATGAGCGGTTCGGAATCAGCCAAACTGTGTTCAACCAACGTTTCTTCATTTAAAGATGCGTTCTGCATTAGTTGATTCAAATGACTTTTTAATTCGAAAAAGTCTACATCAGAGTCTTGAAATATCTCGTCAAACTGACGCTGGATACCTTCAGTTAGTGTGATACATCGAGATAGAACTTCCCAGTCAAGGGATTCTGCAGACAATTTAGTCGCGACGAGTTTGAATTGATGATTGAGCCACTCAACAGCCCCATCTCTACCTCTTTTACGTTTAGGGTATAACTCATGACCAAAACGACTGATTGAGTCATTGAGCAAAGATAATCCTTCCTCAAGCCCTATCTCGCCTTTGTCCTCTACCAAAGAACGGATCAGATAACAAAGCGCTTTGAGATCCTTACTATGCTGACTTAGCACTTCAATCGAATGGACTTTTACTATATGCCAGTCAACAGTCTCACCAAATAATGAACCAAATTTTTTCACTTCGGCTTCCATCATTTCATAGCAAAACTCGTACCTAGCATCCTCACCAGTTGGTGAGTGTTCAGATATTGGTGCTAATAGCGTTTCAGTATCGATCAGACTCAAGTTAACCTCTGCTTTCAGAATTGTAATTTCTAATTGCTCGCTCGATTGCTATAGCACCTCGCGCTGGTTTAGATAGTTGATGACTTTTGTCTATAGAATCACTTGCCATACTATTAAGAATTTCCGTTATTTCGCTGAATTTCTTAGGGGCATTAGTCTCTAGATCAGCTAACGAGTCGTGAAGTTTCTGTCGGCCAAATACTGATTGTTCAGTTACAGTACTGAACAAGATAAATTCGCTTCTTGCTACTTTTAGAGCTCTTACTTTAGCTTTCAATTTTGGCGTGTTACCAAAAAATGATTGCGCAGCTTCTGCCTCAAGAATTGCTTTGGTGTAATAATGCTGCTTTGCATTTTTCTCTATCGAGGCATCTATTCCGCTGAGCACTTTTCGCGGTAATACATGACTATAAAAGTAGGCTCTTGACTGGTTTACTTTCCAAGCAGTTTCAATATCACTGTCTGCAACATCTGATTTCCCATCTAAGATGAGTTCGACTAAACGCTGTTCTTGATTCCCACCAAAGGCGGCAATATTTTGTGAATTGATGGTCGCCTTATTCAGACTTGCCATCGTTTCCGTCAGCGCTTTATCTGCATAAGGAAATAGAGAGCCGTCACTGTTCAGTTTTTCTCGCAAAACAACGAGATCATGCCGGATCGACATCAGAGTTTTAGGAAGTAGATCGACCGCCCCTTCATATTCATTCAAGTCCGATTCATAGTTTTTATACAACTTAGCTAATTTGCTCTGTTGGACTTCATAAGCTTCTCGGTAAGGAGCTGTCGAGACGACATCTTTTTCCATATCTTGTAACGCGAATTCAATATCCCATGGAGACTGCGCTAAAAAAGACGCGGTTTGTGCAGGTTTAATAGTGCTCACAAGGCTACTTGAACTGCTGGTAGATTTAACAATCGATTTCCATTCAGGCTGACCTTGGTTATATAAATATGTGCCAGTGATAATTACGACACACAGAACCAAACTCGCTTCTAAGTATCGGAGTCGACCACTTTGAATTCTGTCAATAGTTCGATGTTTGGTTAGAACGAGATCAGCATTCCGTAAACTACTAAATAAGGGAGCACTTACATCAGCACCAAATTTTTGGGTATCGATCTTAGCTAGTTGCTGCGCAAACGAAGTCGCTGTATACCTGTGCTGTCGAGGGTTGTTGACAACATCTTTAATTAACTTCCATACATGGTTAGGGATTAAACCTGGTCGTTTTTTTGCTTGTAATTGAGTTGTCCAAGCATCACCAAATGCAGCACCAAGAAATAGATGCCCAGTTAATAACGCCAATGAATAGACGTCATCTTGAGGTTGAGCCACGCCAGACTTTATAAATGCAGGAGACGCATAGCTCATGCTTGCTTCAGCGTAAGTATTAGATTCACCAACATAACGAGCAGCACCAAAGTCGATCAACTTTACATAATCGGACTCTGTAACAATAATGTTTGAAGGTTTAATATCTAAATGGCAGACACCTCTCGTGTGCATAAACTCAAGCGCACCAGACAATTGATATATCAGCCACGCAATATGGTCATGCCTAAAACCTTTAGGAGTATGACGAGCCATTTTTTCAGCCAAAGATTCGCCCTGAATCCACTGATACATAAAGTATGGTCGATCGAACTCTTTGCCTATTTTAATGAAATCAGCAACACTCGGATGTTGAGACATCTCAAGACGACTGGCTTCATTAATGATTAATTCATTCGCAAGTTCAGATGAACCTTCATTTAGAACCTTACAGCAAACCTGTTTTTCAGGGTTCCCTTTCTTGGCCAGGTGATAAACAGTCGTTTTGCCATTTTTTGAAGGTAATGTATCTAACACGTCAAATTGGGAGAAAATCACATACTCTAGCTTGGGCCTATTTTTATTAGCCATATTCTGAGCTTGCTGATTTTTCTTTTCGATCGCTTTCACAACCAACTTATCTAGATAACCTTTGGCTGTCCCTTGCTTTTCTGGCACGCTAAACTCTTTATCAAACGAAATAAATTAATGCTGGATAATAATTACTGTCCAATACCCTTTTCAATAGCAGTATTTAAAACCATCGGTAAGACTATTAATTCAGTTATTATTACTAAACAACCGAACATTACGACAAACGCTTTAACTAACTATTTTTGGCTAAAAATTAGAGTACTTATCCACGTAAATAACGAACTAAACATACATTGTTAACTGAGTCACATTTTTAGTTCATTCTAATAAAAACGAATTGTTCGTTTATCTGAGTAATGTTCAGAAATAATATTGATTATCTCTATAATTGGAATAGGTGTTTGGGAAGTGGATTCACCAAATAGGAATTAGGAATAGTTCGATATCAAGTGAGTATGGTAAAGCACTGAAATACTGCTCACTTATCATAAAACCATCAAGCCCCGCTCCTAAGCTTGAGTTCGTCATTGGAATGTACAACGCTATACTTAATTACGATGATAAAAATACACATCAGTTTCATCAAGGTGTTACAAATTTAGAGATAGAGCGGTGCAGCAACTAAAGCGGCTTGATGAATAAGGTGGATCTAAATAAACGCTAAGACTAACTTTGTCTACTGAATCGCCTTTCAGATAATTGTCGTGTGATAATGATTATAATATAAGCGTTTCGTATCACGGCTATGCAGTCAGGTCTGTTTCATACAAGTGAGTTGGAGCAACGCCCTTTCTCCTTTAACATCAAACATTAACAGGGTTACAGGGCTATTATGCGTTACCTCTTGGATAGTGCAGGCCATTAATGCCAATGCAGAACAACTACCCAATGTACCCCATAAATCATTAATTAAAGTGGGCTGCTGTGGGTTATCAAAACATTCGGCGCGTGCACCTAACGCGAACCCATAATCTTCAGTATGAGACCTCAGATTAGTCATATCAGAGAATACAGGCCCAAAACTCTTGATATTGCGACTCGCATTCCTGACGAGCTTCATTACTGACCTTCGCGTTGTATTTGCAGGTTCTACTTCGAAATAACCTAACTTTGCTTTGGGTTTAAGCTTTAACGTTTGCACCAAGTTATTCCGACATAACAGTAAACCCGCCCCGCCCTCACTCGGTATTATGCCCCATGGATTAGTTGAACTCATGACATCTCCAGCTTCGATTAAGTCACTGAGAGCATCAACAAGTGAATCTACTGAGATACTCATTATTGCATCGAATTGGTTCAACTTAGCTAATGATGTGGTCAAGTATGATGGTCCACTTTGTTGAACCACTTCATAACGTGATATTGAATCACAATGCTTACATTCACTTAACCACTGACTCATCTCCACAGCAGAAATAGAGCCCGGTACATTGACGAGTAACGGAATAGGCTTTAATGATGTAGGTAACTGCTTTAAAAGAGAGTCGATCAAGCTCTCAATAAGCACCGAACACTTGTCAAACAATGATGTACTGGAAATGTATTCAATACTAGCGTACGTGAATCTTTCTATCCCATCACCGGCCACTTGCTGATCGAACCTTCCCAAATCCGCTTTGGCAACTGTTGTGGCAATATCAAGATTCATGCCCGTTGGTGTCATGGCTTCCATACCAATAACGAATCGTGCTGAATTGTTATTCATTATCCGACAACTCCTGTTTTTTATGGATCTTCGTTGACACTAAAAGATGCTCCTCGCCTTGACATGGAAAGGCAGCGCTGTAACTGATTGAAAGTATGCGAGCCTCTGTATCAATGAAAACCGTAGAAATAGGCATATCTACTTGATAGTTGGCATTTTTAAATTGAGCTTCTGCTACATACATCTCTTTGGGGAAACGGAAAGAGAGTGCATCATTATGGCAAAAGCCACTCATCATCAATCGTTCACCGCCAGATATGAAGCCTTTGCATTGTTGGTCTAGTGGCGCACTCTGATAAAAACGCTGGTCAAAGTCTACGGGATAAAGAGGTTTCCTATTCTCTAGCCAATCGTCATCAAAAGTGCCAGCATATTGCTGACGAGCCCCGAAAAATGGGGCTAACGGGCCAAATCCAGCAACCCGTGTATTCTTGGGTGTCGCACTCCAATCTTCCGTAGGATAAAAAACCGAAGGAACCTTCTGTTTCAATAGTTCCCCTTTAGTATCAGCAATACCTCCGCCGAGCCGGTTTCTTAAATCGCCTCCGATAGCACAGGAGAAGTCCATCTCTTTTTCCACAAATGGGAGTGGTTTACTTAGCGTTACGCTACCTCCGTGCTCAATCCATTGCCTATCACCAAGTACCGATATGGTTTTGTCGATATGGCCATCAATCAAAAGCCGACACTCATGGTACGTAACTGCCTTTTTCGCGTAGCTTCGGGCCTTACCGAAAATCAGTACATCTGTGTTGGTTTTAACAACTGAGAACTCTTGGTCAGCTTTCATCGCGGAAAGCCCTGCTTCACCCAGATAGACAGGATCGTCATAGATCTCTGCCTCTTCTTGCTCCTTCCAAACAGAACCTACGAGTTGCCATGAGCGTTTTCCAACGACAACCCACACCTCATTGCCATTATGGTCCCGTTGAAAACGGCCTTTGATTGAAAGTTCTGGATGGTTCTCAATATCCCACAACTGCATTATTATTCCTTAGATTAAACCTTTCTGAGGCTGTTGAATTCTGAGTTAGTCGCGTGATATTCCACTCTTGTTGATGAACTGGCATAGCCATATCCCAAGGGATGTATGAGCGAGTATGGAGGCAAACCTGACGCCAAATCCAAACCCTAAAAGCAGCACTGACTTGAGTATCGAACATGGCTTGGATACTGGTTTCTAGAGTCAAAGGTTGTCCCAATCGACCCGGTGACGCTTGTCTGTAGGCACCAATTTCGACCCATTCTTTTAGCTTTTCGAGTATTTCGTGCCACTCAAAGTCTATCCCCAAATTTTTTGGTGTCACTGGTAAACGTTTCCCATAGACAATGTAAAGCGCTTGGATCCAATCTTCACCTTCGAACTCGTCAAGGCTAGATACTAATTCAACTATTTTCGGAACATGTTCATTCAGACCGTGTAATACAAAATCGAACGGAGCCTGTACACTACTCAGATTAAAGCTCTCAAACTCTTTGAGCTCCAAAAGTTTGGCAAAAGTGACCACTTCGGGATCAGATACACTATCGATTGAGGTACCAAATTCATTACGAAACCATGTCCCTCTATCCTCTTTCGCAAGTAATCGCTCAAACAAGTTCTGACTGCTATTTGAGTTTTCAGCTAACCAGTCAACGCTTTCTGCATCGTTTTGTAACGATAAAAACAAATGTGTTTTATGCTCAGAAAACCGCTTGTCTTTAAGCCAACGTTTTAGCAGACCAACTGTGACAGTTTGGCGTAACTGTAAGCACTCCAAGAAAAGCAGGGGCAGTTTACAACCACCTTCAACCATTTCGATTACCACAGAGTCGATACCTGATAATGATGACTGAACAACTAGCAATTTTGCGGTTTGGTAATCCAAATCATCAAGTATCGATAAACCACAAAGTAGGTTTTCTTGCTCTTGTCCAATCTCAGAATTCAACATGAGCCAAGCATAAATGGTTGGTTCGCTCTGCTTTAATTGATGAATCAATCCCGGAGCCAATCGATAGAAAGACAAATAAACATTTTTTAGGTCTTCAATCTGACGCTCAGCCAGCGCTAAATACTCCAGTTTAACGCTTGGGTATCCCCTTTTATGTACTTGTAAGCGTTGCTTTAACAAGAAACCGAATGTCTCCGAAGCCAGTGACAGCTTTTCATTACACATATCCAGCCATTTGATAGGAAGCTCGTTCAATAAAGTGAGCGTAATTTCCGCATTAGCGATGGCCAGTTCCACATCTTCATTAGTAATCGGCTGGTTTAGTTGATCTATACCTATTTTTTGACGCATCCGGGAATCCAATCTAGTAACACGATCAATTGATCGCAATGGTGCCGCCTTGAATTTTTTGAGCCTTCTCAGCTTGAGAAGTCACATATTTGGCTTTGGTGGTAATTCGGCCATCACGGCCGCTGTAACGAGTCTCTGTTTCGCCACTTCTCACAATTAACTCTTGTTCCGTTTCAATAACCATTTTCTTTGCTCTCAGTACAAACTCATCCGAATCATCGAGAATAGAGAAAAAGATATCTGTGACTAAGGGAAGGTTAAAGTCGTTATTTAGAAACTCGATACGACATGAAAGGTTGTTATCAACAGCAAGTTGCAACTCGGCTAATTTAAACCCTCGCCCCAACCTCGCATTAATTGGCTGCAGCAACGGGTTTCCTTCGAAATCGACGCGAACACCACTCTTAGTTTCGTTAATCGATACAATTGTTCCAAAACGCGAAAAGCAAGCCGTTGATTCGGCTTGCTGTTCCGTGATGGTTTGTATAATTGGGGTTTGTTTTTCCATCATTAATTGATCGCTACGTTTCCACCTTTGATTACAACTTTATCGCTTCCTTCGATAGTTATTGAGGAACCTGACAACTTGATTGAGCCGTCACTATTCATCACTAATGAAGACCCACCCGTCTTCAGTACTATCTTGTCACCGCTTATGATCTGGGTCGCACCATCGGCTTTGTATGAAGTGTTTCCTTTAACAGAGACCGTTAAGTTGCCACCAACCGTCTGGTTGTCATCGGCCCCTATATCAGAACTTTTTGATGCACCTACCGTTAAATTGCTGTTTTCACCCACATCCAAATCATCATTCTTACCAATCTTGGTAATTTGATTGTCTCCAATTTCTAAGTCAGAGTTGTTCTTAACATATTGAGTTTCATTAGCGTTGTAAGTAACGGATACATCTTGTTCGACAGTTTCAGTAAACGTGCTGTTAACTTGGGTGGTCTTGTGCCCGTCAATGGTCTCTTTGTGATCACCGTGAACATCATTTGTCTGATGGCGTGCAACCTTTAAGAACTCATCTTGACCTATATCGCGATAGCGGTTATTTAAAACCTTGGTCGACATATCCTTTTGCGCATGGATGTAAACTTCTTCTTGGTTCGCTTCGTCTTCAAAGCTCAACTCGTTATAGCCTGTCCCTTTATGCGTTTGCGTTCTAAAAGTTGTCCGCGTTTTGTTCTCTGGTAACGAATATGGAGGATAATGAAGTCCGTTATAAACTGCGCCAGTAACTAAAGGCCTATCAGGGTCTCCCTCTAGGAAGGTAACAACCACCTCATGGCCGATGCGAGGTAGGTATACCGCCCCCCAAGTCGGTGCAGCCATTGATTGGCTAACTCGAATCCAACAACTCGAATGCTCATCGCTCTCGCCATAACGGTCCCAATGGAACTGGACTTTGATTCGCCCAAGCTTATCGGTATAGATCTCTTCACCTGCAGGCCCCACGACAACCGCTGTTTGCGTACCTTCAACCAAAGGAGCTTCAAGTTTTGGAGCTCTAAACTCAACATGTCTAGGAATACACGCGAACTGATTATGATATGTAGTTGGCAGACCATTAGTTTCGTCTTCATGCACCTGAGGGTCATGACCACTATGCATCACCGACAGCATGAGGTAATCGCGGTTAATTGCCGAACGTGGATGCTCACTGATACTAAAACTGTATCCAGACGCCAGTCTCATGACATTACTGGTCGCCTCTACTTGCTGATTATCTACAACGTGCTCTGACATCCATTCATTTGATCTTACTTGCCCCATTGCTGGGTCAACGTAACGTCCTGGAAAATCGAATAATTTCAAATCTAAATCGAGTTCGCCGGAGCTGCTCATTTCCTGAGGGATCTTCGGAAACTCATAGTTATAATCAGTGTAAGTAACGTGGCCAGTTTTTACTCTATTCACGAGTTCAAGGTCAGAGATATGCTCGCGGTCTGCAACACCGCCACCATCCGCATGATAAACAATAGGGCCTAAATAAGATCCGTTTAGTGGCGTGCTCAATAACTCAGCGATTGCATCATTACTGTCGACAATAACCATTGTGTGGTTAGCTTCTGTATGTTCGAAGTAGTACCACATGCCGTGTTCTGCCAAAATTCGTTGAACAAATTCAAGGTCAGTCTCTCGATATTGCAACACGTATTCTTTTGAAGGGTATACACCAGATAGTTCTAATCGATAATCAGTTACTGACGCATCATCTAAAACTTCAGAAATGATCGCTGACGCTGATTTTTGTTGAAAAATACGGCAGTCTTGTCTTTGGCTCAAAAACCAAGCTTGTGGAACAAGAGTCAATTGGTAACGAGAGAATCTCCTGCCCGATCCAAGGTAACGCACCTCATTAACCACGCCGTGAAAGCATCTCGCAGAACTGACACCTTGGCCGTATAGAGTCAAACTACCTGGTTTACGGATGAGTGCGTCAAATGAGATATCAGGATCAAGTGAAAGTAATGATAGGCTGATTTGAAAAGGCTTTGAAAGCTCTTCGATTACCTGAAAGCTCTCCACACGAAAATCATGCGAGGAGCCTTGCAGTTCAAACTTAAATTCTACGTCATTCACCATATCTTTTACCTGATACTAATAATAGAAATAGGGCCAACAGTAGTTGTTGACCCTTTGTTTTTCACGAAAAGCGATTAAGCTTCGCGTGGAGCACGCCAGTCATCATTACCAGCAGTACCACAGTTTTCGTGAGTTACTTCGATTGCACGGTAAGTCAGCTTAAGTACTTCTTCAGTTACACGATCTGAAGTTGCAGCGTCTTGACAGTGATTCATACGAGTTTGAATATCTACAAGTAGTGCATCAATTAACTTGATTGAGTAGTAGTGCTCTTGCTTACCTTGTACTGAAGTACGGTAAAAACGGATTACACACTCAGGAAGCTTTTCGCCAGACACTAATGCGTTGAATAACAGAGGTGAACAACGGTCTTGTACTTTAGTTACTACTACCGGACGGTGAACACGTTGACCTGTTGGCTGACCACTTTGTGGGTCACGTGGAACTGTTAGTACGTGATCAAGTTCTTGAACTAGGAACTCATCAACGTGAGCTTCTTGCCAAGTGTTACCTACAGAATCTGCAGAGTAAGTATCTTTAGTAATGTGACCTTGAGTTTCACCATTGATAGACATATATGCTGGAGTTGGCATCGATATTTCCTTTTTAAAATTTATAATTCATTAATTCACCAAATCGCTTATCACCGCGACTGATTAAGCTAATACAAACATCATGCCAACTTTATAAAACCAATAAATACAGATAGTTACAATAAATTATCCGTTATAAATATTATATTTAACAACAATTTGTTGTTTAGAAAAACGATTTATTGAACGTGGATACTAATAAATTGAATTTAAAAAACAAAGGCAAAATAACTATCTCGAAGATTAGAAATAAAGTCAAAAAAACTAGTAATTAAATCATAACGCCTAGACTATTTATTATTTTGAACGGGATTTTAAATATTAGTCAGATAAAAAGCCAAAACAAACAATAAAAGTAACCAATAAACAATAGTAAATTCATCACCGAATAAAAAACCAGTTATCAATTTTAGTATAATTGCTGCATCCCATATACATAACTAATAGAACTAAAATGATAAATATAAACCTTTCCTCTTTAATACAACGTCTGCACCCTATTGTAAAAGTCGCTTTAGAGGACGCCGCTGCATTAGCCGTATCGGAAAAAGCCAATGAAGTGCAAATTGAACACTATCTATTAAGCTTATTAGAAAGGCCAAATAGTGATTTTGATATCTTATTAAGTCATTTCGATTGCTCAGAGACCATTTTAAGGCAATCCATTCGTTCGACTTTAGATACCAACACAACAGGCAACGGCAGCAAGCCCGTTTTTTCTTCGCTTTTAATAGAATGGCTTCAAGAAAGTTGGTTGGTCTCATCTTTAGATCTATCCGAAACTCAGATTCGCTCTGGCGCCCTACTTCTTACACTCGTGAGTAACCCACTACGCTATGGTCAGCACGGCTACGCTTCAATCTTAGACGGTGTAAACCCAGATACCTTAAAGCGTAACTTTTCTGAACTCACAACAAACTCACTAGAATCTTTAGCAACGACATCAGAAAAAACCGATGCACGTGAAGATGGTTCGGCATTAAGTAAATTCACCACCGACTTTACCGGCAAAGCAAGAAAGGGCGAGATCGACCCAGTATTCTGCCGTGATCAGGAAATCCGACAAATAATCGACATATTGGCGCGACGCAGAAAAAATAACCCAATCGCCGTAGGTGAGCCGGGAGTTGGTAAAACAGCGGTGGTAGAGGGTCTTGCATTAAAAATTACCGAAGGAGATGTGCCAGACTGCCTCAAAGGTGTTGAACTATACGGCCTAGACATGGGCTTACTTCAAGCAGGAGCGAGTGTAAAAGGTGAGTTTGAAAAACGCCTTAACGCAGTACTAGATGAAGTGAAGAATTCACCGACTCCAATCATTTTATTTATAGATGAAGCTCACACGCTAGTTGGTGGAGGCAATCAAGCTGGAGGCAGTGATGCTGCCAACCTACTTAAACCCGCTCTAGCACGTGGTGAAGTAAAAACAATTGCTGCCACCACATGGTCTGAATACAAGAAATATTTCGAAAAAGATCCAGCTCTGGCGCGCCGTTTCCAACTAGTAAAACTCGATGAGCCATCAGCTAGTCAAGCCGCATTGATCATCCGAGGCTTAAGACCAGCCTATGAAAAATCACATAACGTGTACGTACGTGACGACGCAATCACTGCCGCAGCAAACTTAGCTGATCGTTACATCACTGGACGCCAACTGCCAGATAAAGCAATCGACGTGTTAGATACGGCTTGTGCTCGCGTCAATATTAGCCTTAATGCAACACCGGCACCTGTCCAAACATTGCATCAAGAAATTGCGGCTGCGAACCGCGAACTCGAAGCTCTTGAGCGTGACCAACTGCAGCAAACCGGTGACAAACACAGCGCCGCTTTAATTCCTGATCTAAAAGAGAAGATTGAAAAGGCCACCGAAGAACAAGCTACCCTTCAAGTTCAATGGAAGAAAGAACAATCTCTTATTCAAGAAATCATTGAACTGCGTAGCCATCTTTATAGCCTTACTACTCCTTCGACTGAAGAAGACAGCGCTCCTATAGCTGACAATACGGTTCAAGATGATGACGCACTAACAAGTGACAAACCAAATTGTCATGAATATTCTGAAGAGCAGACTCGCGAAGCTATTCAATCTTGTAACGAACGTTTAGATAACGTGCGCGGTACCAATCCACTCGTTCACTATGAAGTGGGTCCCGACGAAATTAGTCATGTAATTTCTGATTGGACAGGCATCCCTATTGGTAAGATGCTTCAAGATGAGTCGCAAGCAACCTTAAACTTGAAACAAAACCTAATCCAAAACATTAAAGGCCAAGAATTTGCCATTGATGCGCTTGCTGAAGGTATTCAAACCGCAAAAGCGGGATTAGGTAACCCAGATGCACCAACGGGTGTTTTCTTATTGGTTGGCCCAAGTGGTGTAGGTAAAACAGAAACCGCTCGCGCTATCGCTGATCAGATGTTTGGTGGTGAACGCTTCATGACAACCATCAACATGTCTGAGTTCCAAGAGAAACACACGGTTTCTCGTCTTATTGGTTCTCCTCCTGGCTATGTTGGTTTTGGTGAAGGCGGTATGCTGACCGAAGCAGTTCGTCAGCGCCCTTACTCTGTTGTTCTTTTAGATGAAGTTGAAAAAGCAGATCCAGAAGTACTCAACCTGTTCTACCAAGTGTTCGACAAAGGCACGCTAAATGATGGCGAAGGTCGTACCATCGACTTCAAAAATACACTCATCATCATGACAAGTAACCTTGCGACACATGAGATTGAGTCTTTGGTTCACCAAGCGAAAGACATTGATGCCAATATCGTCGCTGAAGCCATTCGCCCAACGTTGAATCAACACTTCAAGCCAGCCTTGTTGGCTCGTATGTCCGTGTTGCCATTCCTTCCTCTTTCAGACGCAGCAATGACTGATATCATCCATCATAAACTGAAGAAAGTGTCTGAGCGCCTGCAAAGCCACCACAAACTGGCACTTTGCTATGGTGATAACTTAGTGGAATTCGTATTAAGCAACTGCCGCCTTGCGGAGACGGGAGCTCGAAATATTGATGCCGTTATTAACCGTCAACTATTGCCGCAGCTTTCGACTCAACTACTGGTGAATGACAAGGATGATTCACATACTCAAATTGACGTTTCTGTGGACGAGCAAGGAACTCTAACCTATGCGTTCAGCTAACCATAGTGAGCTTAGTAACGCCCTACTTGCGATCAGCCAATCTCTGGCTGATCGCAGCCAGTTAGCTCAAACTTTGGATGCCGTTCTCACAGCAGCAAGGCAAATGACTTTCGCGAAACATGGCATCATTTACGTGCTTGACCAAACCGGTCAAGCCTTGATTCCAAGTACCGCGCATCACCATGAAAAAGTCATCGCCTCACATCCTTGGGAGCCACTGCAGTTAGACACAGTAAGTGAAGCCGACCCATTCAACTTCGCCGTACGTAACGGCGAAGTTGTCTTGATCAATGAGCTATACACTTACAATGGTTATGACTGTGAAGGCATCTATCAAACCGAGCAAACATTAGGTCTAAAAAGCAATAACTTACTTGCTTGGCCATTGATTGATGATGAAAGCAAAACTATTGGATTGTTGGTTTTGCTTGATTTAAGCGTTATCGATAACGAAACCGCACTTACCGAGTTTTGCCGAATGGCGGCAAGTAATATTCGCCATGCCATTTGGTTAGAGCAATATGGTCAAGTGATTAAGAGTTTAAGCGCCGATAACCAAGCGTTGGTTCGTGAAAATACTCAGCTAAAGAAACGGACAAAGAAAACCTATCAAGGTCCGATCGCTGAAAGTGAAGAGATGGTCAATGTATTGAGCCGACTTGATAAGGTGCTCTCTTTGCCTGTCGACGTCTTACTTAGAGGCGAGACGGGTGCGGGTAAAGAAGTCATTGCAAAATACATTCACGAAAACTCGAATCGTTCTGACCAAGCATTAATCGTTCAGAACTGTGCCGCAATTCCTGAACAACTTCTAGAATCCGAACTTTTCGGGCACAGAAAGGGCTCATTTACCGGTGCAGACAAGGACAAAGTTGGCTTATTTGAAGCAGCAAACGGTGGAACCCTGTTCCTAGATGAGATTGGCGATATGCCAATGCTACTTCAAGCTAAACTTCTACGTGTGCTACAAGAACGTAAAGTTCGCCCTGTAGGCGCCAGCAGAGAGATTGAAGTGGATGTTAGAGTCATTGCCGCGACGCACTGTAACTTAATGCAGCAGATTAAAGACGGAGGCTTTAGGGCCGATTTATTCTACCGCTTGAACGTATTTCCCATCACCTTACCACCTCTGAGATCCAGACAAGCGGACATTATCCCACTCGCCGAGCACTTTGTGCAGCAAACCACGACGATGTTAGGGTTGCCTCAATCACCAGGATTGAGTGCTAATGTGAGAAACCAACTACTTACTTACACCTACCCCGGTAACGTGCGCGAGCTTAAGAACATCATCGAGCGCTCGGTTCTGCTTTCCGATTTCGAAACCATTACTCAGATTGAGTTTGGTGAACAGATCCCTGAAGAGATAGAACACCATCACGTTATTACTCCAGTTACATCGGCAGTTCAGCCCACGTTTGAACCTGAACTTCTAGGAGATGACGATGTCGCAGTTGGCCTAAAAGAGGTCGTCAGCCAATACGAACGTACCGTAATTATTGACTGCTTAAACTCTTGTAATTGGCACACGAAACGAGCGGCAGAGCAACTGTCACTGCCGTTAAGTACGCTCAATCACAAGATGAAGAAATACGATATTTCTGCGGCGGGCTGAGCTCCGTGGATGAGCACACTGAGCAGATCGATTAATTAAGTTCTGATTGATAATAAAAACCGCCCGAAGGCGGTTTTTATTACTATATTGGATTATCTAATGACTTTTCTAAAGGCTTAGGAGCTTGAGTGACTGCTGGTTGTTTCTCTATCCAGTGTTTCAGCCATTCTTTCCGTTCCGTGTCGTCATACTGTTTCCACGTTTCCGAAGCTGACTTATCCACACCATTTTTTGTTGGTTCTTTATAAATAAGCCATGGCATATCACTAAAGAAATTACCGGCCAGAGCTTTATCTGAGCTTAAAGACGGTAATGACACAACGACGTCTCTTCCTTTGTCATAATCATGTGTACCATCTACTTCAACTTGGTTTAAATGAGCTACGGACAGTTCAAGGTTTGCTTTACCTCCGATGACTCCTCCAAATGGCCTTAAACCTTTTAGCTGTGCGCCCGTTGGAGCAACATAACCCAAATCAAACTTCATGCAATAAACGGTATAGCCTTTACTTTTTTGCAAATCATTCTCTTTATCTAAGCTAGCCACAGCTTGATCAATAAAGATTTTCATCGCATTGATCTCACTACGATTCTTTTCTGACGATGATTTCGTCAATTCCCAAGAGCCATTATCACAAAAAAACTCACCAATATGGTACATGTCTGAAAAGTACCGAGGACCCTTAACCAACTTTCCTTTATTACCTTCTAGTCCAAGTTGAATAGACATATTCACTGAGTCCCAGTCCATTCGTGTCGATTCGTACGCATCTTTATTGTGAGTATCACCCAATAACAAAACGTAAATACTCGCTAGGTCTTCTTGTCCTTTGTTACCCCATGAAAACCCATCGCGTCGAATATTGTGAGCTGAGTTAATCCATTCCTTACTTTGGAAGAAGTTAAGTCCTGAAGATTGAGTTTCGATTGCGACGACTTGTTGCTTTATCCCTTTGATGACTGGAATAGAGTTCTTCTTACTCTTAGCATTCATTAAGGTAAAGCTCTCGACCATAAGATCTTTCTCACGCAAAAGTAGCGCCTTCTCACCGAGATGAGTGTCAAGCAACACTAACTTCGTTTCGGTACTCAACACTCCAATTTTTAACTCATCTGGCAAGTCGTCAAAGTCTTTACCTTGTATGTAATCCACAGGTAGGTAGAAATTGACATCCCCTTTCTTTTTGCTAATCGATAGGCTGTAACGCATGTTTTGAAAGCCGCCGCCTTTTACATAGCGCTTAAATGAATCGGTTTCAGAAAAATAATCACTTGGGTTCCCAGCTTTTGCACTTCCAGAAGCAGCAAGACTAAAGATCGCGTCAGTAAATAGTAGCTTAGACTTTGATGTCATCGGCTTCATACCATCAATCATCACACTACCGAACCGATAGGATGGGCAATGGTCGATTGCAATCAATGTTGAATCTTCATTGACACCTTGTTGTTTATAAAACTTAGCAATTTCACCATTTGGGTCAACTTCAAAATCAGCGACCCTTTTAGGTAACATCCAATCTCTGAAAGCGGGGCCATTTATGTTTTCAAGACCGTCTACTCGGTTATAACCTATGGTCACTTCCTGAGCGTATTTATGCTCTTTGGTTAGCACTATCTGAACTTTAACTTTATCGTACGGCCCTATATGACCATTATCTGATTGTTTGATCCAACTATCATAAGGTAACCAATCGGGCTTATCTGATTCTTTAAAGCGCGCCGATTTAATTAAAATGCGACAGAACCCTATCGCTTCTTTTTTTAGTTCACTGTCTTGTGGGTTAAATGCCTGAGTAAAGTTTTCAAACATGCTTTCTTCTGGGTGTTCAAATAGCATCGTTTGAACAGGGAAAACTCGATTAAAAGCCCCTGAAGCTTTATTGTTATCCCCAACTTGATACCAAGAGTAAGCATTCATCCTGCTGTTCTCAGAGATTGGTGCTGGCCAATATTGTGAAGCCGCAGGCATTTTTTCAGCCAACGCGTCATAAAATTGATTTTCACACTGGTTCTTCCAATTGGCAGCCATAGTGTTTCCTTTAATCGTATGGACTGACCAATCATCTCCTAGAATGTAACGCTCAATATAGTCTTTTACTTTATAACGCTTCACCAAAGACTCAAATGACACCAATGAATCGGCATGCGCTTTAACACCAAGATCGGCGAGTAGTAAAACCAAACCATTGATTGACAAAGCTCTAAGCTGGTAGCGCTTTAGCAATTCCTTTCTAGATTCTTCACTCTCGAAGTGAGCAACAAGCTCTTTGTAGGAATTGATTTCCTTCCTTTCTAAAGCAATATTACTTTTGCGTAGTTCTTTAAGTAACTCAATATGAATATTGGATAATCGTTCCAATTCACGCTTCACATTATGCTTTTCACTCAGCTCATTCAACAAGGAATCCAGTAGCGCATGGTCGATCATTTTGACAGCTGAAATGGCCGCTTTTGTTCCTTCTTTAGCTACAATTACCCCACGAGCAACCGGAGCAACGACAGGCACATAAGAAGCGACATCAACCAAACTATCGAATACCGCCATCCGTAATTCGGCTTCAAGTGTATCTTCTGTGCTCATCGCGATTTCAAGCGCTAAACGTGAACGCTCCATTGCTTGTGAGCCATAACGGCTAGGATGAAAATACACATCGAAAGATTGCATATATATGCGTATGACTACTCGTCGGTTCTGTTTTAAGTTTGGATTATTACGGTCAATTTTTTCGCCTTCGGCTGGAACATAGATAGGTCGGCTTTCCCCAAACGCCTCTACTGAAATTCGGTCTTTAAAAACAGAAGATACCTTTAGAAGAAGAGTTTTTGCATTTTCCGCTCGATCTGCCGCTACCTGCATATTTTTTTCAGCGGTATCGACTTGGCATGCATGCCCTTCGACCTCCACCCTTAAATTTGATTCCGCTTCTAACACCTCCGCAAGTGCAGAACCTAGCTCCATGAACACAGTTTCATTTTCTTTTAGTTCAGTTTCTTTAGAATTAAATTCAAATTTAATTCCAATCCCTGCACCGCGAGAATCATTCACCATGTACGCTGTGATTTGTTCTTTAGACTTCTCGCGCGCCTTTTCTAGAGCCTGATCAATCTTATCCTCTTGAGCAGTGTTTCTAGTTTTCCAAACAGGGATATGTTTTAGATAATCATCAGCGACCTCACCAGTCGCCTTGTCTGCCGTTTTTACTTTTTTGCCCTGCTTTAATACCGCCTTGGCTTTGTTAACTAAGTCGATGCCACTGGTCACTGTGCCAAACGCATTAACCCCAATCGATGTGCCCCCAGTAAGCCACGCTTCAGCGACTCGCCCTGCCACCACTTTTCGGTTACCCATAGCGGCTTCCATTGCCGTGGAAAATGCATTGGCTTGTAGGTTCGGTGTATTAAGCACTTTTGCATGAAAAAGTGCTTTCCACCCTAAACTTGCTGTTTGAGGAGAATGTAATTCACGCAGTGTATCCAGGGCAGCTTTAGTGCTATAAATACCATAGTAAAGCTCTCCAGCGGCTTTCATCGCCGGTGGCATATCTGTTTTCACAGCATCCCAATAGAGTTTCGAGACATTATTAAACACAGCTTGCCGACCATCACTATCTAAGGTGTCTTGCAGGCTACCACTCATCAGCCCCGCACCTAATTGTGCAGACACATCTCGGATATTCTTAAGTAACGTTAAACTTCTAGAAGCTGGTGTATTGGCTGCTGCTCCTTGTGCATTACCATGAAGGTAGTGCTTCATGTTGCTGAAATACTGCGGGTATTGATAAATCAAAGACTCTTCTAGGGAAATCATATCGCCACTGACAATAGCGAATTTACCTAATGGCGTGCTAGAAGAAAATGAGATATGTTCACGTAATTCGTATGTGTAAGCAGTATCTAAACCATCGGCATACTGCTCAATATTGGCGTTCTTCACAAAATCAGTAATCGGTTTATCCATTTGACTTGGTATAAATTCTACCCGAATACTGTACAGCCCTTCGTCAAATATTGCTGGATCGATATGAAACATTGCGCAAGGATATTGGTTTTGATCAATATTCTCTGCCTTTTTGGGCAGCACAGCTTGAACTGTATCCCCAACTTTCTCATACTTACCTTCGTTGGTTCCTTTACCATTCCCAACTTTAAACTTATACAAACTAACTGAAGCGTTTAAATACCCTTCATCCGAAAAAACGATTGCACAGCTAGAAACAACAGGTAGAACAAAGCCCTTAAGTGGTTGCTTGAGAGCACGAACTTCTTCATACCACTTGTTGTATGCTGCTTTCTCTTCGCTCAGCTGACCGTTAGCATCTTCTTGATAAGGATCTGCCAATTGATCTGTGCTGACCTCAGTTAGTGTAAGTTGAACTTCGCTGTTATCCAACTGACCACTAAGCTTTGCAATTTCTACAGCCAACTCTTTAGGCGATAGCTCTGCAAGTGAGGCAATAAGTGGCAATGACGGGAAACGAAAATTGAAAGTTTGTTCATCCCCTTTTGGTAAGTCTTTGCCTAAAGAATGAATAGGGCATTCTGGAGAAAGCACTTCAAACACCCCATTTTTATCCGGCTTTCCATTACCCAGTGAGCATAATTTAAACTCTTGGTTGGTCGCCCAAAGTGCTGGGTTATCGCTATTGGTTAGGTTAAGCATTGGCACTTTAGCTAACGGGCGAATATGTGTGACATTTTCACCAATCAAACTAGCTTTAGAGTGCCATGTAGGGTAGATTTTATCGCGGTTTTCATCTTCTTCGGGCTTGAAGTACGCGCCAAACAAATAGTAATTTGCATTTAATGGGATAACACTACAAGTATCACCGATGCTCATAATTGCTCCTCCTTCACAAAATCACCATTATTGGCAAACGCATTGTAAAGAGAAGATAGATCTGCACTATGCCCGCTATTTGTCTGCTTCCACTTTAAATAAGGACCAAAATGTTTTTCTTCAGTTAGTTTACTAACAACAACACGAGCAGCGCCTTCATGAATATAATTCGCATCTTTGCCCAAAATTTCAAAATAGCGAAACTTACCTACAGCTCGCGGAACGATTTCTTCCGATTGGAAGGATTTGTTTTTTACATCGATCAAATAGCGATGTGTTCGAGTTTCAGCCCAAGCATATCGTCCCGTTGGGCTAATTGACTTATTGCGAAACTCTTTAGCTTCCAAGTCACCTCCTCTCTCAGTCGGAGCGAAAGAGTAAAGCCATTCATTCGTTTCTTCTTCATACACCGCTACACCGTAAGCAACGACAACTGTACGCTTTCCGCCGTATATAGTTGAATACTCATTAAACTTTACGTCTGTCTCTTCTTTCTGACCTGTCGTTAAGGTGTATTTCCAGCCTTCAAATTTATCAACGTAGTAGAGATAACTGCTGTCCTCCGCCCAAAGGAATTCTGGATAACCGCGAGAGCGACCTAGCTCGATATACTCGCCCGTCTTGAGATCTTTAATGACCTTAAACATCCCTTCTTCGGCGGAATACGCCAGAGCTAAGTAGCGATTGTTTGGAGACATCCGCATTAACCGAACCATACCGCCAAATTCATCTGCGACTAAACGTAAGTCAGTACCATCCGTTTTGACACTCCATACTTTGTCTCCTATCTCATAGAGATCTTTCGAGTCACCTCGTCCATTATCCCAACGGAACAACACTCTAGGTAAATCATAGGAATCTTGGTTGCTAAGGTCCTCTCGTGGCCACTCTTTAGCTTTTCGAATGGTATATTTAGGTTTGTCCGTTTCTTTATCATAAATAACGTAATTATTTTCGGTAATGTAAACGCGACCATCATCCCACTGCTGTGCATTTTTTGCCGCAACAGGATCATCTTCAACGGTCTGAGGCTTCACCGCCTGCTGTTGATCAGGTACTGTTGGTTCTACTGATTCGTTGTTGCATCCTGACAATATCATCAACGCAATCAGGCTTAAGCTATGACGTAGTTTCATTCATTATTCTCTTTATTATTAGGAGTATTTGTATTTAGGTTAAGCAAATACATAACACTCTTGTTGTAATGGCATTGACCGCTATTCGCTCGACTTATAAGCCAATAAGTCGGCAATTGGTGTCTGGCGAATTATAACGGTTTGGTTATCACGGTTTTGCCTGCTGTTACCCAAATAGCCACGCACTAGATCGACCTCTTCAACTTCAACTGGCCAGCCAGAGAAGCTAATTAACCTAGCCCCTTTGTCTGTTTTTGCACACTGACGAAACGATACACGTTGTGACCAATCACCATCGCACTGCTTGAGCTCAAAATAATCGTCCGACTCGTCCAAAGTTACGTAGCCTGGATATTCAAAAACAAGCTCTACAAGTTTGTTCAAATAAACAGCGGCCACATTTTGGTTTAGTTGACTTTGAAGCACGGCGTATTCACCCTGCTTGTTACTCGCAGCGTTTGGCAAAACAGATAGCAATCGAGTTGCCCCTTCTCCAGTTTTAAAGCTTTGTTCACTACTATATGCCTCAAGGCCAACCAGTTTTGTCGCTTGAGCGCCAGGATCCGACGCTAGCTGAGATAACTGACTGTTACTTAGCTGATTCGAACTGTAAAACATATACACATCTTGGGGTTCGCCTTGAACTTTGTATGGCACCCAGATATGGGGCAATGAGTAACCTTTTGCTTCCCTTCCCTCAGTACTCCCATCGACAGGACTCAAAAAAGTTTCAACTTTCATCGATATTGGTGGTTGATACTCAGTCAAAACTATTTCAATTTCTTCTTCAACTAGATTGAATATGCGAGCCTCACCTGAGCCATTTAACATACCTTTACTTACGATTTCACCGTTTTGTAACACCTTAAAGGGTTCATAAGTATGTATAGCCCCTGTATCAGAGTCCTCTATATGTATATCGGCATGCCTTCTCGGCCTAGAGTCGGTGGAAGCAACATTAATATCGGTATCTGAAAAGTAACCATTTTTTTCAATGACTAATTCACGCCATATTTCATTGTTCCAAACGACATATACAAATCCAAAGCCGAACATTTCGGACGACTTATCAGAATGATCACCAGTAGGGAAATGTAGTGGGACAACAGGCACCAGTAAATTATCCCATTCGTCCATTTGACTTTCTTTATCGACGGGTTGTAGGTCTTCAGCCAATTTCAATAAAATTGGTTGTGGTCGGTCTTTACAAGGAATTTTGATATAGAGCGTTTTCCCCTCTACTTCAAGATCTTTAAATGTCGCTAGGCTTCGGTGTTTATTCTCTCGATCGGGCTTACCTACGGTGACTTTTTCTTTTTGAACATCAGTTTTACCCAACATCAAACATGCCGCATTGCTTGACCACTGGCCAGCAAACTCAACGACGATTTTATGCTCTGGGGAAGGTTCAACCGGCGAGAAGCTGTAGTGACGTGCCAAAGGTACATCATCGACAACTTGCTGGTAGTTGGCTTTGTGAACACGCTCTCCAGTGCCCTTACTTACCCTGTCGACATGTAACTTCAGCCGAGGGAAGCTTGCTAGTTGCTTACTCGTTAGTGGACTACGTCTCACATTGGATGAAAGACAAACCCAGTTCGCTTTTACAAGTTCTACTCGAATAGCATTGAGCAGGCTGTGGACATTTTTTTTAGCCGACGCAGTAATCTGCTGAACCAGAGTGCTTGGTAACTGAGCCAAGATGTTTTTAGGGGTACGCGCACGCGAAAATAGCCCGATACACTCATCCGGTGTTAAGACATATTGAAGGTCGTTCGTACTGAGAGACGAACTAGATATAAATTTGCAAACTAAGTGCATTTGGATTCTCCACAACCTACAGGTATATATAGTTGCGGTGATAACTAAGCTGATAAGGCTTAAAAAACGATTTGGTTAAATAAATTCTACGCGTAATGGTTATAAATTTCAATAGATTAGAAGGAGTATCGTCAAAAACCATAACACTAGCAATAAAGCTAATTAAACAGGATAAATAGTCATTTCGTCTGACCAACTAAAAAGGCAAATTAATTTGAACGGATGTCACATAATAATCATTTCATTGCGTACTTAAGTAAATACTAACTAGACCAAACACACATATCTGGTGGAAGCATTTCATCGATTTAGAAAGTTATATTAAGCATTTTCTCATCTGTAAAAGAGAAAAAAAGTGGGAATAAATTCCCACATAAACTTAGCCAATATAAATAGGATTTATTTTGGAACACTAAATTGGCTTAAAAGGGTGGTACTAAAGTACCAAAATGCAGAACACCACATCAAATAACGATGTGATATAAACACTATATATATTATGCATTTAATATCAAGATGGCACTTTTATAGAGATAACACCAAAAACTACTATGCAAAATATCTATGCAATTGCCATTCTGATTGCATCACCAGTTATATTAGTTATCTGACTGAAAATATGACTAAATAATGAGACAGGAAAAACAAAATAATTTTAATTTCAATGACTCAGCATCACTAAACTAATCAATATTGGGCACTGGTATACAATAATTTTCTTAATAAAATTGAGGGTAATAAAAATGATTAAGTCCACTGTGCATAATCAAATTCCTACAACCTGAGATACATTTGCAAAAAAGGTCTGCCGAATAGGCAGACCTTTGTCTAATCTTCCATATAACGATTAGCGTTACGCTGCTAGTTTTGTGCCCTTGTCGTAAATAAGCAGTTGTCGTAATAAACTTGGCACTACGACCACTGCAGCGTTCACATCCTTATTTAATGTAAATGTAGATTCAACCAAAGTAGCATCGGCTCCAAGTGCATTGGCACCATGTAGTGACACCGTCACAGACCCACCTTCGATTGGATCAAGAGTCAGTTCATATTGCCAAACTCCGTTTTCACTAACCAGCACATCAGCATCTGAAACTTTAACTCCCCCACTGTCTGTGACACTTAGGCTCAACTTATCACCTTCAGAAAAACGAACCGTAGTACCATCGAGAATCAATGTGGGTGACTCTGATTCGTTAACATCGTTACCGCTGTTGATCGCAGAGATGCTAATAGTTGGCGTAATCGGCAGCGAATGTGTGCTGTCTTGCGCCCCCACGTTACCCAATAAGTCTTGGTAATCTTTCACCACCAAATCCACCGTCAAATCAGACGACGTCGCGACTAATACATCGACATTGCCCGTCCACACGCTGGCGTCCGCACTCTGCGTCAGCGAGATGACCGTACCACCTAACTCGGCACTGGCCGCTTGCAGCGCTTTATCGAACTTAAGACTGACCGATACGCTCTGACCTATCGCTTGGTGTTTTGGGTTAAACGTCACGCTCGTTAACGTCGGTACCGCTTGCGCGAGCGTAAAGCTTGCGCTTTCGCTTACTTGCACGCCTGCAGCGTTGGTGCCCGTCACAATAACGGTGTAGCTGCCGTTCGGTTGATCGCTGATGTCCACCGTACTGCTCCAAGCCCCACCGCTTGCTACGGTCGTAACGCCATTTTTCAATACCGTCTCATTGTCTTGCGCTTTCACTGCCAGGCGAAGCTCTTGACCATCAAAACGGGTCGAGGTGCCTGAGAAGGCCAAGTTCGCGGCATTGCTGCCGTCCACACTGCCCACCGGTGTGATGTCCAACGTTGGCGTGATAGGCAGCGAGTGTGTGCTGTCTTGCGTGCCCACATTACCCACTAGGTCTTTGTATTGCTCTGTAATCAAAGCCACTGTTAATTCATTAGTATCAGGCACTCGAACGTTACCCTTCCAAACTTTCTTATCAGCCGTAGCAGTTAGTGAGTTGATTTGATTACCACCAAGCATGGCCGTTACTTCTTGTAATTCCTTATCAAATTCAAGGGCTACTTGTACATCTTTGCCTACTTGCTGATGCATTGGATCAAATGTCACGCTAGACAGGGTTGGTAACACACCCTCAATCCCCAAAACCAAACTATCCCCTGTACCGGGGATAGTATTTACGCTTTCGTAACTATTATCACCGACTCGTATGGTTATGTTTTTGTTCTGTTTTTCAGGCGTTATGTAATTGACCGACCAAGTTATATTGTCTGTTGTACTCCATGATGCTTGCTTCAACTCGCCTGTATCATTGCCATCACTTGCTTAAATCTCTACATCTGAAAATTCAAATTGATTAACCTCTTCAGTGAAGGTAAACAAAAGTGGAATTTCAACGCCACCAGCCAAAGGCATTGATGCTGCCGTTGATATTGTTAGCTCTGGAATACTTGCTACTTCAACTTTTGTATTTAGTGACTTCTCGGTCTGGTGTTCAACTAAATCGTCTGCCGTTACATTTATTAGATAATCGCCAGGAGATAAAAGATAACGTATCAAGTAAGGGTCACCGTCTTTGGTCGGTTCTTCAATTGATTGTGGGTTTACCGGGGCATCGGTACCGTTTTCCGCAGTAGAACCAACACTGCTTAGATTTTTATCGAAGACGTATGCTCTTACATCCAAATAATATAGCCCTTCCTCTGGAATCATCGAATCCTGAGTACTGGTGATACTTGAAATGACCGGTGCTTGGTAATCAACAATGGATGCGATGCCTTCAGCATCGTAAGTCTTGTTGAGCACATTAAAGTCAATAATAACTCGCCCGATAGAATCGGTTACGGTTACTTTTTGCATATACTCAGCTTGAGCATCGATATCAAAAGTCATCGTATCTGAAGCTGTTGAAGAGGCTATTTCCCCAGAAAACTTAATCGTGTTACCTGAAACTGGAACCAAATCTATAGCATAGGAAGCAGCCTTTACATCCTCTCCCTCTTCAGAGGTAATGGTGAACGCTTGGCTATCATTAGTAAAAGCAAGCTTACCCCCTTGTAAACTCGTTATTCCATCAAAAGCCAAATCAATAGTTGGTATCCTAATGTCAATATCAGTCGTCTTATTTTGAGTCCAACCTACATTGTCAGTTGCTTCGACATTGACTCGTATCGAATTCAACTCTTCTAACTCAGTTTTTGGAAGATCAAAATAAAGGTGTGAATTGTCGCCAATGTCATCTTTATCAAATACATATTTAGGATTAACTATTGTGTACTTAACCTTTGCTATACCGCTACCTTCATCCCACACAGAAAACTGAAATCTAACTAAGCTAGAATCATCCGGAGATTCATTGAGGGATACAGTGTCGTCAACATTTGGTAGGCTATTATCGACCATTACGCTGACTTCATCGCTTATAGACTCTCCCCATACATCAATAATTTGAATTTTAGGCTTGATAAATTGACCATCTAGTTTGTCATCTAATGGCGCGGTAAACGTCGAGCAAGAATAGTCATCCTCACACTTAGTGAAAGGGCCAAAGTTCTCTGGGTTATCATTCAAATTATATGACGCACCATCTAGAGTTGCGACGACATTTTCAAGATCAGAATTTTGTCCAACCTTCACCTTGAATTTCATTTCAAGGGTCTCACCTCGAATAATAGTATCTTCAGCAGGGCTGGTAATAGCGATTTCTAAATCGCCTTGGGCTGGAAGCAATAATTCTAACGCATGATCCGAACCTAAGTTTCCGGCGACATCAGACAAGTTCTTAATCGTGTATAAGTGCTGTAACGCCCCCGGAGAGAGGATATCGGCATACAACTCTCTATACGTACATGTCGTTATACCCAATTGAGAGCTACAACTATTTGGTTCAAAAGACACATTTAATCGATTTCTTACCAATAACGGTTCGTTACCATCACTAATATCCACACCAGAAAGATTGTCTTTGAAGCTCAATGTTAAGCTCAGAACTTTCTTACCTTCGGCGTTCAAACCAACGTCATTGCCAGTAAATTGATATGTGTCTTGTTCAACCGTAGGGGCATCGATATCCATCATATTAAAGCTGAATTTATTGACTGTTTCAGTATCATTCGTCCCTACTGTTTTCGTTATCAAAACCACAGGTGAAACAGACATATTCACATCAGTTGTAATGCTACACTTATAATTTTCTTGAGGATTAGTTATAACACCTGAATAAGCATTGTTCGAACCATCTTCCGGCACACCGTCTGAGGTGTAATTCTCTCTAACCCAACATTCTAATGTTTTTGCTTTTACCTCACCCGCAGGGCCAAATTCAACATTAAGGGTACTTCCCGATATATGACTTTGGAAGTCAGTCGGTTTTACGATTGACAGAGCAACACCTTGACGTTGCACATTGATACTTTCTGACCGTTCGGAAACAGGCCTTTCTTGTTCAGAGCTATAGCGAACGTTATTATATACTTTGAATTCCAACTGATAGGCACCATCTTCCGTTAGATCTGCCTCTGTCAACCTAGCTTCCCAAAGGCCACCTTTCTGAGAAAATGAGATATTGTTGGTTTGTTCCCCATATTTATAAGTACCTTCAACTAGCGGGATCCCGCTCTCATCTTCAGCATCAATACTTATGATTACAGGTTCACTACGAGTAATTTGTACCTGGCCAACAGAAGAAACAGGCGTGCCATCTTCATATGTGAAAGTAACCGAGTTAATAGTGGGCTTTGAGTTTTGAACTTTAACCGCATAATCTACGGTTGTCGTATTTCCTCTAATGTCGGAACCACCTAATCTGATTGTGCGAGTCGCACTATCGCCATCGCTTTCGCCTCCTAAAGGAATCTTCATATCTTCACCAACTAAGGTGCTTGCATCAGAGGGGTTTTCTTTGAAAGTCCAATACTCTAATGTTTCATTGTTAACACCGTCTGATGATGGTGTTCCCCTATCATTTAAATCTTGGGCTGAAAGATTGAATACATAATCACCAAGATAGAAACTTTCCGGATCAAACGCATTTAACTTTAGTGATGGGCCTTCACGATCTAGCAGAACAGTTCTAATTTCTGTTTCAGATTCAAACCCATATTCGTCTAGGGCTTTGAGGTACAGGTTAGCCTTTCTGTCTTCGCCAATCACTATAGTGTCACTTTGCGTTTCTGTAATTTCGATATCAAAGGGCTGCGTTGGATCTTTGGGGTCAATTGAACGTATTGCAGCGTTTTGACCTTGTTGCCAAAGTTCAACCTTAGATACATCAGAGTCGTCAGATACTGATGTAAGCTTTACAGTAAATGCGGTACCAAGAACATAGCTTTCACCTGAATTAGTGTCTAAAACCCAAGGGTCAGCTAATTCAATTACTGGTCCCTTGTTGTCGACCAAGAATTCAAATTCACCACTGTGTGTTCCCGATGGAAAAGAACTGTCTGTTGCTGTTACGTAGAAGAAGTTTTTCTCATTATATTTAAATGCCTCCGCAACTAGTCTCACCTCTACGTTAGGCTGCATGCCTAATAGATACGGCTCAGTACTCTCTTCAGGTTCTGTTTCGTAATGTTGCAAAGTGAAACGCCTGCCAGACTCTGACTTCATATCGACTTCAACCAAACTCCCTGGACTCAAGCTCCAAGTAATATCAGGTACCCAGCTAGTATTACCACCTAAGTGGTTAATAATTTTAGACCCGTTTACTACCGGACCTTTTGAATCAAGTAATACACTAAATTGAGGGGCATTGGTCGTCTGGCGGTTAACTATATTAGACAGATTGTCTTCAGCATTAACATACACCACCCAATTACCATCTTCTGGACTAATAATATTACCTTGACTGCTACATTTGTCTCCAGAGCATAGTTTTACCTTAAAATGATCCTCTGTATTACTTGAAAAATGTGAGTTAGCGTCATAATCATTAGTAACACCGGTTGCCGAGTTGTAGAAAGTGAGCCCTCGCTCGTCCAATTTGTCTCCTACAATATCGTCAATGTTGAAAGTGAGTTCTTGAACATAATTGGTGTTCAAATAGACATTTTCGTCAATCGGATCACCATTACCATCGCTCGGGGGAATATAAGTCGCTAAAGGATAATCATTATCCACATACAAAGTTTCCGTATGTGGTTCCTCTCCATTGTAACCATAGCTATTTCCATGCTCATCCATTGCACTGGTCACAAGTGCAAACTCGACAATCCCTTTGAGATTTGAAGACTCGGTATTAAGGGTAAATAAATACTCTTTTTTATAATTATCACCACCTGACTCTCGAATATTCAGATCAATTGGGATTTCCGTATTCGGTTCAGTTTTCTTATACCACACTGTAACAAATAGTGGCTGACTGCCTTCTTCCACGACAATGCCTGACGGATCTTCCAAAATAATCCGTGAATCTAAAACACCAGCAACGTACCGTTTATTTCCAACCCATGTTTCTCGGCCATTTTCGATACTTAGCGAAGGTTGAGGCGGTGATTTATCAATACTTTCGCCATCACCGTCTATAATCTGTTCGCCATCGAGGCTTGGGTTCGCCATTGATATCTGATCGGCGTATCGCTGAGCTAGGTTAGCTGCTACACCATACTTTTCAGTCATAATGTTATAGTATGATTGCGCTAAGTCATTACGGTAAGACTTTGAGCTAAATTCATATGAATCTAGAACTATTTTTTCACCCCCACTACCAATACCGTTAGCTTGGCCATCGTACTGCAAGTCATCATAGATAGCGGAAGCAAAATCAACAGAGTTACTTAGTAGCATATTGTTTATTTGGGTAATGTCATAAATCGCTTCTACTAAAAACCGATGAATATAATTATTAGGCAGTTTTTCCGGAATAGCACCTTTCAATATTTCATTCGTTGCATACGAAACGATCGTTGGGTCGAAACCAAAGAATGAATCGCTTCCACCAGCGAGAGCATATTGTACGTCGTCTAAAATTCGTGCGGCGTTCTCTGGAGTCTTGTTTCCAGCTTCAACTTGATTCCATTGATAGTCAAACAGTCCGGTTTGGTATGTTGCTAGCTCGGTAATATAAAAAGTCTTAGAACCATTAAGTTTAAAGTAGGCACCTATATTCGCGCTATTTAGGTTCACTTGTTCTGATTGTGTACCTGGATCACTCTCCCACTTGTAGTAATACGGTTGCGTATTACCATCAATACCGATTAACCGCACTCGCATAAAGTCGTAGTTAACTACATCAGTTGTTGTTTCACATCCAGCAACATCGAGTGCTTTATTTGTTCCATCACTTTCTAAGTGCTGAATCGTGGTACATCTTCCTAGCGAGGTAAACTCTCCCTTCGAGTTTAATCCCTCCAATTGCACACTAGCCCCGATAAATGGAGTAACGATCGTCATTGTCGGCAAGTCGAAGCTACTACGAAAATAAACTTCTTGCTCAGCACTTTCATTTTCAGACTCGTCAATAGTTTGAATCACTAGTTTTTGACTGCTGTTCTCGGACGTCGAAGCGAAGTTGTCACCAAGTATTTCTTTTACAAAAGGAACATAATAGATAACCTCATTTACGTGTCCTTCAGTATCAGAGATAGTTTCGTGGGGTATGTTAGCGGCAGAGGCTACGGTATCGGTTACCTTCTGAAGCACGTAGTTATTATCATTGTTTGCGCTTACTAAATACTTAACAACTAGCTTAAGTTTGTCGGCACTAGATCCTAACCCCATATCCCCGTTGCCATCTGAGACTCTGACACGAACATATGGAATTTTGTTATCTTTGAGGTCGTTGACATTAAAGTCACTAAAATCGACATCGGGAATTGAGTTTAAAATCCCCTTGCTCGCGTAAATGTAATCAATCTTCAAATAATCACGAGTGGATTGAACCGTTTCTGATGTGTAGGTGTCTTGCGTATAAACATCTTCTTTAGTTACGCGTTCCCCATCAACACTAACGTTGACATAATTCATTGGAGCATTCTCTGGGTAGCTAATCACTTGCGCCGGCGCTTGAGCATCACGAACGACTTCGTGAACTTCCTTACCAATATTCCCGTTGCTATCGGTGGCTTTAATTTCAAATGTTGTTATCGATACGAATTCATCGGTTGAATATCCCTTACTGAATTCACAGGCACTGCCTGACTCTAAAGTTATATGACCACAAGAAACGCTATCATCTAAACCGCCTTTAAATGAAACCGTTACCGAATCAATCTCTTGCGAGTCTTCTTTTACAGTGCCTTTAAGCACATACTCTTTTGCACTGTTGTTTATAGAACTAGCCGAGGTTACTTCAATTACCGGCGCATTGTTGTCCCATTCAAAGTTTACATAATGGCCAACATCTCGCCCTTGAACTAATTCGTTACCTAAGACGTCAGTCGTATAAAAAACCAAACGTGCCGCAGTTACATTTGAGAGTCCCGTATCCGAATCAACTTCTACCGCGTCAATGGCTTTTGTGTCTACACTTACTTTAATACTTGTTTCTCTAAGACCAGATTCAAAGCCGTCGAATTCCAAGAAACAAAACTCACTACCCGCAGTTTGTTCATCGTCACACTGACTCTCGAGAGACCAGACACCGTCCAGTTGGTATTCAAGGTACGCTGAGACACCTTGAACACCAATTTCATCATTGAGCTTAATATCCACTTTATCGAGGCTTACCAATACATCACTGTCTGTTCTAGACACTGTAGGCGCTTCGGTATCAATTTCGGTTTCATCGCGAGGTGGGATCACACCGCCAGTACCGCTATTGGTGCCTTGGTCATTAATCTTACGGCTAAACTCAACATAGTCGTCTGCGTCTGTTCCTGAAATATTTAAGTTAGGATCATTGACGACAATTAGAACATGCTGTGCCAAATCGTGAGTGTAAATATCACTAGAGACTTTTTGTTGACCGAAGGTTAAAGGGGTTACCCCTCCCGACACAGTACTTATTTCCAGCCCATCAAGAAGACCATCGGCAATGACATCTCGATATTGGATATCAGCCAAATGCATCGATGTGTAAATATTACTCTGAGTATCACCGTATTTTTGAATTAGGTCGTACGAATAAGAAGAATAAGCGGTTAACAAAGCACCATATTGGTGACCGGATGTAGCAAAACTACTTTGACCACCTTTGGTTATGTCTATCGGTGTAGTTTCATTGACATCGAAACCATACATATCGTTAATGCTATTTAATGCTTCTGAGATAGCAGTAGAGCCTGACACTCCCTTGCCTACTTTGTATTGAGTTAAACCTGAAACGATGTTAGTCAAAGGGGTCAGCATTAAGTTTTGATCACGCCCTTCTTTGTAATTGAGCATGGCTTCTAAACGCAGTGTTTTGCCGTTACTGACAGAAACTGTATTTTTCGTTAAGGGATCGGTATAACTGCCTTCTTTAGCTACGATGAAAAGTGGCATCGATGAAGATTCAAATTCAACCTTGTAGTCACCAAAAGCATCGGAAGTCGTACTTGCTAACTTCCTACCTAGGTTTCCATCCTTGTATTCAAACACCTCAATTTTCGCACCGCTCACAGGAGCGTCAAAAACGTTACCTGAGATGCTTCCGGTATTCCTTGCTGGCGGGGTGTTATCACCTCCGCCTTCCCCACCGCCACATGCGCTTAAGATAAGCGACGTAACAATAAGACCTAATGTTGATTTCAACGTATTTTTAGTGAACATAGTTTTCTGGCAGAGTATATTTTTCCGCGATTATATTATCGTCTAAGATTTTCTCAACATGACATAATAACTACTTATAAAGTACAGTTTAGCTAAATCAAAAGGTGAAATGTTTGTTTTTTATCTCTCTAAAAACACACCCTATACCTTTAGCTAGTCATTACGAAGGAATGAACTAAAATAACATGCAAAAAAAACAAATAAATATTATGATCTAATTCTTATTTTTATCCATTAACCGAATTTTATTGATAATTTATGTATTTGAAAATAAATAGCCATTTAAGTCGCCGTACCCTTTCCTTTGGCCTTTTGATGGTTTTTTTGATCGTTTCAACAGCCATATCGCTAAGCTACAATCATTCAAATACTGATAAAAAACAGGCACCTAAAATAGCCAAGCCCAAAAGCATTCATATTCCAACCCCAGCTCCGACATCTGAAATGGTTTCAGGGGTTGTGAAATACTCTTTTGTCAGTTCTATACTATCCTCTGGTTTGACGAACAATGAATTAAAATCACTATTGAGTCTATTAGGTGATAATTTTGACATTATTAAATCAGTTAACAACGGTGATAAGTTTTCAATAAAAACCCAACATGATGGTACAAAAACAGAATATGTCAGTGCTTTTTACTATTTAGGTAGTGATATAGAATTTTTTGCTATGAGAGGGGCGGATGATAATATCTATAACGAAAATGGATATAAGTTAAATAATGACTATGTATTCCCTCTTCCTCAGCATTTTCGCGTAAGTTCACCGTTCGATTTAAGCAGAAAACACCCAATAACGAACCGCATTGCCCCCCACTTTGGAACAGATTACGCAACACCAATAGGTACAAAGGTTCATTCATTGTCAGATGGCATCGTTTTGAAGTCCCGGTATAACCGTTTTGCTGGTAACTATCTAACCATAAAACACGCTGATGGAAACTACGCTCGCTACCTACACCTTTCAGAAAAACACGTTTCGGCCGGAGAGTTCATCACTAAAGGTCAAATCATTGGACTCACTGGAAATTCAGGTCGAACTACTGGTCCTCACTTACATATAGAACTATCGGTTGCGGGAGTGCCTGTGGATTTCGAACAATATATCAATACAGACAGAAGTTATAACAACCAATTCATTTATATCGCTCAAGCAGAACGTAAACAGTTGATGAAAAATCTCGTTCAATCAAATCAACCACAGACATAACCCCATAGGATTATGTCTCCAGTCGGATCTTAGAGATAAAACACTCAATGCAATAGTATTTTATCTTTCAACAATTGGCGACACACAAAAACTTACTTTTCGCCGAATCCATTTCAAATCATCAACTGTTAAATCAAATGCCTGCTAGATGGATTACAGCATTTGAAATCTCTACGTATGCGCCCCTTACAATCGCTCACTGCAATAATATTGCCTGTAAGGACTTTCACTCTGATTAATCTACGGCAACATAGCGCTTTACACGCCCTAACGAACCCTTACAATGTGCAGCAAATATATTTATCAAGGTTTATCTCTATGTCTATTCAATGGTTTCCGGGTCACATGCATAAAGCCCGCAAAGAAATCGAAGAAGTTATCCCACAAGTTGATGTGATCATCGAAGTACTGGACGCTCGTATCCCGTTCAGTAGTGAAAACCCAATGATCTCTTCACTGCGCGGCGATAAGCCTTGTGTAAAAGTGTTAAACAAGCGCGATCTTGCAGACCCTGAGCTAACTGAGCGTTGGATTGAGCACTTCGAAAAAGAGCAAGGTGTTAAGGCTATTGCGATTACCACCAGCGCTAAAGAAGAAGTTAACCACGTTATGGAGCTAGTGCGTAAACTGGCACCGCACCGTGAACAGATGGGCAAGAATATTCGTACAATGATCATGGGCATCCCGAACGTGGGTAAATCGACCATTATCAATTGCTTGGCTGGACGTACGATCGCGGTTACTGGTAACCAACCTGCGGTAACTCGTCGTCAACAACGTATCAACCTGCAGAATGGCGTGATCCTTTCAGACACTCCAGGAATCCTTTGGCCTAAAGTAGAAAACCCACACAGTGGCTTCCGCTTGGCTGCAACAGGTGCTGTAAAAGATACAGCAATGGAATACGATGAAGTGGCATTCTACACAGTAGAATACCTAGCAAAGCAGTACCCTAACCTTTTGCAAGAGCGTTACCAAATTGAAGAGCTGCCTGAGTCTGACATCGAACTGATGGAAGCGATTGGCCGTAAGCGTGGTGCACTTCGTGCCGGTGGTCATATCGACATTCACAAATGTTCAGAAATCCTGCTTCACGAATTGCGTAATGGCACTTTAGGTAAGGTAACGCTTGAGTTGCCAGAAATGATCACACAAGAGCTGATCGAAGTTGAAGAAGCGGCTGCGCTGAAAGCGGAACAACAGATTAAGAAAAAAGAAGAGCGTCGTAAGCGTTACCTGAAGAACAAGCGTTAATCGCGATTAGTTTTTATAATCTGCTTTAATTTCTGTTTACCACTCTTACACCAGCCTCTAGATATTCACGCTCTATCGATAATAGAGCGTGAATATTGCCCGCTACCGTTTGTTGATCTAGCTAACATACTGACAAATCTATAGAAATGGTCGTTTACAATCCCAAAGACTGTGACATACTACGCAAATTATTGTGTATCAATCTCGGCTAATTTCTCAATGCGCTCTTATTCTGGGTTCAAGAATCAAAGATTTAAAACCTATTTCGATAATGAAATTTATTTGCCGTACATAAATTTCATCTACATCCCTATCTCAATATTCTGTGCTTTTATCGTCACCGACTACATCCACTTTGGTAGCGAGTGCATTACGCCTATCATTTTCCGAGTCATACTTTTTTTATTGATGATGGCCGCCGCCAGATACTGTATTACAAACAAACCCAACGTTTTGGAACTCGTAGAAAGTGCCTTCCTTGTAATTAGCTCACTTTTCTTGGTCTATATCGGTCGACTAGCCATCGAGCTGAACAACTTCGATTACCAAGGTGGCATCATTTTAGTGATGATCTACATTGGTACATTTTCAAGATTGTCAGCCAGATACAGTATATCTACGCTGTCGTTTATCTTTTTGGCTTATCTCATCGGCCTTGCGCCACTGCTTTATGAAGCGGAGCCAGAGCATGAAATAGAAACAATTTCCGTTTATATCTCGGCTTACATCCTAATCTCAGCGGCCTGTGTTAGACGTGACCTGGAAGTACACAAACGTTTCGCTCAATCCGAGCAACTCCGCAAACAAGCGATTCAGCTTCGCAAGCAATCTAATATGTTCGAGGCCCTTTCCTATCAAGACGCACTAACGGGCTGCTACAACCGCCTTTATCTTCATCAGGTGATAGAACCGAGCATAGACCGTCAGCGATCCATTACATCGCTCATGATAGATATTGATCATTTCAAATCGATTAACGACACCTACGGCCATCAAATGGGTGACATGGTGATCAAAGAACTGGCCGATGAGATTCAAAAACGACTACCGACTAGCAGTAACTGCTTTCGATACGGCGGTGAAGAGTTTTTGGTGCTGGTCCAAGGAGAAACCGAGGCTTCAATTGAATCGCTGGTTAATGCCCTTTTAGAATCCCCTACTCGCCTTAGATTAGAAGTAACAATTTCAATCGGTGTGAAACATGCCCCTCAAGCCCTTGGTTCTGTCGAGCAGCTTATCGACGACGCTGACCAAGCACTCTACATTTCGAAAAAAGGCGGTAGGAATAAGATCACATGGTGTGATTAATCGCCCAATATTTCACGCATCTTTGCGAATCATTAAAACGACCACTAATTCAATCAAAAAAGCCCCGAGCAACTTAATACTCGGGGCTTTTGTCTTTGTTCTTCTGCTTTAAAATGTATCCGCCCCATGAACCCACGGGGCGACTTGTCAGTGTTTGAAGTTCCAAGGCAGGAGTGCGTCGATATCAGGCTCAGCTTTCGCCAGCTCTTTCATGCACTTGACCATGTAGTCGTAGAGGATAAGACCGTTGGCTTTCGCGGTCTCGATGATGCTGTAAAGCATCGCGCTCGCATCAGCACCGTTTGGTGTGTTAGAGAACAGCCAGTTCTTCCTGCCAATGACCAGTGGTTTAATTGCGCGTTCAGCGCGATTATTATCAATAGATAAGTGACCATCGTCGATATAACGAATGAGTTTAGGCCATTGCCCGAGCGTGTACTTTATTGCTTTGCCTAGTGGGCTAGAGCCTATCACCTTCTGGGTTGTCATCCATTGGTAAAGCTCATCCAGTATCGGCTTGGCAAGCGCTTGACGCTCTGCTTTTCGCTCTTCGGCAGGCGCACCTTTTAAGCGTGATTCTATCCCGTAGAGTTTTTGGATTTTAGCCAGCGCCTTATCAGCCTTGCCCGATTTACCTTTCCCTTGAAGCTTTTTAGCATCCATGAACTTGCGACGAGCATGCGCTAAGCACCCTACCTTGGTGACGTGATGAAGTCCATCATAAGCCGCGTAGCCATCGGTTTGTAGATAACCGTTGTAGTCACCTAAAAAGTCCACGGGACACGCCCTCGCGCGACTGTTTTGATAGTCGTACAAGGCAATATTTTTCACATTCGGCAGTGCCGCTTCGGGTGAGTCAGCGCCTGAGCAGTAGAGCCACATATAACACTGCTTCTCTTCTTTGAGCACATTGAGCGGCGTTTCATCCGCTTGAACCACCACTTGTTGAAGTAGGTGCTCTTTCAAGGCGGCATACAGCGGGGCGAACTTCTCACTGACTTGGATGACCCACCTAGCCATGGTGGTACGTGATAGCTCGATACCCGACTGGGTAAACAGCGATTCTTGACGGTAAAGTGGCATCGCGTATTGGTATTTTCCAAGAATGATGTTGGTCAGCAAACTTTCTGTGGCGAAGCTTTTAGGGATGAGGCTCTGAGGGGATGGCTTCTGAACGATTCGGCTGCTGTCGCCTGTTTTCTCGCACTGGCGGCAAGCGTACTTAGGACGAACATATTCCAACACTTTGAGTACCGCTGGCGTGAACTCTAGCTTCTCGCTGCGGTCTTCCCCGATTTTATGCAGGCTATGATTGCAGCAAGCGCACTGCTTTTCATGGTCGTCTATATCAAGTTCGATAACCTCACGAGGCAAGGTCTTAGGCAGAGGTTTACGTTTACCGCGCTTTTTCGTTGTGGTCGTGGTTGTCACCTCAACCTCGTCTTCTTTAACGGCTTCACATTCCGCTTCGTTGAAGAGGTCACCTTGTGATTCATCGTAAGGCTTTAATGCCTCCGAGCGTTTCGCGAACTGACGGTCGAAGGCGAGTTTGAGTTGTTCAAGCAGCGATTGGCGCTCTTGTTTCCACTCATTTTTCTCCGACATCAGAGCAGCTACCATCGCTTGTAACTCGGCAACATCTTGGCTTTCTGGGTCGATATTTGGCGTCTTTTTCATAGCATTGATTATACTAAAATCGTGCCGTTAACGCTTGGAGAATAAGGCTTTATGCTCGATTAACTCATTGTAAAATCGTTTATTTTGATGGGTTCGTGGCCGATAATTGTGAAGCCTGAAAGCAGTCTGTCAAGCTCAAATTGAGTAAGGGTAAACACCTGATTTTTCTCTTTTGAAGGCCACTTATACTTGGCTTTTTCAAGGCGTTTATACCAGAGGGCGAAGCCTGTTTTATCCCAGTACAACACTTTAATCTTATCGCGCTGTTTATTGGTAAACAGGAACAGCGCACCGCTGCCAAGAGGCAAGTCAGTATCATTTTCGATAATCGCTGCAAGGCCGTTGATGGACTTTCTAAAATCGACGCTTTCACGATAAAGGTAAATGTCTGGAGCGCTGAGCATACCTTTCATGACAACGCTCCAATGAGTTCAGCAAGATAGGTGGCTGGCGTGCCTTGAGGAATGCTCAGCTCCACATCATTGATGAGAAGTGTCATGTTCGCCGTAGCTATCTGGGCCTGATACTTGGTTGTCTTTTCAACGATTTCGGCTTTAACAAATCCGACAGATTCCGATTGGCTTGCTGTTTGGAGTTGACGCCGTTTGGCAAAAAACGTGGATAAACTCAGTCCATGCTCTTCACAAAAAGCGCGTTGGGTAACACTGCTGCTTTCATATTGCTCAAACAGTGATTGCCATTCTAGGTTGGTACGTCGTTTTGCCATTTCAACTCTCCTTTGGGTTGGAGAGTTGATCTTATTCTTCGTGCTGAAGGATTAGAATGCGGTGTTCATGACACGCTTACTTTAAAATAGCTTCGTTAAGAACCTGCTACTCAGCAAAAAAACAGTATTCAACAAGAATCGACTAAGAATACACAACGCTCGCTGTTTTCTGTTCAAGTTCAACGGGAGAGCTCCAAGAAATCACTTTTTCATTCACTTGGCTGCCACATGGTGCGTTCCAAACTTGCTCTAGTTCTTCTTTGCCACCAATCGCCTGATAAAAAGCAATCGCTTGGTGGTTCTCAGACATCACCTCTAGGTAAAGCCCTGAGTCCGAATAGTATTGCTGCAACCACTTCGACAATTCAGACAACAGACGCTTGCCTACACCTCGTCCACGATAATTATTATCTACATGTAACGCATCGATGAACGTGCCACGCTCAAAGTTGTGATTACCAAACGCGCAGACGAAACCAACCAGTAAACCGCCCTCTTCAAGCAATAAAACATGTTGGTTAAAAGGAGGGTTAATCAAACGAGTCTGCCAAATAACAGATCTGTCCTCCAAAACATCATTTTCTAAGTAATCATCAGCAAGAATGCCACGATAATATAGCTTCCAGCTATCCGCGTGTAATTGGGCAATCCGCTCATAATCTTTATATTCAGCTACCTTAATTTCCATTTATTAGCCCTTAGTACTTCCATTTATGACTTGCTACTACATTTCACACTACCTTTATACAATATTTAAGCAAAACATACTAATACACGTTTACACTTTCAATATTGACTTACACGTGTACGCTGATATTCTAGCGCACAGATGTAAGCTCAATGGAAATTTGCTAATGAATAGTGCCGACAAACAAACTACAAAAAAGCCGCCATTAATCTGGCTCAATATTTTTGTATTCTCTTTTAGTATGCTGCTTGCTGTTGTTGCGGCTCCCGTTTATGGCTACTTTTTTGGCTATGGTATGGAGCACTGGATATGGCTAGCAATCTGTTTTACGTTCTGTAACCTTTCAATCACAACAGGTTATCACCGCTTATGGTCTCATAAAGCGTTTGAAGCACATTCGAGCCTAAGATTTTTATTTGCATTAGGTGGCGCATTTGCCCTGCAGAACAGCGCGTTACACTGGTCTTCTGATCACCGTGTGCACCACAAGCATGTAGATAACAACGACAAAGACCCATACTCAGCAAAACGTGGTTTTTGGTATTCTCACATCGGGTGGATGATTCGTAACTACAGCACCTCGATGTATGAAAATTATGAAAATTGTCGAGATTTAAAGAAAGACAAAATTGTTATGTGGCAGCACAAGCACTATGTTCTGTTGGCATTGCTAATGAACTTCGGTGTTCCTATCGCTTTAGGTGTTATTTACGGTGACGTACTTGGCATGTTGTTAATCGTAGGTGCTGTTCGTTTGGTACTTAACCACCACACAACATTCTTTATTAACTCTCTTGCTCACATCTGGGGTAGCCAACCTTTTACTGACAAAAACACAGCGCGTGATAACGGTGTGTTAGCAGTACTCACTTTCGGCGAAGGCTACCACAACTTCCACCACATCTTTGAGAACGACTACCGTAACGGCATCTACTGGTGGCAATACGATCCAACAAAATGGTTGATTAAGAGTGCTTCGTTGATGGGACTGGCAAGTAAGCTTAAGAAAACCCCTCAAGCTCGTATTGAGAAAGCTGAAGCGTCAATGTTACTTAAACGCACCCAGCAAAAAATCATGCATCGTGCCGACAAGCAACAAATCGCAGAGAAGCTTCAACAAGAGTTTGATGCTCTAGTATCAAACATGAACGAATATTACGAAGTTAAAAAACAGCTACTTGAAAGCAAGCGCGAAGACGTTGTGAAGAAGTACGAACACTCTGTTCTTAAGGTTCGTTATCAGCAAATCAAAATGAATTTCGAACAACAGAAGAAAAATTGGGCAATGACGGTTGAGCAATACGCTTAAGCTAAAACAGTACGCTTAACACCCCAGTAACAACACAGTTTAATTCTTATTCAAAAGCCCTCATATTGCTATGAGGGCTTTTTTTAATAAGCATAACCTACTCGGCTCTGGCCCTATGCTCTCGAGTTTGAATTGTGGATGGTAAGAACCATAGTTATTGGATTTCAGAACTCTTTCTTCATTTTGAATTTATACTTATATTACTTAAACTTACCGAGTTTAAAGCGAAGGAATTGAAAATGAGCAAACTGACTATTATTGCAACGATCGTCTCTAAAGAAGACAAAACTGAGCTTGTAAAAGCTGAGATGATTAAATTGATCGATAAAACCCGTGTTGAAGACGGCTGTATTAACTACGATCTGCACCAAGATAACAGTAACCCTGCTCACTTCGTTTTTCATGAGAACTGGGAGTCTGAAGTTCATCTAGAGAAGCACTTAGCGAGCCAACACATCGCTGACTACATGGCTGCGACTGAAGGTTGTATTGAAGCCTTTGTGCTTAATAAAATGACGCACATTGCCTAACCAGTCACTCAGTACTAATTCAATAAAAAGCCCTGCTCTGATCGCAGGGTTTGTCTTTTCTACAAGCTTATATCTGCTCATTCTAATAATGAAAAAACCCGCCAGAGTAGCGGGTATGGTCAATAATCATGACTGTCAAAGACAGATAGGTAACAACCATCAATCCAATATTGAGTACCACTTTACAGTGGCACTCTGACATTTCTTTTGCTGATCGCTAGCACGGGGGCACTAGTTAAAAGCACGAGCCAAAATGCCATTCCCTTGATATTGGTAAACACTTGAATTACTACTTACAAAGACCGATTCTCCGGGCTTAAGAGAAACTGACCGCCCTTCTGAAGTGACGGTCGCCTCTCCTTCCACACAGAACAAGATCTCCGCGCTACGTAGATACTGTGACTTGCTCTCATCAGTCGCAGACAAGATATCAAAGCCAAAGTCATCCACTGGAATCGGATAACTCATCTTGCCCTCTTTCAATACAGGCTTAAGGCGGATATCTTCTGGCTTAATCGGCTCAAAGATTGTGTTGTCGATAAGCTCAGGGACATCGATATATTTGGGAGTGAGACCGGCACGCAGCACATTGTCTGAGTTTGCCATAATCTCTAAACCCGTACCTTGAACATAAGCATGTGGGGTTTCTGCGAACAGGAACATCGCTTCACCGGGCGCCAGCTCAACCGTGTTAAGCATTAATGGTGCAAATAAGCCAATATCACCTGGATAATGCTGTTTGAATTCGATGCTGTATTGAAGAGCTTCACGCCCCATGACCGTTTTGGCTGGTCGCGCATGTGCAGCATAAAGCTCATTAAGCGCAGACGCTTTGCGGTCACCTTCAAGAGACATAATGGCGCTAAAGAACGACTTCAAAGAATCACTGTCGGCATTGGCTTTTAGTACATTAAGCTCAATCGCTAACGAAGGAATATCCGCTTCTTCGAACAAGGCAATAATGTCGTCGATTGGACGAAAGCCATTCATCGCTTTGTAGAAGGTCAACGCATAAACCAACTCAGGTTTATGGTTTGGATCTTTGTAGTTGCGATTAGACGCATTCAAAGGGATACCAAGTGCATTCTCACGCTCAAAACCTAATTCTGATTTTCGCTTGTTCGGGTGAACCTGAATCGATAACGGTGTTTCAGCGGCCAACACCTTAAACAAGAAAGGCAATTCACCGAAACGAGCCGCCGTGTATCCGCCTAAGACATCGATTTTGTTTTCATCAATCATGTGAGAAAGCGATTCACCGGTATCGCCTACCTTTGAACAACCATTTGGATGAGCACCCATCCAAATTTCTGCTTGAGGTTCCTGGTTTGGGTTCACAATACCAAACAATTGGTTAATGGAGTCTTTGCTTCCCCATGCGTAGTTTTGAATAACGTTGTCGAGTTTAAATAGAGACATAATTACTTCTCATTAAAAATCTGGCTACCAAGCTTGAGCGTGGCGGCGATATTACGGGCAGTGCGAGTCAGGTTTTGATTCGCTTCTGATAAAACTTGGTCTAAAGACTGAGGTGAACGTACGGTTCCAAATAAGCTAGACATTGAGCCGTAAAGTTTTTCAACGTCTTGCCCCAAAGAGCCCGCAATTCCAATGGTTGGAATACTCAACTTTTGAGCTCGCTGAGCGATGCCGAAAGGTGTTTTACCTTGCAGGGTTTGGTTGTCCATCTGCCCCTCTCCGGTCACGACCAGTGAAGCACCTTCAAGAACCTTATCTGCATCCAAGGCATCTAGTACCATCTCAATACCCGCTTTAATTTGGATATTGAATGCAAGACTTAACCCCAGAGGTGTACCACCAGCAGCACCAAATCCAGCTGTGTCGCGGTGATTAGTACCCGTATGTGCTTGAGCGATATCGGCAAAGTGCCCGATCGCAGTATCAAGTTGTTCAACTTGAGCTTTTGATGCGCCTTTTTGCGGACCAAACACAGTACTGGCTCCGCTTTCGCCACATAATGGATTATTCACATCACACGCGACCACGAACGTCACTTCTTTGCATCTAGGGTGCAGTCCTTCAAGATCGATGCTTGCTAACCGGCTTAATTCGGCGCCGCCACCAGATAGCTCGTTGCCTTGCTTGTCTAATAACTTGCCTCCCAACGCTTGTAAGATGCCAGCACCTGCATCATTGGTTGCGCTGCCGCCCAAACCAATAATGATTTGTTCAACACCTTGATCTAGTGCATCTTTGATCAATAGCCCAGTACCAAACGAAGATGCGGTTAACGGTGCTCTTTCTTCTACGGTTAATAGGTCTAAACCCGATGCTTGAGCAAATTCCACCAAGGCAGTTTTTACGTTGGCGCCATCAACAGTCTGTTCCAACGAAGCCCAATAAGCCGTACATTCACGCCCGATTGGATCCGTCGTGTGCAGCCGTTGCTTCTTACCATTGAGCGCCTCTAGCAACACGTCTACCGTGCCTTCTCCGCCATCGGCGAGTGGCATTTTCACAAACTCTGCGTAAGGGAAAACATCGGCAAATCCACGCTCAATGCAAGACGCAACTTGATGAGCGTCGAGTGATTCTTTAAATGAATCAGGGGCAATTACAATTTTCATTGTCGTTCACCATTCCCGCCCACCAAGGTGAGCGGGTTATCGAAATTAGAATTTGATTTGGAATGTTTTTGCTTGGCAAGGTGCTATCTGGCCGAACTCTTCAGATGCTACATCACCTTCGCGTACGCGCTCGTCCATGCTTGTCTCTTTCCAGCTTGAAACCGCTTGAGTAAAAGAGATTGAATCCGATACTGAACCCGATTCTGCCGGGTTGTAGACACGCATGATCAGTGCATCTTCGTCTTCCGCTTTCTTCAGCACACTCAACACCGCGCCTGATTGTTGCTTAGACAGAAGGCTAAAACTCATAGGTAGGTTCTGCTCACCCACGTTGAGCTTCATCGCGTTGTAAGGGATCTTGTTGTAGCATTCGATTTGAGTGACATTGTCACGTGCTTGCGCCATGATGTTCGCGTCAATATGGTTACCAGAGAAACCGCACAACGTGAATTCACACACTAACTTACCGCGCACTTGCGAATCTGGTGTCGGAATCTTGATGCCTGATGGACGGCCTGGGCGAAGCAATAGCTCTTCTTTACCCAACACGCCGATACCACGGAACAGTGTCAGTGCGAAGGTATCTCGGTTTTCGTCACCTTGAGATGCAATCACCTCAAATTCACGTAGACCATTCGACATAATCGCCATGCCCGCTTTGCCGTTTTCTAATGCAGCGAAGTTCATCAGTTGGTAAACCGGAACCGGTGCTTCTTTCCACTTCTCTTCTTCCCAAACCGCCATAGCAGGGTCATTGGTTGGTCGAGTAATACAACCGAACTGGTTGTCTGCAACCACAGTTTCAGAAACGAATGGCGTTGGTACTAAGACACGTACACGGTGGTCGTCGGCTTGGTTGTCTAGTTCCATACGTACTTCAATGCGGCGAGAACCTTGCTTCAATACCACTTGGCATTGCGCTTCAACGAATCCGTTTTGACCCGTGCGTTCTTCACGCTCTGCAAGGTTTGCAGGTACGTTCATTCGGAAAGCGATGTTCGCTACCGATTGGAAGCCTTGGTGGTCAATCGATGTTTCGACTGGGAACTCGTCTGAATACAGTAACCATTCTTGACGAGATGGAGAGTAATCGTACTCATCACCGTCATCAGAACCGTCTTCCAAACGAAGTACTTGGTCGAATACTTGCTCTGTCTCTTTATCGAAAATAGTCAGAGTACCGTTGTCGTTTACATTGATTCGGTAGTACTCGTTCTCTAGTAAGTAGTCTTTTTGTTCTGCAACTTTTACTGCACCCTTCTCGTTACCTTGGATGTGTAACGTGGTGAAGCCCATCGCTGGCACAGTGCGTTTGATTTGAATATCAAACTCCATGAAAGGGTCGTAGTTGCCGTAGTGAACGATTTGACGGTCTACTTTACCTGGGTCGATTTGGCGCTTGTCTTGGATGAAGTATTCAACTGGGTTTTCGTTTTCATCAAAGATAGAAAATTCTTGAGCACGGATAGTGATGGTTGTGTTCACCACTTCTTCACGCTCATACGGAGAAAGGTTAAACATCGCCAGTTTGTCGCAACCTTCGCGATCCGGCATATGGTCAACGATTTTACGTTTGTAGAAGTGGATTAGGTTTGTCGCCATGTCGTCCGCAAGGATGTAACGGTTTAGGATTTCAGCGTGTACCTTGTCTGAACAACAGCAACCAATAGAGTCATGAGCATGGTTCTTCATGCTCTCTTTCCACATTTTCTCAATCAAACCATGGTGATATTCGAAACCTAATGTCCAAGCGATAGACGCTAGCGGTTCTAAGATGTTTACAATCTTGTTTTCGATTTCCGCATGGATCAGTTTGATGTCCATACGTGTTGACGAAATCGTGCGGTGAACACGCATGTATTTACCGTCGTTGAATTCGCCTTTGATTGTGTCGAGTTGGTCGCGCGCCGCTTCTACTTTCTCGAACACTTCTTCGTAACGGCTCATTGAGAATTCACGATCTGGGTAGATTTCGCGAAGCTTGTCCATTACTTCAAAGATGTCTTTTTGAATCGGCATTTGGTCGTGGCCGTTCGGTAGCAAGATATCTTTAGTCACCGATGGCTTTTCTAGCACTGGGAAGTACTTATCTAAACGAGCACGCAAGCCTTCTTCGTCTTGTGGAAGGTATTTGCCAATTGCGTAACCTAGCGGAAGCACTTGTGCCGTAACTTCACTGCCGTCGTTTGATTGCCATAAGAATTCTGTTTTGTTGGTGCCATGACGTTCTGAACAACCACGCCAGAACATTGCACGCGTGATGTCGAAACCGTTGTAGATCATCGGCAGCTGTGAGCTCATGCTGAATGAATCTGGTAGGTAACCGATCTTCATTGCATCGCCAAATTTCATACAGTCACGAATGCCATACATCATGTTACGCACAATCGACTCACCAGAAACTTGCATTGTGTCGGTTTGAGAATACCAAGGGCCAATAATAAGCTTGCCCGCTTCAACCAATGCTTTTACGCGTTCTGTGTTCTCTGGTTTGATCGCAAAGTAGTCTTCTAGAACAGCGGTTTGACCATCAAGAACGTAGTATTTGTATTCTGGATCACTCTCCAGGCGGTTCATGATTTCTTCCATGTTGTTCACAAGAAGAATGCGAGATTCTTCTGTTGTGAAATACCATTCACGATCCCAGTGCATGTGTGGAGTAATATGTACGCGTGATGTAGTCATAATCATTTACCTAAATGTGTCGCTTCGAGTAAATCTAAAATTCGAACTCAAATACGACTAAATTAAATTTTTTCAAGGGGTTAAAATTGGCTGCCACTAAATTTAGGGTGCAGAAAACCACGCCCAGAATCTGTGTGAATAAAACCGTTAGGAGCACAGGTATTTAGGACAGCCAGTTGTTTGTTATTTTTTATATATTGATTTCGCAGTGAGTTAGGAGCTAACTCAAAATTCAGTTAGTTCTGTGTTGCAGTACTTGCTTCAAACTTACCCTTTTTTACAGCGTGACCACGCCACATCAGAAGAGTAATGGTTGAAATTACTGTGCCGACAATCGCAGCACCGAACCAGATTGCAGCAGCAGAGAATGCGCCCAAACCTGAATCGTGTAACAAGAAGATAGAGAAGATACCTGCACCCGGAGTCGATAGACCAATACCTGCCGCGCCAACCATCGCACCTGTAACCACTGATCCTAGTAAGAATGAGCCGATTACACGGATTGGATCTTCAATCGCCATTGGGATTGCACCTTCGGTAATACCCGCAAGGCCAAGTAGCCATGTCGATTTACCGGTTTCAATCTCAAAGTCTTTGAATAGGCGTGGAGCAATCATGGTTGAAGCCGTTACAGTGAACGCCGATACCATTTTTACTGAACCAAAGATTGCGTAAGGGCCATAAACACCGTTCGCCATCGCACCTAAACAGAATGCGTAAGCGGCTTTGTTTACCGGACCACCTAAATCGAATGACACAAACAGACCAAGAATCGCACCCAATAACAGCGCATTGGTGCCTGACATACCGTTCAACCAATCCGTTAGACCTTGGTTTAGGAACGCTACCGGTTTACCGATAACAAATAGCATCAAGCTACCCGCTACCAAAGTACCAATCACAGGGTAAAGGTAGAAAGTAAGGAATCCGTTAAACGCAGGACCTAAGCGAACATGCTCTTTTACCCAACGCATCACATAACCAGCAATCAAACCACCAACAACACCGCCTAGGAAACCAGAGCCAATGATGTTTGCTGCAATACCTGCGGCAAAACCAGGGCCAAGTGCGGGCTTGTCTGCTAGTGAATAAGCTGTGTAAGCCGCCAGTACTGGCACCATCAATGTACCCAGTAGGCCGCCACCTAGTTTGCGATACATCCATAGCCAAGAATCTTTTGTTGCGTAAAGATCTTGCAGGTCAAAAATTTGTGCGATAAGAACAGCAACCGCAAGAACAGTACCACCAGCAACGATCAGAGGAACTGCGTAAGAAATACCAGAAAGCAGTGCTTGTTTAAGCTCAGTTTTCAACGGTAGTTTCTTCGGTTTGTCATCGGTAGCAACTTTACGTTCTGCACCGTTACCTTTTTTCGACTCTTCAATCGCTTCATTAAGAATGCGTTCACCGTGCTTAATCGGTTCTGCAACTGGGGTTTCAACACGAGGAATGCCATTAAAGCGCTCAGATTCTTTAATCGCAACTTCAGCAGCAAACACACACGCTACAGCATTATTAAGTTGTTCCGCAGTTAAGCGATCTTCAATACCGTTTGCGCCCTGCTTTTCAACATGAACCTTGTAGCCAAGCTTTTTGCCGGCTTTTTCTAGGTATTCTGCCGCCATATAAGTATGAGCAATACCTGCAGGGCAAGCAGTAACGCATACAATTGTCGGTGCATTTGTATCTAAGTTGTCTTGTTTTTCTTCTTGTTGATTGTCGCCATCAAGAAGCGCAAAGATTTCTTCAGCCGTTGTCGCTTTTAATACCGCTTCGCGAACATCGTCGTCAACCAATGTAGTTGTCAATGCAGTGAGCAGATGCATGTGGGTAGAACCCGCTTCTGCATTTGGAATCGCAATTAGGAAGATAAGATTTACATCTTCGTCTTCATCCAAGCCTTTCCATTTCATGTCTTCTTTAAGCGTTGCTACAGCGAAGCCAGCTTCTTTAACCGCGTCAGTCTTGCCATGCGGTACTGCTAGGCCTTCACCAAGCGCTGTCGGGCCTTGCTCTTCACGAGCAAATACTGCATCAAGGTACTCTTGCTTGTTATGCAGTTTGCCTTGCTGATCCAGTTGGTCAGCAAGTGCGTAAATCGCTTCTTCTCGACTGCTAAACGTAGTTTGCAGATTTACGAGCGACTTATTCGTTAGAGTAGTAAGTTTCATAACCTTTGTCCCATAGTCACGGATTAGTACGACAGTCGTCCCTGTCGACGAGAAGAATAATACAACTTCAAGACATTTAATCCGTGATCACGATCTCATCAATACATATTTGTATTTAATTTGTATTTAAATCGTATTGGTAAATCCTTTAAGAAAGCTTGTTATGTATCGTTTAATTTGTATTATATGTACTACAAAACGCCGATACGACGCTCACACTAACCTTTAAAGCAAGGCTTATATAGAGCAAATTTACGTATTTAAGGTACAGGTTGTTAATCAAAGTCTAGTTGTCCTAGCGCACAAATGAGGCAAAAATGGCAAGACTCCCTATGTATCGCCAAATCGCCGATGCAATAAGAGAAAAGATCAGTTCTGGTGAATATAAAGTTGGAGAAGCACTCCCAACGGAAGCGCAATTGCGTGAAGTATTCTCGGTAAGTCGTGTAACGGTTAGACAGGCGCTGAAACTACTGATCGAAAACGATGAGCTGGAAAGCGTTCAAGGTAGTGGTACTTACGTCAAAGAGAACAAGATCAATTACGACATCTACAAACAGTCGAGCTTTCAAGAAAAGTGGGCGCATTTGGATGTGGTTACACACAGTGAAGTTCTGGCCTTCGAAATGAAGCCGTGTTCTTTGGCGATGTCTGAACATTTAGATATCAAAGAAGGCGAATTGGTTTTCTACGTAAAACGTGTTCGTTTCATAGACAACAATCCAATTACGGTTGAAGAAACTTGGTTACCTGTTGCCCTATTCCCAGATCTCACCTATCAAGTGATGCAGACATCAAAATACGACTTTATTGAGAACACCAAAGGCATGGTGATTGATCGAAGTGAGCAGGAATTGGTACCGATTCTTCCGCCTGAAGACGTTGCTAAACAGTTAGGTATTGACCCAGCTCAGCCTATCATTGAAAAACGTACTCGCGGTTACCTCGCCAATAACACGGTGTTTGAATACAGCCGTAACTACTTCACGTCTAACGATTACCGATTTACTTTGGTCGCAAGACGCCAGAGATAATGCTCATCAGCAAGTTTCGATAGTAGCAAAATGACCAACACAGAGAGCGCCTTGCTCTCTGTGTTTCTGAGCTGTTATTTCAATCATAAACCCAACTTTCCTCCCCAAATATTCCTAAACCAATATCAAGTAACCTCACGAAAGATCATTCACATTCATTTAAATACTGTTCTGGCGCTTTGAACATAAACTAAGCACCCATTAACCAACACAGTTTTATACACACGCTCCCTAGCAAAGCTGCCTCTATTTCTCATCGCGTTCTCTATGCCCGTATTTGGAAAAGAGGCTGGAGAGGAGGTTGAAGAAGTGGAAGTCGAGGACCAAGTCGTATTAAGCGAAGGTTCTGAATTACAAGACGAAGCTAAAGAATCCCCTTTTACGACCTTGACCAAGCTTGGGTTTATCTACTCACAAAACACCAGCTCATCTTTGTCGATCAACTCTGGAATCTCTATTGGATACAAAAAAGAGAACTGGGGCCAACGAGTTCAGTTTGATACCTACTATACCGATGCTGAAAACGACGAAGACGGTACCAATCGCTATACCACCAACTATGGCATCAGCTATGACTTGAACGAAATCACCTATTTGGTCGCGACAACACGTTTTGAACACGATCACTATGGTACCTATCGTAAGCAATTCATTACCGCGACCGGATTTGGTCGTCACTTTTACGATACAGAAAGAATCAAGCTTCAAGGCTCTGCGGGTCCGGGTTACAGAATCAGTCAACGACAACCCTCCGATGAAGAGTTCCCAAACAAAGAAAACTACGAGCTGATCGTTAATGCCAGTATTGATGGATCGCTAACACTTACAGAAACGTTTTCTATGGGTGCAACTGCAAACATGGCCTACGGTGAAGAGAACACAAACTACAACCTAAAAGGCTATTTGAAGAACATTCTGATGGGTAATTTAGCACTGATGTTTGATACCGAATACATTTACAACACCACTGTCGCCTCAGATCAAAGTAACGCCGAAATCTACAGCTCAATGAATCTAAACTACGATTTCTAACCGCCCTCACCGCTTTCCTCACTTAATCTAGCCCACAATAGCAAAAGGCCCTCACAATGAGGGCCTTGAAGTATCTAGATAAATTTAAAGCATCTCGCTACGCTGGTTTGGTTCTTAATCGAGTCAACGCATCCATCTGTTTTAGATTCGCCATACCAACGTAAGCCACTGGTACTAAGAACAGTGAGAAGAAGGTTCCGGCTGTCAAACCTCCGACCAACACCAAACCAATATTGATTCGACCTAATGAACCCGGACCATCTGCTAATGCCAATGGCAATGAACCGAGGATCATCGTCAGTGAGGTCATCAAGATAGGACGCAGCCTTGAACGTGCACTGCTGATCGCCGCTTCTTTCGCACTCGCGCCAGATTTGCGTTTCTCGTTGGCAAACTCCACCAGCAAAATACCGTGTTTGGTCACGAGACCAACCAGTGTCAGCAATCCTATCTTCGAGTAAATATTGAGGCTTTGACCAAATACCGAAAGCGTCAAAATCGCGCCCACAATACACAATGGAACCGTTAGCAAGATGATCATTGGGTCAACAAAGCTTTCAAACTGCGCCGCCAAGATCAAGAAGATGAAAATCAACGCCAATACGAACAGCACTTGTGCGCCCGCGGTTGAATCAACCAGGTCTTTAACTACGCCATTGAACTCGTAGCTCTGAGCAGGTTTCAACAGACTTGGTACCGTGTCATCAATGTATGCCTTCACGTCGCTCGCCGTATATCCGGGCATCAAGTCCGCGGTGATTTCAGCACTGTCTTTACCCATGAACGTCTTGAAATTAGATTCCGATGTCACTTGCTTGATTGATACAAACTGAGATAAAGGAAGCCTTTGACCCGACTGTGAATCCACGTACAGCTTATCGAGCACCTTGAAATCGCCAAGATCACTAAGATTTACTTGAACTTGAATTGGGTACGTATAGCCATCATCCGCTTGTAGATCTGCCGCTTTCACTGATCCTAAGAAAGTAGATAGCGCATTGGTGACATTACTGTAATCCACACCAGACAATACGATAGCATTGCGGTCAATCGACAAGTCATAACGCAATTGGTCACGCAACATCGAATTTTTAATGTTGGTCACGCCCTCATAACTCTCAAGCGCCTCCACCACCTCATTCGCCGTTTCCGACAATACGGTGGTATCACGGTTAACCGTCGTTAACTCTAGGATCATATTAGTGGCAATGTTCAAGTTATCAGCCGAGCGAACCTTGAAAGACATGCCATAAGCAGAGACCGAACTTTGCGCTTTAGCGATAAACTCGTTCACCAACTCATCAGCTGACTGGTCACGCTCGCCCCATGATTTCAATAAAACGTGATTGGTCGGAGTCCCTTCGATGTAAGATAAATTCGCTTCTACTGAATTATCACCTTTGAACACACTGTTGAGTTGCTCGTTGTTGTCTAGGTGATACTGACGTCCGACTCCTGTAGGAGGCGTTGAAGTGACCTCAACAAAACCAGTATCTTCCGTTGGAAGCAACACTTGAGGCATTGTCCAAACCGCTAAGGCCGATAAAGCGATCAGCACTAAAGCAATACCACTCATCAGAGCCTTACGATCAAACCATTTGCCTAACTCTTTCGTGTATAAATCCGATAACACATTCAGTTTCGCATCAACTTTTTGATACCACTTCGCCGGGGTTGATACTGGCTTCATTAAGTAAGCACTCATCATTGGTGAGAGCGTTAACGCCACAAACCCAGAGATGATCACCGCTGCTGCAAGCGTGAACGCGAACTGCCTGAATAGATCGGCGGTTAGGCCTGCCATCAAGCCAATTGGTAAGTAAACAACGGCCAAAGTCAGCGTCATCGCAATCACTGGAAATACGATCTCTCGACACCCTTTAATTGCAGCATTGAACGGCGTTTCACCCTCTTCGATATGACGGTAGCAGTTTTCAGCCACAACAATCGCATCATCAACCACCAAACCAATGGCGAGAATGATAGCGAGAATCGTCAGTACGTTGATGCTAAATCCAAGTAAATGCATGACGGCAAATACGCCTATTACGCACACAGGAATGGTGATAATAGGAATAGACGCCACACGAACTGAACCAAGGAACAACACGACAACGGCTGAAACCAGAACAATCGCTTCAACTAAAGTCATGAAGCCTTCGTCAATTGCAGTTTTAATAAAATCAGCTTGGTTGTAGACCATCTTCATCTCAATGCCTTCAGGCAACTGAGGTTGAATCACGTCTATTTGCTTCTTAACCTTATTGGCAACCGTCACTGGGTTTTCACTTTTCAGTGGCAGTACCTGAATCGACATAGCTAAGTTGTCGTCAACACGAAGAATACTCGGTGTAAGGCTCTCCTCACCCATTTTTACTTCAGCAATATCGCCAATGCGAATGATTTTGCCGTTATCGACACGAACCACCAAATCTCGCACATCATCAACACTGGTCACTTGGTTGACTGGGTTAATGGAGAAATCTCGCACCTGACCTTTGATAGTACCCGCGGTAAATGTCGCATTGTATGAGCTTAATGTTCCAACCACATCGGATGCACTCATATTGAGCGCCATCATTCGATCTGGTTGTAACCACACACGCACCGCTTTTTCACTGCCACCATACGGCCCCCAAATCCCCCCCACACCTTGTATGTGCTTAAACTGGGGCACAACTTGCTGGCTAATGTAGTCATACATGTCTTGCTTAGACATCTTGCCGGTATTCACAAACGTGATGATGTTACTCGGCATACTGGTATCAGAAGAGTCATCCGTTACCGTTGGCTTATCCGTCATACTCGGAGGAAAATCACCAATCGCTTCAACACTGCTACGCAGGTTGTTCATCAAGCTGGTGTATTCGACGTCATTAATGTCATCTTCAAAAATGATTTTTAGATTACACGTTCCCTCCTGACAGTCCGTCGTCATGGTTTTCACGCTGTCTAAGCCTGTTGCCGCCGTGATCAGTTTATCTGCCACATTGCGCGACATGAACTCAGCGCTCGCGCCATTGATCGCCGCGGTTACAGTCGCCGACGGTGTTTTATGTTCAGGAAAGTATTGGATTGAGAGCTTTTGAAACGACAAAAGCCCAAGCAAAACAATGGTAATACTCAGAACAGACGCAAACACAGGGTGCTTGATACAAATCTCAGGAAGCTTCATTCAGATTCTCCTTTGTTACGGCTTCCTTGCTTTGGATTTCCTTGCTGTGAGTTTCCTGGCTTTGGATTTCGCTCGATGATTGCTCAGCGGCCGCATTAGTTTCCGCACGCTCGTTATTTTCGTTGACCGCTTCGTCTACACCTTTTGTTGCTTCCGTCCAATCAACCGAAGGCTCAACCGGATGTGCTTCATCAATCTGTGTTTCGGTCTTTTCTACCTCGGGCTTAACGGTCTGCTTAGTGACCACTTTATCTACCGGCTCCGTTATTAACTCAACCGTTTTCTGCTCCGCATTAGGGTTCATTACCTTAACTAGAGACGCTTTCTTTAGGTTCTGCTGTCCCGTCACTACGACCTGATCACCCAGTTTCAATCCGCTTTCTACAACGACATACCCATCGTTAGTATTCACGCCCAATTCAACAATGCGTTGCTCGATTTTTTCGCCATTCACAATCCATACAAAACGTTGTGTATTTTTTGCTTGAACGGAATTTTGGGAAACCACCATTTGAGTCGTGTCTTCGCTCGTCATTTGGCTTACTTTGGCAAACATGCCCGGAACTAAGCGATGATCTGGATTGGTCACGTGCGCGTGTACTTCTACGCGACCTGAACTCTCATCAACCGTGGGGGCAATGTAATCCACCACACCAGAAAACGCTTCATCGACAAAAGCATCAACTTGGATAGAGACATTCTGCCCAAGTTTTGCGTTGCCTAAATCCGATTGTCCAATGGAATACTGAACTTCGACAGGATCGAGTTTAATCAAACTCACCAACGCGGTTGCGCCATCAATCTTACTGCCCACTGAGTGGGTAAAATTAGTTAACTGCCCATCAAATGGCGCTACCAATAAATAGTCATTCATCAGCGCTTCTTTCTGTCGGTAATCCGCTGCTGCTAGATTCGCCTGCTCTCCCAGTTCTTCCACATCTTGTTGAGACATAGAGTCGGGCTGTTTCTTTAGTAATTCTTGTACTCGCTTTAATTTCGACTTTGCTAACGCTAGAGAGCTTCTTGCTTTGTCTAGATCGGCTTTCGCTTTGGTATTGTCCAATTGAGCGATCAACTCGCCTTTTTTAACTGAATCTCCATCTTTGAAATGGATGTTGAGAATTTTGTCGGAGGCACTGAATGTCAATGCAGCAGAATCCGTTGCCCTGATTTTGCCAACCTCGTTGATTGAAGATGTGAATGCTTGTTTGTGCGCTTTTTCGATAGTCACAGGAATCAAGTTTGAATCTTGGGCAAACGATGGAGAGATATGTAAGGCAAACAGTGCCAAACAGATTGTTTTACTAAGCTTTGTAAATTTCATTTTTAATAACCATAACCGTTGAATTCGTCTGAATTAAAACGTTTTTCTAAGCAGCTATTTCTTACTTAATGAGCTTCCAGCTATTTAAATAATGCTAAAACAGCTAATAATGAGAAAAGGGCTCAACTCACTGTCGAGCCCTGCAATTTTTATATGATTCCTAAATTTTTACGTTCTGAACTCCAAAGTAAAAGTTAAAAACGATGTTGATATTGAACACCAAGCAAGAGAGCATCGGCAGTCACATCAGCAGTTATATTGGAACTCGTTCCTGGAATCGTCGTCAGGTTTTCGTCAATATCTTGTGATTCTCCGATGATAAATCCGCCTCCAACGTCCACAGAACTGGCATCGGTGAAGTTATATGTCCCTCCGACCGTAAGCCAGTGACGGTTAACATCAGGAATAGAGAGCGATGTGAGTTCGTCAGTTGGGGAAATGTCGTACATGTAACCCGCTCGTAGAACGATGTATTTCGACATGGTGTACGTACCACCGACGGAAATATGTCCTGCATCTTTCCATTGATACTCTTTAATTGAGTCGTCATAAGAGTCAGACGTTAATGAATCAAACTCAGACCAATTCACCCACTGCAGGCTGTAGTGAAAAGCCCACTGTTCGTTGAGCTGGTGCCAACCGGAAAACTCTAGAGTGTCTGGTAGAGGTACGTTCATCTTGTCGGCAGGGACGCCGCCTTTGGTAATGTCACCTTCCACTTCGATATCTGGGCTGTAACGGTAACTAATACCAAACTTGTTATGTTCATTGACTTGGTAAGTCGCACCAACATTTGCACCCAGACCGAAACCGTCTGCATCTACATTTAACAAGTTTTGACGGTATATCTCTCCCTCGCCGTAAATAACATCTAGCCCTGCGCCCAAATTGAATTTTTCAGACAACTCGTAAGCCACAGCGAAACCAACATTGATACTGGAAAGCGCTGTTTTCCCTCCGAACTCATCCGCTTCGAACGACTCGTCAAACTCAACATCAGTACCGAAATTGGAATGGACTGTTGCGCCCAAGGTAAATTTCGAATCTTGAATTGGGTGAACATAATGAATGTTTGGGACTAGTGTCCCTGCGTCCAATGATTGGTCATCTAACATTTCAGTATCACCAATCATTGGTGTGTAGCTAACACTCGACACATCAATACCACTATCGATATAGATAGCGCCGACAGAGAGTGTTGGTTGCTTTATGTAAGCCATCGCAGCGCTGTTCTTAGCCACAATTGCCGCACTATCGGCCATAACAGCATCACCCGAGAATGCACGGCCTAAACCCGTTGCTGATTGTGCGTTAAGTTGGAATCCTGCGGCGTTTGTTAAACATGGAATGAGAGCAGCTGCGGTGCCCAATATGAGTTTATTCTTCATCTTGAGGCACCTCTGTTTCGATATGGTCTTCGTTATTAATGACAACAAGCGAACCGTCAGTCATCACCATCGAAGCAACAGCTAATTGTTGGGTTGTCACGGCTTCACGTACATCTGACATATTTTCGCCAGGCATACCCGGTAGGCCACTTTCATCAACGGGGCCTTCATAAGGAAACAAATACGTACTGTGTCCACCGGTTGTCGTTCTTATGACTCCACCGAGTTCGATCTGATCACGCTTTGTACCCGTTATAGGGTCTAAACCAAGGGCCGTAATTAAGGGCTCAGTGCCAGTTCGAATATTATCTGGCGCGGTATTAGGAATTACGCTATCTGGGACATAATCAACGCCAACGTCACAGGTTTCGCCACAATCTCCAACTGCAGCTAACAAAAGAGTCGGTTGCTCAGCCTTAACTTGACGAGAGATGAAGCTAGCAGGGTCTGCACTATCAATTGTTGCTTGAACCCCTTGTTTAAGGTCGGTAACAACCAAATCGAAGATGTCATTCTCTAGCTGACTGACAAGTAGCGCGTTATCGGACGAAAGTTCAACAAACTCTCTAAGTGCCTCAATACATTGTTGATTCGTTGCTTCTGCTGTACATGTATCTGGTATGACAGTTTCAGCAATACCGCGCTGAACATCTGGAGACTTCTTAACACCTTCAGACATTTCAGGGCCTAGGGTTTGAGAAGACAGAACCAAGTTGGTTAGCCCCTGCCCCGGAACAACAAAGTTAACTGTATTGAATTCGAACTCAGAGTTACTAGGGAAACCATCTTTAACTTGGCTAAATTCACTGACCATCACCGACATGATTCCGCCTAGGGATTGTCCAATTAAATGAACATCATCTTTTTTCACCCAACGCTCTTGGTTCAACGCGTAACGAAGCCCCAAAAAGTCAGACACTGATTGCTGTAGGTTAGAGCGCAGTGCTAAAGGCGAATCTATGTTGATGAAAAACGCTTTGTTTGCTCTCGCGCTGATTTCCACATGTTCCGTGCTTGAGTCATAACGCATTCGCTCCCCGTGATATGGCATATCGATCGCAACAACGGCATAGCCTTTTTTCGTATATTCCGCAGCCATCAAAGAAGCAGTACCACGCTCTGCTGTAACACCATGAATAAAAATTGCTGTAGGTAACTGACTACTTTTATCCCATCCATTAGGAACATAAATATCTGCAGTTATATCTAACTCTTCGGTTATCTTCGGGGTTGGTTCTCTTTCTGTAGGAAAACCACCGTGGCTTTGTTGCGTAATTAAATTTAAAGATAGAACAACCCCGTTTCGCGTATTTCTTAATCAATACGACAAGTTTCAGGCATACCTAACCCAGTAAGCTTGTTCAACGCTTTTATCATCGCGTAAGTTTCACCCACCTGGGCATTGTAATTTCTTAAGCTCAATCGTCCTCCTAGCAACTGTTTAACTCGATACATCGCTGTTTCTGACAATGAACGTTTGTGGTATCCATACCGCTCTTTCCAATACTTATTTGAGCCGTATAATTTCTGGCAACCCACGGCGAGATTTCGAGGATGACCACGCTCCCAGAAGGCTGCCCCTTCTCTTGGGGGAATAAGCGCAACGGCTCGCTTCATCTTAATAGCAGCGCGACACGCTCTCGTGTCGTAAGCGCCATCACCAGACACCTCAAGGATGCTTCGACGTGTTTGTTTCAGTAGGTTCGGGAGTACTTCACCATCTGTAACCGTTGATAAACTTAGCTCGGCGGCAATGATCTCATGAGTGCTTGTATCAACTGCAATATGCAGCTTTCGCCAGACTCTCCGCTTGCCATCCGTCCCGTGTTTTTTGACTTTCCATTCGCCTTCGCCATAAACCTTAAGGCCAGTTGCATCAATGGCTAGGTGTTGTATCGCTCCTCTCGCTTTAGTCTTAAATGAGACCTCAACTTGCTTGGCTCTACGACTGATGCAGGTGTAATGCGGACAACTTAACGGCACATGGGCTAACCTAAATATCGAGTCGATAAATCCTTGCAGCGCTCTCAGTGGCATAGAAAAAACTCGTTTCACCATGAGTGCTGTCGTAATAGCTAAATCACTGAACCGACGTGGCCTCCCGCGCTTATTCTGTTTGCTTTGCGCCCACCCACTTATTGCTTCTTCATCGATCCAGAAGGTCAGAGAACCACGGTTAATGAGCGATTGGTTGTATTGCTTCCAGTTGGTTGTTTTGTAACAAGGTTTAGGCATAAGGCTACGAGAGAGAGTGGTGGTAGCTGATCAGATCGTAGGTTCTTGATTTAGTTCCATGGAATTACGCAACAAAGCCTTGATATGAACTAAACTCACTCGCTATTTTTAACCCTAATTATATTTTAGTGCTAGCTTGTGTTTTAACGCTTACTTAGGAAAATAAGTAGGCGTTAAACGTAAGTAAGCGTCAAAGCTAAGATTCTCACCTCTTTACTCCGATAAATACCCACTTCGTTACACATTCCCTTCCAAAGTACAAAAAACACTCACGGTTTATAGAACGGCGCCACATATGCAACTAGAACAACCAAAAGTGATCCAAGTTATATTCTGACGAGCTACAAAATTTGTTTATTAACATCTAAACAACAGTAGTTGTTCATGATTTACAACCACAATTAACATCAAAGAAAATGTTTGTCTTAGATCATATCAACCTCAACTATGCCTCGTGCCACAGTGCAGTTTTCTGTACATTCATTGTCATATTCTGAAACACTTTCTTATATTTTTTTAAACTTTGTGGAGATTTCTATGTTAGAGCTCTTGATCGGATTAGTGATTACTATCGCTGTTGGTTACTTTATTGTGAAAGGCTATAAAGCGGCAGGTGTATTACTGACAGCTGGCCTTGCCCTACTTCTTATTACTGGCCTTATAGGTCACACAGTCTTACCCGCTAAGGTCGCTTCAACAGGTAACATGGTTACCGACTCACTAGAATTCGTTAAGTACATGCTTCAGTACCGTGGAGGCGGCCTAGGCATGCAAATCATGCTTCTTTGTGGCTTTGCTTCTTACATGACGCATATCGGCGCAAACAATGTGGTAGTAAAACAATTCTCTAAACCGCTTGCTGCTATCAAATCTCCATACGTACTTCTTGTTGCGGCTTACATCGTAGCGTGTCTAATGTCTCTAGCAGTAAGTTCTGCAACAGGCCTTGGCGTGCTATTGATGGCGACCCTATTCCCAATGATGACGGCAATGGGTATTTCTCGTCCAGCAGCGGTGGCGGTTTGTGCATCACCTGCAGCAATCATTCTTTCACCAACGTCGGGTGATGTGGTTATCGCAGCAGAAAAATCAGGTATGTCTCTTGATATGTTTGCTGTTCAAACGGTACTGCCTGTTTCTATCTGTGCGATCATCGTGATGGCGGGTGCGGCTTTCTTCTGGAACAAATACCTAGATAAGAAAGAAAACACGCCAATGGAAAAAGTAGACGTTTCAGAAATTGAAACGAATGCGCCGGCTTTTTATGCTGCTCTTCCATTCTTACCTATTTTTGGAGTATTTCTATTCAACGGTCGTACCATTCCGGGCCTTTCACTTGATATCTACACCATCGTAGTAGGTTCAATTTTCGTGGGCGCTGTTATCGATTACGTTGTGAAGAAGTTTGACGGCGAAAAAACACTAGAAGACCTAGATTCTTGCTACCAAGGTATGGCCGAAGCATTTAAAGGCGTAGTAATGCTGTTGGTTGCGGCGGGTGTATTTGCTCAGGGCCTAATGTCTATCGGTGCAATTGATAACCTAATCGGCCTTGCTGAATCAGCTGGCGCTGGCGGTATCGCATTAATGCTTATCCTGACTGGTCTAACAGTTGCTGCTGCTATCGCGACAGGTTCTGGTAACGCGCCATTCTATGCATTCGTAGAACTGGCTCCGTCACTTGCTGCGAAAATGGGCTTGAACCCTGCGTTCCTAATCATCCCAATGCTTCAAGCGTCTAACTTAGGCCGTACAATTTCTCCTGTTTCGGGTGTAATTGTAGCGACTTCTGGCATGGGTAAAATCAGCCCGTTTGAAGTCGTTAAACGTACTTCAGTACCAGTAATCTGTGGTCTTATCACGGTGATCTTCGGTACGCTTGTTCTAGTACCAATGGCAGCTTAATTGTCAGTAAAACAGACATGATTATTTGGATATAAAATGCCCTAATAAAAAGGCGCTGAACTTAGTAAGTTCAGCGCCTTTTTTAATGTCACTTTCTCACATCGTCAAAACTATCGAGACATGTATAAACAGTCAGGCTTGAAATAGTGTTATCTCAAAGGACCCAAGCCCTACTTCATTTCACCATAGCGTTCTAGATACAGAACCGTGGCAGCGGTACGGGAAGGCACTTGCAGCTTTTTCAGTAGACTCTTCATATGTACCTTAACTGTCGATTCAGAAATGAACAGGTGATCAGCGATCTGCTTATTGCGGTAACCTTTCGCGACTTCTTGAAGGATCTGCATTTCGCGTTCAGTCAGTTGTTCGAAGATATCATTGCGGCTTCCAGCATCATTTAGGTAACGAGCAACCACACTGCTGTAAGCCTTGTCACCGCTGTGTGCTTGCTTAAGCAGTTCAATTAACTCATCGGGTTCAGTGTCTTTCAACAAGTAGCCATCAGCGCCTGCTTTTACAATCGCTTCAATGTCTGCAGGGCTATCAGAAACCGTTAGAATAACAATGTTTGCGCTAGAACCGTCAGTGCGAAGTGCTTTCAAGGTATCTAAACCAGACATGCCCTTCATATTGAGATCCAAAAGGATCAAATCAGGTTCTTCTTCATGAGCAAGAGCAACCGCTTCAGTGCCGTTACTTGCTTCTGCAATCACTTCGAATTCGTCTTCAAAGCTCAGTAATTGGCTTATACCTCTGCGCATCAATGGATGATCATCAACCAGCATTACTTTACAAATCGTCAACTTTAACTTCCTTCAAACTTTTATATTTCAATATGACTGTACAGCCTTCACCTTGCGCCGCTTCAATCGTCAAGTCGCCATTCAGTCTTGCCGCACGCTCCTGCATAATGCTCATCCCGTAGTGGTTCACCTTGGAACTACTTGAGTCAAAGCCATCTCCATTATCTTTTATCACGACTAATACTTCACCGTCCTCATCGATACAGCATACATCTATCAAGTCGGCATTGGCGTGTTTTATTGCATTTATTGTTGCTTCACGAATCAATTGAAGCAAGTGAACCTGACTATGCGCATCAAGCTCGATCGAAGAGAGATTATTAGTGAGGTTAATCTTCGCATCGGTTCTCTCGCTGAGCGCCTCAAGCATGGTACTTAAGGCGTCTCCAAAGTTGCCCTCTTTAATGGTCAACCTAAATGTGGTGAGTAGCTCTCTTAACTGGGTATAAGCGTCGGCTAAGCCGTTTCCGATCTCAGACGCGATTTGTTCAGATTGCTCTCGGTGCTGTTGCTCTGGCAGTTTGCCAATCACACGCTTTAATAGTGTAACTTGAATTTTCAAGTACGACAGTGATTGAGCCAATGAATCGTGGAGTTCACGTGCAATCGTGGCACGCTCTTCCATGATAATAAGCTGTTCAGCTTTCTTTTGAGCACGATTGTAGTAGATCGCTCTCGATAGCAGTTGAATGAAGCTTTCGATCAGAGCTTTAGTTGAGTGCCCGTGGTGATATGAACAGTATAAATAGCCGAGAATAAGTTCGTTATCGTCGAGTTTCATCTCAAACTTTTCGTAGTCTAAATTCGAATCGTAACCTTCATCCATAATCAATGAACGGCCTGAGTTATCGACAATCTCGAGCCTCAGTGATCCAATCCCTTCCAAGCTCACGAGATGCTGCAAGATAGCTCGGAAGTTTTCAGGAGCAATACGCGTCACCGTGAGCTCTTGTGACGAGTTATAAAGTGCCTGCAGCGACTGGTTCGCATTTTGCAGCTCAATCGTCTTTGCATCCACCACATCTTCAAGGTTTCGATAAAGCACGCCTAAATCTTTGGCCATCGAGTTGAAGGTTTTGGTCAAAATGCCCATTTCGTTGTTACTGGTCACCTTGAGTTCTACCTCGAAGTCGCTGTTTTTGATTCTTTGGCTCGCACCGACAAGAGCATGTAGCGGTTTAACAACCTGTTTACGTACAAAGTGAACAACAAAAAGAGATATGACCAGAATCCCACCAAGGCCGATACCACCAGCCCACGCTAACTTTATTAACTTGTCTTCAGAGAACTCTTGCAGCTTATAAACGAAGCCATCGATTTCAGCCACGAAGTTTTCAACCAACACGAGATAGTGATCGCGCTCTTCGCTATTCAAGACCTGTTTTAGCTCATGCCAACGGCCGATAATTAAATAGTAATCTTCTGTGATGTCTGTCGGAACATTCCAACTGACCAAATTAGTCATGGATGGCGAGTAAAGAGAACTTTCGAATTCACGAATATGAGATTCATAATCGACAGATTCTATTTGAATATCATGGGCTAAACGGTAGCTTTGCATTCGCATTGAACCGGCCACGTTAACCGCTTCCGCATCATTCAAACTTGAAGCCAAAGTAAAGATGGCAAAGCCAGTCGTAGCAACCGACAACAGCAGTATAGAGAGCAAAGATTTTGCTATCGTACTTGTTACAGATGAAACCGGTTTTATAAGCAAAAGTGCCTTCCTATTGATAAATGACTTGCCAGCGATATCGTATTGTCACACATCAAAAATCATAGCTCCATTCAATATGTGATCACTCGCTCCGTAATTTATTGATCTAAGACAATATATGCCCCCAATTAGCCCTTAGGGGGTATTTATACAATTGTTTCTAAAACTACACTACTTGTGAGGACTCATTACAAGATATTAATAGAATAATGACCTACAATTACAACATCTTAGTAACATCTATAGGTATCTAGTGGTAGATCTATCAAAACGCCGTCTTTTTTCAAGACGAAAAGTTGACTCAAGCCAGATTCGTTTGCCTTGGATTGACAGCTTAGAAAGCTTTACAGATGACTGTACTCGCTGCGGTAAATGCATCGAGAGTTGTGAGACTAAGATAATCATTATAGGCGATGGTGGTTTTCCCACTGTAGATTTCTCTATTGATGAGTGTACGTTCTGCTATCAATGTGCAGATGTTTGTCCCGAACCCATTTTTAAGCCAAAGCAAGGAGAGCCTTGGCAAGCAAAAGCACAAATCTCTGATAAGTGTTTAGCGCAACAAAATGTTGAATGCCGAAGCTGTGGTGACATGTGTGAACCTATGGCCATTCAATTTGAACTTAGAGCAGGCAGTGTTGCTCTACCAAAAATCGAGTTAGATGAGTGTAGCGGTTGTGGGGCCTGCGTAGCAATTTGCCCTACTTCGGCTATTCTTGTGAGTAATGCATAAAACAAAAATAACGAGAGCAATTTATGGCACTAAATGAAGTGCATATATCAAGTTTAGTCGTGCATGTGAGCCCTGAGCATCTAAATGAGATCAAAGCGGAGATCGATCAATTCGATAACGCTGAAATCTACGGAGATAGCCCTGAAGGCAAAATCATCGTGGTCCTAGAAACTGAAAACCAAGGTTTTGTAACGGACACCATCGAAGCAATAAACAACATTAAGAACGTTTTGGGGACAGCTTTGGTTTATCACCAAATCGAAACTGGACTCGACGAAACGGATTTAGAAACTGGAAGTAACAATTCTCAACTTGAGGGTGAAGTATGAAAATGACAAGACGTGCGTTTGTGAAAGCAAACGCAGCTGCATCAGCGGCAGCCGTTGCAGGTGTAACTCTACCGGCAACAGCAACCAACCTGATTGCTAGCTCTGATCAAACAAAAATCACGTGGGATAAAGCGCCTTGTCGTTTTTGTGGTACGGGCTGTTCAGTACTAGTAGGTACTCAAAACGGTAAAGTGGTTGCGACTCAAGGCGATCCAGAAGCTCCTGTAAACAAAGGCCTTAACTGTATCAAAGGCTACTTCCTTTCAAAAATCATGTACGGCAAAGACCGTCTAGAACAACCTCTTCTTCGTATGAAAGATGGTGAGTTCCATAAAGATGGTGATTTCGCACCAGTATCTTGGGACAAAGCGTTCGACGTGATGGCTGAGAAATGGAAAGCATCTCTTAAGAAGAACGGTCCAACAGGTGTTGGTATGTTCGGTTCAGGCCAATGGACAGTAATGGAAGGCTACGCAGCCGTTAAGATGATGAAAGCGGGTTTCCGTTCAAACAACATAGATCCAAACGCTCGTCACTGTATGGCTTCTGCTGTAGTAGGCTTCATGCGCACTTTCGGTATTGATGAGCCAATGGGTTGTTACGATGACTTTGAACACGCAGACGCATTCGTACTGTGGGGTTCAAACATGGCAGAAATGCACCCAGTACTATGGACTCGTATTACAGACCGTCGTCTAAGCCACCCACACGTTAAAGTAAACGTACTGTCTACTTACTACCACCGTTCTTTCGAGCTTGCAGACACGGGTTACATCTTCAACCCTCAGTCTGACCTTGCGATCGCAAACTTCATCGCAAACTACATCATCCAAAACGATGCGGTTAACTGGGACTTCGTGAACAAGCACACGAACTTCAAGCAAGCAACGACAGACATCGGTTACGGTCTGCGTGACGATGATCCACTACAGAAAGCAGCCGCAAACCCTAACTCAGGCGAAATGACTGCTATCTCTTTCGAAGACTACAAAGCGTCTGTTGCTGAATACACAGTTGAGAAAGCGTCTGAAATGTCAGGTGTATCTCAAGAAGACCTTATCAAGCTGGCTAAGCAATATGCCGATCCAAACATCAAAGTAATGTCACTTTGGACTATGGGTATGAACCAACATACTCGTGGCGTATGGATGAACAGCCTTGTGTACAACATCCACCTTCTTACAGGTAAGATTTCTACTCCAGGTAACAGCCCATTCTCACTAACTGGCCAACCGTCAGCGTGTGGTACAGCGCGTGAAGTTGGTACATTCGCTCACCGTTTACCTGCCGATATGGTGGTTGCTAACCCTAAACACCGTAAAATTGCAGAAGATATCTGGAAACTTCCAGAAGGCACCATTCCACCGGTACCCGGCGCTCACGCTGTTCTTCAAGACCGTATGTTGAAAGACGGTAAAATCAACGCTTACTGGGTAATGTGTAACAACAACATGCAAGCGGGTCCAAACATCAACACTGAACGTCTGCCAGGTTACCGTAACCCAGATAACTTCATTGTATGTTCTGACCCGTACCCAACGGCAACAGCTCAAGCGGCTGACCTCATCCTTCCAACAGCAATGTGGATTGAGAAAGAAGGCGCTTACGGTAACGCAGAGCGTCGTACACAAGCATGGTACCAACAAGTGAAAACTGTAGGTGAAGCTAAGTCTGACCTATGGCAAATCATGGAATTCTCTAAGCGCTTCACTATTGAAGAAGTTTGGGGTGAAGAACTGGTTGCGAAAATGCCTGAGTACCGTGGCAAAACCATGTACGACGTGCTTTACAAAAACGGCAACGTTGATGCATTCCCACTGTCTGAAGCTCAAGAGCTTAACGACGATGCACAAGCTCAAGGTTTCTACGTTCAAAAAGGTCTATTCGAAGAATACGCAGCCTTTGGTCGCGGCCACGGTCACGATTTAGCACCATACGATCGCTACCACCAAGTTCGTGGTCTACGTTGGCCTGTTGTTGACGGTAAAGAGACACTATGGCGCTTTAAAGAAGGTTCAGATCCATATGCTAAGAAAGGTTCTGATTGGGACTTCTACGGCAAACCAGATGGTAAAGCACTGATCATCAATGCACCATACGAAGCGCCACCTGAAGTACCAAACGATGAATACGATATGTGGCTATGTACAGGTCGTGTTCTTGAGCACTGGCACACAGGTACTATGACTCGTCGTGTACCAGAACTTTACAAAGCAGTACCGGATGCACTTTGTTACATCCACCCTGCTGATGCTAAAGCTCGTGGTCTTCGCCGTGGTGATGAAGTTCTTATCGAAAACAAACGTGGTGAAGTACGCGTTCGTGTTGAAACTCGTGGTCGTAACCGTCCACCACAAGGCTTGGTATTCGTACCATTCTTTGATGCAAGAATTCTGATCAACAAGTTGATCTTGGATGCAACGGATCCTCTGTCTAAACAGACGGATTACAAGAAGTGTCCAGTTAAGATCACTAAGGTCGCTTAAGGACAATATGTTCTTACCACTTAGCTCGTAGATCTGACGTTTTTAATATTGCGACTGCTTTTCTCGTTACTTTTTGAAAGAAGTAGTCCACTCAAAGAATTAGCCTTTAGGCGGAGAAATTAACCATGAAAAAACTGATTACTGCCCTACTATCAGCTGGTCTTTTGCTAGCTGGTGCAGTTCAAGCTGAAGCTGAACTGGATAACCCAGGCGGCATTGGTGGCGTAGAATCTCTACGTGGTGCAAGTGAACTTGAAGCAACTCGCGCAGCAGATGACTTCAAAAAGTTCCCTCGTGACCAAGTACTTGAGAGTGACTACGTATACCAACCACCTCTAGTGCCTCATACTATTCGTAGCTATGAAGTTTCTCTTAACGCTAACAAGTGTCTTTCTTGCCACAGCTGGAAAAACGCAAAAGAAATGGGTGCTACTAAAGTGAGTGTAACTCACTACATGAACCGTGAAGATGCGGTACTTGCAGACGTATCACCTCGTCGTTACTTCTGTCTACAGTGTCACGTACCTCAAGCTAATGCTAATCCACTAGTTGAGAACGAGTTCAAACCTGTAGATTCACTGCGTTAATCGTAGCCGGACTGTAAGAGAGGCTATATATGATAAAATTACTTAAAGCGTTTTGGAAAAGACTTGCGACACCAAGCAAAGCAGCCGTAGGCGTTGTTTTGTTCTTGGGTTTCTCGGGTGGTCTTTTGTTCTGGGGTGCATTCAACACGGGTATGGAGGCAACCAACACGGAAGAATTCTGTTCTGGCTGTCACGCACCTATCGTTGCTGAAATCCAAGAGACAATTCACTACTCTAACCGTTCTGGTGTTCGTGCTATCTGTTCAGACTGTCACGTTCCTCATGAATGGACAGATAAAATTGTTCGTAAGGTTCAAGCATCTAAAGAGCTATACGCACACTTTATTGCGAAAACCATCAATACTGAAGAAAAGTTCAAAGCACGTCGTGCTCACCTAGCGGAACGCGAATGGGCTCGATTGAAGAAGAACGATTCACTTGAGTGTCGTAACTGTCACCAGTTTGATTACATGGACTTCTCAGAGCAGAGCCCCCGTAGTGCGAAACAACACTCGACTGCGCTAGCTTCTGGTGAAAAAACGTGTGTAGACTGTCACAAAGGTATTGCACACAAACTACCAGACATGCACGGCGTTGAAGGCTGGCAATAAGGAGCGATTGAATGAGTACTTTAGAAAGCGTAATTTGGCACATCCTAGGTTACAGCGCTATGCCAGTTATCATTCTTGGTGGCTTTGCAGGTGTTGCAGCCGTATCTCTTTGGATTTTATCTATGGGTAAAGACAAAGAAATCGATTAACAATCGAGATTCCATCAACTTCTACCAGATAATTCTGATATGAGTTGATACGAAAAAGCCACTGATTTCAGTGGCTTTTTTTATTGTCTGGTGCTTCGTATTTCGACTGTTAAGGTATTCCTACTGTTAAGTAAGAGGCAAAACGTTAAGCTTGGTTTTCCGAAGCTTCTGGATCGACGTTCTCTTTATCGACATCTTCCTTATCAAGAATCGGCAGCACCTGCTTTACGGAATCCCGACAACAATACTCTCATATCATAAAAACTGTAGACCCATTGTTTAAACGGAATAGCCAGATACTGCTTATATCGGATTAAATATAATGAGGTGCCAATAAAGAAGCCCACTCTGCGATAAAGTAAGATTTCAAAAATTTTACTTATGAACGGTAACCCTAAAGAATATTAATACGTCCAACACTTAAAATGGGGCGATTTTTACTTCGTAAATATTTCATTTGTATTTACATCAAGATAAATTTTGTTTTCAAGGGACAACCCACCACAATAAATAAAATATACATCTCGATTGCTGTACTTAACAGATTTCACCCATCCGCCTAATTCTTCAAAATCACTTGGGGCACACTCCCCCTCAGAGATCAGTTTAGCCACCGAATTACGGAATTTTTCTTGATGGATCTTGAGATCATCAGACTTAACCAAATAGGAATCCAATATCTCTTTGCTTTCTTTTTCCGAAATAATGACTTCATCATTCGATAAGCCTGACATAGAGACCCATTCCGCCGTCTGTGGGCCGCCATCTTTAAGGACAATATAGTCTGAGATACGAGCCCATTCTCCCTGTTTCTCGAGTACCTCCACCTTTTCCCCTTTGTAGAGGTAATCCGTTATCAAGCCATCAATTTCAGGTTGCTCGACCACTTCTAGCTTTCTCTCCAAAACGTAAAATTCAGGCTGCTCTGGTTCAGGCTGAAGATCCATGATGGGTACGAGGTCAGATTCAGATTGCTCGGTAGCTTCTAACGCCGGCTCTTCCGTTTTCTCTTGTGGGATTGGTGCTTTATTCATGACTAAGAAGTAGTATGCCGCTCCTCCCCCTCCGCCCAATATCAACAACACAAGTAAAGCGATCAGCGCTTTTTTCATCAAATCCACCAGCTCTTCCGTTATAGGTATGTCTCAAGTGTACATCAACTCATGCTGCTGCTCATCTATACTCTCAGTAGAGCGCACGGTAAGTAGAGGAAAGTCATGAGTTTTTGGGGGAAAGTTATCATTGTAAGCGTAACTTTGAGTGCCAATGTCGCTCTAGCGAATCATTGTGACCGTGAAAACTGGCAAACACTGTTGGATCGTCAGCTCTCTTTTGAAGGTCGCTATAGTCAGTACACCAAAGAGTTCAACCAAGTTCTTTCAACCTATGAGTCACAGACATTGTTATCTAAACACTTTAATGAAAAGCAGATCATTGAGCTTTGGGCAAAGTACGAAGAAAGGTTTAATGTGCAGCTCAATAGTCATATGAATACCGCGTATGACGTCTCCGAGGTTTTGCTACAACAGGCGTATTTTGTGTCTAGTGAACTTGAAGGCGCTGACTCTCTAGCGTATTCATGGCAAGCCGTCGCCAAACACTGCACCAAAGCAAAACTCCCACGCCAGGCAGAAAGCGCGCAGGTGCACGTCCAAAGCTCACAATCACTCTCCCAAGATCTCCATACACTCAGTGAAAAATTCCGTCAGCTGTCTTCAAAATACCGCAGAGAAGCGACGATGATTGACGAAGCCCGCCACATAAACCAACCAGCAAACGGTGCATCAAACTGAAATCACCATTAGATTCTCTCACTCGTTCGACTGGACTTTTCCGATAAATATGCTCAATCCCATTCATAATATTCTAAGAACTCGTTAATCAAAGCTTTATCAATAGGTTGTGAAAGTAATGTGCTATCTATCAACAATGAAGTTCAATTTCCGACCAATGCAAGCGAGTATGTGAGATATTCATCACAAAATAGATTTACAAACGCCAGAAAATTGTTATCATGAATCTTCATATAACTTAATAACAAGAAACATTTTGGCTAGGTAATATGCAAAAGACTATGGCTTTCAACTGCTTGAGTAACACGGAATGGACTGCAGAGATAAGAGGTAAACTTTTATCTGTAGCTAAACACATGGAAGAGTTCGGTTCAGTAAGTGAGCTAGAGCTATGTAAGATATTTGGAGAGACAATTTGGAATGACGGCGTGGATTATCATTCACATGCTTTTTCATTCAGAATTAATGCACAAACTGGGGATTGTTCAATCTCTAACTTTAAGTATCACTAAGTTTTGCACCTATCATATACGGAGTACCTTTCACGAGGTGCTCCGTTTTTTATTGCCTGAAGCCTGACACTTAATGGATGATTTTTGATATTGACCGCGCTTCTACTTCAGGAGTAAACCATTTCGTTTTCAGCTCATTCTGCCTTCGTGTTACTGCTCAGAGTTTGGCTTAATCGGTATAAATTGGCAGTGGTGCATTGCCTTTTACTTGTCTTATCGCAAGGTGGGTATGAATATCTTTCACGTTAGAGAGCCTTTGAAGTTTTCTTGTAAATGCCTCGTAGGCCATCAAGTTCGGGCTAACCACTTCTAGCAAATAGTCATAAGCCCCAGATACAACGTGGCAACTGATCACCTCTTCCATCTCTACAACAGCCGCCTCAAACTTATCTATCGACACTTCTTGGTGGTTGTTTAGGCTCACCTCAACAAACACACTCATTGCGATGCCGACTTGTTCTCGTGACAAGCTCACACGATAACCGTCAATAATGCCCTTTTCTTCTAGCCTTTTGACTCGTCTTGCACAAGGCGAAGGTGATAAACCCACTTCATCAGCAAGTTCAGCCGTGGTTAACCTGCCATCTTTTTGTAGCAGTTCGAGAAGATGCCTATCAATTCTATCCATAGTAAATGCCGAACATTAGTTAAATCCGTTAATTATTTGGTGAATATTAGCAGAAATCATCAACGATAGTTCAAGTTTAGCCAAAACTTGCCAACCTGTGGCACACCAACTGTTCCATAATGAGTCATCACCCACTCTCCTTCTATATTATGAATCTTGGCTACTTATCTATTACTGTCACCCTACTCATTTGGGCGAGCTTTTTTCTTTCTCTTAAAGGCGGCGCAAATTCAGATTTAACACCTGCAGATATCGCCCTCACAAGATTTCTCATACCGGCTTTGGTGTTATTGCCTTTGATGTGGAAAGCACGCAGCGCGATTGCCGTCGTCCCTAAACGGTATCTAACGGGTATGTTCGTAGGTAGCGGATTACCTTATCTGCTTGTTGCCGGAACGGCCATGCAGTTTGTTCCGGTATCTCATGGCAGTGCTCTTGTTCCGGGCACGCTTCCTCTGTTCGTTACAGGAATTGCGGTACTCTTTTTTAAGCAGCCACTCAGCCGACATCGTGTTGTTGGTTTAGGTTTGGTTTTGCTCGGCATACTGTTGTTTTTAGGGAGTAGCTTAAGCAGCTTCAACTTCGAATACACCAAAGGTCATTTGTTGTTTTTATGCGGAAGCTTAATGTGGGCGATGTTCACCATCTCAGCCCGTGTCGCTAATCTTAATGCGTTAGTCAGTGCCGGTTTTATTTCTCTCTGTTCTACTTTGCTTTTACTCGTCCTAATCCTGACTGGAACCCTCCCAAGCCACCTAATGGACACACCAATCGCTAATTGGCCCTTCACGGAGCTTGCCGTTCATTCAACAGTGCAAGGCGTTGGGGCGGGTTTAATCGCTGCGTTCACTTACCTTTATGCGGTTAATACCTTAGGGGCTGAACGCTCTGCCGCTTTTGGCAGTGCAACACCCGCAGTGGCGACCTTGTTGGCGATCCCACTATTCAACGAGATTCCTGATGCGATGACTTGGCTCGCCCTTGGTTCTATTTGCATCGGCAGTTTGGTCGCGAGCAACATATTCATGAGAAACGACCAGTCGATGCAGTACCAACCGCCAAGCCACAGCAAAGCCTGATACTGCGTTCAAACCTAAATACAGTTCCCATAAGCATCGATTTTAGGGCTTGTAGTACACAGATAAGCCCACAAACGTAGGCTTATCTAAAATCTGCTTTTTCTGAGCTCGCTTCTCCATTAAACTGTCCGACCTTTTTGCAGATCCAAGAGAACACCATGCAACGCGACTACACCTTAAATTGCTTAATCACCATGCCTCGCCATGAACTAGAAGAATTTAGTTTAAGAATGATTCATCGCCTTGTTCCTGAAGATGCAATGACGGAATTGTTTACGTTCGAGCAAGAAGAAGTCACCAGCGAAGAACGCATGCAATCAGCGAAATTTGACGCAATGCTTCGAATGACAGCTATCGCGCTTGGTGAAGTAAACCTAGCCTTCTCAGAGTCGGATAACTCGCAACAGAACATCGAGCGAATGACTCGCCTACTGCTTTGGCACTTCTACTCAATTTCTTTCAACCTTGAAGAAGCAATCGCAATCGAAGTGCACTGTGAGAAAGTAGAAAAGATCTTAAAGAACGCACCTAAAGATGCGTTTGGCTGGGTTAAAGAATTAACTGAGCTACTTCACTTCTACGCGAAAGTGAACGAAGGCAACGAAGACAGTAAAGACGCTTAACGTTAGTTCTACGTAAGTATACATCGAGCTAAACGAAGGCAGACAGAGCTATACCGAAGGCAAATAAAAGCTTTGCTGAAAGGAGTTCTCTGCCTTTGTTGTTTCTAGCACACTGTGATGCAACATCAGTATCGACTGCGCGATCTTGGTTCCTATTCCCAAAGAACCATTCGGCGCTTCCAGTTCAACCTCATTATGAATCACCACCTTCACCCGTTTGGAATCCGCTTCAAAACCAACATCTAACGACACCACAGTGCCACTTGGGCTATGCCTCAATGCATTATCTAACAGATTCAAAATCAACCTCTCAAGCAGATCACTGTCACCCACAGCCTTGATTCCAATAGGCATATTAATGTTCAACTCAACATTTTTATGGCGATATTTGCTTTGTATCGTTTCTAAGCATTCGCTCATCAGCCCATTGAAATCGATTGAAGCGTATTGATATGTGGGTACCGGGTTATCTTTCTTGGCGCTATCTAACAGCGAATGGAGCTGTTCAGATAACTTGTTGCCATTGCGATATGCCACATCTATGAGTGGATCCGAATGTGGGTTTTGAATCCTCCACGTTTCTAGATACCCCAATACACTCGACAATGGCGTTTTCAAATCATGACTGAGCTGTAATAAGCTTTGTCTTCGATGTGACGACTGATATTCAAGTTGCAAAAATTGCTGTTGAATGTGCTTCGCCATCAACTGATACGAGCGTGCAATCGGCACCAATTCTGGTACTTGATGAATGAAGTTCGGGTCCAATCGAAAATCTTGCTCTGCTTGTTGTTGCAGCTTGTTGGTTACTGCTTCTATTGGGTTTAACAGGCTACGTTTAACCAATAGATAAGCCCCAACTGCAAAACCCAAGATAGAGATCAGCATGAGCCCCGCGAGCGCTATGTATGGCGTGTCGACCTGCGAATTGGCAATCACGGTGTGACGATTACTGCCAATCAACACATACAGATACCCAACTGTTGAACCCAACTCTTCAATCGCAGCAACGGAAAACACCTTACGAGAATCAGGATTGATAGGGTCTTCGCCAAGAATCGGATAAGGCTCGTCATTTAAAAATTGTCTAATGGGTGCTAAGTCTATCTGGCTTGCCAACACAGTGCCTTCTGGCGCAGCATGCGTCGTGATATTTCCTTGGCTGTCGAGAAAATAAATGTCGAAATCGGGACCAATCAACATCAAGGTATGAAATATGGATTTAAGGGCTTTGGGGTTGTAGTCAGTCCCTATCATCAGAGGGTTATCATCGCGCATATGAACCGCGAGCTCTTTGTGTAAGCTCTGCTTAGTTCTTTGTTCTATGGTCTCTTTTTGCCAATTATAGGTATAAGCAATCACCACACTCACGAGCAGAAACCACAAACTGGTGAACAACACTAAACGCGATTTGAAACTCATGTTCTCTCCTCGATGGCTCTTAGGTCTTACTGGCCTTTTAGTAAACTTCGGACGCGACACATAGGCCTAAGCTTTCGACTCAAACTTATAACCAACACCCCAAACGGTTTTAATGAAATCATCATCACTATTCGGCATCGCAAGCTTGGTTCTTAGACGGTTGACTGTGCTACACACGGTATGGTGATAGCCAGAGTGATGAGTATTCCAAACATGATCGAGCAGCTCGTCTTTGCTATACACACGCCCCGGGCGGGTTGCTAAGAAATGAAGTAAGGTAAACTCGGTAGCTGTCAGCGGTACGTCTTGGTTATTGAGTGACACCTGATGGCGTTCAGGTTGAATAGTGAGCACACCAAAATTCATAATCGATTCTGCTGTCACAACCTCTTGAGTCGCTGATTCGACATGGCTTAAACGGCGAAGCACGTTCCTCACTCTTGCTTGAAACTCGAGAACGCTGAAAGGTTTCGTTATGTAGTCATCAACACCGGCTTCTAAGCCTGACACCTTATCTAACTCAGCGTCTCTTGCGGTTAGCATGAGTACTGGCGTCCAATCCTCTTGCTGACGCAACATTCGACAGAAATCGAGTCCGTCACCGTCTGGTAAGCCACGATCCAGTACGATCAAATCGAAATGACCCTCTTTATAGAGCGCCTGAGCCTTTTCAATCACATTAGCTCTGATTACGTTATGCCCTTGGAACTTAAGATGCATCTGCACCAGTTCAGCCAAGTCATCATCGTCTTCAACCAACAATATGTTTGCCATCAAATTTACCGCAGCACTATTCATGATCCCTGCTCTATTCTGAGTCTGCCCACCTTTCAATTGACCGGAACAGAGCAGGAATTCTTTCATCGTACTTTGACCCTGTTACTCAGTTCGAGTAATGGTGATTCTTGCTCCGGGGTTAAGGAAACGATGATTGGCACTTAAAGTAGAAGTCGTAAGGCCGTCATCTTGGCTAATTACGCCAGAGTGGAAACTCACTACATCGGTGTCGTCTCGTGTGGTATTAAAACCTTCACCACCGCCTGCTGGTCCCGGAATGGTTGCAGCAAGCTCATCGTTCAGCTCAGTTCCCGAATCCCAAACATTCATGTTCATGGTAAAGGTATCACCCACCGCTAATGACTTGAGTGATAATCCGGATTCGCCGACAAACGCATCATTGGTGTTCACCAACATCGAAGCAACTGAGATATACCCTTCTTGATTTGGGTCGACACGAATAGACACCGTGTCTTGCTCACCTGAAAGAATCAGCCCATTACCTGAGATGCCTTGATAAACATTGGCGTCACTGTCACTGAGCGCAAGCAATTGTGCATTACTACCCCCTTCCGCCAAGTATTCCAGATCGACAGAGGCACTTTGCCCAACTTCAAACAGATCAAAATTCGTATTGTGAGTTAACACCGCGAGTGGTGACATTGGTTGATTGGGGGTGAGGTTAGTAACACTCACATCATAGCGATAGTAATCGTCGTCATCGTCCGGACAACCCGCTAACACAGCTACTGATGCAGCGATAAATAGAATTCTAGCTTTCATACATCCCCCTTACTTCACAACAATGGTGATAGTTGCAACAGGGTTTAACCATCGATGGCTACTGCTATCGAGGTCACTGATGCCGCCCGCCGCATCACCATCACCAATGTTACCTGGATGAATATGAACCTTAGCGTTTGATACTGCCGTTTCTACACCTGTGCCACCAGCGCCAAAGGTAATGAATGGAGGGTTCGGCATACTGCCCGCCAGCTCATCATTGGCTTCTGTGCCTGCGTCATAACCATTTAGAGTCGCTTTGTAGGTGCCCGCTTGAGTTGGGATCTTCCAGCTATCTAGACCAACAAAGCCGTCGTTTGTCGGCAGCAACATTGCACCCAATGATAGGTACTCTAAATCACCAGTACTGATATCAAACGTAGTTGCGACGCCTGGATTGAGGATGCCGGCCGCTGGGTTCTCAACCACCACGCCTCCCGCGTTGGCAATGACACCAGATAAACCTGAAATATCGCCTCCTTCGGCCATGGACTCTAGTTCCGAAGAAGCCGTTTCACCCGTTCTAAACATGAACAAGCTTGAGTCATGAGCCGCCGCTAAGATAGGCGTAAAGTAGATCCCTTTCGTTGCATTAGTGACAGTGACTTCAAGCTCAGCAGCCTGAACTTGAGCCGCTCCGAAGGCCAACATAGCCGAGCTGATCACTAAGCTGATTTGAGTACGTTTATTCATTTTGATTCCATCCTTTATCGAGTCCTATCGTTGCCAACAAAACGAATAACAGCGATATACCGTTACCTTTGCCAGAACGAACTGTGGTGTTGTTGACTCTAAGAATGACGATCAAATCTATCAGCAACTTCATTGAATTCTCATAAAACTCTCACAAGTTTATCCAAACTTATTACTGCAAATAAAAATAGCGATAAAGTACTAATATTTAATCGAAAAATATCAATTTATCATTTACGTCAGAAGGGATAGAAAAGAAGATAAAGAATAGAAATGGAACGAATAAAACGCAAAAAGGCCGAATCGATTTAACGATTCGGCCTTTATTCTAGCGTACTGTTGTTACTCTTTCCTAAGCCGTATTTGGCCTTTCAATCGAGCTAACAACACAACATCAAATTAGAACGCGTAGTTTGCGTCAATCAGTTCGCTAACTTCCACTTTGCTTACTTCAGCACGAGCTTCAAGCCATTGAGCAACTTGCAGTTGTTCTGCTTCTGTTACTGAACGGTAGCGCTCAATTGAGCATAAGAAACCTTCAAACAGCTCAAGGCCGCCGCCACCAAAGCACAGACCGATGCTGTCGATGAAATCAATGAACTCATCAATGAACACATCGTATTGATCAAAATCAGTAATCGATGTCTTGCAGCTTACTTCAAAACCCAGAATCGCGAATTCACCTAGGTATAGCTTTTTGCGTAGGCGACGATTTTTGTTTTCGATTTTATCTAATTTCATAACTGCCTCTCTTTTCGTTTGATAAAGCATTTATACACAGTTCCACATCAATCCCCAAGAGTTTTGTATTACACAAGGGTGTTAATGGCAAAAATCGTGCTACAGAAACAAAACCTTAATCAAATCTATAAAAATCTGTCACTTAACTGCTTCACGATTAGTCACACATTGACCCAACTTATTAACCAATTAGTTAGTAGGTGGGTAAGTCATGAATAACGAATAATAAAATCAGCCAATAGGAAGCAGTAAAGATGAGCAAGGAAACATTTGATAGCACTCGTTTTAATAAGAGCAAAAACAAACCCTTCGAAGAAGTTTTAGATGCGAACCTTTCAAGAAGAAATGTTCTCAAAGGCGGTTTAGGCATCAGTGCAATGACGGCGTTTGGTGCTTTTGGTTTAGCAGGCCACAGCACAGCGCACGCGGCGACAGCATCATCTAGCGCACCGCAAAAAAGCACTGCTACACTTGCATTCGAATCGGTTAAAGGCTCACTGACAGACAGTGTCGTTGTGCCAAAAGGCTATACAGCACAAGTATTGGTTCCTTGGGGTACTCCACTTAACAAGCAAGGCAATGCTTGGTTAAAAGATGGAACCAACAACGCACAAGATCAAGCAAACTCACTGGGCATGCACCACGACGGCATGCACTTCTTCCCGCTTAATGGCAACAGCAACGACGGTTTGTTGGTGATTAATCACGAATACATCGACCAAAAAGCACTGCACGCTAATGGTCCTACATACGATGAAGGCAACCGCCCTAGCCTTGATGAAGTACGTAAAGAGATCAACGCACACGGCGTGAGTGTGGTTCGTGTAAAACTTGAAGGCAACCAATGGGTGATGGTCGATAACGATCCACTTAACCGCCGCTACACAGGCGCGACCGTAATGGATCTGTCTGGTCCTGTTGCTCACAGTGAATTTACCAAAACCAAGTTCTCACAAGACGGCAGCCAAGCTCGTGGCACGTTGAACAACTGTGGTAATGGCTACACACCATGGGGCACTTACCTAACGTGTGAAGAAAACTGGCCGGGTTATTTCGTTAACAAAGGCGAGACAACACCAGCGCAAGAACGTATTGGTATCGCTACTGACAAAACACGTTACGGTTGGGACACGCTTTCAGGTAACAAACAAGAACGCCTAGACGAATTTGCTCGCTTTGACGTAACACCAACAGGTGAGTCAGCAATGGACGATTACCGTAACGAAGCACACGGTCACGGCTACATTGTTGAAATAGACCCATACACAGCAAACTCTCGCGCTAAGAAACGTTCTGCACTGGGTTGTTTCCGTCACGAAGGCTGTACGTTTGGTAAGTTGACCGAAGGCGAGCCAATCGTATTCTACTCTGGTCACGATTCTCGCTTTGAATACCTATACAAATTTGTTTCTGAAGAGAAATGGGACCCGCGTGACGCAGAACCGAGTAATCGCCTAAGTGCGGGTGACAAGTACATGGATAAAGGCACGCTGTATGTGGCTAAGTTCAACGATGACGGTTCAGGTACGTGGCTACCACTAACGTTGGGCAGCAAGACTACAAACGGCGGCAAGCTAGGTGATTCATTTGACTCTCAAGCAGCGCTTATCATCAATACAGCGGGCGCTGCCGACCTTGTTGGTGCAACGCCAATGGATCGCCCTGAATGGTGCTCTGTTGACCCAATGACGGGTACGGCTTACCTAACGCTGACTAATAACAACAAGCGTAAAGAAGCGAACTCTGCGAACCCTCGCGTAGACAACAAGTTCGGTCATGTTATCCGTTGGGATGAAGGCAAAACGGCAGGCGAGTTCGATTGGGATATCTTCGTATTTGGTTCACCAGCAGTGGAAGACAAGTCTATTAACCGCTCTGGTCTAACAGACATGAACCAATTCGCGAGCCCTGACGGCTTAGCGTTTGATGCTCGTGGCATCTTGTGGATTCAGACAGATAACGGCGCAGACGAAGTCACTGGCTACACCAATGACCAAATGCTGGCAGTGGTTCCATCTCAGTTAACGGATGACAACGGCAACAGTGCGGTGATTGATGCAAACAACCAAGCACAGCTTAAACGCTTCTTTGTGGGTCCAAACGGTTGTGAAGTGACTGGCTTTACCATCAGCCCAGATTTCAAATCACTGTTTGTGAACATTCAACACCCGGCAAACTGGCCATCGTCTGAAGATGCAACCGCACAAACTCAAGGCAAAGTCCGCCCAAGAGCATCTACGGTTGTGATTCGTCGAGAAGACGGCGGTGAAATCGCGGTTTAAATATACAACGCAGGCTAAGATCAGAAACATTTCTGTTATCTAGTCTCTGTTCGCTAGCTAAGTAAAATCAAAAAGAGCGATAAGGCCAAATGCCCTATCGCTCTTTTTATATTCTATGCATTCTTCGGTTTAAGTAAGAATCCGAATTTTCAAAACTCACCGTAATCCTAAGTCGTCATCATCCCACGTACGCGTCACCCTCGAGAAGGAGGAACGACTGAGTCGGGGATCTCTGCTCGTTGTAGGCTAACCAGAATTAGCTCACGAACAACCAAACACCAACGCCCATCATCAACGTACCTGCAATGCGGTTCATCAACTTAACATTGTCGGCTTTGCCCAGCATATGCTTTAAGCTCTTTCCGCCTGTCGCGTATAAGGTCATGCAAACAAACTCAGAAACCAGAATGATTGACACGAGAATGAACAACTGCGGTGCTAAGTCTTTATTGCTGTTAATAAAAGGAGGCAGCAAAGAAATCATAAACGCCCAGCCTTTTGGGTTCGCAATTGCAGTGACAAAACCTTGAACCACCAAGTCCCAATCATTGCTGACTTTTGTTGTTTGGTTGTCAGTACTGATCGCCAGTTTGCCTCTCGAACGCCACATCTGAACGCCTAAATAAAACAGGTAACCCGCACCAACAAATTTAAAGCCCGTAAATAGCCATGGGTAATTCAACATGATCGAAGCGATACCCAATACCGCGGCAATAGAAACCACAGCGACACCAGCCAGTTCACCGATCATCATCCATAATGTACGCTTGTATCCAACACTCATTCCAAGTGTCAACGCCAAAGTCATACACATACCGGGCGTGATTGACACGAAGAAAAACGTGGGAATAAAAGCCCAAAGTAGTGCGCTATCCATATTATTACCTTATCGACTTGTTTTTATTTATTAGTTCTTGTTTCTTGATCGGGCTTGAAATGAAGCGAGGTTGAAACGAAGCAGTAATGACAATAAACAATATTGCGATCAATACAAACAAAAAGAGCCACATAACAGTGGCTCTTTTCAATCACCAACCGTAATTACTTACGACGGTTTTTAATTCGCTTCATCATAGTCAAACGACGTTCAGCGCTTGCTTGATCTTGTGGCTCTTCGTTCGCGTTGTTCTTACGACCCTGACGGTTTTTGTAAGCCGATTTAGTGTTCAGCTTCTCGATGTAAGCATCACGTTTCTTCGGTTCATAACCCGGTTGTTCAACACGACGAATGCGCTGTTGAATCAGTTTTTCAACTTGAACGACAGTCAGCTCTTCTTCGCGGTTAACGAAAGAGACAGCGTGACCTTGCTTACCTGCACGACCTGTACGGCCAATACGGTGAACATAGTCTTCTGCTAGGAAAGGCATGTCGTAGTTAATTACGTGTGGTAAGTCTTCGATATCAAGACCACGAGCCGCAACGTCGGTTGCTACCATTACACGCGCTTTACCTTCTTTAAAATCGTCTAGAGCACGACGACGAGCACTTTGCGCTTTATCACCGTGACACAGTACTGCTTTAATGCCGTCTAGCTTAAGCTCTTTAACTACATCGTTCGCTGTTTCTTTGTAGTTAACAAAAACAAGCACTTGGCGCCAGTTTTTACGACCAATCAGCTCAGAAAGCAGTTCTGTTTTACGCTCTTGATCCACTGGGTAAACCACGTGGCCGACAGTAGCAGCCGTTGAGTTTTCGCGCTCAACACTAATACGTTTTGGTTTACGCAGAATATCAACAGACAGTTGGTTTAACTGAGTAGAAGTCGTTGCAGAGAACATCATGATTTGCGGTGATGTTTCTACATCCAACATGATCTTACGAACGGCATTGATAAAGCCCATATCAAGGATACGGTCAGCTTCATCAAATACTAGAAATTCTAGGTTAGCAATAGACACGTTACCCGCTTCTAAGTGCTCTTCTAAACGGCCAGGTGTTGCAACCAAAATATCCACACCCAGTTCTAGTTGACGAACTTGTGAAGACATCTTGTTACCACCGTAAACCGCAGAAACACTTAGATCTGTGTATTTAACGTAGTCTTTAATGTTTTGAGCGATCTGCGCAGCAAGCTCACGAGTTGGAGCAAGAATAAGGCCGCGAGCCGTTCCTCTAGACGCCTTTTTACCGCTGTTCAAAAGGTGTTGGATAACAGGCAATGAAAATGCCGCTGTTTTACCCGTACCGGTTTGAGCAGTAGCAAAAATATCATGGCCTTTACGAGCCATTGGAATCGCTTTTTGTTGAATTGGAGTGAGTTTTTCATAACCACACTCAGTCAACGCTTTGACTAATTCAGGAGCAAAACCTTGAGAGGAAAATGACATTGTTACGGGTTCCTTAAGCAGACAGCCTACATTCTTATTTCAGCCGAGCACTATAAAGTAATTAGAGTGATTTATCTCACATTTATCGTGATATAACGCAAACTTTCTCATTTAATCTGGTGTTTATCCCGCCTTCAACGAGGTAAACACCAAGATCCTTGGTTCAAACAGCAAAAACAGGGCTATTTGATGCCACACAGCTTGAGTAGAATCTGCTCGAGATCGCCCCATGGCATGAGCTGCGAGTCGATCACTTCCAGTCGAGATTCAAAGCCATCAAGCGTAATTTCGTTCACAGACACGACTTGATTCGCCACATTGAATGCGTAGCAACCTTGGTCGGTGTTCACGACAGCTTTTACACGCTCGGCCGTTAGATCTGACAACATAGAGAATAGCGCATCGAAGTCGAACTTATGCTCTGCGCCAAACAACCAACCACAACTGAAATAGCCCTGTCCTTTATTCTCTTTACGGATGAAAGCTTCACCAGGAGGAAGTTGGAATTGAGGCTCTTGTTCAGCGTGATCGTGATGATGCGCTTCAATATGAGAGGAAGCACTGCCGTATACTCTTTCAATGTCTAACACTTCCAATGGCACTTCACCATCGTGAATTAGCTTATGGAAGACTTTTGCTGGCGTTTGATCCGTCACCCAATCATTGAACACATCGATGTCTTCAGAATGAACAAGGTCAACCTTAGTACCAAGAATCACATCTGCACTATTTAGTTGATCATTAAAACTCTGATTCGAGGTGTACTTTTCATTAGACAGATTTCGTGGGTCAACCAAACCAAGCGTCGCTTTTAAATCGACATATGGTGTGTACTGATCGGAAGTCAGTGTCGCTATAACCTGTTTAGGGTGACCAAGCCCTGTCGGCTCAATCAATAAACGGTCTGGCTTTTGGCGAAGTAAGGCATTAATACCCACTGACATAGGCACGCCCGCAGTACAGCACATGCATCCACCCGGCACTTCTTTAATCAAAGCGCCTTGATCTGTCATCAATGCACCGTCAATGCCGATTTCCCCGAATTCATTAACCAGAACAGCCCAGTTTTCATTCTCAGGTTTATTTTTTAGCAGGTTCAAGATGGCTGTCGTTTTACCAACACCCAAGAAACCCGTAATGATGTTTGTAGGAACTTTTTTAGTCATATCAGTTCTCCTTTTTAAGGGAGTATATACTCAATCACCAAAAAGTTGACCCCAATCGATTGTTTACACTGAGATTCGTTAATAGAGGTTGGCGCGAAAATAATCAGAAGAGATAAAGCAGTAGAAGCGGGATGAGGAAATGGGATGCTCCAGACGAACTAAAGGCGTACTTACTCAGTACGCCTCACCCTCGTTACTCAATCGTGAGTTCGCGAATCAGGAAGCCTTAAATATCGACCTGAACATTTAACGAGGAACTAAAACTTTGTTTCTGAATCCATCCAAATTGTGTGTAAAACCTCACTTCTCCTTGCGGTTCGTTATGTTGCTTTACGATTTAACTATGGTTCATTTTTGGGGATATTCAAGCCGCCGCCAGAGAATCGATCAAAACTGTGACGGTGATTCCACTATTGACCATAGATTCCATTTATGTAACACGCACATTCCATAAATGAAATTCAACTTTTCATCTTTGTTGCTATAGGATATGCAGAGGAAGCGTATAATTTAATGCAACCCCGCCTTAACTCATTCAGGAAACTTATTTCTATGACCAGAAGAGAGAAAATTAAGCAGTCCTTATTAGCCAAAATGCCAAGGGATGCTATCAATCAATTTCTCTCAAGAGATAAGACCCCAGCCTCCGTTCTCTTTCTTTCTTGTATTGTGGGTGTACTTGCGGGCGTTGTGGGTACTTATTTCGAAGTTGCGGTTCATTTCATCACAGAAACTCGTACCGATTGGCTGAAAGATGAAATCGGTAGCCATTTACCATTGTGGCTTGCTGCTTTCCTTATTAGTGCGGCATTTGCCTTTATTGGCTATTTCCTCGTTCACCGATTTGCTCCAGAAGCTGCTGGCTCAGGTATCCCTGAAATCGAAGGTGCAATGGACGGCATGCGTCCTGTTCGATGGTGGAGAGTATTACCCGTAAAATTCTTTGGCGGCATGGGCGCGTTAGGCTCTGGTATGGTTTTAGGCCGCGAAGGGCCAACCGTTCAAATGGGCGGCAGTATTGGTCGCATGGTCACCGATATCTTTCGAGTCAAAGATGATGACACTCGCCACTCACTGTTGGCTTCAGGTGCCGCTGGTGGCTTAGCCGCCGCATTCAACGCACCACTGGCAGGCATCATGTTTGTAGTCGAGGAGATGAGACCGCAGTTTCGCTACTCACTCATATCAATCAAAGCCGTCATCATCTCAGCAGTTTCAGCCAACATTGTATTTCGTTCTATCAATGGCCAATCTGCCGTTATCACAATGCCTCAGTACCAGCCGCCTGAACTCGACGCACTTTGGTTATTCTTATTATTAGGTGTGTTGTTCGGCCTGTTTGGTGTGATTTTCAATAAACTGATTACGCTTTCCCAAGACCTGTTTGTGGCGATCCACAAGAATGACCGTAAACGCTACTTGATGACAGGCACCCTACTTGGCGGTTGCTTTGGCTTGTTGCTCCTTTATATACCTGAATTAACTGGTGGTGGTATTGGTATCATCCCGAACATCACGAATGGCAGCTACAGCGCCAATGTGTTGTTGTTGATTTTCTTAGGCCGAGTCCTCACTACCCTGCTTTGTTTCGGCTCTGGTGCGCCAGGCGGTATCTTTGCACCAATGCTTGCGCTAGGAACACTCTTTGGTTATGCGTTCGGGCTTATCGCAGCGGCATTCTTTCCCGAACTGAATATTGAACCGGGTATGTTTGCAATTGCTGGCATGGGAGCATTATTTGCCGCCACCGTGCGAGCGCCTATCACTGGCATACTGTTGGTTATCGAAATGACCAATAACTACTACCTGATCCTGCCGTTGATCATCACCTGCTTAGGTGCGGTAATCATTGCTCAAATGTTAGGTGGGCAGCCAATTTACAGTCAACTGCTTAACCGTACGCTGAAAAACGAAAAACTAAGACAACAAGATCTCCCTCAACAAGAGGAAGTACGTTAATTACAAATGACTCATGAAACAAAAGCACACATTCAACGTGCTTAATCTCCCGATTCCGTATCAAAATCAAAAAAGCAAACGTTAAACTTGGTATCATCCACTCAAAATTAGTTGAGTGCCCTCAAAATCTATTGATGGAAGACCTACACACTCTAACTAAGGCAAATAGTCCAATATTCTGTAATTAACTAAGTCGGAGCAAGTCGTTGAACTGGAGAAGATTAACCCAAGTAAAAAATGTGCCGCCATCTCAGGCGTCTTTAGCACTTGGCGTTATTGGGTTAGGACAAGCTTGGGCGTTATATATCCCGGGCATTGGTGAGATAATTCGTCCCTACCTCGCTGCATTCGGCGCGCTATTATTGCTGCCTGTTTTACTGCGCTATTTAACGAGCTTTAATACCTTCCTTAATGATATTCGCCACCCGTTAAGCGGAAGCTTGATGGCACCAATGAGCATGGCTTTACTGATTCTGTGCGACTATTTAGCCGAGATATCGCCAGCTATCGCCTACCCAGTTTGGTTCTGCGCGCTATTGCTGCACTTTACCATGATGGTGTTGTTCTTCAGTTTTCAGATCATCAACTTCAAAATGTCGAACATTGTACCGAGTTGGTTTCTGTATCCGGTCGGTTTGATCAGCAGTTCCTTAGCTGGCACACAGTTCGGGCACACCGTATTTTCAGAAACACTTGCGGTCACTTGTATTGGTATCTATTTCCTTATGTTGCCAGTGGTGTTGTACCGCTTGGTGTTCGAAGGCAATCTTCCTCGCCGAGCAAGACCAACACTCGCTATCATGGCAGCTCCGGTTAACTTATCTTTAGCCGCTTACTTGGTTAACTTCGACAACCCAGACCCGATTCTAACAGGTGCATTGGCGGGCATTGCCATCACCATGACTTTGTTGATTTACTTGTGTTACATCCGCCTGATGCGTTTGAAGTTCCAACCTTCGATTGCTGCCGTCACCTTCCCATCTGTGATCAGCGCTATTGCCATGCATCGTCTAACTACATTTTTCGGCGCGGAATACCCACAATGGTATTGGCTACACAAGTTTGGTTTCTTTGAGCTAACCATCGCCACCATTCTAGTGATTTGGGTTGCCGGTGGTTACGTAAAAATGTACTGGCCTGAGTTTTTCGATTCCGACTACATGTCCAAGAAGATGAAACGTTCTTAGATAGAAGCGAAAAGATCTTAGCTGAACCATCGTGTTCTGCAGTAGTCGATGATGTCAGACAAAACCAACCAAACCCAAAAAGGCCTCACACTGTGAGGCCTTTGAATAGGCAAGGTATTAATAGTTCAGGCGAGTGTTACTAGAAATGCCGAGACCTATTAGAAGTTAGCGTGAGGGCCGAATACTTCGTAGTGAACGCGTGAACGGTCAACTTTCATTGCATCTAGCTGCTCTACGATGTTCTTCATGAAACCAACAGGACCACAGATGTAGAAATCGCTCTCTTCAAAGCCTTTAGTATCAGAGATAGACGCTAGATCCATTTGACCTTGATGCGTGTTTTCACATGCAGATTCATCTTTGTTCATGTACCACGTTTTCGCTTCCCAACCTTTGTCGGCAACAATATCTTTAACACGAGTCGTGAAAGAGTGTTGGCCTACGTTCTCACAAGCGTGAAGGTAAAGTACTGGCTCGTTTTTATCTTCCGTGTTTAGGAACTCAAGCATAGACTGCATTGGCGTTACACCAACACCTGCAGAGATAAGTGTTACTGGCTTGCTGCGCTCTTGATACATGAAGTCACCCGCTGGTGCGTATAGGCTAACCTCATCACCAACAGCAACCTTATCGTGTAGGTGGTTAGATACAACGCCTTGTGTCTCTTGGCCTTGTCCTTCACGTTTAACAGAAATACGGTATTGCTTGCCGTTTGGCTTATCAGACAGTGAGTATTGACGAATCTCGCTGTATTGAGAGCCTTCTGGTTTCACTTCGATACCGATGTATTGACCTGGTGTGTAATCCAGAACTTCACCGCCGTCTTTTGGCTGAAGGATAAAACTTGTTACTAGCGCTGACTCTTCGATTTTGTCTGCAATCACAAACGCACGCGCTGCTTCCCAACCACCAACAGCTTGCTTACGCTGTAGGTAAAGTTCAGCTTCACGATCGATGAATACTTGCGCCAAGAATAGGTAAGCGGCTGTCCATGCTTCTTCCACTTCTGGAGTAAAGGCGTCAGCAGCTAGTTCACGTAATGTCTCAATCAGGTGCAAACCAACAATTTGGTAGTGCTCTGGTTGAATGTTAAAGCTTGTGTGTTTCTGAGCAATACGTTCAACGGCAGTTGTTAACGCTGCTAGATTTTCAATGTTCTTTGCATATGCCGCGATAGCTTCAAACAGTGCTACGCCTTGGCGACCTGTTCTTTGGTGAGTCATATTGAAGATATCTTTCAACTCAGGGTTATGCGTGAACATACGTTGATAAAAATGCTGAGTTAAAGCTGGGCCTGCGCTCTCAAGTAGAGGAATAGTAGATTTGATGATTTCGATATGTGCATTGTTAAGCATGAATTTACTCCGAACACTGAGCCTTATGACCTATATGTCATTTTGACTACTAAAAATTAAGAATGACTTATCGATTTTCTGAAACCTTAGTTATTTTTAGAAACTGAGTTATTTTGACTCGTTTTCATTTCAAAAAATCGCGAAACCTGATTAATGCAACCTGATTGATTGAGATCAAGAATAGTCTGTTTAATCAGCGCTATAATTGGGCTTCTCTGTATCTTCTGCACAATCAGTGCCAACTTTATCAATCCCCGTCATTACTGGTTTTCTTCTCAAAACTCATCTTATAAAAATGTCAAAAAGACCTTTTTTTTAAGTCAATAAGACTCTATTATGTAGATAAACACACACGGTTAGAGTTTTTTATGCAAGATATCTCCGCATCTACCCTCATGGAAATGACCATTGGCCTCGCAAGTGGTGTCAACGATCAAGATCGTTTCAATCGCCTGATCGATGCCATTCGCAAAACCATAACGTGTGATTGTGTCGCGCTTTTAAGCCTTCAAGGCGACACGCTAGTACCTATCGCAATGCAAGGGCTCAGCCGAGATACGTTCGGTCGTCGCTTTATCATTTCAGAACACCCACGGTTTGAAGAGATCTGCGCGTCTCGCTCTCCTGTTCGTTTCGATGCTGACAGCTCCTTACCCGATCCTTTCGATGGTTTGCTTATTGACCATGATGGCGATTTACCAATGCATGCTTGTATGGGCTTGCCTTTGCTATTTGGCGATAAGCTCTTAGGTATTCTGACTCTAGACAGCTTGAAACCTGATGTCTTCGCGAATATTCCGGCGCGTAACCTTGAAGTACTGGCAGCTATTGCAGCCTCAACCATGCAGATGGCACTGACCTTCTCGCAACTTGAGCATCAAGCAAAACAGTCAAAGCAATTACTCGAAGAATTGAACGTAGAAGCGTGGGAACGTGACGGCGGTGAGTTGATTGGTAACAGTGACACCATGGTCGCGCTTAAGAACGACATCGCTGTTGTAGCTCCATCTGAGTTTAATATCTTGATTCATGGTGACACCGGGGTTGGTAAAGAGCTTGTGGCTCGCACCCTGCACCACCAATCTCAACGTAAACGTAACCCACTCGTCTACGTAAACTGTGCTGCAATTTCTGAAAACTTAGTAGAGAGTGAACTGTTTGGTCACGTTCGTGGCGCGTTCACTGGCGCAGACAAAAACCGCTTAGGTAAATTTGCTTTAGCCGATGGTGGCACACTGTTCCTTGATGAGATTGGTGAATTGCCTTTGGCCGCTCAAAGTAAGCTCCTACGTGCGCTGCAAAACAACGAAATCCAACCGGTTGGCCAAGACAACATTCAAACCATTGATGTGCGAGTATTGGCAGCGACAAACCGAGATCTAAAACAAGAAGTTGAAGACGGTCGATTCAGAGCCGATTTGTACCACCGATTGAGTGTGTATCCTATCGCGGTGCCAGCACTGAAAGATCGTGGTGACGACATCAGCCTATTAGCGGGTTTCTTCTTAGAACAAGCTCGTCGTAAGCTTGGTATCAACCAAGTTAAGTTCCGCTCCGACGTTCTTTCTTTCCTAAACCGTTATGGTTGGCCGGGTAACGTGCGTGAACTTGAGCATGTGATCAGTCGTTCCGCATTGAAAGCGTTAGCGCGCAGCACCAATAAAAACCTGGTGACAATCACCAAGGAAGATTGTGGTCCTCTAGACCAAGATCAGCCAATTGCGACGACTCAGGTGAAAAACACACCATTATCGACACCAACGATCGACCTTTCTGCAGGGCTACGTGGTGCAACGGACGATTTTCAACGCAGTATCATTACTGAGGTGTTGGAAGATGCCAACTTTAACTGGGCACAAGCAGGGCGAGTTCTGAAAACAGACCGAGCAAATCTGACTCGACTGTCTAAGCGTTTAGGGCTAAATGTGGCTAAGTCTCATACGATCGAACGGACAAAATAGATATTAGCGGTTTGTTGCGAGCATCTGACAAAACTTGTGTATATAATGCTGCAAATTGTAACGCTAATTTTAAATATGTAGAGAGAGTTATGAAGTTTATCCGTTGGTTCTTAGGTCGTGTCATCTTGTTATTGAATTTTGTTTTCAGCCCACGTGGTGTGAAGCGTTCTCAAGAAGAACAAAGCAAAGTAAATGAGCAAGCAAAAACGCACACGTTATACCAATTCGAAGCGTGCCCATTTTGTGTGAAAGTGCGCCGCGCGATGAAACGTCAGTCGGTTCAATTTGAACTTCGTGATGCAAAAAACAACGAGCAACACCGTGCTGAGCTTGAAGCTGGCGGCGGTCGTGTGAAAGTGCCTTGTCTACGTATCGAAAAAGACGGTAAAACTGAGTGGATGTACGAATCTTCAGATATCGTGACTTACTTAGAAAAGCAGTTTGCATAAGCAATAAAGCAACAAAAGTCAGATACAAAAAATCCCTCGAATGTGAGGGATTTTTTATGTCTGTTATTTGGCGTTAATCGCTTCAAATTGGGCGCGAAAGTTCAAACGACTACTTCGTGACAATCAGCATCAATTCAACACGGCGGTTACACGCCTTGCCTTGCGCAGAAGCGTTGGTGCAAGCTGGAACATACTCACCGAAGCCACGAGTATAGATGGAACGACTTGATACGTAGTTACTCTCTAATCGAGCCTTCACTTCTTTTGCTCGCTGCTCTGAAAGCGGATCATTGATTCGATCTGTGCCCGTGTTATCGGTGTGCCCTTCAATCACCACATCAATATCTTGGCGTTGAGCAAGGTAGCTGCCTAGCGTATCTAGCCATTGATTATACGCTGGCTCAGGGAATGCTGAACCTGTTTTAAAGTTCACGTGCTGCTCAAGCTTTACCATCACATGGTTACCCGGCAACACTTCAAAATCGATGCGGTTTTGTCTTAAAAAGACTTCCAGTGGGTCGTTAGTCGAAACGCCACGTCCGTAGTTGGTCGTGATGGTTCTGTGTTGATGAGTGCTACTCTGGATAGAGTACCCACGATTGCTTGCTACATGAGTCGTTTGAACCACACCCCATTCAGGATGCATCAAGTCGTAATCGGTTTGTGGTGCAGTCTCTAGCATGTCACCGCCAAGTAAGTCAGTTGGTGACGTGGCTTCACACCCAGCCAAAGCTATGCTTAACATTATCGCTAAATATCTCATTACTTCACCAACCACTCATGCAGATAAACCATTCACTAATGTCTATATCGGCACCGAGGGAAAAACTTTAGACGAAAAGAAAGCAGAACCCCAAAAAGTGCTGTTGATCACAGTTAACCGTCTACTAGCTTGTCTTCAGCCGCTAGTTCGAACTGTTTGCATTTATTTACCTTATAATTGTTTTCCAATTCGTACTAAATAGTTAGAATCTCACGACTTCTCAACGCTAGAGCAAACATTATGTTTAAACCATTTACTAAATTCATCACAGCACTCGCTGCCGTACTCATTATCGCGGGTTGTAGTGAAACAGACGAGCCACAAAAAGGCGTTCAATACGAAGCGCTTCCTACTGCTCTAACAGAATTTAACTTGTCTCCGATCACTGAAATCTTCTCTCTTAACTGTGGTCACTGCCGTCAAATGGAAAGTGCCATTCCAGAGATTGAATCTCTAACAGACCAAACTATTGGCAAGATGCACGTGACGTTCAACGAAAGCGCTCAAATCAGCGCAATGATCTACTACACAGCAGTGATGCAGCTTGATGCGACGCCTGACCACGCATTCATGGACGACCTATTTGGTGCCGTTCAAATGGGTGCAGATGCAACACCTGAGCAGCGTCAACAAGCACTAGAGACAGCGTTTACTTCTCGTGGTTTGGTTAGCCCATACCAGCTGAATAAAGAACAGCAAGTCGCTCTTTTCGACTACGTTAAGCAAGCAGAAGAGATCTCAGTAAAAGGTCAGATCAACTCAGTACCAACCTTTATCATCAACGGTAAATACCAAGTACTAACAGCAGGTCACCAAGACGTTGCTGGCATTGCAAAAACGATCAACTACCTTTTGACTCAACCATAATCACGGCTTTAGTCAACTGATTAACACATTTTGTATTAACTACGAAATTCAGCACTCAATATAAATAGGTTTTACTATGTCTAAATTTGTCATCCCGGTCATTGTCTTTCTTTTGGCGGGTTTCATGATTTACCGTACTTGGACGAATCATAAGTCTGGCGGAGAAAACTTCGAACAAGGCCAACAATTTCTAATTGAAAACGGCACTAAAGAAGGCGTGATTACGACTGAAAGCGGTCTTCAATACCTTGTTCTTGAAGAAGGTACAGGCACAGAGCACCCAACTAAGAACAGCAAAGTAACGGTTCACTACCACGGTACGCTAATCGACGGCACTGTTTTCGACAGCTCTGTTGAGCGCGGCGAGCCAATCTCATTTGCTCTTAAGCAAGTAATTAAAGGCTGGCAAGAAGGTTTGACTTACATGGTTGAAGGCCAAAAAGTTCGTCTATTTATTCCAAGCACTCTAGCTTACGGTAAAGGCGGTTCAGGCCCTATCCCACCATCATCGACTCTGATTTTTGATGTAGAACTCATCTCTATCAAATAATCGAAGTTACTGATTTAAGCCCCAACATACGCGCTATGTCGGGGCTTTTTTATATCTGAACATTTGAAGCCTCTTTAGATATTTAGCTACTGTAACAACGACCAAATATACCCTCGAAAACCGACCACTAGACGACTGGTCTAATTTAACTTATAGTACCGCCCATGAACGAAAAAACGAATGACACACGCCTGCATGTTTTAGATGTTGGCTACCAATTAATAGTGAACAACGGCTTTAACGGCGTTGGCTTATCGCAATTGCTTAAAGAAGCGGACGTGCCGAAAGGGTCGTTTTACCACTACTTTAAATCGAAAGAGCAATTTGGCGAGGCTCTGATCCAGCACTATTTTGAGACCTACATCAGCAGAGTTGAAACTATTTTGGTTCATGGTGAAGGCAACCATTACCAGAGAATTGTCAGTTATTTCACTCGATGGTCACAGATTGAAAACGGCACCTGCAATGCTCATAAATGCTTGGTCGTTAAACTCAGCGCGGAAGTTTCTGATCTTTCTGATCCTATGCGCCAAGCGCTATTAAAGGGTGCAGAAAAAGTGACGAATACCATCGAACAGTGCATTGTCGGCGGTATTGAAGATGGCTCCATAAAGGTTGAAGAGAGCCAAGAAGCAGCTCAGAACCTATACTCAATGTGGTTAGGCGCCAGCTTATTGAGCAAGCTGAGCCAAAGCTCACATAGCTTACAGTCAGCTTTGAGCCTTACCGAACGAATTTTAAAAGGTGAAAGCTAATAACGCGCAGCGCGCTTTATTGGCTTTAACTTAAAAAAATCACCCGCCCTCTTATCAATTTGATGACGGCGGGATTTTTAGACAACAAGACTAGACGACTGGTCTAATTCTAAATGTATAAAATACACAATTAAGGACATCCAATGACTCAACAAGACAATCGCCGAATCGTATTGGCTTCTCGCCCAGTTGGCGCACCGACTCAAGACAACTTCCGTTTAGAGACAGTAGCTGCGCCAAGCATCAAAGACGGCGAGATGTTACTTCGCTCAGTTTACCTTTCTCTAGACCCATACATGCGTGGTCGTATGAGCGATGCTAAATCTTACGCAGATCCCGTTGCGATTGATGAAGTGATGGTAGGCGCAACCGTATGTCAGGTTGAAGAATCAAACCACGCTGATTACGAAATTGGCGAGTGGGTACTGGCTTACACAGGTTGGCAAGATCTTGGTGTGTCTAACGGTGAAGGCCTTATCAAACTAGGTAAAGAACCAACGCACCCTTCTTACGCGCTTGGCATCATGGGTATGCCTGGTTTTACTGCTTACATGGGCTTGCTTGATATCGGCCAACCTAAAGAAGGCGACACGCTAGTCGTTGCAGCAGCAACAGGTGCTGTAGGCGCAACCGTTGGACAAATCGGCAAACTAAAAGGCTGTCGTGTTATCGGCGTTGCAGGCGGTCAAGAGAAGTGTCAGTACGCGAAAGAGATTCTTGGCTTTGATGAATGCATCGACCACAAAGCTGACGACTTCGCGGAGCAATTGGCTAAAGCGTGTGACAACGGCATCGACGTTTACTTTGAAAACGTTGGCGGCAAGGTATTCGATGCAGTAATGCCTCTGCTTAACACAGGTGCTCGTATTCCTGTGTGTGGCCTTATCTCTCAATACAATGCGACTTCACTGCCTGAAGGACCAGATCGTATGTCTAGCCTGATGGGTATGCTGCTTGTTAAAAGAATTAAGATGCAAGGTTTCATCATCTTTGATGACTACGCACACCGTTACAACGAATTTGCTGTTCAAATGACAGAATGGTTGTCTCAAGGCAAGATGCACTATCGTGAGCACCTGGTTGAAGGTCTAGAAAATGCGCCACAAGCATTCATGGGCCTATTGGAAGGTCAGAACTTCGGTAAGCTTGTTATCAAAACGAACGAAGCTAAATAAATTCAATAAACTGAACCCGTTAACTAGGTAGAATCATGATTACTTTGCATCACCTGAATAAGTCGCGCTCAAAGCGCATCATCTGGCTATTGGAAGAGCTTGGGGTAGATTACCAAATCAAACCCTACCAACGAGACAGTGTCACTTTTCTTGCACCACCAGAACTCAAATCCATTCACCCATTGGGTAAATCTCCTGTCATTGAAGACGATGGCGTCGTGATCACTGAATCTGGTGCTATCACGGAATACCTAATCGACAAATACGGTCAGGGTAAGTTCGCACCTACACGCGGCACCGCAAACTACGTTGAGTATTCGCAATGGCTTCACTTCGCTGAGAGTTCAGGTATTTTGCCAATGCTGCTTAAGATCTTTGTAATGAAGGACGGCTGCGAAACTAACTTCCTAGGCGGTTATGCAGACGATGAAAACCAAAAGATCTTAACTTACGTGAATAATGCACTTGAAGGTAAAACCTACTTGGTTGCAGACACATTAACAGGTGCAGATTTTATGATGTCGTTCATCGTAGAAATCGTTGGTAACTTTGGTGCAACTGCGCTTTACCCTAACATCGCTAAATACGGTGAACTTTTAAAGAGCCACCCTGCTTACCAAAAAGCTGAGCAAGTAGAGCTAGAACACTCGAACTGATCGAGTTTCACTCAAACACGTGCTTGCTAGAGTAAACACAAGAAACTAAATGAAGCCAAAGCCGATTTATCTTCTGCTTTGGCTTCTCATTTGTCTTCATTTCGACAACAATACCGAACTCTAACTGAACAGCCATAGAGTTTGATCTTAATGCCAACAAACGTCGCTCAATACACACCTCTGCACCTAGCAAACACGAATGTCGATTTAGCGCTACCGACTCGTTTTACGTTTCCGTATTACTATACCCCGCACCCTGTGTGTGAATTCGCTATGCTGCAGCTTCAGCAATCACTTGTCGACTGTGGTGTGAATGAAACCTCGCAAGGTAATCTCTACGCTGTGCTTCTTGTTCAGAATCCAACCACACAAGGGTTAGGTTACCTTTCTGCGTTTTCAGGCTTGCAGTTAGATCCGGCTTTGGTCTCTCAGTTAAACAACATTCACTTTGTTCCACCAGCCTTCGATTCAAAACAGTTTCAATCTCAAAACAGTGCGAACCTTGCTCGACAATTGCAGCTCTCGGACGACATTGAAAAGCTGCAACAGTCGCACAATCTAGACACATTATTGGCCGAGCTTGAAGGGTTAAAAATCGAATCAGCAAAAGCTATCGAAGCCTTTCAGTTAGCAATGGCCGCAAACAAAGCTCAGCGTAACGAACTCAGAGAACAAGCCAATCAAGAAAAAGCATTAGGGAATCTAGAGTCAGCGGCGAATTTGCTCAAACAACTGGGCAATCAAAGTAGCCAAGAGAAACGTGACCTAAAAGCACTTCGTATTGAGTGGAAACAGAAGATCGCAGAGCGCCAATCACAAATTGATTTGATTGAAAGCGAACTGAAAAACCGTAAGCAAGATCACCAAGCAGTTTCACAACAGTTGGAAACTCAACGCCTCTCTCACTATCGCTTTATCAATCAAGCCAAGCAATCTAAGAATTTACTCGAGTTGCTCGATGGTAAAGACGCGCTTGAAGGCTCTGGTGACTGCTGCCTACCAAAGCTGCTTAACTTCGCCTTTGAACACGGGTTCAAGCCGTTAGCTTTGTCTGAATTTTGGTGGGGATTACCGCCTACAGACATCATTCGACAACACGCAAACCTCTACCCTGTTTGTCAGAGTAAAAGCTTTGAGATCCTCGAACACCAGTTAAGTGGCATAGAGCTAGAAGATAACCCGCTTATCGTGAACCCTGCGGTTGGTAAGTCTTTTAATATTGTTTATGAAGACGATGAAATCGTAGTCGTCAATAAGCCAGAAGAGTTCTTGTCGGTTCCCGGTAAGTTCATCGAAGATTCAGTTTATACCCGCATAAAAGCGCGTTACCCGGATGCGACTGGTCCTTTGATTATCCATAGGTTGGATATGTCGACGTCAGGTTTGTTGATCTTGGCGCTCACGGCGGAATCAAACAAGCATATTCAGAAGCAGTTCATTAATAGAACCGTAGAGAAACGCTACACCGCTTTGTTAGATGGCGAGATAACGGGCGAATCTGGCAATATCAGCCTTCCTTTGCGCGGCGACATCACGGACAGACCAAGACAACTGGTTTGTCACCAACACGGCCGAAATGCAGAGACCCATTGGCAAGTGGTTAGCACTCACAATGGCAAAACCAAGGTTCACTTGTACCCTAAAACAGGGCGAACCCACCAGCTGCGAGTGCACTGTGCTCATCCATTAGGGCTTGCTGTACCTATTCGTGGTGACGACTTATACGGATACAAACGCGAGCGCTTACACCTGCACGCTGGCTACTTAAAGTTGATTCACCCGACAACCGGTGAATGGATGGAGTTTGAAGTGCCTTCCGAGTTCTAAACTCTAACTTATCGAGCTAAGACTCTTATCTCACTCAATATTTGATCTCATAAAACGCATCAAGGTTCTACAACTGCTTAAGGTATAGAACCCTGATATTTAATTTTAATGTGATTATCACAGTTCATTAGCGTACTTTAGTTACTGAGTTCAATACTGCAGACGCCTAGCCCATCACATCTTTGCGCTGGTCAACACATTCGAAAGAGCCCATTTCGAACTCGCGACAGATCCATGGTCGGTTTTCGTAGATAGTACACATCAGTGTTTCTCTATCTACCGCAGAACACCAGCCGTCGTCTAAGCGCTTCATGGTTTCACCGCCCCATTCATCATAAGCGATGTGCTCTTCAGGTACGCCCGTATCTGTGATGATCATAACCTCTAAACGACAACAGCATGCCTGACAATTTGCACAGGTTACTTCGGGTTCGGTTACGTTCTTTATATCTATCGTCATAAGTGACTACACTGCTAAATTTTGCGTATAGTAATCGAAACCGCCCGCTACGGCTAATAAAGATAGTGCGGCGCGGCGTTTTCATTGATGTAGAAATAACAAAGGGCGCTGTGATTCACTCACAACACCCATAATATTTCGACTTTTCAGCGCGGCTTATCGCCACAGGCTCTATTTAGAACAGGCTCGCGAAGAACAGCTTAACGTAGTCTATTAAACGTTTGAACAAACCGCCCTGTTCAACCGCTTCAAGCGCGATCAAAGGCTGAGTTTGAACATCTTCGCCATCAACGGTGTAATGAACCACACCTAGAGTTTGACCTTCTGCAATTGGCGCTTTCAGTTCAGAGTTAAGCTCGATAGATGCAGTCAGCTTTTTACTGTCTGACTTAGGCAACGTAATGAACGTGTCTTCTGCCACACCTAATTTCAATGTGTCTTGCTCACCAAACCATACCTTCTCTTCAGCCACTTGATCGCCGCCTTTATGCGGGTTTAGTGTATCGAAGAAACGGAAACCGTAGCTCAACAGCTGTTTGCTGTCTGATTCACGGCTCTTAACGCTTGATGCGCCCATCACAACCGCGATAAGTCTCATCTCACCTTGTGTCGCTGAACTCGCCAAACTGTAGCCAGCACCAGAGGTGTAGCCCGTTTTCATGCCATCAACGGTTAAGCTTCTATCACGCAACAAGCCATTACGGTTATGTTGAGTGATGCCGTTGTAACTGAAAGAGCGTTCGCTGTATAAGCCATACACATCCGGTAAATCACGAATAATGGCACGACCGAGTAACGCGATATCGTAAGGAGTCGAATAGAGGTCGTCTGCATCCAAACCATGTGCATTGGCAAAATGGGTGTTTTCTAGCTTCAGAGAGGTAGCCCAAGAGTTCATCAGGTCAACGAATGCATCTTGTGAGCCTGCAACATGCTCTGCAATCGCAACGCTAGCATCATTACCGGATTGAATAATCAAGCCACGATAAAGATCCATCATTGCTACATCGGTGTTTACTTCGATGAACATTTTTGAAGAGTCTGGGAAGTTCTTCGCCCACGCGTTCTCACTGATTCGTACCTGATCATCAGCAGAGATGTTGCCTCGCTTCATCTCTTGACCTGCCACATAACTGGTCATCAGTTTGGTCAAGCTTGCTGGGTTTAACTTCGTATGTGCGTTTTTTTCTACCAGCACATCACCAGAATTAAAATCAATTAACACATACCCTTTTGCGCCTAGGCTAGGTGGGCTTGGTACTATAGAAGGTGCTGCGATAGCTGCATTACTTACCATCGCGGCGTTACTTACAATGAATATACTTAATAGAGGGAGAGAGTATTTGGAAAACAGTTTCATTGAATCAAACCTAAGTTAACGTTTTGAGCAGTATAGACAAATGCTAGCAAAAGAAGCGCGAACTTTACGTTGCTTTACGTATTTGTACCATTCGTTACAAATAAAAAAGTATAATCTGCGATCTGACCATATTTTCCACAACTAATATTTACTCCACGAATGCATTCAACGCCTAATGCTATCGCTCAGGCATGCGTCTAAATAACATTTCAACAAAGCCAGTAATACGCTGTTTGCTCTCGCTTGGCTCTAAATCAGGTTGGATGCCAGACTGTGCTAATGCTTGCCATTGTACGACCTCTGAGTTAGGTACGAAAAACGCAATGTACAACGACCCTTTCTCCGCGACTTTACCTTCACCATCGTAAAATGGCACACCAGTAAATAGCTTAATCGCATCGAAGATAGACTCATCGTTCAGTTCCGATTCTTCCGCTAATCCAAAGCCTACAACAACATCACCGACACCATCCTGCTTTAACTGATAACCTTTACTTGAGAGCTGTTCTTGAATCGAATCACGCACTAAATCGGTTACCACGGTTTCATCGTATTTTTGAGAAAGGTAAACCTTTTCTGACTCAGGGTGCCAGGAGTACGTCATCACGCCGTGTTTCATGAAACCAAAGTCACCGCTAGTGACCACACCATAATTGTGTGTGGGTGGTATTTCTTGCGTAGAGCATGCGGTCAGCCCAATAGCCATCAAAGCCAATAGTGCTGCTTTTTTTATGCTTTTTGTTGCACAAATGGATCGTTTTATCATTCGAGGCTTCCTTACCTATATAAGAATAACTATCAATTCAACCTCCAACATAAATAGTAATTATGTTAATAGAAAGGTCATTAAACGTTTGCGTAATCGCTAACCTTCACCTCTGTCTGTTTTGGGGGTTTAATCACAAAAACAGAGTTGGTATAGTTCTCCCCGTTAAACAAAACCAGACCATTCGAGGCACGGAGCTTCCTCAATCATCTCATGAAGAGAAGAATTGGTACCGACAAAGTATCGGCAAATTTAAGAGGGTCAAACAATGGAATTCAATATGGTTGAAATTTTAGGTTACGCTGCGTCTATTATGGTCGCAATTTCATTAACAATGAAAGATATCGTTCGTCTGCGTGTCCTTAACTTTATTGGCTGTGCACTCTTCACAGCATACGGCATCATGATTGACGCATGGCCAGTTGCAGCCACCAACGGCTTTATCGCTTGTGTAAACATCTACTTCCTTGCAAAAATGCAAAAGGAAAAAAAAACGGAAGCGATGAAAGCAGCGAAAGCTTAAATTAACGATTAGCCTTTCAAATAATTCTGAAAAAGCCCAAATAGAGCGATCTATTTGGGCTTTTTTGTGTTTGTCGTTCTCAAGAGCTCGATTTGTGTGAACAAAACTTTTCAATTCAATGAGGCTTTCAACCGATCACATGTAAGCAACGTGATATTCGTTCTCTCGATACGCTTGAGTGTTGTTACGTCCACTCTCTTTTGCTTGATAAAGCGCTTTGTCGGCTTTATCGATAGCGGTTTCAATGTCAGTCAGTGCTTGAGCATGGCAACAACCAGCGCTGATTGTTACTGGCGACACTAAGCCTTGAAGTTGCTCAACACATAACCGTAACGCCTCTGATAATTCGAATAACTCATGTTCATCACAATCAAACGTCACCAAAATAAACTCTTCACCGCCATAGCGTGCAATCAAACGACGACGGTTAACAAATCTCTTCAGTGATTTTGCGACCTCACAGATAACCCTATCGCCTTGAGCATGACCATATTGATCGTTCACCCGCTTGAAATGGTCAATATCCAGCAAAATGACACCGACATTTGTTAGCGGATAAGGCGACCTTTGAGTAATTTTCAGTTTTAGCTGCTCGATAAAACTCCGTCGGCTAGGAAGGCCTGTGAGGTAATCGAGGCTCGCAACATCCAATATTTTGAGATGACGATGCCGCAGGTAAAGCACCAGAACAACAATGATACTCAGTAGACTAACAACCAACGTCATCAAACTTGCCAACAATAAGCTGTGGTTCTTGTTGAGCTCTTGTTCTAAGACACCAGCAGAAATAACCCAATTAAGATACGGATAAAACTTGTAGAAGATGTTTTTACTCGTCGTGCCATCTGCCGTAGAGATAGAGTAACTAAAGTGACCTTCAGGTTCATCGACGACTTTATCGATAAGCAACTCTGAAGAGTCATCAATCAAGGTTTTTAAGTGCTCGTGTTCAAAGTTAGGTTGAAGGACTAACGTGCCTTGTAAATCAACGATATATACATAGCCACTATCGCCATACGAGTACTTTCTCAATTTGTCTTTAAGTGCTTCGAGATCAACCAGGTACATCAGTTCATCTTTATAGGTGGTCGCCACCAATGTATTGCCACTCGGTAGCCTCACTGAATATGCGACCTTCGCACGCTTGCCAACTTCATGTGGATTGGCGTGCGAGTATTGGGTCATTCCAGACTGTAAGCTCAGTTGTTGTTGAATATGGGTTAAATGCGCGCGATTTTTCCCTTGTAAAAACGGGTGATATAGATGAATACCTTGTGGTGACATCAGGTAGATATAACCAGACTCTCCAATCACCAATTCGTTGGCAATTCGAATGACTTCTTCAACTTCTTGTTCTGGAGAGACACGCAGTGCGTGAGAGGCGACGGTATCAGTCACACCTTTTAGATAGGTTTTGATCGCTTCGTTGACTGTGGTGTCTACGATGTCGTAACTCGCGTTCACAATAGTACGAAAGAAGAATTGGTTGGAATCTAATAATGATTCTTTCGTCCGGTTGAATTGAACAGCAGAGAGGATCAGAGAAACTACGGCCAGCACAATTGAGAAACTAAGAATGTATTTACGTCTGACTTTCAAGATTACCCCATAGCTTTCTAATTTTAGGTAACGCTATTTTTTGTTATAGGCAGACTGTTTTATATCATACTTATCTTTTTTACTGAACGAGTGTCGATATTCTGAGAGGTTTCTATACGCAATCTGTGACTTATAGCAAAAACGCCGAACTGGATTCAGTTCGGCGTTTTAATTTTACGCTTCAGTCATGTATTTAAATCAAACTAAGGTATTGATAAATAAACTTAAAATCATTCTCATTCGTTATCTATGAATACATAATCTAGCGTTAGATTAAGAACAAACCTGAGTCCAGCTACCATCACTGCCCGGTTCAGAACTTGTCCACCAGTTTGCTTGGTAAATACTGCCGTTGTGAACCACTTGGTCACCTGTGTTTGCATGGCTTGGATTACCCGCCCAATCTTTCTGAGGTAAGTCTGGGTAAACCGCTAAACCTGCCGTATCACATGTACCTGGATTGGTGCCACCATCGCCAGGGTTACCGCCACCTGAACTGATATCACCTAATGGTAGATCTGGCTGCTCGAAGCTAAACGCGTAATCAACGCCACCGACATTCACCGCGTAGTTAGCAGGGCCAGAAATTGGCAAGTAATACACCATGTCTAACTCATACACACCGCCAGCAGGAAGCTCTTCCCATGTCGGCAACGTAAACGCCACTCGGTGCATGGTTCCATCTAGTCCACCGATGTTATCCGCGCGAGTATGACCTGAAGCAATCACGGTCAAACCACCACCCGATTGATCTTTCGCGTTATCAGGTGCAGATACTGGGATATCGAATTGGAACTCAGTTCCACCCGGAAGAGCTTGCCCTGTGTTGTTCGTGAACGTGATCTTAGGGTTGATTGGGTAGTTTTGGTCACCGACTTTGAAGCCACCAACCGATACCGCGATATCTAGCGCTTCTGTTGGAATAGCACCCGTCGCTACTTTGTTTCCATATGGTGTTGCAGACTTAAACTTATCGTAGATAGCTTTCGTCATGGTGTTACCCATGTGGAACTCACCGTTACCGCTGTTACACGCTTGCTCAGTCGTATCGATAGAGCTTCGGTTGCCATTCGCATCGAGAACATAACAGTTATAATCCCCTGCTAGTTCCCAGAACATAATGCCGCCGATCTCTTTGTCGATAACGTAGTCCGCTTTCACGTCGATAGACTGTTTATCTTCTGTTGAAAGGAATACGCCCTTCTCTGCGTTCCACAACCAAGGGGCAACCGCCACACTGTCGTAGTTTCTCGTGTAAGTGCCCGTTAGAACATCTGAAGGATCATTCACAGGATCAAGCTTGTAAGCTTCAGCGTAAGAGCCCCAAATACCCTTCTCTAGGTTCTTCGCGTGCCACATAGGGTTAGAACCCGCGCCCATTTCGTTACCTTTTGGATCGGTATCGTGCCACATGTTGTCGATACCAATAGCGCCATGGCCACAGTTGTTTTTCTCGCCTTCACCCGTACCCGCTGAACATTCAGATTGGTTTGGCAGTGCTGCTCGGCCCCAAAGACCATTCTCACCACCCGTTACGCCTTGCCAACCACGAGTGTAGTAAGGCACACCGATGTTAATACGGCCTGCTGGCATAGAACCACGGAAGTAATGGTAAGCCCAATCCGTGTTCAGATAACCAATACCACCGTAAGCCGCCGTGTCGTATACGTTCCACTGCGCTAGCTCTGAATCTTTACCCGTATCAAACAAGGCTGCGTTATGACCTACGTGATCGTTCCACGCACCGTGAAGGTCGTAAGACATGATGTTTACGTAATCGAGGTACTTGGTTACATCGAATGTTTCCATACCGCGTAATAGGTAACCAGAAGAAGGCGCTGCGATCGTTAACATGTAGTGATTGCCATCTTGCGCAGACGCCGCATCGAGCTTCTCACGTAGCACTTTCATCAACACTTGGTACGACGCCCACAGGTATTGACGACGCGGCTCCATGAAGTCTTTGTCGTATGGGTTACCTGCGCCAGCCATAGAAGTTGGGTATTCGTAATCGATATCTAGACCATCGAACTGGTACTTACGCAGCATTTCGACCGCTGAAGTCGCGAATGTTTCGATACCTTGATGGTTGATAGAACCATCAGCATTGGTCGTCATGGTGTAGAAACCACCATCAGCCACGCGGCTGCCATCAGTCGCGAAGTGACCACCTGTTTCAGCCCAACCACCGATTGAGATTAACGTTTTCACGCCGTGTTTTTTCTTCGCTGTCGCTAATGCACCGAAGTGACCTTTGAAGCCTAATGCCGGATCAACTTCCACACCCGGCCACTCTTTACCAACCGCTGCGTTATTTGGATCGTTTACATCACCGACGTTTACTTTACCATCTGAACCGATGCTCACGAAAGCGTAGTTAATGTGTGTGAGTTGTTCCCAAGGAATATCATTTACTAGGTAAGCAGCTTGTGGGTCATCCCCTGCACGCCAACTTGTGAAGTAACCAATGACACGACGGGGATGGTCTGCGCCCATTTTCTCACGGCCTTCATCATCGTAAATTGTACAGTAAGGAACATCGACACCTTGAGTTTGATATAAGCCATCAGGGCGACATGTGCTCACTGTTGGAGCGCCGTTCACGGTCAAAGATGCCAACGCAGAATCTGCAGTCGCACCTTGGTCGTCTGTTGCTTTCGCGTAAACCGCTAAAGAACCCGCTTGAGTTGTTGTGTAATCTAACGTGTAAGGGCTCGTTGCAGCAGTGCCCACAAGAGCACCCGCTACGTAGAAATCAACCTTATCAACCGTGCCATCGCTATCTGCTGCCGTTGCTGTCAGTGTGACTACACCACCAACATCAACAGATGTCACTGAAAGTGCAACTGAAACTGTCGGTGCTTCATTCCCTGGTTGTGCTGAATCAACAGAAACAGAAACCGCACTTGCAACACTTGCTGCGCCTTCATTATCCGTTGCAACAACAGAAACCTGATGATTACCCGACGTTGCAGCCCAAGTCGCTTCGAAAGGTGCCGCTGTGACTACCGCAACAGATGCGCCATCAACAAAGAACTCAACCGAAGCCACACTGCCATCAGAATCTAGTGCTGTTGCACTCAATACAACATTATCGCCTTCAGTAATCACGTCAGAAGCAGAGGGTGCCGTTAATGAAGCCGTTGGTACTTCATTTGGCGTACCGCCACCTCCGCCGCCACTACACACATCAATCTTTTTCCATTGTGCATAGTCACCCTCAAATTGGCTCGGGTTGTTATTTTGATTCCAGTAATTCGCTGAGTACGCGCTGCCGTCATGTGAAACCTGATCACCACCGGTGTACACCGTGGCGGAATCCCACGCTTCTAACGTTGAACAATCCACAGCCGCGTAGCTGTTGAACGCCATTAAGCATGACGCGGTGAGAGTACTGAGTGTAAAAACTTTCTTGGCCACTCTTCCTTGGTTTAGGTGCATGTTAGCTGTCCCTTAAGTTATTGTTTCAAGATGCTTAATTTAAGTGTCATATTTCTCATCACTTAAATCTCTTCGCAAAACAACTGTAGGTAACAGTGCCAATTTAACACCTAAAATATTCGATATTTATAAAATGACTCGCATTAATTTGTTTATAGCATGCAATGAGTCGACACTTATTTTGCACGAACAACTAATATTAAATTTATTTCGGTACGCTAAAAAATATCGCCTAATTCGTATTCTTAATTACAAAACTCTATTCATATCTGCTTTATTTGTTCGTTCTGAAATTTCGTTTTAAAACTAACCAAAAGGGATTGATTTCGCCGTAGAACTGATTTCTTTTCTAAATTTGCCCACTTTTTCTTAACAATTGTGGTAGTATCGCGGATTTTTTTGACGAACCTCACATTTCCAATGCAAGTGTGGGAGAAATACATAGGCTCGAAAGAGCCAAATATAGCGAAGAAATAATGTCCAACTTGACGCAAGTCGCCAACGAAAACATCAACGCAGAATCTACTTCTATCGATTTCAATAAAGCTCAATCTTTGGGTGAAAAGCTGGAACTCGGAAACCCAGTCTTTTGGCTTAGTGGCAGTTTTTTAACCCTCTTTGTCATCCTAGCCTTCACCAACACCTCCGTGTTGTCCGAACTTGTAAACATCGGCTTTAGTTATTCAACTAAATGGTTCGGTGCTTTCTGGCAAGTCCTACTACTTCTCAACTTCATTATCGGTTTAGTGCTTGCACTAGGTCGCACTGGCCACGTTCGCTTAGGAACGCTTGCCCTACCTGAAATGACCACCTTTAAATGGATGTCTATCGTCCTATGTACGCTGCTAGCCGGCGGTGGGGTGTTCTGGGCAGCCGCAGAGCCTATTGCTCACTTTGTTTCAGCTCCGCCACTGTATGGCAACGCAGATCCTCAAGCGATGGCGTTCAATGCTCTATCACAATCTTTCATGCACTGGGGTTTCCTTGCATGGGCAATCTTAGGTGGTTTGTCTTCCATCGTGTTAATGCACTTGCATTACGACAAAGGCCTTCCTCTTAAGCCTCGCACTCTGCTTTACCCAGTACTTGGCGACAAAGCGATTAACAGTTGGGTTGGTAACGTTGTCGACGCATGCAGCATCGTGGCTGTAGCCGCAGGTACTATCGGCCCTATCGGCTTCCTTGGCCTACAAATCAGCTACGCACTGAGCGAACTGTTTGGCATTTCAGACAGCTTTGCAACTCAAAGTGTTGTTATTATCTTTGCTATCGCAATGTACACGCTTTCTGCTTTGAGCGGCGTGAACAAAGGTATCCAACTGGTAAGCCGTTACAACATCATCTTGTCTGTGTGTCTAATCGGCTACATCCTTCTTGTTGGCCCAACGAGCTTCATCGTTGATGGCTACCTGCAAGGTATGGGCGAAATGGTTGATAACTTCATCCCAATGGCGCTATACCGCCAAGATACAGCATGGCTAGGTGGCTGGACGGTATTCTTCTGGGGTTGGTTCCTAGGTTATGGCCCAATGATGGCGATCTTCATTGCTCGTATCTCACGTGGCCGTACTATTCGCCAAATGATCGTTTCTATTAGCATCGTTGCACCGCTTGTAACGTGTTTCTGGTTCAGCATCGTTGGTGGTAGTGGTCTAGCGTTTGAATTAGAGAACCCAGGTGTGATCTCTAGTGCGTTCGAAGGCTTCAACCTTCCGGCGGTTCTTCTAGCAATTACCGCTCAACTGCCGTTCCCGACTTTGATTGCAATTCTGTTCCTGATCCTGACGACCACGTTCATCGTGACAACAGGTGACTCAATGACTTACACAATCAGTGTGGTAATGACGGGTACGACAGAGCCAAACGCAGCGGTACGTACCTTCTGGGGTATCATCATGGGTGCGGTAGCGATCACACTTATCTCGATGGGTTCAGGCGGCATCTCCGCTCTACAGTCGTTCATTGTAATCACAGCGGTTCCGGTATCGTTTATCTTGCTCCCGTGTCTATGGCACGCGCCGAAGATCGCGAAGCAGATGGCAAGAGATCAAGGTATCGCTTAATACCTGACCCGATTTAGTTTCGGGTAGCGTAGAACACTAAAAAGCCACTCAAGTGATTCACCTGAGTGGCTTTGTTTTATCTGTTCGTTACTTCTATCTACGAAGCTTATTTCAATCGATAGTTCGGCTTATTGAAACTTTTCACCCGCAGCAACCATAAACGACATCTCAACCAGTAGCTCAGGATTAGCAAGTTCTGCTTTCACGCATGCACGGCTTGGCGCGCAGCCTTCAGGAACCACGCTTCCCAAACTTCATTGAGTGCATCAAAGTTAGCGAAATCCGTGAGATAAATAGTCACTGACAATACGCGAGATTTGTCGCTGTCTACCAAACTCATCATTTCTTCGGCTTGTTCGAAGATTTGCTGAACCTGACTCTTAATTCCTGCTGTTGTATCCGTCTCTGCCACTTCCACAAAGCTTGCAATACCGTTAAAAACAGTTACATCAGACCAACGTTTGGTCGGGTTAATTCTATGAATTTTCACTGGTTATACTCTTCTTATAATTAGGGTGAACATCAGCGTAATCTAATCCAAATCATGAATATTGAAAACAAAAATTAGAAAGCTCGCGTTACCTTTTGAACAGCACTATCGCCTACCCATTGCTTTGGTTCTCAACATCACTAGCCTTTGAGTTCCTATCGAGACAATAAGTCGCTACCTATTAAGTTTTTAGATAAATATATTAATTATTATTCTCAATGCGAAATTTAATCTGAGCTATTGCGGTCATATTCAGGGAGTTTATTAAATTGAGTACTTTTATGCATGTTCAAACCTATGATTTAAAACAGAGTAATGTGGGATATAACCTAGGCGTGATTGGCGTAGCGTTGGTGTTAGCTTGGATTGGTATTTACAAGTTTACGCCAACCGAAGCAATGCTTATCGAGCCTTTAATCGCAAACCATCCTGCAATGAACTGGCTTTACAATCTGTTCTCAGTCCAAGCTGTGTCTAACATGGTGGGTGGCGCGGAGATCATTGTCGCGATTGGACTGATCGTTGGATTTAAGAAACCGACAGTTGCCTTCTACTCAGGCATTGCTGCAGCGGCTATCTTTGTTGTGACACTCAGCTTCCTGATTACAACGCCAAACGCTTGGAAAGTATCGGATGGCATCTTAGTCACTAACTTCTTCCTAGTGAAAGACATCCTGTTTTTGGCAATCGCAATTAGCGTAATCGAACGCAATAAACCTCAGAAGTAACTGTATAACTAGAAGTGGCCATAACCCTAGAAGTAACCTTAAACCTTGAAAATAAAGGCTCGAAGCTTGCTAGAAGGACGCTGCCAGCTTCTAATGTATAAGGCACTGATAGTCACCTAGTCAGCTAAAACCTTACGATAATAATGAGCATCTTGATGTTCTCCTTTAAACACCGCGTAGCTCTCAACATACTCGACCAATTCAAAACCGGTATTGGATAAGATTTTGTTGGAACCGATATTGTCCACTAACGCATAGGCATCAACATATTTAAGGTTGGTCTGTTCCTCCAAATAGAGTAGAAACTGCTTTACTGCGTTAGACGCAATGCCTTTTGAAGCAAAGGAACGACCTACTCGATACCCTAGCTCTCCACTATGGGCGATCTGGTCGATATCGCGGATGTTGATTCTTCCACAGACAGTGCCATTGGCGTCTTTGATCAACATAGGAATCATCTCACCATTCTCGTATTCAGTTAGAAAGCTGGTGATTTGCTCGGTCACACCTGCATTTGAATAGAAGCTATCACCCCTAACTGGAATAAATTGCTCAAACCACTCTCGATTTTCGACCTCAAAATCCAAAAGCGCACTCGCGTCATTCGGTTGAAGTAAGTGTAAAAATACATCCATGACAAATACTCTAATGTTTCCCTAAAAAGCCGCACCTTATGATTCATGAACCACGGCTTATTAATACGGTTACGGTAAACCTCTCAATTTCTTGGCTGGGTTACCTGCGTAGATACCTTTTTCGGTGATGTCTTTCGTTACCACACTGCCCGCGCCGATTACTGCACCTTCGCAAATGCTGACAGACAGAACCGTAGCGTTAGAACCGATCGTGACGTTGTCAGCTATCAAGGTACGCCCCCAACTTTCAGGATTAGGATCTGGCTTGCCCTCTTTGAATAAGTCGTTGGCAAACATGACTCCGTGACCAACAAAGCAGTCACTTCCAATGGTCACATACTCACAGATAAAGGTGTGAGATTGAATCTTGCTTCTCGCACCTATCACGGTGTTCTTTTGAATCTCAACAAAGGGGCCAACGAACACATCATCTTTAAGCTCACAGCCATAAACGTTACTTGGCTCGATGATAGTGACATTCTCGCCACAGGTAATATCAGTAATCTGTGACTTTAATACTCTTGGACTTGCCATACTTCACTTCCTCTCGACATTAGCGTCACAATTCAACCTAAGAGATTGTGCCGTAGCCATTAAAGTGCAGCAAATAGATATGTTGAGAGTTGGCAATGGATCAGAAATTCTGCATAAATTAAAACAGTCCTACCAGCACAAGTGACAACAGCACCCCACCGATAAAACTTGGGGCGTGGAATGGCTGAGCTTTAGATCTAACGTACTCTTTTTGAAGGTCTTCTTGGTAAGTTTTAACGGCGAGTTCTTTTATGTAGTTATTTTGCATAATAAGCTCCTTCTTAATCAGTAAGAGAAGCTTAAGACTTGAAGTTAGGTTGAGGTAAAGCAAAAAATCAGATTAATTAAACACTTTATTTTTGTTACTCGAGGATTACCCTGAACACATCGTTATTCACGCCGCCAACATCTACTAACTCTCCCGGTTTCATTAGAAGCGAGGTGTTAAGCTGTCGTGTTGAACGTGGCTCTTTTGTTTCTCGAATCACTAACATATCGACAAAATAGCCAGACTCTTTCTTTGATATTGAGCCCGAAAACGTAACGCTTTCAACCCTATCGGCAAGGACTGAATTGAATGTTTTATCCTCTAAAACACCTGCGGCGATGGATGTATCACCATAAAATAGCGTGATGGTTGTTGGGTCGGGTACCAACTCTTGATTGGACGAACACCCTATTAGGGTAAGGCATAGCAGTAAAATGGCTCGAAATTGCATAAACTGGTTTTCTTTATTACGTTAAGCGTCTGTTTTTCATATTAAAACACTTCAACCTTATAAATACCATGTTTACGGGATAAGCTTAGGTGTGTCGCTTAGATGGACTTGAGTAATGAAGTGAACGGATCAGATCTCGGCCTGTTGAGTTTGCTCCCTATTTGGAAGCTAAACCGAGATCTGATCGATATTATCGAGAAGGGTTCAATTGATTTATGCAACAACGTCTTGTGGAGGTGTCCCTTCACAGTTAGAAACGACAGCATCAATTTGTACTAAAGCATTCATTGGGATTTCTGAAACCCCTACTACCGTTCTTGCAGGCAGCTCAGCATTAAAGAATGTGGTGTAGACTTCGTTTACCACATCAATATCTGAAATATCCTTAAGTTGAATATTAATTTTCACCGTATCGTCCATGCTATGGTCAACGCTTTCAATTATCGCCTTAATATTGTTTAAACATTGTTCCGCTTGTTCTTTTACCCCGCCAGCAACGATTTCATTTGTTTTCGGATCTAAAGGTAATTGGGCTGAAATATGATTGTAGTGAGAGAAAGCAACAGTATGCGAATAAGGCATGAATGGTGCAGAAACAGTATTATTGGTTTCAATAACCAGTAAGCGAGTGTCTTCTGGTAATTGCGGCGGTGTACCGTCGCCATGTGAAATGGATGTATCAATTTGAATTAAAGCACCCATTGGTAATTCAGCTGCGTTAACAACAGTACGAGCAGGAACGTAGCTTGGGAAGAATTTAGCACATACTTCATTTACCACTTCCGCATCTGCGATATTTTTTAGGTAGATAGTCGTTTTAACCACATCATTCATGACGTGTCCGATGCTTTCTAAAATAGCTTTAATGTTTGATAGACATTGCGCTGTTTGCGCTTTGATACCACCATCAACCAACTCACCTGTGGCTACATCTATAGGCAACTGAGCTGAAAGATTGTTGTAGTGAGAAAAGGCTGCAGTCTGCGTAGACACAGCACTTTGAGGTGCGTTATCCGTATTTCTTGAGACCTTAATTAGCGCGCAAGGAGCTTGTGGTTTAGTGCCTTCACCGTTAGAAATGAGAGCATCCATTTGAACCAGCGCATCGCTGCTTGGCAGTGCAGTGACACCCACGACAGTGCGTGTTGGAAGGCTGTTGTGGAAGAAGTTTTTGTAAACTTCATCAATAGCATCGATATCAGAAATATTCTTAACGAAAACATTAATCTTCACGACATCATCCATAACATGGTCGATGCTTTCAACAATCGCTTTAATATTATTCAAACATTGTGCTGCTTGATCTTTAATATCACCGATGACTATTTCACCCGTTTTAGGGTCAATCGGAAGTTGAGCAGAAAAGTTATTATAATGAGAAAAAGCGACCGTTTGTGTAGATACAGAATTAATTGGTGCGTTTTCAGTGTTTCTTGAAATTTTAATGATATCGCTACTCATCGGTATTATCCTTTAAATAAAATAGGTATACGTATTTATATTTAACAATCGTATTTGGAAGAATGATTAAAGTAGCGCCATGTTAAGTGAATTATTTTAGGGTAAACGTGATACCCGTCAGACTCTAAGGTGACTATAAATCAGCAAGTTACAGAATAATTAGTCATCACACGACTAAATATCCGTCACATTCGGCTTTATCAACTGCTAAATTCTCTTTAATTTTTAAACTATTCAATAATCCTGAATACTCTCTCAAGTAGTGTGATAAGTAATTTACGAAATTTAGATGCAGTTTGATAGGTTGTTCACACTAAAACTTCGTTAATAGCTAAGTTAGTGAGTTTCTCCCCTATACCTGTGCATAAACTCTTAGGCTATTTAATTAATTATTTTCGAGAGCTTATTTTATATAAGTACGTTAATAATATATTCGAGAATCAAATACCTACAATCTGACAATGCCTATGATTAGATACATTTACTCATATAATTCAACAAATATGAGCAATCGTCACCATAGCTTTTGGCATTATAGCTCTCAACACATAGTTTCGTTGAAAGAAGAACTAAACCGCTCTTGGAGTAGTATTGAAGTGGCGCTTAAATTCGCGGCTAAATTGAGATGGGCTGGAGTAACCGACTCGACGTGCAGCATCACTAATACGAAGGCCTTCTAGTTGAATCAGCTCTTTGGCTTTATTAAGTCTAACCTTTTTCAAGTATTGAAGAGGTGATTCAAAGGTGACATTACGGAATGCATTGTGGAAGGCAGACACGCTCATGTTGGCTTCGTCAGCAAGCGATTGAACGGTGATGGTTTGGTCGTACTCTTCATGCACTTTAGACAGCGCTTTGGCGACACGTGCGTAATGGCCGTCATGATGGGCCAAATCAAACAGCACTCGCCCTTCTGAACCGGTTAAGGCACGGTAGACAATTTCGCTGACCATGGCATCACCCAATATGTTGGCTTCGATGTCGCAATGCAGCATTTTCACCAATCGAGTAAAACTTTCTAGCATTTGCTCTTCCATCGGCGTGGATTCTAAGCCGCTAGAATTCTGTTTGTGCTTATTGCAGTAGCTCTCTAAGAAGCCTTGATCTTCGAGCTTTTTGACTAAGCTATGCAAGCGTTGAGAATCAATGCTAATCGACAAGCCAAGCAATGGTTCACCATTAACAGGCAAGGCTTCGCACTCTAACGGCATTGGCACACCCACCACAAGATAATCACCTGCTGCGTAAGTTACTGGGCGTTCGCCAATATAGATGTTCTTTTTTCCTTGCCCCAGCATTATGATGCCAGATTGGTAAGTAAAAGGCTGACGCTGATTGCCACCGCTGCTTCTATATAACCACACGCCGTCAATTTCTGTTTCTCTGATCCCTTCAAGATCATCCCAACCTTTGTGTTCAACGTAAGACTGCATTAACTGAGCGAGTGTATTCATAACTGGCGATATTCCATTCAAGGTGCGGAGTGTATTTGCACAAAAGCCCAAAAAGAATATCAAGTTTGTAGAAATAGGCAATTTATTTGGAGGAACAGCTCTTCATTGACCTAGATTACTGTACTAATATGCAAATATAGAAATTGAGCAATAAACCAAAATAACAAATTTCGCTTTACACAAGGAATCTCTGATGCAATTTACTTACGTTAACCCTACTGTTATCCATTTCGGCCAAGGCCAAATCAACGCTATCAGCCAAGCGGTTGATACTTCGAAGAAAGTACTGGTCATCTATGGTGGCGGTTCAATCAAGAGCAACGGTGTTTACGACCAAGTTGTAGAAGCTTTAAAAGATCACTCTTGGATTGAGTTCTCTGGCGTTGAAGCAAACCCTACCAAAGAGACGCTAGACAAAGCAGTCGCTCTTGTTAAAGAAGAAAACGCAGAGTTCATTATCGCTGTTGGCGGTGGTTCGGTAATCGACGGTTCTAAATACGTTGCTGCAGCGGCTAAATACGACGGCGACGGTTGGGACATTCTAGCGGGCAAACACCAAGTAACTGAAGCGACGCCAATCGGTGCGGTGCTGACGCTTCCTGCGACAGGTTCTGAATCTAACATGGGCGCGGTAATCACGCGTAAAGCGACTCAAGAGAAGCTTGCTTTCCTTAACCCTGCAGTACAGCCTAAGTTTGCGGTTATGGACCCAGATGTAATGAAGTCTCTACCTGAGCGCCAGCTGATCAACGGATTAGTTGATGCGTGGGTTCACGTATGTGAGCAATACATCACGATGCCAACAGACGCAATGGTTCAAGACGGTTACGCAGAAACACTGCTTAAGAACCTACTTGTACTGGGTAAGCAATACGACGAGCGTGACAACGATGCATGGCGTGCAAACCTAATGTGGACAGCAAACCAAGCGCTTAACGGCCTGATTGGTACAGGTGTTCCTCAAGATTGGGCAACTCACATGATTGGCCACGAATTCACTGCACTATGGCATGTAGATCACGCACGTTCGCTTGCGATTGTTCAACCTTCACTACTTCGTAACCAAATCGAAGCGAAGCGCGGCAAGCTAGAGCAAATGGGTCGTAACGTATTTGGCCTAGAAGCGGGTGCTGATTTAGCAGAACGCACAATCGCTGCAATCGAAGCGTTCTACCACAGCCTAGACGTAGCAACCATGTTCGACGGCTACGAAACAAACAAAGCAACGGCGATTGACAATGTTGTCGCTCAACTTGAATCACACGGTTACCTGCAACTTGGCGAAAACCAAGCAATCACGCCAGAGAAAACGCGTGAGATTTTAGAGTCTGCGATTCACTAAGAATTGCTAAAGTAGAGAGAAAGCAAAGACAATGGTCACACAAAGATGATTTTTTACATCTGACTGAACCCATTACTTATTTCTTTCGTACAAACAAAGCAGCGTTCATTTTGGGCGCTGCTTTTTAATTTGCCCTACAAGATGCTATTAAATTCTCATAAGTCCTTAATTTTATGTGCATTCAGATTTCTATATTGGTAAGGTAAACCTGTCTCTTTACTAGGTATGAACAACGATTTGAACAATCTCAAGGAAATGGTTAAGTTTAAGTCACTTAACAAGTGGTATGGTGATTTTCATGCCCTAAAGGATATCGATTTAAATATTGAACAAGGAGAGATAGTGGTGATTTGCGGGCCATCAGGTTCGGGTAAATCAACCTTAATCCGTTGTATCAATCAGCTAGAACCTTTCGAAAGTGGCGAGCTTTGCGTGTTAGAACAAGTACTTCCGAGTAAATTTAACACACCAGGCCAAGTCGGAATGGTGTTTCAGCATTTTCATTTATTCCCCCATCTTACCGTGCTTGAAAACCTAACTCTGTCGCCGATTCGTACGCTGAAAAAAAGCAAACGAGAAGCCGAGAAGATTGCAATGCACTATCTCGAGCGCGTACACATCGCTGAACAAGCCAACAAATACCCAGTGCAACTTTCTGGCGGTCAACAACAACGTGTAGCTATCGCCCGTTCGCTGTGCATGAAGCCTGAATTACTGCTTTTTGATGAACCGACTTCAGCGCTTGATCCGGAGATGATCAACGAAGTGCTCGACGTGATGGTTGAACTGGCGAGCGAAGGTATCACCATGGTGTGTGTGACCCACGAAATGGGCTTTGCGAAACAAGTGGCCGACCGCGTTATCTTCATGGATGAAGGACAAATTGTGGAATCGAATACGCCACAAGCGCTCTTTGAAAACCCTCAACATGAACGTACTCAAGCGTTCCTAAATCAGATCCTGACTTATTGATGTTGATTCGAATTATTAAACCCGCCCTATCTGCTTTGGTACAGATTGTTGTACTGGTGGCTGCTGTTGTTTGGATTCTCGATTCTGGCGCTCAAACCATGGGATACAGCTGGCAGTGGGAGCGTGTGCCGGACTATATTGCTTTCTATGAAGATGGTGAATGGTGGCCTGCAGAGTTAGTTGAAGGGCTACTGGTTACCATCAATATCTCTCTGATTTCTTTGGTCGCGACACTGATCATCGGCTTAACGACGGCGCTATTGAGAAACTCAAATTCTGTGGTTGCACGCACCTTAGCCACCAGCTATGTTGAGTTGATTCGTAACACGCCGTTATTAGTACAAATTTATTTGCTCTATTTTGTATTTGGCCCCGTATTAGGGCTCGATCGCTTTAGTACTGCCGTTTTAGCCTTGGCACTTTTCCAAGGCGCTTACACCGCCGAGATATTTCGTGCTGGTTTAAATGGTATTGCGAGAGGACAATTTGAAGCAGCTCAATCCTTGGGCTTATCAAAGACCTATACTTACTGGGATGTGATTCTTCCTCAGGTGGTGCAACGCACCTTGCCACCTTTGACCAATGAAGTGATCTCTCTTATTAAAAACTCTTCAATTGTGAGTGTCATGGCTATTTTTGACCTGACGACTGAAGCCAGAAACATTGTTTCTGAAACCGCGATGCCATTCGAGATTTGGTTCTCTGTGGCGATCATTTATCTTGCTCTTACACTTTCACTTTCTGCCGTTGCTGCTTGGCTTGAGCATAAGCTCGGAGCTAACTGGCGAACACAATAAGGATTTATCAGCATGAAGCTATTTAAAACCGCAATTACAGCCCTACTTGCGCTTGCCGTCAGTTTGCCTGCTCTTGCTTCTGAAACGCCTAACCTAGACAAAATCAACGAACGCGGCTCTCTACGCGTTGGTATGTCGACGTTTGTTCCTTGGGCGATGCGTAACAAACAAGGCGATCTTGTTGGCTTTGAAATCGACGTGGCGAAACGCCTTGCCGAAGATTCGGGTTGGAAAGTCGAGTTCGTTCCTACGGCATGGGACGGCATCATCCCTTCTCTACTTTCGAACAAGTTTGATGTAATCATTGGCGGTATGTCTATCACTGAAGCTCGCGCTAAAAGCGTATTGTTCACTGAACCTTACTCGCACTCCGGCGTCCAACTGGCGGCGAATAAAGAGCTAGCAGAAGGTTATACACAAATCTCTGATTTTGATTCTCGCCGTGTAAAAATCGCTGCGCGTCGTGGTGCGTTCACAGTTCAAGTGGCTCGTGAAACCTTCCCTAAAGCGAAAGTTCTACAGTTCGATGACGATGCTCAAGCATTCCAAGAAGTGTTAAACGGCAACGCGCACGCAGTTATCGCGTCTAGCCCGAAACCAGAACATGAAGCGATTAAAAACGCAGACACGCTATTTATTCCATTCGAAGAACGCCTATCAAAAGGTAATGAAGCATTTGCAGTTCGCCTAGGTGAAACTGACAAGACAGAATTCTTCAACGAGTGGATCAAAGCACGTACTGAAGACGGTTGGTTGAAAGAGCGTTACGAGTACTGGTTCTCTACTCTAGATTGGCAAGACCAGATTGCTCAAGGTCAGTAATCAACTGCCAATTAGACGCTAAAGAACCAATCAAGGCAGTACCTTGCTGGTACTGTCTTTTAAGAAACACCCGAGATAGCTATAAACTCATAGCCACTCTCACAGCATATTAATTATCATTGTTTAAACAGGAATGACGTGAGTAGTACTAGCGCATTATCAACGCCCAAGCCCAACCTTCACACGAAGCCTTGGTATCAACGCCTCAATCTATTAGATGGAGTGTTGTTTGCGATCATTTTCGCGTTCGCAGGTTGGCTTTATTATCGTTCCGCTGTTGGTATTAACTACCATTGGCGCTGGGAAGATGCGTTTACCCTGATTTTCATTCCGCCTTCTCAAGGCAATATTCCTTACTTTTTCCAAGGCTTGATCGCGACACTGCGCTTGAGTGTTTGGAGCATGGTTTTAGCACTCTCTTTTGGCACATTACTTGGCGTTGCTAGGCACTCTAAAATTGCTTTCTTTCGTACGCCTGCACTGATTTTTATCCAACTGGTTCGAAATATTCCACCACTGGTTTTTGTCTTCATATTCTATTTCTTCGTTTCTAACCAACTGATTCCATTACTTGGTTTAGAAAGTATCTTACGTGAACACAACGGCGAGATTAACGCTGTTCAAGCCTTTCTGTTTGGTCCTGCTAACCTTTGGGAAAACTTGGCGTCTGGTGTTATCTGTATTGGTTTGCTCTCTTCGGCTTACATCGCAGAAGTGATTCGAGCTGGCTTAGAAAGTATTCCTAAAGGGCAATGGGAAGCGGCCGATTCACTCGGCTTATCGGCGTTGTCTAAGTATCGATTTGTGGTTGGCCCGCAAGTATTAACGGCCATCACACCGCCTTTAGCAGGTCAGGCAATTTCTCTAGTAAAAGATACCTCGATTGTATCCCTGATTTCGATTCAAGAGATGACATTTGTTGGCACTGAAATGGCGAACTCTTCCGGTTTGATCTTCGAGATCTGGCTGATTGTAGGCTTCGTATATTTTGCTTTATGCTTTGTGCTTTCGCGTCTGTTCAAAGTGATTGAGCAACGTTCTAGTGCTTACCTTAACCATCAGTAACGTCATTAATAAGAAGTACCGACTCGCCCAGCTATTCATCACCCTTACCCATTTCACCTGATTGATTTAAGTTATTGATCAGTCAGAATTTATTCCTTCATATTTCTTCTTAGAAACACAGCAAAATGCTCGGCTAATCACTATACTTAACGTATCGAACTACGTTGATTCATCTCAAGGACATCGCTCAACATGGACAATCATAAAGAAAGAGCTTTTTACGCCGTTGTCGGCGCATTAGTTGGAGACGCTGCTTCAATGGGGCTGCACTGGCTATATGACCAAGAGAGGATCTTACACGTAGCAGGTTTTGAGCCAGAATTTCGCTCACCGAATCAGTTCGATTATCAAGACAAGGGCTACTTTGCTCACCAAGGAAAAACCGCAGGTGAACAATCACAGTATGGTGCTCAGCTATTGGCGATGGTCGACAGTTTAGTCGACAACCAACAGTACGATGAAGCGAGCTACATCAAGCACTTCCGATTCTGGTTTGATTTTGGTGGTAGTTGGAAAGGCTACATTGATAAAGCGACTCGTATGAGCTTGTTGAACATCCATCAATTAGAATTGGCAAACGCTCCGATTACAGCGTGTGGTGCGGATGATACACAGCTCCCCACAGTCTCAAAGATCATTCCATTAATCGCATGTACTTATACTTCTCACACCTTACCAGCAATGGTAGAGAGTGCGGTACGAGTGACCAACAACAACGACAAAGCCGTGGAATGGGCACAAGCCATCACCTTATTGGTTCAAGCGGCAATTCAAGGCAACTCTCCACTGCAATCGGTAGAAATGGTGCGACAAACTTGTAGCAAGTTCATACACGATCAAATCGACGAAGCACTGGCTGATCCAGAGCTTTCGATTACAGATGCCGCGAAGAAGTTTGGATTGCATTGTGAACTGAGTGCCGCGTTCCCCTTGCTGATTCGCATTATTGCAGGTGCTCAGAGTTATCAACAAGGCATTCGCGACAACATCTTATGTGGTGGTGACAGCTGCGGTCGTGCGATTGTAATTGGCGCGGTATTAGCGGCGTGTTTCTACGAAGGAGATGGCGAAATTCCAACCGAATGGCTAAAACAAGTCGAACTCAATGGTGGCGTGCTGTCTTTGCCTATTGAGTGATTTCCACAACAACGAACTAGAGCCTGACATAAGACAAGCACACTTCTAGGTCGGATGTCGTTCCTATAAAGTTGGAACACACTGCGATAACTCATTCTTCAGCCAAACAACAAACGGGCTTTCTGGCTCTTCATGGTTGCTATCTTGCGTGAGCAATATGTACTGGTGACCAGAAGGTACGAAGCCAAACGGCGCGATCAAGTTACCTCTTTCAAGATCGTCGGCGACAAGTGGATAAGACCCAAGCGCTATGCCTAACCCATCGACAGCCGCCTGAAAGCAAAAGTAGAAGTGTGCAAATGTTTGGTTCGCTCGAGCTTTTGACCACTCTCCACCATTAACTTTATCTATAGTGATAGCACCCCAATGACTCCAAGCACCTGGCCGTGTACTGCTGTGCAGTAATTTCACATCATCTAAGTTATCTTTTACCTGCTGCCAATAACCCGGGGAACACACAGGGCCTACCCACTCTTCAACTAGTGGTATCTGTTCGTAACGCTCGGTTAATTTAAAGTCATCTCGGCGAATCGCCATATCGAGCCCTGTCGCATTCAAGTTCACAGGCCCACCAGCAGTCGACAATCGAACATCAATTCCGGATTCGTTATAGAAATCACCGAGTCGAGGCATTAACCAACGCATGGTCAATGTGGGTTCGCATGAAACTTCCAACGCTTGATGATTCAGCTGATTAAGCTTATGGACTCCAGTCTCCAAGGCTTGGAACGCTTGCTCTGTGTAACCTTTGAGTAATTCCCCTTCTTTGGTGAGACACACATTCCTGCCCTGTTTGTAGAACAAAACTTGGGATAAGTGATTTTCCAATACCTTGATCTACTTACTCACCGCGCCATGTGTGATATTGAGTTTATCCGCCGCTTCACTGTAACTACTCGAATGCGCTGCTACGTGGAAAATATGAAATGCTTTCAAATGTCTCATGTGTGATTTTTTCTCACAGATAGGTGGAATTCATTTCGATTATAGGCAGCAATAAAAAACCATACAATGCTGGCTCATCAAATATAAAGAGTTGGAGTCATTATGGAGTGGTTAATCCTAGCAGTATTGGGACTATTGATTGTTATCAGCCCAGGCGCTGATTTCGTTTTAGTTTTGAAAAACAGTGTCAACCAAGGAAGACAAGCAGGGATTTGGACTGCAATCGGTGTGAGTTTAGCGATTTGTGCTCACATCAGTTATTCAATGCTTGGGATCAGTTACTTAATCTCACAGAATGAGCAGCTGTTTGACATGATTAGATACGCAGGTGCAACCTACCTTATTTATCTAGGGCTAAAAGGTATCTTGAGTGCGGACAACAAGCTTGCACCGATGGAAGATGCAAAGCAAAGCACCAGTGTTTGGCGCTATTTAGCCCAAGGCTTCTTATGTAACGTGCTCAACCCAAAAACCATGTTGTTCTTTTTGAGCATCTTCAGCCAAGTCATCTCACCTGATGCAGAAAACCAGCATGTCGCGCTCGGCTATGGGCTTTACATGATCGTTCTTCACGGTTTATGGTTTGGCGTTGTCGCTATGCTGTTTACTTCGAATACATTGCAAAAGCATCTATTGAGAGCAAAGAAAAGGCTTAATCAAGCATGTGGATTTGGCTTAGTGACGTTCGGAGCACTGTTGGCGATTAAATCGTAAACAAGCGAGTCACAAATAGAGAGCGATTCAAACGACTGAATCGCATCTAACTGGGTCTTGGTAAAACTCTAAACAAGATTCATCGGTCTAATATCGGCACTATCAGGGAAGATAGCGTTGAGTTGTTTCACTTCTATCGATAAATGTCGGTTGAGCACACCCTTGATAACCGAACGCATATCAGTCGTTGGACTAAGGTCTCGGCCTTCATATAGCTGGCTTTGGCTCAAGCCCGGCCAATTGGTAATAACCTTACCACCCGCTCCTTTCAACGATGGCAGCGCACCACCCGCAACAAACATGACGTTGCCAGTGCCATGGTCGGTGCCTTTGGTGCCGTTTTCTTTTGCTGTTCGACCAAATTCACTGGCTGCAATGATCACTGTCTTCTGCCAACGATCACCTAGTGAAGCTTTGAGAGCCGCTAACCCAACATCCAAAGTTTTAAGCTGATTACTCAACCGTCCATTTACGTTGCCTTGATTGGCGTGAGTGTCCCACCCACCGAGTTCTAACGCTGCGATGTTTGGTCCGTTATCAGCCGACAATATGTCGCCTGTTTTACCCATCAATGATTTAAACTGTTTGCCGACACCTTGGTCGCCTACCAGTTGATCTATCTTCATGACACTTTCAAAGTTTGAAGACAGCATTTGGTCACTTTGAAACAACTCTTCCAGCAGTTCCGTTTGTTTATCACGTGTTTTTAAGCGGTTTGGGTACCAACTTGCAACGGTCGATTCGCCCTGCATGATGAGTGGTAAGCCCGAATCAATCGCTATTCCATCGTATTTTTCTGAGCTCAACGTGAGTAAACGGTTAATCCACCCTACGGTGTTAAACGGGTCGGAAGTGCCATTCTCCAATATCTTCTGTCCATCAAAATGTGAGCGCTCGCGATAAGCGGTTGAACAAGCGTGTACAAAGCTGAGTTCGTTACTCTCATACCATTGATGGCATTGCTTTAGGGACGGATGGAGCCCAAAGAAATCATCCAACTTCACTAGCTGTTCAGGTTTTAATCCGATGTTGGGTCTCAAATTAGAGTAATCCGGATCGGCATGCGGCACTACAACATTTAAACCATCCATCGCGCCACGCAGTGATACCCAAATGAAGATATTGTCTGAACCTGTTTTGGCAAAGCTTGGAAATGGCAGCATCGCACTGACGCCAACAGCCGCCGCAATACCCATGAACTGGCGGCGGTTAATACTATGTGGCGCTTTATTCTGAGAACAATCTGACTTTTTCATACCCACTCCTAACGATATTGAAACTGCGGACTTAGCCACAACAGGGAAAGTTGCATTGCAGCGCTGTCGGCTTTGTTCAATACAATTTGGGTGTGTTCATCAATAGCATCGCCATATAAACCCGCGATCACTTTATCCACTACCGCTTTCGGCTTAACTCCTGACGCTTTAGCCGATTTTATTGCAGCAGACGCAAGCCTATTCGCAACTTGCATACGTTGAGTCAACGCCGAAGGGCTATTGTAGTCTCTGTCTTGATCCGACCAGCCTGCAGGTGAACCCGGTTTAAAAGGAGGCTGCCCTAAATTGTTGAGTGCATTGAATGCCTGTTTCTCGTTTAAAGAAATATCGGCACTACGAAGAACGGCAAACAGCCACTCCTTCGGCGGTCTAAAACGATTAGGGTTAGGTTTACTCGCCTCAGCGCTGTTCAATAACAAGCGATAGATAGGCAGTAAATCTCCCTCGCCTTTCAGATATTCAGCAACCATTTGCTCTGAGAGTTCTTTAGATATGTCGCCAATGAAATGCTGGCAAAGCTTATCAACCAAGTGCGCAGCAGTGTCTTTGTGGGTCGCTAAGGTTTTTAAACACGACTCTCCTTGCGAGACCCCGGATTGAGAATAGGACTTTCCAAGCAGTGTGATACTTCCTGGCTCATGCAGATTATTAGCGAATCGAAAACCAGCATCAGGAGATTTGAATTTAATGCCCCAGCCTGAAATGCCTTTTGCTAAAGCAATAACATCTTGCTGAGTATAAGAACCGTCAACGCCAAGAGTGTGGAGTTCTAAGATCTCACGAGCGAGGTTCTCATTGAGCCCCTTATTACGGCGCTTTCCGACTTTTGAATTGGGACCAATCGAGAGTTGATTGTCGAGATACAGAAGCATCGCAGGATGTTTAGAAGAAGCCATCAGCATCTCGCCAAAGTTACCATTCCAATGCTGGCGAACCACATCGTTTTCAATGCTGGCGGCCAAGGGCATCAGTTTTCGATTATCGACCGAGATGGCGAAGTGATTGCTCCAAAACTGAATGATGCGCTCTTGAAAACCATAAGGAGTTTCAACACTTTGTAGGTGGCGAGCTTGAGCTTGTTGTCGATACTGCGTTCGAAGAAAAGACTGCGCTTCTTTCTTCGTGGCTTGCATCTGTTGTTCGTCACCCTTGGCCTTCATTCGTTGTACACGATTCTCTCCTACTTTAATCAGAGTAGATTCAGTACTCGGTAAGTCTTGTATAGCTTGGTGAACGAATGGCTTTTTATCCAACTGTTCTACAGGAGAATAATAGGTTGTTTGACCTAGTTTTGGCCCAAAGCCAAACCTTTGTTCACCCACGATTTTTGAAGTCGGGTAATAATTCATTGCACACTCCCTTACGCTCGATCTTTTTCTAAGTGTAATCGCTTAGTCATCAAGCATAGGGAGCTTTACAAGGTTTTACGTTAGATAAGTGTCAGGTGCCTATCAAGTTACCGACACGGTGTGATCATTTTGAATGAGTGTCTATTCACGCCACATATAGACAAACTGATCGTTTTGCGAGGTGATTTCGAAGCCAAACCTTAAATACAACTCCCCAACTCGATTACCTTGTAAATAACACAACTCCACAGGCTTATTGAGTTTGGCTGCTTGAGCTAAGCAATCCGTTAAAACTTGGCTGCCAATACCTTTGCCATGATATTCAGGCAGTAGAAAGAATCGGCAAAAATAGAAGTGCTCGCCTTTGTCTTGCAACAACACACTACCAATCGCTTTACCTTGATATTCAATGATTTCAGGGCGTTCTTCTGCCCACTCTTCGGCGTGTATATCTCGTTGAATTTGCTCATCCCAGCCAAATACGGCTTTGATCGGTTCAAACTCAGCGGCTTTCTTGAGCTCAAACAGAAATTCATAATCTGATGACTGAGCCGGTCTTGTTGAATACTTCAAAATACCTCCAACAATAATTGGCTATGGTTTCATTTTCGTTTAAGCCGGAATTCAGAGCCCCAGACACAACCAAAAATGCCACGCTTAAATGTTCATTTTGGTTCTAGTTGGTAACGTAAGACTTCGTGTTTATCTTGATCTGAATAAAAGGTATTCAGGAATTGTCCACCGCACTTCTCTATCACCTTTTGCGAAGCAATATTGCCTCTCTCACACGTAATAATAGCGCTTTCGGTCAATACGTGTCGTTGAACCCAACACAACATATGACTTGCGATACCCCGCCCTCTGGCTTGTGGCAGCGTCTCATATCCGATATGTCCGATGACATCGTGAATGTACGGACTGGTGCCATGACGAACTCTTATCACACCAAGGATTTGACCAGAGTCGATACAAAAATACGTAGAAGCAGGCGTCCACCCTTCTGGCAAACCCTCGCCTTTTGAATAAGCAATTCGTCTTTCTAAATAGGCATCACTGCCATCGGAAATCCCCGTGTAAATATCTACCCCATCCTCAGCGCAAGCGTTCACATAGTAATGAAAGGCCGTTGAATGTGAAAGAGCAGCTTTAACCATGTCCATATGATGTTGATTATCCAACGGCTTCTACGCTATTTAGTTCAGGAGCGACTCGCAATTTTGACCTATTATCGACTACTGCTTCTTAACGTACTTCGCCGTAACCAGCATTTCACCGCCACCATCCAGCTTGCAATCTAGTTGGTGATCTTTGCCTTCATTGATGCGTCGAATCACAGCTTTAGTACCAATTTTCAATACGCTAGAACTGCCTTTAATTTTTAGATCTTTAATGAAGGTAACTTTATCGCCACTTTCCAATACAACGCCATTCACGTCCTTAACACGCGCGGCTTCTCTTTCTAAACGCTCTTCTTCTGGGTTCCATTCGTAGGCACACTCAGGGCAGATTAGGTTGTTTTGATCTGGGTAGACATATTCAGATTGGCATTGCGGGCAAGGAGGTAAAGACATACGTTAATACTTCATTTAAATAGAATTTGTTCCATTTTAATGGCTCTTGTTAGGCTTAGCGAGCATAAATCTAACAAGTTTTACGAAGAGTTAATTGTCTTAAAAAAGATCCGTACCTAAAACGAACAAACACAGCCGCTAAGCTGTGTTTGTTTAAAAATTTGAGAAGCGGAATTTAACGTTCGACTTTTGGTGAGTAAATCGAGTAAGCGGTGATTTGCCCTGCCACGATTGCAGAGAACATGAATAACGCCGACAAACCAATACTAGGAATAGGCAGAATCGACTGTTCAAACACCGACTGGCTGGCACTTACTAATACTCGGCTACCCGGAACCAAGATGATGATCCCTTGCACGATATAAATAGAGCCCGTGAGCTCCATCTTCTTGGCAATCCAAGTTCCGTATAGAGTAATAAGAACCGTGGTTACCCAAGTGCCCACAACCCAACCACTATCAAAGCCGAGGTAGAACGGCCCCCACATGCCAAGAACCGCGACTGGTAAACCAAGTAAGATGTCTTTAGGTCGCGCATTGAACATCACACCGATAGAAACAGAGATCAGCACCAAGCCAGATATGTGCATCCACATCGGTACCGCATTGGTATAGTCGATGGAGACCGCTTGTCCCCATATCGCTTCACCGATGTTGAGCCCCATGATAATCCCGACAAACAGCTTAATCAGGGTTAAGGCGCTCTGCCCTAGCAAGCTGGTACCAGAAACCAAGTCATTAAACGCCAAACATTCTAATGCGTTAGCTATGGATAACCCGGGGACAAACAAGACAATCGAGGCGATACACAACGCCCACACCGGAATCGGCAACCCTGTGCTCGCCAGAAACGCCACGAAGATACCGGTTAGCAGTGCCGAGATGAACTCAACCGCGATAGCACGACGTGAATGAAGAACTTGCTGACATACCCACACCATCAAACCCAATAACGCAGAAAAGCCCACCGCTTCCAACGTACTGCCCACCAGCATCAAATAAGCAGGCGGAATACCCATATTGGCAAGTGCAGTCACAAATTTTGAGTAACCGACAGGTTCTGGTACAGGCTCACTGCTTGGCTGGTTAATACGAATGATCGTATTGGCCAACAAACTCAGGTTAATTGACGCAGGCTTTAGACGCTTAAGAATAACGGCGTTGTTATCGTCTGGAAATTGATAGTTAATCGCAGTTGGCGTTGCTTGGATCATCACATCCACACCATGCTTTTTTGCATAGAATTGAGTGTATTTCTCTAGCTTGTAAGGAGCACAACCACTGCGGTGAAGAGTGTCACCAATTTCAACAATTTTGTTAATTCGGAACTGAGAAGGCATGGGAATTTTAGGGGAGACAAAATGTGCGGCAAATGTACCAAACGATAGACGGAATGACGAGACTTTTGCGTGAATTATCAACTGAACTCGTTACTTTTTTCTGCAAAGGCTTATAAGTGCCTATAACTCTACTCATTTGGGATTAGTTTACTGAATGTTTTGACAGGCTGATAAGTTAAATTTATGCATTCAGATTGTTATTAGTGGACGCCAAAACACAAATAAAAATCAGTTTACGTTAACACTCCAAATTCCTTAATTTTCATGAGATTTATGACAACTAAGCACCACCAAAGCGTGTTTATAAATTGACTCGGATTTATCGCAAAAAGCAGCATGACATCTACTAATATTTCTCGCCCTCCTTTTAACGAGATTTTAGTCACGTTTTATTCACTCTGAAAGCGCCGAACATGATGGAAAAACTAGCGGAGTGGTGGTTATGCGAGCACTTAGAATAAAAATGAAAGAAAAAGGTTTCGTTTTCAGTTAGATGTGGCATTATCAAACTCGTTAAGACGATGTGCGTGCATCGTATAATGGCTATTACCTCAGCCTTCCAAGCTGATGATGCGGGTTCGATTCCCGCTGCACGCTCCAAGTCTCTTAACGCCTCAGTCTGACTCATAAGACAGTGTGCGTGCATCGTATAATGGCTATTACCTCAGCCTTCCAAGCTGATGATGCGGGTTCGATTCCCGCTGCACGCTCCAACTTCTCCTTAAGCTTCATTACGCACTTTCTTCCAGCGACACCCTATTCAAAAATTTTCGCCGTTTGCTAAGTCCATAATCATTAAATCTATACTGACTAAACTTATTTTATTTAAGCTTAGATTGACGAATCAACGCTAAGTGACCAACCAAAGCTATTAACTCCTTAAATTGCTTCGTATTTCTGACACCTATCCAAATCACACATTGCAGTTCAGCTTTTAATGATTTTCAAAATTGTTCCAATTTAATAATCTTGGTCAATATCTGCAAAAATCATTGTGGTAATGTGCGCGCATTAGCAACAACCCACAAAATAATAAAAATGTTTAAAATCAATGAGTTAACAATTAACATCGAAGCAATTAATGTCGCGTTAGCAAAAGTTGAAAATGCCAATAAAATTCAGCTAGATACATTGAAAGGTTATGTGAACAGCGAGCCTGAACAGGCTGTACTGGCTTTTCGATCGCTGAATGAAGCAGAGTCAATCGATGACAAGTTTAAAAAGATCATGGCAGAGCTACCGCATCTGAGCGGCGAAGCACACCATCTGCTTGAAACTTCTATCTTGCTACAGTGACTATAAATAAAGATAAGCCTCAGCGAATCCCTCACAGCAAAGCGCTTTAGGTATAAGTTAAGACTTATCTTTAATTTTCTAGCCCTCATTGAATTTCTAATTCAACAAAGCGCTATTGATTAACGTCTAAAGCGTTAACGACTTCACCATACCCGCTTCAGCGTGACCAGGGATATTGCACGCTAACTCTACGTTATTATCACCATAGAAATGCCACAGCAATTGCTTCGCTTTGCCCGGCTTAACTGTGACTGTACTTCCCGAGTCATGAGCGTGATTACCCATATTTTTCATCATTTCACGGTGCTCTAATTGCTCTGTTGCAGAACCAATTGAGAATTCATGATCGATCTTGCCTGTGTTCATCACAACAAACTGCACCACGTCGTTCGGCTCAATATCAACCTTGTTCTTAAATGTGATTTTCATATCGTCACTTAGCAGAACATGAACCACTTTATCCGGCTTTGCGCCTGTCGCAGGCATACCCACTTCAGACATGCCTTCCATATTCATCATCGAATGGTCCATCTTTCCATCCTTCATCATGCTGTGATCCATTTTTGAATGATCCATCTCTCCACTCTTCATCATCGAGTGATCCATATTCGAATGGTCCATTTCAGCAAAAGCCGTTGCAGTAGTTAACGTCAGTGCAATCGCAATAAGTGTCTTTTTCATGATCGTTCCTTAGATTAATTCAGTTATTTGTTTGTCTCGTTTTGGTTATGCGTAATCTCACGCTGTTTCCAGAGCTTAAAGATTGCAGGCAACACCAGTAGGGTAAGCAACAGTGCAGACGCCATTCCGCCTATCATCGGCGCAGCAATTCGCTGCATCACTTCAGAGCCTGTTCCCTCGCCATACATAATTGGAATGAGGCCAATGATCACAGTAAGTACCGTCATCATCACTGGGCGAACACGCAGTCCTGCGCCCTCACGAATCGCATCCGTTAAGTCTTCACTCTGAAGTGCTTGCTGGTTCTGCTCCGCATCCAATTTTTTGTAGTGCCATGCTTGGTTTAGGTAGACCAACATGATCACACCTATCTCAACAGCTACCCCGGCAAGGGCGATGAAGCCCACCCCCACTGCAATGGAGAAGTTGTAATTGAGGATATGCATTAGCCATAAACCACCAACCATCGCGAGTGGTAATGTCAGCATGATCATCATCACCTCACCGACACGGCGGAAACTGAGGTAGAGCAACAACATGATGATGGCGATGGTAATTGGCACAACGACACTTAAACGTTCTTTGGCGCGCTCCATGTATTCGTATTGACCAGACCATGCCAATGAATATCCAGCAGGCAAGACGATTTGATCTGTAACGACTTTTTGCGCCTCTGCCACATAAGAACCAAGGTCGCGACCTTCGATGTCAACGAACACCCAGCCATTAGGACGCGCGTTCTCCGTCTTAATCATTGGAGGCCCATCTTCATAGCGAATATCCGCGACATCAGACAAAGCAATTCGCGCTCCATTTGGTGTCACTAACGGCAGGTTCTGCAACTTAACGACAGAATCACGATAGCTTTGTGGGTATCGGACATTGATTGGATAACGCTCTAGCCCTTCAACGGTTTCGCCCACGTTCATGCCACCAACCGCAGTCGAAATAACCTGTTGCACTTCTTTAATGCTCAAGCCATATCGCGCAGCAGAACGACGTTTGATGTCTATCGTCACATAACGACCACCCGCAACACGCTCAGCGTAGACAGAAGCCGTACCACTCACGCTATTGAGGATGGGTTCAAGTTGAGAGCCAATATCCTCAATCACGCTCAGATCTGGGCCTGCGATTTTGATACCAATTGGCGTTTTAATACCGGTCGCCAACATGTCGATACGCGTTTTGATTGGCATGACCCAAGCGTTGGTCAAACCGGGGAATTGAATCAGATCATCAAACTCTTTTCGTAACGACTCAGTAGTGACACTGTCACGCCATTCATCTCTTGGTTTAAGCTGAATAACCGTTTCAATCATAGTCAGTGGCGCAGGATCGGTTGCTGTCTCTGCTCGGCCAATTTTGCCCCACGTGGTTTCGACTTCTGGAATGGTTTTGATGAGCTTGTTGGTTTGTTGCAACAACTCACGAGCCTTACCTATTGAGATGCCCGGATAGGTGGTTGGCATGTACATCAAATCCCCTTCGTCCAAAGGAGGGATGAACTCACTACCAAGCTTACTGGTTGGGTAATAAGCAGACGCCATTAAGCCAAGTGCGATAACAATCATCACCTTTGGATACTTTAGGCTGAGGTTTAGAAGCGGTTTGTACATCGCCACTAGGCTGCGGTTGACTGGGTTTTTGTGTTCAGGTAGCACGTTGCCGCGAATGAAGTAACCCATTAGCACAGGCACAAGCGTGATAGCCAAACCAGCGGCTGCGGCCATCGCATACGTCTTGGTAAACGCAAGTGGCGAGAACATCTTGCCTTCTTGCCCTTCTAGCGCGAACACAGGCACAAAGCTCAAGGTAATGATAATCAGAGAGAAGAACAGCGGTGCGCCAACTTCTTCTGCAGCCTTACCAATCACTTGCCAACGGTTTTTATCAGTGAGCGGAGTCCGTTCAATGTGTTTATGAACGTTCTCGATCATCACTATGGCCCCATCCACCATGGCGCCAATCGCAATCGCTATTCCGCCAAGAGACATGATGTTGGCGTTAATACCCTGCCAATGCATCACGATAAAAGCACCTAAAATACCAACAGGCAGACTTAGTGCGATAACCAGTGATGAACGAATATGAAACAAGAACAGCGCACACACCACGGCGACCACGATGAACTCTTCAGCCAGTTTCTTCCAAAGGTTTTCAACGGCTGAATCAATCAAAGTCGAACGGTCATAAGTCGCGACAATCTCGACACCATCAGGTAAGCCAGCTTGCAGTTCAGCGAGTTTGGATTTCACCGAGTCGATCACTTCACTGGCATTTTCACCAAAGCGCATCACAATAACACCGCCAACCGCTTCCCCCTCACCATTGAGTTCAGAGATACCACGACGCATTTGCGGTCCAAGGTTGATGTCAGCAATGTCACCTAATAGCAACGGAGTACCTTTGTCTGTCACTTTTAACGGCAAAGATTGAATGTCTTCGATGCTTGTAAGGTAACCCGTCGTACGAACCATGTGCTCGGCTTCGGCAATCTCAACAACAGACGCACCGGTTTCTTGATTACCATCTTGGATTGCCTTGTTGACTTGCTGAAGCGTTAGGTCATAAGCACGTAACTTGGCAGGATCAATCTGTACTTGATACTGCTTCACCATGCCGCCAACGGTCGCCACTTCAGACACGCCTTCTACGGTTTGCAATTCATACGTCAAGAACCAATCTTGCAAACTACGAAGTTCCGCTAAGTCGTGCTGACCGGTTTTATCTTGCAACACGTAGCTGTAAACCCAGCCTACACCGGTTGCATCTGGCCCTAGTGTTGGCTTAGCACTCGAAGGCAAGTTAGGTGCAACTTGGCTTAGGTACTCCAGCACTCGTGAACGTGCCCAGTACATATCAGTATCGTCATTGAAGATGATATATACATAGGAATCACCAAAGAACGAGTAACCACGAACCGTTTCAGCTCCTGGTACGGCTAACATGGCGGTGGTCAATGGATAAGTCACCTGGTCTTCGACCACTTGTGGCGCTTGCCCCGGATAACTGGTTTTGATAATTACCTGAACATCTGATAAATCTGGAATGGCATCGACCGGTGTATTTTTAACGCTGTATAAGCCGCCAAATACGATGGCTACAGTAGCAACCAGCACTAAGAAGCGGTTGCTAATAGACCAGCGAATGATTGCATTGATCATAGTTCGCCCTCACCCGTGCTATTCGTCGGTTCGAGAGATTTGAGCACATAATCAGAACCTTGCTTCGCCACTAGAAACCGAATGGTTTGACCCTCGGCAAACTCAGATAAATCAAGGTCATCACTGGCTTGGAAATTCATTTCACCCGCTTTCCAATTCCACTCAGGGACTGGCTGATGTTTTACAGTGATCATGCCAAAATCTGCCATCAACATGGTGATATCACCCGTACCCAAACTTCGCCGGCGATCTTGTGTTTGTTGACCTTGTAATCAACAACCTCGTACTGCCCTGACTCTGTCTTTCTCATCTCAAAATCAATCGCCTTACCACGTTTCACATCACTCATGTCTAAGCCTTCCGCAAAGGTGAAATTCATCACCATACCCGGCCAATCCCATTCAGGAACAGGCTGATGGTTAATCGTCACCATGCGACTGCCTTGCATAACATCGGAAATTTCGCCATTTGCCCACACGGTTTCAGCTTCTTCCTCAACACCATTGATGCGTGACAGATCAGCAGATTGGCTCGATTCAGAATCCAACATGAAGTGCGCAGAAGTGACAATACTCTCACCTTGCTCTAGCCCTTGAAGCACCTCTATTTTTTCGCCAGCTTCACGACCAACCTCAATACGAGCAGAGCGATACTTGCCAGAACCTTCTGACATCACCACTCGAGTCATACCACCGGAGTGAATCACCGAAGATCTTGGGATAGTAAGAACCGCTTCATCACTAATGGGTTTCAGCGCAATATTGGCAAACATATTTGGCTTAAGCTCGCCATGGGGATTGGAGAACTTCAAACGAACGCGCAAGGTTCGAGTTTTTGGGTCAAGGATTGGGTACACGTAATCGACATTACCCAGCCACTCTTTGCCAGGAATGGCATCTAGCGTCATCACCGCATTGCTGCCTGACGAGATCCAGTGCGCTTGACGCTCAAACACCTCAGCATCAACCCATACTTCGCCTAATGGACCAGCACTGATCACCGCTTGTGCAGGTGAAAGGTAACCACCTTCTCGGATATTCAAACTTGCGATGACACCATCGGCTGGCGCTTTGACTTCAATGGTTTGTGAGGCTTTGCCTTTGCGCGTAATAGAGCGGATTTGAGTCTTATCAACACCCAAGGTAATTAAGCGTTCAGTAGAGCCCTTGATCAAACCTTTACGACCCGTTTTATAAGCACTGATCAACTCTTCTTGTGCTTTAACAAGCTCTGGAGAATAGAGTGTGAAAAGCACATCACCTTTGTTTACCTTCTCACCCACAGCGTTGATGTAGAGCTTCTCAACCCAACCAGCTGCTCTTACGTTGGTTTGCCACAATGTACTTTCATCGAACGCCACATAACCCACGGTTTCAATCCGAGGAGACAGCGCTTCGAACTTAACTTTCGCTGTTTTGACACCCAGGTTATTTTCTACCGAAGAATCAATGAACACGGTACCGGGCTTATCTTTGGCTCCGCCGTTCACATCGTCAGCATACACAGGGATAAGATCCATCCCCATTGGTGACTGGCCCGGCTTATCACGCTGATAATTTGGGTCCATCGGAGCCACCCAATACAAAGGTTCATCCTTGGTTTGTTTACTTACTTCGGCATCTGTACTCGTTGCCATTGCTGACATGTCGTGTGCTGGATTAATTAGAAAATGGTTCACACCAAAACTCAATGCACCACCGACCAATAAAGCGATTGTTGCTACTTTTACTGTACTCATTGTCTATTCCCTTATTGATTGGCTGTGTGTTTAGTTACGCTTGAGTTGAGTTGTGGTTGGTTTACTTGGTATTCAAAGCCACTGACTAACGCCGCCAGTTTGCTGTTAACGATGTTGAGATCGGTGATCAAACGTTGTTGCTCTAACTTAAGCGCCAGCTCATCGGTCGTTGCTAAAATGACATCGTTAAACTGAGCGGTATTGTTTTGATAGCCCCTCTCAACCGCGCTGATTCGGGCTGCGGTTTGAGGAAGCAAGGACGTTTGATAGCGATCTAATCGCTGGATCAGATTTGATCTGTCCACCAGCAATGCGTTCACTTGCGCGTTCATTTGGGAAAGTAAGGTGTCTTTTTGAGATTTGGCCGCACCAACTTGATACTGAGCAGCCGATAAGTTTTTATCTTGTCGATTCCCCGTAAACAGCGGGATGTCGACTGTCAGATAAGCACTCACCAGATCAGAAGCTGGTTCACCCGCCATGTTATTGGCTTGACGGTGTGCATACATCACTTCCACCCCAAACTGCGGGGTATAAGCTTGCTCGGCTAACTCAACTTGAGTTTGATTGGAGGAAATACTGACATCGGAGATCTTAACCAAAGGATGGTCAGTCAGTAGCTGGTAGTGCTTGGTTGAATCGATATTGGTCGCTAATTTACTTTCTAACAATGACCAATCGATTTGGTTAGTTGCATTCAGTGTGCCCTGAGAATCAAGAACCTGAGAGCCTAGCCAATCAGCACCCAACCATTCAGAAAGCTGAGAGATTAAGCGGCGCTGAACCTGCTTGTTTGCCTGAAGTTTCTCATCAAGCTTACTCACTTGAAGCTGAGCGTTAAGCAGATCTTGCGCTTCACTTTTACCAATCGAGTAATTGGTTTGTACATAGTTTTCAAGCTCAACCAACAAACGACGATTTTGACGAATCACCGACTCAGCCTTTTGCTGATAACCTAACTCAAGCCAAAGCTGCGTCATGCTATTCGCAACCGTCAATTCTCTTGCTTGCACCTGCAAAGCTAAAGCATCTGCCTGTTGGCCTGCCTTTTTCTGTTGGAGGTTAAGCGTATCGCCACGCTCAAACTGCTGCATCAGCCCTACCGATATATTAGTCATCGGGTCTTCGTCGAATTGAAAGCTATCGACAGGCAAACCGCCAAATCCAACTTTTAATTTCGGGTCCATTAAGGTCGCGCTGGCAATGCCCGTTTCTCGCATCGCTTGAGACTGAGCAAAGTACTGTTTGCGATTTCCATCTTCGCTTAAAGCAATCTCAATCAGTGTATTGAGTTGCTGCGTCGAGCTTGCTTGGTCATGTGCTGAAATGTGTTGAGCATTTGAAGCTGACGCCGTGGTAGCCGCGAGCGTAGCACTTGAAAACAAGGCCATAGGCAAGGCAGCAGCAACCACTAAGCTCGTGTTCATGACAAACACAGAGGTTGTTGGTTTCATATTCACAATGAATGTCCATATCTAGCGCTAATTAGCGCATAAAAAAGAATGGCTTATCAGGTTTATCTAACTGATAGAGCTGTATTTTTAGATATAGATTTATGCGGAAGGTGGGCGTAGCAAAGATTGAGCGCGTGCGACTTTCTGCCCAATAATGACAGATTGAAAACGAGCTAAAGAAGAGACAAATGGATTCGCGACTTGAACAGCCTGAATTGGATAGGGACTTGCAGAACACATTGAGGCACAGCAATCGACACTCGAACAATGGTTACCCATCATCGAGCTACCGTCTTCGCTCATTGAAGACATATCGCATTGAGCCATCAAAGCATGGGCACTCATGTTAGAGTCTTCAGCGTGTACTTCTTCACTCATCACATGACACCCCGCCATTGAATCATTAACCGAAGTATCGCTGTGGTAACAAGCCGACTTGCTCGACCCCATTTCCATCATCATTACTTCAGTCATCAAGGCTGAGGAGCTTGAGGCATAGCTAGACATCAACATCGCAATGATGCTGAAAACAATAATCCAAGTTTTTCGGAATGTGTTTGTCATAGCTTACCTTTGAATTTACACCGCAACTATAAACGTTACCCTTAGGGTAAGGTCAATGCCATTGTGCCGATATTTGCCTGACCGTTGAAAAAGTATTCATCCTCTCTTTCATCAAAATGAGATAATTCTTCGACTTTGCAGTTTTTTCTTTAAAAATTATCCAATTAGCTAGCGAAACCTCTATCTGTGTATTTTACTTAAGATAGTGCAACCACGATTCACGGATGATAAAAATGGCTAACAAAAAAAACGTCGAAGCAAACAAGAAAAATACAGAAATCAAAAATAAGAAAAGTAACAAGCTAGAACAAAAGAAACCAACACAAAAAAAGAAGCGCAGACTGCATTCACATCTAAAAGTGAATATCCCACTTTTTCAGTCACTCATGATGATTTTGCCATCATTGGCTAAACACGCTGCTGCGGAAAGTATAGACAATTCCAGCGACGCTGCAGATCAAGTAACCGCAAATAACGTGACCGAAAAAGATGTCACCGATGACCATAGCAAGGCGGACTCATCAGCGGTTGCTCTCCAAGAAGCTCAGACGAGTGACAGCGACGTAAACTCCACCTTAAGTGCAAGTCATGCCGCCCATGGTTCGAGCTCTCACTTGGTTCCTTCTCATCATTTGTCGACGCTTTCTCACCCGCAAGTCCATTACATTCCTTCGGTATCGATGCCGACTATCTCCTCAGGGAGTAACGGTCAGCCGACTCATTCGAATGCGCCTACGACGCCCGCTTTACCCGTCACCTTTATGCCAGAAGTCATAAAAGGTACGTACGGAGAGCTTCATGTTGATGCAAATGGTCAATACACATTCGTATTGAATCCAAATTCTCCTCAATACATCCTGTTAAACCAGCACCAACCAGGTACTGATCATTTTGCGTTACATCTATCTAATGGCTCGAGCATCATTGTTCAGATACCGGTAACAGGTAAGCAAGACACGCCAAATATTTCTGGAGACTTAACAGGTGTGGTAACAGAAGATCACAATATTGATTCACAAGGCTTGTTACATGCGAACGGCAAAATCGATGTCATAGACCCTGACCAAAATGAAAGTTCGGTTACGCCGGAAGTTATCTCAGGTAAATATGGTTCATTAACTATCGATGCTGATGGACATTGGCAGTATCAAGTTGATAACTCGCTCTCTAATGTTCAAGCTTTAACCGCAGCCACTTCACTGCATGAAAGTTTCACAATTCACACCAAAGATGGCACACCGCAAACGATCGATATGACGATTGGCGGAAACGACGACAATGCCGTAATTACGGGTGTGGATGCTGGCACGTTAACTGAAGATTTAACGACACAAGTTCAAGGGCAGCTTTCGGTAACGGACTCTGATCTTGGAGAGGACCACTTTCAAGCCTCACAAGTGACTAGTAATTTCGGTACGCTAAGCATCACCAAAGACGGTGCGTGGACATACAGTTTAGACAACAATAACCCAGTAGTTCAAAGACTTGGCCAAGGTTCAACTGCAACAGACATCGTCACTGTTCACTCAGCTGATGGTACAGCGCATCAAGTTATGGTTACGATCAATGGCACTAATGATACTGCTGTTATTTCAGGTACAAATTCAGGGGCGGTAACTGAAGAGTCGCAACTGAAAACGTCTGGGACTCTGACTATTACAGATACCGATAAAGGCGAAGATCACTTCTCGAATACCGATATCGCAGGTCAATTAGGCACCCTACATCTTAAAGATAACGGTAATTGGACCTACGATTTAGATAACAAAAACACGGCAGTTCAAGCACTAGCGCAAGGTAAAACGGCGACGGACACTATCACCGTTCACTCTGCCGACGGCACGCCACATCAAATCACTGTTACTGTAAATGGGACTAATGACAAAGCTGTGATTGCAGGCACTAACTCTGGTGCGGTAACGGAAGAGTCGCAATTACAAACGTCTGGGACTCTGACTATTACTGATACCGATACAGGCGAAGCGCACTTCTCAAATACCGATATCGCAGGTCAATTAGGTACCCTACATCTTAAAGATAACGGTGATTGGACCTATGATTTAGACAATACAAACCCAACGGTGCAAGCGTTAGCGCAAGGCGCTAAAACCACTGACATCATCACCGTTCACTCTGCCGATGGCACGCCACATCAAATCACTGTTACTGTAAATGGGACTAATGACAAAGCTGTGATTGCAGGCACTAACTCTGGTGCGGTAACGGAAGAGTCGCAATTACAAACGTCTGGGACTCTGACTATTACTGATACCGATACAGGCGAAGCGCACTTCTCAAATACCGATATCGCAGGTCAATTAGGTACCCTACATCTTAAAGATAACGGTGATTGGACCTATGATTTAGACAATACAAACCCAACCGTGCAAGCGTTAGCGCAAGGTTCAAAAACCACTGACATCATCACCGTTCATTCTGCCGATGGCACACCACATCAAATCACTGTTACTGTAAATGGGACTAATGACAAAGCTGTGATTGCAGGCACTAACTCTGGTGCGGTAACGGAAGAGTCGCAATTACAAACGTCTGGGACTCTGACTATTACTGATACCGATACAGGCGAAGCGCACTTCTCAAATACCGATATCGCAGGTCAATTAGGTACCCTACATCTTAAAGATAACGGTGATTGGACCTATGATTTAGACAATACAAACCCAACCGTGCAAGCGTTAGCGCAAGGTTCAAAAACCACTGACATCATCACCGTTCATTCTGCCGATGGCACGCCACATCAAGTTACTATTACCGTCAATGGGACAAATAATGCGGCTATTATTGGCGGCGTTGATACTGCCTCTATATCTGAAAATACTGCTGGCGTTAACATGTCTCCCGACTATGCCCAACCTGGCATCGCCACACTTGGCAATACAACACTCTATGCGGATGGCAAGCTAACCATTACAGACCCTGATACGGGTGAGTCTATTTTTGAAAAGCAAGGTAGCAATGGTTACGACTACCACGGTACCTATGGAGATCTGATTCTACAAAATGACGGTACATGGCATTATCACGCCGATGCCGGGCATCTATCAGGTATAGGTGCTAGACCCACAACGCGTGGCACTGCAATTGACCAACTTGGTGAAGGGCAAAGCTTAACCGATACGATTACAGTCCATTCAAAAGATGGTACAACACACGATATTGTCATCACCATTCACGGCAGTAATGACAGACCTTACTGTTCATCTGAAGTGGTGCTTGCAAATGGCAGTGAAGATACACGCCAAACCTTAACCACTGCGCAACTATTAGCCAATACCGTCGATGTGGATGCCAATGACGCCGGTAAACTAACCATTGAAAACCTGCATGCTGACCATGGATCCATTCTAAACAATGCCGATGGCACGTTTACCTTTACCCCAGAAAAAGACTATAACGGCGATGTACACTTCCGCTATGACGTTAAAGATGCACACGGTGGTGTGACCCACACCGGCGCAACCACCAACTTGGCTGCAGTTAACGACAACCCTGATGTGACGCCTTTAACCGACAGTGTCAGTGAGGGGGCCGATAATCATCACACCCTCAATCTGCTAGTAGGTGCCACAGATAAAGACGGCGACGCTTTAACTATCAGTCACCTTGAATATGCCATCGATGGCCAACCTCAGTCGGGCCAACTTCCAACGGGCATTACCTTAGATGCTGATGGGCATACGTTAATTGTTGATGCCACTGATCCCGCATTTAATCATTTGGCCAATGGTCAGTCGCAACAAATCGCTATCACTTATCAAGTAGAAGATGGCCATGGTGGAAGTACGCAACAAACCGCCACGCTTACGATTGCCGGGACAGATGATAAAGCCACACTGGTTTCTAATGTCATTCAGCTCACTGAAACACAAGCGCTGGATAGCGAATTTAAATCCTATAGAGGCCAGCTTCAGCTGATTGACCCTGATAGTGGCGATAACACTCAGTTTGTTTTTAGCGGTAAATATTTAGGTCAAGGGTTTGCACCTGGTTACCTTGATGTTTGGCCTAATGGCACTTATCAATTCAGATTAAATACAGGTACCAATCATCATTCGGACGATCTAATCAGTAGCCTACATGCTGGCGAGTCGATGGAGCTCCCCTACGAAGTCGAAACCACTGATGGTCAGAAGCTCACCATTATGGTGAAAGTGACCGGTGAAGATAACCAAGCAAAAATTGCAGTGACGCCCCACTCCAGCCTAAATAATCATGTTTACGAAGATCATACTTCCTTTGGCAATACCACCAATCAGCTCAGCAGTGGTGGCACGTTACACGTCATTGACCCGGATCACGACCAAGCCGGTTTTATCGCACAAACCATCACCACCACCGAAGGTGGTCAGTTCAATATCAACGCACAGGGCCAATGGTCATACGATATTGACAATGATAAAGTCCAACATTTAGGCGCAGGGGAAAGCTTCCAGCAAACCTTTACCGTTGAATCTATCGATGGCAGTGCTAAAAAAGATATCACAGTGACCGTTCATGGCACCAATGATGCGCCAGTTGCGTCAGCTGAAGTACGTTTAGCGAATGGCTTGGAAGATACCCAGATAGTCCTCACCCCAGCACAGCTACTGGCCAATTCTAGCGATGTTGACGACAACGATATTGGCAAATTATCCATTGCAAATTTAGTGGCTGATCATGGAACGGTTATCGATAATAAAGATGGTACATTCACCTTCTCACCGGAAAAAGATTATAACGGTGCCGTGCAATTTAACTATGACATCAAAGACGCGCATGGTGGCATCACGCATACCCAAGCTGGGCTGACCTTAACAGCCTCACAAGATGCAGCAACATTTACCGGTGATAGCACTGGCGATGTACATGAAGGGCATAGTTTTACTGCTGCCGATGGAACAGTCACTAATAGCTCTGTGGGGGATCGTTCGCCCGATCATCAACATGGCAATATTGGCAAGCTTTGGAATGATCAAATCCATACCGACGGCCACCTTAATATCAACGATGCCGATAGCGGTGAAGCCCACGCTCAAACAGGTGTTTATCACGGAAGTTATGGTCAGGTCATATTACAAACAAATGGCGATTGGAGCTATTACGCATCAATAGGCCAGGATGCAACAGGCAGAGCAATTGATAAACTTGGAGAAGGGCAAACATTAACTGATACAATAACGATCCAATCAAAAGATGGTACACCCCACGATATTGTTATTACTATTCATGGTGATAATGACCGACCTTATTGCTCATCAGAAGTGGTGCTTGCAAATGGCAGTGAAGATACACGCCAAACCTTAACCACCGCGCAACTATTAGCGAATACCGTCGATGTGGATGCCAATGACGCCGGTAAGCTAACCATTGAAAACCTCCATGTCGACCATGGCTCTATTCTAAACAATGCCGATGGTACGTTTACGTTTACCCCAGAGAAAGACTATAACGGCGATGTACACTTCAGCTATGACGTTAAGGATGCACACGGTGGTGTGACCCACACCGGCGCAACCACCAACTTAGCTGCGGTTAACGACAACCCTGATGTGACGCCTTTAACAGACAGTGTCAGTGAGGGGGCCGATAATCATCACACCCTCAATCTGCTAGTAGGTGCCACAGATAAAGACGGCGACGCTTTAACTATCAGTCACCTTGAATATGCCATCGATGGTCAACTTCAGGCAGGGAAAATCCCCGCAGGTATCACCTTAGATACTGATGGTCATACATTAATTGTTGATGCCACTGATCCCGCATTTAACCATTTGGCCAATGGTCAGTCGCAACAAATCGCTATCACCTATCAAGTAGAAGATGGCCATGGTGGAAGTACGCAACAAACCGCCACGCTTACCATTGCCGGGACAGATGATAAAGCCACACTGGTTTCTAATGTCATTCAGCTCACTGAAACACAAGCGCTGGATAGTGAATTTAAATCCTATAGAGGCCAGCTTCAGCTGATTGACCCTGATAGTGGTGATAACACTCAGTTTGTATTTAGCGGGAAGTATTTAGGTCAAGGTTTTGCACCTGGTCACCTTGATGTTTGGCCTAATGGCACTTATCAATTCAAATTAGATGCTGGTACCAATCATCATCCGGACGATCTAATCAGTAGCCTACATGCTGGCGAGTCGATGGAGCTCCCCTACGAAGTCGAAACCACTGATGGTCAGAAGCTCACCATTATGGTGAAAGTGACCGGTGAAGATAACCAAGCAAAAATTGCAGTGACGCCCTACTCCAGCCTAAATAATCATGTTTACGAAGATCATACTTCCTTTGGCAATACCACCAGTCAACTCAGCAGTGGTGGCACGTTACAGGTCATTGACCCGGATCACGATCAAGCCGGTTTTATCGCACAAACCATCACTACCGCCGAAGGTGGTCGGTTCAATATCAACGCACAGGGCCAATGGTCATACGATATTGACAATGATAAAGTCCAACATTTAGGCGCAGGGGAAAGCTTCCAGCAAACCTTTACCGTTGAATCTATCGATGGCAGTGCTAAAAAAGATATTACAGTGACCGTTCATGGCACCAATGATGCTCCCGTCGCATCGGCTGAAGTGCGTTTAGCGAATGGCTTGGAAGATACCCAAATAGTCCTCACCCCAGCACAGCTACTGGCCAATTCTAGCGATGTTGACGACAACGATATTGGCAAATTATCCATTGAAAACCTACAGGCTGACCATGGTGCTATTGCGTTAAATGCCGATGGCACATTTACCTTTACCCCAGAAAAAGACTATAACGGCGATGTACACTTCAGCTATGACGTTAAAGATGCTCACGGTGGTGTGACCCACACTGGCGCATCAACGACGCTCTCGGCAGCTGGCGATGCTGCGATCTTCACCGGAGATAAAAGCGGTCAAATTACAGAAGATCGCCATGTACAAGGTGATGCTCAACATACGATATTTGTCACTGGCGTGTTGAATGTTATCGATCCTGATGCCAGTGAAGATCATTTTTACGCCACTCGTAATGCCCATGCGGTCAGTGATCCCTATGGCGGTCATCTGACCATTGGAAAAGCCGGTGATTGGGCTTATTCGGTTCCCAATGCCAATATTCAGCACTTAGCGGCAGGGCAAGTCGAGCAGGTTCAATATGAAGTAACGACCGCTGGTGGTGATAAACAAATTATTACCATCAATGTGCATGGCACTAATGATAAACCAACAGTTTCTGAAGCTATCGCAGGTGCACATAACATTGATGAAGATGCTGCAAATGCGACCTCTGGGCAAATTATTATCAGCGATGTTGATCATAGCGATCAACATTCTGTCAGTATTGATAGCCAACATCAGCCACAGTATGGTTCTGTTACCTATAATAGCAATACACAAACTTGGGTCTACACACTTAATAACAGCAATAGCCATGTTAATGCTTTAAATAATGGTGAACAATTGACCGATAAGTTTTCTCTATTAGTCGATGATGGACACGGGGGCATTACAACTCAAGAAGTTGAAATGCGCATTGATGGACACAGCGATGTTCCACCAATGCCAACCCTAGTTGCCCCTGCAAAAATTACCGGCAGTGCAGGCAATCAGGACCTGCATGCCTCAATCGGAATTCCTCCAATTATTCACCAAGGAACGCCTACGCCAATGACAGGCTGGGGAATATCAGATCACCACGGACACTCTCTCACTGCATTACACGGTCAATTTGGTACTTTGCATGTCAATCCTGCAACCGGAGAGTTGAGTTACGATTACCAACAAACTTCATCAGGCGTCGTTAAGACACATACAGGAGGCTCTTACGGTAGTGGTACAGACGAAACCGACTCGTTTGTTTTAACCCTAGGAGGCGATCAAAACTCACAAGTCGCGGTGCACCTACATTTGCACTCGCAATCCGTCCATGGAAACAGCGGACATCACATTGACCAAACCACACTAACTGGCATGGATTTATCGCCAATCGCTCCATCACCTCCTCCAGCACCCGGCATGAGCCAAGCGGATGAACCGGATGCCTCTTTCAGCACCCCTGATGAAGTTACTCTTAATTTTGATGAGGTGACGGCAAACCTAGAACATACAGCGATAGGCGAACACGAACAGCGTTCTGGTGCCCATGCTTACCTAGACGCTCTGGGTATTAATGCTGACTCGCCGTCTATAGATTCACCGTCACACAATGTACCAGTAGCGCATGATATCGATATCATTTTCAGTGATGCCGAGAGTGCTTATGGGGCTGAGCAAACTGACGATGGTATGAGTGATGGGCTGTCTCACCATACCGATAACCCATCTATTGATGATTCTTTACACCATCATAATGACGTTGACGGACTGCCTGACATAGACCCAAATAACTAGAACATCACCCCTTCGGTTAGATAAAAAAAGGAGCACGGCATGTGCTCCTTTTTTATGCAAGCCAGAGTGGAGGACTTTACCTCTCTCCAAACGCCACGCTAACATTGGTATAAATCGGTTTCCATAAGTATTGGAACACCGACTTCTCGCCAGTTGTGATGTCTACTTCACCCGTCATACCCGGCAGTATGGAAAAGCTTTCAGGGTTATCACGGAAGTAAGGCGTATCAACCGACACTACAACTTCATAATAAATCTCGCCACGTTCGCTTTGACTTGTGGTCGGTGAAATACTCTCAACCGCCCCTTTTAGCGCCCCAAAGCGGCTGTAATCGAACGCATCAATCTTGATACGAGTCGGCTGCCCTACACTCACAAAACCAATATCTCTTGGTGACAAACGCGCTTTAAAGTCGGCTTTCCCACCAACAGGAACGATTTCAACCACAGTGCCACCTGGCTGAATAACACCACCGTTTTGCGTGCTTGGCAGGCTTTGCACCAAACCTTGTAGAGGCGACACTAACATGGTGTTGGTCAATTTCGCTTGGCTTGAACGTACTCTGGCGTTCAGGGCTGACAAGTCAGAGACGGCTTTAGAACGATCATCGCTCACTTTAGCTTTCGCCTCCGCCAGAAGCTGTATGATTTTTTGGTCATTGCTGTCAGCTTGTCTAATCAATACCGACTTCTTACCACGAGCTTCTTCGATTTTCTGTTCGATACTGGCCAATTTTTGTCGCATTTCAAGCACACGTAAACGTGAAATGTTACCCGCTTTATAACCCTTCTCCAGTATGTTCAACTCTTGCTTAGTCGCATTTAACTCTTTCTCATAACTCGGCAAGGCCTTTTCTACACTACGAAGCTGCTCTGCAATTTGTTCGCTCTCTTTCTCAAGCACCACACGCTTTTGGAAGTAGAGGGCTTTTTGCGCGTTCAGCTGCGCTTTTTGTTGGCTGACGATCTCTGGGTAATCGACCTCAAACTCAGCAAGGTTAGGCTCACGTTGCTCAAGCAGCGCATTCATACGTTCCACACTGGCTAGAAGCGTCACTTGTTGGGACTTTAGCTCTTCAAGGGCGGTACGCTGGAAAGTGGCATCAAACTCAACAAGCGGCTGGCCTTTCTCAACCAACTGCCCTTCTTTAACGAGAATTTGCTTTAACTTACCGCCAATCGCGCTTTGTAATACTTGCTTCTCGCCTTCCGGAATCACAGCACCTTTGGCTTTGGCGATTTCATCAACTTGAGTGACTACAGACCAAGTGGCAAAAGCAATAACACATAAGGCAACCGACCATGTGGCCAGCGCCAATGTACGAGCCGTATTTTGTGATTCAACAAGTTCACCGTAGCGCTTGCCCTTCTCGATAGATTGTTTAGTCATTAGCGACTCCTTGCTTAGACTCTGATTGTTCTTGTTGGGCTGCATTTTGTTGAGCAGACGCCTCTTGAGTTGACGGCTGTAGCTCTTGAGATAACGGTTGCTCAGATAACTGCGGTTCTTGAGAAGCTTGAGGCTCTGAAGGCTGTCCCTGCTTCGAAGACTGTTCCGGCTCTAATGGGCCTGCATAAACCACTGCACCTTCATTTAATACCACCACTTTATCGGCAAGCTTGATTAAATCCGGATCGTGGGACGTGTAAATCACCGTTGCTTTTCCTTTTTTCGACTGCACAAACTCACCAAAGATACGTTTAGCATTTGGGTGAGCATCAGGCACAGGATTATCCATTAAGAACATTGGGTAGTCATAAACCAGCGCTTTCGCGTCAATGAGGATCTGTGCGACGCTGCCAGACAACATGTCAAAAAGGCTGTTCGGCTGAATACTGCTGATGGAAGTATCGAGCCCACCTGATAATGTCTCGAACCAACGCTTTCCGCCCACCATTTCAATTGCAGAGATCATTTTCTTATCTTCGACTTTGTGACCGTCGTTTAGCCACTCTCGAATACTCAGCGTAAGCAAATCAGGATATGCGGCTCGAATGAAACACCAGTGGCGATAAAGCTGCGGATCGTATTGAACGAGGTTAACGCCTTCAAGCTCGACCATCCCGTTTTGGATAGGCTGCAAGCCAGACAGCACTTCAATTAATGTTGATTTACCGCTCCCAGAAGGGCCGGTAATCGCGACAATTTCACCGGCTTCAATATCAAAACTCACACCATTCAAGGCCGGGCGACTCTGTTTGGGATAGCGCAGCGTCACTTGGTCTAATTTCAAGTTAGGCGCTACCACAGGTAACGGATGATGCTGGTAACTGAATTCACGCTCAGACGGCTGAGACAAAATGCGGTTCACTTGCAGCTTGGATTGATTAAAGCTATTAAAACGCATCGCACTGTTTGCCAACACCTGAGCAGGACCCGTCACCTTAGATATCAACATCATTGAAGCAATCAAACCACCAGGGGTCATCACTTGTTCAAAAATAAGTCCTATACCTAACCCCATCACGGCGAGTGTCGAGCCCACACCAATGAAATAGTAAATCGAGGTGTACCGACTCTGGAGAACCGATTGATTAAAGGTCACTGTTGAAGCAAGAAGATTGGCTTTTTTGAAACGTTGAATCCAGTGCTCTGAGAATCCAGCACTGCGAATAAAGGCAAGCTTGGATGACAGTTCATTGGTCATGTTTTGACGATTCGTACCTGCCACTGTCGATTGCATAGAGCGCTTGCTGCTAGAGCGTATCGAGCGTTTTGCTAGCAAGTAATAAAAGATTAAAGAGACGACTGGAACCAGTACCAACCACCCGCCTAAAACACCTATCGCAAGTACAAAAATAAGAATGAATGGCAGATCAAACAGCGCATTTCCTAATGGCCCCGATAGCACACCTGAAATACGCTCTGACAGCATCACTTGGTTTTGCTGACTAGAAGAAGCTGTTTGCTGATTTTGAGCATAGCTATTACGAAGCAGACGCTGCACGAGGGATTGAGAAATCTCACGACTTACTCGGTTGGAAACTGAAGCAAACACTCGGCTACGTAATGTTCTCAACCAACCCATCATCACAAACAACAACGCCGCGCCAATGGCGATACCTTGCAGCTCATGCCCTGCATCACCGCCAATCACATGGTCATAAATCGACATCGTGATGAAAGGAACGGCAAGCGCAAATAAGTTAGTGATAAAGCTGACCAATAACAATTTAGGAATGATGGGACGAAACGCATGTAACCTTTCGCCAACCCAATCAGGAGAGGCCTTCTCTAATGGTGGCCCTTCGATAACAATACAAAACTGAGGGACATCGGTGATGTCGTCATTGGCATTAAAGGCAACAAATTGCTTGGATTCTAAATGACCAGAGACCAGCTCATGTTCACCAAGTACCAGTAAGACCAATTTATGTTCACCAACTTCATCTAGGTTGGCAACCAAGCGATAAGGCAGTGCAAGCCTGTCGAACAAGGCAAACATATCGTCGATTGATTCAATGCCATTTTCATCGACCCATTGATGTGCGAACAACTGGATATTAGCATTAACTTCCAACTGCTTAAGAACGGAAAGGCTCTCGGTTTCTAAATGGTTCATCACCTCTTGTCGACCGCTGGTATCTGCACGGTTGTTCGTACCTGAAGGGTTACCAATATCTAAACGATTCATACGACGGCCTCCTGATTGCTCTCGCTGTCGACCGTAATAGCTCGACTTTCCACTGTAATGATTCGATTAGCAAATTCGCGAAGCTTCGAATGGTAGCTCACCATCAGTATCGTGCGCCCTGCCGTTACTTCTTCTTCCAACACCTTAGCTAGATTCCCAAGGGCGTCTAAATCAAGTGAAGAATCCGGCCTTTCCAACATGATTATGGGTTTATCACTTGCCAATTGAGCCGCGATATTGAGCATTTTCACGTTACCCATACTCAACAAAGAAGCACTCGTATGGCCAATTTGTGTCTCTAGTCCATCGGGTAATCGAGTAATCTCTTTGGTTAAACCCAAACGCTTTGCATAGTCACTGGCGCTTTGCGTTTTCTCAGGGTCAAAGCCACACAAGTTGTCAAGAATGGTCCCCGACACCAGTTGTCCTTTAACGCCACAGTAGGCAGCAATATTGGTTACGGATGCGATTGAAACTGCAGCTCCGTTAATGAAGCACTCACCCGCTTTTAGATCATCAATACCTGCAATCGACGACAATAAATGACTGTTGGTGTGGCGATCTTCACTCTCTAACAATACCAACTCACCTTTATTCAAGGTGATATCTGCATGAGAGAGTTCACCGTATCTTTCAACGGTCGCTTGCTGAATTTCCAACGTCTCAAAGTCAGATAAGTGGTTCTCGGCTTGCTCAGAATCTGAAGAATCCGATAGTGATAAGTCACTCAATTTTTCTATTGCCTGATTAGCACTGTGTATTGAATTAAGCTTAATTCGAACTCCCACCAAAGCACTTAAAGGTGCGACGGCTCTGCCCGATAAGATAGAACATGCCGCCAATCCACCAGTGGTTAACTGGCCATCCAACACCCACAAGCTCCCCGTAATCACAAGTAAAACTGACGTGGCTAATGCAGCAAGCTGAATACATTCTTGGGCGAAGGCATTCTGTTCTTCTTCTCTCGCTTTAGACTGAGAGCGAACATTATTGAGGGATTTAAACTGATTGAAGATTCGAGACTCAACAGCCTGGCGTTTGATTCCCTGAATGGTTTGGCTCAGTAAAATCAAGAACGCTTTTCGCTCCTGCTCATCTTGGGAAGCTTCTTCACTTAAGCTTTTAACGCGAATAGAAGATAACCAAACGATTCCGAGAGTAATCAGCCAAACTGCCAAAGGTATCGCCACCAGCTCACCGCCGATGTAAGCCACCAAGCCCAAGAAGATCAATGCAAAAGGCAAATCAATAAAGCCTGCAATCACACCACCGGAATACCAATCTTTGACTTTTGATACTGAGCCCAGCCCCTCTTCCACGCCACCAACACCAATGTGGCGAAGATGGCCTGATGAAGCCGTTGTTACTCTTTCAACCAAGGTTTGATAGGTCGCTTTCTCGGTATTGCTGGCCGCGGCTGACAAAAGCCAAGTACGCACAAACCGGATCAATGCTTCCATGGCAACAGCCAACGCTGCACCCGCCAACAACAAAGTGGCAGTACCGTAACTTTGGTTAGGTAAAATACGATCGTAAATTTGCAAAACCGTTAACGGAACGGCGAGAGAGAGAAGATTTATGAGTAAAGAAGGCAGTAGGACTTTCCCCACCACCCCTTTGTTTTTCATTGAACTTGCGGGCATACACAATCCTTATCCATGCTTATGAAATAAGATTGGTACACCATGTTGAGTATTGCAAGGTAACGGACTGATTTAACGTGTTTTTCAATATAAATATGACACAGATCTTTCTATACAAATCTGTGGCTATACCTGTACCTTACAAACGCTCGTTACAAGTGCTCCTTACAAACAATTGTCGTAATCCGTTATCGCCTGCTTTAACTTTGAAAAGTCTGAGTTACATAAATACGGTTTCAGCGCTTCAAATTTATCTGAGGGCCACTCGTATATTTTGAATGACATGAGTTCATCAATAACGGACTCATCAAAGCGGTATTTGACGGACTTTAGCTGGAGAACCACCGACAATGCTGTATGGAGCGACGTCTTTAGTCACCACACTATTCGCTGCAACCACAGCGCCTTCGCCAATCGTCACACCGGGCATCACCATCGCTCGCATGCCTAACCACACCCCATCTTCAATGTGAGTGTCACCTTTGCCAATGTAGGCATCGTCGATTACATCCATAAATGGATACAGCGAAAACCAATCAACTCTGTGGGTATGGTTGCCACCCATTAAAATCACAACCTCTGCGCCAATGCAGACATAATCGCCGATATGGAGTTCGTCGATTTCCCATCGAGGCTCCCACTGGCGGCTGACTTCGTCGCCATGTAAATAACGGACGACAGATTGCTCGAACCCATTATCCCAGCAATCGCTGTAATAACTGTGTTGACCTTTTACGTGAATATTGGGGTTGGTTACGACTTCATGCAGCAACTCGAATTTGGACCAATGCTTCTTTTGCATTTTTACCTCTGAATGATCTATTAAGTTTTATTCGTTAACTATCAAAATGTTCGACGATGCAAATCCAAGGTGCACAAACTAACGCCCTATAAACACAGGGTTCACTGGGATGAATAGTGAGTATCACGCTTAAATCATAGCAATATCGCTAAAACTAAAGAGACGTCAGTGGATTCGAGGTTGCTTAAGAAGAGGAAGTAGTTTCAAAGTTTGCTCAGTTTTTATCGATAACTTGGTTGGATAATTTACAGGCGTAGTGTAACTGTTTAGTCGCGCCAATTTGACAGGAAGATGTGATTAATAAGGTTTCAAATTTCGTTTCGTGGAATACGGAATGAACAAGAGCCTGCGCGATTACACAGGCTCAAACTTAGACTCAGCTATAAACTTCGGAGCTCGCTTGGAGCTGGGCTCAGCGACTACATGCGTGCAAGCTGTACTTTTCTGTCTTTATTCACCACGCAGAAGTTACCGCGCTTAGTACGACACTTAGAGCATCGTTCGCATTCAACAGGGCTTCTATCCCCTTCCTTCCAACGCTTCACTAAATGGGGTTCAGAAAGCAGCGGTCTTGAAAGCGCGAAGTACTCAATGCCCGTGTTGTTTGCAATCGCTTCGATAGCATCAAAATCCGTTAGACCACCAACCGTGATCACTGGGATATTAACGTCTTGGCTAATCGCGTGACCATACTCATGGAAGTAGCCTTCAGCTTGAATGGTAAAACCATCGTGCGACTCGCCAATCATAGTGTCTGCTTTGCCATGAATATTGCCTGACACGACAATGCCATCCACACCCACTTGTTCAAGCTTTTTACAGACAATACGTGTTTCCTCAAAGGTGACGCCACCTTCAAAAAACTCGGATGCCGTGAGCTTAACCAAGATAGGGAAATCATCACCCACCAGCTTACGTGTCGCGGTATAGATCTCTAACAAAAATCTCATGCGGTTTTCTAAGCTACCGCCGTATTCATCTTCACGTTGGTTGTAATAAGGGCTTAGAAATTGGTTAATCAGGTAAGTGTGAGCGGCATGAATTTCAACGCCATCAAAGCCTGACTTCTGTGCTCTCAAAGACGCTTGAGCAAACGCATCAACAATGTAGTCGATCTCGTCTTTGGTCATCGCTTTGCCTAGAGTTTGAGTTCCTTTTTCTGGAACCTCACTTGGTGCGTAGATTACTCGCTCGCCAAGGTCATGCGTGGTTTTGGTGCCACCATAAGCCAACTGCATCACGATTTTAGAGTCGTTGTCGTGCACCAGTTGAGTCAGCTTTTGATACTCTTCAATGAATGAGTCGTTATACATACCCATCATGCCTGCATTCGGCTTTTCTTCTTCAACAATGTTCGCGTAGCCCGTCACGATCAGGCCGACTTCACCTTGAGCCAACTCTTCATAGATAGCGTACAGTTTATCTGTCATATGCCCATCTTCGGTGGCCATATTTTCCCACGTTGCACTTCTCATGAAGCGATTCTTTAGTGTCATCTTGCCAATGTGGGTTTCTGTAAACAAAGTGCTCAAGTGTCTTCCTCTCAAAATCGTGTTACGCAAGTTACCCATTAAGCATGGGCACTGATTCAGGCGGATACTACAGAGAATAAGGCAGCGAAAACTTAATCTAGATTAAGAGAGCGGCACTCTCATGTGAGAAAGATATAGAAAGCATCAAAAAGAGATAAAAAAGATTGGAGAAATGGTAACAAAAGAAAGTCGCTAAGTTTTAATAAGCGACTTTGTTCAATTTAATCTGGACTAAGTCAATGGTTCTTACGAGAGGTGTCCACCTGCGAATTTCTGCCTGCTAACAGTTATTTGAACTCATAGGTGTAAGACGCGCCAACACTGTTATTTTCACCGAAATCGTCCTCAGCAAAAATAGTGAAGAAGTTGAATGATTGAGCGTCACTCAACTTGTAGCTAGCACCGACGCCTGCCCAATACCCTGAATAATCATCAGACCCCATTGAACCGCCACCGAAGCCCATGATAGACCATTCATCAGTAATCGTTTTTAAACCAAACGCACCAATGTAGCCACCGTGTGTTGAGCTCGACATCAATACATAGTCAGAACCAACATTATCATCATCGAAAACCGCTACTTCGCCGTCATTATAGCTGTAACCAGCCATAGGGAAGATTTGCCAACCGAACGGCTCAATATCGAAATAGCTCAGTGGTATAAATGTGCCAATACTGTAGTTGTTCTTATAAGCATCGTTGTCATATTCAGAACGGCTAAAGTTGAAGTTAACAATACCCATAGGCAACAGCCATGAGCCGCCTATTCGCCATTCTTCGCCATCTGCGTTAACACGAGCATTGATCATTCGTGCTTCATCAAGCCCAATAGACCCAGAGAACTGCAGATCTTCGTTATAAGCAACGCCAGCTTTGGTTACGATTTTAGTCGGATCATCAGGGTGCTTCTCTTCAGCAAAAGCACCCGTTGAAAATAAAGACACTAAAGTAATGATTAGTAGATTACGTAATGTCATTAGAAGGTCGCGCTAACACCAACAAAGTGGATACGGCCATCGAACGAACCATTCAACAGATTAACTTGACCAAATCGACCATATCGATCCATCTCAACTGAACCCAAATCAGCGTATTCATAGAACACATCAATTAAGATGTCGTCCCAGTAGGTAGATGCGCCAACTGAGTAGCGGTACTGTTCACCCACAGGAAGGTCAACCCATTGCATTGACGGATCGTCTTGCGGAGAAGTTTCGTAAGAGAAGCCAGCTTTCAAACGCCAGTCTGAATTCAATTGATAATCCGCACCTACCGCAAATTTCCAAACGTCATCCCAGTCACGCTCAATCGGAACACCATTAATTGGACTTCCTGCTATTCCAAAATCAAGAACGGTTGTATCCCATTCACTCCAACGGTGGAACTGAATACTAGCAAGCAGGTCAAGTTGAGAGTTCAAAGCATAGCTCGCACTGACATCGATGATTTCAGGTAAAGCAATATCAGTTGATAATGAATTCAATACGCCTTGGTTAATAACGCCATTTACATCATTGTTAAACTCATGCTCTAGCTTAGAACGGTAACTTGCGCCCAGCTTAAGTTTATCTGTCGGTGTGTACATTACGCCAAGGTTATAGCCGTATGCCCAGTCAGTATCTTGCTTCGCAGTAAGCATTGACGTTGTTTGTTGGAATGCAGCCCAACTGAATTGCACACCCGCGCCTACTGACCATTGGTCATTCAGCTTATAACTCAGTGATGGGTTCACTTGCATTGCAGTAAGAGTGATATCTTCTAGAAGTGCAGCACCCGCCCAATCACTGCCGTAATCAAGGCTAGAGCCGCCAACAGCGCCAAGCGCGATACCAAGGTGTAATTTGTCTGTGACTTGATGAGCGTGGAAGGCACCAAATGACGGCATTACGGAATGAGCTTTACCATCTGGATTACCACCGTTATCTTGATACTTCATTTCAAGATCGAATGCCATGGTGTTGATGGTCGTTTTGCTTTCGCCCATGTGAGACATAGTGGCAGGGTTTGTCCACATCGCCGCTGCAGATCGAGTGTAAACACCATCACCAGCGCCAGTAGTACCAGCGTTGGCAACGACAGCTTCTTGCAAAAACAGGCCACTTGCGAATGCATTTAAGCTCGTAAAAATTGCAGTGGCAGCTAGAGAGTAAGTAAAAGTTTTGTTCATCAGAGCGCTCATTTAGCCTTAGACATTAAATTGCTCTAAGGTTACCGCAAAGCTCAATAAACAAAGGGAATATCGATTATTCCTGTACAAACATTATTTGAACTTTCTTGCTAAGTAAGAGCGTGGCTTGTCAGGATGAATTTCACGCTGTGCTGCTATCGCTCGGTTCTTACCTAACCCTACTTTGATCTGATACCAAGTTTCGTAGAACACAGCCATTCCGGGGCTTGACCACCAAATCTTGTTGTAGAGCTTCTTGTTAGCAGCGACGACATCTGGCGACCGATTCGCACACTCAAGTGCCAACGCATAGGCTTCAGCGTAAGGATCTTCGGCAATCTTGGTCACCAACCCATATTCTTTAGCGGTTTCACAGTCGATCACTTTGGCCGTCATCGCCATTTCAAGGGTGTGATCTTTACGCATCAGCTCTCTAAAAGCGATAGCGCCTCCCATGTCTGGAATCAGACCCCACTTTGCTTCCAATATAGAGAAGTTCGCATCCGGGCTAGCAATTCTAAAATCACCCCCACTGACCAATTGCAGGCCGCCTCCCCAACAACGACCATGAATCGCAAAAATGACAGGGCATGGAATATCTCGCCAACCCAATGAAAAGCGTTGTGCAGCGTTAGGCAATGTCGGTAGCCATTTAAACAAGAGCTTCATCGCCCCAGATTTACTGGTTAATAGGGACTTAACATCAAGCCCTGAACAAAAATCAGAACCCTCACCTTTTACTATTACGGCACGAATCTCGGTGTTCTTTTTCAGCTGAGTCACCATGTTATTCACGCCTTGAAACATTGCCATATCAATAGCATTGAGCTTATCGGGTCGATTCAACACAACCGTCGCAATTTGGTTTTCATCGATAGAACAAGTAATACGATCGAGGTTTGGCATGGTGGCTACCTTATCAGTGGTCAGACCTTTAGGTTATACATTTTATTAACATATGCCAAACTTGCACATTAAGAAGCGAGACCTGTGTTGCTTAACGTCTTTCCCTTTACACAAACGACATCAACAAAAAAGCAGTGATGGATCGCTCCATTCACTGCTTTTCATCCGTAGCTTTTATCGCCAATGGCTTTGATTGCCAGTAGCTTTGATTAGCAATGGCTTTCGGTCATGAGCAAAACCTATGTTCTTCGAGATTTCAGTAGCAAGAAGATGAAGTAGCTACCACCAATAATTGAAACTAACGTCCCTGCTGCAAGCTGCGCTGGGAACACCACCACTTGCCCTAGCCAATCGGCGAATAGCATCAATGCTGCACCAATTAAAAACGACAAGATGATCTGCTCTCGAACCAAACGAGCCCCCACCATTGCAGCGATATGCGGAGCTAACAAGCCGACAAACGCGACAGGCCCCATGGTTGTTGTCACGACCGAGCATAAGATCGCAACAATACACAACAGTGCCACGTATGCGATATTGATATTCAACCCTCTGGCACTCGCGAACTGTCGTCCAGTCGCAATTAAGGTCACCCAACGGCTCAGTAACAGAGCAACACCAATACAAGCCGTTATCACTACTGCCATTATAGTGGCTGATTCAGGCTCCACACGGTAAGTAGAGCCGGCTAACCAAGCCAATAATGTGTATTTCCCCTCACCCACTCGCGTTAAAGAGAATTGCACCAAAGCTTCCAAGACTGCGGTCAGCGAAATACCGGTAAGGATCAAAATCGATGGCGCAAACTGATGCTTCTTGCCAAGGAACAATAATAGACAGAGTGCAATCGCACTGCCTAAGAAAGCAATCCAAGGGCTCAATGAGTGAATCGAATATCCCATAAACAAGCTGCTGAAAATCAAAGCTAGAACCGCACCCGCCGACACACCAAGAATGTCTGGGCTTGCGAGCGGGTTGTAGACCAGTCTTTGTAAAATCACACCAGCCACCGCCAAACCGCCACCAGCGAATATCGCGGTTAACATTCTCGGCCAACGAATAGACCATTCAAATGCGTCTGGGATAACAAAGTAGCTCATATCAGAAGAAGGCTGTGACAATGTACTCAACGCCAACAACCCGAAGATCATCGAGCCCAACAAGAAGTAAGCCAAAGATGAAATAGACTTCGGACCTTTAGGCATTGAGAAAAACAACTGATCTTGAGCAGACATTTGCTTTCTCGCAATAATGATCAACGCAGGAGCACCAATCACTGCGGTTGCCGTCCCTGTTGGAATCATGTCCAAAGACCATTGCGCCAAGAAGATCGCCAAGCTGTCGGTGACACAAAGTAATAGCGCACCTAATACACAACTCGCGATGAGTTCAGATTTAGCCTTTAGAAAACCTAGATGCCTAGCGATGTTCGGAGCAATCAAGCCGATAAAGCTGATCACGCCCACTGAGGTAATCGACACTGAAACCAACCAAACGCCGATTGCCATTAGCACAAAGAAGGTCGTGCCAATATTGAGCCCGCGCGCCGCAGCCCCTTCAGTGCCGATGGAAAGCAAAGTCAGAACTCGCGGAGCTAAGAAGAATATGGCAAAAATCGGCAACAGCTTAGGCATCAACCAAAGCACTTGTTCCCAGCCATTTTGCCCTAGGTCGCCCGCTCCCCATACAAACAGATTTTGTGCGTACTGATCGTTGAGCAGAATAATCGCCGTTGCAAATGCCCCTAATAACAAGTTGACCGCCATACCCGCCAATACAATTGGCAAGCCGCTCATGTTTTTGATTCCGACAATCGAAACAATCAGCCCCATCGCAAGCAGCGCACCGACCAAAGCAAACCAAACTGAATACTGAGCGACCAACATCGGCGCCACCACATTCAGAATAACCAGACCAAGCCATGCACCTGACGATGTACCTAAGGTTAACGGGGACATCATGCGATTCTGTGTCAGTTGTTGAAACAAGCTGCCGATGGTGCCAAGTGTTGCGCCAACCAAGATCGCCATCACCAAGCGAGGTAAGTTGACATAGGCTAACGCCATCAACTCAAATGAATCATCAACCATTGAGTTGAATGTCGCGATGTCACTGATCTGTGAGACTTGCTGAAGCAACTCACCAATAGGACCAAATTCCGACTGCCCTAACCATAAATGAACAAGGGCAGCACAAAGCAGCGCAGCCCCCATCATAAAACCACTGGATTTCATTACTGCTCCGCTAGCGTCAACAACGATTGCGCCATGGCTTCTGCGTTATACAAGATCGACATAGCACCGCCGTAGCTCCAACTTGCCGCTACTGGGCTAAATTGACCATTGCGAACAAAGGGCATGCTCTTCCAAACCGGAGAACGGTTTAGCTTGTCTTGATATGGGAAAGGTTCAAAGTAAAGCGCAATGCCGTTCTTCACGTTCTTAAGCTCGGTCATGCGTTTTTGACTGATGCCCCACTGACTTGCAGGAAGATCCATCGCATTGTCAAAGCCAAGCTGCTCAAGTGCGTATTGTGGAATCGAGTTATCGCCATAAATGAACACCGATGTAGCACTCGCAAAACGGAAAGAAGTGACTTTCGGTTTGTCGCCCGGATACGCTTTATCTAACTCAGCTTTTAGAACAGCGATACGCTCATCCATTGCGGCCAGCTTTTGGTTCGCTTGTTCTTCTTTACCAAGCAACTGGCCGATCTTCTTGAAATTCTCAATAGCAGCCGCTGCATTGCTGTGTTGTTCGCTGTACGTTTGGTAGTAAAGCACGGGCGCAATTTCAGAAAGTCGTTCCTGAAGATCTTTCTGAGGAGAAGCGATAAGAATCACATCAGGGTTTAGCTTTTTAAGCGCCGAAAAGTTAGGTTCAGTTCGAGTGCCAATATCCGCCACGCCTTCTGGAATCGCAGGCTGAACAACCCAATCGGTATAACCTGCAATATCAGGTACCGCTACTGGTGTAACACCGAGTTCAATCACTTGTTCGGCTATGTCCCAGTTCAGCGCAGCCACTCTAACAGGCTGAGCTTCAAGGGTTTTAACACCCTCACTGTCTTCAACTTGAAAGTTGGCCATCGCTTGAGCTGATAACAACAAGCTCAATGAGACAATGAACGAACTCACTTTAGGAAAACGAGAAGTAAAATAGTTGGCTTTCATATAATCACTGTCACTTTTTAATTGTTTATTTAACGACAAAAGCAGCCTACACAGGCTGCTTAGATTTATGTATTCAAATGAATTAGAACTCGTAGTTCACGCTGAGTTCTACTGACTGCTCTGCACCGAACCAACAGTTCGATTGGTCGTAGCAGGTGTAGTACTCTTCATTAAACAGGTTGTTAACCAGCAAGTTAGCCGTTGCACCTGACAGAGTTTCACTTGCTTCCCCTAGGTCATAACCTACGGATAAATCGACAACCGTATATGATGGTACTTTTCCTTGAGTATTCGTTGCATCCATCTCCATTTCACCCATGTAACGAGCACCTGCACTGAAGCGAGTTCCCGATAAAGCACCACCATAGACATAGTAATTGCTCCATAGATTAGCGGCATGTGTCGGTACATAGATTGGTGTCGTTCCTTCAAGGTCAGGGTTTGCATCTTCCGTTACTTCCATATCGACGTATGTATAGCTCGCGTTCACATCCCAATCTTCCGTTACAAACCATCTGCCTTCGACTTCGACACCTTGAGAACGCACTTCGCCTAACTGAATCTTAGAGCGATACGTTGGATCCGATGGATCGGCAGCAATTGAATCTTTCTTAGTAATGTAAAAGTATGATGCTGTAAGTTGCTGTGCCATATCAGCAGACAGGTATTTCACACCTAGTTCGACTTGCTCACCCAGCTGAGGTTTTAAAGAGTTACCGTTAATATCGGTACCAGCAGCTGGTTCAAAACTCGTCGCGTAACTTACAAATGGAGAGATGCCATTATCTAACTCATACAAAGCACCTACGCGGTAAGAGAACTGATTGTGATCCGCTTTTTCTGTGCCATCGCTTGTTGGATAAATGCTCGTTTTTTCGTCACTCGCTTTGAACATGTCGTAACGTCCACCAGCAAGTAAAACCAGCGCGTCGTAGCGAACTTGATCTTGGAAATACAAGCCCAGTTGCTCGGTCGTGATGTCATGTGATTCACGATAATTCTCTTGTAGCTGACTCTTATCAAGCAAGTCATTATTTGGGTTGTATGCGTTAAATCCGTAGAAACCAGCGTTCGCGGTGAACTCTTGATACAAAGAGTCGCCCGTCAGTTTTAGGTAATCGAGACCAAACAATAAGTTATGCTCTAGCCCAGCAACCTCGACGCGACCTGATACTTGGTTGTCGATAACAAAGCTTTGAGAGTCTTCATCCGTGCTATACACATTTCGAATTAAGCTACCAGTTGCGGCGTTAAAATTCGTACCGCGATGGTAGGTGTTTTCTTGATATAGCGACGCATCGGAATAACGAGCGTTCTGAAGGAAAGTCCAGTTGTCATTGATTTGGTGGTTAATTTTGTAACCTAACATCAAGACTTCACGTTCAAAAGTACTCCAGTTCTTGTCGCCCATCGACACAGATGGATCACTTGCCTTCAATACTTCGAGCGGCATTGCAGAGTTAGTACCCATTGACGGATCATTCTGATAGTAAAGATTGAAGTTAATAAGTGTTCGATCAGATACCTGCCAATCTAGCGATGGAGCAATCACATAACGCTCTTCTTCAGCGTTATCAACTTGGCTGTCTTGTTTACGAGCGAGTGCAACTAAACGATATGAAAAGTCACTGTCACCTAACTGACCTGAAGTATCAATTGACGCTTCCATCAAGTTTCTTGAGCCTGTAGATACACCCACTTTTGTCGACCCGTCTTCTTGCGGTGCCTTCGCGATCATGTTGACCATACCACCCGGCGGCATCGATCCATACAACACAGACGTAGGGCCTTTAAACACTTCAACTTGCTGAATCGCAATAGGGTCGATCTGAGGTTGCAGGTTCCATCCAGTCAGGAACGGCAGAATCAAGCCATCGTAGTAACTCTGATTGTTACTAAACCCACGAATCGAGAACGTATCGTACATGGTTACTGATGCGCCCTTTTGCTCAGTCACAACACCCGGCGCGTATCTAAGCGCTTGGTTAAGAGACTTTACACCTCGTTGCTCTAACTGTTCTTCATCAATGACTGTAATACCTTGAGGTGTTTCTTCCGGCTCAAGTGCCGATTTTGTGGCTGTATTACGATAGGCTTTACCCATAATAGTGACAGTTTCTATATTCGAATCTGCCGCAGTAACGGTTTCTTCCGCCAATGCTTGCGCTGAAAACGCAGTCAGCAACGCTACTGCCAATGATGAATACTTAAAACGAGTGTGAGTGGTCATAATTCCCTCGGTACCAATGCTTAATATAAATAATAATAAATCTCATTTGCATTGTATGTATCTAGAGGTGGGATAATTAACAATTTGGTGCAAATTCAAAAAGAACTTGACCTATTTTTAGTCGAAAACGGTCAATTGATGATTAAAAAGACAATTGACCCTATTGATAGGAAGGCTTTGCTAGAAGAGAGTGAGCGGGAATATGACTACGATTTAATAATAGGAACCCAGTACTCCATTTCAGCGTCAGAGGCATGTGCTTGATAGGCAAACGGGTACACTTCAAGCTCATATCCATCGACGCCACGATAACCTGAACTTGGCATCCAATTCAGCACAAACCAACTCAAGGTGTGTCGTAAATTCTCAATTGGACCACAGTGCTTCACTACAGCATAAGTTTGCTTAGGAACCGTCAGTACCTCTAATCTTTCAGAGATAATACTCGGTAATTGCGGGATTGAAATTCCTTCCTGAAGTTCTACCCCTGCCCAATAGTGAATATTAGTCCCGTCAAAGCAAGACTGAGTCAGGTCAACCACGCCAATGAACTGGAGCACGTTGTCGTCAGGGATCTCAACTTCACCTTCTAAACGTGACCATAGCTGAGGGACTTTCTGAGCGAAGTCTTGCGTGAGTGAAAACAGACCACTGATTTCTGATGTCATGCCTTTCACTAGGAAAGACTCTCTTTCATCAATGCGCACTTCCACAAAGCTTAACGCCCCTTTTTCAGAAGTACTCGCTGTTTCAGATACTTGTATCGGCTTTCTTAGCCCGACTCTTTTACCTGCTTTTCTATACTGACTTGGGCTAGACCCAAACATCTGCTTAAACGAGCGGCTAAAGCTTATTTCTGAATTGAACCCGAGCCCAAGAGCAATATCTATCACGCGATCTTTTCCATCAAGCAGGTGTTCTGCAGCTTGGCTTAACTTTAGCTCTCTCACATAGTTAGCCACAGTAAGCCCTGTTTCGGCTTGAAACACTCTCTGAAGCTGCCAACGAGACCAACAGCTTTGTGTCGCAATATCTTCTAACGATAGCGAGGAGCTAAGGTTCGAATGGATATAGGTTAAAACGCGACTGATACGACCAAATGCAGGTGTGTTCATATTTAAGCTTTCATATTCTCTATAGTTGACAGCGACATATTCGATTCACCAATACTTTTATCATTTAAAACGGCTTTTATCACTCAAAAAAAGAAGCGCTCATGTGTGTTCTATAAAATGACCAAAAGATAGAGGCACCGAGTAGATGCTCCATTTTGTATGGTTATCCTCGATTATGTCCGTTATGATAACGCTACTGATTCTCATTTAATGGTTTATGATGCTTTCCCAGCTGCACAATATTATCACTCGTCGGAGAGCCCCGTCTCTACATCAGAAAATCTTCGCTCACTCAAAACAAGTGACACCTTATTTAAGTGGAAGCTTTGGTGTTCTGCATAGCAAGAGCATTGCAATAACGAATGATGATAGCCATAAAGAAATCAAACGAGTTTACGATGGCCTTGCGCAGAGCCACCCTGAAGCAGGCAAAGCCTATTGGTTAACCCGAACGTGGGATCTGGTTTGCTGGCAACCAATCTACGTGACCTTTATATCTATCTACGGCCTTCACTCACTGCCTGATATTAAGAACATCGGCCAGTTTAGGTACAAAGAATTTGTCACAGGCTACCGTTTCTTTAATGGTGATCATCAACACGGTTCACCAGAAGAACTGATTCCACAAGCAGGCGAAGCTATTCTTGCACTCACAGAGTTTTATCGTAGCCAGATTAGTGAGTGGACACGTATTCGTCCGGGGTTTACCAATCATCTACTTGCTGATCTATTATTAGGCAGCTTGATAAAACTACAGCAGCACGAACCGAGCCTAACCAACGATTATATCACTGAACAAGCTAAGCTTTGGTTAGAAGCATGCCAGTTACCTGAAAATCATTTAAACAGCCTTAAAATAGACGCTGAGTCGGGGATGCTAAAACTGATCAGAATCAGCTGCTGCTTAGTTTATAAGTGCGACTCTAGAAAGTATTGCGACGATTGCCCAAGACATCCCGACAACAAAAAAACAGCTCAATAACACCCTCTATTTTTAAAAGCCAATAAAGCTCGTTTAATTTCACTGAAGCGCTTTATTGGTCTAGGCACAGGACTGACATGTTTCAGCTTTCAAACATCAAAATTGTTCGTGATGAACGAACGATTCTCTCAATCGAAGACCTCTCGATTCCGACCAACGAACTGACCGTCGTTCTTGGCCATAATGGTTCGGGTAAATCTACACTCGTTAATTTACTCTCAGGGCAGATGTCACCAGATCATGGCAGCGTGGAACTAGACGGCGCTTCCCTCTCTTCATTCAAAAGCAAAGACTTAGCCAAGCAGATTGCTTATTTACCGCAAAAACTCCCCGCTTCTGCTGGCTTAACTGTCGAAGAGCTGGTTCGTTTAGGGCGTTTCCCATGGAGAGGCGCACTAGGCCGTTGGAATTCAGAAGATAAGTCGATCATCCAGCAAGCAATGGAAAGAACCGGTGTTACTGAATTCTCACAAGCATTAGCGGATGACTTATCTGGTGGTGAACGTCAACGAGCGTGGGTCTCTATGTTACTAGCTCAACAGTCACCGGTATTGATCCTTGATGAACCGACTTCTGCACTGGATGTTCATCATCAATTTCAGCTAATGGGCTTACTGTCTGAACTCAACAAAAAAGAAGATGTTGGGGTGATCGTTATTTTACACGATTTGAACCTAGCGCTTCGTTACGCGACGCATATTGTCGCCCTGAAAAAAGGTCAGATTGCGTTCGAAGGCAGCGCGGATAAGTTACTCGATGAAGAGGCTTTGTCAGCACTGTATGAGTCCCCTATCCGACTGATCGATCATCCAGTGCCAGCCAATACTGCAGCAAGTGAGAAGGTTGCAGTCGTCTGTGAATAGTTCGGGCATTTCAGTCTAAGCTCTAAGCTCTAAGCTCTAAGCTCTAAGCTCTAAGCTCTAAGCTCTAAGCTCTAAGCATAATAAAGGCCATTGAAATCATAAACTTCAATGGCCTTTTCGTTTTTCACTCACTAGCTAGCTAAATAATTAAATAACTAGCTAAGCTGGGACTCTCTCGCTTCTTGACTACTGAAACCACGTAAAATGTTAAACAGGGTAATCAGTGTGAACAACATGATGACAAGCGATAGATGCCACGCTTCTCCTAGTCCTAACTGAACCAGCCCCATGCTCACCATTGAAGACACCACCATCTGCCCTCCGCCAGACATCGCAGCAGCCGCGCCAGCGTTCTTCTTATAAGGCAACATCACCAACGCCTGAGCACAAGGTAACGCTATACCATTGCCAAGAATCATCAAGAACTGGCCAAGCATTAAATAAAGTGGCTCAAGTGGACAAAAGAAAAGCCACAACGCCGCAGCCACATGTAATACAGGTGTGCATAACAGAGTTTTCTTGTTGCCCAGCATAGGGCGAATACGGTTACATAAGCTTGTTCCGCCGAGCATGCCTAATGCAGGAATCACCGCCCACATCGCGTATTCATCTGACGTCATGCCAATCTGATTTTGCATGATAAATGGCATCACTGATACGGTGGTGATCATCAAGCTAAAGTTAAGCCAGCCAATACTCGCAAAGCTCATAAAATAACGAGAAGTGAGTAGCTCTTTGTATTGAGAAATCATTTTCTTCGGTGAAGGGATAGCCGAAACCTTAGTGACGGTTTCCTTAAACTTGAACGCCAATACCACCCAAGCCAATGAGACATAGCCAAGTAGTGAGATAAACACCATACTCCAGCCAAAGTGGAAGTTAATAAACCCACCGATAACAGGCGCGATCAAAGGTGTTATAGAGGCAACCATCGCAATATAAGACATAGCCAAAGGCAAGTCTGCGCCGTTGAATCTATCGCGCGTCGAGGCACGAGCAAGTACAGCGCAACAGCCGGTTCCTAGGCCTTGTAGAAATCGCCCCATCACCATATTGGTAAACGAGTGGCTGAAGAAAATGATCATCAATAGTCCCAGCATGGCGATTAATAATCCGCTCAGCAGCACTTTCTTGCGCCCAAGAGCATCGGAAATAGGGCCATAAATAAACTGGGAAGGCCCAAAACCTAATAGGTACACGCTTACCAATAGCTGGGCTTGCTCTAGTGATACATCGAAGTCTTTGGCGATCCAAGGTAGTGATGGAAACACCAGTCCCATACTGAGCTGACCGATACTGATGACCAAGCACGCAAGTAAGATCGATTTAAAATCAAATCCACGACTCATCGTTTAATAGGTCCGTTCGAAGAAAAATCGTGCGTATCTAACTCACAACATAAAAACTGAGAAAATAGCGAAAATGCTGCTGGTGAGTTGTTCATAATGCTCCGACAGGATCAAATAGAGAAAGGCAGAGTAAACATACGTGAGCTTGTATAATCATACAATAGGCGTTCAACTAAATATGTGAATAGTCACTTTTCAGCAACCTCGGCTTTCCGCCTATCGGCCACAAGCGCTAGACTAACACTAGATGCTCATAATCAAGGGACTTCAATGAACACTCATCACCGTATTTTTTCATGTGCTTTGGCGCTGCTTGCCTCAGGTCCTGTAACGTCAGCCTTTGCTTGGCAGGCAGAGAAGATCACCGACGGACTCGTGATCCCTTGGGGACTGGCTTATGTCAACGATAAGTCCATGCTAGTCACAGAAAAATCAGGCGTCATTAAACATGTCGATTTAAAAACTGGCGATCAACACACACTCTTCAGGCTGCCCAATGTATGGGCGAAAGGCCAAGGTGGATTATTAGATATCGCACTTTCCCCTTTTGAAAACGGAAAGTTCTACGTCACTTACAGTAAAGACATCGATGATGAAGGCGTAACAACACTGGCTTCTGCTAATTACAGCAATAATGAAGTCATCAATTGGACAGACGTGTTTGTATCTAAATCTAGAACGGACACCGGACGTCACTTTGGTAGCCGTATCACCTTTGATGATAGCCACCTGTATTTTTCAATCGGCGACCGTGGTGATCGAGACAACGGCCAAGACACCATGACTCACGCCGGATCAATATTACGACTGAATGCCGATGGAAGCACACCAAGCGATAACCCATTCACGGATAACAACAAAGTGCTCAATGAAATTTGGAGCTTTGGCCATCGTAATCCACAAGGTCTGTATTACGATTTCCCGACTCAAAAGCTTTGGTCGATTGAACACGGCCCTCGCGGTGGTGATGAAATTAACCTAATAAAAGCGGGTGCCAACTATGGGTGGCCTGTCACCTCACACGGAAAAGAGTATTGGGGCCCTATCAGCGTTGGCGAATCGGAAACCAAAGATGGTATTGAAGCGCCAAAAAAAGTCTATGTTCCTTCAATCGCTCCGGGCAGTTTGATTGTTTACCAAGGAGACAAATACCCAGAGCTGAAAGGCAAACTGCTGGCTGGCGCACTAAAACTTACTCACATCAATATTGTGACAGTCAATGAACAAGGTGAGGCAATCGAGGAAGAACGCATTTTAGAGGACTTGGGCGAAAGGATAAGAGACATCGAAACTTCACCAAACGGAGACATCTTCTTCAGCACTGATAATGGCAACCTGTACCGCTTGAAAAAGTAGCCGAGACCTCGTTCAAGTAAAGGCACTTACCTTACAACGACATTTATAAATATAAGCCGTTAAAAGTGGGCTCAACGCCCAGTTAGCGGCTTTAAATTTGCAAAAATGAATGCGCTAAAACAGTGCATTTACTCCAAATTCGTCATCAATTTCGACCACCTTTTTCACAAAAACTACAACAAATCACCATACAACTGTAACTCCATGATATTTAAGGAATGCAAAGTTTGACTACCCCCAGGTTTCTGCAACCTTTCCCTATGTATTCGATTGACTATCCCCTGATTTGATTTAGACTCGTTCCCGGCTAGAAAGAAAGTTCTTTGTATATAAACATTTCGTTGGATTACTAGTAACCCCGTTGTGTTGTACGCAATAGCAATAAACTTTTCCGCGCTATCAGTGCCACAATTGGCTCAAAATAAAAATTTAATTTTAGGATATCATCATGTCTAACACAGTTACTGGTACAGTAAAATGGTTCAACGAAACTAAAGGCTTCGGCTTCATTCAACAAGAAAACGGCCCAGACGTATTCGCACACTTCTCTGCTATCACTGGCGACGGTTTCAAAACTCTTGCTGAAGGCCAAAAAGTTGAGTTCGTAGTATCTCAAGGTCAAAAAGGCCCACAAGCTGACAGCATCAAAGTACTTTAATTTAGTATTTTAAAGCTTTCTAAAAATAGCCAGCCTCTGCTGGCTATTTTTTTACCCGCTATTCAGAGATTTAAGGTAATATTCCCCTTCACTATTTCTACCTAAGACACCCTCTCAATGGCTCTTAAACCGACAATCTACAAGTTTCGTATCTCTTTAACCGATATGAATCGCGACTATTACGACTCTTTCAATCTAACGGTTGCACAACACCCTTCTGAAACAGAACAGCGAATGATGGCTCGAATCATGGCTTTCTGTATCAATGCGTCTCCTGAACTTGAGTTCACTAAAGGGTTGTCTAGCATTGAAGAACCCGATTTATGGCAGAAGTCGTTAGACGATCAAATCCTAGAATGGGTCGATGTGGGCGAACCCGATCCAGAGCGTGTTAAGAAGGCAACTCGCCTATCTAAATCAGTACGCGTATTCAGCTTCAACACTAAATCAAACGTTTGGTGGGAGCAGAACAAAGGTAAATTCGGCTACCTAAAAGCTCAGATCGTTCGTCTAGACAACGATGGTATTGAGCAGCTAGCGGCGATGACACAACGTACGATGGATCTTTCAGTCATGCTGACGGGTAACTCTGCTTTCATTAACAGCGATACTCAATCGGCAGAAGTAACGTGGGAAGAGCTACAGAGTAATGACTGAGCGTCCAACCCCGAATAATTCGCAAACAGCAGCTAGCCAGCTAGAAGAAGCCAAGCAACAAGCCGACGCGCAGCAAGAAATCAAAGCTAAACAACAAGCTAGAACCAAGCTTCACCAGTGTTTAAAAGAAGCAGGTTTAGGTTCAGTCAAAGCGCTCTCGACAGGCTACGAGAAAGAGCTGTCGTCATTTATTGATGAAAACCACGCTTTGTTTAAACACGCTTGCGAGAACAAGCCGGAGAACTCTGCACGTCAGACGTTGCTTGGCTTGCTAACCAAGGAACATATCGATGCAAGCTATCGCTTTGAAAGCAATAAAGAAGCGAATGAGGCGATGCAAAATGTATTCGATAATACAGTGGGAACTGAGCACAGCGACAAGTTACAAAACTCTAACGCTCAACAGTTAAAACTAGTCACGCATTTGTGGTTGTTCATTCAAGGACGACTAGGAATGGATTACAGCCTAGCCAATGATCACGCAGCTGTAGCCGCTACGCTACTGTCTCGTATATCGAGAAGCAGTGATGATGAGATTCGCGTAGAGTTCATGGCGAGTTTTTACGATGGTTTGAGCATCTATCAAGCCGAGAACAAGCCATCCGGTATTGTTCACCACTTAAAACGTTTGTTTAACCTTTCTTAAGCACTCCACCAGCGACTGATTCTAGTTACGCTCTATATGCTTTCAACAAACGTTAAGATATAGAGCGTGCTTTTTCTGCTTGGCCGCAACAGATTCCCTATTACGTTCATTCCTCACTTTAGGGAATGGCGAAAGTGAATAAGTCGCTCATTCTTCACTTTAGGGAATAACAGCATTCTCAGCCATTACAGTTGACTTCATTGCAGGCGTAAAAAAGCCCCGCATAAAGCGAGGCTTAGAATATTTTCAACGAACTTCAATTTACAGAGGCTAAATTGAATTCATCTAATAATGCAGTGAATCAACGCAGGCCGTGTAAGAACTCGTGGCGCGTTGCTGGGTTTGATCTGAAGATACCGCCCAGAGCTGTTGTTGTCGTTTCGCTAGTCGCGTCCATTACACCGCGTGATTTCACGCAGTAGTGAACCGCATCCATGGTGACAGCAACGTCATCAGTTTCGAGTAGCGTTTGCAGTGCAACAAGGATCTGCTGCGTCATACGCTCTTGAACTTGTGGGCGCTGAGCAAAGAATCGAACAATACGGTTAATCTTTGAAAGACCAATGATTTTTCCACGCGGGATATAAGCGACCGCAGTCTTACCATCAATCGTCACTAAGTGGTGCTCACAAGTACTGGTCACGGTAATGTCTTTTACTCGTACCATCTCACGAACGCCCATCTTGTTTTCGATTACCGTAATTTTAGGGAAATTGGCGTAATCCAAACCAGAGAAAATTTCATCCACGTACATTTTAGCAATACGTTGCGGTGTTTCTTCCAGACTATCGTCCGTAAGATCAAGTTCAAGGAGAGTGAGAATCTCACGCATATGGTGTTCGATTCGTTCCTTTTTCTCTTCTCGGCTAACCTGGTTTGGACTCATTGGTGTCTCTAAACCACGGCTTGCTAGCGCATCTTTAACCAACTTCGCTGATTCGCTAAGACCTGACATTGAACTTCCTCTTTTATTACCCCTTCTGGATGGCAAACAAGGATACTCGGAATTTTGAATAAATACACCCATATTTTAAGGGAGGTCATTATTTACGGGGCTTAAACTGTGCTAGAGTGGCTAGAATTTCGTTGGCGAATCAGGTGCTCTGATCATTATTTAACCACCATTGCCAACCACAAAATCAAAACAATAACGATCAAAGGATTTCAATTATGGGCTGTTGCGACGCTCCGGGCTTGATGCCAATTGAAGAAGCACTAGATAAGCTGCTATCGCCAATTCAACCTATTCGAACGACCTTATCACTGCCATTGGCAGAAGCATTGGGTTACGTACTTGCTGAAGATATTCTATCCCCTATTTTCGTACCTCCTTTTGATAACTCAGCAATGGACGGCTATGCACTGCGCTTAGCAGACCTAGAGAACAGTAAAGTGCTGCCTTTTGCGGGCAAGTCCTTTGCAGGTCAACCTTTTGAAGGTGAATGGCCAGCAAACACCTGTATTCGCATTATGACTGGCGCAAAGATCCCGGAAGGTTGTGACGTCGTAATCATGCAAGAAAACACTGCTGAAACTGACGCTGGCATTGAGATTCAGCAAGACGACATCAAGCTGAACAATAACATTCGCCCTACCGGTGACGACATCAAGCAAGGCGATATCGTTCTTAGCCGTGGCGAACGTTTAACACCTCGTGACATTCCAATGATTGCTTCGCTCGGTGTGAGTCATGTAACTGTGGCACACAAACCTAAAGTCGCTTTCTTCTCTACTGGCGATGAGCTCAAGCCATTAGGTCAGCCTCTTGAAGATGGTCAGATCTACGACAGCAACCGCTACGGCATTAAACCGCTGATTGAAGCGTTTGGTTGCGAAGCAATTGACCTAGGTATTATTCCTGATTGCCCTGCAACGCTTAAAGAAACCTTTGTAAAAGCGCAAGAACTGGCAGACGTAGTTGTCACTTCTGGTGGCGTAAGTGTCGGCGAAGCTGATTACACCAAAGACATTCTTGAAGAGCTTGGCGAAATCGGCTTTTGGAAACTAGCAATCAAACCAGGTAAACCATTCGCATTTGGTGAGTTGGATAACGCGTGGTTCTGTGGCTTACCGGGTAACCCAGTATCAGCAATGATGACTATGTATGTGTTAGTTCAACCAATGCTGGCTAAACTTGCCGGTCACACTGCGTGGACAGCACCAGAATCGATTCCTGCGATCACTAAATCTGCATTCAAAAAAGGCCCAGGCCGTACTGATTACCAACGTGGCATCTACTCGATTGAAAACGGTAAGTTTGTAGTAGAAACAACAGGTAACCAAAGCTCTGGCGCTTTCCGCTCAATGAGCTTAGCAAACTGCTTTGTGGTACTAGAGCGCGAACGTGGCCGTGTTGAAGTCGGTGAAACGGTTCAGATTCAACTGTTTAACTCCACGCTTTACTAACGAGGCTTGCTGATGGAAATACTGTCTGACGCAGAGATGCTTCGCTATAACCGCCAGATCATTCTCAAGCAGTTTGATTTTGAGGGTCAAGAAGCGCTGAAACAGAGCTCGATTTTGGTGTTAGGTGCGGGTGGTTTAGGCTGTGCCTCTGCTCAATACCTTGCGACTGCGGGTATTGGTAAGCTAATGCTGATCGACGACGATGTTGTCGAGCTTTCAAACTTGCAACGACAAGTGCTTCACACCGATGCTGATATTGGTAAGAAGAAAGTCGTTTCAGCCGCTGAATCATTACAGGTGTTAAACCCACACCTTAGAGTTGAAACGGTCGACCACAGACTTGATGACGAGGCACTAGCAAAGCTCATTGAAGCGCATTCGTTAGTACTTGATGCCAGCGACAACGTTGAAACGCGCAATCAACTTAACCGTTTGTGTTACGCCTCAAAAACGCCACTTGTATCGGGCGCTGCGATTCGCATGGAAGGTCAGATTAGTGTCTTCACTTATCAAGATGCTGACGCACCCTGTTACCAGTGTTTAAGCGCTCTATTTGGCAACGCTGCTCTAAGCTGTGTTGAAGCCGGTGTGATGGCACCTGTTGTTGGCATGGTAGGCGCGGCTCAGGCTTTGGAAGCTATCAAGGTTATTGCCAAGTTTGGACAACCAAAGCAAGGCAAACTTTTGATTCTCGATGCCATGTCTCACAGCTGGCGTGAAATGAATTTAATAAAGATGCCTAATTGTTCGGTGTGTGGTAAGTAATAAAAAGAGCCAAAGCCCATTGAGTTGGCTTTGGCTCGTTACCCTAATACGTTGTTAATGATTAGAAGTATATTCAGAAGCGACGTAATCTAGCTCCTTTTGGTCTGCGAGCATCTCAACTACAATTTCAGGTAGTGATGGAACCCCATGAAGAAAACCTTGTTGGTTAAAGCCGCCTAGAGCTTCCAGAAATGCACAGGTGTCTTTATTTTCAACACCCTCATAGATAATACGTGCGTTTTTTACCGAAACGAGCTTCTTAACTTCATCGATTTTTTGCATGTAATCAATGTTATGGCAAAGTCCCCATGTAATGGTTTTATCTATTTTTATCTCACTAATAGGCAGTTTGACAATACGTTCAATATTCGATGCTTCCATCCCAAAGTCATCTATAGAGATCTCAAAACCATTCAACCTTAGCCGTAAAATATTTGCCAACAATTCTTTTTCAATATTGCCTGAAAGCCCCTTTTCAGTCAGCTCTACAACGATAGTATGCTCAATACCTTGCTTATAGATCTCGAGTAGATTATCGACAACAGATTCATCAGTCAGTAAATTAGGATCGATATTAATTGAGAACCTCAACGATTTATCAAGTTCACTGAAGTGGAGATGATAATCCTGAATGAATTTATTTATCACGATATTGGTAAAAACCTTTTGCTTTCCTAGCTCTTCAATTACTGGCAAAAAATAGCTCGGTGGAAGTAAGGTCCCGTTTTCATCAGACCATCGTGACAACACTTCAAACCCCGAAATAACATTTATATCCGAAACAACTTGCGGCTGATAAACCAGATTGATGGGAAAATCGTCATCGATGATTGTTGCACGGTTACCAAAGCCAAGCTCGCTTTTGGTTATGGTTTCAACTTCAAGTGCTTTATCAACCAACTCACTTATTTGGTTAGCCCAAATAGGCTTTTCTAGTGAAGCGACAACATTTAACTCATAGAGCTTTCCAAGCATACTCACCGAGCTAACAATGGATTTATCCAAACCTGAAATAATGATTATTTTAGACTCAACATTTTGTTGCGACATCATACTCAAGAGTTCAAATCCATCGCCATTGGGCATCATGATGTCCATAATCACCAAATCAAATGATGCGTTTTGCATTTTGCTCATTGCATCGAACGCATTTTCTGCAAACTGTACAGATGTTTTTTTATTAGATAAAGAGACCGCATTTTTAATGACCTCTCTCGATAGTTCAACATCGTCAACAATCAATACTGTGTTATTCATTCTCTTCACCTTTATAGTTTGCAATAATATCCATCCAAGTGCGTTGTGATTTCATTTTCTTTGAATCCAAGTTCATGACCTTCATTGATCTATCGTTACTTCTTACACTTCGATACTCGCAGCCCAATGAAAAAAACAGATCAAAAATCCTTTTGCTTTTCAGTAGTATATAAAGCTCTTTATCTGGATTTAAGCTTTGTAAATACTTGTACGCCTCTCTGCCCATTGTGTCTGTAAATGACGAATAATGAGTGCAGTTAAAAGTAACAACTAAATGTGCTCTATCTTCTTTAGATACTAAGACTTGCTCCAAAAAATCTGCTGCAAGATTATAGTTAGCACTTAATAAGTGTCCGATTAATTGCCCATTAACCGTGACGAGCGTTAACTCTCCAGAATATTGATTTATTATTTTTTCAATAATTACCTTTCTACTCAGATCTAAATCTTCTAAATTACTGAGCATAACGTTATCCTCATATTCAAAGATGACATCAATTAACTTGGTAATCTTCCCAAGAAGGAATGAATTATTTGAGTTAATCACCGTAACTTCTGTTTGGACGTGCATGTTCATATCAATATAACCGTTATTATTAAATTTATTCGTTAACCCTGTGAGAACTGTTTGTGAGTCGTTTGCCTCCCAAACATCAAATATGTTGACTCCAATAAGGTCCAGTAACTCGTTTTGACGTTTTAAGTGGGGAGTTGTTACTCCTCTTTCCCAACGGCTTAGTGTCACAACGTCCAGGTTGTTAAAGTTAGAGTTACTTCTTTGAATCGCATCAACAAAATTAGTTTGAGACAAACCATTATTAACACGAAACGTACGTATAATATTTCCAAACATAGCTTTATTTTCTTATTCGTTATTGTGATTTAGCTTATTTTTAATTAAATACGAACAAAAGCTAAGGGCAAGCTGTGATTGAATAATTTGAAAATGCCCAGCTACTCTCAACACTTATTGGATGATAGTTATTTTCATAACAGTTTGGGCATTATCTTGATGACAATGCCCATAACTCTCAGAAAAACAGATGAAAATAATACATGAAGATCCGAAGATGGCTTACCCTCAGGTTATAGGTAGGAGTATTTAACTAAGTTAGCAAGTACCACCTGATAAAGCGCAATGAAGCTTTAGCTTTAGATCGCTCGGGTTGAGCGGTTTGGTTAGATAACACGAAAAGTATTGGTCCATTCGAGCCTCTTCTTGAATGGTAGCTCGTGCCGTAACGGCAATTATAGGTAACGATGGCTTACGCTTTCCCAACTCAGAAGCAAGCTCAATGCCATCCATAACCGGCATTGAAATATCCGTCAGTACAACATCAAAGTCATGTTCAGAAGCGAGTGCTAAAGCCTCCAAACCATCATTCGCGGTCATGCATTCACAACCTAGCTCGTTTAAGTGGAACTCTAGAATTTCTCGGTTGAACTCAACATCATCAACGATCAAGGCTTTTTTACTTGTGCAGTCTAAGCGCTCTCTAACGTTATATACCTGTTCAGCAACACCGTTAGAACACTCAAGAACATTCATAATTTCTTGAGCTGGGAGTGAGATAACAAAAGTACTACCGGTGCCGAGCACACTCTCAACACGCAACGAACCCTTCATTAACTCTACGATGGTTTTAGTTATCGCCAAGCCCAAGCCAAAACCAAACTGTTGGTCTTCTTGATTAACCTGTTCAAAGCCGTTAAACACCGCATCCAATTTATCTTGGGGAATACCGACTCCAGTATCGCTTACGGAGATATTGAATGCTCTATCGTCGGTTGAAACTTCTATTGTCACCCCTCCCTTGTTTGTAAACTTCAATGCGTTCGAAACTATATTATTGATTGCTTGCTTAATACGAAGCTCATCAATCATCAATGTTGTCGAAGCATCGACATTGCATATAATATCAAGCGACAATTGTTTAGACTCGCTAAGCGGAAAAAACGTATTTTCAATTTCGCGCATCAAACTCATTACTGACAGGCATTTAGGGTTTAATGAATAGCTTGCTGCTTTTACTCTTTCAAAATCCAATAGGTCATTCACAATGCCTAAAATAGTATTGCTCGCACTCGAAATACCGTTCAGCTGATGGCGATATTCGTCAAAGTTTTTGCTATGGCTTAGCATATGTGTATAACCAATAATCGCGTTCAGTGGCGTGCGAACCTCATGGGACACATTTGAAAGCAGCACCGATTTCTGTTTATTGGCCTCACTCGCCTCTTGCGCTGCTATCTCGTACAGCTTCGTTCGCTCTTCAACTTCATATTCAAGCCCTTCAATCAAATTTTGAATCTGGATCCCAGCCTCAGAATAAGCCTTTGAAAGCTGTTCAATTTCGTCTCCATTACTATAAACAGTATGTCTGGATTTATTAAAATCACGCTGCTTTAGATATTTAGCTTGTGCGATCAATTTAGAAATAGGTATCAGCATCTTATTCACCGCGATTGAGTTAATAGCTAAAAACAGACCAAGCAAAAGGATATAAGCAAAGAACAGGCGTTTGATCAACGAGTTATCACCAGATAAAACCAGCTCTTTGGTGGTCGCATAACTGGAACGAATCACATGCTCTGGCGTGACTAAAATCAACCTCCAACCGGTTTGACGGTTCTGAACAAAAGTGACATTGAAAACACCTTTTTCGCCACTTACCACAAAACTACCCAAGTAATGTGACATGATATGGCTTCCGACACTCTTTTGAATTTGTTCATCAAAAACACTTTCAGACATCAATTGGTCGACATTCTGTTGTAGATTCGACGCGATAAGCTTGCCGCTGTCGTCTACTAAGAAATAACGGTATTGGAATTCATCGATCATATTTTCAAAAGTCAGTGAACGAGAAAAATACTCTAAATCTAAATCAAATTTGAGTAACGCGTTATCCCAGTGCTCTGGACGGATATAAATGGCAAACTTAGTGACGTGCCCCACTTTAACTTCTTTCCCTATATAGAAATTCTTGTAGTGGATCATGCGACTAAAATCGACAGAAATAGAGCGGCTTACAATACCATTTTCGGTGATAGAGACTTCTTGGTTGCGTTCAGTGTCAATAAAAAGCACCTTTTTGATAAAAGGCTTACGCTCTGTGTTGATATAAGCCAGTTGTTTATTACGAAGTGCCTCGTTTTTCGATTCATTAACAAAATCATGAGCAAAATCAATCGCTACATGCTGCACTTCCTCAGTGATCAGCTCGACCTCTTTATCAAGGGTTACACTTTGAGCTTTCACAAAGGTAAGTAGAAGCTTTTTGTTATTTCCCGTAATGCTCTCCTTTATCTCTTCAAATTGGTTTTGTGAAGAAACCTGAACGATTTCGATAGCGGAGTACGTAAGCAACACCACAAATAGAACCAGTATTGTTGCGTTGGTGAAAATGATTTTATTTTTAAAAGACACGTTCATATCCTCCAACTTAAGCGTCAAAAAGTTGAATCATGGCGTTAGACACATCCATCAAAATCTTTTTTCCGGCACTTTCATTGATTACCGCGTCGTAGTGCTCCAATTTAAGACAAATTCTTGCAACCTCTGTAGCCCCGCAAGATAACGCAATGCCTTTCACTTTATGGGCGAGCGCTCGATTGGACTCACCTCCTTGAAGAATATCATCATTAACCTTGTGCAAACTTCTAATAGCAATCTGACGAAATCGAACGCCAATATCCGATTGAAAGTTACAACCCGTCGCCATTAAAAATACATTTGTGTCGATGCTATACATACCAATTTCTCCCGCCTTCGTGACCCCCCTTAATTTTGACCGTCTGTTACAAAACTGATATGGCAGATCGAGAATTTAAATAACCGGAATGCCCAATGGCATTGTCTGTTTTTTAACTTGGCTTATGCCATATTCACTGCTGGCTACATTTGGACAATAGATCACACTTTTTATGATTATCGAGTGAAAATAATGGCTCAACTTTTCAGACATACTTTTAGACGCTTGGAACAATTAGGTCGAGTGTCTATAAAACAAATATTTGGCGTAACGGCCTTCTATGTAGATCACGTTTTGCTCGTTCTACATAAAAGTGGGGAGCTGTACCTCAGAGGAACACCGGCACAAAAAGGCTACTTTATTAACAAGGGCTACCCCAAGGTGAATGCGAGCGTACTTGGAGTAAGTCAGAATGCGGATTATTACAAGTTGCCAGCAAACCCTTGGAGCAAGTATTCTTTGACTCTATGTGAAGCAGAAATCGCACTAGAGCAAATAAAGAGATCACGAAGCAGTTATATTTCTGCTCCCGAAAGGCTCAAAGACTTACCCAACATGCGATTCTCAACTGAGCAACTTCTTGAGAAAGCGGGTATAAACTCCATTGAGAAACTCAAAAACCTGGGCACGATTGGTGCTGTAGAGGCTATCCAACAGCATACCCACCATAAACCAACCATCGAGTTAGTTTGGTCGTTAGAGGGTGCAATCCAGGGTATACACCGTTCACAACTGCCGACGAACCTAAAAAATGCATTGCGCACCCAAGCTCAAAGTTATTGTTAGCCTATATTGTTTTAACGAAGCTTAGATTCTTGTTAAATCCAAATGCGGTCAATTTGATGCCGTGGCTATTCCTAGCTACGGCTCATTAGGCTAACCCGCTGTCCTTAAGTGATTTCACTCAAGTTTAACGTCTTTAAATTAGCCTCCCCTTTCATTTGATCGCCCACTCCGTTTTAATTTTCACTGCCAGCCTTTATTTTGGTTTCCTACTATTCCCTCTGCTACAAATTACCATTCAAGTTTTAATGCAACTGAATTTATAACTATTTATTTTACAACCTGCCCTATCGCTACCAAACTAGGCATATCAACACAACACTAATAAAAGGTGCCTAAATATGCGTTCATTAATCTTTATTTCAACAGCAGTATTAGCAACTCTTATCTCTTTTCAGTCGGCGGCCGCAAATGTCACTGTGCGTTGGACAGGGAAAGTACCGACTTCTGACTGCGCTTCAAACCCTATTAGCAATCAAGTCGCGTTCAACTCACAAAGCGAACGTTGTAAGGTTGAACTTAAACAAACTGAAATAACTAATACAAAAACAGCAAATAAAATGGTTTCGTTTGATGTGTGATATGAAAGGAAAACCCATTAAGTAGGCATAATAGCCAGATTAATATTCAACCTGACCTTGCATGTAATCGCAGCAAATAAATAATACGGGTATGATAATTAAACTGGCTGTTTGTTTATGCACTTAATCTTACATAAAGGGTCGCTAAGAATTTCGCTAGCCGACCACCCAACGATAAAACCCATCCAGCTCACACTCAGTGAATTTTTAGTTCTAAAAGAGTTACTCACTCATCAAGGGGAGCATTTAACCAAACACCATCTACTAAAAATGGGATGGCCCAATTCATTCGTCTGTGACAATGCATTGAATATGGTGATCATGTCTTTAAGAAAGAAGCTTCTTAGGCTCGGTGGATGGATAGAAATCAATACCATTTACAAGATAGGTTATAGTTTAAATAAAACTGACAAAATATGTGTTTTGCAGTGAATTTAAACACTCCCGTCGCTTTGTTTCCTAATTGGATCTCAGATAGAAACGGCCAGTATGGGTGATTATTAGGCTATTTCTATCGTTTTAGGCATACCTAACCCTGTGAGCTTATTCAACGCTTTAATCATGGCGTAGGTTTCACCAACCTGAGCATTATAGTTTCTTAAACTTAATCGCCCACCAAACAGTGTCTTTACACGGAACATAGCCGTCTCTGAAAGTGACCGTTTATGGTAACCGTACTTCTTTTTCCAATGTTTATTTGAGCCGTATAATTTCTGGCAAGCTACCGCCAGATTACGGGGGTGACCTCGTAACCAAAAAGCAGCACCTTCTCTCGGTGGAATAAGTGGAACAGCTTGTTTAATACGTATTGCTTCGTAGCATTGTCTTGTATCGTAAGCTCCATCACCAGATATCTCATTGATTCTACGACGAGTTTGATTCAGTAAATTAGGAAGAGCTTCACCGTCAGTGACATTCGATAAACTTAACTCAGCCGCAATGATTTCATGAGTGCCAGTGTCTACGGCTAAATGGAGCTTACGCCAAACTCGACGCTTCCCGTCAGTACCATGTTTTTTTACTTTCCATTCACCTTCACCGTAGACCTTTAGCCCTGTTGCATCAATGGCTAAATGCTGTATTGCGCCTCGGGTCTTTGTCTTGAATGACACATTAACCGTTTTGGCTCGTTTACTGATGCATGAATAATGAGGACATGACAACGGGAGTTGAGCGAGTTTGAAAACAGAATCGATGAATCCTTGTAACGCTCTCAACGGCATCGCGAATACTCGTTTAACCATGAGGGCGGTCGTAATGGCTAAGTCACTAAACAATCGAGGTCGACCTCGTTTACCTTGCTTGAGTTGCTTCCACTGTTGAATCGCTTCCTCATCAATCCAGAATGTCAGTGAACCACGATTGATTAGGGCTTGGTTATATTGTTTCCAGTTAGTTGTTCTGTAGCGAGGCTTTGGCATTGCTCTAAGTATGTGAGTGAACTTAGATGATCTGATCGTAGCTTTAAGCATTAGTTCCCTGATTTAGGAAACAAAGCCTTGTTGCTGACTAAGCTTGAGTTTTGTTTCAATATCCATATTAATCCTTACTGAGTTTAGAAAATAAACCGCTACCCTCTATAAAAAGAAAAAACGGCCCTGCGGGCCGCAAACTCTGAACGTTGAACCCTAAGAACCTGATACGCACGAAACGTAGAACGCAGTGGATGGGTTGCTGCTGCTGACGGTGCCAGAGCGGAGGTTCTTGCGGTAGTAGTTGGAACCACTAGCCGTCGACGACCAGTAGTAGCTGCCGGTCGCCCAACCCTTCGCGGTGTACATGTGATCAAAGTTATCAAAAAGACTCGTCAACTCATCTAGATTTGCTAAAGCCCAATCATCTCTCCCGTTAAGCTCAAGTGTATTATAATGTTCACAAAGGCTATGTGCTTCAGTAACACTAAACATTGCAAACGATCCTGAAGGACCATCATCAGGGATAATACCGTTGTAATTACTATAGCCAACAGCGTTTAAAAAGCTCTCACTTGGAGTACCGGTAAACAACTTTCCATCGCTTTCCGCAATTTTAACACAGGCACCCGCGGCGTTTTGTTGATCATCATCCCCAACTTGGCCACCACACAATAAGGCATGAAAGGTAACTTGGCTAATCGCATTAGTCTGTGTATTGGTTGTTGTGGTGTAAGATGACGCCACATCAAAGGTCATGGTCGTTGTTGGGGTTTGATAGTTTGTATCCCACTTTACCCGCACTTTTTGCTCACCTGATTCATCGGTTTGAGTCGTTTCCGCTTCAAGGATAGGAGTAACCATTTCTGCGGTGTCTGGGTGCTGTTCTGTACTTACCACTGAAATGACTGAGTAACCTTCTACTGGGTTGCTATTTTGATCGGTCAAGGTCGCAGTAACCTGGCCACCTTCCACTGACGTATAAGGTACCGTGTCAATCGTTGCTTCTGATGACACTGCAGCCGTCTTTTCATCACCAATAAACTTAACTTCATAGTCTTGAGTAATGCCACCCACATCAAGGGTTAATGTGACGGTTTCCGCTTTTAAACTGGTTAAGCGAAACTCGGCAATACCATAGCTGTCTGTGGTAACGTTATCGCTGTCCAATGTCACATTTGGGCTAGAGACAGAAGCCGTCACAAGGGTATCTGGTCTTACTTCTTGACCGAGTTTTAACTCAACAAATACAGAACCAACATCAACTCCATCCGCGACAACTTCCGTGCTTGAGGTAGGCAATACAGTAATTAAACCTTGCTTAACACATGTCACATAATAAGCCGATGTTGGATCGACATCGCCTGTAAGGGTGCTGCCATCTTTAAGATCCACCCACTTAACCAGATCTGCTCCGTCATCATAAGCGAGGTATTGCGCTTTAACAGGCCAGTTATGTAACGCCTGAACATCGGTATCAGTGGCCATCAGCTTAAGTTGATCAAACGTCGGCACTGAACCACCGATGGTGTCGCAGTATGCTACGGCCGACGGATAACGAAAACCAGCCATATCAATCGCTGGGCTGTAGCCATCATCGTTCAGTTTTATATCATAAGGCGAGCCTTGCCCGGCTGCATCAAGTGCGGTGGGTGGTCCAATATAGAGATCCAACAAATGAGAAATGTCGTCCCATTTTGATGACTGATTAGGATCGGTCACTTCAACACGAATCAAACCCATGTCATACACTCCATTATGATCACTAACCGCAAAACTAATATAGTGGTAACCTGGTTGTGACGCTTGAAAGACGATCGTTTTATTCTGAGTGTCCAGTGGATCTTTAGGTACCGCTTTTGCGTTAAACGATTCAACATACACCAATTGATAATCATCACTATCGTCCGAGGAAACAAAGCCGCTGATGTCGATTTCTTCATCGGTCAATACGTTGACAACAACTGGATATACAATATTATCGTCAATCGTAAAACCTTGGTTAGCTTCGTAGCCCACCGCAACATCTAAAACCCCCATCAGCACAAGGCCATTAACCGAGTCTTCTAACGTATAAAGAACACGGTCAATGCCGGTAAAACCTGACGGCGGGGTATAATCCATAGTCTGGTCATCTGTACTATTTATTTGAACTGAGCTCGAGCGACCGTACGGTAGTGTAAGCTCCGTTAATACAAACTCGTCACCTAACGTAAAGCCGACTTTCTCCAATTCGTCCTTCAGTAAAACACTCACATCTTCATTAATCAGTGTTGTTGCACTTACTGGAACCAGTTCGGTTGAGCTAGGATTACTACTTACCGCAATGCGCGTAACCGCAGAACTCGAACCTTCTGAGCTACTACTATCACTCATTGGCGCTTCAGCCATACGGCTCATTGGCGACAATGTTTTAGGAGTCACATGATATCGATAGTCACACACCTTGGTATCAAAGGCCTGAATTACAAACCCTGTTTCCGTCATACTTTCTACTTGGCAGCTATCATCATTAGACAAGACCTCGACTTCACTCAGCGCAAAGCCACCACCCGTTGATGAAAATACCTTTGACGACAGGTCAACCTCGAACGATTCAGCATAGCCAGTCGAGTAGGTAGCATTTTGAGCGGAAAGCGTCGCGCTTTGAGTATTAGGGGAAACACTTGCTGAGCTTCCTTCACTGCCCTCTCCACCACACCCAAAAAGGGTAAGCGTAGTAGCGACGACAAAACCCAGGGGAATGCTTCCTCCTGGCTTATTGCTTAAAAGGTTCATATTACTTCTCTTTACTTTTTATTGATTTCAAAATTGATTTTATGATTTGTATTTAATGTTGTATTGGGCATTTACACTTTGCTGATAACAGTGATGCCATGTAGGCTAAAATTAGCACTGAACATGGGTAATGAATGCTGATCGTCCTTGATTAGCATTAATCATTGAAGGCCTATAATTATGTCTATTTTCAGCGTTCCTATTACTGAATAGGCAGTTGCATCTCTTTAGAGTATTTTTTATCGTAAGATGTTACGGTTACATTAAGTTGTTCACTTTGCGTATATTCCGCAAGAGAAAACGTTTTATCCCGACCAGATACAACAGTGAATTTTTGTTTGCATTGCGTATTTTTTTCTGTTGTACATGAGTTAACATAAACATCAATTAGCGTATTACTATTATTATCGATGCGTAAATTCTCGCCCTGATTGTAAATCTTATAATCAAAACTTGGCTTTGTCGTAGGCAGAATATAAACCGGTGAAAAACCATAGTTTATCTCGACACCGTGAATTTTCTCTCCCTCTTCTTTATAACGACTAGGAGTAAATGGCAGCATAAACATCAAATCTTTGCTGTTATCGCAAGACGTGTTGTGACATAAGCTACGAACACCCACGTCTTTCTCTTCACCAGGTCTTAAAACTAATCTTGGGTGCGTAAGAGATATTTTCCAATCATCTAGATTGTTTCTTGTATAACTATTACGAACGATTTTGTCGCCATCAATAAACTGAATTTCTTGTACTTTTCCATTAACAAAAATCGGGTGAGACTCATCATTAATAAGTGTCACGACACCATTGCCCTTTTTATCCGCGACGACAATCATCTTGTCGACATTAAAAGCATTGGCAGCAGTAGAAGTCATTGCTGAACAAATTGCGAATACTGTTAATAGATTATATTTAATTTTCATATTTCTCTCTACTAAAAATAATAAATTTTAGGATACTACTCGTCTATTTTGCTCAGCGCGTATATAACACCAAGCGCGAAAAGAATGAGTACATACATGTTTAAAATATTTGGTCCGATCATTACTCCGCTCTCTTATATTTGACCTTCATGCATATAATTGAGGTATTAGTTTTCATATTTACGAGCCCAAACGATAAAGGTGAGTAGCTCGATTGGTGAACAGTATCGCGCGTTCAGGTTTGAAGGTATTGGGCACTCTTGAATTTCAAAAACGCAAGATGCGAGATAGCTAAACAAGTGTAGATATCATTTACATTGGCGAGATACTCTCTGCTACAAACAAAGAAACACTGCCAAAAAATTGGCAGTGTTTCTGTTTCAAGGAAGGCAATTTAATCTAAACAGCTAACTTTCGGGTAAAGTATTTTCTCTTCAGGGTAAATCAAATTCAAATCACGATTATTAAGATTTGGATTTGCTTCGACTAATTCATCAAGTGAGCTATCAAATGCTCTTGCAATTCGGAGCAAATAGTCGCCAGGAACCACTCGGTATTCAACTAAACGCTGCTGACACGATGGCGCCTTCTTAATTGGGACAATAGACGCCAATTGGGTTTTCGGCCTTGATACTTGGGTCGACTCTTCAACAAGCTGGTCAACATTGGGCCTTGGGTTAATATCTGAAAGGCCTTCTGCGGCTTCATTGCTTGAAAAACGATAAACCAACAGTGCATTAAATGCGTATAGATCGTCTTGTTGACGAGCTAAATCAAAGACGCCTTGGTAACCAAGGTCGGCGCTCCAATTTTTACTCAATTGGTATTTAAGACCAAGCGATGCCGTAAAATTGGTGTCGTCACTAGAAAACGCGCCCCCGACTCCTGCATACAAGGAGGCAAATTCACTGACGGGTAGCAATAAGTCGGTTTCAACCATTACCGCACGTAAACTATCTATTTCCGAATCAGAAAAAGCAGAATAATCAGCATAGCCAAGTTCAAATAGTACGTTTTCACTAATGTTATATCCAACCGCCGCCTTATAACCAAGTGCTTCAGTCTGTCCCATGTTGTCATCAAATGCAGAAAACGTCATGCCACCACTCATCTGGATAGGCAGCTCCTCTGCTGATACACTTATGGATAAGAACACAGCGATAATCGATGACATTAAGTTCATTTTTTTCATCTTAAATACCAGGCTCCAACATGATCGTTACTTCATCAAAATAATCTCCGGAAACAGCAGAACTGCCCTCAATATCGTAATCAAAGTCTAAAGTAAAGTTAATACTTGTTTGCACTCCAGCTCCTTCTGAAATAGCCGTTGTTTGATGCATTAATTGTCCTTCATCAACTAAGTTACCAGAGCTGCACTGATCGCAATGAATGCTGTAAGGAATAACCACACCAGGGTTACTTGAATTAACCAATTCGTATGACTGTAAGGGCATTGTTAAAACAATTCCGTCATTAAAATAGCCGTTCGCTGTAATATCAAATGACGTTGTCGATGTTATTCTTTTGCCAATTGTGTCGTAGACTGGCGTCATGACACCATCTCCACTTACAAAAACACTGTCGAGTTGAACAGGCTGATAATCAAATGAAAACAACATCACTTCATTGATGTTGCGATAAGTCATAATGCCGTCATTTTCATAGTAGTAACGAATATTTACCGGCACTGAAGCTGAATATTGCCCCTCTGGTAGCCCACTTAATGCCGACACTATTTCACTTTCGTTAATATCGAAAATAGGTCTCAGGAAAATAAATGGGCTCGATTTTTGTTTATTAATTAATCGAACAGACGAAACACAGTTTGGACCTTCAACAGTCACAATCGGTAGTGACACTTCATCAAATGAGCACCCACCACCTACCGTATTCGCTGACTGGGCAAATTCAATTCCAGTAGTATTGTATTGAACGCCCGATATATCGATCGATATTGACGGTGAAGTATTCCCATTTCCCCCAATTAAAGTCATCTCTGTTGGAGGTGTACCCGAAAATGTCGCGGCCGCCCAAGCTTCTGAAGCCTGCAACATAGGAGGAGTTTCCCACGTACTTGGCAGCATTTTGCCATTGTAACGTGTCACATTGTCCCAACGAACACCACCAGCCTTCACTTCCGCGCGAACTTCAAACGCAGCTTGAGCCATGCTTGTCGTCATTAATGCAATAAACGCTACAATATATAGGATAGGTCTAGGCATTATATTTTACCTCTCGTCACCATTTCTTTCTTTGAATAGCTTCTGTCGTGAGATGTCACGGTAATGGTCAACTCGTTATTTCGCATAGTTTCGGTTAAAGGGAACGTCTTATTCCTTCCCGATACAACCGTAAATTTTTGTTTGCATTGGGCTTTGTTTTCAGCAACACATGCATCTACAAAAAAATTGAGCATGGTATTACTTTTATTTTCGACTCTAAGGCTATCACCGTTGTTGGTTAATTCGTAAGAATAATTCGGTTGTGTTGTAGGAATAATATAAACAGGTGCGAATCCGTAATTAATTTCCACACCACTCACTACTTCACCAGGTCTGTATTTACTTGGAGAAAAAGACAGCATAAACATCAAATCTTTTGAATTATCGCATGCAGCGTTGTGGCATAAACTACGTATGCCAATGTCTTTCTCTTCACCAGGGTTCAAAACTACCTTCTGGTGCGTTAATGACACCTTCCAATCGTTTAAGTTGTCTCTTGTATATTGTTTTTTTTCTACCTGTTCTCCATCAATAATATTTATTTCATCCACCTTTGCTTGGATAAAAATTGGGTGAGACTCGTCGTTGGTTAACGTAACGATACCGTTCCCTTTATCATCAGAGACAATAACCATTTTATCTACCGTAAAAGCTTGTACACTTATAGATAACAATATAGCGGTGAGTGATACTAAATTTAGTAGAACTTTATTGGATTTCATTTCCCACTCCTTAATTAACTTGTGCGACTGGGTATGTAATGGCGTTGGTGCGATAAAGTCGTTTTGCCAACAGTTTTAACTGATCGATATCTCTTTTATGAAGCGCTATTGTTTCCGCCATGTTTATAGATTCATGCGCTATATAAATTGCCTTAAACGAACCCACTTCTTTCTGAATAATTCGATAACCGTGTAATTCGAGCTTTTTAAGCGCTTTATTCAGTTCAATCGAGCTTTCGTATGCACCTAAATACATCGCTTGTAGTCGTTCACCTGCATCAATCAAATCTATCTGCTTTTCTTGAGCTATTGGCAAACAATAGTTTTGACCAAAGTTCATCTGATTTGTTGAAGTAAATTCATAAGGCAGTAAGCATTGGCTTTCTTTCGCTGACAATTCAAAGTTCATGCCTTCCAATACGGTTACTCTATAAACACCGTCGGCCATTTCATTGACTTCAATACAACCTTCTCCATGACACTTCACTTCTGTAATCGGCTGTTCTGATATGTCATTAAAGGCGCTAACAAACGAAACGACGCGACTAACTCTTGGCTCAATAGAAGCAACCGTACCTGGGTGTGTAAACACGGTTACGTTACTATCACCAGAGTTGTAAAGATCAACGCTCTCTGAATCAAATTTCGCACGATATTGACTATAGTCTTCCAAAGGCACAACGGTTTCATCGTTATATACGATGAACTTACTGTTGTTTCGCCCTTCTTTTTTAAGAGAGAAGTAACCTTTTTCATCAAACGTCTGCTCTGTATTCTGCGACTGATGAATATCGACAAGCGTATAAGACGTTGCCGCTTTATCGGTAATATAAACGCCGTCTGTCGTCACGATTTGAGTGCTAGACAAGCCAGCATTGATACCACTCGTGCCATTGGTGGACGTATGGGCGGAGGCATTCATTCGAGCGTATTTAGTCGTGCCACTGGTCGCCAATAACGCATCTTGATACATATCATCCTGTTGTCGATCGTAGGTGTTACTCACCTCAAGCGACGTATTAAAGGAGTCTGAGTCAATTAACTGATTTCGTCTTACTGTTGTTTTAAATTGATTAATGTCATCACTATCACTCGTCAGGCCCACGATAGTTTCTACTGTGTCTGACAACGGGACACTCCATAACAAATTAACTGATATGTCGTCCGTCGCCTCAGAGTAATCGACGTTAATATTAACTCGAGAATCTAAAACTGTGGGCGTGCTGTAACCAACGGAAATAAACTGCTGTTCCTGTTCATCCGAGTTACCTAAATTGTCTAACTGCTTGTCGTTATTAAGCGAGTAAACCGCATACATAGATTGTCCACCGCGGAAGCTGTACGAAGAATTCAACGATAGACGTGAATAATCGGCATATCCGTACATATAAGAAGCAACTGGATCACCAAGTTCATTATCGAGAGACTCATAAGATAGACTTAAATAAGGGATACCGATATTAGCATTAAAGTGAGATGCGTCTTCGAATTGGCTGTACACAGCTTCAGTACTCAAATCCCAATCAATCAGATTGTATGCACCACCAACGGTGTACATAGTGCCACTGTCCGTGACCAAGCCGCCCAAGCCTACTTGCAACGAACGGGTGAGTTGGTAGTTAGCTAATGCCTTGCCATAAACATCGTCTTCAATATTTTTAATGCCATGTTCCGTGTAGTCGTAATGGCTTCCTGAAAACATACCCGCAGTGGCAACGAAATCCACTTCCCCCTGAGTCAGAGAGTCACCTTTGGTGTTATATACTTGATAAGTCTGGGTATTAACAACTTGCCCACCACTTGTCACCTCAAGTACAGCTTCATAGCGACCAGATGGTAACTTGCTGTAAGGAATTGAGTTCTGCCCTTCTGGTACGTTATCTTGAAAAATCAATCGACCATCACGAAGAACTTGTACACCGCCACTTGTTGGCGCATAAAAGCTCAATACTTTGTCGTTATTATGTCCGCCTACGAGCAACTTTTTAGAGGTACCTACCGTGAGCGAGTTTTGAGCAACTCGAGCGGTGTTATTCAGGAAGTCAGTTGAGTTAACCTCTGGCTCAAATTCAAAATGACCCGCTTTTATTGAGTAAGAATCGATATCTAAATGATATGCCGCTTCATACAATTCAGAACCGTTATCACTGTTGTTGGCATTGAAATCAGTTTTGAGGTATCCGTAAGGTAGCCCCAGTGTCGTTTCATTATTTAAAGAAACGATTGAGTCTTGATCTTGATATTCACTCACGTACAGATCAAATGAATTGATTAACCCATTGTGTTGACTCAGAGACGAGTGGTATACCAGTTCTTTATCGAGATTCGAGTATGACAACACCTGTGGAGATACAAAAAGATAGACTTCTTGATCGTTATAGTTATGAACGATCTCAAACGTTTCTGGGTACAACTCACACTCATCGAGCTTACCTAAACACTCAGACTGATCTTGTATGCCAACCATTAATTGATCTATGATCTTCTGCTGGTACTCAGCCGACACTGTATTATCATTTAAATAGTCAGATACCTGTGCGATCGCTTTTTTATTATTCGAGTCTAATTTTAACGTGTTAAACGACGTTAAAAATGGGATCGGTGAAGTAAGGGAACCATCTAAGTTACGTATACGGACTGTTGACTCTTTCAATTCAAACAGTTCTTCAAAACCTTCAAGAACATTTTGACTATAACTTGAATACGAATACACAGGCAATAACACTAAAATTGCCATTGTTATGAGTTTGAACCTGAACATTATATATCTACCTCTATATTGAACTCTATCTCACCATTACACCTCTCCGCTTGGCCCGCTGTGATGATATCTTTAAATGACTGAAAACTTAATATAATGTCATGCTCACTATACTTATTGTCGCCATCATTTAAATTGAAATTTGAAAAAGAGACGGATTCACCCTCTGACAAACTTATCCCGTCAATCGTTAATGTAACGAAATCATCCTGAACATTGCTCACTCCAGAGTAGTCCGTACAAATTGACGTATTTTTTGTTAACGTTGAAATATAAGGAATATCCGAAGACTCAAAAGGTATATCTGTTTCAATTCTTAATGTGGTATTAACATCATCAAATTTTGTTTTGTCTTGATTTGACGTCAACTCCAGAACTGCCGGAATAAATTCAACAGAATTAATTGAATTTGTATAAAGTTTGCCTACATCGAGGCTCGTAGTAATGTAAAGCACTTTGAAATCGGCGTTGGCATTCATACTCATGAAAGCCAATAGTATTAAAACTTTTTTCATATTGACTACCATCGTAGAGAAATAAGGCTCGTAATTACTACGAGCCTTTGAATCGGGAATTTTCTACAAATTAAACAAGGTCAGCCATAACCGTTACTGATGCTTGAACAGTAGTTCCACCTACTTCAGATTCAGGTAATACAGCAGTCTGCTTAACTTTAGTTGAAATAGTTTCTTCACCAGAAACAACATCACCAACGGCTACTGGTGCACCATTTACATTAATCTCAACAGCTTGAGATGGGTTTGCCACACCGTCAAAAGCTACTGATGCATCAACTAGAGTCCAGTTAGCTGAAGCTAATGCACCAACAACAGGAGTAACAGCATCACCATCATTTAAGTGAGACTCAAGTACGATAGTATCTGATTCAAACACACCGTCTGTGCTTGGAGTGATAGTACCGTTAAGCGCTGTTGTATCACCTCCTAGGCCAGTGATGATAAGTGCATCTGATGCGTTAGTTACTGGAACAGTGCCACTCCATACAACAGTAGCATTTGAAGATGCGTTAGCACCTGCACTTACTGCCATACCCATAAGAAGAACTGATGCTAGTGCGCTTTTTTTGAAGTTAAACATTTTACTTTCCTTTAAAGATTAAATATTTCATAAATTAGTAATCCCGCTCCTGCGTTTAAATTTGTTAACGCTCATCGGTGACAGGACGAAATAAATTATGCGGAACACTGGAAAAGAAATATTGGGCATTTGAAAATTCCATTTGCCGAAAATGCCGATTCGATAAAACCATCAACAGTAAAGCTAGTAATACCTACCTTCGTTTTATCTACATCTATAATAAAAACCTGCCCGATAAGCTATAGTTTAAATTCTAATAAAAGAAGATTGAATTACATAAGCAATCGAACAATACTTACCATAATAGAGATTATCGAGGACAAAGAATGCCACTCACGTTTGCACACTTCTTAGAACAAGCCAGAAAGGAGCGAGGTTTAACACAGCAGGAGATGCTTGAGTTACTGCTTGAGGCCGACCCGACATTGTCTAAGCTCGACCTCAGGGCAAGATTACGAAGCCCCTTGCCCTGCAAGGACTTGCGAAAGGTAAGCGTTATTGCGGTTCGCTTTTTTCTGCTTTCTTTTGATCCCTGCTTTGAAGCTGATTTCTTCCGTCAGCAGATTTAAAGCTATATGTCTTATAACTGCTAAATTCTCACCGGCTTGCTCTCGACGTATCCGACATTCATCTTCTTTAAAACCAACGTCTAATCGCCAGTGCATCTGATTTTCAATGCTCCAATGTGCTCGCGTGCTCTCTAGTAAAGCTTTAGCCGTTAGTTTTGCTGAGCTTATGTAGTGCTTGATTTGCATTGTTTCTGCTGGCTTATCACCTTCTTGACGAATTGAAACGACCATACCAATTGTGGAGAGTTCAGCCCAATCAAACGCTATATAGCCTAAGAAATCTGTATTGTGAACAACCATACTCAAACGCGTTTCTGTACGACCATGCCCTTTCTCTTGAGTGACGTATTTATCACCTTCAAAACTATTAATCATACTAGAATTAAACACTTGGCTAATCGCTTGCTCCAATCGTTTTTGATTACCTTTTACCGCTAAGAGATAATCTGCATCTTGAGCGACTATCTTTTCAGCTATATCCTTCTGGCATCCCATAGCATCAATAGTCACTAAACAATCTCGCAAGGAAAGCATTTCAAGCAGTTCAGGGATCGCTTTTATTTCATTGCTTTTATCCGCAGTCTTCACTTGTCCTAGTACAACTTGGTTTGCTGCACTAAAGGCACTAACCATATGGATTGCACCACAACGCTTGTCTTTGTTGTATGTGCCTCTGAGAGTTTTGCCGTCGATAGCAATCACTTCACCCTCTGTCGTCTCATGACAGTCTTTCATCCACGCAGTAAAGCATCGTTGCAGTTGCTTGGCGGAAATAAGATTGATAACTCGGGCAATGGTATCGTGTACTGGTATGCCTTGTTTGAAATCACCATACTGCCTAAGCCATTCCAAGTTATCTTCACCAAAATCTTCAATATCCTCCCAACCTTCAGCACCAGCAATCACTGCTGCAATTGTTAAGAAGATAATGTCGGTTAGCGTGTGCTCTATTTTCCAAGCTTGGCGAGGGTCTCGAATAACTGAAATATGGTCCAAAAGGCTTAATCCATTCATTATGGCTAAATATCTGCTGTTAAAAAACAGTATATGATCACACCTAAATCTGATCATCAAATCGATCTTGAATGTATTGAATTTGTTGTGACTTCAGTGTACAAATTAGTGGAAACATCACTTCACGCTACCCCTTATTCCATATGGGTTTTTCATGATCTTGCCCTGGGGTATTCCCTTTATGAATCAAACTCAGATTGTGAATTGATTAACAAAGGAAAGAGTTTACCGTTTGGAGGAGTAAAGGTTTATGGCAAGCATTTTCGATATGTCAGAATAAAAGCTAACGCTGAAAGCATTTTAGCATCCAAAGTGGTCTCAGATATTGTTCCATTCACGAGTGAATACATACAGTGCCTATTAGACAATCACTCGTAATTACCGCCTAAGCTCTTGTATCCTTAGCTCTAATCAAATAGAAATATAAAGGCCTTTGGCTATTTGGATGGCACACTTTCATATTGACACTCAAATTGGAAACTGAACTCGATAAATAATAAAAACCCATTAAATCAAACACTTAAAACTGGCACGTAACTTGATTGAATATCTAGACCTTCCATCACAAGGATGTAGATATGAGAATTACAACGTTAAGTTTGCTATTAAGTGCCCCTCTAGTCGCCAACGCAGCGCCATTCGATACCTGCCCTAGTCAAGCATACCTCTTTCAGTCGAAACCCGTTGAAGTTTGGGGTGTAAACCTAGTAACAGGTTCAACCACACTGTTAGAAGACGATACGGGTATGAATGCCAATATCAATGGTGTCGGTTTCGACTTTCAAGACAGATATATTTATGGCTATGACACCACCAACAAACGTTTAGTGCGTCTTGGTCAAGACTTCCAAGCAGAAGTTATCAATACCAGTGGCTTACCAACCGATCACACTTTCTATGTCGGCGACGTCTATGACCATGTTTACTACTTGTATCGTACAGGTAAGGGACTATTTACTGTTGACCTCTCTCCTTTAGACTCTGATCCGAATGCGACCGTCACGGTCAACAAAATCGCAGGCAGCCCTGCAACTGTAAAACTGACTGATTTTGCTTTCCATCCAAGTGATGGCTCTTTATATGGTATCGACAATAACTCGGGTGGCTTGTACAGCTTCAACCCAACTACAGGTGCAGAAACCTATATTGGTGATACCGGAGAAACAGGGACGTTTGGCGCAGGTTATTTTGATGTAAACGGCTACTATTACGTATCTCGAAATCAAGACGGTAAGATCTACCGTATCAACCTATCCCCAGATAACGCTGCAAACATCGCTGCAGGTGTCGTTCCAGCCGTTGAATTTGTTTCGAATGGCCCAGCTTCTGGTCAAAACGATGGTGCTCGTTGTGCTAATGCACCTGTTGTTGATGAAGACTCAAACATCGACTTCGGTGATGCTCCAGACAGCTACCTAACGTTACTGGCGAGCAATGGCCCTCGACATGAACTCGATGGCATCACATGGTTAGGTACAACTCCTCCAGATGCGGATTTAGATGGTTATGTCACACCTCAATCAGATGAAACTGTCGGAGTGGATGATGAATGGGCAAACGGTGGTATCGGTTTTGTTACCGCACTTGAAGCAGGGCTTGATTCAAAAGTAGTAATTGAAGCTTCAACAACCGGTTACCTTTCAGCTTGGATAGACTGGAACCAAGATGGCAGTTTCGATGGCGCCAACGAGCAAGTATTTACCGATTACCTGTTAGATGCGGGTGAAAACGATCTGTTCCTAAATGTCGATATCAACGCTCTGACCGGTACGACGTGGGCTCGCTTTAGATTCAGTCAACAAACCAACCTAAGTTACTTTGGCGGTTCAACCTCTGGTGAGGTGGTCGATATTCAAGTCGATGTTCTTAACGATGGTGCCACTGCTCGTTACTTCCCAAGTGCTTCTGGTTACGCAACGCTCGCGTACGAAGATAACTGGCCTTATAAAGCTGACTACGACATGAACGATGCTGTTCTTATGTATCGTATTACTGAAATCCTTAAAGATGGAAAAGTCGTTAAATCAACTATCGACGGCCGCCTAGCTGCTGTCGGGGCATCGTACAGAAATGGTTTTGCTGTTCGACTTCCTAACCTCGACCCGAGCTTGGTGAGTAGTGGTAGCTCTTACATGAAACACAACGGCGTATTCACTGACCTTGACCTAGAAGATGGACGTAGCGAAGCAATCTTTGTTATCGCCAATGACCTGACAGAAAAAATCAGCACTGGCTGTACCTTCTACCGCACCAGTAATGGATGTAAAGAAGATGAGCAGTTCTCGTTCCAAATTGGTATTACTTTAGCCGGTGACGGTGTGAGTACTGGCAGCTGGACCGATATGCCTTACGACCCGTTCATCTTCGCAACGCCTGGGTATTATCATGGTGAAAACCTACCTCTACATCCAGGACGCAGCTGGGAGGTTCACTTGCCAGACCAAGCTCCAACCGAAGCATTTGATACCACTAACCTCTTTGAAGCTGGTTTAGGCGTCGATGACAGTAATCCATCAACAGGTAAATACTTCAAAACAGTAGAAAACCACCCTTGGGCTCTCATAGTAACTTCGGATGACGAATGGGAGTGGCCTCTAGAGTACGTCGATATTGTTACCGCTTACCCAGGGTTTAAAGAATACGCAGAATCCGGCGGTGAAACGAACCAAACATGGTACCAATCACCTGCAGACAACCAACGTTACGAACCATAAGGAGAGACGTTATGACTATTCACACTAAACAATATCGAGACAATCATTGCGTTGATTCAAGTCGCAATCTCTTTGAGGAAAAACGTATGTCTGTACAAAGCACTTGGAACATCAAGAAGTCACTAGCCGTTATTTTAGCTGCAGCGCCATTAGTATTAGCCGGCTGTGGAGGCGGCGGTGGGGGCGGAAGTACATCTACGGCATCACCATCTACACCCTCGACACCTGCAACTCCGTCGAATCCGGTAACAGCAACGCCTTCGCCGTCTCCCGCGACAAGTGCGGTAGCAGCGCAGAGCTATACGATGAGTGATTTGGTGGTACCTGATGGATTTGACTACAACTCTGTTGAACAGTTTGATCTCAACATTGACATCAGCAGCATTTCGACAGACCGTTCTTTTGTGACCGTTTATAGCCGCTTTAGTACAAGAGATGACTCAACCTTGAAGCCGGATTACTCCAGCAAGGTCATTGCGGGCCCACTAGATAACGGTGTGTTCGCCTCCAACTTTGCAGCACCAGTAAACCATGACGCACTCTTGATAGAGATTTGGTTTTACGATGGTCAACCTCCATTACAACAAGTGGTTTCTAGCGGCGACTCTCAGATTGTCTGGCAGTAAATTGTTTAACAGCAGGTAACTTGTCGTTAGCGAGATCTCTGACGAAACAGAGTCAAAATGGATTGTTTGTAAGTAGGAAGTGAGCAGAAATGCTCACTTTTTTATTTTCGTCGAAGAGCAGTTAATTCAGCTTTCTTAGCGAGTAGCATTCACTTTACCACCAACCTCACTTATATTTTCAACATAACCTTCAAAGACTTACTCTCATGAAACAGTTAAAAATAGGTCTATTTATCTTAATGTGTGGCGTAGGCGTGTTAGTTGCCCTTGCCTATTTCCCGCTAACATCAGAGACGGGGCAACGTATTCAAGCCAAAGTAATTTCGAACACGCTTACTCAATCCTTAGATGGGCACAGGCGTTATCTGACGGTTCAGACAAAAGATAATGACGTATTTCGGCTCTCTATTGCTCCTACCACAGACTGCCCTATTGATTCTGTGGTCGCGCTTGATACATTAAACAATCAAATAACCGGACAAAGCAGTTATCAGTTCATCCACTGTCGAGCTGCACAGTAGCCATCGATGCAACAACGGTATTCGTAAAGCAACTGTATTCGCAAAAGCAACAGTAATCGCTCTACCACTGTATTCGCTAAAACAGTAAGAATCGCTAAAACAACAAGAATGGATATAACAATAATGAATCAGCCACTCATCTCACCACAACAACTTCAACAACGTTTGCTAGCAGAAGACAATATCATCATCCTCGACGCCAGCATCGAGTTTCAAATTCCAAGCGAGTCAGAAAAGATCAAAGGACAAATGATTCCTGGTGCTATTCGTTTTGACTACGACAAAGACTTTTGTAACAAGCACACTCTGCTTCCTCACATGTTTCCGAGCGAAAAACACTTCAACACTCGCACAAAAGAAATTGGCATCAATCAAGACAGTACGATTGTGGTTTACGATAACTCCGGAACCTTCGCTTCTCCTCGTGCGTGGTGGATGTTTATGGCAATGGGACACAACGACGTATTCATCTTAGATGGCGGTTTGCCAGCTTGGATCGAAGCCGGTTACGCGACCGAGACTGACTATCGCACCGAAGTAAAAGCGGGCAATTTTGAAGGCCATATTCAAGACAACTACTTTGTCAGTGCTCAGCAGATTGAAGGTTACTCAACTGACAAGAGCGCAAACATTGTAGATGCTCGTTCTCAAGCTCGTTTCGATTCAGAAGTTCCTGAACCACGTGAAGGCTTGCGTAGTGGCCATATACCGAATTCTATTTGCCTACCATTTTCCCAAGTACTCAAAAACGGCAAGTTAAAGTCCCAAGAAGAGCTTATTGATATCTTTTCAACGCTAGAATTAACGCCTTCTCAACCTATGTTCTTTAGCTGTGGCTCTGGCGTAACAGCTTGCATCATATTATTAGCCGCTAAACTCGCTGGCTATAACGGTGAAATGGGTGTTTACGATGGTTCATGGACGGAATGGGGTGCTAACGACAAACTCCCTATCGCCGTGACTAAAAAGTAATTCAACTTCGCTTAATGCAACTATTAGAATATACTGCGCATGCATAAAGAGCTTACTGATAATGATGGCCCCACGTCTCATGAAGTAAGCCTCTATGTCGCAGTCAAAGCTATGTTCATTTGAGACCAAGACTCGATTCACGCCGTTTGATTTGTAACCCACATCAACTTGCTAACCATAATTCGTGATTAATCATAAACTAATCGTTATCGACGTTATGAATACTAATTTTTCACTCAAGAATCTCTGCTCGTAGTCGTTACACTATTTAATCATTAATACTTTCATCATTGATGTTTGTATTTTTCGTTGCATGAATCGCGCTGACAACCCAATAGTTTGTCACTTGCAGTCTGTTAAAAGTAGTAACCAACAAAGGCATCTCATGGCTCTATTTAAGCAAAATATCTGGTCGCTGTACGCGTTTGTCGTACTACTGACCCTGATACTTTTCGCCGCGTTGGGAATAACAAACTGGAAAGCAAACAGAGACGACTTCATAGAGCAGCAACACATTCAGGTTGAGCTTTTTTCTAGCTCCGTCAACTCGCTGCTGACCAGTCAAGAAGCCTTATTAGAAGTGGTTGGCCATCAACTGGCTCAACAGTCTGATTTCACACGTACTGCATCTATCCAGATTAGGCCAATATTAGACAAGCTACTTGAGACCCACCCTGCGATAGCAGCGTTTGGCTTGTTGAACACCGACGGTGATTACCTCTCGATTAGCTCAAATCTCGAACTTGCGAATCAAAGGAACTTGCTGCAATACGCGCCAACCAGAGGCTCCTTCCTAGACGCCCTATCAAGCAGTAGCATGGTGCTTGGCCGTACCTATTTTCAAGATTCGTTGAATAGCTTAGTCATCCCGCTGAGAAAATCCATTTCAATCGATGGCAAGAAAACCGATGCAGTAATGACCGCAGGGCTACGATTAGACGCAACGATCGTATTTGAAAATAATGCTCACGCCGGAAGTTTCAATACACTAAGCCTGATCAGAAAAGACAGCTATCGCCAGTTTTATTCAAGTGATATTGAATCTGAGAGTGCCTATTCCTCTCCAGTCGGCAAAGATGTCATACAGCGTATTGCAAGTATCTTTACCGACCACTTCGGAATTAGCGTACAAGAAGCGATGAATGGGCAAGAAACCTATTCTTTTGTCGTCGACGATGAAGAGTACCACTCTTTGATGAGCGCGAAATACATCCCAAACTACAAATTATGGGTGGTAGGACGTACGGATCTAACTCACGTCGATAGTATATTCATACAAGAGTTCAGCATTCTTTTCGTTGCCTTTATTTTTCTTCAGTTTGGTTTCTACTTTTTGGTTAAGTCGATTGCCAAGAATGAACAACGGACTCGTAGCCAACTCATTTATCAGGCGAACCATGACCCTTTAACCTCTCTGCCAAACCGTTTGTACATGCGTAGAAACATTGGTAAATGGATTGACGATGAGTCAGAGCCGTTTTCGCTGTTGTTTATCGATATCGATAACTTTAAATGCGTCAATGACACCCACGGGCATGACTTTGGAGATAAGGTTCTCAAACAGATCGCTTTGCGTTTGATGAGGTTCCGATCTCGCCTCAGCCTATTGGTACGTGAATCCAGTGATGAGTTTTTGTTCTTGACGCCCTTGTCGAATGAAGCTGAAATTAAACGACTCGCCAAGCGCATTATTGAAGTGCTTTCTCAACCTTATGAAGTTGAAAGCGCTCAGTTTTTGTTAGGTTGCAGCATCGGCGTAGCGCGTTTCCCAGAACACGGAAAAGATCTGGATAGCCTGTTACGTTCTGCCGATATTTCAATGTACAAAGCGAAACAGCAGCAAAACTCGTACAGTATTTTCACAACGGAAATGCAAGATGCTCATCTCTACAAAATGAAAGTAGAACAAAGGCTACGCATCGCTATCGAGAAACAAACGCTGTTCATGGTTTTCCAACCGCTGGTTCGTGCAAATGAAAGTATTCATGGTGTAGAAGCACTCGTGCGCTGGATTGATGAGGAATTGGGTTTTGTTCCGCCAGATGTCTTTATACCGATAGCAGAGAACACGGGTTTAATGCAAAAACTGGGGACTTTTATTATTGAGTCCAGCATTATGCAGATCGCCCACTTGCACCGAACAACAGAACAAAAGATCGGGCTGTCGATCAACATATCAGTGCGTCAGTTTTCTCATCAATCCTTCTCTGAGCACTTGTTCGCGACACTAGAAAAGTATCAACTCTCTCCTAGCTGTTTAACGCTAGAAATTACCGAGAGCTTGTTCATTGAAGATGTGACTTTGGTGAAACCGACTTTTGAAGCCCTCAAAGAGAAGAATATAAAGATCTCTTTAGATGATTTCGGGACAGGTTATTCATCACTAAGTATGTTGAAAGCACTGCCTATCGATGAACTTAAAATCGATAAGAGCTTTATTGAGAACATTGCTGTCGATCAGCAGTCACTCACCATGGTGCAAAACATCATCGCAATCGGTAAGAACTTCGGCATGGTGGTATTAGCAGAAGGCGTAGAATCAAACGAACACTTCGCAATTCTAAAGGCATGTGGATGTGACTTAATGCAAGGCTATTACTTCTCTCGCCCTATTCCTTATGATGAGCTGGCTACTCACCTAAACAAGAAAGTGACCGAGCACGCGGAATGTTCTGTTTAAGAACGTGAGTTAAATAGACGAGCTAAATAAGGTAGGCGGCTAAACACCTACCTTATTTTCTAGGTATTTTCTGTTCAGTTATTTATTCATTTCACTTTTTATTCATTTCACTATGCATAACATCGATCAACTGCCCGGAAGGATCTCCTGATAATTCCCAAGTAAAAATGCCGCCTAGGTCTGATTTCTTCGCCCATTCTGCCTTTGCTTTAATAGAACGCTGATCTTCAAAAGATATGAATACTTTTTTATCTGGGTTCCACAAATAAGGTGCTTGAGCTTGCTCATCATACTTATACTCATAACCTTGTTTACTACTGTAGTTATTCATAAGATCCCAAAACATGAAGTAACCGTTTTCACCGGTACCAAACTGCGCCCCTTGTTCAGAAACTAGGTCACCTTTAGGCAGCTCTCCAGCAAAGTCTTTTGTCCCTTGCCAACCTCGACCATAAAAAGCCGCCCCGATCACGAGCTTCTCGCTAGGGATACCTTGCTCTATCATCTGATTAATGAAGACATCAGCTCCCATTCCCCACCAACTACGCTCGGTGGCATGTAAGTTTGTTGTGTGACCTGTTTGAGTTCCCCAGCCTCCGAGGAAGTCATACGTCATCGCAAACATGTTCGTCAGATATGGGCTAGCTGCGTTCCAGTCAATTTGAGCTGCCTTAGCACCAACACCGACAGCCGTTGAAAGCTCGTAATCTCTTTGAGTCGTCTTTGATAGAGCGTCCAAATCACTTCTGATTGTTTTTACTAAAAGAGTAAAAGCTTCACGCTCTAGCGCTTTTTGCTCATCCGTTAGTTTCGTCTCTGGGTTCCAAGGCGAAGTGGTTAAGCCGCCGCCTCCTGGGTATTCCCAATCAAGATCAATACCATCAAAGAAGTCGTATTTTTGGATCAATTCAACAGCAGTTTTTGAAAAGTGCGCAATGGCTTGAGGATCTTTCGCCATCGCATGGAAAGGTTCAGACATTGTCCACCCTCCAAATGAGGGCAAAATTTTGATATTTTGATTGTCGGCCTTCAGTTGAGCTAACTGGGCAAAGTGACCTTTATAGGCGACATCAACACCCACGTCTCCGAAATCGACTTCTAACGCAGCTTCTTTATCCACAATAATCGCGGTATATGGTTGTTTGTCTGCACATTGCTGCTGAATTTGTTTTTGGACGGGCTCACCAGCACCGCTATGAGGACCACACATGCTCAAGAAGGCGTAAATAATATGTGAGAGCTTGTCTGCAGGTATGTCGTCAACGGTATAAGGGTTGTCTTTATTCAGATATTGCCAATCTGCAAAATACCCAGCGACGACTTTATCATCAGCATGTGCCGTAGGCGTGAGTATACAAGCAGCGGCTATTAAGCTAAGCGCACTGATAGAATTAAATTTAAAGATAGAACTTGATTGGTCACTGTTACTAGAAATAGCTTGTGTGATAAATGACAGTTTCATAATTATCTCCTTTAGTGTGGCTTAACATTAAAGAGTGATAATTCTTTCAACCGCTGAACAAATTCACTATTCGAGTCATGTCTAATAGTTATCCCCTTTATTGCACTGGTTTCATTAGGGGGAATTACCATCATTGCTCAAATAGTGAATTCAACGAAGCATGAGTATCTTACTATTTACTGCTGTTTGGTTTATTCACGCTAAGTTGTTCATCTAAGTTAAGTACCGTCAAAGCATTACTTACGCTGGTCGCTATCACATCGACCACACCGGTCCTTAGTGCGCCTAATAGAGCTAATGGCTTACTGTTCTCGGCTGCAATGGCAATGACTTCTGCAATTGGGCGGAATTCTTCCAAGGCCAAACCAATCACACGGTCACTCATTACTGTGTTTGCTGTTTTACCGTGAACATCGAAAAAGTCATAACCCGCAAAGTCACCGACGACTCCTTGCAATAAACGAGATTGAACGACCTCACCTGCGGTAAACCAACCTAAGTCGACCATATAGCTGTTTTCACTCATATCACCGATACCGACTAATGCAACATCGGCTTTTCGAGCGAGATCGAGTGTCTGCTTAACGGTGCTGTTTTCCATAAATGCGGTTTTTTGCGCTTTATTCTCGGCATAAGCCGGCGCGTATAAGGTTTCAGAAGATCCACCGTACTTTTTGGCTAGCTGCCTGCATATATGGTCGGCATTAAACATACCGCCTCTTGGGTGAATACCGCCGATACCACACACGAATTTACAGTCTCGTGGCGTAATTACGCCAGTGTGGTGAGCAACAGACGATACGTTTCGCCCTTGTCCTACTGTCACCACCATACCGTTTTTCAGTGTACTGGTAAGATAATTAGACACTAAACCAGCAACCTGTAATCGCTGCTTCTCTTCATTTGGTTGGTCTAGTGCTACAAGAGCACGCTTTACACCAAATCGTTCGATCAAACGTTGCTCGATCTTCGCACTAAAGACGGGGTGATATTTCACGGTGATCTCAACAATGCCCTCATCTCGGGCTTGCTTGAGCATTCGACCAACCTTTGCACGGGAGATAGAGTACTTTTTAGATATCTCTTCTTGCGTGGCACCATCTTGATAATAAGCAACCGCTACTTCAGTGAGGAGATCAGTGTTTTCTTCGGAAACATCTTGGATATTCTTACTCATATACCACTCAACCAATATTTAACAATTATTTTACCTGCTTGAAGAACAAATGTTCGATGCTTAAGCAAGTGATACACAAGTTTACACCCCGAACATATGTAACAGCAAGGTACATTTGCTCATAGTCATAACCATGGTTTTGTTGTTGATTAATTCACCTCACTTTGCTCGTTAAACGTTTGCTTGCATAGCCCATGATTACTAGAGCGAAATATATTTGACTGAAGTCACCATACAGTACTATTTACCGTTGACTTTGGGGCTAGATCGGATAAATATGGCTACATCATTTACTCATCGAGCGATCAAATGTTCTGTGCAAATGTTCGTTCGGAGAAAAATTTAAATTAATGTAAGTTTGGCTCACTGGTACAACCATTGAGAACTTCATTAGTTAGCTTGCAAATGCCCACACCTCTCCCATTAATGAGGTGTTATGCGATACATAGGATGATCAAAATGAGCAATAAATTAGAGCAACTTCGTAAACTAACAACTGTTGTAGCTGACACTGGCGATATCGAAGCTATCAGCAAGTACACTCCTGAAGATGCAACAACTAACCCATCTCTAATTCTTAAAGCTGCTCAAATTGCTGAGTACGCTCCTCTAATCGATGCTTCTATCGAATACGCAAAAGCGCAAAGCGGTGATAAAGCACAGCAAGTTCAAGATACTTGCGACATGCTTAACGTGAACATCGGTAAAGAAATCCTAAAAGTTGTACCTGGCCGTATCTCTACTGAAGTCGATGCTCGTCTTTCTTACGACATGGAAGGCAGCGTTGCTAAAGCTCGTCAACTTATCAAAATGTACAACGACGCTGGTATCACTAACGACCGCATCCTTATCAAACTGGCTTCTACTTGGGAGGGCATCCGTGCTGCTGAAATCCTAGAGAAAGAAGGCATCAACTGTAACCTAACGCTTCTATTCTCTTTCGCTCAAGCTCGTGCTTGTGCTGAAGCTGGCGTATTCCTAATCTCTCCTTTCGTAGGTCGCATCATGGACTGGTACAAAGCGAAAGAAGGTCGTGATTTCGAAGCTTCAGAAGATCCAGGTGTAATCTCTGTTTCTGATATCTACAACTACTACAAAGACCACGGCTACAAAACTGTTGTTATGGGCGCAAGCTTCCGTAACATCGGCGAGATCCTTGAACTTGCTGGTTGTGACCGTCTAACTATCGCTCCGCAACTTCTAGCAGACCTAGAAGCAGCAGAAGGCGAAGTAGTAGAGAAGCTTATCGACTCTAACGGTACTAAAGAGCGTCCAGCAGCGATGACTCACGCTGAGTTCCTATGGGACCACAACCAAGATGCAATGGCTGTTGAGAAACTGGCTGAAGGCATCCGCAACTTCGCCGTTGACCAAGGCAAACTAGAAGACATGATCGCAGCTAAGCTGTAATCACTCTTACCAAATTCAAATAGGGGAACGTTCAGTTCCCCTACTTTTATCAATTTTGTTTTTCTTAATTTTTATTCGGAAGTTCTTATGAATCAATCTCCTCAAAACAGAAAGCATCTAGCTAACGCTATTCGTGCTCTAAGCATGGACGGCGTACAACAAGCAAACTCTGGTCACCCTGGCGCACCTATGGGCATGGCTGACATCGCTGAAGTACTTTGGCGCTCTCACCTAAACCACAACCCGTCAAACCCAGAGTGGGCTGACCGCGACCGTTTTATCCTGTCTAACGGCCACGGCTCTATGCTGATCTACTCTCTGCTTCATCTAGCAGGTTACGAGCTTTCAATTGAAGATCTTAAAAACTTCCGTCAACTGCATTCTAAGACTCCAGGTCACCCAGAGTACGGCTACGCACCAGGCATCGAAACAACGACTGGTCCTCTAGGTCAAGGCATCACTAACGCTGTTGGTATGGCTATGGCAGAGAAAGCGCTAGCAGCACAGTTCAACAAAGAAGGCCACGACATCGTAGACCACTACACTTATGCATTCATGGGTGATGGCTGTCTGATGGAAGGTATTTCTCACGAAGCATGTTCTCTAGCAGGTACGCTTGGTCTTGGTAAGCTGGTTGCTTTCTGGGATGACAACGGTATCTCTATCGATGGCGAAGTTGAAGGTTGGTTCTCTGACGATACACCTAAGCGTTTCGAAGCTTACGGCTGGCACGTAATCCCAGCGGTAGATGGTCACGATTCTGACGCTATCAACGCAGCGATTGAAGCGGCTAAAGCAGACCCTCGCCCTACTCTAATCTGTACTAAAACAGTGATTGGCTTTGGTTCTCCAAACAAAGCAGGTACGCACGACTGTCACGGTGCTCCACTAGGCGCTGAAGAAATTGCAGCAACACGTAAAGAATTAGGTTGGGAGCACGGTCCTTTTGAAATTCCGTCGGAAGTTTACTCAGAGTGGGATGCGAAAGAAGCAGGCGCAGCTAAGGAAGCAGCGTGGAACGAGAAACTTGCAGCTTATGAAGCAGCATACCCTGAGCTGGCAGCTGAATTCAAACGCCGCGTAAACGGTGACCTACCAGCTGAGTGGGAAGAGAAAGCATCGGCAATCATCGCTGATCTTCAAGCTAACCCAGCAAACATCGCATCACGTAAAGCATCTCAAAATGCTCTAGAAGCGTTCGGTGCTATGCTACCTGAATTCATGGGCGGCTCGGCTGACCTTGCGCCTTCTAACCTGACTATGTGGTCTGGTTCTAAGTCTCTTGAAGCAAACGACTTCTCTGGTAACTACATCCACTACGGTGTACGTGAATTCGGTATGACGGCTATCATGAACGGTATCGCTCTGCACGGTGGTTTCGTACCATACGGCGCAACGTTCCTAATGTTCATGGAATACGCGCGTAACGCTATGCGTATGGCTGCTCTGATGAAAACTCAGAACATCCAAGTTTACACGCATGACTCTATCGGCTTAGGCGAAGATGGTCCTACTCACCAACCGGTTGAACAGATCGCTTCTCTACGTCTAACTCCAAACATGAGCACATGGCGTCCATGTGACCAAGTTGAGTCTGCTGTTGCTTGGAAACTAGCAATCGAGCGTAAAGATGGTCCTTCTGCACTTATCTTCTCTCGTCAAAACCTTGCACAACAAGATCGTGACGCTGAGCAAGTAGCAAACATCGCTAAGGGTGGTTACATCCTGAAAGATTGTGAAGGCAAGCCAGAGCTTATCCTTATCGCAACGGGTTCTGAAGTTGAGCTAGCGGTTAACGCTGCTGCTGAGCTAACGGCTGAAGGTAAGAAAGTACGCGTAGTTTCTATGCCTGCTACTGATGCGTTCGACAAACAAGACGCGCAGTACCGTGAGTCTGTACTTCCATCTGACGTAACGGCACGTATCGCTGTAGAAGCTGGCATCGCTGACTTCTGGTACAAGTACGTTGGTTTCGGTGGCAAGATCATCGGTATGACAACGTTTGGCGAATCTGCACCTGCAGGTGAGCTATTCAAGATGTTCGGTTTCACTACTGAAAACGTAGTAAACACAGCGAAAGAGCTTCTAGCTTAATCTTGAATACATTGTCTCGCCCTTCAATGGGTTGATGCATACAGAAAGCCCCGCATGAAAATGCGGGGCTTTTTTTGTCTTTTCTCTCATTCGGATTAAATCTAACGGCTATTTTTCTTCGAAACGCTTTGCCAGTTGGTAGAACTCATTGACTCGTTCTTTTAGCTCTGTGGAGTGGTCTTTCACAGAATGCGTTGCCACTAAGTTTTGTTCTGCGGTCGAGGCGATAGACTGCATATGCAGATTGACTTCACTCGACAGCTCACGTTGCTTATGAGCAGAACTTTCAACAGACTGCATGAGTTCATTCATGGATTGCATTAGGTTTTCGACTTCCGACAAGCGCTCTGCACTCACCTTCGCAACATCACCACATGCGTCCGTTTGCTTACGGTTCGCCAGAATATCTTTTTGCCACCCTTCAATCGTCGTTAGCATGGTATCGATGCTCTCTTTGATCTGAACCGTAGCCTTTGAGGTTCGACCCGACAATGCACGGACTTCGTCGGCAACAACGGCAAAGCCTCGTCCTTGCTCGCCCGCTCTCGCCGCTTCAATCGCAGCGTTCAGGGCCAACAAGTTGGTTTGTTCGGCGATTCCACCAATCTCTTCCATTATCTTGCTTACGCTCTGCGCTTGATCGCTCAGTTGGTAAGTCGTTTGAGTCGCCTTTTCAGCCTGAGAAGCTAGGCTCTCTAAGTTTTGATGAGTTTGATTAATGCTTTCTTTAGCGCCAGCACAGGTTTGCAAAGTCACATCAACAATCTGGTGCGCTTCTTCTGTGCGAGAAGAGACCTCATTGGCGGTGACTTCAACCTCTTCAGTCGCCTCTCGTACTTGAAGAATGTCTTTTGTTTGTTGATCTAAGGCTTCTGATACTTCAAATGACGTCGCATTTAGGTTGTCAGCCAAATCTTGTAACGGCTTGGCTGAGTCTGTCATGCGACCTAATACGGTGTGGATTCTTGCAGACAATAGTTTTAAGTGAAAATCGGCAATAGAGAACTGACTATTACCTGAATAAACAAGACGACTAACACTATCGAATTTAGATTGCAGCTTTTTCAACTGCAGTGGAGTATCAATCAGCTCTTGTCGGAAAAGCAGTGCTAATGCTGAAACAGGAAGTAGGCTCAACAACCATTGTGATACTTGCCCTACTTCAATGAGATTTGAAATTAACGGCGCAGCCAAAGAGCCTAGCAACACGGCGTAACGAACACTGTCACTGATCTTTAATGACCATTGGCGACCCGACTTTTCAGCCTTCAAGAGGCCTTGGTAAGCCTTATCTGCAACTTGTATCCATTCATTCTTTGGCTTAACACGAACAGATTGGTAGCCACTCACCTTACCATTGTCGTAAATTGGAGTTACATAAGCATCGACCCAGTAAAACCGACCAGATTTGGTTTTGTTTTTTACGATGCCACGCCAAGCTTTACCTTGCTTTAGGTTAACCCACATATCAGCAAAAGCGGCTTTCGGCATATCGTTATGCCTTACGATATTGTGGTGTTGCCCTAGCAATTCTTGTTGGCTGTATTCCGCTATGCGACAAAAAGCATCATTACTGTACGTAATCACGCCTTTTAAATCAGTGGTAGAGACAAGTTGTTCGTTTTCGCTTAGAAGCGTTTCACGAGATTGAGTAGATGAGCTGACAGTCATTATATTAACTTAGGTTAATTATTATTTTAGGCGAGGAATATATACAATTATTAAAGTTATGACAAAATGTGAACGTCACATTTTGTGTAAATGCCTGCTATTTATACAAATATTAGCTAAGTACCTCACAAAGCTAATAACTTCACTATCTTCTCATGCCAACAGTCACGACTCATCTAAGTTTACGGCAGTGGTAAATTTCACGGTTCTCATTGAGACAGAGGTATGGAATTTACGAATATTCAGATCTTTGCGTAGTACTCGCTCCACAAAGTCTTCGTAGGCTTGAATGTCTTTGACCGTCACAATCAGCATGAAATCAAAGCTGCCTGATATCTGATAGCACTGCGTGACCTCTTCTGCCTTTGAAATAGAATGGCGAAAGATTTGGTAAATATCCCCTCGATCACGCTCCATTTCCACGGACACAACCAAAGTCATCTTACTGCCGGTCAGTTCTGGATTAATGATGGACACACCACCGACAATCACGCCCTCTTCTCTCAGCCGTTTCACTCGCTTTAAGCAAGCAGGCGGTGACAACCCGACCAGCTCTGCTATTGTTAAATTTCACGTCATTGAAACACTGAAAGTTACTCTCAATACCCTAATTATTGATATTTTGAGTAAAAATAATTTGAGCATGGGTATTTACTAATGACTCAGTTATTACATGCGTATTTTAAAACACCGATAATAAAAAATTATCTTATTAGTTAGAACCCAACGCCTTGTATAAAGCGCCCTCCAGAATAATAACCACGACCTAATCAATGTTATTAAACATCCAAACTATCAACTATTCATTCAACAAAACCCATTAAATAACTGACAATAGAATAAATAACACTCCTTATTTTATATTAACTCTAAATGTTGAAACCGGAACGAATAATTAATTGTAATAATTATCCATTTGATTGGTAAAATTTATAAATATATTTTGTTACATAATCAAAACTGATGGCTTGATATAATAATGTCACACAAAACAATGGCTTTAATGGTTCTAATTTTTTCCTCACTGTCACAGGCTTCCACTATTGAGAACGACGAACTATTGCTGAAGTCATTGATAAAACAAGGTGTTATCTGTTCAGGCTTAACCTATGAGGAAAATCAAGAAGCTTTGCGTATCTATCTCAACGCTAAAAAAGTGAAGAGCACTCCGTTTGATTCAAAAAATAGAAAAGAGACAACCAATACAAAAGAGATAGAAGATAAAAAAAATACAACAAACACACGTCAGTTAAATAAGACACCACAAGAGTGTATTAGGCCAAACTCGGACAACAGATCCGAATAAGGCAAGTTGATACTGATATCGACATGGAAATATAAAAAGGAAATATAATGAAAATGATGAGAAAAACATTGTTGGCTTCAGCAATGCTTACTCTATTTAGCGTCAGTGGTTATGCAAAAACACCTATTGATTTAGGCGTAGTTAATGAAGACAAACTCATTGAAATGCTAGTTAGACAAGGCTTAGTCGACCAAGATGCAACCGATGTGGCAAAGCAGGATGCGCTTGACCGTTACTTGAAAAATAAAATCAATTCCGGTTTCAAAGGCGATGCTCAATTCGGAAAAAAAGCACTTGAGCAACGCGCAAAAATACTCAAAGCCATAGAAAAAGGGTCTGGCGTTAAAAAAGTGAGTGTCTTTGCTTTAGAAGTCGGCACCAAGCGCACCGATAAAGTACTCGCTCTATTGGTCGATTTCCCTGATTTGAACTGGGATGACAACAAGTTGACCGAAGAGCACACGCAGATGCTCTACGAGAGCTACAACCCTGAACATTATCAAGAGTTGTTGTTTTCAAATTCTGGCTACACAGGGCCAAATGGCGAAAACCTAATCTCGATGCGCCAATATTACCAAAGCGAATCAGGCGACAGTTACAGCGTTTCAGGTCAAGCGGCAGGTTGGTATCGCGCCTCTAAGCCTGCGTCATTCTATGGTGGCAACTCCCCTACCACCGACAACGACCTAAACGCCCAAGAACTGGTTCGTGAAGCGCTGAATCAACTGGCTCAAGATCCGAGTATCAACCTTGCCGATTACGACATCGAAGATCGTTACGATTACGACGGTGACGGAAATTTCCGCGAACCCGATGGTGTGATTGATCACCTGATGGTGTTTCATGCATCGGTAGGCGAAGAAGCCGGTGGTGGCGTGTTAGGCCCTGATGCGATTTGGTCTCACCGATTCAACCTTGGTCGCATTCATGTACTTGAAGGCACCTCTAGCTCGCTTCCAGATCGATTTGGTGGCCAATACGCGGCGTTCGATTACACCATTCAACCGATTGATGCGGCTGCAGGTGTTTGTGCCCACGAATATGGTCATGATTTAGGCTTACCAGACGAGTATGACACGCAATACACAGGCAGAGGCGAACCGGTTTCTTACTGGTCAATCATGTCTTCGGGCAGTTGGGCTGGTCAAATTGGTGGTACACAACCAACGGCATTCAGCTCTTGGGCAAAACACTTCCTACAGAAATCGATTGGCGGACGTTGGGTTAACGATGATCAGCTCTCGATTGATGACCTAGAAGACAATCCACAAGTGTATACGCTGTTCCAAACAACGGATAACAGTCGTCCTAACATGATCAAAGTGGATCTTCCTGAAAAGCAGATTGAAAGTCTGAAACCCTTTGAGGGCGAGTATTCATTCCACTCTCAAAAAGGCGATGATCTGAAAAACAGTATGACTCGCAAGTTGATGATCCCAGCGGGTGATTCTGCACTGCTGTCTTTCAAAACTTGGTATGAGATTGAAAAAGACTACGACTTTGCTCGCGTGCTAATCAACGGACAAGCCATTGCAGGCAACATTACCTCAATGGACGACCCATACAACACGGACCTCGTTCCTGCTATTGGCGGCGAATCTGGCGGATGGGTTAACGCTGAGTTCGACGTTTCACAATGGGCAGGACAAGAAGTTGAACTTTCATTTGAGTACATCACCGATGGCGGCTTAGCAATGGAAGGCTTCTATCTGGATAACCTCAGTGTTGTCGTTGATGGTGAAGTCACCTCAATAGATGATGCTGAGAGCAACTCCACCTTCTCCCTTAATGGTTACAAGCTGAGTAATGGATTCCATCAAGCGCAGCACTACTATCTATTGCAATGGCGCAGCCACATGGATGTTGATGAAGGCCTAGCGAACATCAAACGCATGGGACAACTGATGTCATTCGACCCTGGCTTGATCATTTGGTACGTCGACGAATCACTAACCGACAACTGGGTAGGTAAACACCCTGGTGAAGGTTGGTTAGGCGTGGTCGATGCAGACCAAAATGCCATGGTGTGGGCAAACTCTGGTGAAGCGGCTCAAACACGCTACCAAGTTCGAGACGCAGCGTTTTCACTCAAAGATCATACTCCAATGCGTCTTGTAAACAGCGACAACGATGTACTCGAAGATACCAGTTTGGTTGGCAATGCTAGCTTCTCGGATGACCAAGATTACACATCGCCTCAAGCACCAGATTCAGGACGCATCCTGACGGAGTTTGGTTTAGCGGTCGATATTGTGAATCAGAGTGATAACAACGAATACGGTGTGGTTCGCTTATCTAAAGTAAGCCAACACAACATCGTTCCTACTGCGAACTTCGAGCTTAATGTGACTGGTCTGACTGTTTCTGCAAACAACTTCAGCTCAGACCAAGACGGTGAGATCGCCCGTTACCTATGGGACTTTGGGAACGGCACAACAAGTAACGAAGTGGCACCAACTTGGTCTTACGAGCAAGCGGGCGAATACACGGTGAACTTGACTGTTGTCGACGACAAAGGCGCTACCGCTTCATTTAGCTCCGTAGTGAGTGTTGAATCTCCAAACGCCCTTCCAGAAGCGAGCGCGAAGTACATTCACTTGGGCCGCTGGGTAACCATGTGGTCTACAAGTTCAGACAGCGATGGTCGTATTGTTGATACCGAGTGGACACTTCCAAACGGAAAGGTGAAACGAGGTCGCACATTCACGTCAATCTTCCCTTCATACGGAAAGCACGAGGTGACACTGAAGATAATCGATGACCAAGGTGGGATTACCACTAAGACAATTTTGGTCGACCTGTAAATCATCGCTGGCTCTGTCATGCGTATTTACAACACAAGCTTAAGTACTGTTGTCACAGGATATAAGCCACGACAGCAGTTTTAAGAAAACGTTATTATTTAAGCCGTAAGCAAAGGCCCTACCGATTTGGTAGGGCTTTTTATTGGTCGCAGTTCGAGATACTAGGGTTTTAATTACAGTAACAAATTTACTGAACCACCATTCGATGAGCCATTACACAGGCTGCTTTTGAATACGCGATTTACGAGCACTGAATGCGAACAGCAAGATAACAGCTAACACGAATGGTAATACGTAGATATTGAGGTTCTGCCACCCTGCTGTCGATTCTAGCCAGCCAGAGAGCATCGCTGTAATCGTCACACAGCCAAAGACAATAAATTCATTAAACGCTTGTGCCTTAGCTTTATTCTGCGATTGGTAGGACTGACTAAACAAACCTGTTGCCGCGATAAACATAAAGTTCCAACCGACACCAAGCACAACTAGAGCCGCTCTGAAGTGCCAGATAGATTCGCCATGAATGTTAATCGCGATACAGACGACGAACAGAACCCCGCCTGCCAAGATCATCATTCTTGAGCCAAACTTCTCGATAAGTGAACCAGTAAAGAATGCAGGAACAAACATCCCCAATACGTGCCACTCAATTACGCCCGCTGCTTTGGTAAAGTCAAAGCCACAACCAATCATTGCCAATGGCGTTGCTGTCATCAGGATATTCATCACCGCATAAGCGACCATGGCAGCAAACACTGCGCCAATAAAGTTAGGCGCTTTTACTATCACACTGAGAGGATCGGATTTAGGTGCCTGACTATTAAAAGAGACTTTTGGAAACTGAATTGTTTGTAAGATGAGTAACGCAAGAATGTTCAATCCAATCAAAGAAGCAAAAGCACCAATGTACAAGCCATCTTGCGACCACTGTTGCGACATAATCGCCAAATTTGGTCCTAATACCGCGGCTAAAACGCCACCAGCCATCGAGATAGAGATCGCTCGGTGACGGGCATTTTCATCACACACCTCGATTGCAGCAAAACGATAAAGCGTGCCAAAACCTATGCCTATCCCAAGTAAGAACGTAGCGAAACAAAACAAATAGAAATGTTGTTGAGACAGTGCGTAGGTGGCAAGACTAGCTCCTGTAATGCCAACCACATTACCAATGCTAAATCCTCGCTTTCTCCCTAACTTGCCTGAAATTAAAGATGCTGGAATAGTGGCTGCCATTAAACCCAAAAACTGCAGTGCAACCGGCAAGGTGATCATGCTGACACTGGGTGCAATCTGCTTACCGATCAAACCAATCACAGAGATCAGTAATATGTTACCCGTCATCAACAAGGCCTGACACAGTGAAAGCAGCCAAACATTTCTATTCATCTTCGTTCCTAAATATGAGCACAGTTGGTCAATAGACCAAAAATTCAACAAAGTCGCAACACTTTGTTACTCATAGCAACTCTACAAAGCGGCCAATATAAAGTGCTACCACCACATGACTTTGATTAGCGTTACTTAAGACGCTAGAGTTGAAATTATCATTACTTAAGATAATAATAATTTTCTGTTATTTATAGGCTTTAGTATTTGAAGGTGAGTATGATTAATCCACTTTGGCTCAATACATTTAAGACTCTGGTTGAAGTTGGCCATTTCACCCAAACGGCAGAAAAGTTGTATATGACACAACCTGGAGTCAGCCAACACATCAAGAAGCTTGAACAAGCTTGTAATTGTGACCTGCTATCTCGAGAAAACAAGAGCTTCGAACTGACCGAACAGGGTCGGATTATGTATCGCTATGCGATCAAACTAGAGAAAGACCAAGAAGATCTTTTTGAGTCTCTGAGTTTTGATAACCCTTATGCTGGGCAATGTCACTTGTCTTGCTCTGGCTCACTCTCTTTGCGTCTGTATCCCAAGCTTCTTGAACTTCAACAGCAACACCAAGAGCTCAGCATTAACTTAGAAGCCGCTCCAAACAAAAAGATATTGAATGACCTAAGCGAAGGCACTACCGATATCGGCATTGTTAGGCATTCCCCGAACGACAGCTACTACCAAAGCCAAGTCATCGGCAAAGAAGCACTGTGTCTTATTGTTCACCACAGCCTTGCTGATTTAGAGATAACGCCGCAAGTATTGAATGACATTGGCCTGATTGCCCACCCAGATTCTGCACACTATCTGTCTTTGTATTTCGACCTTTGCGGAGATAAAGACTTAGCGAACATCAACGTTAATGAGATACCAAGATCTGGCTACATCAATCAGCTTCACCAGATCTTGCTACCCGTATCAAAAGGATTAGGTTTTACCGTGTTACCGGCTGGCGCGGTTGAACACTTCCCAGATAGAGACAAGCTACACGTTGTGCCGCCAAAGGTAGAAGTAGAGGAAACGCTGTATCTGGTTCAAAAACGAAACCGAAAACTGCCGCACCGATACGATACGGTTGTTGAATTGATCAAACAGAATGTGAGTGGTTAGTTCGGTATAGATAGATTTAAAGCCTTTAGCTAGCGCGTTATTTCGCTGTAAGAGCTAAAGGCTTTAATGTTGAAGTGATATTTATAAAAGACAACTACTCAGAAGCGCCAAGCCCCTCTTTGGCTCGTTCAAAGTCATAATTATCTAACGCACTTTGAACATCTTTAAGAACAACAGAATGTGGATACTGTGCCAGTAACTCAGTCACATATTGAGTTGCATCGTTATCATACGCATCCAGCAGTGATAGCAACTGAGCATGCTGTTCTGACGTGATGCTCGGTGAGTCAGAGGTATCAGCAAGACTCACATCGGCTACTTCAGAACTTGTCGTATTAGATCCTTTGGCACCAGGCACATCAAAGCTGATCTCAACTGCTTTAATCAGTTCAATTAACCCAAGCTCACCTTGTTTAAGATCCTCTTCATCACACGCCTTGTTATGAGCTTTGCTTTCTAAATCACTGAGTAACTCTGCCAATCGCAACCCACCAATCGAAGCTGCCATGCTTTTTAAGGTATGTAGATTACGCTCTAACGTCTCCCATTCGCCTTGTACTAAGCTATCAAAAGCATCCGACATCATGTCTGGTGATCCTTTGCAGAACCTATCAAGCATTTTGGCTTGCAGTTTCACATCATGATAAGTCAGTTGCTCAAACCTCGACTGAGAGAAAACAGGCGGTTTTATGTGAGTATCAGAGTGTAATTCCGCACTCTCATCAGAATCACCTGTCTGTATCGCATCTGAATGCGTTCTACCTTCAACTAATACCTCAGGAACAATGTATCGAGTAATCAGAGACATCGCTTTATCAATAACAATAGGCTTGTCTAAGAAGTCCGTGACACCCGCTTCCCTCGCTCGTTGTTTCGCATCAGCAAAAACATTGGCTGACATTGCAATAATCGGTACATCTATATCGAATTCACGAATCAAACGGGTAGCTTCAAAGCCGTCCATAATCGGCATTTGAAGATCCATGAAGATTATTTCGTAGTCGTTGTTTTTAGCTAACTCCAGCGCTTCCTTTCCGTTTTCAGCAAGATCGGCATTTAATTTAGAGCGACTGAAAAATGCTAAGGCTAGATCTTGGTTCAGCTCATTGTCTTCAACCAATAACACTCTTTGGCCTTTGAACTCTATCTGGTAATCCAGTTGCAGTTCTTGGGCTTTGAAGTCGGCTAACGCATCCGAGCTTGATCGTGGCAATGTCAGTACAAAGGAGAACTCACTGCCTTGCCCGTAAACACTCTCCACCGTAATTTGACTGCCCATCGCATGCACTAATTTCTGGCTAATGTTGAGTCCAAGCCCTGTACCGCCAAACCGACGTGTCGTTGTGGTATCCGCTTGGCTAAAGGCTTCAAACAGCTTGTGACGGTTCCCATCCGAGATGCCTATCCCGGTATCCATCACACTCACCTTCATGGTTAGACTGCTATCGTTCGAGTCAACATGCTCCACCGTTAACGCTACGCTGCCTTTTTCCGTAAACTTAATCGCGTTACCCACAAGGTTGAGTATGACTTGGAACAACCTCAATGGATCGCCTTGCAATGGCGTGTCTAACTCAGAGTCTATGACCATCGACAAATTGAGCTGCTTCTCAGCCGCTTTCGACTCCATCAGCTCAATCACATCTTTAAAGGTCGTTACGGGATCAAACGGGACGTTATCAATAACAAGTTGTCCAGCTTCTATCTTTGAGAAATCAAGGATGTCATTGATGATACCGAGTAACGAATGGCCAGAACGGTGCACTTTCTCAATATAATTTCGAGCGACAGGATTAGATATTTCGCCAATCGCCAGATAAGACAAGCCAATAATGGCATTCATTGGGGTTCTTATCTCATGGCTCATATTAGCTAAAAATTCCGATTTAGCTTGGCTCGCCAAATCGGCTCTCTGTTTTTCTTCTTCCAATTGTTCGTTAAGGCGCTTCATTTCTGAAATATCGAATGCCCAAAATAGTGTGGCGACTTCCCCATCAATCTCAAAAAGATAGTAACTGACCAAAGCAACAAATCGGGTTCCATCAGACTTTCTGAGTACCAACTCCCTATTTTCAACTTTACCGTTAAGGTCGAGCTCTTTATGCACGCCATCACGAACGCTCAGCGAGTCATGGATAGCAGCGACGTCGATAGAAGACAACGCCTGATTATCCACGCCAAACAAACGTTTCGCCGTATCATTCGCGTAACGAACCTCTTCTTCAAATACCACGCTGGCTGCAATTGGAGAGCTATTTAGCATGTTGTAGAGTTGGTTCTGCGCCTTTTCCAGAGCTTCGGTCGCTTCCTTAGCAATACTGATCTGCTTCGCTAATTTACGATTCCAGAAAATAATAAGAAGAAGGATCACCAGAGAAAAAACCGAAATGGTGTAAACCAATTGATAATCAACTCTTTCTATCGCTTTGGGTGCAGCCCATTTTGCAGAGATCTTCTGGTGTTCTTCAGCTGAGATACTGCCTATCGCTTTGTTCACAATAGACAACAGCAAAGGTTCAGATTTGATGACATGCAGAGTTGGCGACAGGAAGAAGTCTAATCGACCGATGATGCCAATTCCTCGATAGCCAAATGAGTCGATTAAGTAATTTAAGACGTCAACGGTATCAATCATCGCATCAAACTCACCCGATTCGACGAACTCTAATCCATCATTAGTCGATGACACCATCGACCAATTGATCTCAGGGTAACTATCCACAATAGCTTCTGTGTTGGCTCCCCCTTCTAAAATGCCTATTTTCCAACCTGCAGCTTCTTCTAAGACAAGGCTGTTCACATCTCGTCTTGAGGCAATAGCCAAACGACTAGAAAATAACGGCTTACCCGCCTTCACGCCCTCGCCAAGCGAACGATTCTCCACAGCGGCCGACACAAGGTGCACTTTTCTATGGTCAACGAGTCGTCGAGTCTCCTGCCAACTGCCGACATCAACATGTTCCAAGCGTAAACCTGTTTTCTGCTCGATCAGCTTTAGGTAATCATCGATCATGCCGATGTATTCCCCTTTGCTCGATACGGCTTCATAAGGCAAAGAGTTAGGATCAATACCGATTTTCAATACTGGATGAGATTTTATCCACTGACGTTCATTTTGACTAAGATTAAGAAGTTCACCGGCTAAACTGTTCGATTGATAAACATCTGAAATATAACGTTTTGCACCATCTCCGAATGAATCAAACTGCTCAATGGCAGGGAAATAAACATAACTTCCTTCCACGGAATCCACATCGAAATAGAACGTCATAAACCCAGCATTGGTGCTGCCCGTCTGCGTTTTATAGCCAACGCCTTTCGTTACGGATGACAATTTAGAGGTGTTTTTCTTGTCCAATGATGGCGTTGATACATCTCCTAGGAACCAAGATTCAAGCGGTCGCTTATTATTATCAGCCAGTGCCGAAATAACCATGAAAGTATTATCTGCATCAAATATGTCAAAAATCTTAGGCAATTCGTCAAAGCGATCATTAACAATAAAGTACGCTGAGATTTGAGCAATAATATCGGCCTTCTTCAGAACCGGAGTCAGGTCGTTCTTAATTTGTCTTCTAAGAATTGGCTCAAACTCCCCGTCTTCCCTTTTCAGGTTTGCCAATGCGGCATTGAAGCGGTCTCTTAGCTCAGCCTCCCTGAAATCCACGTAGATGGGATAACTGACTTTATAATCTTCATGGATCTGAATCTCGCGCATTTCAATAAACCGGGTATTGGTGACAAACCAGGTTAATACGCGCCTTTCTACCATCAGGAGATCAACATTTTGAGCTCTCAGTTGGGAAAACGCCGACTCTAAGCTGTCGAGATCATCTATCCGATCAATGCTCAATTGGCTTTCCAACACTTCTACGGAGTTTTTAATCGGCGATGTTTCATCGAACAACAATGCACCTAAGGACAAATTTTTTGCCGACTTCAAATCCAGCTTACGCCTCTTTAATGACACTGGCACAAAATCAACATCCATCACCTTGTCACTGACAAAGTGCAATGAAGAGTCATCAAGTTGAACGCCAGAAACAAATGATATTGAGTTGTTGTTATCGATAGCTTGACGAGCTGCAGTACGAGGCAAAGTGACAACGTCACCCAATCGATACCCCATATCGTTCAATGCCCTTTGCATAATGTCATGCTCTAAGCCAACAGAAGTACTGTCTGGATACATGTAAGGCGGGTTGCCGAATCCAAATACACCTTTAATGGGAGAGCGATAAGGCGAGTCATCTAACCATTTAGATAAAATGCGGTTCTTTTTACTGATATCAAACGTTGCAATCTGTTGATTCAATAAGTTAAGCAGCTCATTGTCGTTTGAACGAATAACCATGGCTGCTTTGATGTTCTTCCAGCGATCAAGTACATGGTTGACCGCTAAATTCTCGACTCCGCTTTTATGAGCAAGATCCATGGTGGTTACAGGTTCAGCCAGTAAGCCATCAACCGACCCATCTTCTAATGCACGAATAGCATCAATGGCCGTATCGAATTCAACTCTCTCAATCGAACTAAGCTGCACGCCAGATCGCTTTAGGTCGATGCTTTCTCGAACCATAGCAATTCGCCTTTTGGCCTCTTGCTCTATTTTATTATTGAGATGATCTTCGGTAGGAAGAATGACGGCAATTTGGTACGAGATATAAGGATCAGTTTGAAGGAAACGTCCTCCTTCGCTGGGATCAAACTGTTGAAACGGAAACACATCGCCTTTCCCGTCTAACAAAGCTTGCTTTGCTTCAGCATGAGAATCTACGCTGATGAAGTTGGTTTTTACGTTGAAACGCTCTTCAAGATCGTAAGCCCAATCTCGAATAATCCCGTCGACTTTTCCGTCATCACCAATAAATGAGTAAGGATAATGACTGGATAGTGTAACAAACGTGATTTCACGATCAGGATCTTGCCATAGGTTTGGTTGTTGATCCGGAGCAGCCTCAGCGTTAACGCTAGCGGCACGAACAACGAATACAACAAACAAAATTATGGCGATGACATAACGCTTACCCCACTTACCCCACATCTGCCAGAGGTCACTCATCTTTGAACTTCTCTTTAATCTCTAGAGTCTCAGGTAACTTTAGAAAAAACATATCGACGATAGTCGGATCAAAATGCTTGCCTTTCTGTTCTTCAAACAAGCTCAGTGCCTCATCGACACTCCAAGCTTTCTTATAAGGACGCTCTGCTGTCAGGGCATCAAATACGTCAGCAACGGCCGCAATTCGTCCAACCAATGGAATATCTTCGCCGGCTATCTGCTTTGGGTAACCACTGCCATCCCACTTTTCATGGTGATACTGCGCGACTTGAATGGCCATACGCATCAGTTTGGAATCGCCCTGCCTACCAAGGATTTCAACACCGAACTCGACGTGTTTCTGCATGGTAGTCCATTCATCGGCATCCAATTTCCCTGGCTTCAGTAACACACTGTCAGGAATGCCAATCTTGCCAATATCATGCATTGGCGCGGCATCACGCAAGGTCTCGGCATCTTCGTCTGTCATGCCCAAGGCTTTGGCTAATATCTCGCAATAATGGCTCATGCGCATAACGTGCATGCCCGTCTCGTTATCTTTAAATTCAGCAGCTCTACCCAGTATGTTCAGTGTTTCTAGCTTACCGAGATTGATCTCTTGAGTTTTCTCTTTTACCTGACTAAACAACGCGCGTTGTTGGTCATAAAGTGCGATATGCGTTTTCACACGCTGGAGTGCAATTGCAGGGGTTATCGGCTTGGTTAGGTAATCGACAGCCCCCAAGGAGAGCCCTTTTACTTCGGCTTCTGGACCAATTGTGGCGGTCACGAAAATGATAGGAATGTGAGCCGTATTCGGCTGAGCTTTAAGTTGGCGACATACCTCGTAACCATCAATGTCAGGCATCATGATATCAAGGAGGATAAGGTCTGGCTGCGGCACCATCTTCGCAATTTTGATACCAATTGTGCCGTTAATCGCTACTTTCACTTGATAAGTATCTTTGAGTATTGCAGTTAACACATCCAAGTTACTTGGGGTGTCATCCACGACTAACACTATGGGTTTCCGACTCATTGATACCTCGTATACAAATCAAACAGTTATAACCATAGTGTAGAACGGTTTTCAGAGGTTAAGCAGAAAAAAAGCAATTGATTTTCAAAAATGAAGAGTAGATCTGTGAGTGACTTCAAACTGGCGTTATTAGAAGTACGACCAGTCAATATTACGTCAGTTAAGTTATTATTATACAAGGGGAATTACCTTTGCATTGCAACATTTCACTAACAACACAGATACTATCCGAAAACAAAAAGAGCTCCTCATATGGGAGCTCTTTTCGTTCAACGGCTAGAAAGCAAAACAACCGAGTTATTCAGTAATCTAACGACCAGAATAATACATACAGATTCGAACACCATCGAACTCACGAATCTCAAATGGGATCTCGTAGATAGACTCCATCACTGATTTTTCAACCACTTCCGAAACCTTACCCGACTTAACCACTTTACCTTTCTTCATCGCGACAATGTTATCCGAGTAGCAAGAAGCGAAGTTGATGTCGTGAATCACGATAACGACCGCTTTATTGAACTCATGCGCCAAACGACGCAACGTCTGCATGATTTCAACCGAGTGTTTAATATCAAGGTTATTCAGAGGCTCATCTAAGAACACATAATCCGTATCTTGCGACACAACCATCGCGATAAACGCCATTTGACGCTGACCGCCACTCAACTCATCAAGGTATTTATTTTGGATGTCAGTAATGCCAAGGTGTTCTAGTGCTGTATCGACGATTTTATGATCTTCGTCTTTCAAGCGACCTTGAGAGTGTGGGAAGCGACCAAAACAGACCAACTCACGAATCGTAAATCGCATATTGATGTTGTTTGATTGTCTTAACACGGCAAGGTGCTTAGCTAGCTCTTTGGTATCCCACTCAGCCAGTAACTTATCGCCAATGACCACTTCACCTGCGTCACTGTCGGTTAAGCGGCTCGCCATTGAAAGCAGTGTACTTTTACCCGCACCATTTGGGCCAATGATAGAAGTCACTTCGCCTTTCGGGAACATAGCACTGGCATCATCCACCACGAGTGACTTGCCATACTTCTTAGTTAAACCTGTTAATTTAATCACTACTTACTACCTTTACTGAATTCTGGTGCGTAACAACAAGAACATGAAATACAAACCACCGACCAAGTTAATGATCACACTCACTGTGGTTTCAAACGCCATTACTTTTTCGATAAACCATTGGCCTGAAACCAATAGAACGACCGCTAACAAACTGCTTGCGATGATAAGCACACGATGTTGATAAGATTTGAATATCTGACGAGCTAAGCTCACGGTGATTAAACCAAAGAACAGCACTGGGCCAACCAAAGCAGTCGATACCGCGACCATCACTGACACAATCACCAAGGTAATCTGAGTCAGTCGTTTGGTGTTCACACCCAAGCTTGTTGCGTTATCAACACCAAGCCAAAGTACATCAAGCTTAGGCGCTAACAACCAAAGGCCAAGCAAGCTCAAACCCAAAGGAATAAGGCTGAGGTAAACCAACTCGCCTTTCACGTTATTGAAACTTGCGAACATCACATTCTGCAGCACCGCGAACTCGTTCGGGTCAATCAACATCGCCAAGAAGTTAGACAAACTCGAGAATACGCTGCCACATACGATGCCTATCAACAGCAGTGTGAATACGTTGTTTCGCTTGCTCTTAAAGTAGAAATGGAACAGAGCAAACGAGAACAAGATCATCACAGTCACAGACATCGAAAAGTTTGCGATCGAGTCAATCACCCAGAAGCTAGCACTGCCAAACACAAACAGAAGTACCGTTTGTACCAGCATATACAAGCTGTCAAAGCCCAAGATGGAGGGGGTTAGAATTCGGTTATTAGTAATGGTTTGGAAAACCAATGACGACGCCGAGATCGCTACCGCCGCCAACACAATCGACAGCAATTTTGGTAGGCGCAGAGACAAGAAGAACTCGTAGTTATCCCACGTCAGCCCCTGCCCGATGAATAGCGCTGTCATACCCAAAGACGCGATAGCCAGAATCGCAATTTTTACTGAATCACGCATTCGACTTGTCTCTCATGATTAGGTAAATAAAAATCATGCCACCAAAGATGCTGATTACCATCGAGATTGGAATCTCATAAGGGAAGATGACGATTCGAGCTAGCAGGTCACAAGCCAACACCAAGATCACCCCCCAGTAGGCAGTCCAAGGCAGAATCTTCTTCATGTTATCGCCCATCATCAGCGACACGATATTCGGCACGATAAGGCCAAGGAATGGGATAACACCAACGATCATCACCACAGAGGAGGCACTGATAGCCACTAACGCAACACCAATGAAGACGATCTTCTGATAATTCAAACCGATGTTTTTCGCGAAGCTCTCACCGATACTCGCCGCACTGAACTGGCTCGCGAAATAGTAAGCCAATACACAAGCAGGCACCGCGAGATAAAGGATTTCATAGCTGCCCTGCAACACGCTCGCAAAGTTCGCCATAGTCCATGCCGACATGGTTTGTACTAAGTCGTACTTATAAGCAATAAAGGTTGTTAGAGACGAAACAACGTTGCCATACATAATGCCAATCAAAGGCACCAATACCGCGTTCTTAAACTTGAGGTGTTGTAGGAAGCGAACCAATAGCATGGTGCCAAACACTGCAAACGCGAAGATAAAGCCTAAGTAGCTCCATTGCGCAGCATTGCCTAGCACTAGAATGCCGACAATGTAACCCAACATCGCACAGTCAATGGTGCCCATCGTCGAAGGCGCGGCAAACTTGTTCTGTACGATTTGCTGCATGATCAAGCCAGAAACACTCAATCCCGCTCCGGCAAGCACGATCGCGAGTAGTCGAGGAATCCGACTAACAATATAAATAGAATTGGCGTGTTGGTTGCCATTGAAGAAGTCACTAAAACTGATTTCAGCGACTCCAATCATCAATGACGCAACGCATAACACAACAAGAAATACAGCAGCTGCAATGGGTTTCAACATAGGAATAATACTAAAGATAGGTCTCGGGTAGCCCGTATAAAAAAGTGAAAAAGGGCTTATAAGAACACTCTTATAAGCCCGAAAATCTGATGGTTAGTAACTATTGAATCGTACGTTCAATGTCACTAAGCATTCTATGAATCGCTGTCACACCGCCACCCGCCAAATACCAAGCACTTGAATCAAGGTAAACGATATTGCCGTGCTGCGCTGCAGGTGTTGCCGCAACCAGTGGGTTATCAAACAGTTGTTGTGCGCGTCCTTCTGATTTACCAATCGCTTTTTCGCGGTCAAGCACGTAAAGCACTTCAGGTTTTGCATCAGCTATGTATTCAAAAGAGATTAGGTTGCCGTGTGTTCCTTTAATCGGAGCCACGGTTGCACTCTTTGATTCCACGAAACCAAAGTCATCAAAGATGATAGAGAAACGGCTGCCTTTGTTGAACATCGCAATGTTGTTGCCGTTGTTCATTAGCATCATTGCTGAAGTTTCGTCAGACGCTACTTTGTCGTTTACCGCTGTGATAGAAGCTTGAGTCTCTTTAATGATCGCTTCGACTTCAGCTTGCTTACCAAAGATGTCGCCTAGCACACGCCAGTTTTGCTGAGCATCAGCCCAGTACTTGTCGCCTTCAATAGAAAACATGACAGTAGGAGCAATTTGTGCCAGTTTGTCGTAAACCTTAAGCATGCGGTTTTCCGCGATGATGATGTCAGGCTTCAACATGTAGATAGCTTCAAAATCAGGTTCGCTTAAAGAGCCTGTATTTGCCGTCGTATCTTTGTACGAAGCTAGGTAATCAGGCAGCAAGCTATGAGGCGCGCCAACTGGCTGTACACCAATTTTATCGAGCACGTCTAAGCTACCGTGGCCTAGAACCACCACTCGCTGTGGTACTTCAGTAAACTGCGCTGTGCCTTTCACATGCTCAATGGTGACGGTTTCCGCATGCGCGGTCATCATGAATGATGATGCTAGAACGATGGCAAGCCCGCTCAATAAATGGCGAACTGAATTGATTGTTTTCTTCATGTTTCTTCCTTTGCCATTGATACAAACCACCACTCATGACAATGAAAGTCACATTACTCATAGACGAGCATGGGGCGTACACAACTGCTAAATAACGATAATTTAAAGTCTGTCATTGGATTGACAACAAACTTGTAACGCAAGTGAGAACTATTATCAATTATATTTGCACTAAATTGGCGATACAACAACTTTATTATTCAGAAACGTAAAAGTGAGTATTCATATTTTGCGTAGTCAGGAGAGGTATTAGGAATCAGAAATATCAAAAAGACGCGAAGAGGAAAATACTCATCAACCTGAAGAAAAAAACAGATGGGGAAAGCACCCAAAAACCCTGTAATTACAACGCTGAACCCCAAAATCATGGATTGTAATTTACAATGTAAAGATCATATACAACAGAGACTTAATCATCACCAAATTAGCTGATCAATTAAACCCACTAATGACAACGAATACGAACAGCTGAAAAGCCAAGACTCAGTCAGATATCATGGTCAAATCCCTGACCTTCGCTCATTTAACCTTCAGTAACCGATGGTAAATCACCCAAAAATATTTTTGAATTTAATTGAAATAGGGTTGTAATTTTGAAAACTAGGCGTATAGTTCGCCACCTGGCTCTAATCTATAGAGCTGTTAATGCTAAAGTAAGTCCAAGTTCCACATAGACAGTTCTCGATTCCCTCGTTACACCATCTCTGCGTCAGCTTTCACCCAGATAGTCATTCAATAGCTTTTAAATTCGATCCTACTACCGATCTATCGTCATTTGCTCTTTTGTCAGCGAAGTCAGAATAGATCGAGCACTTAAATACAAATGTAATAAACACAAGGCACAGTTATGTCACGCAGAACAACACGACAAACCCATTGGTACCAACTATCACGCGAAAAAACAGTCAATAAACTAAAAGGTAATAAATGCTCAAGATTAAAATAGATTTACACAAAGAAGAGATTTCATGGGTCACCGAGATTCGACAGCTCAATAGCGATATACTCCACCGCCACATATTGCCCAAGCTACAACATCACAGCTATCTCATTGACTTTGAATTTAATGAACGAGAAAGCATCGGAACTATCGTTTCAGGCAACGGAAACACCCTAGGACATTTCACACTCCTATAGCGTTTCCCAAAGGCTACAAAAGAAACACCATCTAGTCCCAAAGATGTAAAAGATGTCACCCTCAATTCGCTCTAGCAGAACAAAATAGAGTAGAAGTAAAACAGATCTGAAACCTAGCCCTTTTTGCATTTCACACGCGGCTAACGCTAGCTAGGTTATCGTACTTCTATTGAAACCAACTTATATCAAACTCTAAATCACCATTGAGTCATTATCAGTGCATTCATGGACTAATAAGTTAACGGCATCGACCTTAACTTCTGATCAAGAGTATATAAGTGTTCTGCAGCTTGCATGTGTTGAGGGTAATCACTGAACTTCTCACGATTCTCCTCATTCATCTTACATGTCTCATCCACCAGCATTAACTTCCAATACAGCTTCGTTGTATGCAACATCGCCAGTAACGGTTTGAACACCTCTTTCTCATAAGCTTGAATCAACTCTTCAATCAACTCGTCACGTTCGTCTTCGCTTGCGATTGAACCCTCGGTTGCCGACAACACTTTTTGATACTTCAGGTTTTGTTGCAGCTTATCCATGACCGTTTGGTTTTCTTCCGCTAAGTCAACAAGCTTCGACTTAATGATGTTTACCCAATTCGCTTGGCTCAGTACTGTGTCATCAACGCTGGTAAAATCTTCTCGTATTTGTCGTTCAACATCTTTTTGAGCTTTCTTTAAAACCGCACGCACCTTTTGGAAAGGCAGCTGATACTCCTTACTTAGCTCGATAATCAGTTTATGAAAACCACCATTTGGAAGGTGTAAGTTTTCTTTAAACGTCGCCATTGCAGCTTCTTGCTGTTCGGTAAGGTGAGTCATTCTGTTTCCTATTCTTTATCACTTATGGTGCTGAGCCCGCGATCATACCATTATTACCCTCGTTTTTTCGGTAACTTGATCAGTTACACCTCGCTATGCCGTTAAATACACCCAACTCTTTACCTTTTGCCTAGTTATTAATCCATATGGCATGAAATGGTAAATCCCTACCGGTGAAAGTTCGTACATTACGCGCTCAGGGTATATCGCCAGACAGGAGTCGTTACTTACATATGAAAGACAACCGCGAGAAATGAGAAAACAGATGACCTATTCAGAATACAAAGAATCCGATTTGCATAAGTGTGTAAGCATTGGTGCAGAAGCAATGGTATCCATTGCCAAGTTTGCCTTTAAAGCCACCACCCTTTTATTTCGATTTTTCCGCTGGCTTGTCGTATCGGCTTATACCTACGTGATGAAGTAATTCTATATTGGAGTGGTTGTTTTCATTACGACTTATCTAAATACCCCAAAGCGCGCCCTATTAGGTCGAGCTTTTTTTTGTGCCCAGTTTTATACCTAGCTTTATGCCAAAAATCCGAGTGCATTTTATATCGTCAGTGGCGCTAAATGGTAAAACTGACCATCGAATAAAAACCATACTACACCTGTTCCAACGAAACAGACTTCTAACTTATACAGGTACTAAAATGAAAAAGATTGCACTTAAAATTGTAGGACTAACGGTTTTGGCTTCTGCGCTAACTGGTTGTATCGGTAGTAACGCCGTAACAGGGAAAGTGATGAAATTTAACGTTGAAGTTGTCGATAACCGCTATGCTCGTGCAGGTGTAAACTTCTTATTAGCGCCTGTATACGGTATTACTACCGCAGCAGACTATGTGGTATTCAACTCACTTGAATTCTGGACAGGTAAAAACCCTATCAGCGGTTCACCACACGTATTTGATACAAAAACAGACACGCACTTCAAAGTGAACGATGAGCTGGACCCAAGCCTGAAAGAAGCCCCTGTCGGCCCAATTTCTAACAATCGCACCATTGAAACGGGTGAGATGATTAAGATCGACGAAAACACGATTCAAATGGACATCGTCTATACATCTGGTGAAACAGCGACTCTAACGGGCATCAAAGACGGTCAAAACGTTACCTATTACATGGATGGTCAGCTTGTATCGCAAACAACTATCGCTGAATTAGAGAAGATTCAAGGCACTGAAGCTTAAGGTTCATCGCCCACACAGAGTTCAAACTTAAAGAGACTTTTGAGCTCATAAAATAGAACAAGCCCGGCGATTGCCGGGCTTGTTTGTATGTGCTCTATTATTTGTAAATGCTCTATTGGGACTGAGACTGTGCAAGTCGAATGCTCACCAAACTCGCCACCATGATAGCTAAGTAAAAGCTGCCGATAATGGATTCCATAAACACAAAGAATTGAGCAATAGGTAGAGCTGGTGATATGTCGCCGTAACCAACTGTGGTCAAGGTGATGAAGCTAAAGTACATCGCATTGAACAAGTTCGTTAACCAGACTTGCTCTTCTAACCCGTTAAAGGCATTCAGAAAGATCTCTAAAATTAACAAGTAGATGGTCGACCAAGCAAACCCTAACAACAAGTAGATACAGATTGAGCCGATGATGTGATTGGGTGTCACCGTTTTGGCTTTCATCACCTGCTTCAACGCCGAGTAAATGTGTGAAAACAAGAACACAGCCAACGCCGATAGCGTCACTATCGACAGGTTATAGCCTTCCAAAAATGAAAACACGCCAGACACGAGCGCCGTAATCAATAACAGCCCGTACCAAGAGCGATACAAGGCTCGCTCTTTATGAATACCGGCAATTGAACTCGCCAACGTAATAATGATAAGAAATAGGATTGTTTTCTGGCCTTGCGGATAAAACTGCTGCATCACCGCGCAACCAAAAAACAACACCAACAGCGCATAGAATAAGAAGTAGAAGTTGTCGTCTTTAGAGACTGGCTTCATCTATTTTCCCTCGACCTCTGCAGGTTTTTTCTCAGTTTCTTGTTGATTTTTCTCTTCAAGTCCAAGCCACGCCATCATCAGCTCATAACTTAAACTCAGTATCACAGCACCGACAAACAGACCGACGATGCCTGACATCGCCATTCCGCCCAGCGCACCCAATAGAATTACCAACATTGGAATGTGAGAGCCACGGCTCAGCAGTACTGGCTTCAAGATAGCGTCACTGCCGCTCACTAAAATACACCACACTAAGAACAAGCTCGCCGCCAGTGTCGATTCAACGCTGAACATGTAGATGATCGCAGGTAATAGAGCAAGAATCGGTGGCAGTTGGATTATCGCAATGAGCAGCACAGCTAGCGCCCAAAACGCAGCCGCAGGAACGCCTGCAATCACCAAACCGATTGCCGACATCATGGATTGAATCACAGCCACACCAATCACACCTTGCACAACGCTTCGCACGGTCGATTTAGAAAGCTCTACCAATTCTTCACCTTTACCGCCCGTTAAACGCGCCACTAAGTGAGTCACACCAGTTTTGCATTTATCCGCATTGCTCATGAATGCACCAGCAATGATGGTAGAGATAATGAACTGAATGAAGCCACCACCTAACGAGCCAAGAACAGAAGCGGCTTTCGTCGCGAACTGTTTAACTTCGTCTGCATACTTTATGAAAGTGCCTTCAATATTGTTCGAGGCGGCAACCAAGGTTGAATAAACCTTTTCCCCTATTAATGGAATATCTTGTAAGGACTCTTTCGGTTTAGGCAATGACAATGTGCCATCTTGAAGGCCTGTCATCAGGTCAGTCGCGCTGGTGTAGATACCAGAAGAAAGCGCCGCCAAAGGAATAAATAGAAGAATCACACCAATAAAGCTCAGCAATGCACTGGCTTTACCTTTCGACATCCCGGTTTTATTTGAAATGGCGACCGCCACTGGATACAACGCAGTCGCAATGATCGCACCCCATATCACCAAAAGAATGAATGGGCGCAAAATCGAAAAACACCAATACACGAGCATGGCAATCGCTGCGATCTTGATGGCAGCGTCTATCGCCTGTTTTGAAAAATCATCGGTTAACTTCATGAGACGTCCTTGTTAGACAAAATTAAGGCTGATTTTGTAGGAACTTCCAATTCCGTGTTTCTAGGAATAGAGAAGCCAAAATCATATATATGCCAATTAACACTAATTGGAATATGCGTATAAGGGTGTTGCTATCGATATCACCGGAGCTCATCAATGTGCTACCAACAAGTACGAGCAACGTACTAAATGCAGTGGCGAAAATAGGTGCTTTTTCGGGAACCGTGTAGATCTTGGTAGCCATAAGAATGGCAATAAGTCCTATAAACAAAGAATAGAAGACAATGTTGGGTACTATAGAAAGAATTGAAAAAGCAGCAATCGCCAGCAATCCCCCGATACCGTTACTTATCACCAGAAAAGCGCTCAACTTTATCGACTTCTCTGACGTAATCATCAACGATAACAACGCAATGAACATCATTGTCAGCAAAGCTTCAGATATTTGAAAAATAAAGAAAAAACACACCACTGGATAGGAGATAATCATCGCTCTAAAGGCCGCATACCAACGCTGTTTCTTTTCGAGTGGCGCAGCAGCGAAGCCAGAGAACGCCGATTTAGGCTCAGGGAAAAACACATGCACTAACGCCAAACAGGAATGTGTGTAACCATAACGCTCTGCCAGGTTAGAATAATGTTTTAAGTCGTTATCAAAGCGGCGTCGATTCCAGCACCCTGTCAGTGAATCCGTTTCCACCAGCATTCTTAATCGACGCTCCAATATCTTGCGTCGGCTAATATCCGTAAAGGTCACCACGTACTTGTTATTGTGCGGCAGAATTTCAGTTAGCTTTTCCACCACAACGTTTACGGTAAACTGCTCACCAAGTCGACTGACGCCACTCAACTCACCTTTCCATCTCTGGTTTTCCTTCAGTGAGCGAGTAATGGTCGTGATTAGGCTGCTGTTATTCATAAAACAGAGATCAGAAATCGGACGAGATTCGACTTGGTCAAAGGCATAACCTGAAACCCGAGAGAATTGTTGATTCACTTGTATGACCCTCAATTGACTATCGAGGACAATAAAACCTGCGACACCATCAATGATCGCTTCCGACAAGTTATTCTTGCTTTGAGCCATTTCATGTCGATAAAGGCGTGCGGTAATAAGAGTGCTAAGTAAAAACAACGCACACACCGAAAAAAACATGGCTGGCGTAGAAGCAATACTCAGCAACCACAAGCTAAATGCCATATTGAGGACAAGTGCAGACACCACGTATAGCGGCATTTTTCGGTCATAACTTAACTTGTTCATAGTTTGCTCTGGTGATGGGCGAATGACTATGATGGCTAAGTTTTAATTAAGATATTTACCATTTTACGACACATACAAATTCAAATTACATATCGAACAATAAGTGCATAGGGTTACACTAACTATTAAGCGGAAGAGATTGAAAAGATTCGAGACCGCCACTTTGAATGCCAACCAGTGCCGGGTTACCTAGGCCTACTAACCGAATATCTCCGTCAAAATAACGAATAAACAAACGGTTAGTGGCCAAGCTCGTGTTTACTGACTTGGTAGATTACTGAACGGCTAGCTCCCCTCTGCGTACCCAGAATGCTCGAACATGGTCATAAATCAGATTAAACACAAACGCGTAAATGGTAATAAAAATGGTCACGCCGATGTCCATCAAAAATGCCTGCCATAACCCCACGTTAAGTAAGTATGCCATCACAGGGATTGTCGCCACCAGCAAGCCTGCCTCAAATAGCACAACATGAAAAACACGTAACTTGAGTGAACGCTTAGATTTTTCACCCGTGAAGTAGCGATCAAAAATGCGGTTGAAACAGTAGTTCCAAATCATCGCGATGGTCGCAACAACTATCATGGTTCCTGATAAGGCATTCACATCATGATCAGTAAATATCGCTAAGCCTATAATTGATAGTGTTACGGCCAGTACTTCAAATAACACAGAGTGGAACACTCTTTCTAACGTACTCATACATTCCTCTAAATAATCTATTACGTGTTGGATTGGTCGAGATTATGTCACCTGAAATAATAAGAGAAAGTTAACAGCCATCACGAATAGTGATAGCCTAGGAGTTATTACCCCCTTTGGTATTGAGCGAGAGATAACATGTACAGTTTTGAGCAACTAAAAGTCTTCGTCACGGTGTGTGAAAGTGGCTCTTTCTCTGCCGCCGCTCGCAAACTGAAACGAGCTCAGTCTGGGGTAAGCCAATCGATAGCCAACCTCGAAATTGCCATTGACCAAGAGCTGTTTAACCGAGAGAAAAACATCCCCGTTTTAACCAGCAAAGGTAAAGCGTTATTGCCTGTGGCTAAGTCCATTCTTGACCAGCAAAAGTACTTCGATCAAAAAGTAGAATCGCTGACCCAAGAAGATGAGCACGAACTGATCATTGCGGTTGATGAAAGCATCATAGATAAGAACTTCATTAAGATAATCAGCTCACTCGCCGATCAATTTCCAATCACACACTTCGATATCATTACCACCTCAACCTTTGATGTTGAAGACCTAGTAAGACGAGGAAATGCACAGATTGGCATCATCTACGCGGATGGCGAACTGAAGGTCGATATGGATTTCTTTTTGCTGGGCCAAGCGCGTTTCCTAACTGTTAGCTCTGCCACTCACGAACTGAGTCGCATGTCCGTTGTACAAGACTCAGACCTAAAGCGCTATCGCCAATGTGTGCATCGCAGCTCAAAGCAGCGCGAACTGTGGTTCACCTATGGTATTAGCTCGATGCGTTGGTATGCGAACAACCACAAGAACATTGTTGATCTCGTTGAACAAAACGTGGGTTGGGCAAATGTGCCCGAGATGATGGTGATGGAAGGCATTCAAAAAGGCGATATTGTGGCGTTGCCTGTTTCGCACGAGCATGGTGGTTGGATTACTCCAGTGGGATGTTTGGTGTCTCGCAGCCACATCAACGGCCCAGTTCTCACCAGCCTTATTGAGCAGCTTAAGGGGCACTCACTGCAGTACAATCAATGGCAAGCCAACTAGCCTCCCCTGTTTACAAAACATCTCCATTTTCAAAACATCGTCAATTGAGATTCAATATCGGCATGGAACACACCACCGCTACCTCATTTCTGCTTATCTTGCCGATAAATATCTTTGTCGTGTGGATAAAACACCCTAGTTGATGTCCCAAAGTGACATAACTACACTGCGATCCCAACGGGTTTGTCTTTTCAAACGAATATAGACAGGCCCAAATCGCTCTTTAACACCACTGACCCAACTTCAAATCTCCCAGATAAGCGCTCAGCCTTGCCGTTGCTTATATCGGTTTCAAATAGATCACTTTTTGAATATTAATTCGCACCCAGTTTATGAGCGCTCTTTGAGTGCTTTTTTATATCTAAATGAACCTTTTGGAAAATTTGTCGTGAACGTTTTAAGAAATATTTGCCCTGAGAAAGTGGGTAAAGAGCGTAACAAACGAGAGTATGATTTACGCGTACTTAATTGTGTCAGTGAAAGCGAATATGAATCGCGTATGGCAGTTTGGAATAGCTTAACTTTGGTTGCTACTCCGTCTGCTTCGGAAACAAAGGGCTTCATCGATGAGTCTTTCAACAAGCTTCAACAAGACCTAAAAGAAGCTAGCCGTGAGTTATCGATTAACTACACGGACTTCATCGCAATGGCGCATGAAGAGATCAACTACATTAAGGTGTTTGTGGCTGATAAAACAGCACAATACGGTTGGTACGCTGCGATCGTTCTTATGGTCATCGGCACGGTTGCGCTTTGCATTCAATAGACCAAACGATGTGTTAGATAGAGCAGCTTAGATACCCTATCGATAAGCACATCTAGCACGACTCCGTGCTTGTGCTTTCACTAGAAAACAGATGACCAACCTCATTTGTTTTCTAGTTCTACTCCCCTTCACTCTCCCATCAGAGATAGCAGTTCCTGCGTCGCTTGTTTTGGGCTTTCAGCGTGACATATCGCTGAGACCAAGGCTAATCCATGAATACCTGTGTTAACCAACTGCGGAATGTTCGACTCGTTGATTCCACCGATACCCACAATCGGCAACTTCGTTGTTTCCAAAGCCATTTGAATGCCTTCATAACCCCAATGTTTCTTTAGATTCGTCTTGGTCGGTGTCGCAAAAATCGCACTAAGGCCAATGTAATCGATCGGCAAACTATCTGCTTGTTGTAGCTGCTGTTCAGTTTCAATTGATAACCCAAGAATCTTATCCGGACCAATCAACTGACGTGCTAACTCCGCAGGCATATCCGATTGCCCCAGATGCAAACCATCGGCATCAACGGCTAATGCCACATCGACTCGATCATTAATGATCAGCGGCACACCTGAGCCAGCCAGAATCGACTTAACCGCTTGTGCTCGTTCAATGAAGGCTCTTACGTCCCCATGTTTTTCTCTTACTTGAACCATAGTGACGCCACCAGCAACCGCTTGTTCAACCACGAATTTAAGCGTTTCTAGATCTTGTTGGTCGTCAGTCACCAGATAAAGTTTATAAGGGTTCATCGCGTACCTTTGAAGTCGATTTCTAAAATTGGTTTTCTACCATTTTACCGACAAATCACATCCTATGCATGGAAGTTAGCACTTAATTCCTTAAGTTAGGCGGTTGAATTCAAATACGCAACTCGTTGAAAGCATGTCGAAAAACCCGATTTTTCTAACAAAAGCGTTACTTATTACACAAACTATTCGCTCTAGCATGCCCAGAATGCTGTTTTATGAAATACTCCCCTATGAAGGAATCAGGTAAATATAGGGATAGTTATGCGCCACCTTTCTATAGCGCTCAAGATCAAGCTGGGTTATGCCATCTGCTTGCTCTTTTTCGTCATTTCAGGCCTTGTGAGTTACAAAGGTATTCAAACCTTGTCGAACGGCTTTAGCCAGTACAGTGAACTCAGCCACAAGGCGACATTGTCAGGCAACATTCAAGTGCACTTTCTTCAGATGCGTTTAGCTTCTGAACGTTACTTAGAGTCATTGGATGATCAATACGAAGCGAATTATCAATCGAGCAAACTTGCGATTGATGAACTGCTGAACAACTTAATCCAAACCACCACCAATACTGATAGCTTGTCGAGCCTGCAATTAGTGCAAGACAGCGTTGCAGCTTTTGATGCGGCTTATGGATCAATGAAACAGAGCCAACTGCTCATTGACCAACTGGTCAACGTTGAGATGGTCACACGAGAAACTAACGCACTAAAAGCCGCGCAGAGCTTGTTGTATGAGTCTTACAACAACAACGATCCAAACGCGAGCTTATATGCGGGCATGTTGATGGAGAACTTCCTCGCCGCCAAGATCACTGTACTGAGTTACTCGAACAACAACGACCTCAAAACCTACGAAGCCGGTAAAGACATCTTTGAATATGCTCTGCCAGGTATCGAGGGCGATATTGAGTCTCTTAAATCATCTCCTTATCAAAGTGAATTGATTGAAGATTTCTCTAACCAACGGGAAGCGTACGCGAAGGGCTTTGAGCAAGTTCATCAACAGATGATTGAGAACACGCAAAGAACCGCTACCCTCGCCTCTATTGGTGACAGCTTAGCGATTTCGGTAGCTGATGCTCAGAGCATTCTAGAACAACAGAAACAAGCATTAACACCAGAACTGCAAGCCAGCGAAAAGCGCTCGATTCAAATCATCATATTGCTGACGGGTGTGGCTTTAGTTATTGGCATGACGAGCGCCGTGTTGGTGACTCGCTCTATTACTAAAGGCATCGCACAGGTTAAACAGATCACCAACGAGCTTTCTCAGGGCAACCTGAATGTGGAAGTGAACATTGAGAGCAAAAATGAGATTGGCGAACTGCTGACTAATATGGAGATCACCATTGAATCTCTGCGCGATATTGTTGGCCAAGTGAACCGTTCTAGCGTGCGTATTGGTGAGATGTCGGAGTCACTCAATCAAGTGACCAATAACAGCTCGACCAACGCAACACAATTGAATAGCGAGATGATAAATATCTCTTCTGCCGTTGATCAATTGGCTTCCAGCACATCAGAAATTGCTGCAAGTGCTAACCACGCGTCTCAAGTTGCTAACCAAGCAACCGAGAATGTGGCGATGGGACTCAAAGAAGTAGACAAAACACTGCATGAAATTGGCAGCGCCGATGAAAGCATGCAGGTCAGCAGCCAGAAAGTGACTGACCTACACAAAGAGTCGATGAACATTGGTGCCATTCTTGAAGTAATCAAAGGCGTTTCTGAGCAGACCAACCTGTTGGCATTGAATGCGGCTATTGAAGCTGCGCGCGCAGGTGAACAAGGTCGCGGATTTGCAGTAGTAGCCGATGAAGTAAGAACGCTCGCTAAACGTACCCAAGACTCTGCTAGCCAGATTGATGAGCTCATCACCTCACTACAACGTGGCGCTAAAGATGCGTTAGAGTCTATCAAAGAGAGCCACAGCACGGTTTCAGACGCTTCAACGCAGGCGCAGCAAGCTTCTCAGAATTTACATGTGATTAATCAACACATCCAAGACCTGAACCAAGCCAACAGCCAAATCGCAGTGTCAGTTGATGAGCAGGATCGTCTCACTAAATCACTCGGTGAGAACGCGCAAGGTGCAAACACCATCGCGCAAAGTAACCAAGAATCAGTCAGCAGCATTTCAGGTGCAGCCAGCGACTTAACTGAGGTTGCTCACCACCTAGAGAGCCAAGTGAATCGATTTAGAACCTAGCCAGCTAGTCCATACACAGCTGGCACAGTTCCAAAGCAATAATAAAAAGCCCCCAGCACATAAGTGTCGGGGGCTTTTCTTTATCTAAAGAGATTTAAGTTAGGCTTGTGGCTTAGAGTTCGGTTAACCCTACTGAATCTTCAATCGTTGAATCAGAGTCTCTTCATCTAACTGGTACAACTCATCAAGCAAGTTAATTTGCAAGCTACCTGGGCCGCGAGAGTTTTCAGCCGCGATTTCACCAACCACGCCTAATACCGCTGCTGCAGCTAAACCACTATCATCACCAACAGCCGCGAAAGCACCCGTCAATGCAGTTAAAGTACACCCCATACCCGTCACATACGGCATCATTTGGTGTCCATTGTTTAACGTCACCACGCTGTCTTTGGTGACAACGTAATCTGTCTCACCAGATATCACCACATTTGCACCGTATTCAGCCACTAAGCACTGTGCAGCACCTAACGCAGCATCACTGCTATCAAGCGCATCAACGCCTTTGCTCTGCGCTTGTTCGCCCGCTAACGCGATAATCTCAGACGCGTTACCACGAATGATCAACTTATCGGCTAAGCGTGCAATTTCACGAGAAGTCTCGGTACGCAACGTACTTGCCCCACAACCCACAGGGTCAAGAACCACAACCTTGTTGTTCGCGTTCGCTTGCTCAACAGCAAAACACATTCTTGGCGTCCAAACACTGTCGAGCGTGCCGATGTTAATCACCAAAGCACCAGAGAAAGACATCATCTCTGCCAGTTCTTGTTGCGAGTGCGCCATAATAGGCGAAGCGCCAATCGCCAATAACGCGTTGGCCGTGTTGTTCATCACTACATAGTTAGTGATGTTCACAACCAGTGGTTTTTGCTCTCGTACTGCGCGTAGCGATTGAATAATTTGTTCAGTAAGCATGGGTAAATCCTTATTCGTGAAAGTCGCTTTTAAGCCGCTGTTGAATCATCAAGAGCGTTCAGCCCTTGCTGCCAAAAAGCCACTTCCATACGCGTTGCGGTTTTGAAGATATGAACGATGTTCTGACCGCGTTCGCTGTTGATATCAATTTCAGCAAGCAACTGATTGAAGTATTCCGCGCCCGTTGCTACGCCAGACTGGAACTCTTCACTGCCATACAGTTGCAGCCAGCTTGCGTATGGGTTGCCTTCCAAAACAGTATCACTGCTTTCTAACAGCGCTTTACCAATCACGGCATAACCGATTGAACACGGAGCCAGTGCCGCATATAAGTCGACAAGATCACCCGTCATACCCGCATCTAGAACGTAGCGCGTGTAGGCAACAGTGCCGAAATCTTCAGGTTCGTTTTCTAAATCCGATTCGGTTAAACCCCACTGACCACAGTAAGTCACATGGTGAGAGATTTCAGAATCTAGCAGCGCATGAACACTTGGCAGTGCACGACGCATATCAGCCAAGGTTTTAGCCTTGTAAATTGCCAATGCATAAGCGCGGGCATACTGCTTTAAAAACAGAAAATCTTGCTTCAAGTAATGCAGAAAACACGGCTGAGCGAGTGTGCCGTTTGCCAGCGTTTTAACAAAATCATGCTCGGTGTAGTCTTGCCAATCTTGTTGACAGGCTTGGATTAAGTCTTGGTATTTCATGAGATTCCTTAGTCAAAAGTCGGTACGTAGTCAGCGGCTTTCGGTAGTGATTTGATAATGCCTTTGTCGAACATGAACTGTGCGTAATCGTCGTAACGCTTCATATCTACAGCAGAAGGGCGAAGTGCAAAGCGAGTCAATGTGTCGTTCCATGCGCGTTGGTTAAGCTCGTTATTCAACGTATCTGGTGAATACGCCACAAACTCACTCCATGACTCTTGGGGGTGGTTCACAATGTAAGTCGTTGCTTGTTCCAATGCTTTGTTGAACGCTTTGATCGCTTCATCATCGTGTTTCTTTGCGTTCGCAACAAAGATAAGCTCGTCGTAAGCGGGCACACCGTGCTCTTCAGGGAAGAATGCTTTCGCTTTAAAACCTTCAAGTGCTAACTGGTTGGTTTCGAAGTTCCGTAAGCCACCCCAGATTGCGTCTACCTTGCCCGATGCCAATGAAGATGAAAGTGCCCAACCGACATTGATGGTTTGCACATCTGTAAATGCAACATTTTCTTGCGCTAACATAGTGCCGATAGTCGCTTCTTCGTTACCCGCAATCGCAATACCGATCTTCTTGCCTTTCAGATCCGCTAGCGAATCGTTCTTGCCGTTATCCAGTACCATTAGTGTGTTCAGTGGCGTCGCGATAAGGGTTGATGCACGAACTAAAGGAAGACCCGCTGCCACATCCATGGTTAAACTTGGTTGGTAAGTTACCGCTAAATCGACCTTACCTGCCGCGACCAATTTTGCTGGCGTGCTTGGGTCTGCTGGTTCTTGGATTTCAACCTCTAAGCCTTGGTCAGCAAAGTAACCACGCTCTTGAGCAATCACAATCGGGCCATGGTTCGGGTTCACAAACCAATCCAACATCAGCGTCAGTTTCTTCTGTTCAGAGTCCGCTAGAGCATGACCTGAAACCAATGAAGCAAGCAGTGCCACTGCACCTATCAATTTTGTATTTTTCACGGTTAACCTTTCCTTTTGAATATTATTCTTATGTTGAGCGAAGCCATCATTGGTTTTCCCAAGGGATAGCTTTTTTGAGTAATTTATCTGTAACGAAGTAGAGCGAGATAGACAGCACCGCCAAGATGAACAAGGCAGCAAACATCTCATCGATGATCATGCGCGCGTTGGCCTGCAGCATTAAGTAACCCAGCCCCTCACTCGAACCAACCCACTCGCCGACAACCGCTCCAATTGGCGCAATCACCACAGCCACACGAATGCCAGACGCTAAGGTTGGCAGTGCGGCAGGAAGTTGGATATGACGTAGCAATTGCCACTTCGATGCACCCATCGTCTTGGCAAGATCGAGATAACCTGTCGGTGTATTGCGTAGACCGTCGTAACAACAAGTGGTTACTGGGAAGAAGATAATGATCGCCGCCATCACCACTTTTGATGCGATGCCATAACCTAGCCACAGCATCAGTACTGGCGCGATAGCAAACACAGGGATCGCTTGGCTGGCAATTAAGATAGGCAATAGCCAACGCTTTAGCGGATCAAACATCAGCATCTGCAGGGCGAAAAACAGCCCCATCGACAAACCGAGTAACAAGCCAAGTAGGATCTCTTGCGCAGTCACCCATGTGTGTTTGAGTAACACATCGTAACGTTCAATCAGCTTTAAAAAGACTTCTGCTGGCGTGGGCAGAATGAAGCTCGGCATCTCGAAGATAACCACAACTAACTGCCATAAACCGAGAATCACAGCACTGCTGATCAGCAAACGCATAACGGGATTCATCTGACAAGAGCGCTTAGTTGTGATCTGTGTGTTAGTTAAACGAGCCACAGCTTCGCTTCGCGTTAGATCATTCATAATCACGCTCCAACTGGTCTAAGATCGCTTGTTGCAACTCAGCACATTCACCATCTAACACTCTTGGTGTGGCAGTGAGAGGCACAGATAAAGACTGAGCGTTCGCCGGTGTGCCTTGCAACACATACAAATTGTCCGCCAAACGCACCGCTTCTTGTGGGTCATGGGTGATCAACACAACGGTTTTATCTCTCAACAGCTCACACGCTAAGCTCTGTAGTTTGTGTCTCGTTACCGCATCCAGCGCAGAGAACGGCTCATCCATCAGCACCACTGGCTTGTCTTGCATTAAAGTTCGAGCCAAAGCGACACGTTGACGCATACCACCAGACAACTGATCCGGCATCGCATTCGCATAATCAGCCAAACCAACCGCAGCGAGCAACTCGAGTGCTTGATTGGTTTGCAGTGCTTTGTCAGAAGCTGAATTTTGAAAACGATGACTCAGACATACATTGTCGATAACCGACAGCCACGGCAGTAACAAATCCTGCTGCGCCATGTAAGCGATGCGATCCGTTAAAGGCAATTCATCAGAGGTTGTCAATGTTCCCTGCCACTCCACCTTGTCGTCCAACAAGCCTGCCAGATAACGCAATACCGTGGTTTTCCCGCAGCCACTTCGACCTAGCAATACCGTCCACTTACCTGCGTTTAAGCTAAGCGACAATCCCGATAAGGTTGCGTGCTCACTGTCGTTATAACGTAAAGAGGCATTGCTGAGCTGAACACCCACCGTATTAACGGACATTCCCGTGCCCAGCGAAGAAGTGATTTACGGGCCCATGACCTTGGCCGACTTGCAACTCATCAGCATGAGCAATCGCGCGCGAAATGTATTGTTTGCCTAGCTCAACAGCCTCTGACAGCGTGTTGCCTTGCGCTAAGAAAGAAGCAATAGCAGATGAAAGCGTACAACCCGTACCGTGGGTGTTTTTGGTAGGAAAACGCTTCGCACTAATCAAAGCAGACGTGGTTGGCAGAATCAGTAAGTCGTTACTGTTCTCATCCTTCTCTAAATGACCGCCTTTGAGAAGAACGGCTTTAGCACCTAGTGCACGCAGGTCTTCAATCATATCCTGCATTTCGGCTTCGCTTTCAGGCACAGCTTTGCCCGTTAGTGCTGCGCCTTCCGGCAAGTTAGGCGTAATGATGTCTGCGAGCGGAATCAGTTCTTGTTTTAGCGTGGTGATCGCCGAGTTTTCTAAAAGAAGGTCGCCACTTGTCGCCACCATGACAGGGTCAATCACTAGGTGTTTAGGTTGGTATTGTTTGATTTTGTCCGCGACGACTTTGATGATTTGCGAATCCGCCAACATGCCGACTTTTACCGCCACGATATTCAAATCGGTAAACACTGCATCTAACTGACTAGCGACATGCTCTAGTGGGATTGGAAATATAGCGGACACGCCTTGGGTGTTCTGAGATGTAATCGCGGTAATTACCGAACAAGCGAAGCTACCCGTTGCAGACATGGCTTTAATATCAGCTTGAATGCCCGCGCCACCACCACTGTCAGAACCCGCAATGGTCAAAACAATCGGAGTATTGATCGAAGAAGATTGGTTTTCTGGTGTTTGAGTGCTGTTAGGTGATACTTGAGAATTGGAATGCTGTGTCATGGTCGCTCCTACTGTCTTACAAGACGTAGGAGAACGAACACCGATCGAAGGAGAAGTCGCAATAGATTCATGAAGAGTCTTCATGAGTGCAGACGTAGATCGAGTGCTTATAGTTCCCTACGCCAGTGTTAACTGAATCAGGTTCAACGGGTCTCGAATAACGATCTCAGCAAACACCAACTAAGGTATATGCCCCCCGACTATTGATAACGATAGTAACAGCACTCTCGCAACTGAGATACTCATTTTATTCAATTATAAGAATCACGCATGAATTTAATTCAATTAATCCCGTTTTAACAAATACTTATAATGGCTTTTTAGTTGGCTGAGATTGGATGAATAAACACATCACTATCAAGAACATACCTAGCCATCCAACCAATGGAATAAGCTCACCCACAATACACACGGCCAACACGGCGGCAACGACTGGCTCAAGTAAGGTAATCAAGTTGGCGCTACTCGCTGTGACATGGCGTAGCCCAAAACTGAAAGCGATATAGCCTAAACATTGAGGAAGTAACACCAAGTAACTCACCACCAATATATTGGTATTCGATGCGAACAAGTTATCCCCCGTAAACCAAAGCGTTGGCAGTAGCAACATCGCTCCTAGCCCAAATATGCTGCCCATCGCTGCTTGCGACTTAATGCCTTCGTCTATCAGAGCTTTTGTCGCCCATGAATAAATGGCGTAACACAACCCAGCAATCAACCCTAATCCAATGCCCAAAAGCTTCAGATCGTCACCAGAATCATTCGCTGATGATGATTCTGAAAATACCAGTAGCCCAATACCAACCACGCCAATGGCAAAGCTCGTTAACCAACGTTTGTTGATATTATTCTTTTTGCTAATAAGACACTCTAAAAGTGCAGAAAAGAAAGGAGCAGTAGCTATCGACACCACTGTGCCCATTGCGACACCCGATAACTTCATCGAAGAGTAAAAAGCCAGAGGATAGATCGCCAAAGCCAGCGCACTCGCCGCTAACAACTTTTTGTTGAGCAAAAGCTTATCAAGTGAAGATAAGATCTTTCGATACGCCAAGACTGCTTGCATTAAGCCGCCGACGCCCATTGAAAAAGCACCAATCGCTAATGGGCTGAGATCAGGCGCAAAGCTTGCGGCGGTGCCTGTCGTGCCCCATAAAACAGAAGCAAACACGATGGCTAAAGTGCCCGTTTGGAATTCGTTAACGCGATTGATGGCAAGATTCATTTCTATTACCTAGTCTATTTTCATTTCTGAAATAGATAATAGTGAACATATACTAAGTTGAGTTTGCCAAAAGGACGCTATTCTTGTTTTGGAAGACTCTCTTTCATCGAGCCCAAAAACGCCCTTGGAGACATGCCAAAGTGCTGAGAGAAGCGTCGACTGAATGCAGACAAGTCACTATAACCCACATTTTCTGCGACCAATTGAACGGGTAAATCGGTATGGCTAAGCAAGGCTTGAGCTTTCTCCATACGATAGCGAGTGATGTACTTAAGCGCACTGATTCCAAAGCACTCTTTAAAGCGCTTCTTAAATTGAGTGGGGCTCAAGCAAGCCGTTTCTGCAAGCTGAGAAATAGAGAGAGGCTGGGCGTAATTATCCGCAATGAGCCTTTGGACCGCTCGAATACGAGGGTCGATGCTCTTGCTGACTTTTTGTTGCTCTAATAACAGTGAAAACACATCCAAGATGGATGATTCAATGCCACTGTCCACTTGGTATTCCAACTGCTTTTCAACAAACAGCAAGAAGCTCATTAAGGGTGGCGTGATAGTAAACACCGAGAGCTCATGCTCTAACAAGTGCTGCGGTAACTCTGCCATATCTGCGACAATAAACCGCGCTGCTTCATCCGCCTTAAACGCATGCGCTGTGGTTACCGGAATCACCACGCATTCGCCCACGGCCACCTTGCCGACATATCCCACCATTTCAATACTAATACTCCCTTGAATAGGCAGCACGAGTTGATGGTAGCCATCATGGGCATGAGTATTAAATTGCTTGGTGTAAGATCGAATGCTTAGGCTAGATTTCATGAGCAACGCCGGAATTCAGTTTATTGAAACATGAGTGTTAAAAAGAAATTACATGATTTAAGCGAGGGAGTCACATCGGACTAGTATTTTTGTCGTATCTCTTTCTAGCCTTTCTAAGTCGGATCAAAAAAGCCGTTTAAGTATTGATACTCAAACGGCTTTTTACTCAAGTCTAATTCGCAATCTCAAGAACAGTTAACCGAATCGGCTATCACTTCCTAACAAAATCGCTCATTCAGACTCTATTATTTTTGAAGTTGCTCTTTAGCGGCTTCAACCTTAGAAAAATCTAGGCCAAGCTCTTCAACTGCTTCTTTGATTAGCGCAGGGTTTTGCATTACCTGGCCCATCAGCATTTGAAGTTTATCTTGTGGTAAGCCAAGTTGGCTGATCGTCGCCATTGCTGCAAGAGGGTTCTCGGTCAACGTCTTGAATAGCTCGCTGATCTGCTCGTCGCTAATATTGTTCTCTTTCAACATTGCTAAAATCGGGTTCATTTTTTTGCCTTTGAAACACTAAATTAAGTAGGAGCACAGCATACCATCTAGCTGTGCTCGATTGTACTAGCAACTTATACTTTGCCTACTGTGAAGTAACCCTAAGCCTAGCGAGACTCTAATGGGTAAGAGCGGTAGCTCCACATACCATAGGTTCTAAGCGCATCTCGGTAGATACCTAGTAGCTCACCATCACTTGCCTTCTTAAGATCTGCGAGTGGCTTGTCTGGGTAAGAAACCGTATCAAAAGTAATGCCCTGAGGGCCGGTTTGCCAGCTAGCGATTTCAAACAGAGTTTGACCACGACGAACATGGCTTGCCGAGCTAATAATGGTCGCGTGCTTAATATCATGGCGAGCAAGTGCGTAGCTACTGAATAAGGCATTGCCTACCGTGCTGGTCGCGTAATTCTCTTCGATGATGCGATCTTTGCTTACCCCTTTCTCGATAAGCCAATCCGCCATTAACTTACCTTCAGTCTTGTGGTTCTTGGGCACGCCACCCGTTAACACGATCATCGCGTCTGGGTTAGCTTTCGACATTGCTAATGTGGTTTCAAGACGTTCAATCAAGATCTCATGCATAGAACCATCAGGGTTAAGCGCATAGCCCAAAGTGACAATCGCGCCATGATGATCAAGCAAGCCTTTATCCGCAGACTCTTTCAACGGTGTTTCTAACACGCGGTCGACCGTAGCAAAAATGCGTTTGATGTCTTCTGCTTTACCTTTGTTCAGGCTTTCCAGTTTCTCCATGTGCTTATTGGATTCACTTTCATTGCCTTCAAATCGCTGCCAAACCGCAAGGTAAGCATGAAGATCAACATCGTCTGGTGCAACCGTCAGCGCTTGCTCAAACAGCTCAATAGCGCGCTCTGCATTCTTGTTGTAGATCTGAGCGTTCGCTGCCGAGATAAGCAAATCAGTACGGTAAGGTTCTAGTTGGTAAGCTTCTAACAATCGGTTAGTCACAATTTCCATGTTGCTTGGCATTTTAGCCGTAAAGCCCGCGTGAGAAATTCTTGCCGGAGACTTAAACGCCTGCAACGCATCAAGAAGTAATTGGTCGACAACTTGTCGCTTAGTCACCAACTGCGCGTAATCCGCAGAAGCCTGTACTGCGCCGTCGTTAGCAGCAAAAGAATAAGGTGTTGCGCCAAAAGCCAGCATGCCACCAAGAGCGAGGGCGATAATGTTCTTTTTCATGAAAAGATCCTGTGTCGTTAAGTGTTCACATCAGATTTGCTCACCAATGTAAGTCCCTAAGATTAAAAAACCGTGAAGCACACCTTAATCTCTAACGTTTATATTCATTTGTTGCATAAGGTGTGGCAGCAGATCACGATTTTGAACTTACCAATAAGCCTGTGCATCCAGATAATTCTGGTTTGAACCAGTGCTCAACGTTTTTGTTGGAATATCTGACTGCGGATTTCATACGCCCTATCCCGCCAAAAACCACCCATCACAAATCCGAACTCCGCATAAAGCAACGAATCAAAAAAACCACTTTAAGCTCATTTTTTCAACAACTTAAAATCCAACACACTGAATCGCGCGATTTTACCCCTCGCTCAAATAACGAGGTCTTCAACACATAGAGTTGGAATGCGAGTCAGAAGATCTTCAAATAATTCAAAATCAACCATTGAACGATCGTTCAAGTGGTGCTTTAATAAATGACCAATACAAGGAGTTACCCCATGCTTAAGTTCTATTTTCACCAAACACCAAACCCAATGAAGATCGCTCTGTTTTTGGAAGAGACAGGCCTAGATTTTGAACTTGTTCCTGTCGATACCTTAAAGGGTGAGCAGCATTCACCGGAATATCGTTTAATCAATCCAAATGGCAAAACGCCTGCGATTGAAGATGAAGGACAACGTGTATTCGACTCTAACGCTATCCTTCTGTATCTCTCAGAGAAAACAGGCAAGCTTGGCGGTCAGCCAGAAGACAGAGCTGAACTACTCTCTTGGATGATGTTTATCGCGAGTGGTCTTGGTCCATATTCAGGCCAATCGGTACACTTCCGCCATGCTGCACCAGCAGGCTTAGACTACGCTGTGAACCGATACCTACGTGAAGCACAACGTCACTACGAAGTGTTAGAGAAGCATATGGAAGGTCGTGAGTTTATCGTCGGAAATGAGTACACGATTGTCGATGTCGCTGCATGGGGCTGGATTGATAAAGCACCTGTCGTGCTTGGTGAAGAAGGCTTAGAACCCTACCCGAACTTGAAGCGCTGGTTTAACGCAATCAACACTCGCCCTGCTGCACTGCGTGCTCGCGAAATCGGCAAAGGCATTGAGTTTAAAACCGAACGTGATGAAGAAGCGAAACGAGCACTGTTTCCTTCGAATTTCCCAATCAACGAATAATTCAGCATGAAGTAAACGATGTGGAGCGAAAGCTCATTACTGGGCGAGCTATCTAAAAATCAATAGTATTGTTTCTATTAACTGATACCACACTAGTTAAAATATCAATACTATTGATATAGCTATTGTAAGAACCCTTACCGACATCTGATGGTGTCTCTGTCGGTCGTGCCGGGGAAAAGTCCTGAATCAATTACTCTGGATCGCAGCGAATTTGTAAAGCATATGTTAGGCATGAATTAAACTTCGACTACAAAGCATAAACTTATTTTCAAGATACCAAATGAAAAAACAATCATGTGACAATCAACTAAAGAGACGATAAATGAGTTTTACAAAGACTAATAGCATTTGAAAGTAATATTAATTTTTGAATGCTAATTCAAATAATTAGGCGTTCTGATAGTTTTGCTTTTTTCGTTAATATTCTAGGCAACAAAATGAGATCAGGCTGCCTTAGTGCTTTACTTGTTACAATATCTGGTACGTGCTATCTGTCTATAGGTTTTTCAGGACTTGAGAATCAGTTTGGTATGGTATGGGCAGGAGCTGCGTTAATCGTCTTAATCGTGTTTAATTTGACGCTGCCACTCTCTTTAGGCGCTTACTTTTATACTACAAGTATATTAGGTTGGCACTGGTTTGAGGCATCATTATTCACGTTAGTACTAATAACCATCATAGTTCCTGCGATCATTAAATCTGTTAGTCACATTCTAAATCCAGCGTCTTCTGAAAATTAGACAGATTATTAGCGCGCAGGTTTAATGACATTGATTTTATCAATTTCACGTAAAAAAAGAGCCGCTTTAGCGGCTCTTGATTTTCAAACTATTCGAATCAGTTCAGATTACTCTTTACCGAATACGTTGTTCTCTTGCTCTTGTACACGGATGAAAGTCGTACGCTTAGTTAGCTCTTTAAGCTTTGCTGCACCTACGTATGTACAAGTTGAACGTACACCACCAAGGATGTCAGAAATTGTGTTGTGAACAGAGCCACGGAACGGAAGTAAAACAGTTTTACCTTCAGCAGCACGGTACTTAGCAACACCACCTGAGTGCTTGTCCATAGCCGACTGTGACGACATTCCATAGAACTTCATGAATTGCTTACCGTCTTGCTCTACAACTTCGCCGCCTGACTCAGAGTGACCTGCTAGCATGCCGCCTAGCATTACGAAGTCAGCACCGCCGCCGAACGCTTTAGATACGTCACCCGCACATGAACAGCCACCGTCACCGATGATCATGCCGCCAAGGCCGTGTGCTGCGTCGCCACACTCGATGATTGCAGAAAGTTGAGGGTAACCTACGCCTGTTTTAACACGTGTAGTACAAACAGAACCAGGGCCGATACCAACCTTAACGATGTCTGCGCCAGCTAGGATTAGCTCTTCAACCATGTCACCCGTTACAACGTTACCAGCAGAGATAACTTTAGTCGGGAATTCAGCACGTACTTTTTGTACATACTCAACTAGGTGCTCTGAGTAGCCGTTAGCGATATCAATACAGATAAATACGAATTCGTCGCTAAGCGCCATGATTTGCTTAGTTTTCTCAAACTCAGCTTCAGAAGTACCTGTTGAAACAAATACGTTGTTCAGCGTTTTCTTGTCTGCTGTTTTTGCGAACTCAGCCCACTGCTCTACTGTGTAGTGCTTGTGTACTGCAGTCATAACACCGTGCTCTGCTAGAGCAGCTGCCATTTCAAAGCTTGCTACCGAATCCATGTTCGCTGCAATTACTGGAGTACCAGACCATTGACGACCGCTATGCTTGAATGTAAAATCGCGGGTTAATTCAACTTGAGAACGGCTTTTAAGGGTAGAACGCTTCGGACGGAAGAGTACATCTTTGAAACCTAACTTAAGTTCTTGTTCGATACGCATGGTGTTTTCCTTGATTCATAAAATTATGTGTCTCTCGCGAAATGCGTAGTAAAACCGTTGGCAGACGAGTTTACTTTTCTTCGGACACAAAAAAACCGGAGCGTTGGCAGACGCTCCGGTTTTCAGCATTATAGGCTGTGATTTACTAACAGCAAGTCTGATATTTCATTTTTTTTTGTGCTATCCTCTCAAAGATTCCATATCTGGTAAAAGCTTCCCGCCCGTCATTTCCTACTAAATTCATATTAATTAATAACTTAACAACATATTCACGCAAACGCTGTCGGTTTATTGCGCAAACGTTTCCCTTGCAAATTCGGCGAAAAAATCTTCGATAAGGCAAATTTGTGAAAAAAGTGCCCTTTAATCACATAAAAATCACACTTTTCTTGAATCAAAAAATGCGTTTTTTCTTAAATAATTTCATTTTTTTCTGACTTTTTTCGCTTCGAGTGCCGATCTCAGCCCTCTTTCATTAGCCCTGAAATTTATAAAGTACAAAGGCAAGATCGATTAGCACGTTCGAAACTTGGATGAGCGGGGTAAAGTCCACAAAATATGGCAGGTTAGGTGCGCTTATTTATGAGAACCCAGCGGATACAAGCCGCTGTTGATAGAGCCTAACAACAACTCGACTAAAGTTAACGAACACGGAACGCCTTTCTTTAGTTCGAACTCATTACTACAGGATCAGATACAAAAATGGCCAAGGGGATTAACCTTGGCCATTTTTATTTGGTTTTCAGAGTGCTCTTATAAGGCGATTCAATTTTCACCTTAAGGTACGTCAAGCCTTTTTCTGAGACATCAGAGCTTCAGCAGTCGCATCTTGAATCGACAAGAACAAGGATGTCACTTGCCCAGTTGGAGAACGCATCGGGTTAAGCGTGACGTTCTGATACATAAAGTCGGCTTGCTGAGTTACTGGCCTCACGTTGCGACATTTAAACAGATAAGGCCTTTGTTGCCATGTAATGAAGCTACGGCAACCTAGGTCATAGACTGGCTTGGTTTTGAGCCTAAACCACTCTTCTGGGATTTCAGGGAACAGTTCAAAGATCGACTTACCGATCGCATCGTGCGATTGCTTACCGCTATGGTGCGTCATAAAGCCATTCCAAACTTGTACCTGAAAATCACGGTTAATAACCACCAGCCCCATATCGACGTTTTGAACCATGTCGACCATCCAGTGGAACTGTTCAAATTCAGCAGGAAGATTCAGCATATTAAAACTCCTCCATTAGGTAGGCCAATTTGTTGTCTAGAAGAGGCAGAGACTCATCAACGAACATAAACAGAAGGTCACAACGGGTAGAAGTGCCATCAATGTTGTAGCTAACTTCAAAGGTCATGGTCTTTTTGAACGAGCCGCTGGTATTTTCAATCACAGAATCGATCGAGATATGTTGACCTAGCAGTACAGGAGAGCTCTGGAAGAAACGAACTTCAGATTGCTCCCCTAACCCATTCAAGAATGAGCCGACTAAGATGTTCGATACATCCATCAACAGCTCTAGTTCTTCTAGCTGCTCGCTCTCTGTTGGCACCTTCATGAGCTTCTTAAGATCGCTCACACTGGAATCACTCAACAAGACTAATGCTTCGCCTGCAATGCCTTCTCCACTAAAGCCTTGGCAAACACCCGACACTTGGTCGTTGTCGGCTAGGTCGCGAAGTGCCATGTGCAATTCACTCACTTCGAAGATGTTGACGTTCGGCAGCGGTAAATGAACAAACACATTAAAGTGACGAGCGAGTGCATCAGCGGCACGGCCTATCGCCACGTTCGCGACTTCCATATAGATATCGCGTCTGCGAAGTATTGGCAGTTCTAAGGCGGTTGGAGTAATGATCTGAGGCTGTTTTGGCGGCTCAACATGCTCACGTAAAATAGCTTTTAGCGCTTCTTTATCGATTGGCTTTTGTAAAAACGCTTTGGCGCCGAGATCTAGCACCTTCTGTTGTGCTTTTGGTTGTATGTCACCCGAAACAACGACAACAGGCGTGGTATCACCCAAACGTTGCATCTCTTCCAATGTGCCATAGCCGTCTAATTCCGGCATGGTTAGGTCGAGGAACATCAGTTTGAATTGGTTTTGAGCGAGCTCTTCAAGTGCATTAAGCCCATGAACAGCAAAAGTTATATCTGCATTTAGAGAACTAGGCAGTGACCGAGCCATCTGCTTCCTTGCTAACGCAGAATCATCACATATAAGAACTGGGAACGACATAAATGCACCACTGACAAATTAAAGCTAATTCGACCGAGTGTAACAGAACATTATGGTATCAGGTACGGGGTGAATGGATTTATGTGCAGATTATTAGTAAGAATGATGAAACAGGTGGGTAAGCTATTATTTCGCATTATTCTTCATGAAAAACAATATGCTACAAAGGTAATAGCCAATCCTTGCTGTTGAGTAATAGCACTATTATATTTGACAGCAGCCTTAACAAGCGGGTTTATTAAGGCTCGACTGACTCATTCATTGAACGTCTTTATGTAGCCATGATAGAGAGCTATCCAACAAAGCTAATGCAAGAGAACTAGAACTGATATGAAGGCCATAAAATCAGTAATGCGAAACGTATGATCACAGCAAATACCAATAACGCGATCCCCAGGCGATACCATTTGTATTCGGCGATGTTCATTGGGATACGCTTGTAGAACATCGTAATCACGCCTTTCCAATCGCTACTGCGTCTTCCGTACTGCATCATGCTCGTCAAAACAAACAGTGCGCCAAGCACTAACATTCCTTTTTCAGCCCAGAACAATCCAACTTCCATTTGTGTATTCCTTGATAAAACGGTGAGCAACTCAAATCATTCTAGTCACCTTTTAGCTCGGTTTCTGTAAGACCAAGGTCTAAATTACGAAGTACGCAATTCAGGGCTTATAGGTCATTGTTGGTAATTGATAGTTCTCGGTCAGCAATACAACGTTTATCGTTCAAGGTTCCATGGTAAAGGCGAGCATCACAAGCAAATCACGTATAAGCATGATTCGACAAATCTGGAGATTGGTTGTTCTTTTGAATGACACGCATCAATTGGATAAGCAGCAGAATACCTGTCACGCCTAAGCCAACACCGATTCCGCCCCAAATCCCTGCCAATTCGAACTTAGGCATCAAATACCAAGCCGCAGGCAAGCCAAATACCCAGTAACCGATGGCAGTCATCACGGTTGGCATAGAGACAATCTTCATGCCTCTTAGCAGGTTAATCGCCAGTAGCTGCCAAGCATCAACAATAAAGCACAAAGCAACGACCCAAATCACAGAAGCCAGTAGTGAAGTCATAGCACCCGTGCCATCGTCTAACTTGAAGATAGAAGCGATCATCTCAGGCCATATAATGAACACGGCCGACAACGCCACACTCAACACCGACACCAATATGAAGCTTTGAATCGAGGTTCTTTTTATTCCTTCGTAGTTACCCGCGCCAAAATCACGACCAACCAAAATCGCCGCAGCTTGTGAGAAGCCGAAATTGAAGTTCCAAGTAAAGCTTAAGCATTGCAGCAAGATTTGGTGCAGCGCTAGAGAAGCAATACTGATCGTCCCTGCCATCAAAGTGCCGCCGTAAATAAGGCCATGCTCAAGTAATGCTGCCAAGCCGATAGGTAGACCCATCAACAACAATGGGCTCATCAGCTTGATGGAGTACTCTTCTGTATTTAGCCAAGGGGCGAACTGCTTAAACTCGTCACGCTTAAATACCCAAACCGTATATCCAACCATCACGATAAATGCCGCGATAGCCGTACCAAGCCCTAAACCTGTTAAGCCCATGTCTAATTGGAAGGTGAGAAAGTAGCTGACTGGCACATTCAGAATTACGGTGATAATCGACATCACAAGAATGGAGCGCACGTTGCCAAACGCACTGGTTAAGCCACGAAGCACCAACAAGATAAGCGAAGGCAACATCACCCACTTCAAAGCATGGACATATTCCATGGCTAAAGTGATCACTTCTGGTGGCTGTTTGGCTGCTTCTAATACCAACGGAGCAAACCAGAAGCTGGCCATTAAGGTCACGCTGAGCACGAATGCCAACATGGTTGCGCCTTTCACCGCCAATCTGATTTGTGTATTACCAAACTCAGGGCGAGCGACGCGCTGACCATAAGCAATCGCAATCAAGTTCGCGACACAACCCACGGTGCTGCTCGCAATAATGAAGATGAAAAAGTAGATTGAGGCACCTAAGCCACCAGCCGCAAGGGCTGACACACTGATACGCGACATCATCCAAACATCAGTAAGGACTAAAGCCATAGAGATCAGCTGTGAAATGATCAAAGGGAATGCAAGAGTGAGTATTTTTTTCATGAGCGCCTCAGTTAATTTCGCCCAAAATACGATCGATGAGGCTGGCGTTCAATTGATAAATTTGCGACTCTAACATTCCATAAACTCATGCGAACGAATTATGACCCCATATCCTAGCTTGCCATCATCACATAATGGCTTAAAAGCCTTTGAAGCTGCCGCAAGGCTGATGAGCTTTACTCTGGCTGCCGAAGAGCTGCATGTGACACAAAGTGCGATCAGCCGACAGATCAAACAGCTTGAAGATGAGTTAAACGCATCACTGGTTATTCGTAAGCATCGAGCCATAGAATTAACGGTACAAGGTCATGATTTGTATGTCGCTTTGCGAGAAAGCTACGGTAATATCGAAGCTGTTATCGCCTCTTGGAGTGAGCCCAAGCAGAAGCGTATCGTGATCAAAGCGACTCTGAGTTTCGCGACGCGAGTATTGATCTCCAAAGTTCGGGAATTAAACGAGCGTTATCAAGATCATGAGATAGTCATTGTTCCTGTGATTGAGGAAGACGAATCGATTAATAGTAGTGAGTATGATCTACTGATCTTCCACACGCGTTTCAAAAAACGCTATGACAAGGCACCTGACATTACCTTCTTGCGTGAAGAGTTCATGGCGCCGGTTTGCTCTACTAGTTTAACCACCAAAGACACCGACCTTGATTCAATCTTAACCTTGCCAAGGCTGCATCCAACCTTAGATCATCACGACTGGAAAGTGTGGCTGGCCGATGTTGAATTCCCACCAAAGAAACCTGTCAGAAATACCAGCTTCTTGTCTTTAGATATGGCGCTCAGTGCCTGTCTATCCGGTGAAGGGGTTACGGTCACGGATCTGTTGTTAGTTCAACAAGATCTCCAACGAGGCTTCTTGTACTGCCCTAGAAATGCAAAAATCCAACACAGTGCTTGGACTTACTTCATGCACCAGCGTAGTCACACGCCTATCATCAACGACCTTATTGAATGGCTTAGAGAAGAGACAACAAAAGAGATCGAGTTGCTGAAAGTACTCGCACAGCAATATCAATGGTTTGGTGTAATAGAACAGGACAAAGACTTTGGTCGGCTCTTCTAAACTAAGTTATGATTCCTGTTCCCTCAACCGATTGATATTTTTATGTCTTCTTTCTCTTTTTCACAAATCCCTGTTGGGGTTCGATTCATGATCCTCTCCGCTTTTGGATTCGCACTGATGTCAGCTTGTGTGAAATACATCAGCAATTATGGCATTCCTGTATTCGAAATCGTTGCAGCAAGAGCGTTGGTGTCTTTGATCATCAGCTACATCGACGTAAAACGAAAAGGCATTTCGATCTGGGGTAATAACAAACCTTTGTTGTTTGTTCGTGGCGCAGTAGGTACTGCAGCACTGATGTGTGTTTACTACGCTGTAACCACTCTTCCGTTAGCAGAAGCGACCATTCTACAATACGTACATCCGGTCTTTACCGCGTTGCTCGGTGTGTTGTTCCTGAAAGAACGCGTCCAGAAATCGACCATGATCTGCATTGCATTCTGCCTAGCGGGATTATTGGTGATGGTTCAACTAAGCATGAACAGCGGCGCGAGCAGCGAGTTACCGCTATTCAGCATTATGGTGGCGTTATGTGGTGCGTTTGGTAGCTCAATTGCTTATGTGATTGTGAGAAAGCTTAGCCAAACGGAAGATAGCTCAGTGATCATCTTCTACTTCCCTCTGGTTGCTCTCCCAATCTCAACCGCCCTTATCTGGAACGACTTTGTGTGGCCTAGTTTGTTCTTAACCATGATGTTGGTTCTGGTCGGGATTTTCACACAAATAGGCCAATACGGTTTAACCAAAGCGATGCAAACCCAAGCAGCAGGCAAGGCTTCAGCTTACTCTTACGTTCAGATCGTATTCTCAGCACTGTTAGGCGTGTGGATCTTCAATGAGATTCCATCAATTTGGACTTATCTAGGCGGTGGCCTGATTGTGACTGGCGCGCTGATTAATGTGTTTGGCAAACAACTGTTGGTGCCTTTTAAGGCTAAATAAACAACCCAACAACTGAGCTAAACATCAGCTAAATAATCAGCTATTGCATAGACCTAAAAAGGGCATTGCGGATTATTCCACAATGCCCTTTTCTATAAATGCTCTCTAGCGCGCTTTCATTCAGCTAACCAACTTTAACAAAGCGGCGTATTACGTAACTAACTCGTGGCATTTCGTAACTTAGGATCATCACTCAAATACTCAACAAACTCGATCTCAAAGCCTGCAGGATCCACAAAGTAGACATTTTTTCGATAAGGTTCTTCGGCACCGGGTTTGGCAATTGGAAAGCCCGCATCAACAAGGCGTTGAGTGACACTTTCGATATTATTGGTCACATAAGCGAAGTGTGCGAGACCAACAGAATGCCCAGCCAAATCTCTATTTTCACCTTCACCGTGATCACTTATTGCTATGTATTGGTACTCGTCGCCAAAATGCAGCCAGTTACGTGGCTTACCTGACCACTCCCCTTTTCCCTCATCACGGACATACCAATGAGGGAACGCCGCTTTATAGAAAGCCAGCATTTCTGGGATATCTTTTACCACTAAATTCACATGTTCAAGTTGGATCATTCTTCTCTCCTTAAAGTATTCTCGTAAGCAACGTTGCATATCCTAATACCTCAAGTTAAGTTGAGGTAAAGCACTAATTTGCATTTATTTCGAGAACGTCTTTAGAGCCCAAATTGTCGTATTTGATGCGATATAAGCTTTAAGTTTAGACGACCTAATCCAATGTGACTCAACTCAACCACAAGAGTTAGCAAACCCATGGTGTATCACTGAGATAAGACGACCCAACAACTGCTTCTTGCTCAATATATACACACATTAATATCCCCTTACTGACTGATACATCAAGTTACAATTCGATTTCATATTAGCCAACAACACTGATCTGGGTTAATAAACTAGTTTCACAATAACCTTATTTTTATTGGGGTCAGATAATTAATAAAAAGGAAGTTAAAGTGAAAAAATTATTAGCACTTGGTATCGCAGCGGTAATCTCGGCTCCAGCAGTAGCCGACCACAACACAATCAATGGTATGGATTTTGGTCCACTCGCAAAGTTAGTCGGCACATGGAAATCAGTCGAAACTGGCGGCGTTGATATTTCTCCAGGCCAAGAAGGCACAGAAGTGGGTGCAGGTGGTCCCGCGGTTACACCATTCTATGAAGTAATGACGTTTGAGGTTGCGGCAGATGCAACCAATGCCAGCGATCAATATCTGGTTGCTCTGTACTACAAACAAGAAGTATTCAGAAAGGCCGACGACTCTAAGTTCCACGATCAACGTGGCTACTTCATCTACGACCAAAAAAATCAGGTCGTCTACAACTCTTACTGCGTACCACGCACCACATGTGTCACCGCAGAAGGCCCTGCTGGCGATACAATGACGTTAGTTGCGTCTAAGCGTGGCATCGCTGAGTCCGAATACATGACGGACAACGCAACCACCACGGGCTTCACGATGAACATTAGCATTTCAGACGATACGCTGACGTACTCTCAAACAACAGGCTTAGAGATCTACGACAACGCATTTGCTCATACAGATTCAAGCACTCTAATTAAAGTGAAGTAGATTCAAATACAAACGCCTTTCACAGCGAAGTGAAAGGCGTTTTTCTGTTGTACTTGTAACAACAAACAAGTTTAACTAGATTGTGTATCAACCTTGGCGTAACGGTTGGCTAGCACTGCACAGTAAAAGATCTGAATCGGGTGATAAAGCATGATTGGTAGTAATATCATCCCTAGATTAGGGTTGTGAGCAAAGATCACCTTAGCCATAGGAATACCTGCCGCTAAGGTCTTCTTAGTACCACAGAATACTGCCGCGACTTCATCTTGATGATTGAATCCAACCTTTCGGGCACTCCATTGAATGCCGTGTACCATCACCATCAATACCACTAAACAAATCACCGCTGACAGCAACAACAGCATTGGTGAAAAGTCGCTCCAAATACCGTGTTCAATAGAGTCACAGAAAGCACTGTAGACGATCAGAAGTATCACGTATTTATCTAACTTATTGACCACTGACTTGTGTTTCTGAGTCCATTCAAAAAGTAACGGGCGCATCAACTGGCCGACAATCATTGGCAATAGCAGCATTTTAGATATAGAGATCACCGATTCCATCAGGTTTAGCTCTGCACCTTCCAACCCCATAAAGAGCTGGATCAGTAGAGGCGTAATGAACACGCCTAAAATACTAGAAAGTGATGCATTGAATATCGCACCCGGTAGGTTTCCTTTTCCAATCACCGTCATCGCGACCGAAGACGAAATCGTACTCGGTAATACGAAGAGGTAACAGAAACCAAAGGCCAGAGCTGCTGGCATATAAGCGACAAAGCCTTGCCCGAATATCACCCAAAGCAGTGGGTAAACTAAGAATGTCGCGCTTTGTACAAAAACATGCAGCTTCCAATTCGAAAGCCCCTCAAGAATGGCTTTGGGAGACAAACCCAAACCGTGTAAGAAAAACACCAAAGCGATGCCGAGAACAGTCACCGTATCGAGATGAAGTACCCCACCCGATTTGCCCCAATCCGGCGTAAAAACAGCAACGACCATAGCCACCACCATCCCTACAAGAAACCATTCCTTTTTCAGTTTTTCTATCATGTTGACACGCACTTTCTATAGATTCTATTTCAGCCAATAACCCGGCTCCGACGCTATTTATCCTATCGACTCTAATTTTAATTAACCACCATAAACGCAAATTAAGCTCGTCTTTATCTTGAGGGTTAACGTTGTTATTCGAGTTTGTTACGCACGCTTCGCTCTGGATTGAACAGATGTATGGAATGATGATGAAATATTAGAAAACAGCGGTTTATCGAGAAGGTAAGACCCTTTCAGTGATCGGGGCACAGAGGTAAGCCGTAAGGATATGAAAGAAAGACGTAGGCAATCTAAACACCAAAGATCAGCCTATTCTCAAAGATGACGCAGCGGGAGTAACACATGGACAACAGAATCACCATTATTGAATTTCTCAGAGTATTTGAGTTTATTCGCTCTTCCGGTGAGCAACGGGACAACAAATATCTAGTTGGCGAAATGACGGCTTGGCACGATTACGATGGTTACACCTGTTGGCTAAGCTATAAAGACGTCACGGTGACGCTGATGCTTCACGGTTCGCTAAAAATTGAGTACGACAACGCTTCAAATTACTCTGAATTTATTGAGCGTTGTCTGGGTATGCTTGCCACTGAACCTTCTCCATAAAACGCGAACAGACTAACGGCTAACGGCTAACGGCTAACGGCTAACGGAGACAATCATGAACGAAACGGCTTCATTGCTTAAGCGAAGACACCCTTTGTGGCTAGTAATCAGCCTCTCCTTTTTATGGTCTCAAGTATCTGTAGCAGGCATAGGTATGATTGATTTTATACAACCGAACGAACACAAGAATTGGACAGCGACCAACGACGATGTAATGGGTGGCATCTCAACGGGCGGGCTCATTTATCTTGATGATATGAGTCGATTTAGGGGCGAGCTATCGTTAGAAAACAATGGTGGTTTCAGTTCTGTAAAGCGCTCCATTGAATCACCAGCCCATGAAATAGATAGCGCAGAGCTAGTTTTCGTTGGTGATGGTCGCACCTACCAACTGAGGCTCACAACATCGAAAGATGGTAATCGAGTTCAATACAAACACGATTTCGATACGATAAAGGGAGTGCGGCTTAACAAGGTGTTCCACTTCAATGATTTTCAAGCGGTGTTCAGAGGTCGGCTACTGAGCGATGCGCCGGAACTTAAGGCACGAGACATCAAACAAATATTTTTTTTGATTGCGGACAAAGAGCCCTCGCCTTTTGAGCTAGACCTAATACAGCTTCACTTCAGAACATCGAAACCTATCACATCACCAGAAGCTGACTAAACTGACTAAACTGAAAACAAACAAAAGCCCCTGAAACCTTTTGACTAGCAATCAGATATCAGGGGCTTCTTCTATTTAAACCGTCAACAATTCAAAACAACGGCGGATTAAAACATCAGCAATTAGTATTTGATAGCTGTTTTACCAATCGAGGCACTGCTTTCAATACGTTGGTGTGCATCTTTCAGTGTTTCCACACTAAAGCCATTTAGGGTCGAGGTTAGCGTCGATTTAATACGGCCCGCATCAATCAGATTCGCGGCTTGGAATAGGATGTCTTGCTGCTTCTGGATATCTTCGGTGTTAAACAGTGAACGTGTAAACATCAGCTCCCAAACAAAGCCTGCTGATTTGCCTTGCAGCGCTGACAAGTCAATGCCACCATCAAATTCAACAATCGAACTGATCATGCCTTGCGGTGCGATCAATTCAACCATCGCATCCCAGTGCCCTTTTGTATCCGCAACATTGAAGATGTAGTCGACGTGTTGAATGCCTTGCTCTCGCACAGACTCGACAAGGTTACGGTGGTTCACCACATGATCCGCACCCATATCCCTTACCCACTGCTCCGTTTCAGGTCTTGAAGCTGTTGCGATAACATTTAGGTTGGTGAGTTGCTTAGCCAGTTGAATCGTAATTGAACCAACGCCGCCCGCTCCACCAATGATCAGGATAGATTTTTTCTCTTCAGGACGAACTCGCAGGCGGTCAAACAACGCTTCCCATGCCGTAAGCGTTGCTAGTGGCATAACGGCTGCAGCTTCATCAGAAAGGCTCTTCGGCGCTTTAGCGGTAATACGGTAGTCCACAGCTTGGTATTCTGCGTTAGCACCCATGCGTGTTACGTCACCCGCATAGTACACACGGTCACCGACTTTGAAGCCTTCAACGTCAGCACCTTTGCCAACAACTTCACCGACTGCGTCATAGCCCAACACTTTTGGTTGTTCGAGTGTTTTGTCTTTGGCACTACGAATACGAATTTTTGCGTCAGCAGGGTTAATAGAAGTCGCGCTCACTTTTACTAGCAAGTCATTATTTTTTAGTTCTGGCAGACTCGTTTCAAACTCAAATAAACTGTCTTGCTCTGTAATCGCAAGTGATTGAGTAAATCCGATAGCTTTCATTTTTGATGGTACTGACATTGTGCTTTCTCCTTGAATTAGACGAGTTAATCTTAGTCAATTCTCACTCTAGATAAACCGCCTAATATTTGAATTATTATCAAATGATTTTTGATAATAAGATGTATATGCGCAGGAAAAATACTAAGATTAGCAATTTGAAAATGCCTAATTTATGGGTAACCGAACAACCGATTCAAGGTTCAGAACAGGGAAACGAAATGCTTCTTGAAGACTTACAGGTCATTTTGAAAGTGGCGGAGTTTCGCAGTATCACCGCTGCAGCCACCAACCTCGATATGCGTACTGCCACAGCAAGTGCAGCGGTAAAACGTGTTGAAGCGGCACTCGGTGCGGAGTTATTTGTAAGAACCACGCGCCACCTAAGGCTCTCTTCAGCTGGCGAGCGTTATTTACCGGAATGCGAACAAGCCTTAAAGATGTTGGAGCAAGCAAAGCTCAATATGCGCGAAGAGCTCGGTATTCTTGACGGTGAAATTCGCATAGCGCTTTCATCGGATCTAGGACGCAACCTAATCACACCTTGGTTAGATGAGTTCTTGCTTGAATACCCAAAGGCGACGCTTCGCACTAGCATCAGCGATAGCAATATCGACTTCTACCGAGATTCCGTCGATATGGCGCTGCGTTACGGCTCCCCGACCGATGCCAATATGTATGGTTTTAAGATATGCGATGTGCCGAGGATATTGTGTGCGGCTCCTGACTACTTGGCTGAAATGGGAACACCAAAACACCCGAGTGACTTAGCGCAGCACAATGGTTTGCTTTACCAACTCCATGACATGTTGCAAGACGAGTGGGTGTTTAACGATGGTACTCAAGATCATAAAGTGAAACTAAAAGGAAATCGCGCTTCGAACGACGCAGACCTTGTAAGACGTTGGTGTATCGCGGGTAAAGGAGTGGCAATAAAATCTTGTTTAGACATGTCACCTCATCTGCTTTCAGGCGAAGTGGTTAAAGTTATGCCTGAGTTTAAGCCGACCCCTACCGAGCTGTGGTTAGTGTGTCCAAGTCGTCAATCCATCACCCCGACTGTGCGTCTACTGAGAGATTTATTCAGAGAGAAGACCGCTGAGATCCTTTCGCAACTGAGCAAACAAGGCATCATAGAAAGCACAACATCTTAAGATTGAATGCCGCTTAAAGATAAGAAACAGAGAGACAAAAAAGGCGTTAGCGAACTCAATTCGCTAACGCCTTTCATCATTAGAACATCATAGCTTCATGATGAACCTTAATAAGAGTACTTAGTTTAATACTCTTAATACAAGAGCTTAGTTTGACTCGTCTTCAACATCGCAGTCTGCACAGCACTGAAGAGCAATCTCATGTTCGAAGGTGATGGTGTCTTTACCTTCTTCTACTAGCTCTGCGATTTCGTCTACCACTTCTTTTTCATCATCCGCTTCGATTCCGCTTGCTAGCTCTTCTTCTGAATAACCGAAGAAGTTCAGTAGTAAATACTCACGCGCTTCATCTTTCGTACAAACCACGTCCGCTGAAAGATCAGGAGTGACCTCGCCTTGTGCAAGTGTTGCTGTCACTTGTGCGATAGCATCGTCTTTCATCGCAGGCGTTAACCAACCAAGATCAGTACTTACTGTCGTTTTTTTACAGTCGAAGCAAGGCAGTTGGTGAAAGTAGTATTGAAAGGTAGTCATAGGTAAATTCTTCTTTAAATGTTGTATAGCGAGATTATGCGCGTTTTGTAGCAAAATACTATCTCAATCACAACCTGAAACCGCTTCGTTCTAAGTATTTTTTCAAGCTCCGCGCAAGCTGATGTGATCATCCTATAAAAGCGCTGTTTTGCGCATGCTTACTCAGCTTTACGCTTGTTTACATTTGTACGGGTAATATATGCCTCATCAAATAATAAGCGTGGTACCTCACAATTGCTTTGGCTCTTGCTTAGTTTCGTCGTTCCAGCTATCAGCTATGAGTTCACGGCTTACTTAACTACTTAGCTACTTAGCTACTTAGCTCGGATTTGTTTGAAATAGCTTTGTTTTCAATTAACTTACTTGCACTTGGCTTATTTTGAACCACGCTTATTTAAATCACCCATTTAGGATACCCAATCAATGATCATCAAAAAATATCAAGCCCTTGCCCTTTCATCGGTTGCTTTGCTCGCTACAGGCTGCTCACCATCATCAGATACGCCTTCGGTCAGCAACATCAGTGATTACCAAGGCTCAGCGAGTATTACTCAAGGTGTGGCGACCACTGTTGAATCGAATCTCTTTGAGTGTGCAAACGGACGTAGCCGAGTGGCGGGCGTCGGGGAAATTATGGACTCAGAAGGAAAGGTTTGGACGGTTCCAGCCAAGAACAACTTTGCGACAGGGCCAAAAGCCTTTGATCTTTATGAAGAGTGCTCAAACACCACACCAAGCAGCCTAGCCGAAGTCGATCAAAGCTCTGTACCTGTAGCGATAGTGGATCAAGACGGTGAAGAAATAACAGGTTATATTTTTGCCGATAACTATTTCGAACTTTATATCAACGGCCAGTTAATCGTGGTAGACACCGTTCCTTTCACACCGTTTAACTCAAACATCGTCAAATTTAAGGTGAAGAAGCCTTACACGATTGCGGTGAAAGTGATTGATTGGGAAGAAAACCTAGGTCTTGGCAGCGAAGATAACCGCGGAAAGGCATACCACGCTGGCGATGGTGGCTTTATCGCGAGCTTTAGTGACGGAACCGTGACAGGACCAGAATGGCAAGCACAAACCTTTTATACCTCACCGATTTATGACCTGACTTGTTTGAGTGAAGTGGACGGGAAGCGTCTTTCTGAAAGCTGCACCACGGAAGGAACTGACCACGGTCAAGATGCCTACGCCGCTCATTGGGAAACACCAACCAACTGGATGAACCAAGAGTTCGATTCAACATCTTGGCCTCAAGCATCAGTATATTCAGAAGACGATATTGGCGTGAACAATAAAAAAGCGTACATGAACTTTATCGAAAAATTCAGTGGTGCTGGCGCAAGCTTTATCTGGTCGACAAATGTCGTTCTCGATAATGAAGTGCTACTGAGATACGAAGTTAAGTAGCTTTATTCCTTTGTAAGCAAGCCCAGTCACAAGTATGACTGGGCTTACTACTCAAACAACTTGCTGGTGTTTCTAATTCACAGCGAACCTGATCATAATCTTGAGTCGTTTCATTACGACGAAGTTTGCGAAGTCTTGCTTGCTCCACGTGACTTAGCTTTGTAATTGTGTAACCAGCAACAAAACAACCCGATACACAAACCCCAAAATGCACTGCCGATTCCCAGTAAATTAGTACCAGAAGCAGTGAATAAGAAAGTAAGCAATGCGGGTTCTCGGTAATGACTGTCTGCCATTGATACCGCAAGGCAATTCATCAAGGTCGGCATCACCGCTAAGCCAGCAACCGCAATGACAATCTCGGAGGGCACGGCGCTAAACAGCGACACAAATGACATCCCCATCACGCCAGCTAACAAGTAAAACCCGCCCATACAGATCCCCGCCATGTAACGTGTCTTTGGATTGCCATCCGCATTCGGGCCCATGCAAATAGCGCCCGTAATCGCAGCAAGGTTATACGCAAAGCCACCAAACGGCGCGAAGATCAAACCTGTCACCCCAGTGGTGGTAATGATCTTCGATGAATCGACCTGGTATCCGTTCGCTTTTAGAACCGCAAATCCCGGTAAGTTCTGTGAAGCCATCGTCACTATAAACAATGGGATACCTACACTGAACAACGAAAAGAACTCAAAATCGGGCGTAATGAACATCGGGGTCGTTAATCCCATAGTTACCTGACTGACATCGAGTTTGCCAAACCCCACACACATAACCAGTGCGATAATGAAAATACTTGGGATCAGTAAATTACCTAACCGCGCTTTCGCCAGAATAAATACAGCGAGCATGACCGCTACGACTTGTGCCTCTTCCATTAACGACGTGAACAAACCCAAACCGAATTGCAATAGGATCCCCGCGAGCATCGCAGAGGCAATCGATGTTGGGATCTGTTTTAGGACTTTCTCAAATATCCCCGCTAATCCAACTAACGTGATCAACATCGAACTGAACAAAAACACGGCCACAGCCTGATTCATTGTCAGCCCTTCAAGAGATGTGATTAACAACGCCGCTCCAGGCGTCGACCACGCTGTAACCACAGGCTTCTTGTAATGAAACGAAAGCAGTATTGTGGTTACGCCCATGCCAACTCCCAACGCCCAAAACCATGACGCCACTTGTTCTTCGGTTGCTCCAGCACTCATTGCCGCTTGGAAAATAATCGCCGCAGCGCTCGCATAACCAATGAAAACAGCGATAAAGCCGGTACTGACGTGAGAAAATTTTAGCTTAGTCATGTTAATCTCTTCTTGCGTGCGTTATAACGTCCATAGACCAAACCTAGCACTGTGCGCTATAACGCACAACTTATTTGTAAAAACTTTTAGAGAAAATATGCAAACAGAAATTAAAGTTGGTGTTAATTTGAAACGCCTTCGCCAACAAAAAGGCTGGAGCTTAGACAAAACAGCGAAAGAAACTGGCGTAAGCAAAGCAATGCTAGGACAAATTGAACGTGGAGAATCCAGCCCGACAGTCGCTAAGCTCTGGCAAATAGCTTCTGGGTTCGAGGTGTCACTTTCAAGCTTTATCACTGCTAGCCCAAACAGTGAACTGACGAGTTTATTCAGAGACGCAAACGAACTAAGACATGAGGAATACAACATTGGCTTTTTCGTCAGTTTGTTGTTTCCTTTTGAGGAAGCACTAGGATTTGAAATATTCGAACTCACCCTAGCACCCGATTACCAGCATGAATCCGCCCCACATAACGCAGGCGTCACTGAGCACATCTTATGCATTTCAGGAGAGATGGCCGTGATGTTTGATGATGAGTGGCATACGTTACGCGCAGGACAAGCCGTTCGCTTCAATGCCAACCAGACCCATGCCTACAAAAATATCGGTGAAGGAAACGCCGTATTTCATAATGTGATTCACTACCCTAATAACAAGCAATAGTGCCGGATTTGGTGCTAACGGATGTTTAGCTCTAACCGGATGTTCAGCGCTAACGAAAGAGCTGGCAGACCACTGGCTGTTACTAACTTAAAGCGACTATACGTTGACGACCATACTGCCATCTTCGGCTTGATAACGAGCCCATAGTTGAGAGAGGTTTTCTTTATTAAGCTGTATCTCTTTTTCTTTCAGAAACGTTTCGTTGTGCAGCTTCGAATACGAGCGCTCAGCAAGGTCACAGCTAAATGTAACAATGGTTTTCCCTTTCCCCATTCTAGCCGCAGCGTATAGTGCACCTGCTACGTTCAGCGATGAACTGCTTCCTAGAAGAATACCGTCATGCTCCGCAACAAGGCGGGATATCGTCACCAAATCCTGATCGGGAAGCGTGATAGCACGATTGATTTTTGCCTGCCTGAAATTTTCAACCGTTCGCATGATCCCTATGCCTTCCGTGAACGAACTTCCCGTTGATTGATAGTGTCCATTACGTAGAAACGAATAAATGCCGGACCCATTTGGGTCAACTAACCAAGTTTCGAGATTGGGTTGCTGCTCAGATAGATAGTGTGAGTTTCCGGCAATGGTTCCACCCGTCCCCACCACTGAAACTAGAGCATCAATATTCCCCTGTGTTTGCTGCCAGATCTCAGGTCCAGTATTTAAATAGTGCGCTCGATAATTACTGAGATTTTCAAACTGATCTGCCCACCAATAACTCTCATTTTCGACACCAATCCGCTTAGCCGTGTGGTAAAAATGTTCAGGGTTTGCAAAAGGACAAGGGTCGACCAATAACAGTTCAGCATTATAAAGCGAGATCATGCGCTCTTTCTCTTGTGCCTGCCCTTTTGGCATCACCACCAACATTTTGTAACCAAGGGATTTAGCGACCAGAGCAAGTCCTATTCCCGTATTACCAGCAGTACCTTCAACGATTGTCATTCCCGGCTTAAGCTTACCGGCTTCTATTGCATCCATAACCAACTGAAGTGCCGCTCTATCTTTAATCGAACCACCCGGGTTCTGGTGTTCGCACTTAATAAGAATCTCACAACCTGATATCTCTGAAAGACTGTTGATTCTAACAAGATCGGTATCGCCAATCAGTTCACTGAGATTGTTTGCAATATGGGCAGATGACATCGCGACTCCATTTATTTGTTGAGGATAAGTTTGTTCATCGATTGGGTTGTCGATGATCATAAGCGTAGCTCTGGGGTCTGCTTAGTCAAGAAGTGCCGGAATTGAAAAGACTCTCATTTTCCAAATAGCAATTATAATTTGGGGTGACCGATTAGATTGAGGGCAAAAAAATGTTTCTAAAAGAGAAAAAACCGGTGACCTCGTTGATGTAACTGAAATGACCAAATTAACCAACTTATTTCAAGACAGTATCGAAGGTCGGTTTCAAGCAGGCGAAGAACAGCAAGACCCTGAGATGTTTAAAAAGTCCGAACTGATGTTTATGTCAGGGGAAGAGTTACCTCGATGCTGGACAGATCCAAACTACCGCTCAGGGACTAAATAACCTTAGCGCTTCCAGATCACCCGATGAGTCGCAATTTAAGCTCTGTTCTAAAACTGTTTCACGATCGCCTTGTAGGCTATCCCCCTGTTAAAACATTCAGACGCATCTTTACTAGACACAAAAAGCGAGCCACTTGGGCTCGCTTTTGATTGTCTTTTTCTTGCTTAGACTTCAGTTCAGATTACAGAAGTTCTACCGACTGTTGAGCAATCACGAATTCTTCGTTGGTTGGCAAGCTATTATAATCGCACCTATTAACACGGGTTTGGACAGAAATCATTTAGACTATTTACTTAAATCGGGAGTCACCGGATTAGTTCAGGTATCTAAAACTCCAAGGTCTCACCATCAGCAGGAATAAGGACTTTATCTGACAAACCGTTTTTATCAATTGCTTCTTTAAGAATTGGTCGAGTCACTGCACAGTGATTGAGTGCCTCCATATGGTTCGCAACCACCTTATTAGGGGAAAGGCGAATAAACTCCATGACCTCATCAATAGACATCAATAACGGTTGACCAACGTCCATACGAGCACGACCTGCCGCGACTACTGTGATATCAGGTTTCAACTCAGTCAACGCTCGTTTTACATCATCGGTTAGAACTGTATCACCGCTAATGTAAATAGAAGGCTCATTGGGGAGCTCCAAGAAAAATCCAACACCATTAGCCATTACCTTGTGAATCCATCCATGGCCGTGCAAAGCCGGAACCGCGGTGAGCTTTCCGTCTAGAAAGTCGATAGTTTGCCAGTCTTCAATTCCCCAATTTACCGTTAAGTCATATTTGTCTAGGTAAGCCTTATCTTTGGCTGGTGTCGCAACTGGGATATTACGACTTGTTAAAAACGTCTCACCTGCCGGATCTAGGTGATCTCCATGTTGTAATGCCTTGATACCAAGTGTTTGACTGTGAGTAATTAAGGTATGAGTAACCTTGTTTAGTAGCTCATCGGCATTACTTGGCATCTCAACGGTTGGATTTTTCGCGGCCTTAGCCTTAATGACTGAAAACGGAGGCATAGAGCCTTTTTTCCCCAACATAGGATCAATAAGGATAAATGTTTCGCCAGATTCAATGATAAAAGTTGCGCTACGTAGGTGGTGGATCTTCATAATGCCTCTCTAAACTCACTAAGAAGTCATGTTCTCTATACGATTTAGTATGCTACTTTCCGACTTCTTATGATACTGTCTTGAAAGTCAACGTTCGCGCAAATCGAGACACTCATGAACAAATCAAGCGAGTTAATTAAAATTACTATGATAGCCTTCGAAGGCATCAGTGCTTTTCATCTCTCTGTGCCCTGTCTGGTGTTTCAAGATATCTTTTTCGGTCAGCCGGTTCGGTTTAACTTGAGGACCTGTAGCGAAAACAGCTTGCGGTTTGAAACAAGCTCTGGATTTGGTGTGGTTGTCGATAGCGATCTAAGTGCTACCCAAGAAGCCGATATTATAATTATTCCAAGCTGGCCAAATGACCTGCCAGAGCCAAGTGAGCGACTTCTAGAGGCGTTAATAGATCATCATGATAAAGGGAAGTTGCTGGTAGGGCTCTGCCTTGGTTCTTATGTTCTCGCGTGTGCTGGCGTTCTCGATGGCAAACGAGCCACAAGCCACTGGGCATTTACCGAACAATTTCAGCAGCAATTTCCTAAGGTGAATTTTGACCCAAACCCTCTATTTGTTGAACATGAGACTATCATCACCTCTGCTGGAGTAGCAGCTTCACTCGATTGCTGTCTGCACATAGTGCGCCGTTTGTGTGGTAGTGAGCTTGCGAATGATCTCGCTCGTAAGATGGTGACTGCACCATCTCGTAATGGTGGGCAGCAACAATACATACCAGCACCAGTCAACATAAAACCCCTCACAGAGACAAGTATTAACCTTGTGATTGAGCAGGTTGAGCAGAGTCTCAATCAGTCTCATTCACTAGATGAACTCGCTGAGCGCTGTGCGATGAGTAAACGTACCTTTACACGCCAGTTTAAATCCACCTATGGTTGTACATTTGGTGAATGGCTGCAAAATCGACGTTTGGTGTTTAGCCAACGTCTATTAGAAACCACGAAACTATCGATACCTCAAGTTGCAGAGCAAGCGGGTTTTGGCTCTGACAGTGTATTCAGAAAGCACTTTAAATCGGCTTTTCATGTATCGCCGATTCAGTGGCGCACTACATTCAAGCAATAGTCTTAATTTCATTGAGGGCGATGGGGCTAGATCGTCGCATCTATTACTTTTTGTATCTGAAACCTTGCAAGTTCAATTCTAGGCGTTTTTGGGGCATCACAAGCCAGCCCTAACATCACTAGTTTGAAGCTACAAAATGATTTGCCGAAATCAATAGAATGAGTTTTGACTATCTCGCTATAAGGCCACTTAGCGATGGTCTATCCAACATATGAGCACAAAAAAAGCGAGCACTAAGCTCGCTTTTAACTATCTGTTTTTGAAAAAATTACAGCAGTTCAACCGACTGCTGGGCGATCACGAATTCTTCGTTGGTTGGGATAACCATTGCTACTGCGTCTAACATTTCAGACTTAGCGATGATCCCTTCAGCACCAAAGCGAGCAGATTCGTTACCTGCTACATCTTCAACGAAACCTAGAATCTTAAGGTTGTTTAAGATCTCACGACGAATTGGTAGAGAGTTCTCACCGATACCACCAGTGAAGATGATACCGTCTAAAGAATCTAGCGTTGCTAGGTAAGAAGCAACGTATTTCGCTACGCGGTAAGTAAACACCTCAAACGCAAGCTTAGCGCCTTCGTGGCCCTCTTCCATTGCTTCTAAGATGCCACGAGCATCGCTCGTAAGACCAGACACGCCAAGGAAGCCAGACTCCTTGTTTAGAGAGTTAAATACTTGCTCTTGTGACCAGCCTTTCTTAAGTAGGTATTCGATGATGCCTGGGTCTAGGTCACCACAACGTGTGCCCATCATTAGGCCTGAAAGTGGTGTGAAGCCCATAGAAGTATCAACACTGTTACCATCTTTAATAGCACATACAGATGCGCCGTTACCTAGGTGAACAGAGATGAAGCTCGATTTTTCGATTGGCTTGTTAACCATCTTCGCAGCTTCACGGCTAACGAAGTAGTGGCTAGTGCCGTGGAAACCGTAGCGACGTACGCCGAAGTCTGTGTATAGCTCTTTTGCGATTGCACCAGTGAATGCACGTTGAGGCATTGTTTGGTGGAAAGCAGTATCAAATACAGCGAACTGAGGTAGAGAAGGGAAAGCTTCAATTGCAGCACGGATACCGATAGCACCTGCTGGGTTATGAAGTGGAGCTAGGTCAGATAGGCTTTCAATTTCGTTCGTTACTTCTTCAGTAATGCGAACCGTTTGAGTGAACTTCTCACCGCCGTGAACGATACGGTGACCGATAGCCACGATATCAGCCGTGAAGCCTAGGTCTTCCATCAGGCCAACCAATTTGCCAATGGCAATTTTGTGGTGGTTATCTTCACCTTGAATGGCAATTTCAGTTTTCTCGCCTTGGAATTTCCAGCTCATACGAGCATCTTCAAGACCAAAACACTCCCCTAGGCCACTTAATACTGCTTCACCAGAAACAGAATCGATTACAGCAAATTTTAGGGATGAACTACCCGAGTTAATAACCAGAACAAACGAATTAGACATTGGATATGGATCCTGTTTCAGTACGAATTGGATGAAGTGTTTACTTCAATTTTAGTTAAGCCCATTATTCAATAATTTTTGAATCTTTCAACTTTTGTTTTGAAAAAATCACTAAATGAACACAATTAAGTTGATCTTGGTCATTAAATTATTTATTTCGAGAGCGGAATTAAAAAATAGTTGAATAAGAAAATTAATGAACAGGTGACGCAAACGAGTGCTCACGTTATTTTTAACTTGATTCAGTTAATTAAAGCGACTCGAACAAATGCAGGTGATCCGCTTGAAAAACAACCACCCTTCCCTTTCGTCTGCTTATCATTACCGATAACTTTTTGCTTGATTTCTCAATTGCTCAGTGTTTGCATCAAAAAGCTCACTGAAGTTGAGAATAGTGATCTGATCTTATTTTGATTGCCTTCGAGCACAACTCTACGAATAGATGCACTGTAACGACGCTTAGATAGCCTTCACTCTTTGTTTCAGCATCTTGTAGCACGTTCTTTTAGTATAGGCTTAGAACGCGATACAGCTAAGTTTTGGCACTAACATTCGTTCTAGGCGCGATGCTTAGTTTCATGGACGAAGCATAGTTACAGGAACGAAGCTTGATTAAAGTAAGTTAGCTACGAATATCGAGCCAACCAAAGCTTAAGTTCAAATAGCAGGCACAAAAAAGCCGAGCATTATGCTCGGCTTTTAAGTTCAGTGTCTAGACCTAAAGCGTCTAAGCGACAGGTTGATTAACCTTCGTTGCGCTCTGGACGACGACCACGGTTACCACCGCCATTGCCGTTACCATGGCCACGTTCGCCACGGAAGTTACCACGGTGATCGCCACCACGGTTACGGTCGAAACGACGTTCGCCATCACGTCCGCCAGCAGAGTTACCATCGCGAGCACCATCACGGTTGCCACGGTATCCACCACGACCGCCTTCACGGTTACCACCTTCGCGGTTGCCGCCTTCACGGTTACCACGGTAGCCGCCACCATCACGACCGCCACGGTTGCCACCACGGTTGCCATCACGACCGCCGCCGCCACGACGAGGCTCACGGAAGTCATTGAAATCAACAACTACAGCGCCAGCTTCTTTTTGACGAATGCGAAGTTTGCTTAGCTTACCAGCAGTTTCAGAGTTCATTGCTTTTGGCAGTTGAACGTAAGTAGAACCTTGGTCTAGCTTGATAGCACCGATAGAACCTTTAGTTAGGCCAAGTTCGTTTGCTAGTGCGCCAACGATGTCTTTAACCTGAACGCCTTGCTCACGGCCAACTTGTAGTTGGTAAGTATCCCAATCTTGAGTATTGAAGTTGCGACCACCACCGTCACGGCCGTTGTCACGATCTTCACGACGCTCTTTGCGACGGTTCTTATCACGCTCAATAGCAGCGATCATTGGGTCTTCGCCAACGTAGAATAGTGGGCTCTTACCTTGCTGACGCTTAAGAAGCATTGCAGCTAGAGTAGCAGCATCAACTTCTAGAGACTCTTGAAGAGTAGAGATAAGACCTGCAAAGTTTTCTAGTGCTTTGCTTTCTTTCTCAGTTTCAAGTTCAGCGCCAAGCTTAGCAACACGTGCAGCAGCAACTTGGTCACGTAGAGGAAGTTGAATTTCTTCCATTTGAGACTTAGTTACGCGCTCGATTGTGCGAAGCATGCGAATTTGGTTAGTGCGAACTAGTAGGATCGCTTTACCTTTACGTCCAGCACGGCCAGTACGACCAATACGGTGGATGTAAGATTCAACATCGAATGGGATGTCGTAGTTGAATACGTGAGTGATACGTGGAACATCAAGACCACGAGCTACAACGTCAGTTGCAACTAGGATGTCGATAACACCTTGTTTGATGTGATCAACAGTACGCTCACGTAGAGACTGAGGAATATCACCGTGCAGTGCAGCAGCTTTGAAGCCACGTGCAGATAGCCAATCAGCTAGACGCTCAGTGTCTTGACGAGTACGTACGAATACGATTGACGCGTCAGTTTCTTCGGTTTCTAGAAGACGAGACATTGCTTCGTCTTTTTCTACGCCTTTAACAACCCAGAAGTTCTGCGCTACTTTATCAACTGTGTGGTTAGTACCAGCAACGTCAACTCTAGCCGGGTTACGTAGGTAACGGTCAACAATAGTCTTAACCATTGGAGGCATAGTTGCAGAGAAAAGTACACGTTGTGCAGATTCTGGAGCTTGCTCTAGGATCCAAGTAACGTCATCTACGAAGCCCATTTTCAGCATTTCATCTGCTTCATCAAGAACAAATGTGTGTGCTTCATCTAGGTGTAGACGGTCACGAGTTAGTAAGTCTTTAACACGACCTGGAGTACCAACAACAATGTGAGCACCGCGGCTTAGAGCACGCATTTGGTCAACAATTGAAGCACCACCGTAGATTTCAATAACTTTAAGACCTTTGATATCACGGCCAAGGTTTTTGATTTCCGCAGCAACTTGAATCGCTAGCTCACGAGTAGGAGCCATGATGATTGCTTGTGGTTTGTGTTGGTTCAGGTTGATTTTGTTAAGTAAAGGCAGAGAGAATGCTGCTGTTTTACCAGTACCAGTCTGTGCTTTACCTAGTGCGTCACGGCCTTCAAGAAGAAGAGGAATAGCTGCTGCTTGGATTGGAGTCGGAGAAACGAAACCCATGCTATCAAGAGCTGAAAGAATGTTATCGTTTAGGGCTAATTCATTAAATTGAATTACAGATTCGGACATTGGGATCCCACTATATATAAGTAAACAAAAGGTCCCGGGAGCTCTATCAATTCCAATACTGATCCAATCAGATACTGATTCCATTCAGAGTTACGAAGCAGTAATAAAACACTTCAAGCCATTAGGGACGTCTAAGGGAGGCGGATTATTCCCTAAATGCATAAAAAAATCCAGAAAAAATTGAAATACATCACATATTTTTCGCTTTTACATCAATACTGGTTATCATATCGTCAAAACTTGATGAATATCTCGTCACAGCACCCATCTCCTAGCAAATTGACCTAGTTAAATAAGAGGGCAATTAATTAACGCTCACTTCGCCTTTAAGTAGTAATCAAGCCTCGCAATGATTATAGTGTGCTCAATTGTCCTCGATAGATAAAAGTCAAAATGTTTCAAGATAATCCTCTACTCGCTCAGCTCAAGCAGCAAATCCAAGAAACCCTCCCTAAAAAGGAAGGTACCATCAAAGCCACTGAAAAAGGTTTTGGTTTTCTCGAAGTTGATAGCAAAACAAGCTTCTTTATCCCGCCTCCGTACATGAAGAAATGTGTGCACGGTGACAAGGTGATTGCCATCATTCGCACAGAGAAAGAGCGCGAAGTAGCAGAGCCTGAGGAATTGGTTGAACAAGGTCTTACTCGCTTTATTGCACGAGTTAAGCTTTTCAAAGGCCGATTGAACGTTGTTCCTGATCACCCGCAGCTCAAAAAACTGCAACTTAAAGCGAAAGCAATGAAGGGTCTAAACCCTGAAACGCTTAAAGAAGGTGACTGGGTTGTTGCTCATATCGTTCAACACCCATTAAAAGGTGACAATGGTTTCTTGGCTCAGATCTCTGAGAAAATCACAGACGCTGACGACAAGATTGCACCTTGGTGGGTAACGCTGGCACAAAACGATCTACCAAACAGCGAGCCTGAAGGCATCGACAACTGGCTAATCAACGATGACGCCGATCTTGAACGTGTAGACATGACGCACGTCCCTTTTGTGACTATCGATGGCGAAAGCACAAAAGATATGGATGACGCGCTTTACGCGAAGAAGAAAGAGAACGGTGATTTTGAACTGACTATCGCAATTGCTGATCCAACGGCTTACATCTCTCCAGATGATGCGATGGATAAAGTGGCACGCGAGCGCGGTTTCACTATCTACCTTCCTGGTCGCAACATCCCAATGTTGCCTCGTGATCTTGCTGACAACCTATGTTCACTGATCGAGAACGAAGTTCGTCCTGCACTTTGCTGCACAGTAACGGTATCTAAAGATGGCGTTATCGGTGATGACATTAACTTCTTCGCTGCAAACATCAAATCTCATGCTCGTCTTGCTTACGACAACGTATCAGACTGGCTAGAAACAGGTGCATCAGAGAAATGGCAACCATCAGAAGAGATTGCTGCAATTGTTTCTGATCTTCACCAATTTGCTCAAGCACGTTCAGCATGGCGCTCAGCAAACGCTGTTGTGTTCCCAGATCGCCCTGACTACCGCTTTGAACTGAGCGAAGATAACGATGTTGTCGCTATCCACGCTGACATGCGTCGTAGCGCAAACAAGCTGGTTGAAGAATCAATGATCAGCGCGAACATCTGTGCGGGCCGAGTACTAAAAGAGAGCTTCAACCAAGGTGTGTTTAACTGCCATTCTGGTTTCAAGGCTGAGAAAATCTCCGACGTTCTTGAACTGGTAAACCCGCAAGCGGAAACGCCGTTCACTGAAGAGCAAATCATTTCTCTAGAAGGTTTTGCTACTCTACGTCGTTGGTTAGGTTCTTTAGATAACAGCTACTACGACAACCGTATTCGTAAATTCCAAGCGTATAGCGAGATCAGCAATGAGCCTGCACCGCACTACGCGATGGGATTAGATATTTACGCAACTTGGACTTCTCCAATTCGTAAATATGGCGACATGATTAACCACCGTATGCTTAAAGCACACATCTTAGGTAAAGCGCCAATTCAAACACCAGATGAAACTATCGGTGATGAACTTGCCCTGCACCGCCGTCACCACGGCATGGCTGAGCGTAATGTTGGCGATTGGTTGTATGCTCGCACTCTAGCCAATGCTCCAGCAGAAGAAACTCGTTTCCAAGCTGAGATTTTCGATATTAACCGTGCAGGTATGCGTGTACGTTTACTTGAAAATGGTGCTGCTGCATTTATCCCTGGATCTCTCATTCTTAATAATAAAGAAAGAATAGAGTGCAACGGTGATATGGGTACTGTATCTATCGATAAAGAAATGGTATACAAACTGGGAGACGTTTTAGAAGTAGTTCTCTCTGAAGTTAATCAGGAAAGCCGTAACTTAGTAGCAAAACCTACTCAAGTATTTGCGGACTTGCCTAGCGAGCCTGAAACGACAAACGAAACCGAAGCTTAAAGGCTTTAACAGCTACAGCTTTCAAGGTTACGGCTTTCAAGGTCAAAGCTATCAAGGTCAAAAGCTTCAAAGGTTCACTTCTAAAGGCGCTAATTATTAGCGCCTTTTTTGTAAATGTCTCATGCTTAAACAATACTTAAAAAAAACAATCAATAAGCAATCAATTTACAACGTCAAAGAAGCTCACTATGTCATCAATCACAGTTACTCAGTTCAGAAACTTCATTCCCAGGAGACGAGAACGTTATCCTGCCTCTAAAAACGGTATCTTTATAGTGTCGAAAGGCAGCATTTCTTTTGTGTTGCCCAATGGTACTCAAGCCTCGTTGCAAGCGGGAGATTTCACCCTTTACAATTCTGGTCAGATTAAAGACATCACGGTTAACACTGAAAATGGCGAATTCAGCGCAACCTGCTTAGATTTTGATTTGGCTATCTTTCAAAAGTTCATTAATCAGTTCAGCGATTTAGAGTCCGCTCGAATCCCAGACAAGTACATTAAGTTCAATCAAACGGATACTGAGCTCTGTCAGTTGAAAGATCTCATCATGTCACTGGCCAACTCTTCTTCTCAGAATGACTACGCACTCACTCAATTAGGCTTAAGTTTGCTGTCTTTGATGGTGGAACAGTACCCAGCTCTATTGGCTATTATTGCTCGAGCTTCAAGGTTAACCGTGACCCAAAGAGTCATTCATTACATCGAGCAAAACATTGAAAACAATATCTCTTTGGATACGCTCGCCAGTTACATGGGAATGTCACCGGCTACGCTTAAACGTCGCTTATCGGCTGAAGATCTGTCGTTCTCAAACTTATTAAAGATAAAACGTATTGCTCATGCAGCCACTCAGCTAAGAACATCGGATAAGTCGATCACTCAAATCGCGTATGAGTCAGGCTTTAAAAGTGCCGCTCACTTCAGCACGGCCTTTAAAACGTATCACGGAAAAACACCAAAAGACTTCCGATCGCTAGTGGCACAAGCACAACTGCAGAGCGTAAAGCCGCAAGTTTAAAGAAACAAAGCGATAGATTGATGTGGACGTCTTAGTTGGGAACTGGTGTAAACCAAGTGGCTTCAATATTAAGCCACTTGGGTGTGGGATGAGATGATTTGGCTTTGGGATTCAGTGGTTGAGTTTTGATACTCATTGATTCAGCTTTGCGAGCAGGCCACCAGCAAACGTGAAAACAGAGTGACTATGACCAGAAGTACGATTTAGGGTCTTTTTCTATTTCCGCCAAAATAGCATCAAGATCCTTCGATTTAGGAAGGTACGGATACGGCCCCCAATTCACAGAGTCGGTTTCGACATCCCCTTCAAGCGGCACCATCACTAACCAACAAGACAGCGACTCATCAAAAGTCACGCAGACGATCTCGTTTGTATAATCACTGTGAGATGAGTCGAGTAGATAATGCGCCTGAGAAAACAGCACACCACCCTCACACTCTTCATATAGGGATTTGCCTAGCTCGACAGGTAAACTTCGATTTCGAGATGTACAGAGCCTCTCGGCCCCAATTAAAAGACGATTCAGCTCGATATGAATGACGGACATAACACCCCTTGCAACTTCATAGAAACTTCTAAGTAGTGAATTCCTCTACTTAGCTTAGGACTCAACAAACATTTTAGCGAACAAGCGTAATCAAAATACCTGCCCTGCTCCCAGAAACGAATCTTGCTTTCGGAAACCCAGAAAGCTACGACTCATCAAGCGAACAGCTATACATCGAGAGTATGGAATTTCACAAAAGTGTCATATAACCGACCTATCATATGCGACAAATGTTATTAACTAGGAGTTGTTTATGTTACGAGTCGCGCTTGCCTCTCTTTTATCCTTAGCCCTGTCTTCTCATGCTGCTTTAGCACAAGAAACCACTATTTCGGGCTCCACTTCAGTATCACGAGTGATGGATGTATTAGCTGAGGAGTACAACAAGACTCACCCTGATAACTATATTGCGGTTCAGGGCATTGGTTCTACAGCAGGTATTACCATGGTTAATAAAGGTGTCTCTGACATCGGTATGAGCTCGCGTTATTTAACCGACCGCGAACAAGACGAGAAGTTGAAGGTATTTCCAATTGCCTTTGACGGCCTAGCTGTAGTAACTAACCGCTCAAACGCTGTAAGCAACGTTACACGTGAGCAGCTGTTCGATATCTACAAAGGCAAAATCACGAACTGGAAAGCTGTGGGTGGCGCAGATCAGCCTATCGCAGTTGTCACTCGCGAAGCGTCTTCTGGCTCACGCTATAGCTTCGAAAGCTTGCTTGGTTTAACGAAGATCATTAATGACCGTCTAGTGTCTGACATCAACCCAAATAACTTGGTTGTAAACAGCAACAGCATGGTTAAAACGATTGTTAACCATAACCCACACGCGATTGGTTTTATCTCTGTTGGTTCAATCGACCGTTCGATTAAAGCAATTACATTTGAAGGCGTAGAGCCAACATCTAAGAACATTGCTAACCACAGCTATGAATTGGCTCGCCCATTCTTGTTGCTGCACAAGACAGACTCAGTTTCTGACGAGAGCAAAGACTTCATCAAGTTCGTGAAGTCAAAGCAAGGGCAAGACCTTATCGAAGAGTACGGCTACACTCGCATTAAATAAGTGAGTGAGTTTTATCTTATGAAAAAAAAGAGAGAGCATTAAGCTCTCTCTTTTTTTTGGAATCTATATGGTTCGTTTAGAAGTGAAGTTGAATCACTGAAACGATCACAGCGCCAGGACGACGAATACCTTCGATTTCGACGCGAATTTCGCGTTCAATCTCTAGGCCTTTCTTAATTGGCGTTACTTTTGTTAGCGTACTTTTAGCACGAACATTACTGCCCGATTTAACAGGGTATGGGAAACGTACTTGGTTAAGACCAATGTTTACGACCATCTTCGCTGTTGGGAATTGAGACTTGTCAGGGTCAACACTGTCAGTCAATCGAGGAAGCAGAGATAAAGTTAAAAAACCATGTGCGATGGTTGTTTTGAACGGAGAGTCTGTTTCCGCTTTTTCAGGCTCAGTGTGAATCCACTGCATATCTTCAGTAACAAGGCCGAACTGGTTAATACGGTCTTGACTTACATTGATCCAGTCGCCAGTATGGATGACTTCACCGATCTGTTGATTAAGCTCATCAAACACAAGTTGTGCTTCTGGCTTAAGTACGATCGGCTGTTCCATCGGCATCTCTGGTGCATCTTCATTGACAGCAGGTTTATGGTGATCACGAACCCACGCAAAGAAATGGCTATTTTGCGTACGATTAAGAAAGTCGCCCCAGTAATCTCTAAGAGCTGGAGACATCCATTGCATAAACTCTGAGTGTTGCGAAGACATGCTATCGCCTCGGTGTTTAAATAAATCAATGACTTTCATAAGAACCTCAATGCACAAAAAATTTCAATATAACTTCGTAATTTTGAAACACTTCACACTATTGTGCAAATGTTTTCGAGCATACAACCGTTAGCTGAACCTTGTTAAAATCATATTAAACATATACTTACCAATAAAACATCATTTTATTACAAAACCCAAATTAGAGTGTTAGCTCTATCACATGACAAACATTTGTTTATATAAAAGGCGTTTTTATTCATAAGTGGAATAAAAAAAGGCTTAGCGCAATGCTAAACCTTAGTTTTTACAAGGAATTAGTTTTCCGAGGGTTGGTCTTGTAAGAGACGAATCTTACAAGACACTCAATCCCCTATTCGTCATCAAGCGGAACCAGCTTGGTATTACCACCGTGTGCTTTCTCACGCTTACGTTGCACGAATGCGTAGAAGCCAGGGATTAGGAACGTACCCGCCAGTAACACACATAACAGGCCGCCGATCAGTGAAATACCCAAAGAGTTCTGACTCACGTGACCTGCGCCCGCAGCAAAGATAAGCGGGAAGATACCTAAGATGAACGACCAAGACGTCATGTTCACAGCACGGAAACGCAGTGTACCGCCCTTCACCGCTGCATCTTCAATCGGTGCGTCTTTCTCTTCACGCTCTACCTTTGCGAATTCCACAATCAAGATTGCGTTCTTCGCGGCCAAGGCTATCAAGAGAACCAAACCTATTTGTGCATAAAGGTTCAGCGGAGTGCCCGTTAGATTCAATGCCAAGAAGGAGCCTAAGGTTGCGACAGGTACCACGAGGATAATCGCAATCGGAATTGTCCAACTCTCGTATTGAGCCACCATAAACAGGTAGATGAAGATCAGAGCCAGTGCGAAAGCAAAGATCGCTTGGTTACCTGCTAGTACTTCTTGGTAAGCCATGCCTGTCCATTCGTACTGATACCCCTGAGGCAATACTTCTGCAGCTACGCGTTCCATTGCCGCAATCGCATCACCACTTGAGTAACCTTCTGCAGGTTGACCTTGAATCACGGCACTGCGGTACATGTTGTAACGCCATGCTACATCTGGTTCGAAGATCTGATCGTAAGTCACCAATGTGCTTAACGGGATCATCTCGCCATTAGACGAACGAACGTGGAATCGTTGTAGGTCGTCCATGCTGCTACGGTGTTCACTGTCAGCTTGCATGGTTACGCGGAAGTTCTTACCAAACATGGTGAAGTCGTTCACGTACAACGAACCAAGGTTACCTTGTAGTGTTTGGAAAATTTCCGACAACGGAATACCTAATTGCTGCGCTTTCTCACGGTCAATATCGACATAGTAGTGAGGTACGTTCGCACGGAAAGTACTGAATGTGTGTGAAATCTCAGGCTGTTTGCTCGCCTCAGCTATCACGTCATTCATCACCATAGCAAGATCAGTACGGCTTCGGCCTAGCGTATCTTCAAGTACAAACTCGAAACCAGACGCGGCCCCCATGCCCGGAACTGCAGGAGGCCCCATCGCAAACACGACAGCTTGAGGAAGTTCAGTCGCAGCACGACCATTAATACGCTGTGAGATAGCCTGAGCAGAGTGTTGACCATCCAGTGCATTACGCATGTCCCAATCGTGAAGCTTGATGAACATTGACGCACCATTCGACGCAGAAGCGCCCGTCATAAATGCGTAGCCGTTAACCAGTGTTACGCCATCAACACCCGGCTCTTGTTCAACCATTTCAAGCAGCTGCTTAGTCACTTCTTCGGTTCGAGACAAGGATGCCGCGTCAGGAAGCTGAACGTTAACCAGCAAAATGCCTTTATCTTCTTGAGGTACAAACGCCGTAGACGTTGTCTTCGCAAAATAAGTCACAGCCGCCAAAGCCACAAAGAAGAAAGTGAACAGCAGAACGCCTTTCTTAACTAAGAAGCCAGCCACTTGACCGTATTTGTTAGTAACAGACTCTAGACCACGGTTAAATGCTTGGTACCAACGCGCCGTGTTACCACCACCCTGCTTAAGAACCAGTGAACACAATGCAGGTGATAGCGTTAATGCGTTAATTGAAGAGATAACAACCGCGATACAGATAGTCAGAGCGAACTGACGGTACATGATGCCAGTAATACCAGGAAGCATTGCAACAGGGATGAATACCGCAAGTAGAACCAAGGTCGACGTAATGATCGGCCCCGTTACTTCTTTCATCGCAATAAGCGTGGCTTTACGCGGTGAAATGGTTGGGTCTTTAGCCATTGTGGTATCAACGTTCTCGATAACCAAGATCGCATCATCTACTACGATACCAATCGCTAGTATCAAACCAAACAGGGTTACCGTGTTGATGGTGAAACCCGTCATCTGCATGATGGCAAACGTACCAATCAAAGATACCGGAATCGCAACTACAGGAATCAAGGTTGCACGCGCACTACCCAAGAACAGGTACGTTACCGCAATAACCAGCAAGATGGCTTCGATTAAGGTCTTTACTACCCCTTTGATCGACTCAGCAACAAACAGTGTAGTGTCGTAACTTGCTTCATACGCCACGCCTTCTGGGAAGTTCTTGCTTAAGTTTTCCAGCATCGCCATCACAGCTTTGCCACTTTCCAGCGCGTTAGCGTCTGATTGAAGTGACAGCGTTACGATCGACGCATCTTGACCACGGTATTTACCATTACCGTCGTAGAACTTTTTACCAAGCTCAACACGTGCAATGTCTTTTAAGTAAACCGTTGAACCGTCTTGAGTTGCACGAAGAACAACATTTTCAAACTCATCAGCTGTTTCTAATCGGCCTTTTGTTACCAAGTTGAACTGCACTTCTTGTGCGTTGTTATAAGGTGCAGCACCAATACGGCCTGCAGCAACTTGAACGTTCTGCTCTACCAACGCGCGATTCACGTCTGAAGTGGTGATATTGAGGTTAGCCATTTTCTCAGGATCTAACCAAACACGCATCGCGTATTCACCACCACCCAACACGTTAACTTCACTGATGCCCTTCACACGAGCCAGTTGGTCTTTAATGTTTAGGTTAACGTAGTTGATCAAGAATTGATCGTCGTACTCACCGTTTGGCGAATAGAAGTTCAATACCATCAAAAGGTCTGGTGAACGCTTTTTAACGGTGACACCCACCATTCGAACTTCTTGCGGAAGCTTCGATTCGATTTGAGCAACTCGGTTCTGAACGTTGACCTGAGCCATATCTGGGTCAGTACCAACATCAAAGGTCACATTAAGGTTGTATGAACCATCGTTAGCGCTTTTAGAAGACATGTAGATCATATCTTCAACGCCGTTAACCGACGTTTCTATGGGGTCGGCTATCGCCTGTTCTACTACTTCAGCACTTGCACCTGTGTAGAATGCGGTAACACTTACAGAAGGCGGGCTGATTTTTGGATATTCCGCCACTGGCAAGATAGCGAGAGAAATCGCACCCGCCAGCGTTAAGATTATGGATATGACAAGGGCAAACTTGGGCCTTTGAATAAAGAAACGACTCAACATAAATAAGCCCCTTACTCAGCTTTTTCAGCAGCAGGTTGAATGCGAACGGACATACCATTACGCACACGCTGTAAGCCTTGAGTGATCACTGTGTCATTCTTCTCCAGACCGGAATGAACAATCACACCACCTTCAACCTGACGACCCATCTCGATGTTTCTGCGCTCAGCAACGGGTTCGGCTTCTCCTTCAACTAATACCATCACGAAGTCGCCTTCGAGGTCGGTTTGCACTGCACGACGAGGAATAGTCACAACATCAATAGGTTGTTTTTCACGTAGATCAACGCGAACGTGTTGGCCTGGAAGTAGTTGCTGATTCGGGTTATCAGCAATCGCACGCATCGCGATCGTACCAGTATTAAGGTTGATACGGTTGCCCAAGAAGTCAAGCTGACCTAGATGTTCGAACGCTTCACCGTTCTCAAGCATGATCTGAACTTCAACACCTGCAGAGTCGCTGCTGCCATCGCCTTCGATGCGGTCCATACCCAGCTCAATACGCTCACGCTCACTGATGCTGAACGATGCATGGATTGGGTCTAGGCTAACCAAAGTTGTCAGAACACCTGAAGACGGTGAAACTAGGTCACCTTTACTTACTTTAGTGTCACTGATTCTTCCAGAGAAAGGCGCGATAATTTTGGTGTGAGAAAGTTGGACATTCGCGGCGTTTAACTGAGCTTGGCTTGCTTCTAACTGTGCTTGAGAACCTAATAGGTTTGCCGTTAATGCATCAAATTCAGATTGAGAAATACTGCCCTTAGGAAGTAGGTTCTTACCACGATTGAAATCAAGTTCGGCTTTTTTAAGGTTGGCATTCGCTTGAGCAACAGCCGCTTTCGCGCTTGCTACTTCTGCTTCAAATGATGAAGGCTCAATTGAGTAAAGCAATTGCCCCTTCTCGACCATTTGGCCTTCTTTGAAATGGCGGCTTTGCAGGTAGCCAGAAACTTGTGCAGTAATTGCCGTGTCTTCAACGGCTTCAATACGACCGATGTACGACTTACTTTGTTGGTGAGAAACGACGCTAACATCCTGTACAGCTACGAGAGGTAAAGGCGCTTGCTTGGCATTCTGAGCATCTTGCCCACATCCAGCAAGAATAAGAGAGCTTGCAAGAGCAGTAAGGATCAACTTTTTACGCATGGTTATACCGTCACTTATTAGTATTTGAACAGCATAAAATTTACGTAACACCTCTGTTACCATTGTCCGAGGAATATCAATTATAACTGGCCAAAGTGTATCAATATGTTAATTGAAACCAAGTGCTTATAAAGTGATTACAAACACGCTACAATTCCTAAGTAAATCAATCTCTCAGCTTTTGTTCTCTATGGATATTGTCTAACATAATGTATTGTCAGACAGATAAGCATTCACATTTAATTGTTAAGGAATTCTCATGATTTCAAAATGGGCTAAACGTTTCTATCAAATGGCGGAATTGGTCGGTTCTTGGAGTAAAGATCCTTCAACTCAAGTCGGCGCCGTAATCACTAAGCACAACCGCATTGTTTCTGTTGGTTTTAATGGCTACCCACATGGCGTGTCTGATAGTGCGGATACTGATGACAGAGAGATGAAGTACCTCAAGACACTTCACGCTGAAGAAAATGCGATCTTATTCGCCAAGCGTGATTTGGACAGCTGTGAAATCTGGGTGACTCACTTTCCTTGTCCAAACTGTGCAGCCAAGATCATCCAAACAGGAATTTCAGCAGTACACTGCCCAGAGCAAAGTGAAGACTTTCTTTCGCGTTGGGGCGATAAAATCAAAGTGAGCCAAGATATGTTTGAACAAGCAGGCGTAAAAGTCGATTGGTTGCCACTGGCTGACCTAGATTAAACGAACAGATAGCAAGAACAAAAAAGCCGAGAGTCGATCTAATCGCTCTCGGCTTTCTTTTGTTTGGACTTATAGTTTGGACGCTATAGTTTGGACGCTATAGTTTAGAGACTATAGCTTGGTCACTGTAAACTGATGAGCAAACTAAGCGCTCGTTGGGAATGCTTCCGCGTACGCTTCCATAAAGTCTTTACGAATATCTTGCTCTAAATGAATCGCTTTTTCGGTCGGACAGAAGATCATAAAGTGCACTTCTTGCTCACCTGTCGAACTGCTTGTGATATGGATGTGAGGCTCAGAACCCGGAAGGTCAACACCAGCGTGCTTTTCGATCACACCGTTGTAACGGCGAGCAACATCGATAAACTCTTCGCAATGCTCTTCAATTTTCACAATAAGACCCGACAGCATAGGGTATAGGTTTACAAAGTCTTTCACCGTCACAAAAAAGTTATGATAAACATAACGCTTCATGAAGTTGAGGTTCTTAACCGGATAAGTGAAGAACATGCTATTAGGCAGCGTGGCTGTCTTGCCAGTGAAGTGATATTGCCCATGATACAAATCGATTTCTTGAATCACGGTCGCCATCAGATTGTGCTCAATCACTTCACCGCTGATTTTACCCACTTCGATCCAGTCGCCGATTCTAAATGAACGAGAACTCGCACGCTGAATAGAACCGGTGAAACACAAAATGATCTCTTTTGAAGCCACTACTATCGCAACAGCAATGGCCGTGACAGATAGCGCAAACTCGCTGATTTCGGATTTCCACAGCACAAATAACGTCACAACAATAATCGCGAATGTGCCGTTTTTGGTTCGTGACATCCAGTTACGTTGGTCTTCACTAAGGAAAGCAACATCACCTCTTATTTGAGATAAGGTGATTCGGCGAATGATTAAAATAATAGTGATAATCAACGCACTAAAAATAAACTTATGAGCGAGTAGAAAATCAATTACTTGCCACACTTTTTCCATTACTTATTCCTTAGCATTACAACGACGAGCTTTACAACGATTAGCGGAGACTTCGCTATGAAAAAGCGCTCAAAAATAGAGCGCTTTTTTACGTGCCTAAATCAGCTATTGGTAAGGCTATCATTTTATCTTGGCAGAAGTAATAAATTGGCCAAAAGTTTCACACCAAATCACAACCGTATTAAATCGATTAAGATCAGTACCTTCGGGAAGCTCAACCATAAAGCGGTCGAATGTTTTCACATCTCCGACTCTCAATAACTCGTTCTTGCTGTCATTGAAAGCGTGCTCGGTTTCAATGAACTTAGGCGAGAGATAAACCTTGTAATCAGGTCCCGGCGCCAATTCACCTTCAAAAGCGATCGCACTTTCGGATACTGAGACGATGCCTTCTCCCCAGTGCAAGAAGTCACTGTCTTGTCGATCTTTAGTGAACTCGCCCGTGTAGATAGCCTGCTCACTGATCGCTTCAACAGAACTTGAGGAAGGAGAATCAGGCTCAATCAAGATAGGCAATGCGTAAACACCTAGCCCAAAACCAACAGCACCCACGGCTAAGTGGGTGCAAAGTAAAACTAACTTTTTCATCGCGTACTCCCTTATGCTTAAAGAGAGTATTATTGAATACTCTCAAAAATACAAAGAGATATAACGCTCTGATGTTCTATTTTTGGTAATGCGTTGCTGTACGTTGAGACAATTCGACAATCACTTTTACCGCTTGCTCCATGCCTTGAATGGTAATGAACTCATGAATACCGTGGAAGTTGTAACCGCCAGTAAAGATATTCGGACATGGTAGCCCCATGAAAGATAAGCGAGCACCGTCTGTACCACCTCGGATTGGTTTAACCATTGGCTCGACATTGCACTCAATCATCGCCTGCTTGGCCAATTCAATAATATGTTGATGCGGTTCAACCATCTCTTTCATGTTGAAGTAGCTATCGGTTAGCACCAGCTCAACACGGCCTTTCTCAAGGCGCTCATTCAGCTCATCGACTTTCTGTTGCATGAATGCTTTACGCGCTTCTACACCCTCACGTTCAAAATCACGGATGATGTATCCCAGTTCAGAGCGAGCCACACCCATTTCCGCCGATTTCAGGTGGTAGAAGCCTTCATAACCTTCTGTGCACTCTGGTGTTTCTTGCGCAGGCATCATCAATTGGAATTGCGCTGCAATGTTCATCGAGTTCACCATTTTATCTTTTGCGGTGCCCGGGTGAACGTTCACGCCATGACAGATAACATCGGCGCTCGTGGCATTGAAGTTCTCAAATTCCAACTCCCCTACTGGGCCACCATCGATGGTGTACGCCCACTCGGCGCCAAATTTTTCAACGTCAAACAGGTTCGCACCGCGACCAATCTCTTCATCCGGCGTGAAACCAATGCAGATGTCGCCGTGTTTGATGTCTGGATTCGCTTTCAGGTAAGCAATTGCACTGATGATTTCAGCGATGCCCGCTTTGTTGTCGGCACCAAGCAGAGTTGTGCCGTCAGTCGTAATCAGGTCGTGACCATGTAAAGAATCAAGATCTGGATACTGGCTTGGGTTCAAACTCTCGCCACTTTCCCCTAATTCAATCGTTCCACCTCGGTAATCTTTAATCACTTGTGGTTTCACGTTGGCGCCTGATGCGTCAGGAGCGGTATCCATGTGCGCCACAAAGCCAATCGCAGGCACATCGTAATCGACATTCGACGGCAGTTTCGCCATCAAGTATCCATTGTCATCTAAAGACACATCAACTAAGTCTAATGCCACCAATTCTAACTTTAAGGCTTCAGCAAAGGTAATTTGACCCGGTGAACTTGGGCATTGCTGATTAGAAGGATCGGATTTGGTATCAAAAGTAACGTAATTCAGAAAACGTTCTACAAGCTTTTCCATAATTCATCTCACCATGGATTAAGTAATTGATTTACTGACTTAATTATTATGTCGATAAGTGATACATCGTTAAATAAATACGAGCACAGAGTCAGTAGCGAGGGTTTTCATCTTACGCCCCTGACCATGTATGTAATTGCTCTAAATCATTATTGTGCGAAATTAGATGCGCTTCCTATACTTGAAAACAGAGGGTTTCGTCAGTTAAACATTGCATACGGATGATAAGAGATCGCTTTGTACGCATTCTACGCCCTCCGCTCTCAGCCTAACAAAAGTACAAAGTGGATGATGATCACAATTTATCCTTGATGCAGAATCTGTCATACGTTGCACGGAGACACAGTTATGACGATTAATAAATATTTCATTTTCTCTCCTCAAGCCTCTGAGGAAACGCTTCGACCAGTATTAACTGAGAAAGAAGTTCAAAGGCAGGAAGCTCTAAGACAGGCGCAGATCCAGGGTGGATTAGACACAAACGCGACCTCGTAACTCAATGAATACCTAGCACTATTAAGACCCCTATAAAAAAGCTCTACGCTCTATCCGGTAGAGCTTTTTTTATTTTTGATCTGTTCTCCTCTCCCCCACTCCCAAACAAGCTGAACATTAAACCTTCGCTCATTGCTTGTTGTTCTTCACTTCTCGATCACCAATTGGCTCATAGTTTCTCGCGAATGTATTTTCACGCATTGCACACACTAGCTTTCAGCGCTGAGAAATGACTCACTAAACTCCCCGATGCCATACCTTGTCGTGTCATTTTGTGCTAATAATTCATATTCGTTTTCATTCCTCATTCGCCCTCTTTTCAAAACTATAATGCGAGTACCAGAGAACCTAACCACAGGAACCCCGAATTCAATGGAATATTCAAAGCTAGGAAGTAGTCAAATTCCCGTTTCCCGTATCTGTCTTGGCAGCATGACTTGGGGGCTACAAAATACGCAGCAGCAAGCCGACCAACAGATCGAATACGCATTAAGCCAAGGTATTAACTTTATCGATACTGCAGAGATGTACGCGGTTCCACCTTCTCCAGATACCTACGGAAAAACAGAAGCGATCATTGGTAACTGGTTATCGCGTAACCCACAGCGTCGACAAGAGTTGATCATTGCGAGCAAAATTGCCGGGCCAGGGCTTCCTTGGGTTCGAGATGGTGGGCCGATAACAGGTGAAGCCGTGATCGCAGCCGTTGATGCATCATTAAAACGCCTACAAACAGACTATATCGACCTTTACCAACTTCACTGGCCAAATCGCACTACACCTCACTTTGGTAAGCATTTCCCGAATCACATTCGATTTAGTGATATTGACCGAAAGCAGCATGAAGCTGAGATGTTGGAAATCCTACAAGCACTGGCAAGCTGTATTAAGGCGGGTAAAATTCGCCATGTCGGGCTTTCAGATGATTCTACTTGGGGCATTAACACTTACCTCAAGCTGAGTGAAAAACACGATTTGCCACGTATGGTTTCGATTCAGAATGAATTTAGCCTACTGCACGCAAAAGACTGGCCATATCTGATTGAGAACTGTGTGCATGAAGATGTCGCTTACCTGCCATGGTCACCTTTAGCTGCAGGCATGTTGAGTGGAAAGTACATCGATGGCGCAAGACCGGAAGGCAGCCGTTGGACTTACATGCAACGTAAAGGCATTTTCCGTGACACTGAATCTGCCAACGAAGCGGTTAAAGGCTATGTTGAAGTAGCAAACGCTCATGGATTTACTCCGAGCCAACTGGCATTGGCATGGTGTAATCAAGTTGATGGGGTGACGTCCACCATCATTGGTGCAACTACGATGGAGCAGCTAAAAGAGAACGTAGCCGCTTTCAGTAAACCGCTATCAGAAGAGATCCTGACTGATATCAACACAGTATTTAAACGCTACCCGGCTCCGTATTAGGCTGTCAGTTCAACTTAACTTAGGTGAGTAAATCCCATAAGAGCGCGCTATTTAGTGCGCTTTTCTTTTTTAAGTAGGTTGCTTTTGCTTTTTATATGGATCGCATTGAGTCATCACGCTTTTGGTTCGCTAACCTTTGCTCTATAATGCGCGGGCTTATATCTAGGATAAAAACATGATTTCAAAAAACCAATTAAAACTCCTTCGTGCTTTGGGCCAAAAGAAACAACGTAAAGCCCACGGCCTGTTTCTAGTTCAAGGTGAAAAGAACGTTCTTGAGCTGTTCAATAGTGACTTAGTCGTGAAGAACGTCTTTGCTACCGCTGATTTCTTATCTGAAAATCATGCTTCACTGATTGAGTTTGATTGTGTTGAAGCCTCGCTGGATGATCTAACCAAAGCAAGTACTTTGGTAAGTAACAATGCCGCGATTGCAGTTGTTGAGATCCCAACGTTTGAACTACCAGAAGCAACAGGACTGATGATTGCGCTTGATGGCGTTTCAGACCCTGGCAACCTAGGTACGATTATTCGCGTAGCAGACTGGTATGGCATCAAGCATATCGTTGCGAGCAGTGATTGCGCAGACCCATACAACCCTAAAACTATCAGCGCGACTATGGGCAGCTTTGGCCGAGTACACGTAAGTCAAACTGACTTACCAGCTTACTTAGAGCAAGCGAATCTACCGGTTTACGGTGCATTTTTGGAAGGCGAAAGTGTTCATAAGACTGACTTCACTGCAAATGGCATTTTGCTGATGGGCAGCGAGTCTCACGGTATTCGTGAACACGCCGCTAAATACGTGACAGATAAGATTACGATTCCAGCATTCGGTGGCGCAGAGTCTTTGAACGTTGCAATGGCGACTGGCATCATTCTCGACAACATGCGTCGTCAGCACAGCTAGACCTCTAAGCTAACTAGCCAATCGACAGTGTTCAGATATTAAAAAAGGCGTATTGATTAAATCAGTACGCCTTTTTATTTGAGTTCTTTTCAACAATTACTTTTCTAGCATTGCCAACTTATCACACACACCATTCCACTTTTCAGCGTCATCCATTGGTGCTTTTACTTCCGTTTGCACAGGCCAAATCTCAGCGAGCTCTGCGTTCACTTCGATGAAGATCTTTTGATCTTCTGGCAGTTCGTCTTCTTGGAAGATCGCTTGAGCATCACATTCAGGTACACATAAACCACAATCGATACATTCGATCGGGTTAATTACCATGAAGTTTGGGCCTTCATGGAACGCATCTGCGGGGCACACTGCCACACAGTCTGTGTATTTACATTGAATACAATTATCGCCTACGACAAATGCCATGATGCTCTGCTCTATAAGTTAGTCAAAATTGAAGAATGGGGATAATACTCATCCCAAAGCAAAATTCAACATCATACGGCTCTAATATCGTGTCTATTTGCTCCATGTTTCCAAATTAGTATGACAGATAAATCAATTTCTCGTAAAATGCGCGCCATTGTGAGCTTATCGCTTCTTTCAACATCAGCGTTTTCATCAAACTCTGTATAAAGAAACGAACTAGCTAAGACACCTATAAAAACGAGACATCGAAATGATACGTTTAACCGAAATTAAACTCCCACTAGACCATGAAGAGTCTGCTATTCAAGACGCTATTGAAGCGAAACTTGGTATTAACTCTGATCAGGTACTCTCTTTTAATATCTTTAAACGTGGCTACGATGCTCGTAAGAAATCAAAGATCTTACTTATCTACACGCTTGACGTTCTCGTTGAAAACGAAGCTGAGTTGTTAGAACAATTCATTAGCGACCCGCACGTAAAAGTGACTCCTGATATGGAGTACAAGTTTGTTGCTAAAGCGGTTGAGAACCAAACTGAGCGCCCTGTGGTTATCGGTTTTGGCCCATGTGGTCTATTCGCTGGCCTAGTGCTTGCTCAAATGGGTTTCAACCCAATCATCGTTGAGCGTGGTAAAGAAGTTCGTGAGCGTACGAAAGATACCTTTGGTTTCTGGCGTAAGCGTACGCTGAACACAGAATCAAACGTACAGTTTGGTGAAGGCGGCGCAGGTACTTTCTCTGACGGTAAGCTGTACAGCCAAGTTAAAGATCCAAAGCACTACGGCCGTAAAGTAATTGAAGAGTTCGTTGCTGCGGGTGCACCAGAAGAAATTCTATACGTAAGTAAGCCGCACATCGGTACCTTTAAACTGGTTACCATGATCGAAAAGATGCGCGCTTCTATCATTGAACTTGGTGGCGAAATCCGTTTCAGCACTCGTGTTGACGACGTTCATATGGAAGATGGTCAAATCACTGGCCTAACGCTTTCTAACGGTGAAGAGATCAAATCTCGTCACGTGGTATTGGCTGTTGGCCACAGTGCTCGTGACACGTTTGAAATGCTGTACGATCGTGGCGTTTACATGGAAGCGAAGCCTTTCTCTGTTGGTTTCCGTATCGAACACAAGCAATCGATGATCGATGAAGCTCGTTTCGGTAAGAACGCAGGCAACCCAATCCTAGGTGCTGCGGACTACAAACTCGTTCACCACTGTAAGAATGGCCGCACTGTATACAGCTTCTGTATGTGCCCAGGTGGTACTGTGGTTGCTGCAACGTCTGAAGAAGGCCGCGTAGTAACGAACGGCATGAGCCAATACTCTCGTGCAGAACGTAACGCAAACAGCGCGATCGTTGTAGGTATCGACCCAGAGCGTGATTACCCAGGTGACGCACTGGCTGGTATCCGTTTACAACGTGAACTAGAAAGCGGCGCTTATGTTCTTGGTGGTGAAAACTACGATGCACCAGCTCAAAAAATCGGTGACTTCTTGAAAGGTCGCGATCCAAGTGCAATCGGTGAAGTACAACCGTCATTCACGCCGGGTATCCACCTGACTGATATTTCAAAAGCGCTGCCTGATTTTGCTATCGAAGCGATTCGTGAAGCAATCCCAGCGTTCGAGAAGAAGATCAAAGGTTTCTCTACGCCAGACGGCCTACTTACCGGTGTTGAGACACGTACGTCTTCTCCTGTATGCATCAAACGTGGCAAAGACTTCCAAAGCATCAACCTTAAGGGCTTCTTCCCGGCTGGTGAAGGTGCAGGCTACGCAGGCGGTATCCTGTCTGCTGGTATCGACGGCATTAAGGCCGCAGAAGCGCTAGCACTATCAATGGTAGAGCAGAACCAAGCTGAGAAGATTGAGATCGCTTAAGCGCTTTCGATAAAGCAAAGCTAGATCGCGATCAACCAAAACTAAAAATCCAGTGCCTTGTCGACACTGGATTTTTTTATGTGCATGTGACTAGCGGTGAGCAAGCAACATGGTAGAATGCCGCCATTAATCTTATCCTTGTATAAGATTGTTAAACCTTTCCATCGCTATTTAGCCAAATCATACCGAGAAACTTATGCCATTTTCCAAGCTTGGATTAAGCTCACCTATTGTTAAAGCCGTTGCAAAACAAGGCTATGAAAAGCCAACCTCTATTCAAGAAAAAGCAATTCCGATTGTTCTTTCTGGTAAGAACCTTATTGCTGCAGCACAAACAGGTACAGGTAAAACTGCGAGCTTTGTTCTCCCTATCTTAGAAATGCTAAGCAAAGGTGAAACGCAGCGTAAAAAACGTATCCGCGCAGTTATCCTGACACCAACGCGTGAGCTGGCAGTTCAGGTTGAACAGAACATCACTAAGTACGCGAAGTTCCTAAACCTAACATCACTAGCGATGTACGGTGGCGTGTCTTACCAACACCAGAAAGATCGTCTTATTGAAGGCGTGGATATTCTTGTGGCAACACCAGGTCGTTTGATCGACATGTACGGACAACGTGCCGTTCACTTTGATGAAGTGGAAGTACTGGTTCTAGATGAAGCTGACCGCATGCTAGACATGGGGTTCATTGAAGACATCAACAAGATCATCGCGCGTCTACCACAAGACATCCAAAACCTGCTGTTCTCGGCAACGCTTTCAACGCCAGTGCGTGCACTAGCGAAAAGTGCAATCAGTGAAGCGGAAGAGATTTCGATTGCCAAGACTGATGCGTCTAAAGCGAACATTGAGCAATGGTTGGTAACGGTAGATAAAGACCGTAAGTCAGCACTATTGAGCCACATGATTACCGAAGGTAACTGGGACCAAGCGCTTATCTTTATCGAAACCAAGCACGGCGCGGCTAAGTTGGTTGCTCAACTTGAGAAACGTGGTATTCAAGCGGAAGCTTTCCACAGTGGACGTAGCCAAGCGATTCGTGAAAAAATCTTGGCTGACTTTAAGAAAGGTCGCCTAAAATACTTAGTCGCGACGGGTGTTGCTGCTCGTGGTATCGATATCGACAACCTAAGCCGCGTAGTGAACTACGACATGCCATTCCCAGCAGATGATTATGTTCACCGTATTGGTCGTACAGGCCGTGCTGATGCATCTGGCGAAGCGATCTCTTTCCTATCAAAAGATAACTTCAAAAACCTGTGCATTATTGAAAAGCGTCTTGGTCACTTGATTGAACGTCGCGTTGTTGAAGGTTTCGAACCACGCAAAGAAGTGCCAATCTCAGTATTGAACTTCGTTCCTAAGAAGAAAAGAGAACAGCAACAAGACTAAGTAATTTCAGCGACAGAAAATGCAAAGTTGCATTAACCAAAAGAAAAGTCGCATTAGCCAAAATGAAAATAAAACGAAGCCCTATGCGGCTTCGTTTTGTTCTTTGATACACAGATAAAACAGAGGTATGAGATGATCACTCCTATCGCAACGAGATTAACCCGCGGCCAAGACCTAAAGCTAGAGATCCAGAGGCTAGTGACAGCGCACAATATCTCCGCGGGCTCTATTGCGTCTTGTGTCGGATGTGTTTCTCAACTCAATATTCGCTTAGCTAATGCCAACAACACCAAGCTAGTTCAAGCTCCGTTCGAAATAGTCTCGGTGATGGCAACGCTAACCCCAAACCACCAGCATATTCATATCTCCGTTGCTGATGAGAATGGCAATGTAATTGGTGGGCATTTGCTTGAAGGGACGATTATCGCGACCACGGCTGAATTGATTGTTCACCGCTACGATACCTTGACCTTCAACAGAGAGCATGACGATTCGACGGGTTACACTGAACTTACTATCAGCAATAGCCAATAACTGATTGACCCATAGCAACACCAAACGCCCCATGTAAAGCGATACTACCAAACAGCAATTAGGAAACACGATGGCTCCAAACTCCGCAGATTCCGTTATCGTTCTCGATTTCGAGACCACAGGCTTATCACCAAATATGGGCGACCGAGCGATTGAGATCGGTGCGGTTAAACTCGTTAACGGCGAAGTCGTCGACACCTTCCAGCAGCTCATGAACCCGGGATTTCGTGTGAGTGGATTCATTGAAGGTTATACCGGAATCAGTAACCGTATGTTAAGCACAGCGGCCAGTTGTAGTGAAGTGATGGATGAGTTTGCAGACTTCATTCAAGACAGCCAACTTGTCGCTCACAATGCCTCATTTGATAAGCGCTTTCTTGATGCGGAATTAGATAATATTGGTCGCGATTACAATGGACAGTTCGCTTGCTCAATGTTGATAGCTCGTCGTCTAATCCAAGACGCACCAACTCATAAGCTAGGCGACCTTGTGCGTTTCAAAAATATCGACAACGACGGTACTTTCCACAGAGCGTTAGCCGATTCAGAAATGACAGCACGGTTGTGGTTATTGATGATTGATGAATTGCAAAGTGATCACGGCATTCAACAGCCAAGCTTTCAACTGATGCAGAAAATATCGAAGACAGCCAAAAGTTCGATTCCAAAACTACTGATGAGCAACAGGGGTTAGGTTCCGAAATTCAGTTTGATGAAAGTCTAGCTCGATAATGACCGCTAGCCTTTAAAAAGAACGCTCTACTCTTGCAATGACTCCAACGTTCCTTTGAGGCTTTCTAACTCATTCATAAAATACGCCCACTGCTTGTTACTGCTGGTCGCGGCCATATCTACTAAAAACTTGGCTGATGTTTCCATATTTTGGTTAAGCTGCGGCTCAAGTTCAGCAGGATAATAAGCTTCATTGTTTAAAAGCAACTTCATAATAATTGGCTGAGCAATATGTAGGTCGCTCTTCTTTGCCATCAGCGTCGTTAGCTCTTCATAGATGTTGTTTTGATATTGTCGCCAACTGCTATTGGTATTTACCCACTCTTTAGACCAAGCCAAAATAATCTGTTTTTGTTCTTTCGATACTGAACCTAACCACCGTTCTGCACGCTCTTCTATTCTGTTTCGGTATCGCTCTCTCGAATCGTCATCGTTCAACGACAACCTTTCTTCATAATAGTCTTGCTGCTTTTCACGAAAGTTCTTTAAAAACTCCCTGTCTTGCTTAGGGCTAAGCTGCATACTCAAGGCGTAAATATCTGGAGCGAACTTATTGACGATTGTGCGAATATGCTCTTTCGTTTGTTCACTTTGGCCCACAATAAAAGCGGGATTCATATCCGACCGATCTACGTTTTGAATCGCTTCTAATTGCGAGATGTACAGAGGTAGCTGAGTTTCTTTATGCCATTTCTGTAATATATCTAATCGCTCTTCAAGCTCTGATTCTTGGCTATTTGAGAGGGAAACAAAATCTTCTATATAGCTAACGACAAACCAACCTATATTGTTATAGGCGAACTTGGTCCCGCACCCAGTAAATAGAAAACAGATCACTAAAACTAACCACCGGCACTTTCTCATTCTACCCTCTCACGACATTCAACAAAGCCACAAACCGATTAACTCATCCCTTTAAGGTTAGCCCAGTTTTTATAACGCTAATTCTAGCTCTTATAAAAGTAGTCTTAATAAACAGTGGTCGTAAGAACTTTGAGATAAATTGAGACCCAAACTTGCTAATCTAGCTATTTAGGCAAATGATTAAACTAAAAATAATTAATGGCAGTGATGTGACTTGATTTTATTACTCATTTGACGTGATACGAACCCTATAAATGAGTTGGGTTGACGTATTTAAAATGATTGATATTTGGGAGGGAAGCTATGGCCGCTATTCCTGATCATCCAAGCGATTTAGAATATGAGCTTTGTTATTTTGATGATGGTTCAATAACCACAATCACGATATTGGTTCACAATCGACAGGAAGCGATGACTTGGTATCTTAGCGAAGGAAAACATATCAACGATCTTTATTCGATAAGACCCGATGAATAATGCTTTGGTATAGAGGACTAGGTCGATAAACCTAAGATAAGAAACTTAAGTGGCATTTTGTGGAACACCCTTTACTGCAATGCCATTAATTAGCAATGTCGTTAATTAGACATATCGCAGCAAAGGGATTCAGTCTCGAATTACTTCAGGATTCGGGCGCGGAATTGACGACCCTTCATTTTACCTGATTCGATTTTGTTCAGTGCTTTTTTAGCCACAGATCTTTCTACCGCTACGTAAGCACGCATTGCAAACAGATTGATCTTACCTACTGATTTACCATCAATGCCGCCTTGGCCCGTCAGTGCGCCAAGAATATCACCAGCACGAAGCTTAGCTTTCTTACCGCCATCAATTTGGATGGTAACCATGTTTGAGTAGTACGGCTTAGCAATTGGTTTTGCTGGCAGTTCAGATGGCTCGATTGGCATGTCCATGTACTCATCAATTTGAGCAACACGGTACATCTCTTTTTCACTAAAAAAGCTGATCGCTACGCCTTTGCTTCCTGCACGGCCAGTACGACCAATACGGTGTACGTGAACTTCAGGGTCGCGAGACAATTCAAAGTTGAACACAGCATCTAGGTTATCAACATCAAGACCGCGAGCCGCAACGTCTGTCGCCACTAGAATCGAGATGGTTTTGTTTGAGAACTGAACCAAAGCTTGGTCACGTTCACGCTGTTCCATGTCACCATGAAGTTCGATAACACTGAAACCGCGGTGGCTTAGCTCATCGTTTACGTTCTGCACTTCTTTCTTAGTGTTACAGAACACAACCGCAGACTCCGGTTGGTGATGAAGTAACAGCAACTCTAGAGCGTCATCACGAGCTTCAGAACCTTCTAACTTGTAGAAGTGTTGTTGGATGCTTGAGTGATCGTGTGTTGATTCAACCTTCACCATTTCTGGATTGCGCATAATGCGGTCTGCAACAGATTTGATCTGTTTAGGGAAAGTCGCACTGAATAGCAGAGTTTGGCGTTCTTTTGGCGCCGCTTCAATCACAGCATCCAAAGCGTCTTGGAAACCCATCTCTAGCATGCGATCCGCTTCATCTAACACAAGTGTGTTCAGCTCAGACAGGTCAATGCGGCCTTTCTCTAGGTGATCAAGAATACGACCAGGTGTGCCCACAAGAATGTGTGCGCCATGCTCTAGTGAACCAATCTGTGGGCCCATTGGCATACCGCCACATAGTGTCAGCACTTTAATGTTGTGAATACCACGAGCAAGAGTACGAATCTCTTTTGCTACTTGGTCTGCAAGCTCACGAGTCGGACATAACACTAAAGACTGAACACGGAAACGCTTAACGCGTAGGTTCTGCAGCACGCCTAAACCGAAAGCAGCTGTTTTACCTGAACCCGTTTTACCCTGACCGATAACGTCCTTGCCATTTAGGATAGTAGGAAGACTTAACGCTTGGATCGGCGTCATTTCAGTATAACCAAGAGAATCTAACGTATTTAGAAGCTCTGGTTTAAGGGCGATTGAAGAGAATTTTGAAGTGCTCAATGGAAATATCCAACTGGTGAAAAACAGAGTGCATTATGAGTGTTTTTGAAAATTATTCCACCTTAATCACAGTTTTGGAGAAACATGTTAGGCGAACACAAAAAAGCCAGCTTACTTAGCTGGCTTTGACTTCTATACGAATTGCTTTCTATGGCACACCGTGACCTTTAGATGCCACCCATACGCGATACCACTGTTCGCGCGTCAGCTCGATTTTCAGTGCATCAACGGCCGTCTTCACACGCTCAATCTTACCAGAACCAATAATTGCAATTGGACTAGATGGTAAACGACGAACCCAAGCGTAAATCACTTGATCAATGCTGTCTGCACCGACTTCTTGACGAATCGCCTCTAGCTCATCACGAACGCGAACCGCTTGCGCTGAATCACCACTGAAGATGCTACCACCACCGAGACAAGACCACGCCATCGGGCGAATGCGGTTCATCTGCAGTTGATCTAGCGTGCCATCATGAGCCACTTCGAAGTTCAATGGGTTGATTTCAACTTGGTTGGTCACTAACGGCTTACCGAGTCGAGATTGAAGCAGTTCGAACTGACGCGGTGAAAAGTTAGAAACACCGAAGTGCTTAACTTTACCTACTTTGTGTAGCTCTGCGAACGCTTCTGCTACTTCATCGGCATCCATTAACACGTCAGGGCGGTGAATCAACAATACATCGATATCGTTAACACCTAAGTGCTCTAATGAGTTATTTACTGATTGGTAAATATGCTGCGCGCTGGTGTCATAGTGATTGATCTTACGATCTGGAGTGTGGTCACCACATAGGTTGATATCGCACTTGGTGACGATTTGAATATCATCACGAAGGCTTGGTTCAAGCGCTAACGCCTCACCAAACAACTTTTCACATTGGTAGTTACCGTAAATATCCGCGTGATCAACAGTTGTGATGCCAAGATCAATATGTTGCTTCAGGAAAGTCAGGCGTTGTTGCGGGGTCATGCCCCACTCTGCTGTACGCCAGTATCCTTGCACCAGCTCAGAAAGTTCTGGGCCTTGTGGCGCTATCGTTACTCTTGCAACCATGGGTTGTCTCCTTTATCAATACTGAACGTATCCTAAGCTCGTTTTACCGAAGGCTCAACGTATAACAAATGGCAAAGCTAAACGCTTATTAAAAATGTGAGAGCCGCAGAAAAACGAACACTTAAATGAATTATAACTTGCTGTCTGCCCGCGAGCCGTTCTCCTGAAAGGCTTGTTTAGCCTAATAAATAACGAAACTATCTATAAATTTGAGCAATTAAAAACGATTAAGTTCAACCGTTAAGTTGTCACCATCACTCTGTAACTGAATCCAAGGAGAAGTAGAGCTAGAAGAAGATAAGCTAGGCACATTCCACACACTCAGTTGCTCTGCTGAACCGTGAGGCGCGTTGATGAATTCGACCAGCTGTTTATCCACCTTATCGAAACCAACACCTTCATTTCGAGCTTGTTCGAGTTGAGCTGTAACATCGAATTCATCTTCACCAATACGAATTGAACTGAGAGCAAAGCCATCTTGGCGAAGGTATGCCTGAAGCTTTGTGTAACTTAGGTCCGAATATGGCAGGTTTAAGCGAACCGTTTCGACACTTGAGTCCCCCAACTCCAGTTCAACATACACATCCAGGTCGTAATATTGGGTTAAGTCACTGCACAACAAAGTACCTTCGATCTCACCACAATCCATCAACTCGATATCATTAATATAGTTTTGAGAATTCGGCAGACTTGGGCTGCTGTTAAATACTGTTCTTAGCCACCAGCTTTCGGTTGCTTGCGCTGAAAATGAAATAGCATTGAGGGACAGCATTAGAGGCAAGATTAGAACTTGAAAGATTTTCATCGACTGGGCTTATTTAGCGCTATATGAAGTGTCCATTATACGTGACCAAACGACAAACAACTGCTCGAGTCGCAAATTTTAGGCGAAAAAAAAACGGGCATACATGCCCGCTAGATAATTTCATCACCGAATAACGTAATCCGTCACGTTGAGAACCATTACGAAAGAGAGAATATCACTCTCCCACAACAGTTACAACATAACATACCCATTACTTGTAGCCACCTTCAATAGCAGGCTCTTCAAGCGACAATCTGACTTTGTTACGTTGAATAGCTTCTGGCGGCAAGCTGATGAAGCCGTATTGGTTCAAAACGACTTGATGATCTTGTGACAAGGTAAGCCCAACAAAAAACTCCTCTTGTTCCGTAAAGCCTTTGCGATGCGCTGGAATATTCAAGTACATGTAATAAACCGTAGCTAACGGGTAACGACCAGAGAGGATCGTTTCTTTGTTTAGGTCGTAGTTCACACCTAGGTTATCAACCACGCTCAACCATTTCACATCAGAGATCTGATCTGAGTAAACGGTGTAACCAATGGCGGCATCTTCGTCTTCAATCTTATTAATCAGATCAGGTAAATCCGCTAAGAACTGAGTATGGGCATATTCTCCTTCTGTTCCACATTCGACCCAACTTGAAAAGGTAGTATGGCCTTTCAGGTTGTGATCAATGGCAAAGGGCAACATATGAGTATCTAGGCTTTCACCGTTACGAATATCACTACTTGCTGACCATTTTGGATGTTTAGGATCGTTAGAACAACCAAACACATCAATTAATTCAGCGACGGTGATTGATGTCGCAGGGTTATTTTCATTGGCTAGAATCGCAATCACGTCAGCGGTAAACATCAGCTCTGTTGGCCTATAACCGTAACGCATATCAAACCTTGCCATCTCTTTGTCAGTCCACTTTTTGGAAGTGATACCAACACGCGAGCGCTGCATGATCATCTGTTCTGGGACGCTGTCACTCAACAAGATTTCTAAGTCGATCTCTTGGCTCTTAAGCAGATCTTCTACAAGCCCCTGCATATTCGGCTCAATCGCGACCAAACCAATGTCACTGGCATCATTCGCAAATGTCGATACAGAGAACAACGCAGGTACAGCAGCAAGCAGCAAGCCCGATTTATTAGCTAGACATTTCATTACTGGCCTCCTACTGGATCAATCGACGTTTTAGACTCAACATCGCTATTACTATCGAGCTGCATTTCTGAAGTGAAGATGTTCCAAGATGGGTTCACTTCCATGCTTTCTGTTTTAATCACCGCGATCGTTCTACGCTTACGCTTGTGAAGATGCTGAGTCAAGCTGGTTATCTGAGTAAACTCTTGTTCAAAGATTCGCTCACCATTGATGCCTCTATCAATCAATGCGTCTCGAATCACGCCCGTTCTTTTCTTGGCCAATGCTTTGTTATACACGTTTGTACCTTCAGCACTGGTATCTCCGACCAAGGTAACCGAAGCATCAGGCTGCTCTCCTAGTAAACGCACCAACTCATTTAATACAGCGGTATGATCAGGTTTAAGGTCATACTTATCAAAATCAAATGCCACACTTAATACTTCAACGTCTTCGACAATTTTCCAATTGGCACACCCTTTAATGTCTACCGTTACACCTTCTGGCGTATCGGCACATAGATCTCGCTGGTTAATCACACCATCTCGGTCATTATCCGCTAAGTCATCAATTTGGTGGCGTGTCATTGTCGTATCAGGCGTTTCTGCACATCCCATTAGCAAGATAGAGCTAAGTAGCGCTAGTTTAAAATATCTCATTACTTATTCTCCCCTTGCCACTCTTCTGGATGTTCAATCCTCAACGCATACGTCAACATACCCATCGCATTTAACACTCGATAAGCCGCTAACGTTTGATCATATTCAGTGCTGATGAAGTTTCTTCGAGCCAAAAACACTTCTACTTTTGCATCCAGTACATCAAGAAGGCTTCGTCTGCCAACATTGAATTGCTGGATATAGCCAAGCTCTGCAATTTTCGCTGCATCAACATTCTGTTGAAGTAAGGATTTTTGCTGCTCAAGCATTTTGTAAGCGTTCCAAGCCAGTTGTGTACCTTCTCGAACCTCACGCTCTGTTCGTAATCGGATCGCCCTTGCCTCTTCCACTCGCCAAGCTGACGATTCAACCCTGGAGTCGGTAGAGAAGCCATTAAACAGGTCATAATCCATCGTCAACATGATACGTGCATCTTCATCGACACCGCCTGGCGGGTTAGATACGTTGTCATTCTTATTGGCATGAAGCTCAAGTTTTAGTTCTGGGTAGTAATCCCCTTTCTCGCGGCGCATCTCTTTACGAGCCGCGTCGATATCAAGCAAAGAGGCTTTGATTTCAGGGTGATTCTCGACAGCTTGTTCAAGTGCGACCTGTGCTGAGCTTGGTAATAGAGCGTAATCAAACCGGGGGTAAACCAAGTTCACCGCAGGTTTGCCAACCAAGCGTAGATACTGAGTTTGCAAATCAAACAGGTTGTTCTGAGCGGCGATAAGTGAAGACTGCGCGGTCGCGACACGGGCGGAGATTTGAGCCAGATCCGAGTTGCTACTCAAGCCTTTGCTCTTTTTATCTTGGATATCTTGATAGATCTCTTGGTGCTCTTTTACATTACGCTTAGACAATTCAAGTAGCGTCTCTGCTTTTAGGATATCGAGGTAATTTCTCACCACATCTAACGATACGTTTTCAGCTCGCGAAATCAGAGTTAGACGCTCAGCTTCTGCTTCGAACGTCAGTCGATCGACATTCGATGTGGTTTTAAAACCATCAAATAGTAACTGGGATACTTTAACGCCAATTTCCGTTCTCGTTAGGCCTCGATCATCGGTATCAAGTTTGCTACCACTGTTGTAGCGCGTTTCTTCATAACCTGCTGCCGCGTACAAGTTCACTTGCGGCATATACAAACCACTCGCCGCGTCTCCGTCTCTGACCACCGATTGGTATCGGGAGTATTGCGCCAATATCTCTGGGCTATAGTCGATGGCAAAGGCCACGGACTCTTCTAATGAAGCTGCTTGAGACAGCCCACTCATTAGCAAGCAAGAAGAGAGTAAGAATTTTGAATGCATTACACTTCCTTTTATATTTATGCTTTAACCCACTTCATCGTTCACGAAGTGAGTTTTCCTTAGCTCGTAAAATAGGTTTTAACCAATAACTCAATACTGTTTTCTCTCCGGTTAATATATCGACCGCGACTTGCATCCCTGGGATAATGCTAAAGGCAGAGTTTTGTTGCTGGTCTTCGTTTAACTGAATATGGGCACGATAATAGGCGTTTCCGTCTTCCGTTTGTAAGGCGTCGGCACTCACGTAAATCACCTCGCCTTTAAGTCCGCCATAAATGACGAAATCGTAGGCCGTGAATTTCACTGTTGCACCTAACCCGTTATGAACAAACGCAATATCTTGCGGAGAGATTCTCGCTTCAACAATCAGGTCACTGTTTGATGGAATGATCTCAATGATCGGCTCGCCGGGACGAACTACACCACCAATGGTACGCACAAAGATCTCTTTGACTGTGCCATCAACGGGCGCGACAATTTCAGTACGCTTGAGTTGGTCGGCTATCGCCTGTTGGCTTTCATTCAATTGCGCTATTTTGCTGGCAACTTCGTTCAGTTGGCCTTGTACTTTGGTACGAAAATCTAAAGCGATACTTCGATGATCCGCTATCGACTCTGAGTAGGCAGCTATCTGCTTCTGCGCTGCTACTTTTGAGCTAGCAATATCACCTTTGAGTTTGACTACATCACGGTTGAGTTTAAGTAGCTCAACTTCCGCAACAGCACCGCTCGCTACCACGTCTTTCAGCATGTTGCGCTCACGAATCACAATCTCGAGGCTGCTTTCAAGAGTCTGGATATTGTTAAACGTATCGACACGAGCTTGGTCTTGTTGCTCGATACGAAGTGCCGCCTCTTCCAGTTCAGACTTCAACTGTCCTAAACGTTCTCGGTAGTTCGCCTTGGCATTCATTAACGCAGGGTGGCTTGATACATCAACCGCAATATCTTGAGGCACCAAGACCACTCGCTCATACCACTCTTTCGCATCGTTATTTAAAACGACCGTCGACAGCTCAGCCTTTAATCTTAATTGCTGAGCAAGCAAGGTATCCGCTTGTTGAGCCGACTCTAAAAACGCCGCCTTAAAACGTGTGTCTTCTAACTTAGCTAGAGGTTGCCCCTTCACTACAGATTGGCCTTGTCGCACCATGATCTCTTGAACCAGTCCACCTTCTAAGCTCTGAATGGTTTGCACCGAAAGACTTGGAACGACTTTACCTTCACCGATCACGACTTCTTCTAATGTTGCCCACGTAGCCCAACCGATAATTGATACAATGAGTAGAGCACTCAACCAAATCAGCTTTCGAGAGCGGAATGCTAAGTGGTTGTTGGTCCATTGAATATCATTACTCATGACGGCCTCCCTTCACCACTGAAACCGTCTTAAATCGACTCGCCCCTTTGGGTACACTTTTCTTCTGTAGAGAGAGGATATCTTTTGGCTCACCCTCAGCTACGATTTGACCTTTATCCAACACAACCACTCGGTCACACATCATCAAGAATGAAGATTTGTGTGAGCTGATCAGCATTGAAGTTTCTCTTGGCATACTTTGAAGTGCATTGAAGAACTGTATCTCAGCTTGATTATCTAGAGCACTAGTAGGTTCATCCATAATCAATAGTTTTGGACAGCGATACAATGCTCTCGCTATTGCCACAGCTTGTCGTTGGCCTCCTGAAAGCAATCGACCACCCTCGCCGACTGGCGTTTCTAAGCCGTTGCTCAAGCGCCCCATATAACCGTTGAGCCCTGACTGTTGCAGCGCTTGTCTTAGCTTTTCTTCATCAACGTTAGTCGCACCTAATGTGACGTTGTCGTAAACACTACCAAAGATAAGATTAGTGGTTTGCCCTACCCAACCCATGCCACTACGCAGAACGCTGGTTGGCCATAATTGCCCATCGATTTCTTGATAGAAAGCTTGTCCTGTTGTTGGCAAATACTGGCGCGCAACAATCGATAGTAGAGTTGTTTTACCCGCGCCTGCCGCACCGACAAGACCAACTCGCTCACCCGGTTTGATCTCTAGGGAAATCTCCTTTAATGCAGGGCTTTGAGTCTCTGGATAAGTAAACGTCACTTCATCTAACCTAACCCCACCATCAAAGTCTCCTTTGTCGATAACTTGGTGTTTGGACTCTTCCTGAGGTAGCTCCATAATCTGATTCAGCCCTTCAACGGCCGAACGTGTTTGCTGGAACCTCAGCAATAGAAGAGAAAGCTGGTTCACCGAACTTGCAGCGCGCCCACTCAACATCACAACGGCTATCAAACCACCCATACTCAGCAAGCCTTCAGAGATCTGATACACGCCGAAGATGATCAGAGTGATGGTAACGATCTGCTGACTGGACTGAATAGAGTGCGTCACGATATTGGAGTAATGACGAGATTGAGTCTGCCATTGAGAGAGCGACGAAATCGTCTGTTCCCAACGCTTCTGGGTAATACCCTCAGCATTGTTTTGCTTGATATCCGGAAGGATTGTTAAGCAATCAAACAGCTGGGCTTGTCTTTGTGTCGAGAGACGTGCGGTTTCATCGAATGTTTTCTCGACCTTGCCTTTCATCGCGATGCTCAGCACAATCAAAACAAGCATGATCGCGACAGGTATGAACATCATTGCGCCACCGAGCCAGCCGATAAGCAGTAGGAATAACAAAGTGAATGGCAGATCGACTAAAGTGACTAACGAGATAGAAGTGAAGAAATCTTTCACGCTATCGAAGTCTTGAAGCTGTCTGGCAAATGCGCCTACCGATTGAGGTCGATTTTCGAGCTTCATACCAAGGACTTTCGAGAACAGCTGAGAAGACAACTTGTTATCAATATAGCGCCCAGCCATATCAGTCACAGAGCTTCGTGAGCTTCTCAATACCCAATCAAAAATAACAACGATACCAACGCCTGCTGCTAATACCCAAAGCGTGTTAAACGCTTGGTTTGGCACAACACGGTCGTACACATTCATGGTAAATAACGGAACCACTAGCGCAAGCACGTTGATCAAGAACGAAGCGATAAACAGATCGCGATACCAAGGCTTCACTTCTTTGACCACCCGCCACAACCAACGGGTGTTGGATTTACTGTCATTGCGCTCATGTGCCTGAACACGGGCGTCATCAAGCGCTTGAGCACCCACTTGCCAAACAAATGCATCCACTTTAATGACTAAGTCTTTAAGGAGAATTTGTTGGCTTAAGTTGGATTCACAATTCAATACTTGAAAGTCGCCAACGGAGCTTTGGGTTACGACAAGAGGAGACCCTGTCGCGGACTCAACAGCAACAACAGGGAACTGACATTGATTCAATAATTCTTTTTTAACGTGGCTCAGCGTTAACCCCGATTTCTCAATCGCTCTTGGAAAAAGGGATTCATTGAGCCTGCCTTCATTTAAAGGTAGGCCAGACTCTATTTTGGAAGGGTGACTGCGAACATTAAAATGCTCACACAACCACTCAACACAAGCTAGCCAGCTGTCTTTTTGTTCTACCAATCTAAACTTCCTTTTATAGACTGTACATCTAACTTACAGCGTTAAATTATTGTCTTCTATCATTTTTTGTAAAATTTGTGCTTCTAATGCACTGCTACTGTCACCTTGATACAGATCGTCGTACGTGACATCAGCTAGCAAGATGTTTTGTTGAACGTCTTCGTCACCATTAGGTTTAATAGAAATGGTCACACCTTCACCAGATTCTTCTAAATCTAGATATTGTGTTGCCCCTAGCCCTGTATTAAGCCCTAGGCTTCCCAAAATACCCGAGAGGTCAATTGCATCAGTGTCTGGAGACGCATCAAAATCTTGAATCACATCGTAGCTTGGTGCTTCTGCACTCCCTAAGCCTGAAGATTCGAACACAAAATTGTCAGAGCCTGTACCGCCAATCAACAGATCGTTATCATCTGTCGCGGTAATCGTAGAATCCCCTTCAGCGACAAACTCAATCGATACGGTTTGGGGTAACCCGACCGCTTGGTTATTGCCTATCTCTGCAGACGGCTCTATCGTTAGGTCAAATTGATCACCACTGTTGTAGCCCCCGGTAATCGCTAGGTTAGGCACATCTGCCAAGTCCACCACATATTGACCATAGACCATAGAGCCGTGTGAGAACGTCAAACCTGCGGGAATATCATGAATTGTAATGAAGCCCACTTCTGAATCAGCAGGGTTTACAAGAGAAAGGTCTAAACCAAGAGGAATCGTGCCACTTGCTTCTGCCACGATCGAAGAATATTCAACGCTCAATAACGGTGCATCAGGCTCTGGTGTGATAATAAGCGTCATGTCTTGCGAGCTCGGGTCACCCGTGTCGACCACTAACTCACCGAGTACCGTATTTTGATCAACCGTTCGGCCGGTAATCGTAATATCGAGGTTACCAAACGCATCGCCTGCAAAGAATTCGAGCTCATCAACAGAACTTGCTTTAACGAGGATCGTCGCCTGTATGATGCCACCAACACTGGTGAAAGAACTGGTTTCTGATCCAATTCGAATTCGGTCTAACCCAACTAACCCTGATGGGTCCGAAGTTCCATTCACTGTTACCGTAATTGCTAAAAACTCATCACTGTTAGTTTCAAAGCTATTGGCATCAAGAGGAATCACGATGCCATCATCTTCACTTCCAGTGAGCTGTTCAGGTAAATTGAAGAACTCAACTTTGTCACCTATAGGGTTAACACCTACAGTAAATTCAGATTGTGTATAACGGATATCCGTCGTACCAATTTCTTGAGTAATCGCCTCTAGAGACAGATTAATGTCACCACTAAAGTCTCTTGGTGGCAGAATGACTAGATTAGATAACTGACTTGGATCTAACTGCCACTCATAGGTAGGGTTTCCATCGAAGGTACCGCCATCAGCACCATTGTTTGGAACCAACTCATAGTTGTCTCCGATTTTAATCGCGACAACTGCGCCTTCAGGAACTCCCTTTAACGAAAGCGACATGTTTTCAGAACCATCTTGGTCAATCAGCTCTGCGCTAAGTGATGACAACGAAATGTAATTATCTTCATCTCCGATAATATCCTCTGTTATCAAGTTCGCCGCATCAGCGACTGGCTCAACAGTAATAGTCACGACCGTCGTTTTATCTTGCGTATCCGTTTCTGTCACGCAATCCGCTTCATCGGTAATATTTGCTGTCACAGTGAGGGTAATTTCACCACTGTAATGCTCAGGTGGCGTAACTAACACATCACTCAAACGGCTAGGATCGGTTACGGTCCAAGTACCATCGCCGTTATCAACCAACAAGCCAGTATCAGCAGGACTCTCCGATAGCGTACCGCCATTTGATACCGTAATCGTCAGAGAGTTAACGGTTTCTTTACCAGTAGCGCTATTACCTTCACCCGTAATTAACTGACCATCTTCAACGCTATCGCCAAGAACGAGTTCGAGATTAAGGTCTGTCGCGATATCTTCTTGGATTGTTGTCGAATCTGTAGCCACGGTAATGTCATCCACGACTGGTAACACCTGAATGCTAATCGTCTGTTGTGTTGTTACGGTGTCGCCGTTACACGGTGAGGTTTCAATCGTCTCTATCGTGAAATCAATACATCCAGCGAAATCCTCATCCAATCCAGTTAACGTTAGCTTCGAGAGACCATCGGCAGTAATCGAGTAACCAACAACTTCGCCAGACGCGTCATATTCAGCAATAACGCCATCTCCAGAAATCTCAACGCCCTCAGGAAGCGAATCAGCAGGGATGTAGAAAGAAATCGAGTTATCTGGATCACTGGCGACATTAGTATTGAGCAAGCCAGTAAGGTCGATATCTTCCCCTTCTGGTGTCTTAATCTCACCATCCGGTTGAATCGGGCTTGGTGGACCTACAGGGTCACAAGTACCGCCACCGCCGTCATGGCCAGTGATCTGAATTTGGAATGAAGTATCTATATACTTTGAATCTTCTCCATCGATAACACGAGCACGCACCACAATATCTAAAACAGGTGTATCGCTTGGGCTAGAGATCGTCATACCGCTCAAGATCTCTTGCGCCAACTCTTGAATAGAGTCACTCGTCAGGCCATTGGCAGAGATAATCCAGTTTCCTGAAACATCTTGAGCGGCTCCGTTGGGGTGATCGACAATCAGCGAATAGCCATCAGGCACATCGATCAAGATATAATCTAAGTACTCTGAGCCATCCATATCTGCGTCAACAAAAGTAACCGCATCCGACACGTTGACTGGAGAACCGTCATCACTGAGGTATAGCTGACCAGAACTTTCCAAACGAGTATCTGACTCAACCCTCGCATCAACAGTGACACTGATTGAACCAGAGATATCTTTTACATCAGTCGCGCCTGTTGGCGATGTATCGGTAACTTCATAGGTAATTGGGATCGAAAATGTACCGCTCAAATCTTCAGTAGCGGTGACTGACAGTCTTCCGCTACTTAAAAGCTCGGACAGTGTTGGCGTCGTAGAGTCTAATAAACTTTCTAAATCTAACCCTGAAAGCGGCACATCAATAACACTACCATCAAAATAAAGAGTCAGATCAGCAGGAAGACTGTCAATCACATACCCCGTTAAAGACTCACTCCCATCCACATCTTGATTCACTGATGGCTCTAGATTCAATCCAATTTGACTGTCTTCAATACCTTGAGTGCTGACTGTTTGACCATCTTCTTGATCAACAACGGGCGCTAACTCTACTTTCAACGTCATCGGGAACTCACCCGAATCACCATCAGGCTCTGTTGAAATAGCAATAACAGTTAGCTCTAACTCGCCACTGAAATCAGTAACAGGCTTGAGGTATAGGTCATTCAGTTGAGCATTAGAGACTTGGAATACTGGCCCTGTTACATCATCAACATACGCGATCGTTAGTGACACTGGCTCACCCAATGAATCCACTAGCAAGGTGCCATCAGGAATATTGGTCAGGAGTATATTGATCTCTTCTGAAACGTCGTCATCAGAAGTTTGAACCACAAAATCAAGTCGAATCAAACCATCTTCATTGAGAACAGATTGATTGCTGATGACTTTAGTATCACTGTCATATTCCCAGTGAGCATTACCACCATCGACAACGATCGGCTCATCGACGACACCCTTCAGGAAAATATTGATGGTTTGGGTGTCGCTAAGTGCGGTGATATTAACAGGGTCAAGTGAATCAACCGTCGATTCTGTGGCTACCGCAGTTACCTTGATAAACAGATCTTCAGTAAACGAACTGATGTCTTCTTTTGGTAGCAGATAAGCCACACCATTCTCGATGGCCTCCGCAGATACTAAATAAGTGTTAGGGCCAATTAGGTCAAACAATCCGCCTTGAATAGACCAACCATCTTGCACTTCGATTTGGTAGCTTAGAGATTCAGAACCGTCGGTATCAGTTAGCGATCCATCAATCACGTTCTTGAGGAAGATGGTTTCATCTTCTAGGCCTTTGTAGTCCTTAACAGATACATGTGGAGTATCAGCATCCGGCGAAATCTCGACAACGACGGTATTAACAATATCGGCCGTTTTATCATCGGGGTCAGCGAAGGTGTTTCCCGCTTCGGTTGCAATCGCAGTGATATCAAACTCGAATCGACCCGCAAGGTTTTCATCGGCTCTAATTTCCATCTTATCGATTTGAGCTTGGGTATACTCTTTGCCCTCTTTAACCGCGTTACCGTTCAAGGTGATATTAAGCCCATCTGGAATGCCACTAATGGTGTAAGACAATTCTTCAGATGTGTCTTGGTCAACCAACTGAGCGGTGATATCCAATTTAATTGGGTCTGCGTCATCTTCTACGGATTGGTAGGTAAATACAGAATCTGACCAATCCGGCGCATCTGCCACGGGTAAAACAGAAACAGCAACGTCAGCGGTCAACTCTTTTGGAACCGTGTCAGTACTAATGATCGCGTTGATCGCTAGAATAACCGTTGAGGTCGTATTCGATTCATGAAGTGCTGGTCGATAAGTCAACTCGCCATTCGGGCCGGTAAACTGACTGTCAATCGCTGTTAACTGATTGCCTGAAAGCGTCACCTTGCCATCAACCACTTGAAGCAATACGCCATCTAAATACAGGCTACCGCCTTGCAAAGAATCTTCTGAGAATTCAATAGCAGCAACAGTTTCGCTTTGGTCCACGTCTCCAGTAGAAACACTCACAACAATAATGGCGTCGTTATCTTCTGTGGTTTCTGAATCTTCATAACGAATAAAGCCTTCGTTATCATCCAGTATGAGCTCCGCGTTACTTACCACTTCATCGCCGTCGGCATCTCGCACCAAATAATCAATATCATCGACGATCTTAGGATCGGCAGGATTGGTCGTTACATTGGGATTCGTGGTTAGTTGATAGCTACCATCAGGTGAAAGGGTAAATTGGCCGTATACGCTACCACTGTCAAAATCGTTGATTAGATCAATGGTTATTGGAGTATCAGCATCCACAAAGGTGTAGGTAGTACCGCGATAATCGAAACTTACAATAGTTGCTCCATCGGCACCTGCGAACTCTTCGGTTAGGAACTGTCCATTGAGGTCATCACCCTCAACCATTTCAATAGAACCGCTTCGTGAAGTTGGAATGGCATCCGTGACATTAACTATATAAATGGCAGGATCAGAACTGTCTCCATCCGCATCGTTGACTGTCAGTTCGAAATTGAGGGCTAGATTATTCTCTCCATCAGCATTTGCATGATCAAGAGGTGCATATAGGTTGAACTCTGTTGTGCCATCGTTGTTAAAACGAATTCGGAAGATATCGTTACCCGACGAATCTTGAGCGTAATACCAACCATCGGCATTCACTTCTTGCAAGGATATCGCTCGCCCACCACTGCTATAACCAAGCGCATCAAAAGCAGCGGTATTAATTGACACTGATGCTATATCATCTGAGCCTTGGATAATTGATATCGATGGACTCGGCTCTTCAGTACCAGGTTGTTCATTGTCACCAATGAGGCCGTCTTCATCGACAGATATACTACCTACAATTGAGAATGCAGGGTCCTTACCGTCGTATATTTTGATGTCGGATTCTTGAGTTGAACGCGAACCATCAGAATCAATAACAACCACTGTGGTCGGTATATTTAATTCAGTATCTTTTAGCCCTGTACCGTGGTCAATGGAGCGATATAGATCAATCTCAACAGCAACCGTTCCGGAGGCATTGGCTTCGAGGAAATAATCAGAAGGTAGGCGAATCTGAAGAATGACATCGCCATTACTCAATATCGCATCAAAACTACCATTGCCGTTATCTCTCCAGGATAAAGCCTCACCATTGTGCGTAACCGCTTCACCATCACCATCTAAAACAGCCTGACCGTTTGTCACATCAATACCAAGATAGACGATCGGGTCATGAGAAGCTGTTATATCTAAGTTCACCACTGCACTTTGTTTTACGCCGTCAGGAGTGGTATTTGCGATAGGGTTTTCGGACAATTCAACCGTGCCACTCCCAATAGAAGGCTCACCACCATCGGTAATAGTGACATCAAGATCTAGTTTGGTTTTATCATTATCGGAATCACGAGCAGTGACAGTAAAAGGAAGCGAATCCGTACCATTGGTTTGATCTAAGCCTTTATAAAGAGTGAATACATAATCCACGCTATTGTCTACATCACCAGAAACGGGGGCAGTGAAACTCACTGTAAATGCCACATCTCCACCCACTACTGGCCCTGCATAGCCAGTCAAAACGGTGCCGTCATCAGAGACAGTGTAATAAATCTGTTCACCGCCGCTGAAGAGCTGAGGTTGATCTGCTAAATCAAAGTACACACTGTCTAGGTAGTCACTACCAATCCCAACACTGAAGGAGCCCGTGCTGCTCACTTCACCGACAGGAGTATTACTTAAATCCGATTCGGTGACAGCCGCATTCGAATCAAGAACTAAGCTCGGATCGTCACCGTCTTCGATTACCCATGAAATCTGGCCGCTTTCTAAAGCAGTACCATCGGTATCAGTACCAACAATATTTAATGGAATAGTCAGTAAGTCGCTAGTGAGTACATGATCTAACGGACGCTCAATAACCAATACAATATCGGCAAGTACATTATTCCCGTCGACGGTTGTCGTCATTGAAAACGAGAACACATCATCATCATCACCTTGCTTAGCTGTAATAGTACGACCATCTGCGCTTAACGTATAAGTAAGTGCCGTGGAGTCACCACCTGAAGTAATACCTAACGCTTCTAGTTGCGCTACGGTCTCTGCGCTGAATGTTATAGAGTCGGGGTCTGGGTTATCCGAACCACCTAATATCGTAAATTGAGCATTGATGGTTTGCGAACCAGAGGTCACGTCGACTTCCGTCACCGTTTTCGAATCATCCAATATCTGTCCTGCCGCACCATCAGTGATATCAATGGTCGCCGTTGCAGAACCAAAATCACCACTAGAGTCAGCGGCAACGTAATTGAAGGTAACGGTATGTTCTTGGTTATGATCTAGATTTCGATTTGCTTCAAAGGTCCACTGTCCATTGGCAAATACGGTCAATACCCCATCCCCGGTATTAAACACCGCAGGAGTTGCACCTGAAATGTCTTTACTGATTCCCCCTACTTCGACGCTACTAATCGTCAGTGCGGTATCAAGGTCAATGTCATTACTGAGAACGTTGCCTGACGATGTTTCACCTTCAACCATCGAGTAAGACTCGCCGAACAGCAAAGGTTCAGAATCTAGAATCGTGATCGGTAATTCGCCTAAAACGAGCTCAGTGGTTCCATCATCATCAATCTGAAGACCTTCGATAATGATCGCCGTTTGAAGTAACTCTTCACCAGCCTGTTGGTCAACCGCTTGGTAGAAAGTGATTTCAACGGTATCTCCAACAATCTTAGCTTCGAAAACCAGTGTTCCATCGGTTCGTGTTGCTTTGAGCACTTGGCCGTCAGACTCTAATGCAATAGCGATAGATTGACCTTGAGACGTCACTCCCTCGGCAGAGACTTGGTTTGCACTAAAAGCGAACTCGTCAGCAAACTGAATATTGATGTCAGCGACTTGGGTTTGATCTCCAAAGATACCAACCGTACTTTCAGAAAATGAGACTGAATCTGGCAGTATAATACTTGGCATGTCATCACTGACTTCATTACCAATCGAGTTAACAACTCTCGCATCGATAATCCACTCAGTAGATGGGTCTAAGCTAGAGACATCAATATTCTCAACTAGCCAGCCACCGGACGCATCAACTACACCTTCAAAAGTCAGCGTTTGCGTACCATCATTGATCTCTATGTAGACAGGTAAACCTTCGGAAACATCGGTCGTACCCTGCATGGTGGTTAAATCACCACTACGAAAATCTAAGATGTTGAAACCAGATAAGGTATCAATATCGATAACAGGTGGGACGGTATCAATTTTTCCTGTCGAGTCTGTGCCCGTTGTTTCATTACCTGCAATATCAACGGTAACTGCTTCTACGGTAATGTTGCCATCCGCAAATGCAGACAGATCGACATCATCGATGCTCCAAGCCCCTGCAACAACTACGGTTTGTAACGTGATAGATTGATTATGACTATCAGTGACAGTGACATCTACGGTTTGACCATCTTCAACGTTTTGAACCACACCCTGAAGACGAACAGATTTCACTTCTTCAGTATTGAGTATGTTATCGGCATCATCAAATTCTGCGGTGATGCTAGCCAGCGTATCCTTAACGATCGTATCGCTAGAAGTGACCGTATTTCCCGCAACATCCGTAACACTTGCTTCAACGGTCAAAATACCTTCTGCAAAATCCGAATAGTCTTGGCCTGTCAGTGTCCAGTTTCCGCCAGCTACTGTGGTCGTATAAACTTGGGAGACATTAAGGCTATCGGTGATAGTAATAGTGATCGTTTGACCATCTTCAACGTCTGCGACCGTTCCAACCAAGGCACCATTAGTAATTTCGGCTAAGTTGTAGTATTCATCATCTGATGCAGAGAAATCGACATCGATACTGATAAGCGTATCTTTGACTATGGTGTCACTTGAGGTTGCAGTATTGCCCGCAACGTCCGTAACTGTGGCTTCAACCGTCAAAGTGCCTTCCGCGAAATCAGAATAGTCCTGATCTGTTAGAGTCCAATTCCCCCCCGAAACCGTGGTTGAATATTCTACTGACGTACCAGCACTATCTGTGATGGTAATTGAAATCGTTTGGCCATCTTCCACATTGGCAACCGTACCAACTAAGACACCATCAACTACTTCAGATTGGTTATAGTACTCATCTCCAAAACCATCAAAATCAACATTGATGTCAGCTAAAGTATCTTTGACTATCGTGTCGCTGGAGATCGCGACATTCCCTGCAACGTCCGTAACCGTTGCCTGAACTGTTAAAATACCTTCAGAAAAAGAAGAGTAATCTTGACCTGTCAGTGTCCACGTACCACCAGACACAACCGTGGAATAATTAATAGAGGCGCCAGCGCTATCCGTTATAGTAATGAAAATGGTTTGCCCGTCATCAACATCAGCCACTGTTCCGACCAATGAGCCGTTGCTTACCTCTGCAAAGTTGTAAAACTCATCATCAGATGCGGAGAAATCGACATCAATACTGGCTAGAGTATCTTTGACGATCGTATCACTAGATGCTGCGGTATTACCTGCTTTATCAGTAACACTAGCTTCAACAGTTAATTCTCCTTCTGCAAAGCTAGAATAATCTTGTCCCGTAAGAGTCCAATTGCCACCTGACACGATTGTTGTATAAACTTGAGACACATTTAAGCTATCGGTTATCGTAATGGTAATTGTCTGACCGTCTTCAACATTTCCAACACTCCCGACTAATGCACCTGCATCTACTTCGGTTTGGTTGTAAAACTCATCTCCAAAGCCATCAAAATCAACGTCTATATCAACCAACGTGTCTTTAACTATTGTGTCACTGGATGTCGCAGTATTTCCTGCGACATCGGTAACCGTCGCTTCTACTTTCAAGGTGCCTTCTGCAAAAGCGGAGTAATCTTGATTGGTGAGAGTCCATGTACCACCTGACACGGTTGTAGAGTAATCTACTGATGTTCCTGCACTGTCAGTGATGGTAATTGAAATTATTCGACCGTCTTCAACATTAACAACCGTACCCACTAGTGCACCGTTGCTTACCTCAACTGAGTTGTAATATTCATCATCCGACGCAGAGAAATTGACACCAATAGAAGCTAGCGTATCTTTAACTATCGAATCCGTGGAGGTTGCAGTATTTCCCGCGATATCAGTAACGCTAGCTTCAACTATTAACTGACCTTCAGCAAAAGCAGAGTAGTCTTGTCCGGTTAGAGTCCAATTACCACCGGATACCGTCGTTGAATAATCAAGGGATTTTCCTTGGCTATCCGTAATAGTAATTGAAATAGTTTGACCATCTTCCACATTTGCCACGGTGCCAACCAATGCCCCATTCGAGACCTCTGATTGATTATAAAACTCATCATCAGAAGCCGAAAAATCAACACCAATGTTCACCAAAGTATCTTTAAGGATGGTATCTGTGGACGAAATCGTATTACCCGCTACATCTGTTATGCTCGCGACAACGGTCAGCTCACCCTCAGCAAAACCAGAATAATCTTGGTCTTTCAAACTCCATAGGTTGCCAGATACCACTGAGGTATAATCAATAGACAAGCCATTACTGTCAGTAATTGTAATGTTTATTGCTTGGCCATCTTCGATATTAAAAGTGACACCAATAAGAGCGCCTTTACTCACTTCATTTTGATTGTAATAGTTGTCGCCAAACCCATCGAACCTGACAAGGATTCGATCGAGCGTGTCTTTTACTATGGTGTCTGTCGCTGAAGTAGGGTTTCCGGCAATATCAATGGTGCTTGCAACAACAGTGAGTTCACCTTCGGCGAAATTGGAATAGTCTTGGTTTTCGAGCGTCCAGCTATTTCCAGAAACGACTGTTGAGTAACTCACAGACAGGCCTTTACTATCCGTAATCGTGATGGAGATAGTTTGACCATCTTCTACATTTTCGACAGTACCTAATAAGGCACCACTCTCGACTTCAAACTTGTTGTAAAACTCGTCACCAAAGCCATCAAAATCGACATCGATTGTGGCTAGGGTGTCTTTGATTGTGGAATCGTTGGCTGTAATGCTATTACCAAAGTCATCTGCAATAATCGCATCGACCTTAAGGTCACCTTCCGCGAGCGAAGAAAGATCGACGCCGTCGACGACATAAGCTTCGTCATTTGTGATTGCGGAAGTGGTGACTGTGTTGCCATTAACATCGGTGATGGTCAGAACAACAGTACGCCCGTCTCGAACATCCACAGCCGTGCCCGTAATCGTGACACCTGGTACTTCAAACTGGTTTTCGTAACCGTCACCACCATCTAAAATATCAACGGTTAAGAGTGCACTAGGTAACAAAATATCAAGGTTACCCTCATTCGAGGTTGTATCTTCGTCGACATATTCTGTAGGACGCGTATCAAAACCCGCCTCTGCAAGCGTTTCATCTAAGGTGGAACGAACATAAGCAATAAAAGAGGCACTGGAACTAGGTTGGTCATTTACTGAGTTAGGCTGTTGAGGTGCGCTTTGAATGTTATTAACGAGTTCGGTGACCACCTTTTCCAACTGTTGTTCAACTGCGTCTATTTGTGGCTCAGTTAAGGGCTGAGCCTCTTGTAAATTCTGAGGTTCAATGCTGACGACTTGCACGCCTTCAACTTTTGGCTGCGTAGCAGGTAATTGAAGCCAAGTACCATCAGGGAAGACTTGCCAAACAACACCACCAACTTCGATATATAAAATAGGATCCATCCTAAACCTCTTCCTTACAAAAGCGCTGACCTTGAGTACATCCATTTACTCAATAAAAGGCTGGAGAAATCAGCGAACTATTTCAAATTAATACTAGCAAACAACAAACCATTAACAGTTAATTAATTATAAATCATTAACAGTTAATTAATTATCACTAATACGCTGTAAAGTAAACCGATAGGCTGTGACTTGCATTCAGTTATATCTATCATCACAAAATACATTCAATGAATGTGTCATAATGTTGAAATTACTGGTTAATTTTCAAGGAATGTCATGACTGCAACGAACTATCTCAACCAATTGAATCAAAAGTATCTTGCGACTCATAAAGCGAAAGAAGACTTCTTTTGGGATACATATATGGGGATCAGTGACGACCACGATGGTTCGACACTCGCGCAGACTCAGTGGACGGAATTTCTTAGCTCTGCCGAACAGATTACTGCTATCGAAACGCAACTCGCTGTTATCGATGAAATTCAAGATCCCCTCGAAAAAGAGAGTACACTGACAGGCTTGAATGGTTGGTTAGCGACCTTTAGATCTCATGCTATTGAGTCTGAGCAGTCACAGAAGCTTAAAGCCGATCTCATAAAGTTTGAGGCTGAACTGTTTGAGAAAAAACAAAATCATGTGATGACTTACGTAAATGAAACTGGTGATGAAACAGAAGGGTCACTGCCCGTTTTAGGTTCAGCCGTTAGAAGTAATGGTAATGAACAAGTTAGGCTTTCTGCACATCAAGCATTATTAGATTTAGAGCAATGGCTGCTGGCTAACGGCTTTATTGAGCTGATCAAAAAACGTAACCAATTTGCTCAATCACTGGGGTTTAAAACCTTCTTTGATTACTCAGTGCTGAAAACCGAACAGATGACGACAGAACAACTGTTTACGATTCTGGATGACTTCGAAGCACGTACACGCGATAGCCATCAGCAAAGCCTAGCCAATTTGGCAGAACAGAAAGGCGAGAATGCACTTCAAGCCCATAACTTTACCTACTCTTTTGCAGGTGACGTTATGAATGATCTTGATCCTTATGTTCCATTCTCAAAGTCACTTCGACGCTGGATTGAATCTTTTGGCCGCCTGAATATCGAATACTCTCAAGCGACATTAAAATTGGATCTGCTTGATCGCAAAGGTAAATACCCTAATGGTTTCTGTCACGGGCCTATTCCTTCTTTCTATGACCAAGACACTTGGGTGCCAGCTCAAGTCAACTTCACGAGTAATGCTAAGCCCGATCAGGTAGGCAGTGGTTATGATGGGATTAACACCTTGTTCCACGAAGGTGGTCACGCTGCTCACTTTGCCAACGTGAAAATGAACGCGCCGTGCTTCTCTCAAGAGTTTGCACCGACCTCGATGGCTTACGCGGAAACTCAGTCTATGTTCTGTGATAGCCTGTTGAATGATGCCGATTGGCTCAAACAATACGCGCTTAATGCAGATGGCCAAGCAGTACCTGACGAGTTAATCAAAGCAATCATCGATAACAAACAGCCCTTCAGAGCTTATCAAGAGCGCAGCATTTTAGTGGTTCCGTATTTCGAGCGAGCACTTTACGAATTGGCGGATGAAGATCTGACACCTGAAAAGATCACTGCTCTGGCTCGTAGCAGTGAGAAAACGATTCTTGGATTAGCTTGTAGCCCTCGCCCATTAATGGCGATCCCGCATCTATTGTCGGATGAAGCATCTTGCGCGTATCAAGGCTACCTGCTGGCTCATATGGCGGTGTATCAAACTCGTGCGTATTTCACTGATAAGTTTGGCTACTTAACGGATAACCCAGAGATCGGCCCTTTGTTAGCTAAGCACTATTGGTATAAAGGCAATAGCGTTAATCACAATGGAACGATAGAGAGCCTGACTGGAGAAGGTTTCAATGCCAAATACCTTGCTGACGAGTGTAACTTATCGCCAGAGGAAGCTTGGGCGATTGAGGAGCAAAAAATCAAACAACTGTCGACAAGAGAACGTGCACCAGTCTCTGATTTGAATGCGAAGATATCGATCGTTGATGGGGCTACCGAGTTGGCGAATAATGACAAATCAAATCATCAGATGTGTGATGAGTTTGAGAAATTCATTGTTGGGCAATACGGTCGATAGATTGAGTTTTAATGCTAATGAAAAAGGCAAAAATGAGTAGTGACATAACTCATTTTTGCCCCATTGTGTGTTCACTTCGATGAGTGAACTACATCGGCAATCTATTTTTACAATACATAAACTAATGGTTAGGAAAAGGCCCGACACATTTTCTTTCTTCACTCTAGGTAGTCAGCATATTTAGATAGTATGGACAATAGGATAGAGTCAGACCATATTCCAGTCAAAAAGCTCATCGAAGCGATTCAAGATCTTTAAAGGTTACGGAGACTGAATAAGAGTCAATTTGATTGTTGGTTACTCTGTGACCGGGGGGAGGTGAGAGTGCACGAGGGGTCAGCGTTTTTGAATGAACTCTTCAATACCTTTACAGTTGAAGTATAAAATGAGGCGGCCAAATAGCCGTCCCAGACACACCATCTGACTTGTTTATCCACTCATTCCTTTAAGCCAAAAATTAATTCAATTTCATCATCAAGTCTTCTGCCCGTTGGTATAAAACCAAGCTTTTGATAAATAGAGAGCGCATTGCCTTTTTCTTTATCCATCGTGGTCAGGGAGACGCCTTTTAAACCGGTAATGGAAGCGTATTTCTTACTGAAGTTAATCGCTTGACTCCCCAATCCTTTTCCTTGGAAACGATGGTCAATCATGACGCGCCATACATATAAATGCTCCTTTTGAAAGTGTTCATCGTGTGTGTCCAGTATTCTAGGGTCAATCAGAGAGATTAGCCCCGCAGGTTTATTGTTTAAGTAAATACCATAGTTGATACTATCGTCGTTAAAACTGGCTTCTGCAAGCCACTCTGCGTTGTTAGCAATGAGTTGTTTTTGAGACTCTTCCACTGAGAGATCAATAATGTCATTGATAATGGTATTGTTTATTTTTAAAAAGCTAATTTTATTCATGCTTATTTACCTTGGGTAGGTGTTTCATTAAAAGTAACTGGCCAATGTAAGGATCTTGATAAGCTAATCTTGAGTTATCAAAATGGTAATGTCGCTTTTGCTCCTGTCTTTTAACATAGACTCTTCAAGTATCTTATAGATCTCTTTATCTGGCGCATATTAGAACGCGCCAATTTTTTTAATTAAGGTATATGTATGTCTTAATTAAAAACGATGATGGAAGTTATTGTTTCCTTTTTGCCTGCCCCCATGACAGAAATATTAGTTCCAAGCGTTGCCCACGATGATTCAAAAATAGGGTACGTATAGTATTTTTACAATAGTGCCGTCACAAAACCCAAAACAAACTCCCTGATAGAATGCTGACGAGTGTGATTAAAGATAACTTTAATGTGTTCTCAGCCAGCTACATTTTGTATATCACTTATCAGCTAAAATGGTGGCCAATATCTTATCGCCTTTGAATTCAACACTGACGTTCATTCCATTGACGAGTGCTCTCTCATTAGGCGCACTTGCTCTCATATCGAGTCCACTTGTTTAAATTTGGACAACTAGTTCGGTAAGCGTTAAAGAAAGAGTGCTGGTTACCCTGAAGTTTTAGTGTAGGCCACATCTTGATGTTATCGAAGATGGCCAATCGCAATGCAAAAATAGACACAGCCCTGGAATATTGAAGCTAATGTTATCGAAAGCTTTTCTGCACTATTTTTTTAGTTTGCGTAATTGGTGTAGCCAAACTTAACACCAATGATACGAACCGCCATATAAGTTTTAACTCATACCATTTGACGTATTATTGCGGAATCTTTTGTCTATGACAGTATGACTTTGTAAGTAAAATCATTACATAATGAAAGCGTATTTATTAAGTTGCCAGTTCAAACCTTGATGTATTGTTTTCATAAAGTTCAACGTTAATGTCGGTTTTATCTAATAGTCATAAGATGTTGCTCCTAATGAATTGATAGCAGCGTAGCTTCTTACGTCTAAAGCGGGACTGTATTGGATAAACCTGTGATAAAAATACAACGATTCACAAAAATGCTGTGCTTGGCCGACATATCACTCAGATTGACATCACTCATGGAAGTTGATTAAACGACTTTATATACTTGTAGTAATTCATTGTTTACTAAATTAGTAAAATCACTGACACGCTTTTGTCCAATAGTTACTTAGGACAAACCAACATACTACAATAGGAAATTTTTCCGGCTTAGTTATTCGTTATCTTCACTCAATGCAAATTTGATCTCGTCAGAAGAGAACCCCTTTCGACTTAGCATCGCGTAAGCCTTAGAGCGTTCTTTATGATCGTTTAGGTCATAAGACTTCTTCTGCAACTGTTCTAAACAAGAAGAATAGAAATCTAGCTGCTCTTCATTAATCAATCGGTCGATGAGCGATGACAGCTCACTGGTGTCGATTTGTCGTTGTCTCAGTTCTTGCTGTATGGCAGTCAGTCCCTTGCCTTTACGAGCATACTTGAGCACCTCTTTTTCCAAGTCGGCTTTCTCGGCCTTAATTTGAATGTTACTTTTCAGTTGATGCGCTTGTGGGTGCTGGTCAATCGCTACCTTAACTTGTTGATAGCTAAAGCCACGCTTTTGCAGTGTCGCAACCAGCTTTTCACGGCTCATGGTAAAGCTTGAATAGTAGTGGTTGATTCGGTCTATCAAGATGGTTTGTTCATCAATAGACTTTTCGAACGACACTTTATGGATTGCATCAGAAATCACTGAATCGGTCAGCCCCTTCTTCTTCAGTTTTTCGACAATGTATCGAGAACCGAATTCACCAGAGAAAGCTTGTTCCACGAATTGTTCTGCAAACACTTGGTCAGACTTGAGATACCCGAAGCCTTTCAATGTCCCTAGAGTTTCATCGATCCATTCTTGATTGTCGGTTTTCACTTTGAGCTTCGCCACTAACTCGCTTTCCGTCATGTCTCTCTGAGTTAAATGCCACATCGCAGAGTTCATAACACTTTCAATTCGCGTCGCTTTTCTTACCGTTGTATTTCTAGTATTCGTTTTTTGCTGTGAATCGTCCATTCGATTTCAACTTTCCAGATTAAGCCTACCCCATCATAACGTAATTCTAAGGTGGTTGAGTGACATAAAAGAATGAAGCTCAACATAAGCGGCAGCCAATAAAAATGGACGCTTATTCAGCGTCCATTTGATATCACATTAAGAATAATGGCTCTAAGCCATGCTTAGCTTTTTCGTATTAGCTTTTTTCGTAATAGCTCTATTCGAAATCGCTTTTCGTACTAGCTCTTTCGCTTAGCTCTCTTCGTGATTGTAAATATGCACATCTCGTTGAGGGAATGGGATCGTGATACCTTCTTCATCGAAGCGTTTCTTCACGGTTTCCGTCACATCCCAATACACATCCCAATAGTCATCGGTCTTAACCCAAGGTCTGACGACAAAATCAACAGAAGACGTATTCAAGGTATGAAGCTTGATCATATGCTCCGGTTTTTTCAGTACTAGAGGGTGCGCAAGAATGATGTCGTTCAATACCGCTTTCGCTTTATCGATATCATCTGAATAACCAATACCGAAAACCATATCAACACGTCTTACACGTTCTGCCGTGATGTTGTTGATCACGTCACCCCAAATCTTGTTGTTTGGGATCACCAAGCGTTGGTTATCAATGGTTTGAACAGTCGTCGATACTAAGCTCATGTCTTTTACCGTGCCTTGCACGCCTGCCACTTTAACCATGTCACCGACGTCATAAGGACGGTAGATCAAGATCATCAAACCCGATGCAAAGTTAGATAGTGTGTCTTGCAATGCGAAACCAATGATGACACCGGCTACACCGAAACCAGTAAGAAGAGGTGCTAGCTCTATCCCTATTTGAGACAGTGCGATAAGCAAACCAATAAACACGACCGCTTTAGATGCGATGGATACAAAGAAGTCCTGCATCAATACACTGAAGTCCATTTTAGAGTGCGAAACACTCTTACGAACGGTTTTGCGAGCCACGTTAGCAATAAGGCGAGTTACATACAAAATACCGAGAAACAGAGCAAGTTTAACGATAAAAGAAGGGGTATTTTCAAAAGCCCATGAACTGAACGAACGAAGCCAACCATCCAACAGCTCCAGTGCAACATCAACATCCAACACATCGGCGTTAATGTCACCTGTCGTCGCTAGCAAAACACGTTTGTACGAAGTCACATCCACGCCAAACGGTTCCATTAGCGTGATGGTTTCTTCTAAGCTCGCCACCATGACACTGGTTCGCTCACTGAAGCGTTCAAGCTCAGTTTTAATCGTCGCTTTCTCTTCTTCACTTACATAAGATAACCGGCGTTCTAAATCTTGACGTTGTGTATCCGTGTATAGAATTGCATTAGTAAGATATTGAGAACGAGAAACAAGTGCCGTTTTGAGCTCACCTTCAGGAACCGCAACATCAACATCACGCTCTTTCGACCAATCTAATGTCTTAGCAAGCTGCTGATAATAGACATCCATCATTCCGATTCGTTTTTGAATGCGTAATTCAAGGCGTTTTTTAGCATCACCTTCAGCGGAACGGTTTTCTTTGCTCATTGAAACGATTTTAACTTCATTCAATGACAGCAATTTTTGCAGTAGTTCAACCTGCTGAGCAAGAGTGACATCCAGCCCCTCTTTTTTATCTGACGATAGCTGTGAAAAAATCTCTTCGCGTAGACTCTGATTCTTACGCCTTAAGATATCTTCAAGAAAGGGTTTTTCAGCATCGTGCGCCGTTTCTAGTGTTGCCAGATCGAGCATTAACTGATCTTGTACTTCTGCTATTTTTTCCACGCTTTGCGCAAAACTTCCGAATGTCACAAACGCCAACATTAAAAATAGACAACGCCAAACCTTCATCATATTAATTCCTATTAATGTCTAAATTGACCCTATAAATAGTAGTAAAAAGAATATGGATAACAAGCATTTAAACGTATGTTATGTTAAAAATTCGCAAATTATCAGCCTTCTTCTAATATTTGAGAGTTCCAATCCCCTCTTATGACCTGTAGAGTACGCATCCAACAAAGAACAACAGCCAATATCTTCATTCGAGCACAGCACTAAAGCGCCCTAAATACGATGTTGGCTCACAGCAAGAGAGCATAAAAATGAACAACGAACTTGATATTATTGAGTCTCTAGAAGAACTAGAGCAATTCCTAATTTCAGTGGAAGCTGGCGGTTTAGGCCTTGAAGGCGTTGAAGGTGTAGGCATGGCAACCAATAATTCAGATGGTCGTCACTTCGTTGCTGTATTCAATAGCAGCCATAAAGTTCTGCTTGCTCGCTGGATCACCAAAGAGGTGTTTGATAACGGTAAAGACTTGGTACGTAACGGCCCTCGCCGCACTCACTAAGCCTTTCCAATAGCACCAATGATTAAAGCCCAACACGTTCACTGACGATCTGTTGGGCTTTTTTGTATCGCCTGTCCCGTCCTGATAGTTAATAAACCACTCAATACAGAATAATTAGCGATAACTTTCAGTTGTTGTGAACTTTAGCTACAGCTCAATGTCGTATTCGCGTGAATTGGTGTTTATGCGTCTTTTATCGTGTATCTGCCGTTTCCCGCATTTATACATAGTTTCACTTTAACCATTTTATGACTTGTGGCACGAAGAGAACTTATCTAAGCTAACCACAATTCAATGAGCTTGCTTTAATGACTAACAGATTTGATTACTGACTAATTTGCTGAACACATCGCTACTTTTCTTATCCACACAGAACCGCCGACAAAAGCATTCGCTTTGGGCGCTCTTCCTTACCGGACTGGTTATCGTAACTTGTCTGGCGAGCACTCTGGCCGTCAAGAAAGTATCGTTATCTGCATCCGCTAATGGCCAATCAGTCCTAGTTGGCACACAAACTCATACAGAAACCAGTAATCCCCAAACCAACATCGCTTCTTCAGAAAAAATGGCTGCTCTATACGCCAGCGTTTTCGGCTTAGAAGCCTCAAAAATGTTAACGTCCCCCAATTCAAATTCATGCAGCCTAAGTTCGAAAATGCTGACCTTTGCCGCCCCAAAAACCGGCTGGCTGATCCCATTCGTACTTATTATTGCTGTTGCGTTTAACTTACCTCCTCACATCTCGAGATTATCTAGAGACAATCATCGCTCTACTCGACCGACAAAACACCGATTGCATCTAAAGCACTGTATATTTAGAGAGTAAATAACCGGGCTACTACACCCTTTTATTTATTTTTTGGAGATACATTTGTGTACAACACACTACTAACTAAGTTTGTCGATTCATTGGCATTCTCTATGCGTACATGCGCGAAAACCTTAGTCACTGCCCTTTTGGTTATGACGTCATTTACCGCCTTGGCACAGACAACGGGCTGGCTTAGTGTGCCTGAGCATCCGCCTGTTAAAATGCGAATGATGTCGACGGGTGAACAGTCGGATAACGGCGGTACCGTTCAAACTGTATTGGACGTTACACTCGACGGTGACTGGAAAACCTATTGGCGCAGCCCAGGTGAAGGTGGCATTCCGCCAAGCTGGGATTGGTCTGATTCAACTAATATAGAGTCTGTAGATTGGCATTGGCCGATCCCTAAATACTACGAACAACTTGACGTAATGACGCTGGGCTACAAAAAGCACGTAAGCTTTCCTGTCACCCTAACGTTGAAAGACAAAACGCAACCTGCTGTATTTAGGGCTTCTCTCTCGTTCCCGTCGTGCACCAATATTTGTGTTTTGACTGACTATGACATCGAACTCCCTATCGACACGCAGCAATTGCAGTTCGATGAAGAAGCGATGTTCTTGTTCAACCAAGGCATGAGCCAATCTCCAAGAGAAGCGAACCGGACTTCAGTGAACGGTCTATTTTGGGACAAGAGCAAGCAGCAACTGGTTACTCAGCTGACAAGTAAAAATGGCTGGGATAAGCCGATGGTGTTGATTGACGGGCAAGAAGTGATTGATGACTTCTTCTCTCAACCAAGCGTCCACATCACAGACAATACAATGACGGCCGTATTTGATGTGAGCAACTGGATAGGTGAAGTCGACTTAACGGACCGTAACGTGAGTGTCACCGTTTCAGACACTAATTTCGCCGAAGAGATGACGGCCAAAGTTGGCTCAGAACCGATCGCTTACCAAACAAGCAACAACGGCTTTTTGGCAATGATAGGCTTCGCTTTAATTGGTGGTTTGATCCTCAACATCATGCCATGTGTGTTGCCAGTCTTAGGAATGAAATTAAACAGCATCATTCAAAACCAAGGTGCATCTAATCGTCATATTCGACTCTCATTCTTAGCTTCTGCTTCAGGTGTCATTACATCATTTGCGCTGTTAGCCCTAGGTATGACCGCTCTAAAAATGGGTGGTAATGCAATTGGCTGGGGAATCCAGTTCCAAAATGTTTGGTTCATCGGGTTCATGCTGATCATCACTTTGCTGTTTTCGATTAACCTGCTTGGGTTATTCGAATTCAGACTACCATCAGGTTTAAACACCTGGATGGCAACCAAAGGCGATGACTCACATTCAGGCCACTTTGTTCAAGGCATGTTTGCAACGCTGTTAGCAACGCCGTGTAGCGCGCCATTCTTAGGAACCGCTGTCGCGTATGCACTTGGAGCAAGCTACCAAGAGTTATGGGCTATCTTCATCACGCTTGGTATCGGTATGAGTGCGCCTTGGTTGATCTTTGCGCTATTCCCAAGCCTAACCAAATTGCTTCCAAAGCCTGGGGCATGGATGTTCAAAGTTAAGCTGGTATTTGGCTTAATGATGTTCATTACCAGCCTATGGCTAACAAGCCTCCTTAGCCCATTCATTGGTAAATTCCCAACTATCCTGCTGTCGCTATTTATCGTGATTTCAGTATTGATTTGGATTGGCCGTAAGTTGGGTCGCAAGGTGCTTATTCCTATCGTCGCAACCACAACCTTGGTGTTTGGTGCTGCATTGATCGTCGGTAGTGTCACCGCTGATAACTGGGCGACTCCGATTGTTGACGATCTCGCTTGGCAAAAGCTGGATGCGAAGCAAATCCCTCAGCTCGTTGATGAAGGCAAAACGGTGTTTGTTGATGTGACTGCTGATTGGTGTATCACTTGTAAAGCCAACAAGATCGGCGTCATCCTTCAAGACCCTGTCTACAGTCACCTACAGCAAGAAGACATTGTTTTGATGAAAGGTGATTGGACAACACCAAGTGAAAGTGTCACTCAATACTTACAAAGTAATGGGCGATTTGGTGTGCCATTTAATATCGTCTACGGCCCGAGCTATAAAAGCGGTATTCCACTGCCTGTCATTCTCAACAGTGACACTGTCGTTCAAGCCATCGACGCTGCGAGATAACTGATGAAGACTCCCAACAATGAAGATAAATCTAGCACGATTGAAGACGACGCTGTAAAGGGTGAGGCCAAAAAGCCAAGTCGTCTTAAGAAGTGGGGAAAGGAACTGGTTTCAATGATATTGATCGTTGGCGTGGTTTCATTTGCCATGGACTTTTATCACAGCAGAAGTATGCCTCAGGGCGATGCGGTTCCAATTGTGGGTCAATCGCTCCAAGGCGAAGATATTGATGTTATCGAGCTAAGCAAAAATGGTAAGCCAGTCATTGTCTATTTTTGGGCGACTTGGTGTGGTGCCTGCAAATTTGTAAGCCCAACCGTCAATGGCTTTAGCGATTCCCATCAGGTGGTTTCAGTCGCTCTATCGTCTGGTTCAGACGAACGTGTCCAGCGCTACTTGGATGCAAAAGAGTATGACTTCCCTGTTATCAATGATCTTTCTGGATCAATCAGCAGAAGTTGGGGCGTTAATGTCACGCCAAGTATTGTCATCATCAAAGATGGAAAGATTAGCAGTATCGCAACCGGCGTTACATCCCCTATCGGCCTGTGGTTAAGAACCTACTTTGCCTAAATCGCTCACAAAGAAAAACAGAGCAAAGCTAAGTAAATAAACCGACTCAGCCAGTTTAACAAACAATATTAATGTGAGCGCAACCTAATAAGCGCTCACGATTATCACGAATTTGAGAAAAGACAATATGAAAAAGCATCTGATAAGCGCACTGATTATAGGCTCATTAATGAGTACTAATGCCTTCGCAGAATTAAACAAAGAACAAACTCAACAACTTGAAGAAATTAATCAATTCCTGAAGGAAAATCCATCGACGATCTCTGGATTGCATACCAGTTTAGAGCAGTACGTAGCAGGTCAAGAGCAAACGAAAAAAGCCCAAGCGGAAAGCCATGATTGGTTATACAACAATGACGCCCACCCAATCACGGGCAATCCGGATGGCAAATCGGTCATCATTAACTTTACCGACTATAACTGCCCTTACTGTAAGCGCTTGGAAAAAGGCTTGGTTCAATTAGCCTCTGAAAACAGCGACATTAAAGTGATCAACGTGTACTTATCGTTTAAGCAGCAACAGGTTTCGGGGCTAGACACCAACGCGGCGCTATACGCGATGAAAGTATGGAAAGATAACCCAGAAGCATTCCCTGAAGTTGATAGATTGCTGATGGCGAAAAGCGGTATTCACTCGAAAAGCTCACTAGAAGCCGTTGCCAAGAAGACGGGAACAGAGGCGGAACTAAAAACAACTCAAGAACAAAACCAGGTTCTAAACACTAACCATCAAACGTTCAGTGCACTCGGCTTAACGGGCACTCCAACCATGATGATGAACGGAAATGTTTTACCAGGGTATGTGCCTTACGACCGACTTAAAGATATCGTGGATGACGCTTTTTAGTCGAGTGTAGATAGAGATAAAGACTCGAAAGAGAAGTGAATAAAAGCCGACTCGCGCAACCCGCAGTCGGCTTTTTCATTGCTTCGAAACAATAGAACACTTTGAAACGACAGTTTTGAAGTCATGGTTTTGAAACAAAAAAAGTCGAAGTGTCACCATCTCGCAATAGATTCTTAATTTACCCTCGCTACGCTAAAAGCAGTTCTGTCGATGAGTCAAAGACGTGTTAACTCAAGACAACTGTCCTTTGACCGAGCCTTGCTCGGTCTTTTTTTTACGTGTTTTAGATAGCAACACAGTGTATTAGCACAGAAACGTCCAACCGACTAAGCCTAACTTAGCAAGCGACAAACAAGCGCACCCGGCTCCCTTAACGCATCCACGTTGTAGCTAAGGACACGTCCAGCAGACGGCGCGTGATAACGGCGACACTCATTACCAAAAGCGTCATATTGAATAGCCAATAAATCATCTTGTTCTACGCTCTGCAGAAGCTCAACCTGCGGCAATACAAAACCACCAATATCAGCGCGGATAGAAACCACATCATTACCCTCTATCCAATCCATTCTCGGCAGTTGCATTTTGTCTGGGTTATTTAGGTTAATTTCGAACATTTCATAATAAGACAGCATGTTAAAAACACCGTCTACCGCACGTTGAATCATGTCAGGCTGAGTAAATTTCCCCATACCAACTTCCACCGTGATGCTCGGAATTCCACTTCGATTCCAAACCGTTTCTAAGATACCTGGATCGCCTGGGTCATTCAGAACACAATCGGGCTGCATCAACCTCGCCATCTCCAAACATTGTTCTATGCGGTAATCAGAAAATACATAAAGTGGGTAGACTGCGCCACGAGTTTGAGTGTGGAGATCAACGGCGAAGGTGGCATTATGCTTAAGCAAACGCTCCCACAAAGACGCAACAAAGCGCTCTGCCGCTAAGCCATTCGCATCACCCGGAAAGAGTCGATTAAGGTTGGCAGGGCAAGAGCCCGGATCCGAAGAGATAAAATCGCGGCTGTGGTTAAGCAAACCCGACAAGTTCACAGTAGGCACTATCGTGACCGTGCCTTTGAGAGTTTTACCGACTAAGTCTCTGATAATTTGCTGAGCAGCCAACACACCGTTGAGCTCATCACCGTGAATACCAGCGGTGATCATCAACTTAGGACCTGCTTGACTGCCTTTGAAAACAGAAACCGGCATGTTCTTGGGTTGCCCTAGCCCATCACTGGTTACTTGAAACCAAAACTGGTGCTCTCCAACGGGTAGGTCTTCAACATTCAAGGAGCCAATAACCTGCCTACCTTGTAAAACATCGCCTAAGTACTCTGTTTTCATCCAACGTCTCCATCTTGTTGAGCAAAATCTATTCTCTTCTAAGTTTTTGCATCATAGAGGATATCTTAATCAGTACAAACAGTTAATAAGATGAACAAGCTCTGACTTTCCCATAATACTCACGCATATCATCACTTCCCCTAAATAAAAGCTTGTGAAAGTCTGCACTTAAGAACCGATAAGTTATATAACCATTCACAAACCACTCAGTCTATTGAAATGAAAGTGCAATAAAATCAACACTTAAAAAGTTCCCTATTCACGAAAATGTAATTTTATAGAAATGAAAGCTTAATTTAGCTGCTCTAAATTAGCTTCATATCGAAACGGAGAGCACATTGCTCACGGATTTTAAAATACAAGGTAAGTGATTATGAAAAAGGCAGTTCTAGCTTCTGCAGTGGTAGCAGCACTAGTTTCAGGTTCTTCTCTAGCAGCAACAGTTTACAGTTCTGATGGTACAGAACTTAAAATTGGCGGTCGTGCGGAGGCTCGTTTCAACGTATCTGACAACAACGAAAGCGCATCTGACAGTTCTTTCAAAGACAAGTCACGAGCTCGTGTGAATATTTCAGGTAAATCTGAACTTTCTGACGGTTTATATGGATTCGGTAAGTATGAAGCAGAGTTCACTAGCGCATCAACAACAGAGTTCGAAGACGGAAGTGGCAATACTGTAAAAATTGAAAATGAATCTCTTACCAATCGCTACTACTACGCAGGTTTAGGAACCAAATTCGGTGAGTTCTCATACGGTAAGCAAGATTCTTCACAGGTAATGCTGACTGACATTACAGATACAATGGCAACATTTGGTGCAGATGCTGCTGATGCCGTTGATGGCAACAAAGATAAGCGTGAGAATAACTTCCTTTACTCTGGCGAGTTTGACGCGTTGACGGTACAAGCTAACTACATCGCTGCAAATGAAAAAGATGCAGATAGTTTTGGCCTTGCTGCTATGTATAACCTAGGCGCTTTTGACCTTGGTGCGGGTTATGTTTCTCAAAAGAATGGTAACTTCGATGACGATCAAATCAACCTTGTAGCTCAATTTTCTATGGATGCGTTTACGGTTGGTGGTCTATACACAATGGCTTCAGTTGCAGATAAAGATTACACAGGCTACGAGCTTTCAGCTATCTTCAAAGCAACTAAACAGCTATCACTAATTGGCGTATACAACTACGGCGAGTTCGATAAAGCGGCTGACGAAGAAGCAAATAACTTTGCTATTGAAGCGGTGTACAAGTTTAACGGCCACATTCGCACATATGCTGGTTACAAGTTTGAACAGCGAGACAATAAAGATGACCAACTACAAGCGGGCATCCGTTACGACTTCTAATCTAAATCGACTTTAGATACAGACTAAAAGGTTGGGCAATAGCTCAACCTTTTTTCATATTCAAATATTCTGACTGACTTCATCAATGCTTTTTCTGGTTAAGTGGTGCTAAATCCGTATCATAGGTGTACCACATCAAATAATTAGAAGCATCATGTCACAACACCATCCGATCCAAGGCGCTAGCTGGATGCTAACCGCAGGCCTAGCCTTTGCCGTTATTAACAGCCTAACTCAAATTGCTAGCATTCATTTCGGACTTACTTCTACCACCGTTGCCGTCATTCAATACGCCATCGCGTTGTTCGCTATTCTTCCTTATCTGAAAACGCTGGGCATTCGTCGCGCACTAAAAACCGACAACCTCAAATTGCACGTATTCCGTGTCTTCTTGTCTGTTATTGGTATTCAACTTTGGATATGGGCACTGGCTTACCCAGTACCAATTTGGCAAGGCATTGCCCTTCTCATGACATCGCCATTGTTTGCAACCATTGGTTCAGGGCTTTTCTTAAAAGAGAAAGTTGGGGCTGCTCGCTGGGGCGCGACCTTAGCAGGCTTCGTGGGTGCGATGGTGATTCTAGAGCCGTGGGCTGAAGATTTTAACTGGGCAACGTTATTACCAGTCGGTGCCGCTTTCTTCTGGGCATGCTACTCACTGATGGTGAAAAAACTCTCTTCGCAAGACAGTCCTTCAACCATGGTGGTCTATCTTCTACTATTAATCACACCATTTAACATCCTGCTTGCTGCGCCAGATTGGCAAACGCCAAGCGGCGGTACAATCTGGGCTATATTGATTGTTATCGGTGTTATGACGGCACTCGCTCAATGGGCGATAGTAAAAGCCTACTCGGTCGCTGATGCTTCGTTTGTGCAACCTTTTGACCACGCCAAATTACCGCTAAATGTTTTAGCAGGTTGGATTGTATTTAGTTGGGTTCCACCGGGTCGTTTATGGCTAGGGGCTGCTATTATTATTGCGTCAGTTGCATTTATAACGCACTGGGAAACTAAAAAACCTTCAAAAGTGAAGAAAGTTTAAGGTTGGTGAAATAAATAGTTCGACAGTCCGTTCTATATGGATAAGAGAATTCAAACGAGGCCGTAACCATGAAGAAACCAGTCAAGATTACACTATACCGTTGGGCAGGCAGTTGGGGTCCATTTAAAGTTAATATCCCATGTGGGGAATGTACCCTTACCAAAGACATTATTAAGGATACTTTTGAGAATGAGTTATCAGATGTCGATGTCGAACTGGAAGTGAAAGATTGGTTGTCTCACTGGTGGGAGCCTCTAAAACTTGGCTCTTGGCACGCCCCAATCCTTGTTGTTGAAGGCAAGGTTGTCAGCCAAGGTGAAGCGCTTAATCGCGGTGTGTTAATCCAATCCGTGATCAAAGAGTGGACCAAACGAGACAGCTTAAAAGGCAACATCGTTTATGGTAAGGCGACCTGCCCATTCTGTGTTAAAGCAAAGAAAATGTTGGATGAAGCGGGTGTTGAATACCAATACCACGATGTCGTAAAAGATAGCGCCGCTTTGTACCGTATGATTCCAGAGGTAAAAGCACACATTGGTGAGAAAACACCGGTCACCGTCCCGCAGATCTGGCTTGATGGTAAGTACATCGGTGGTGCCGATAACTTAGAAGCGTGGATGAAAGAGAATGGCTTAGATAGCATCCCTAATAATGTGGTCGACTTATCCAATCAATCTGCTGGCTGAGTTCATTAAAAGCCATTAGTCAGAAGCTTAATTAGTGTTTTTTGTGTCCATCCACAACAAAACAAAGCGATAACTTTCACCAATCGCTAAAACGAAAAAGGCCTTAAACTTCATCGAGTTTAAGGCCTTTTAAAATTCCGTTTTTGAAAATGCTTATTTAGCCATTTTCTTCATCATTCGCTTAAAGAACGATGGTTTCTTTGGCTTTGAAGTGCCGTACAATGCTTCGTGCATCATGTTTTTTGCTGCCATTTGACCAAGGTATGCGTGGCCTAGTTCGTAATTCATGCTTATCTCCGCACATAATCAACTTTCTTTAGCGCGGATTTTACACTTAAAACGCCCAAAAACAAGATCTAAATCACACTTTAATGCAATATTAAGCATCCATTTGCAATTAGCCTAATTTTGTCTCTGTGCTAATCAGCATTGTTTTTGTATATCAATGAGTTAACCTAAATTCTGGTTTGAGCTTAATGCTCCATTCCTAATAACAACCCAAGACATTGATTTAGACACTGATAAAAAAAGCAGCTCAATAGAGCTGCTTTCTAAAATGCTTTACTGAGAAACCTAGCTGCGCTTTGGCTGTCTGTAAGTTTTACCGGCAATTTGGTATGTGTCTTTTTGCTTCAATTCAAACATCGTTTCAAAGAACCAAGCTGCAAATTTGATTAAGTCATCGCCTTCATTCATAACATGTTCGATGTACTCTTGCTCTTCGCCTTGTTCATTTTCTTGAAGCGTCACGTGGTAAATACGCTTTTCGCCTTCCACTTCAGCAAGTGCAAATTGACCAGTCAGTGATGCAGCAGCCTCAGCGACTTCTGTATCCTCATTGGATTTCAATAGCTCAAGCGCTTGAGGCAGGCCATCTAGTGCGCAGATAGCTTTTACCAGTACTTCAAATTCATTTTGCTGCATTTTGTTTTTACCTATTCAATGGACCGAAGCATTGTAGAAAACCATCAGCACAAATACAACGTATTAACGATGGTGCGTTGAACGATAGTGAATTTGGCATTTAGCTATATTCCACTTCAACAGTATCGCCTTTCTTGTTCATTTTGGTTGAAGACCAAAGCACTCCGCCCATGGCTGCACCAATAATGAGGTAGAACACGCCTAATTGAAGATGAGTCGTGACCCAACTCTCTACAAGATACCCACCCAATAAACCCGCTAAACACATCTGAATTGAACCAGACAATGCCGACACTGCTCCCGCTTGTTTCTTATGAGGTTCTAATAACATGCTGATTGATAATGGGAACGAGATGCCTTGTGCTATCGCCAACCAAGTAAACGCCCAAACTAAGTTAAAGATGGATAACTCATGAGTAAGAAGCCAAGTTCCCGATGCCAAGATAATCAAAATAGCTAGGCTCATCAGTTGGGGCGTACTAAACCTACGATTGAGTAAGTTTAAAGCCACGCTACCTATCAGTAAGCCTGCCGAAGGGACAATCATCAATGAACCATACTCAGCGGCGGTCAGCCCCAATTGCTCTTGCATTAAGAATGGAAACAGCGATAAAGATACCAAACTCGCCATGTAGCTCATCCAGTTGTAACTGGCACTGGTCAACACTTGGCGATTGGTCAACAAGCGTCCGTAGTTCTTCACCACTTGGCACGCATCAAAGCGGCTCTTTCCGTATGGCAAAGTTTCATGCAGAACAAAGTAACCCAGTGTGAATATCGCTAGTAGATACAATAAAACGAACAGGAACACCGCCTGCCAACCGAGGTGAAATGAAATCCAACCACCGAATACCGGCGCAATGATCGGCATGATCGAAGCGGTGATAGAGATATAAGACAACGCTTTGGTAAGCTGTGAACCATCATAGCTGTCACGAAGCACACTTCGCCCAAGAACCGAGGCACTACCCGCCCCTAAACCTTGCAGCAAGCGACCAACTTCTAGCGCCGTCATATTGTCAGAAAACACAACACAAACGACTGTACCAATCAAATAAACACCCTGACCTAACAAGAAGATAGGTCTTCTTCCCACCGCATCGGACATCGGTCCGTAAAATAGCTGAGACAAGCCAAAACCCACCAGAAACAGCGTGACGAGAAGCTGTACATCTACTTGAGTAGCACTTAAATCAGAAGCAATTAACGGTAATGCTGGCAAGTAGATGCTCACACCCACCTGCCCCGTAGCAATAATCATCATTGCTAAGAGTAACGGTGTTTTTTTAAAGGTCGATTGGCTCAAAAAATTCCCTATTCGTTTGATATTTGTTCATTAGACGAGTTTACATTCAAAACCAATAATTGATAATTAGCTAAATTGGAATTTTATTAAGTCCCAACAGGAAATAATATGGATTGGATTCTTAACGTAAAAAGCTACGTCAGAGTAGTCGAAGAAGGCAGCTTCAATGGTGCTGCTCGAAAGCTGAACACCACCAGCTCGGCGATCAGTAAAAGAGTGAACTGGTTAGAAGAGCGCATCGGCACCCAACTGTTAAAGCGAACGACTCGCTCGATTAGCCAAACCGAAGCAGGTGCGCTCTTTTACCTGCGAGCCAAGGATCAGCTCGACAATTGGCAGTCCATTATTGATGAGACTCGCTCGGTTAACCAAACCCCAGCAGGCCTATTAAAGATTGGCGCTACGATTGCTGTTGGCTCTAAGTTTCTGGTGCAATACATGGACGACTTCTTAGAAAAGTACCCTGATATTAAGGTACAACTCATCACCACTACGCCCGGTCAATTACCCGAGCTTGGCTTGGACTTGGTAATCAGTCGTGAACTAGAACAACTCAACTCATTAAGCTTCAAGAAAACACCGCTGTTTGAACACAGAGCTAGCTTTTATGCCGCACCAAGTTACTTGGCTAAACATGGTTATCCCATCAACGAGCAAGACTTAGAGCAGCACAACTCCTTAATATGGGGAGAGCGTCCTATTCGTGAAGTCACACTCACCAAAGGGCAGCGAATAACGTTAAACGGTAACTTTGCGACCACCAATCCAGAGGCTTTGTTTCATGCTGCGAAGCGAGGAATGGGCGTACTGTTAACCATCAAAGCGATGATCAAAGAGGATCTAAAGCAAGGGACATTAGTTCCAGTATTGCCAAATATTACCGCCGACGAAGTGATGGTTTACGCGTACTACCCTAAGCTTGATTACTCGCACACGCGAACCAAGCTCTTTTTGGACCATCTGAAAGACAGGCTAGACAAAGAGCGTAGCACGCAAGCTCTGTGAAATAAGTCACGTTTTAATTTGAAAAGTTATACAACACGGTCAATAATAAACTTGACGCATATGGATTATACAAGTTCGCACATATACAAGATAATACGTATACCGCTTACACAGTGAATCTGGTTAACTAGGGGTGGTGGCTATGACTCAACATACGCACAATAGCATGATAGACACAGAGCGCATTGGCCGTTTGCTGAAATTGGAAGGTATCGACCTTTTAGAGTCAGCTGTGCTTACTTTACATCAGACCTTTGATACTCAATACACTAGCATCATTGAGAAGAAGTACTTCCCTGACCAAACCGTTCCTTTGGTGATCGCCCATTCTGATCATGTATTACATGACAAAATCAATGCGCGCCATGGTCACATCTACCAACAAGCCGTCAATCAAAGACACCCAGATTGCTCATTTGCTCAGTACATCGTCCAGTCATTGCCAACATCGGCATTTAGGCAGGAAATCACCTCACAAAACTCCATCGCGATCCCGACTCGAACTCAAAGTGGCGAAGTGATGGGCGTGCTGTTTTCAACGTTCACCTCGCCTCTTAGCCCTGATCAGCAACAAGACGTGGTAAAGCACCATCAATTGTTCGCCGACATCATCATCCACACCTTGCGTGAAATGTGGTTTAACGATCGTTCCGAACAACTTGTAAATCAGCTTAGTTATGAGGTGTCACACGACAGCCTAACCGGGTTACTCAACCGAAGCTGTTTATCAGATACCTTAGAGTCGATTACTCAACAGAGCGTCACTCCGTTTACATTGGCTTTACTCGATATCAATAGCTTCAAAGCCATTAATGACATGCACGGCAATTATATTGGCGATAAAGTACTTCAATTTGTCGCAGAAACCTTGCGGAGAACCTTACCCGAAAGCAACCTGACTTTTCGGACTGCTGGCAACGAGTTCGCCTTCATCACCTACCATTCTGATCCGATAGCCGTGTGCGAACAAATACTGGCCAAAATTAAGCAGGGCTACAGTAGCGTTGATATCAAGATAGATTTCGACGTCAGCATCGGTATTGCCAGTTCGGATGGAGACAACAAAGACGTTGAGCAAATCATCTTCAATACCAGCTTGGCGCTTAAAGAGTGTAAACACAGCCAAGATACTCATATTCAATGTTATGACACTCACTTAAGAGTTCGTTACCAAAGAAAAACCGAGCTAGTCGCAGCGCTACGAAGTGAGCTGGAAAACCCAATTTCACAAAGCTATATCCCCGACAGCAATGGAATGTACGTAGTGGTACAGCCGATTGTGGGTCAAGGTGAAACGCAATGGGAATATTTCGAGGTACTGACTCGCTGGAAAACCGCCAGACATGGAGACATCTCACCCGTAGAGTTTATTCAAGTGGCAGAAGAGTCAGGGCTGATTGTCGAATTAGGTGAACGCATTATTGAATTGGTGTGCCGCGCTAAAACCACACTAGAGCAAGGCTTGGGCTACAAGGTTAAACTTGGAATCAACTGCTCTGCGCACGAGCTTACTGATTCGAAACGTTATATATCCTACCTGACTCGAACCATTGAACAGCACCATTTTAAGGCGAATGAGTTTGTTATCGAGTTAACCGAAACCGTTCTGTTATCGCCAACACAAGAGACAAAATCCGCGCTTAACTTTCTGAGAGGACAAGGCTTCACGATTGCACTCGACGACTTTGGTACAGGCTACTCCAGTTTGAACTACATCCACAGCTACCCTATCGATTGCATTAAAATTGATGCGACCTTTATTCGAGACTTGTTAACTAGTTCGACCTCAGAGAGCGTAGTATGGCTGATTGTTCAACTGGCCCATAGACTCGATGTATCTTTGGTTGCGGAAGGTGTTGAGAAGCGTGAGCAATTAGAAAAGCTGCACGCGATGGGATGTGACAAGATCCAAGGTTACCTCTACTCACCTCCAATGCGACCTGAAGCTATCGTTAGCTATGTCGCGCACTCAGAGCCTTTAGTTTAAACCCTTACCGAACCTTCTATTGAGAACTAAAAAGCCGCAAGAGCATCACTTAACACTGACTGTGCTTTGTGATGCTCTTGCGGCTTTAAAACAGTTTAATGGCTAGCTACTTACTAGCATTATTAACCATTGCTAGATTGCGCGTTTCTAACGCTGCCTTCAATAGCTTGTCGGCTTCATCTCTCGCGGCTGTGAATGTCGCTTTTTCCTTTTTAGGCACAGAATCGGCCATTGGGATATTCGCTTTCATCGCATCAACAGGGCGACCACGTTCGATCAGTTCATAGTGCAAGTGAGCACCTGTCACTCGACCCGTTTTACCCGATAGGCCAATACGTTGACCACGAGATACCGTTTGTCCTTTACGAACAAGGATCTTGCTTAAGTGCAAGTAGCGCGTTTTATAAGTGCTACCGTGTTGAATCACCACATAGTTACCCGCATAAGGGTGTTTACGCGTCATGATCACTTTGCCATCACCCGTTGCTTGAACAGGTGTGCCAATTGGTGTCGCGAAATCCGTACCGTTGTGCGGTGAGATTCGGCCAGTCACAGGGTGTAGACGTTTAGGGTTAAATTGAGAACTCTGACGCCAGCTACTGCTCACTGGGTAACGTTGGAAAGCACGTTGAAGGCTATCGCCATTAGCATCGTAATATTGTCCGTCGGTGTGTAAGTATGCTGACACAACGCGGTTACGATTCATGATCTTAATTGCTTCAATTTCACGTTTTCCGGTTGCAACACCATCAACATATTGCGCTTTTTGAAGCACTTCAAACTGATCGCCAGCACGTAGGTCGCGGCTGAAGTTCAGCTTGTCTTTAAGAAGAGTCACAATATGGTCAATCTCAAGGCTGTTCAGGCCAGCTTTATTCGCCGACATTGAGAAGCTGCCATGAATATCACCCACGAGAGGTTTTTGCTTCCATTCACCAGGAATAGAGATGTCTTCGAATTCGTAGCTGCCGTCATCAAGTAATCGGTAAACCACTTTGTCCGCGACGCTAAATTGAAGTTCCATTTTAGAAAGGTCGCCGGTCGCTTCATCACGCCAAAAGCGTAATGTATTACCCGGACGAAGCGTATCTAAAGCAAGGAAGTTCAAATCAGTTTCCATCACGCTCATCATCGATTTGTAAGAAAATCCAAGCTGAGTGAAGATGCTACTCAAGTTATCGCCAGATTGAATTTGGTACTCAAACGTTGGCGGTTCGATAACAGTAACAGAAGAAGGTGACAGAATTGACTCAATCACGGTTGAGTCGGGCAAATCAAGATCGATCGTTTTCGTCAGATCCGATTGTGACGATTGCAAAGCAACACCAATCGCAGCAATAAGTGGCAGTCCCAAAATAGCTACTTTTTTTACAGGTGAAAGCTCAGCAAACGGAGAGGGAAATATTTTTGAATACACGGTAAACAGGTCTTTCTACGATATAAAGGCATAGGATATGCTTTTCAAACGCATAAATCATCAATGCATTGTCATAATATGATGTGAATCTTCCCAACTTAGCCTAAGTCATTGAGTTGCCGTAGATGAAGAGCCACTAGATAAGAAATAAAATTAACCGCTAAATTTAAAAATAAAAAAGCAGAAACGGCTAGTTTCTGCTTTCTATTGGTTGACGTTATTCCGTTTCGAATAATTAATAAACGAAGCGAATTAGTCGCTGGTTTTAAGAAAAGATTATGCGTTTACCGTCGACACTAGGCAGTTGTCTTCACCAAATTCATTTGGGATGTAACGATCGGCATTCGCATCGTTCACCCATTGTTGGTCATCAACTAGGTAGCGGAATTGAAACTCGCCATCTTTAGGTAGGCGAGTTTTAAACTTGTAAACCTTACCTTTGGCCAGTTTTTTCATTGGGGTGGCTTTCCAATCAAGAAAGTCAGCAACGATGGATACAGAGTTCGCTTCTTGAGCTTCTAGCTCGAAGGTCACTTCAACTTCATCTTTCGTCTTAAAAAAACGTTTATTAATCATTCGCAAGCTCCATTTGTAATAATAAGCGGACACAAAGCTAACTGTGTCTAAATTTCATTCATCTAACTAAGATAATATGTAATTTGGCTCACATAAACAACAGATCCTTACATTCACGAAAACGTTATTGCTTACCAATTGATTGCGTATCAAAAGAAAAACTCATTAACACCTTTTCAGAAGGGGGTTCTGCAAATGATTGTTCCGCAGAATGCTGAGTAAAGCCGATAAAACCTTCCCCAGTAAGTTTATTCTGTGATTGCGAACCTGGCTGCTGAGCTACCTCCAATGTCTGAATTTGTATACGATCACCCAGTAAAAGTTGGTCGACTAACACCACACGGCTTCGTTGCTGGTCATGCTTAAACAGGCCTAGATAATAGAAAACACCGCTGCCTTGGTTAGATATCCACATCGGCGCGACAAAGAAACTCGCCTTGCCCAACGTGGCGGCTGAAAGATTATTAGTGTCTACCATTACCACACCGCGCTCAACACCTGAGTCATAGCGTCCAAACGCGATGGCTCTAGGCTCATCAACTTCATTGATAAAAGCGTAGGCGTTAGTCTCAGGAACTTTAATTGTCCATGGATTGGTCGTCTTCAAATCAAAAACGGTTTCTACGACTGGGTCATAACTCACTTGAGAAGAAGGAAACTTCGCCAAGATCTCTTCATCACTTAAGCTAAAGCGATAAATACCCGCTACTATCACCACAACCAGCATGACAATTGGAATCAGTAGAATCAGAGGGATAGGTAAGATTTTCTTTTTCATGGGCAATTATATTCTTTTGTTTTCATCCAGTTGTGCAGACCATAAAGGGCTTTAGTATAATTATCAATACAGGGTTAACCAGAAGTGGAGCATGGATGGATATCAATCATATTAAAGATAGAAATATCAGAAGTTGCGAATGCCGCTGTGGAGCAGTCAACCTAGTATGCCGAGGTGAACCTCAACGTACATCTGTCTGCCATTGCTATGAGTGTCAGAAACGCACCGGAAGTGTGTTCGGCGTCCAGGCTCGGTTCCCAATAGAACAAGTTACACTCAGCGGTGAAGTGACCTCTTTTTCACGCATCAGCGATACGGGTAATGAAGTCACCTATCAGTTTTGTCCCAAGTGTGGCACCACCATGCTTTTGCAGTCGGTTGCCGCCGCTGATTTTTATATCGTCCCGCTCGGATTATTTAAAGAGCAAGACTTCCCACTGCCGAGCTTTTCGGTTTATGAAGAACGCAAACACGGTTGGGTTAAGTTCGACCACCAAATGAGCCATTACAACTAGTTCGTCATTGAGCGTTATCTTTATCTCGTTATTGACCGTTATCTTTATATAGCAACAGTATTAAAACAAACTGCAATACTGTTGCCTAAGATCAAATATCAACGCTTCACAGCGCTAGCGTATCTTTTGTCTAGCGTTATAATCTTGCTCCTCTATTTAACCCAGGGTGAACCACATGATTTCTAAGTTACCTCGCTGGGTTGAATACGGCGCCCTTTTGTTAGCTGGTCTTGCTGGCAGTGTTAATGCTATCGGCTTACTTGGCTTCCAACATCAAGCTATCTCCCATATCTCCGGCACCATGTCTTTGCTAGGCAGTAGCCTGCTTACACCGACCTCGGCTTCCGTTCACCTCCTATTGGTGATCATGAGCTTCATGTTAGGTGCGGCGTTCAGCGGGTTCTTTATTGAAAACCAAGCATTGAAGTTAGGACGCCGTTACGGTGTTGCACTATGTATTGAGGGTGGATTGCTGTTTTTGGCGCTGTGGACACTGTTGCAAGGCTATACTTCAGGTCAGTATTTCGCTTCAGCCGCGTGTGGTTTGCAGAACGCGATGATCACCACTTACAGCGGGGCAATCATTCGAACAACACACATGAGCGGGATCATTACCGATCTTGGGATCATGATTGGCGCTCGCTTAAAGGGGATGCCTTTTGACTGCCGTAAAGCCAAACTGCTAATTTTCATTGTGGTTGGCTTCCTGTTTGGCGGCTTAATTGGCGCTTGTCTGTTCCAACGCTTCGAAATCTTGGCATTGGCTTTCCCTGCCTCTTTTGCTTTCATTATTGCGTTTAGCTACTGGTTATACTTGACCTATCGAACTGAAACCCCAGTCAATTTATAAATATCTGGCAATATAACCTCAAACTACGTAACATCCGCAACACTTTATTCTAAACTCTTAATACGTTGCAGAATAACCAGTATGAATATTTAGCTATATTTGATGAATAGTATTGCAAGCGATATTAATACTGGGTAATCTTGCACCCAATGAGAAAATACGGACGTTTAGTGAATAAAAATGCCAAGGATGTGGCTTTTTTACGTGTAGAAATTCGAGAACAATAACATGTCTAACAACAAGAATACTGCTCAAACAGAGAAATCTAAAGGCAGTTTCTGGGTTTTCTTAATCCCATCATTGATTGGTTTATTCCTTTTCATGGCGCCAATCAGCTATCAAGGTGATCTAACCATCCCTGTAGCTATCTTAGCCAAATCAATTCAAGCGGTTTTCGGTGAATATCTAGTTCCTATCATCACTGCGATCGTTGCTTTCATGTCTGTAGCTTCAGTTTTAAGCACCATTTTTAAGCCTACATTCATTACATCAAATTCATTTTTAAACGGCCTTTTCAACCCATCTCCACTGTGGTTGCTGGTTCGTTTAATTGGTGGTGCTGCAGCCGTTATGGCTTTCTTCCAAGTTGGGCCTGAGGTTATTTGGGAAGAAAATACTGGTGGTCTGGTTCTAGAAGGCCTGCTTCCGACACTGTTCTCAGTATTCATCTTTGCTGGTTTGCTACTTCCGCTTCTACTTAACTTTGGTCTACTAGAGCTGTTTGGCACGCTACTAAGTAAAATCATGCGTCCAATCTTCAACCTACCAGGCCGCAGTGCTATTGACTGTATGGCTTCTTGGTTGGGTGACGGCAGTGTTGGTATCCTGCTTACAAGCAAACAGTACGAGAAGAAATTCTACACTCAGCGTGAAGCTGCGGTTGTTGGTACGACTTTCTCAGCAGTATCTATCACATTCAGTCTTGTGGTTATTGCTCAGGTAGAACTAGAGCACCTGTTCCTACCTTTCTACGCAGCAATCTGTTTAGCGGGTATTGTGGCAGCGGTGATCATCCCTCGCCTTCCACCACTAAGCATGAAGAAAGATACTTTCATTGATGGCAGCAAGCCGCACAAAGACGCTGACGCGATCCCAGCAGGTCACTCAACGTTCTCTTGGGGTCTTGAGCTAGCGGTAAATAAAGCATCTCAAGTAAAGTCGGCTAAATCTGTATTTGGCGAAGGCGTTCGTAACGCCGTAGATATGGTATTTGGCGTACTGCCTGTTGTTATGGGTTTAGGTACAATGGCACTGGTTATTGCGGAATACACGTCTGTGTTCTCAATCCTAGGTCAGCCTTTCATTCCATTCCTAGAGCTACTTGGTGTTCCTGAAGCGGTTGCAGCATCTGAAACGATTGTTGTTGGTTTTGCGGACATGTTTATCCCAGCAATCCTTGCGGCTTCTATCGACAACGAGATGACTCGCTTTGTTATTGCAGCAATGTCGGTAACTCAGCTGATCTACATGTCTGAGGTGGGCGCTCTACTTCTAGGCAGTAAGATTCCAGTGAACATCTTAGAACTGTTTATTATCTTTATTCTACGTACGTTAATTACGCTTCCAGTTATCGCTGGTGTAGCGCATCTAATATTCTAAATTAGATACTACTTATGTAACTCAATAAAGATTCAGTTTATAAAGCCTCACTTTTGTGGGGCTTTTTATTTGCGAAAATATATACACAGTATTATTTGGAGTTCAATTAATTTATAAGCTCTGCATGTCATTTGATTTCATATCATTTGTTCACCCCGCCTCTTTTTAATAGAAAACTGAACGCATAACTATCAAATTAATACATTCTTAATTCCTCCTTAAACTCCGTCTAGCCCCATTTCCCAACTCATTGAACCAAATACTAAAAGCAACAAATATGCGCTTTAGTGAATTTTGCATTGTTTAGGTTGTTGTATTTTTGTAGTCTATTTTGTGAAATTACATTCAAGTAAAATCCAATCTAGTCGATATATATAATTACAAAAACACGATTAACTTTAGTCTTCGCAAAGCCTGTGAGAAGGGGAAAACTCAATGAAATTTAGCCATAAGGTGGTTGCTGCATCATCAGCCTTGCTGCTAGTGACAGTATCATTGCTTTCAATACAACAACTTTACACTGTAAGAAGTGCAGTAGAAAACCACGTCAATGCGAGCCTGAAAGAGATGGTCTCAGGCGTGAAAAATACCGTCGTATCGGAGATGAACGCCAAGAAAGCGTTGGCTCAATCGACGACTGAAGTCATCGAGATCAACCCTGAAGATCGCGCTTACGTTAAAGAAATCTTAGAAAAGCCAAAGCTTAAAAACAGCTTCCTAGCGGTTGGTTTTGGTTATGAAGCAAACGGTTTCGTTATTGAAAATGATGATGGTTGGGATGCCGGTCCAGACTACGACCCACGAATTCGTCCTTGGTACATTGATGCTAAATCCAAAAACAGTTTAGTTGTTACCGCTCCTTATGTGGATGCATCAAGTAAGAAAGTCATCATATCAGTAGGTACTCCAGTTAAAGACAACGGCCGCTTTACTGCGGGTATGTTCTACGACCTAGAATTGACGAACCTTGCTACCTTGGTCAACCAAGTGAACTTGTTTGATGCGGGTTACCTGTTCCTAGTAACAGCCGACGGCACCACGATTGCTCACCCAAATGCGAAAAACAACGGTGAAACGCTATCAAGCTACATGCCACAAGCGACTATTCGTGAAGGCTCTCAAGAAATTGAAGTCGACGGCAAAATGTTCCTAGTTAATTTCACCCACATCCCTAGTGAAGATTGGTATATAGGTGCAATCCTCGATGAAGAGATCGCGTTCCAAACCGTTGAAGAATTGAAGAACAGCTCAATGATCTACTCGTTGATTGCAGTTATTCTCAGCATCATTGCACTGACTGTTCTGATTCGTGTGTTAATGCGTCCACTGGATGCGCTTAACCAAGCCATTCAAGATGTGGCGAGCGGTCAAGGTGATTTAACTAAGCGCCTAGATACCAACACAGACCAAGAGTTCTCTGACCTAGCGAAAGGTTTCAACACCTTTACTGAAAACCTGCAAAATCAGATCATTCAATCGAAAGCGATTGGTGTTGAAATTAAGCGTGGTACTGAAATCACGGTTAAAGGTGCAGGCGAATCAGCGAAAGCGATGAATACCCAACTGGAAGAGCTTGAACAGTTAGCGACTGCAATGAACGAGATGGCGGTTACTGCAACTGAAGTTGCAAACAATGCTCAAGGCGCAGCAGCGGCAGCCCGTGAAGCAGACGAAGCAACGCTAGACGGCACATCTGTCGTAAGTGACACCACTCAAGCGATTGATAACCTTTCAGCACGTATCGACCAAGCGGTTGCCGAAGTACAAGTACTTGAATCAGCAACAGCCAACATCGAAACAATTCTAAAAGTAATCAACGATATTGCAGACCAAACCAACCTACTGGCATTGAATGCGGCTATTGAAGCGGCGCGTGCTGGTGAATCAGGCCGTGGTTTCGCAGTCGTTGCCGATGAAGTTCGTACTCTGGCACAACGTACTCAAGAATCAACTACGGAAATCCGCAACATGATCGAGCAGCTCCAAGCGGGTGCAAGCTCAGTATCGAACGCGATGAACCAAAGTAAAGACACAGCCACTGACGCCGTTGAACGCGCTCAGCAAGCGAACTCTTCACTTGACCGTATCCGTGACGCGATTCAACGCATCTCAGATATGAACATCCAGATTGCTTCAGCGGCAGAAGAGCAGAGCTTAGTAGCGGAAGAGATCAATAACAACACTGTTAAGATCAAAGACCTTTCAACACAAGTATCAACAGCGGCCCAAGAAGCGAATACCGCAATGCAGCAGCAAACTGACAATGTTCGCCAACAAGACGAGCTATTGAATAAGTTTACGGTTTAACCAAGGTTTGGCTCAGTTGCCGTTTGGCTGAGTCGCCATTTGGTTTAGTTACCGAGCAATAGCTTAAAATAAAAAGCCCCGATTACTGATTGCCAGTAAGCGGGGCTTCTCTTTCTAGTCTATCCAAGTTAACTCGTGACAGGCTTCAATTCATTCGTCGTTAACATCATACATTGGTTCGATTCCACCTTGATGGTTAAATCCTTACCAACACATTCAAACACATCATCCGACAGTAAATCGGTTACCGCACCAGTCCAATTTAATGAGGCTGTTTTGCTTCGCTTCGACTTGTTGATCACCACAATGCCTTTATCGCCACGGACAAACACCAACAAATCATCATTCGCTTCAACCACACGCATCGCTTCGCCATGAACATGGTTATGGAATTGAATCATGCTTTTCATGTAAGGCGCTTGCCAGTCGTTAAGCCAACGAGGCTGACCGCTCTTGTCCAGAATACCGCTGGTGCTCAGTTCACTGTAAACAAGCGGCACACCGCCGTCTCGACCAAGAATGAAAGCATGAGCCAATCGCTCATCCACTTCATCCATCACATGCTCCAAAAACACCTCGTTATTGGGAATATCATGAGTGACCGCAAACGTGATCGCTCGCATATTCGACAGAGCCTGACCAAAACAGTATGGGTTAATCAAAGACTTAAAGCTGCCCTGCTCTTCAAATGCTTTGAAGATGGTGTTGAACAACGGGAAATCGTAAGCGCCTAAGCGAGTGTGTTTAAGATAAGGCTCAAGGAACAGCTCATACTCTTCTTCTGTCGCGCCGCCATCGGTAATGATCTCACCGAAGATGTGCATTTCTTCGCAGATGTCATCCGTCCACACCTTGCGTAGGTGTGCCAGTGTCATATGCTTTGCCGCATCAATGCGAAATCCTTTCACACCAATCTCTTTCAGTGCTTTTAGGTAGGCTCTTTGTTGTGCCACCACATTATCGTTATCGAGTAGCGTTGGCAGGCCAGGATCGCTGGCGCCACCGGTAATACGCCCGTTTTGCACTTCCCACGTGTCTTTCCAGTTCTTGATACCAAACGCTTCCACGAAGTCGTTCTCATCAAAAAGAGGCTCAGAAAGGTCACCAAACAAACGTATGGATTCATAATAGTCAGCATCTTTTTGATAAGACGCCATGTCTTGCTGATTGGGATACGTTAGATCACCGCGGATACCCGATTCGTTGGCCATGTGGTTAAACACCACATCCACATAAGTACGAAGCCCATGTCGCTTTAACGTGTCGACCATCGCTTTAAAATCTTGTGTGTCACCCAACTGATTATCGATCACACGATAGTCTTGGGGCTGATAGCGTTGCCACCATTGAGTACCAGAATTTCGATCGCAACCTTTAGGGCCGCGCAGCGATTTCATCGCCGGTGATACTAAAACAGATTTATAACCCAACTCTTGGATCAGTGGGGCGTTCTTCATTACGTCAGCGTAGCACCAGTCAAAGGCATGCAATATGACATCTGTCGCTGGTTTGCTTAACATAGCTGAACTCTCCATGTTGTTCTCCTACCAAACTCGTTTACAGCTTTTTAGAAAAGGCAAAGGCTAAAAGGCAAAGCTGCAATAAATTTCCTCAAGAATGGCATTTATTATATGAGTTACTCATTAAAAACCCTCCTCCTCCTACCAATTACTCACGGTGGATGGTTGAGGGCGTAGCACCAATTATCGCATAACGTCTGGGATGAACACTCAACCGTAGTGCTTTAAAACGCGCACAAAAGTCACAAAAAAGGAGCGTATATACGCTCCTTTTATTCAATCTAACACATATTTATAACTAAGTTCTGTAAAGAACCTTCACGACGTGCCAGCCAAATTTTGTTTTCACAAGGTGTGGTACAAGCGTCTCGCCAGAGAAACAAACCTTATCAAACTGAGGCACCATTTGACCTTTTTTGAACTCACCTAGGTCGCCGCCCTTTTTACCAGATGGACAGGTTGAATGTTTCTTCGCTAGCGTTTGAAATTTAGCGCCCTTTTTAAGCTGCGTCATGATGTCTTCTGCTAGTTCTTTATGCTTCACCAAAATATGAAGCGCTGCTGCTGTTCTTGCCATGATAATTCTCAGTTTGTTGCTGCCAGTTTACTTACGACGATTACTTAGAACATCGCGAATGAACTGACTGTTGTAAATCTGTTTGCCGCTAACGGCTTATCGACATAAATTCATCGACAGCCAGCGTTTAGCGTGATTTTAACCCAAGAACCGCTATTCTTCACTCTATAACCGAAAACAACTGCCTTAAAGGCCATTAAAAACCGCATCGCGACTTGCTGCGGCTTCCATTTCCCTTTAAATTAATCCTTATAAATTAAGCGCGTATTAAGTAGGAGCCACTTATGGCCAAACCGATCAGTAAAGCGAGTCAGTCACAGGGAATGTTGATGTTCAAGTTGTCCCTCACTCAAAGTTTTGCGATTGGCACGCTTAAGGTCAGAGAAATCGTCCCTTTTCAGCCGATGACTCAGATCCCCTACTCCCATCATCACGTGATTGGTACAGTGACTATCCGCGACCTTACAGTTCCTGTGATTGATATGTCCGCTGCGATTGGCTTCCGTCCGATAACACCCGCTGAATACCAAGATTGTGTACTCATCGTTACTGACTGTTTGAGAACAGTTGTGGCGTTCTTGGTTCGTTCAATTGATAAAATCATTGAATGCGACTGGAAGAGCATTGAATCTCCACCCACCAGTGTGGGTCGCAATGTGTTTGTAACGGGTATTACACGTTTTGAAGACCGTATTGTGCAAATGCTCGATGTGGAACTGCTGCTTTCTAAGATCTACCCAGCTTATGAGAATGCTCATATCCCGATGCTGACCGATGTAGAAAGGGAACGCCTCAAAGCATTGAACATCTTATTAGTGGATGACTCTTTGATTGCACGTAAACAGTTATCTGATGCCTTAGACAGCATCAACATCCCTTACAGCATATGTAACAACGGCTTAGATGCCATCGACCTAATGCGACGCCAAGCCAGCGCTGGCAATGCCATTGATCTTCTGGTGAGTGATATCGAGATGCCGGGATTAGATGGTTATGAGCTTGCATTTGAAGTGCAAAACGACAGCGCTTTAAGTCACGCTTACTGTATTTTGCATACCTCACTGTCCAGTGAGATCTGTGTCGACCGTGCTAATCAGGTGGGGGCGCATGAAGCGCTTGAGAAGTTCAACGCGGGTGAATTAATCGAAGCTATGCTACGCGGCGCAAAAGTCTTAAACGGCGCCTCTACGGCTGCTTAGGCTCTGTTATAGAAGCTAAACCTGGCATAGTGCTCAATGGTTTAGCTTCTTAGTCTCTTCTTTCTTCAAATCTTAATAAGAATAGAGCTAACCGTTAGTCTTTGTTTTCTGGCATAGACTTTTTCGGCATAGAGTAGCTCTTACTCACAAATTCCACTTCCTCGACTTCATTCACATGATTGGTAAAAGAGGCCAATGCATAGAGAGTGTTCGCGACTAGGTTGGCGTATTTAAAAAGAATCGGGTCTGGCGACTTTTTGCTTTCATGATGTTCAATACTCACCAAAGCTCGCACAACTTTCTTAGCCTGACAACGACACAAGTGAAGTTCACTAGACACTCGGTGTCCACCGGGTAAGACAAAGCCTTTAAACCCCCCTTCTAACTGCTCACGGATACGATGATAATCTTGCTTGAGCTCGACCAATTCAGACTCGGTGATGGCAAGCTTACCGCGCACAGAGCCATTCAAATGGTAGATGTTTGGCTGCAAGCGTTGCAGGATCTCACGAACCTGAGGCTCTAGCTCTAAAGACAACACCAATCCAACTCGGCAACAAAGTTCATCCGACAAAATCTCAAAATCACAGATAGGACTGTCTTCATAAATAAACGGGTAACAGAACTCGTCCCAATCTCGACTTACTGGTTTCACGTACCGATCCTTACATATAAATAGTCATCAAACGCCAATATACCAAACTCTTTGATTTAGACATAAAAAAGCCCTCACATTGGAGGGCTCCTAAAGAAATCGATTAAACGAGATTACTCGTTAGATACTTTTTTGTGACCTTCTTGTAGGTGAACGAAATCCACCAGATCGTCGCCTGACACTTGGTATGCCTGACCAAAGCCTTTAACGAACAGGCCGTTCTCAGCTTTAAGGTTAAACAGAGAGAAGTCTTGAAGTTGGCTCAAACCATCAATGATTTCACCAAAACGCTCTTGCATCTGGCCAATCACTTGAGTCCAAAGTTCCGTTTCACGCTCCACAACACTTGCTTGAGCATCAAACGTTAAACGTTTACGTGCGTAAAGTTGCTTCGAGCTCTCTTCGTCTTCAATCATCATCAAAGAGACCTGAGGGTTCGCTTTCAAGTTGCGAGCATGACGAGCAATATCAGAAATTAGAACAAAGTAACCTTCTTGGTTCTGAACGAAAGGTGCGTAACTTACGTTCGGGCGACCTTCTTCATCAACCGTTGCAAGTTGAAGGGTACGGCGCTCTTGGCGAAACTCTTTAATTTCTGGACCTAGGCGACCTTGTAGACGTTCTTGTTTTACTTGCTGTTCCATGGGTAATTCCTTTCTTCACTTTCTCTGATTTATTATTTTTGCCCAAGGTTGAGCGATCATTAGCGAACTAAACGATCCTCGAGCATTGATGTCTTGTTTAAGCCAGTTGGCAACCCTATGTAAGATTGCTGCTGATTATTTACTGTAAATTGAACTTAAGCTTGTTCTTTTAGCGCTTTGAAGCGTTCTACTTGGTCGGCAATAAGCTCACGCTTTTCGTTGCGGCCTAGGTAAATCTTAAAAATGTTCTCACCGGTTTCACTGAAGAAGCCGAAGTAATGACTTTCACGACCCATGAACGCCTTGCTCACCAAACCGATATGTTTAACGTTATCAAGTTTAAGGTGACCATGAAGCTCGCCCTCTTTGCCCATTAGGTTGTAGTAACCACGCGCTACCTTACCTTTCGGGAATGGCGCTTTAACTTCAAAGATAGAACCAAATGAATGCACGATAGTGGTCACAGGGCCCCAACCCACTAATCCTTCTAGAATCTCTTGAGCACGGCTGCCATCTAGCATTACCGCCATGTCGTTTGGAAAAGCAGCAACCACTTCAACCTCTGAAACACCTAGCTTCTCAGCAATTGCTGTTGGCAGTAGTTTTGGCTCTTCTTCTAAAATTAGAGCTACGCGTTGTTCTAGAGTTTCTGTCATTTCTAATGTTGTATCTGTCATTGAATATGTTCCGTATAAACGAGTAAGTTATAAACTAAAAATTCGATATTAAGCGTGCTTCAAACTTGCATGCGGGTGTACGCCCGAACCTGACGCTTTAGGCGCTGGGTGCATAGCTTGGTATTCAGCGTTAAGCACTTGAATCACACTCTGCGCTAGGCTTACCGCCCAAAAGCTGCCAGCAATAGTCAGGCTCAGATAATCTTCCGAAAGCTCAACTAAACCGTTCTTTTCCCAATGCGCGAACAAAGGCTTGAGGTAGTCGAACGTATCTTGCCCCATAAATCTCGGTAGCGTACTTCTTCTAACAACACCAGAATCGAAACCTGCCTTTAATGTTGAGAAGATAGGCTCTAATGAGCTTTGCTTAGTCATCATGGCAATAGGTAATTGACCTTGCTTTATAGACTCCATGTAGCTGTCTAAAGTTCGATGCTGCATCACACCATGACCGCCGATGTTGCCACCAGCGCCACAACCAATGGGTAGAACTTCGGCATAAGTTTTCGCTAAGCTGTTGTAAATGCTGCGTTCGCGGTTATCACGAGTCCAGTGGTTTACGCTCAGTTGCTTGACCTTATTTTTTGCCATGAACTCCACACCCGCCAAATACATGCTCGCCTTATCTGGCGTATTCGCAGGCGGTGGGATTTTTCCTTTCTCAACAAGATTAAGCATAGGTGCATTGCCCGCAACAATCAGTTGGTAGAGGTCAATGCCGTGTGCGCCAGTAGACATGTAGTCTTCTAAATCTTGTTGGAACACTTCCATAGATTGGTGTGGTAATCCGTATAACAGATCAAGAACGATTGGCGCTTGCTCGGTGCGGCTTAGTGAACTGATACGTTCTAGCACAACCTCTCGGTCATCTAGGCGCTTAGCACTACGTCGAACCTGAGTATTGAAACTTTGAATACCGAACGAGAAACGATTGAAGCCACCTTCAAGCGCACGATCAAACATCTCGTCACCAAATCGATTGATGCGCCCTTCCAATGTCATCTCAACATCGTTTGCTAGTGGGAAATATTGACGAATCGCTTTACCCAGCTGCTCAACTTGTTGAGACGACAAATCGGTGGGAGTTCCGCCACCAATATAGACGGCGTGAAATAGTCCAGACTGAGCCCAAGGTGTTTTAGCTTTCTGCTTTAGCTCGACCATCAGTGCATCGAAATACTCATCCACTAATTTACGGCTTGCGGCATTTTGGAAGAAATTGCAGAACGTACAACGCACACGACAGAAAGGAATGTGGATATACAAGCAACGCGTATCCTGTTTTTTCCCTTCACTCAGCATCAGTTCGTCAAAGAGTTCTAACTTCTTACTGGGGTCGACCGGAATTGAACTTCCTCCGGCGTGTGCAGAATGCTTTTTCGCAAACGCAAAACGAAGCGGATCAGGGCTAGAAACGCCCAAGATTGATTCGTCAAATTTATAAATATTAAGACTCATATAATCTCTCTAAACACTTACATAGCAAAGTCTGGAAGACTATTCGCTAAAAACTGAGAGAATCATAAATACACGCAAATGATAATGCAATTGATAATTGATCTTATTTAGATTCTAAGCAATAATCCGATACAGAATTTTGATTTGGTAAAGGATTGATTGTGAACGTTCCTAGATATGTTATTGCAGGCGGTGCATCGTTAGTGATTCATGCCGCGTTGTTGTTTGTCGCTCAAGAATCCAAAGTATTTGCGATGCCTGCAGGTAGCCAATCGAACACGGTATCGATCAACTTCACTCCTAAGAGCGTTCCTTCACAAGCTCAGCAAAAAACAATCACAGAGCCAGTTAAACCTGAGCCAATAAAAGAAACCGTCTCACAAGCCGAACCAAAAACGGTTGAGCCAAAGCAAGCTAAGCCAACCCCAAAGAAAAAAGCGATCACCAATAAACCTCAACCAAAGAAAGTTGAGAAAAAAGTGATTGAGCAAAAGGTTGTCGAGAAGAAGCCGGTTCAAAAGAAACCAGTAACTGAGAAAAAGGTAGTTAAGAAAGAACGCCCAAAACCAGCCACTCAACCAGAGAAACTGGCCGACAAGAAAGTCGATAAGAATATGGACGAGTCTGCCAACCAGCCTCAGGAAGTAAATCAAGGCGTATCAAACCAAGAGCCGGTTTTAGTCACTAAGCCTTCGTTCTCTGCGCGTCCTACCCCACCGAATTACCCTCGCCAAGCAAGACGTCGTGGCGTTGAAGGTGTCGCGACTTATGAGATCTGGCTAGACGCTGAAGGCAAACAAATTAAACAAGCATTAGTAAATTCATCAGGCGCGCTAATGCTCGATAACGCCGCATTAGATGCCATTAAACAATGGAAATTCTCACCTCACACTGTCAATGGTCGAGCGATTGCTCACCGAGTACAAATACCTGTTCGTTTTAGGTTGGATTAATCATGCAACAAATCAGTTACTTACAAGATCAACTTGGCTTAATGACTTGGCCTCTTCTTATCTGCTCAGCATTAACAGCAATGATCATCGCTGAACGTGTCTTCCAAGTCATGCTCAGCATTGGTGTGGGCAAACGTGCTATTCGTCGTGAGCTTAACCAAATTTCACCAACCAACAGCAAAGAGATTGAAGCGCTTGCTCAGTCGATTTCAGGTAAACGCCCGCTCTTGTACAAGGGCGTGTCAATGTTGCTTGCTCACCACTCTTTCTCAAAAGGGTTACGTGAAGATGCCGCTGGGATCTGGCTACAAGAAAAACGCCACCAGCTTCATGCAGGTTTAAGACTGCTTGGTTTGATCGGCGTGATCAGCCCACTCATCGGCTTGCTTGGTACGGTACTTGGTCTTATTGAGATGTTTAAAGGCGTTGCCGCGACAACAGGCAGCATCACGCCTAATGATTTGGCAGACGGTCTTGGATTAGCAATGCGAACCACAGCAGCAGGTTTGATGATTGCGCTTCCTGCTATTTCTGGTGCTCAGCTACTAGGGCTATGGGCCGATCGAGTGCTGGCTCAATTGGAGCATACATTGAACTATGTGAATGTGTGGCTAGAAGGCATGTCGATTCAAACCAATCAGTCTGATGATACTCAAGGTAAGCCTATCAACAAAACCTCTATCGGTGATGTGAGTCAAGCATGATTAAAACGCCCCACTCATCTCACACACAGAGCCTAGCGCCAGACTTAACACCGCTGCTCGACATCATTTTTATCGTGATGGTTTTTCTATTGCTTACGGCATCAGTAAAGCTGGAGTCACTGGAAGTTGAGCTGCCAAGCTCGGATGTCAAAAACGTTTCTGAAGTCCACAAGGATTCGATTAGCGTCAATATTTTAGACCGCGAACCCTACTGGGCAATTAACGGCCAAGAATACATCGACTGGGAAAATTTCAAGATTGCCCTGTTAGAAGAGACTGGTTCAACGGATAAAAAACCGATCATCATTGGCGCAGATAAAGCCGCTAACGTGGAGAACCTAGTGAAGTTGCTTTCATTCCTTCAAGAAAACGGAATACCAGCGACTCAACTGCTCACGGACGATGGCTAGAGCGACACTCAATTTTCACGAGGTTTGGCTTCTGGTTGATAAAACTAAACAAGCAGACTAAGCCTCTCTATCGATTCGAACTCACAATGCGAACGGACTGCTCACTGAGTATCTTCGCGATACAAAAAGAAAATATTAAGAACTTATTATGAACAACTTAAACGTGCTCAATAAATTAAAGACCAAGACACCTCTTCTTTCATTAGCTGCAATCAGCCTGGCACTTAGCGCACCCGCAATGGCCAACGACGCTGAACAACCTCGAATCATCAGTGCTGGCAGTGCCGTTACTGAATTGGTTTTGGCATTAGGTGCCGAAGAGCAGTTAGTCGCGATTGATGTGACCAGCCACTTCCCTCAAGGAGAAAACCTGCCAAAGATTGGTTATCACCGAAACCTGTCTGCGGAAGGCTTACTTGCCCTAGAACCGACCACGTTGATTGGCTCGGATGAAATGGGACCAGACAACGCTATCTCTCAATTAAAATCGGCAGGCGTCGATGTAGAGATTGTTAACACTGAAGCAAACGTGGAAGGGCTATTAAAGCGTATCGACCAAATCGCAAAGATCACCCATACCGAAGACCACTCGCAGCAAGTGAAAACCGATGTGAATCAAAAGATCGCAGCACTGAAAGCGAACCAAGTACCAAGCAACGAAGCGAAGAAAGTTCTATTCCTGTTGCTGCATGAAGGTCGCCCTGCCAACGTTGCTGGCGGTGAAACATCACCAAACGCAATCATCGAGTTAGCTGGCGGTATCAACCCTGCCGCTCAGAGCTTAACGTCTTACAAGCCACTTTCAATGGAATCACTCGTTGAGATGCAACCTGATGTCATTTTAGTAAGCGGCCGTAGTTATCAAAAAATGGGCGGCGCAGATGCCATCCTGAAATCACTGCCTATGCTAGCGGCAACGCCTGCAGGTATGAACAAGCAAATCATTACCGTAAATGGCAGTGCTTTGGTTGGCGGGCTTGGCCTAGAAAGCCTCTCTGAAGCAAAGCGTCTAAACGCACTTATCTACCCGCTATAACTCAACCACCCTATTTCTGCTATCGCTAATTCGCTTCCCTCACCAACTGACTCACGCTGTTGTTGAAGGAGGTCGAAGTTAGCGATAGATATTGAGGCCCTTTATGTTGTTACGCTCCGTCCCACTGAAAACGTCGATGTTAGCTCTAGGTGCAACCCTAGCTTTTGTCGCGCTGTACTCGATCACTGTTGGGCCAATGAACATTAGCTTAGCGGACAGCGCCACAAGCTTAATTAAACCAAACAATGACTTAGCACCTCACATCAACTTAGTGATTCAAGAGATCCGCTTACCTAGAACCATCTTGTGCATGCTGATTGGTGCGATCCTCGCCTTGTGTGGTGCAGTGATGCAGGGTTTGTTTCGAAACCCACTTGCAGAACCTGGCATCATAGGCGTATCTGCTGGTGCGGCGCTAGGTGCAGCACTGGCCATCGTGCTTTTCTCTGAGCTATCGCTTCAATACCCTGCTTTCATGAACTTTGCTGCAGTTCCTGTGTTCGCTTTTCTTGGTGGCGCTTTAACCACACTGTTGGTGTATAAGCTGGGCACGGGTAAATTCGGCACCTCTGTCACCATCATGTTGTTGGCGGGTGTGGCGATCAGTGCGCTCTCTGGCGCTGGTATTGGCTTCTTGAATTTCATTGCTGATGACCAAATGCTGCGCGATCTTTCATTGTGGTCGATGGGTTCATTGGCGGGCGCTAAGTGGTCAGGGATTTTGCTGGCAGCTGTCACGCTCGTTGGCTTGTTTGTTGTTTTCTACCGACAAGCAATGTCATTGAATGCTTTGCTACTAGGCGAGTCAGAAGCACAACACCTTGGCATCCCAGTACAAAAGCTGAAACGAAAGCTGATTCTACTGACGGCTGCAGGCGTTGGTATCACGGTTAGCCTGTCTGGCATGATTGGTTTTATTGGATTGGTTATCCCGCATTTAGGTCGTATGTTAGCAGGCCCTGACCACCGAGTTCTGTTGCCACTATCAGCGGTACTAGGCGCACTACTGCTAACCGCCGCAGACATGTTCTCACGTGTGGTACTTGCTCCGGCAGAGCTGCCTGTAGGTATTGTCACTGCAATTATCGGTGCTCCATTCTTCTTGTATCTACTATTTCAACAGAAAGGGAGAATCCTTTAATGTTTCCTTCAGCTTTAAAAGCGACCGATATCGAAGTGAAGTTCGGCAGTAAAGTGATATTAGATGGCGTTTCTATTGAGATTGAAGCGGGAAAGGTAACCACACTGCTTGGGCCAAATGGCGCAGGTAAAAGCACGCTGCTTAAAGCTTTGTGCCAAGAGATATCAAGCAACGGCGATATCCAGTATTTTGGACACAGTAAAGACAAATGGCCTTCTCAAAAGTTAGCTAAGCACCTTGCTATGCTTCCTCAACACAGCACATTGACCTTCCCATTCTTGGCTCATGAAGTTGTCGAGCTTGGTGGGATTCCTCTGCAAGAATCCAACAAGAAGCTGACCAGCATTGCTAGCCAAAAAATGGATGTTGCTGATGTGACTCACTTGAGTGAAAGGCTTTATCCTTCGCTATCAGGCGGTGAAAAGCAGCGAGTGCACTTGGCTCGAGTATTAACTCAGCTTCACCACTCTGGTGACCAATGTATTTTGATGCTTGATGAACCAACGTCTGCACTGGATCTTGCCCACCAGCACAACACCTTAAAGATTGCGAGAGAATTAGCCGACAACCACAATGCCGCGGTTATCGTAGTTTTGCATGATCTCAACTTAGCCGCGCAGTATTCCGATCGATTGGTGGTATTGAAAGATGGCAATTTGGTGTGTGATGGCAAGCCTTGGGATGCACTGAAACCTTCGATGATAGAAGATGTGTATGGTTACAAAAGTATCGTAGAAAAACACCCAACCATGAGCTTCCCTCAGGTTCACCCCGCACAATAAGTCCGATTAAGGAGCGACTCGTTTTGAGTATTCGTTCTTGATAACAATGACGTAATCCTAAGCCTCGATTTGTTCGGGGCTTTTTATTGGCTCACAGCCACTCTCTCGGCTTAAACTCAATTTTATTAATAACCACAGCAGCAAGCACCAAAACGACTCACCTTGAGCATTTGAGGCTCTAGAAATGAACACTACCCGTTAGGGTTACTTAGCTTTTAACACTGAAGAGTAAAACAAGCCGCGAGCGTAAGCATATAAAAAGAAAGGAAATAACATCATTCAACAAGACTGCGACATCGATGTGGGATTGAGAGAAAAACGTACAAGAAGTGAAACTGCAAGCACAAAAAAGCCCCCGCAGGAGCTTCTTTTATTGAGTGCTGATTATTGGCTCATACGAATCAATGATTTACCAATCAACCACTCTAGTTCTTTACCGCTAGTATCGCCAAACTGAGTTTCAGTCAGCTTGTATAGACGATCAATACCGTTTGCAGCGAACTCATGTGCGCTCTCAGCAGTAACGATATGATGGAAAAGTAAACGTAAGATTGCTAGGAACTCAGCGTCTTCAAGTGCTGCAACCCAGCTAGCTGAAAATGCGTCAAGGCCATTTTCGAAGTCAATGTGTTCCATGAACATCTTGAAAATACGACCGTCTAGAGCAGCAGTAAAATCCGTTTTCTTTGGAAAGTGATGACTTATACCTGTACGAGAAACACCCGTTTGTTGACTCAACGTCGTGTATGACATCTTGTCGTAACCCAATCTTAGTAGCTGGTCTACAACGGCATCCATGATTTTCTGGATCGTGATTTCTGTATCTTCTTTACTACGCTTTGGCATATTCAGGCTCTTCTCTTTGTAAATCCATCTAACTCAATCAAATGAAGTCAGAATGAAAATCGTTATCAGCATTATGTGAGCAAGGTATTTTTTCGCAAGTATTTCCATTAAATACCAACAAATACTTTGTACGAACAATTTTACAGTGCTGCCTCTTTGGGCACTTTGTCTAATTATTCTTCGAAAGTCACCTTACCTCTCTAAGTGGTTAATCTAAAATAACAACTTAGAATATCAAATACCCAACAATAAATTCATTGTATAAATACCTATCAAGCAATAGATAGTCTTATAAAATTAGTTACGACGCAACTAACTGAATGATATTCTAACAAATTAATGACACTGCTTATCAACAAAACATGAGATAGATCACATACATATTTGGCGACGCGAATGTACACATTCATTTAACCCCTTCAACAAACAACATAGCATACCAGTATAAATTAGTTCAAAGATTTTAATTTTTGTAGATACAGTTCAAATTGCTCGTTAGAATAACCTCAGACTTTGTAAGAGGATTATTGTTATGAGCCAAGATATTGGTAACAACGATGTATGTGAGGCTTGCGGCTGTGCAGGCGAAATCGGGTTCATCATTAAAGAAGGCGACGATGTTGCTGAAGTAACGGTTTACGGAAACTCAAAAGCACTTATTGAAGCTGAGTTTGCTAAGTACGTTGAACTTGCTAAACAAGTGTCTAGCAACGTTGAATTTGAAGCATCAGAGATGACTGAAGAAAGCACAGAGTTGAACGCTCGCTTTAAATTTGAAGTTAGCGCTGAGAAGATTATTTTTGAACTTAAGACTCGCTCTCTAGCGCGTTAATATAAGCATTTATATTCTTATTAAAAGACGAGTTGAATTACTCGTCTTTTTTTAATTGAACCCAAGCCAGTGAACCATTTTGCTCAAAATCATTTTCTGCAGCGCACTGAATCACTACGCCCCCCACCTCTAACACAGCCCCAATGCTATAAGCCTTGTCATCGTAATAACAAACTCGTTGCTGTTGACCGCCTTGTGTCACCACCACTGCAGCTTTACCGGGCGTTGAAATTACTTTGTTGGCACTCGCAGACATTGAGCCAAACATTGAAGCGGCTATCAGAAATACCTTAATAATTCGTATATTTACTCTAATCATTGATTTACCTATCATCTTTGCTCCATTCCTCGTTAATCTACCACCAAATGGGTAAAACACTATGCGAGATTAATTTTTCCATTATAGTGTAAGCGTCTATCGTAATAAGAAGCCTGTTATGCTCAGAATAATTGCACTTATTATTGGTTCCTTAACCATAACAAATGTCAGTGCTGAACCACTCGATCACTATCAAATATTGAACCATCTCGATAATTACGGAAACTTATATCTACGAAATAAGCCTTATACATCACTTCCAACTGGCTTGGTGGTAGATGGTAATCTCAATATAGAGAACACGGCGATCACACGCCTACCCAAAGGGTTAGAAGTGAACGGCAGCCTTAAAGGCTCTAACAGCCAACTCGCTCGAGTCCCGAGCGGGGTTAAGATAAAAGGTTACGTCGACTTGATTGGCAGCCAAATCACCAGTTGGCCAAGAGGAGTAAGAGTGGGCGGTTTTATCAACCTCACCGATACTCCACTGGAAAGGCTACCGAATGGCTTTAGGGTGAAAGGCGATCTGAGCGTGATCCGCACTCCTTTAACCGAGCTACCCAACGGGATCGTGATTGATGGCGACCTTTATATAGGCGGTTCTGGAATTACAGCATTCCCCGAGACTATGACTGTCAGAGGCAACATCTATCTGGGCGGCAACACTGTAACCACATGGCCAACCAATCTAGATCTCGGTGGCGCTGTCGCACGCTAATTCAGACTAATGCTCTAATGCTCTAATGCTCTAATACGTTAATGCTCGATCGCAGCAGCAAGTAGCGATTCAGAAACAAAAAAAGGAGCCCAAGGCTCCTTTTTCAATTCAATCAAGTTGCTAATCAACTAGCAAGCTAACTAACGCTCGTTAACCAATGTTCTTCACTGGGTTGGCGTAGCTATCGATCAAGTACTGACGCGCACCTTGTGGCAGGCTCGACAGTTTAGCTTCAAACTCTTGTTTAACGGCCGCTGTAATCGACTCATCTTCTTTTTCTGCTGCCAGCAAGTTTACTGGGAACAGTTTGTAGTTATCGTGGATCTGACGATCGATCTCTTCAGCAAGCGCTTCAGGCGTATCAAAATCTTGGTCGATAACCTGACCGAAACCAACGTGAACGCGTCCTTTATCACCGATGATGCCTTGAATGATACTTTCGATATCTTCAAACTCACCCTTTTCGTAACTGCCGTTTACGTCTTTTTCGAAAAGCTCTATCGCTTTAGCCGTGTCACATGGGTCGTTCTCGTAAGAAATAGCCACAGGAACAATCTTCAATGACTTCACGTATTCAGGGAAAGCAATTTTTTGCTTACGTCCTTCAACGTGGAACATTTTCAAAATTGCTGGCTCAGTAAAATCGTTACCGTCTTTCGCACGACCTTCCTTTTGAGCGATCCAGATTGAGTTGCCCGTTTCTAGAGAGTGCTTAATGTAAGAAGACAACTGCCCTAGCGCTTTCATCATCTCACGCGGTCCTTTCAAAGAACGCTTTACGATGAAGCTCTTGTTTAAACGCATCAATTCAGTCGCACATGGCTTTTTCAACAGGTTGTCTCCGATAGCGATACGACAAGTCTGATGATTATTTTGATGCAGAGCGTAATTTACTAACGCAGGATCCATAGCAATGTCACGATGGTTTGATACAAACAGATAAGCTTGGTTCGCATCCAGTGACTCGATACCAGTGTACGTCACACCGTTAGTGGTTTTCGCTAACGTGTCGCGTAAGTACTTTTTCACTTCAATCTGAATGGATTCAACGCTAGTCAGCTTGCTCCACTTCATTTTTAAGTACACACGCAAAATCGGGCTCATTAATGCTTTGAACCAAGACGCATGGTTTGAAAAACGGTAGTGCAAGATTGCACTGATAAATTCTTCATCATTAATAAGACGGTTTAGTGCCGCTGGAATTTCATCATCGCCGTAAGGACGAATATCAACATATGGATCGGTTGGAGAGGTCATTTTTTAATTCATATAATAAAAAGCTGGCTCATTCTACGCGTTGTTTTGACTTCTCGCAGCTACAGAGCCCATACTTTTGACAAGGTCAGACCAGAAACATTGAAAATCCCCTGTTATTGTTGGCATTCTTTAAGATTAACGGTAATCTTGACGCCCCAAAATTAAGGTACTATCTATGAACTTCGCTATTGAATATACATCGGCTTACTTTTCACACTTGGTGACCACACCACGCAAGAAAGTACTTAAACATAGCCTTGTATCGGTTCAAAGTGGCTTGGTTTTGATTAAGTTAGGCAAACAAGAGTATGCCGTTGAACCAGGACAAAGCGTCTGGATTCCATACGACTGCCTAACGTCACTGACCTACTTTCCAAACACTCAGGTTAACCGTGTCGATTTTTCTGTTCGTTTGACGGATTCATTCCCAAGACAAGCGGGTTACATCACGCAAACGAACCTCTCTTCGGCACTACTAGAAAAGCTAGAACAAACCAAAGCTCGTGCTTCCAATGCCAATAATACGGAACAAGCGTTTAAAGATATGCTTTCTGTCTTGAAGCAAGAAGTGTTGTCGTTTAAACCACTGCTTTGCGAAAGTGCTCTTTCTCAGCGATTCAATCAATGGAACATTGATGACTCAAACTTGCCACAAGAGCACACTCTGGTGATGGTGATGCGAGAAGCGAAGAAGCGCATGCAGTCAGGTCAAAAACGTTCACTTGTGATTGATGATCTGTTCTCAGGTAAAGAAGAAGAGTTCGAGCAACTGTGTATGCTTGTTTTTGGTGAAGATTTATAGCTTGGCGGAAAGTGAGTGCTGGTATTAAAACTCGCAAGCCAGATACTAAAAAGCCGCAAAAACTGAGTTTTTGCGGCTTTTTTAATTTTTACTATTTAGACGTAGATAGCAATCTATCTGTGTATCTGCCTGTCTAAAATGGCAACTCAACCTGCATCATTAGGTCGGCGTCACGTGAGTCGTGCCAACGATAATCAAAGCGCATACGCGGCTGCCCTTCGACTTTATCGCCAAAACCGATGCTGAGTTGAAGACCATGATTCATCAACCACTCCTCTGTAGACATATCATACTGCTCGTCTTCAAGGTCTTCTGGAAACCACATACCCAAGCCAACATAGTTTGACTCAATGCTTTGTGTCAGCAATGGCGAGTCTTTACTTTGAAGTACCCAATCAGACCAATAGTCCGGTGTGCTTTCAGGTTCATCATCGCTCAGCCCACTGATTTCCATCATACGTTGGCCAAAAGACTCAATGCTGGTCGAGAAATCTAGACAATTGTCATCTTCATCAGAAGTCAGCATGATTGAATCTAAGCTAAAAAAATCACACTCAGCATACGCAGGCATACTACATGCTGCCATGATCAACGTCGCTGATATCGCGCTCTTTAGCATAGTCCTCTGACCTCTTGATTAGTGAACTTACATTATCTGATACAGTCCACTATCTTGCAACATCTTTGTAACTGACTTTGTACTCAGTTTTGCAACATCGCTTCCACTTATCAGTGCATTACGTATGTCTGTGCTGCGAATTTTCACTTTTTCAGGGCAAGCCATTACAGACCACTGCTCGGTAATCTCATCTGATTTATAGAAAGATGAGAACTTAAAGAAGTTATCTGGGCCAATAACAAACGTCAGTTCAGCGTCACGATGTAACTTTTGAAGTTCACTGAGCACTGCATAAGTCGTGACGCTTTCACCTGGGGTAAATAGGCTCTTTTCGATCAAAGAAAGCTCCACTTGATCCAGTGAAAGATCGCTAATAAATGCGTTAACTAACTGACATCTCATATCAAAGTCTAGCATCTCTTTTCCCCAAGCATGGGCAATACTTGGAACGAGTAGAATTTTGTCAAAGTGAGCCAACGAATCAATCACACTTTTGTGCCCTAAGCTCGGTGGATTAAACGCACTACCGAAAATGGCTATTTTTTCCATTGTTTATTACTGCCTTCTCTTTCTAAGCTTGTGCAAAGAGGTTTTTAAATCGGATGATTTAGGTATGATAACACTAGATTTTTAATTTGCTTGCAGGAAAGGAATACGAATGGAACAGTTAATTCGTGACGAAATGCGCGTACTACCTTCAATTGACCCTCACTTCGAAGTGACTCGTCGTGTGGACTTTATTAAAACGAAACTTCAGCAGTCAGGCTGCAAGTCTCTGATCCTTGGTATCAGTGGCGGTGTAGACTCAACGACCTGTGGCCGCTTGGCACAGATGGCCGTGGATAGCCTGAATGAAAACTCTGGCAGCAACGACTACCAATTCATTGCGGTTCGCCTACCTTACGGCGAACAAAAAGATGAAGATGAAGCACAACTTGCTCTCTCTTTCATCCAGCCTTCTCAATCTGTTTCTGTAAACATCAAAGCGGGTGTTGATGGGCTTCACGCAGCATCTCACGTTGCACTTGAAGGTACAGGTTTACTACCAACAGACTCAGCAAAAATCGACTTTGTTAAAGGTAATGTGAAAGCTCGCGCTCGCATGATCGCGCAATACGAAATTGCGGGTTACGTTGGTGGTCTTGTGATTGGTACTGACCACTCAGCAGAAAACATCACTGGCTTCTACACCAAACACGGTGACGGTGCATGTGATTTAGCGCCTTTGTTTGGCCTGAACAAGCGTCAAGTTCGTGAACTTGCAGCAACGCTAGGTGCGCCAGAGCTATTGGTTAAGAAAGTGCCTACTGCCGACCTAGAAGAGCTTGATCCACAGAAAGCCGACGAAGCAGCATTGAACCTTTCTTACGACCAAATCGATGATTTCCTTGAAGGTAAAGAAGTCCCTCAAGACGTGTCAGACCGCTTAGTAGGCATCTACAAAGCAACACAGCACAAGCGTCAACCGATCCCAACGATCTACGATTAATTGTTTGAATTAATCTTAGAATCAAAAAGGCCGGAAGTTCATTTCAGTGAACTTCCGGCCTTTTCTATTCAATGTGCTTTTCTTTCTGGCCTTCCGACCTACCGAGTTAGTCTACAACTTCGATATCAGTTTGAGGCACACTGCAACACGCCAGTATTTGCCCCATGTTGCGTTCATGCTCTTGCAACGCCGGTACATCAGGTTGATGAACTTGCCCAGACTCAAGGGTCACTTTACAAGCACCACAGAAACCCGCGCGACAGCTTGATGCGATAGACACACCTGCCGACTCAGCTTGCTCTAGTAGTGTTGATTGGTTGTTGCCTTCGAACAGGTAGCCGTTAACGCTCAACTGCAGTTGCTTCACCGCTTCTTCCGTTGATTGAGCAACACCAAACGCTTCTTGATGATAATGCTGAGGATTCAGCCCCATTTGAATCAGCAATTTCTTGGCATTATCCATAAAGCCGTCAGGGCCACACACGAATGCTTGGCGCTTATGAAGGTCCTCAATTTTGGCGACATGAGACACACTCAAACGACCTGACAAACCATCCCACTCTTTCGTTGGTTGGCTTAGTGAATAAATCACACTTAGACCAGCATGTTCGCGAGCGATCTTATCAATCTCAGCTTGATAAGGGATATCTTCTTCACTGCTGCATTGGTGATAGAACACCACATCATCAATCTGACCATGGTCGGCTAAGTAACGAAGCATCGACAACATAGGGGTGATGCCGCTTCCCGCTGATAACAGCAGTAATGGATGTGTTGGGTTATCTTCTAAGTAGAATGCGCCATCTGGATTCTGAGCAACTAGCGTGTCACCGACTTGGAAGTGATCATTGAGCCAGTTTGAGATTTGACCATCGTCCACTCGCTTCACGGAAATCGCCAAACGACCTGCGCGTGAAGGGCTAGAAGATAACGTGTAACGACGAGACACTTTCTCGCCATTAATCACCATTTCAATCGGTAGATGCTGCCCCGGCTGATAGCTTGGTAATAAATTGTTCTCTTTCGCTGGCTCTAGCCAAAAGGTTGTGAAGTCGCGAGCGATCTCTTCACGCTCGACGCAAGTTAAGTGCAGTGACTCGACCCAAGAGTCTTCGTAGTGTTCTTTCTCTTTGGTTTCAAGTACCTCAACAACGTCACCCGCTTTCACCAGACCTTCATTTTTCGCCACAAGGTTCTGACCAAAGAAAACGCCACCACGTTCATTGGCTCTGAACGTAGAAAAGGTATTGAGTGGCTCTTTTGTTGCTCTGAATTCGCCGCTCTCAACATCGACTGTCGTTAGGATACAGCGCTCACAAGGCTTCACCGCTTCGAATTCAACCTCACCAATTCGAATGCGCTTCCAACCATCTTCAGCAAACGCTTCAGTGTTTGAGACGACAAAATTGGTGCGGAACTGATCCATGGAATGCGTTTCAGGACTACGGCGATTCAACTCATCAAGCGAAGCTTGGCTGATGATTAACATCGGGTAACCATCGGCGAAACTGACATTCTGACCAAGCTTTTCTCGAACACGATTAGATTGCTCACCACAGAACAGAAGTTCTACGCGAACACCAAGCACATCGCTAAACCAATCATCCGCCTCGTCGTTGGTGGTATACGCAGTGAAGCTATCTTTCCACACTGTTGCAGGCGCTTCTTGCATCTTGAAGTTTGCATATTTTAGGCGCAGCGGTTCTTTGCCTTCGTAAGTAAAAATCAAACCGTCTGGCTGCAAGCTAGAAGACACATTGACCATTTTAGGGTACTTACGCGCCGTCACCATTGAGCCGTCAGCCAAGGCCAACATAAAACGTCTGTCGAAGGTAAGGCCCTGTTTTTCGACCCAAGCAGAAGAGAGTGCAATCCCACCTACTGATTTAACCGGAAACACATTAATTTGAGATAAGGAGGGCTGTTGACCTGAAAGCTCTTGCTCCAAAGCCTTTTGATCCAAAGGTGACTGCGACATAACGATTCCAATGTTTTGTTGTTTGTCCCAATGCTAACAAATGGTTATAAATAGATAAACTGGCAGGCATTAAACACTTGATACTAAGTAGGCATGATTAAACTAATAGAATGGCATTATGTTCCGGCAAACCTAAAACTCTTGAAACTAACGATGATGCTTTACACACTAAAAGTAACCCGAATTTATTCACGCTATTTTTAAGTAGATCAGCAATATGCTGCACCTTGTTTCGACAATTGACTCAATGAGCCAGGTTTGCCTAAGTGATAGCCCTGAAAATAATCTATGCCCTGCGATTGTGCAAAACGTAAATCTTCATGGTTTTCTATACCTTCAGATAACAATTCAATCTGATACTTCCGAGCTAAAAATCTAAGACGCTCCCAAAAGGTCGAATTATCACTCCGGTTTCTCATTAACGACCGATCTATTTTCACTATGTTCGGTTTAACAACCCTAATCAGTGCTTCACCAGTGTTATAACCACTGCCATAGTCGTCTATCGCGATTTTAATTCCAAGACCACGACATACTCCAAACTGGGACATCATCCTTTTCTCGTCAATGCCAACCGGGTATTGTTCATTCTCAGTAAGCTCAATCCATAAGGTTATACCCAACTTATTACATGCTTGCCAAATTGGGGAAATATCACGTAGAAAAGTGAAACTTAAAACGTGATCAGGGGAGATATTAATAGTCAGAAAATCAATCATTTTCTTCTGAGACAATAATTCCTCGGACACTCTTAACAAGAATATTTGAGTAAACCATGCAATCTTCTTAGAGTCTAACAGACAGCGAATTGACGATTCAACATCGTGCCCTTTTTCCCAACGTAACAAAACCTCAGCACCGACAGTTCCATTGCCATTAGTTATCGGTTGAAAAACAGGATAAAACAATCCCTGATTAACATCGTCAATAAGTGCTTCGGCTTGTAAATTTTCAGACAACATATTCGTATTCATAAACAAACCTCTTTTTGTGATTAATCCATACTACAGATCAATAACTAGCAAGGATTAGCATGAACAAATCATATGTAGCTTTACATGCCTACTTCTTAACCGTGAAGACAAACTGCATAAGTAGTTAAACGAACTCCTGTACAAATACACAATGCCGTTTCAAAACGGTAATCTCGAGTCTGTTACATTTAGATAGGTTATTAAAAAATGCCATAAACTATCATAGATGACTATACTTCAATTAGATCAAATTACGCTTAGGGATAATGTATGTTTGGTGACTATTTAAAGGAATTGAGAGTCTCACTAGGTCTTACTCAGAGTGAGCTTGCTGTTAAGTTAAACCTTGCAAATGAAGAGTTTCGCTCTGTAGACGTGGTAACTCTCAGTCGTTGGGAACGAGGAAAAACCAAACCAACACTTGCAAAATGCCTAAGAATCTTGCGTTGTTTACAGGTTGACCTGAGTGACTTTTATGAATTAATACCTAATCCAAGCGAAACAAAGCTACTAGACGAGATTGAACAACTTCGTTTTAATAACAGGGTAACGAAGCTTTCATCATTAAGTTATGAAGAGCCACAAGAGCCACAATCAACTTTAATTACTGAGATGCCACTTCTTTTGAAAGATGATGACAAGATACTATCTAGCCTTAAAATCTTTTACGAAACAGCCATCCATACACCGAAGGGTTTTTTCGACATTAATCTATATGACTACCAACAAAACAAACGAGCTATTTTAAAAAGATTTATAACAGAAAGCGGGCAGTTGGTAGGTCACTCAATTAGTTTTATATTCGAAAGTGACTATTTTGACAAAGTTACTCATTCAAAAATCATTGATATCGACCTGACAAAATCTGTCAGTTATAAAAATTCGACTAAGTTATCGGTTTGTAATTATAATCGTTACTCTTCTAATTTCCAGATATTTCGATGTATGTTAGTTTCTCAATTTATAAACCTAATTCACTATTCAAATGTTCAACGTTATTATTTCTTTAGTGCATGGCCTGAAATCGGACAAATTTTAGAGCAACTTGGATTTAAGAAAATAGCATTTGATATTGAGTCAGAAAAAGGAGGTTTTAAATTAGGCAACCGCTCATTCGAACATTGCTTATACGAAATTGATACAGCGACACTTCTTTCTCAACCCGAAATAATAACCCTCATAAAAACAACCCAGTGGGATAACCAATACTCAATCAAAAATCATTAGGCATAGCCAAACAGCCTTTAAATTAAGATGCCTACCATCTTAAGTTTCTACACATAATAATACTTCGCCTTATGCAAAAGATTGGAGAAAACTACTGTGTTTGGCGAATACTTAAAAAAATATCGAATCGGGAATGAACTAACACAAAGTCAAGCAGCTACAAAGCTCAACTTACTCGGAGGAGATCTATCGAACATTGATACAGTTACACTTAGTCGATGGGAAAGAGGAACAACTAAACCAACTCTTAGCCGTAGTATTCGTGTTTTGCGAGAATTTACCAACGATCTTGAGCCTTATCTATCTAAAGTTAGTCATTTACTACATCAAGACCCTAGTTCTAAAAATAGAGTTGATCAATTCGACTCTCTGATGGAAGAGAAATACCGTAGTTTAAATAACTTGATCGCCAGAGCAAATTATCAGTCAACATCGATGATCGAACACAATCCTGTTTGTGAATATCCGATTGGAAATTCTAATGATAGTGAGATTGTAAATTCTGTACTTGTTTTTCATGAGAAAACCTCTGATGAGAATATTAAGCATGGACTCTATAAAATCGATTTTTTAAACTATTGCAATGAAAAACGTTTCATTGCCTATAAATATGTCGACAGCGTCACAGGGGAGCTATTAGGACATAACATAGGCACTATATTCACGACTGAAGGTATGATCTCCGAAATTGAAACACTTTCTCAAAAGTCGATTGATGAAATAGATTTAAGAAAAACCGTTCCTTATAATAAAATCCGAAAATTAGCTTATTTTGCGGTGAGCCAGCATTCGCTGTACGAGCGACCTTTTCGTCTACAATTAAATAGAGAATTCAGGTTTCTAGCAAAACACGCTAACATTACCGACTACTACACAACAGTTGCTATAAAGAGCTCAGCAGAAGTACTCGAAAAAATGGGATTTTCTGTTGTTTCGTACGAGAAAAAATCAACCAACGGTGCAATCAAAATTGGTAAACACTATTATTCTAAAGCTTTAATGCACATAAAAACAAGCCAGCTATTTACTCAACCCGAGTTCTTGAACTTGCTTACAGGCTGTCAAACCTGTTCAAACCCATGCTAAATTAGCTCTCAGTGTTGCTAAGCGGTCTCTTTCCGCGCACATTAACAGGAGTACCAATCCATCGAAAGATAGTTCTGATGGATGAACTCCTGCTTGCTTCAATCTTTCAAAACACAGCTCTACAGTTTTGACATTCGTATTCGATATTATTGAACCAATATACCTCATTATTTTCCCACTTAAATTATCAGTACAATCTATATACTATGTAATTAAGCGATTGAGTATTAAAGCATATGGTAAAAAGTTAGAATCTAATATGCTATGTTCGCTTGACTACATGTCAACCTCACGAACAATTACATCATCTACTTCATTGTTTAGTAATGTTACATAACTGCTCTGAGTCATGCCTCTTACAGCTTTCGTGTTTTGCATGCCATCCACATTCGTTAGACTTTTGTCAGAATAAATTGCTCGTATATCTCCATCGACTCGGCCTGAAAACGTGACATCATCAGCACTAATAGAAGCAATCGCTGAGGTTGCAAAAAATAAAAACGAACATAAAACGACCTTAATATTGACAAACGACTTCATAAACACCTCAAGTGCAATTGGTTACATATGAGAGTTTAGCTTATTCGCAGGAAAAAAGAAGTCTAATGCCTACCAGCCACTCTTGCATCCGTGATGTTAGATTTGTAAACATTAATTTGTTCAGAAAAGTCCATTCATAACGATCATGATATAGCATGGATACGGCCACATCAATTCACCAGACTTATGCATATTATGCACTGGTTAGCGATTTGATGGCAGTTAAACCTTAGGGAGAGACCGAAGAGTAAAATGCTAATACATATCTTGCAAGTCTTCATAGTAGTTTAATGGTTTTACATTAAGAGAATTAAATTTTATCTAACTTCGTAATATTTAATACCTGAACCTAAGATCTGGTATGTAAACCATGATTCTTGGCAACACTTGATTATTCACATCAACGTAAGCTATGTAAGATCATAGATGAATAGTTAGACAGATTTAATCGAGTGCAAAAAAAAAGCATCACCATACCTTATAAGAAATAGGTCTAGTAATACTTTAATATTGATCAGGTTACCGGTAAGAGCTTATTCTAATACTTGGCCAGGAATGATCAAATCAGGATTTTCAATATCATTACTCTCAATGATCTCTTCTAAATCGAAGCCGAACTTTCTACGTAGTTCATATAACCAATCACCTTCTTGTACGACATAAGGTAATGTCGGCTTAACAGCAACTTCGGATATACTGTTAGACATAGTATCGAAGTCACAGTCCGTATCAGTTGGGTCAGATGTGCAATCCGGAGCTTTCGTAATTTCAAGTGACGAAGGGCGAGGTTCAACTTGGTCAGACTCAATCTTACGCTTGCTGTCATTGAAATAATAAGATAATCCGACCACGGCTTCTCGTTGATTTTGCCCAAAATCATCATTCAACGTTTGATTAAGTGCGATACTCGCACCGAAATATTCATTCAAAGCATACTCAGCAAGGTACTCTATTGTTGGATATTTATCTTCAAATCCGACTCCAACCTTTAAATCAATTTCTTCTCCATCATGTATACTATAAAGCAAACCTAAATCAGGTATGTACTCAGAATCATCTAATAATTTATAATGTTTGATACCTAGATTCAATTGAAGTCGGTTATATTGGTAGAGAAAATAAATAGATTGAGAATTCTCAAACATATCTCCATCAAAATTATAGCCATAGTTTGCCCCTACCCCCAAAATATGAGCAGTTGGCTTCTCAGCAACCGCTGCACCGCTGGTTAGTACTAGAAACATAAAAAAAATATTATTAATTAGTCGGTTCACAGGTTCACCTCATAAACAACATTAAACGACCCTTGGTAATTACCTGAACTAAGTGCATTTCCATCGACATCAAAACTAACATCGTATGCTACATCAACTTTGTTACTACCTTCTCCATTCACTGTAATCACTTCTGAATCAGGAAAAGATGCGGTATTAAGTACTCCGTCTTGGACAATCACCTTGTCAGGGCTTTCGCAGCCAATGGCACACGTGATTGTGTAGGGTATCTTTTCTAGCGAGTTATCAATATTTGTAAGCTCATAGTCACCTGACGTAGGGCTAAATGTCATAATAACGCCTGTAGGTAAAGTCCCTAACAAGCTAACATCATACCTCGTTGTACCAGAGATCCTTTTTGTTGCAGTATCATACTGGGGTTCAATATTCCCGTCTCCAAGTACCGTTAATGATTCAAGGATCGCAGCTTGATAATCAATCGTGATAATTAACGTCTCCGGCACTCTGGTATAAGTCATCGTACCGGTTTGACTTGTAAAAAAGTAAGTCGGTGAAAGGTTAATTGATGCCGTAAAAGTTCCAGATCCAACAGGGGCTGCGAACACATCATTACTGATATTAGGCAAAGAGAAAGCAGGTCGATAAAACTTAAAAGGCTCTATTCGGCTTGTTGCTGTGTAACCCATTCGCGACACACACAAAGTCGACTCTTGGCCCACTTTCGCACTCGAACCACTTATATTTGTAGCTGCACACTCATTGGCAACTCCCATTCCCACATTTGACCCGTAGTCTTTTGATGTGAAATAACTAGCCGAGCTACCCAAATTGTACTCAACACCTAACAACTCCAGGCTGGTGTTAAAACTTTCGCCTGTAGAATGATTAACAAAGCTAACGTTATTAACGGGTTGGTTATCCATCGTTGCGGGATACCACTCTGCCGTTGGTTGCTCTTGCGCTATCGTCCATGCAGATGGAGATATAGCTTCACTACCGAAATAACTATTTGGCGCCGCATTGTTCCAAACCACAGAGTTGTTTGCTGTAATCGTTCCGTATACATCTGCAGCATGGCTACTATCTAAAGCCGTGAATAATAGCGCTATACTAATTAGGCTATTTCTTTTTAATAGTGATATTTTTGTTATAACTGTAATCATGGTTGGCTACCTTAACGGATAACGAATCGACATTTTGCAGGCCTTCTGCTAATTTTATGGTTTTCTTTCGACCAGATAGTATTGTATTAGTTTGTTTACATTTGTTACTAACAGAATTCGGTTTACAGTTATCAAACTGTATGTAGAAAAATGTGTTACCATTATTTTCCACATAAACTTCTGAACCGTTATATTTAACTTTGTAGTCAACATTAGTATTTTTTGCAGGTACAATATAATAAGGAGCATAACCATAATTAATACCAATTATACTTTCTTTTTTATCTCCATCGATAACGCTAGGCATGAAAGTCACTTGATAAACTTTGTCCTTCTCTAAATCATCACAATTAACCTGACATAAATTCTTTACTGATACACGACGTCTTTCCCCCGGATTTAATATCAGTTTATTGGGTAATAGCGCAAGATCCCATAAAGGTAAATTATCTTTTGTTAGCTCTACCTTTTCTAACTCTCCGTTTTCAACCTTTACTTGGCTAACGTTACCTTTTATATATTCAGGTTCAGTTTTCGAACTAGTCAGAGTAAAAACTTCATTACCATCTTCTCCAGCTATAAGAAGCATTTTATCTATGCTAAATGCATGGCTAAAAGAGGTCGTCATTAATAGTATCGAAGTAAATATTACACGTTGCATAATTTTCTCTATGTTAGTTATAAGCATATGGCGTCATCTCCATATGAACTGCATAATTAATGAGTTCATCAACATACAGTTTGTTTGCCGTAGTTAGTTGCTCAGGAGACTTAGCGAATATATACAAATAACCGCCAAGCTTTTTGTTTATAATTTCAACACCTGAGTTGTTCAGTTTGTTCTGATAGTTCAATACAATATTACTATCCTTGTATTGCCCTAAGTAGTAATAATAAACACCATCAACTAGGGCTATCTGATAACCTTCACTATTTTCTTCGAATGATGGCATACAGAAGTTATTACCTAAATTCAAATTATTAACCGATGATAACTCCGGTATTACACATTGGTTTTCCTTAGATATAATTTTGTAAGGTTGTTTATCTTTCACCTTAAATTGATACACACCTTCAACAAGCTTGTCAGTAGAAACACAACCTCCACCGATACATTCAACTCCGTCTATTGGATTTCCATTTATATCACTAAACGTCGATATAAATGATTTCAACTCAGACAACGACGTATCCAAACGGATAACAGTTCCTGGATAACTAGTAGCCGACGTATAAGACTCACCATTGTTGTAAAAATCAGAGGCTTCCGTATCAAGCTTGAATTCATATTCATAGAACTCTTTTAATGGATATACCGTCAAAGCATCTCCACTAACATAAGCATTGCTTTGTTTTCCATTCTGCTCGGAGTTAACTACCGCCAAGAATTTTCCATCCGAAGACAGTTCCCCTGTATCATTATTCGAAATAAAATAAGAAGATGACTTTTCACTCGTAAACTCTATTCCTTGAGAAGTTATGATATTACTTGTACCAATATATGCAGAAACACTTGTATTACTACTTGAATTGATATAGGCATAAGAGTTTGAGTCAATATGTTTATTCTTATAATTTGCAGACAATGATAAATCGGCACTGCTTTGGTCTTCAGTAGAATCTTGATAATAAAGTCCCGCAGAGCTTGATACATTTAGATTGTTTCTGTTAATTAGACTACTTGAGACTGTATCTCTATGCGATAGCGCAACATCACCACTATCATCTATTTGTGCTTGTGTACTATGTGTGTATGTGTTTTCCTGGCCTATTGGAATAATTATTGAGGCCATAACACCATAATTTATATCGCTCGATTCACTTGCTGATAACTCTAAGTTCACCTTTGAGTCAAGTGGTAATGATGATATCTGCACGCCACTTCTTGCAGACCAACTTTCTGATTCATTATTATAACCATTACTAAAATCTTTATATTGGTTTTTTGTTAATATACCCGATATATATGATGATATATTTCTCGTTAAGTACTTGTTGTAATTTACTGATAATGATGTATAGTTCGAGTTACTGAATAAAAGTTCAGACAAACTAATATCTCCAATACTATTATCATTTTCACTATCAAATTTTGTGTAAGATACACTTAAGTTATAAATCCCCACATCAAAATTATAAAAACTAGATCCATCGTCAAATAATCCTGTTACTGCCGATATTCTGGACACTTCCCCTAAAGATAAGTGACCACCAACATAATTATAATTATCTTCCCCTGTAATAAACGAACCTGCACCCAGTGCAAAAAAATCCGTAACTTGATAGCTCAATTTCCCATTGGTGAACATTGGACTTTCATAATTATCATAAGCAAAGTTGATGGATTTCTGGTCAAAATCGTCCTCTAGTCCCGTATTCGTCAGGTCTCTTGATAAATAACCGGCTGTAATATGATAATCTAGTTCGCCGGTTTTAATCGACGAAGAGCTTGTATTGACTATCAACCTATCTTCTGTGTAAAACTCTTCACTGCCATCAAATATTCGAATTGTCGCAGTATAAGTACCAGATGGTAGCTCGTTATAGTCAAAGTATTCTTGCCCTGCATCCACATTACGACTTAATAGAACACGGCCTCTATCATCATTAATTTCTAGTCGACCAGCTCTTGAAATGTTCAAATATACTCGTCTAGAATTAGGAGATGATTTTTTTACTAGCTCTCTCGTCGATCCAATCGACAACATGTAACCAGAAGTTTTGCTGCCATTTTCTAAAAACTGAGTACTATTCCAAGAGCGTTCTTGGTATTTATACCCGACAGAGAAACGAGTATTACCACCAACATAGTTATACGATGAGTCATCCGAACTGAAACCATTGACATCACTAAAGTTTAGATCATTATGCAAATAGCCATACTTGCCAAAACCTGCATAATTTTCATGTTGATAAGAATAAGACGATGTATAATCAGTGTTGTCGCTATAAGAACCAGATAGATTCAAACCATGTGACATAATGATCGCGTTTTGATCGATCTCTTCTTTTACAAATTTTATTTCTGACTCTTCTATTATCTCAGTTAAGAATTGTGAGTTAACATGAATAATCAATGATTGGCTATCTGGAACATAAACAAAATCATATAAATCAGGTAGTAGACCACATTCACTTCGATAACCTTTACAATCTAGGCTCGATTCAACCCCATTTACCAGTGTTGTTGCCATCGCATCGCTAACATCTTTCTCAATACCAAGTTCATTCGCCAATGCTTGTGCTACAAGTTGTTTTTGTGAAGTGGGAATTCTTACTTCATCACCCGAGATGAAAGCTTCCGAATAGAATAATTTGTTCTTATCAGCCGAGAGAATTAGTGGCATTCTTATCAACTTCTCTTCAAACATATCTTCAAATCCATCTGGAATATTTGCGACGGATTTTGAACTATATATTATGGCCAAGAAAAATATGATAATTAAGTTTAAACCAAACCAAAGTCTAATAAACATTATAGTTGAAGCTCCACATTGAACGTAATACGACCATTGCAATCTAATGGCTCATCACTCGGTATATTTTTATTTGTCACTAATTCAAATTCATTGGTAGAGTTTTCATATTCAGTATTTTTAATATTATTAAATTCAAAGTTTGGTATATCTGAAATATCAGAGTAATGTTTTCTATCGATATAGAGATCGATAAAATCATCATACATAGTCTCACCGCTATCGTTGAGAACACATTTAGAAGTTAACTCTGATATGTTATAACTGTATTCAAACGAATCCCCAGTGCTTGTTGGTATATTCGTTCTAATATAAGAATAAAAACGCCCATTTAGAAAGGTTTCGTTCTCACTATCATACTTCAGTGCAATAAACTCATCAGATAAATCTACATTTATAGAATAGTCATACAAATTCGCTCTATTTATTTGTGTATTTACTGGAAATGAATAGCTTTCATAGCCAAAGCTATTGAAACTAAAAATAACAAGCAATAATAGAAAGAAATAATTTATATAGATATTCATTTTCATCAGCCTCGAAAAACAAGGCACTTAATTAATTAAGTGCCTATCAAATAATGAGATTGTTTCTTATGGCAAAGTTGCAATCATATCAACGTTAACGATAACTTCTGTACCAGCAATATCATCTGGAGTTGAGTGTGCTGTATCGTTAGCAACATACAGTTGAACCGTATCGCCTGCTGAAAGTTGAGTTGAAGCTAAGTAGTCAGCTGCAGTAAGCTCCGTCGCTGAAATGTTATCGCCGACGACAATGTTAGACTGTACTTCACTCATTGAAGCTGGAAGCACATTTACTTGTGATACCGTCCAGTTAGCTGGAGTTAAAGCCCCAAGCACAGCCCCCGTGTAGTCATGCGCTTCCAAAACAACTGGTTTAGTCGTTGCGAACGTACCGTCAGCGTTCACCTGTAACGTACCAACAAAAGAAGCAGGGTCTTCACTACCGCCCGCACCAGTAACAAGGATGTCACCGTTGGATACAAAACCAGGAACAAAGCCGCTGAATACTACAGAACCAATAGAGGTATCGCCAGGTGCAGCAAAAGCCGGAACAACAGTAATTGCAGACAATAATGTAATGAGTGTTAATTTTTTCATTTTATTTCCTTTAATATAATATAAGCATTGCGTTAGCCTCTTGCTAAACAACAGGCATATAATATTAAAATAACTACGCTTTAGGTTAGCACGTTGAAATTATTTATAGTTAAATATGCCTAGTCGATATATCGCCGACTAGTTCATTTATCTAGGGAATAAGATCTGTACAATAAATACTTTCAGTTACACTAAATTGGATATCATAATAACCATTATCAAACTTTGAGAAAGGTGTTTCAATTGGATATGAGAAGGGGTAACGCTGGTGACTATCTGAGTTATAAAAATGAGCATCATAACTATTTTATTATATTGCTTTATATAATATTAATTATGACCATCACAAGTTAAACTACCTAAATCGTAACCTAAGTTATTATAATCTAGCGTTTAATTTACAAGTGATGTCTTTAGTTGGGGAAATAGAGTGAGACGGAGAATTTACCTTGCGGTTATTAATTAATAAATATCAACATGACAATAACACGTAAATAATTCGCATTAAAAATGCCAGTAACATCGCTACTGGCTTACTAAAGATTTTCAACCTACTTTAAAGGGAGACAGACTCATAACTATCATCTATAGCATGATAAAAAAACGTGTACTTGGCTACCAAAGTAATTTTGGTCGGCCTCAGGAGTATCTTCAGGACCTCTATAATACGTGATACCACCGTTATCACTAGTTGGTTCCGCGTAATTATTAATGTAAAACTTATAGAGAAAACCATTTCCTCGGAACCAAAACTCATCTTGGTAATCGGAATTTGAATATATACGACCTACAGTTATGGCTTTATATGCAGGGTCTGCATTCCAAGCGCCAGCAAACCGAAGTGCAATAGTTGACGAGTCAAATTCTTTCCACCCACCACCATCGAAGTTTATTGATGAGCAGTAATATTCAGTCTGGCTGCTATCATATCCAGACTCTATAAAGTTCGTGTCATTTGCGTTATACCCAAAACTTCTGATTACCGAATACGAATAATCGTCAGTATCATTCGGAGCAAAAATCGAAGTATTATTATCACTATAGCGGAGTACTTGTTCTCTCGTAAACAACGGAAGAAATTCACTTCCTTCATATGAAGTTATACCCAAAGGTGCGAATAAAGTAACGTTCAAGTTATCACAAAATGATTCATAGCAAGCTTCAATATTAACATTAAATTGAGGTTCAGTATTTGCGGTAGAATACGCTGTCAAGATACCTGTATGTTCATCAAAGGTAGTAACGTTCAACTCAGTTACTGTCCAATTGACATATTCGGCTGGAACTTGTTCCATTTGGCCAATTGAGTTAGTTATAGTCGCCTGATATAATTCATGTTTATCTACATCTAAGTCACGTTGAATCGAAGTCACACCATTTAAACTGATAGATACTGGGGTGATTTCTGGGATATACTCAGTATTAGTACAAAGAACATAATTTACCTCTTCATTATTACTAGCAGTGACTGAACCATCAAATAGATTGACTAGTGTTGTGGTAGTTTCATCAACCTGGTCACTAGTCCAATACGGTTTGTCATTTGGATATCTATAGTCTGTAAATATTTGACCATCAGGCTTCCAAGCATAAAGTTCTTGCAAATCTACTTGATTCGGTAAAAAAGCACCTCTTGCAGTACAAATTGCTTCAGCAACACCTTTCGAATGCGCTACGGTTGTTACATTATCGACGGCATTGGTGCCATCTCCTGTTCCTATTATTTCGAATTCAATACTCGCAGTTTCTGCCTGCTCCATAGTTAAAGGTGGAGTAACAGATTGATATACATTGCCTTCATTAAAAACAATTATCGGGTATAAGTCTTCGGATTTTAACTTTATTATCCCGGTGGCAAAGCCTCCTTTGTTATCAGAGACAACGTAAGTGATATTGTGATAGCCAGAATTAGAAGTAGTAAACGTGAAAATAGTGTCATTGAACAGATTACCATCTAAGTTAGCATCTTCTATAATGGCAACATCAGCATCGTAAGCATAGACATCAATTAATTGTAATGAATCACCATTAGGATCAGAAATGAGACTCAAAACGTCAATTGTGACCGTTTTCCCGTATGGAACTTCTGACACTATTTTTAAGGTATCAGGATCGGTAAATGTCTGTATATATGTAGAGTTAGCTATTGGAGCACCATTTACTGTTGTTGAAACTGCAATATCCAGGCTACCACTAAGAACATTTACTCCATCACTATAGCTATATAAAACCCTCTCAACTCCAGATTCAAGTCCAGCACCTGGAGTATACTCTATAACGTTATTCGCGGGATCAGATACTGCTGATGAAAGCGTTGAATCGCTATTAGGCAAAGTTAGCGTCATACTAAGTGTATAGCGACTCGTGTCGACCTCGTACCCCAAATTTGCTAACTCGTCCTTCACGTTCACCGAAATGGGTGTTCCAGTTGAAGTTGCAGATGATATGGGTATTAATTGTTCACTGTTTTCAGCTATAGCGATTCGAGCTGTAGCCTCACTATAGCCATCATAAGATATCGCTGTTGACATTCTTGACACAGAGGATCCAACACGAAATCGGTAGTCACATAGGTTTACTTGCGTTGCTTTAATATAAAAACCATTTTGGTCGTTAGAAACCACATCGCAATGATAGTCAGAATTAAGGGATTCAACATTCAGCAGAGCAACAGGTGTCCCATCAGAACTTTCCATATTGTTGGAGAGATCAACATAAAAAGTTTCACGAGGTTTAGTGTGCTGCATGGTATCTTGAACGGAGTAAAGTACGTTCGATTGATCTGGCCTATCTGGGCTATCTGGGCCCGAAGTAGAACCAACTCCTGAATCACCATTACAACCTGAAACAGCCAAGATTAAAGCTACCTGCAACAAATTAGCCTTCTTTGGCAACACATCTAACATATCGTTTGACCTTTTTAAAATTTAACCTTGTAGCATACGAATGCTACATTAGATTGCGATGTTATCTTTTTGTAACTGGATATGTTTAGCAAATATGTAAAATTGACTCTTGGAAATGCCTAGTCATAAAATCACGGCCAAACTTCAAATGATTAAATGTATATCTTGATGGGAATACTGATTATAAGCATTTGGTTATAAATAGATAAACTGGTAGGCATTAAACACTTGATACTAAGCTAATATCTTGAGATGTTTAAACGGCTGTCTTATATACATAAAGACACCAATGCATTAGCTTTCGCCATACGTTCTATAATTTGAACACGGTTATCGCATTGAACCTTCATTGAATAAAAAGGATTTATCATGAACAAACTCGTCATTATCATTTTATGTGTACTGCTTCCGCCTGTTGGCGTGTTCTTCGCTCGTGGCGCCGGGAAAGATTTGGTGATTAATATCATTCTTACTTTCTTCTTCTGGGTTCCAGGAATGATCCATGGTCTGTGGGTAGCCACCCGCTAACCCTTATTAACAAATAGATACCGAATAAAATATCCATAAAAACAAGCTCCTAGCCATGAAGAGTTAAAAATAGGATGAAATGAAAGTACTTTTCCACTATCATCCTGTCGCCTAAACGTAAGCGATTGCTTTCACAGATTTCGCCGAGTTTAGGCTCCAACTACATAACACTTCAAATGGTGGGAGCCTTCAATGACACAACTTACGATTACTCGTCCTGACGACTGGCACGTTCATCTACGCGATGGCGAAGTATTAAAAGATACAGTTCGCGATATCAGCCGTTACAATGGTCGAGCGTTAATCATGCCAAATACGATCCCACCGGTAACCGATACCGAAATGGCTCTTGCTTACCGTGAACGCATCATGGCACAGCAGCCAAGCGAGCAATTCCAGCCTCTAATGGCACTTTACCTGACAGACAACACAACACCTGATGAAATTCGTAAAGCGAAAGAATCTGGCGCTGTTGTAGCAGCGAAGCTATACCCTGCTGGCGCGACGACTAACTCTGATTCAGGTGTAACTTCAGCTCAAAAGATTTACCACGTACTCGAAGCAATGCAAGAAGTGGGTATGTTGCTGCTGGTACACGGTGAAGTAACGGCTCACGATGTTGATATCTTTGACCGTGAGAAGCAGTTCCTGGACACAGTACTTGCACCGATTGTTAACGACTTCCCTAACCTGAAGATCGTTCTAGAGCACATCACGACGGCAGATGCTGCGACTTTCGTTAAGAACGCTAACGAGAACGTAGCGGCAACCATTACTGCTCACCACTTGCTTTATAACCGCAACCACATGTTGGTTGGCGGCATTAAGCCACATTTCTACTGCCTACCTATCCTTAAGCGCAACACACACCAGTTAGCACTTATTGAAGCAGCAACAAGCGGTAGCAAGAAGTTCTTCTTGGGTACAGACTCTGCACCACACGCTAAAGGTGCAAAAGAGTCAGCGTGTGGTTGTGCAGGTTCTTACACAGCGCACGCTGCGGTTGAACTGTACGCTGAAGTATTCGATTTAGAAGGCAAGATTGAGAACCTAGAAGCATTCGCGAGCCACAATGGCCCAGACTTCTACGGCATGCCACGTAACTCAGATACAATTACGCTCGTTAAAGAAGAGTGGAATGTTGCTGAAACCATGCCTTTCGGTTCAGACATCGTTGTGCCAATCCGTGGCGGCGAGACGATTGCTTGGTCTGTAAAATAAGCACTTGGGCTGTTAAATAAACACCCTCCATTTAGCGAAAAGGGTCACCATAATAATTATGGTGACCCTTTTTTGTTTCGATAAAAGACTGTCTTATTCCCAGCAGTAATTTAACGATTACTTACCGCGAATTTTTCCGATAGCAGTCCAAATAGCAACGACAATCAATCCAGATAAAACCCCAATCACACCATTTAATAGCGTTGGTACCACCGCAGTCGCAATCGTATGTCCACTAAAATCCATAATAATCGGTTCAATTAAATGATGAATCGCAGGAACGTTGTGCACCACAATACCGCCACCAACCAAGAACATCGCAGCCGTGCCGACAACCGCAAGCATCTTCATCAGCTTTGGTGCAAAGGCGACTAACCCATTACCCAATCGGGTTTTAATGGTACTCCCATTCGATGTGCGCTGGAGATAAAAACCTAAATCATCCAGCTTAACGATCCCAGCCACTAAGCCATAAACACCAATCGTCATCACAACGGCTATCAAACTTACGACAAGAATCTGAGTCACGATACTTGTACCCGTTACGGTACCCAGAGCTATCACAATGATTTCCGCAGATAAGATGAAGTCGGTACGAATTGCGCCTGAGACCTTTCGCTTCTCATACTCTTCAACAGATTCACCCGAGCTGCTTTCCTCATCTTTCTCTTCGTGTTGATGAGCATGAGGAAAAAGCTTTTCTAAGATTTTCTCTGCCCCTTCAAAACAAAGAAACAGACCACCAATCACCAGTAGTGGCATGATCAACCAAGGAATGAATGCACTGATCAATAGTGCTGCCGGAACCAAAATCAGCTTGTTTTTAAATGAGCCTTTTGCAACCGCCCATACCACTGGGATTTCTCTTTCAGCAGAAACACCGGATACCTGCTGGGCGTTAAGGGCTAGATCGTCACCTAATACGCCTGCGGTTTTTTTAGCGGCTACCTTAGACATCAATGCGACATCATCCAACACGGTTGCAATGTCATCTAACAGTGTTAGTAAACTTGCTCCAGCCATTTTGTTGTCTCTTTATAAAGAATTGAACCATCAATAAAATGTAACACCATCAATTCACTCATCAAAGTTATGAGTCTGTAAAAAATAAAGTCACAAGTTGTGTTTTCTATTGCTGTCTCTGTTAGACAGGAATAATCTGTCTTAATCTTTCACGAACATAAAAGAAAAAGTATAGATGAAAAGTGAATCTACCTACCCGATTGGTAAGCTAGGGCAAAAATGGCAACAAGCAGAACGTGAAACATGGTTAGCTCAACGAACGGTTAAGCGTGAATACCAGCAAGAAGTTGTACCAAAGATTAAAGCACTGGCAGACCGCTTTGACATCGAACAATACGGCGCACTGAGCTACGACGAAGCTCGCTTCCCACTCTTCGCTATCAAGAGCAAAAACTGGGACGAGTCAAAGCCGACGATTCTGGTAACAGGTGGTGTTCACGGTTACGAAACCAGTGGCGTGCATGGCGCGATCAAATTCGCTGCGACTCAAGCAGAGAAATACGCAGCGCACTTCAACATTGTTGTCGCACCTTGTGTAAGCCCTTGGGGCTACGAAGTGATCAACCGCTGGAATCCAAATGCTGTTGATCCAAACCGCTCTTTCTACGACGGTACGCCAGCAGAAGAATCAGCAAACCTACGAGCTCTAGTAGCGTCTCTGCCAGAAGTATTGGTTCACGTTGACCTGCATGAGACGACTGACTCTGATGAAACTGAATTCCGACCTGCACTCGCAGCTCGTGATGGCATTGAGTACATCGAAGGTATGATCCCAGACGGTTTCTACACTGTTGGCGATACTGAAAACCCACAACCTGAATTCCAAGCTGCTGTCATCGCTTCAGTTGAAAAAGTAACCCACATTGCGCCTGCGGATGACGAAGGCAAGATCATTGGTTCAGACGTCACTCAACACGGCGTGATCAACTACCCAATGAAGAAGCTTGGCTTATGTGGCGGCGTGACTGACTGTAAGTACGGTACAACCACAGAGGTTTACCCAGACAGTGACAAAGTAACAGACGAAGAGTGTAACGATGCTCAAGTTGCTGCTGTTGTTGGTGCTTTGGATTACGTTATTCAGCACGAATTGAACGCGTAAGCGTAAACCCGCTCATAGCTAGAACCGGGCACCTAGACTAATAACTAAGAGCCAAGAACTAAAAGAGCCACAAATGACTACTCACTTGTGGCTCTTTTTTGTTTCTCTTTCGCTGATGTCTTCTACGGCATAAAAAAGCTCCCTTGCACGCGGTGCAAGGGAGCTTTGAATCTGCTGATTAGAGTAAGTTCCTATCTAGAGGTACTTACTTAGTGGCCGGAGTAACCGTTTCTTGCCCTTTACCGACTTCTGTCAGTAGGCCTTTCAACAAGCTCACACAACCAATCAAAAGAATGATCGTAAACGGCAGTGCTGCAATAATCGTAATAGATTGCAGAGCTTGGATTGATTGAGTACCACCAATCCACAGCATTACCATTGCGATAGCGCCTGAGATAACCGCCCAAACGACTTTCTGTTTCACTGGCACTTCTAGTTTACCACCCGCTGTCATGCCATCGATAACGATAGAGCCTGAGTCCAACGTTGTAACGAAGAACACAATGATCAGTGCGACTGCGAGAACTGACAGAATGCTACCGAACGAGTAAGCATCTAGCATGTAGAACAAGCTTAGAGATACGTCTGTAATGCCTTGGTCGAGGCCAAGTTGTCCCACATGGTTAATTACTTGCTCGATAGCTACGCCACCGAAGATCGACATCCAAGCCGACGTTACCAATGTTGGGATAATCAATACGCAAAGTAGGAATTCACGAACCGTACGGCCTTTAGAAATACGCGCTACGAACATACCGAAGAAAGGTGCATACGCTACCCACCATGCCCAGTAGAACACAGTCCAACCATGCAGCCATGTTGTGTCTTCACGACCCGCACTTTGGCTCAAAGCTACGATATTTTTCACATAGCCCGTTGCCGCCGTTGCCATTGAATCAAGCACAGTTGTGAAATTCAATACAGCGATAAGACCAAGGAATATGAATGCAATAACCATGTTCAGGTTACTTAGGAACTTAACACCACCGTCCATACCACGTAGTACAGAGATGATCGCCAAGCCCATGATCAGAACGATGATAGATTGCTGAAGGAAGATGTTGTTTTCCAAACCGAACACGTGGCTAATACCACTTGCTGCTTGTGTACCACCTAAGCCCAATGAAGTCGCAAGGCCAAACAGAGTAACCAGTACGGTTAGTACATCGATTACATCACCAGTTTTGCCCCACACACGCTCACCCAGAATTGGGTAAAACACAGAACGCATTGATAGCGGTAAGCCTTTGTTATAAACAAAGTACGCCAGACAAAGCGCCGTCATGCCATAGATAGCCCATGCATGAAAACCCCAGTGGAATACGGTTGCGCCTAGCGCCAGTTCACGACCAGCGGCTGTGAAAGGTTCTGCGTCTAATGGCGTTCCGAACCAGTTCGTGAAGAATGCAGTTGGCTCTGCAACACCCCAGAAGATAAGTCCAATACCCATACCTGCTGCGAATAACATCGCAATCCAAGATGACATTGAATAGTCCGCCGTCGCGTCTTCACCACCTAAACGGATTTTACCCAACGGTGAAAAAGCAAGAACAACAGCAAACGCTAGCATGATGTTAGCTCCCCACATAAACAGGAAGTCAAACTTTGATAGAACAGCACCCTTAATAGAATCAATTGCAGCTTTAGCATCTGCAGGAGGAAGAGCAAGAAGAGTGATGATGAAGAGAAGAGATAAGCCTACTGAGGCTACGAAGACTGTGTTATGGACATCCATGCCCCATTTACTGACGTTATCTTGACCAACTTGATAGTCAGTAGAATCAATACTGTATTTTTTTGATTTAAAACTCATAAATTATGATGTTCGCATATCCGAATCAACGAATATAAGGACGCTCTCCGTATCCAATTACTACTTGATTGGCTCGCCGAACCGCCTAAATAAAAGGCAATAAAAATCACAATAGTTAGTGACAAATGGACTTACTGGCTCAATCCCAAGGCGCACATTATAGCACAGCTCAAAGCATTTTGACTGAGTTTTAGCTCAACAGTCACCCAAACCACCGTTGATAGTGATAGTTAACCCAATAAAAACAGAATAAAATAAAAAAATAAAAACCTTCAAATACAACAATTTAAATTAAAATGACGCACCGTAAAATCACATCCAAACTTTTTGCAGATAATTTTAATAATCACCCAATTTACTTATAGCTCTAATAAAAAAGCCCCGCTATAGGGGCGGGGAAAGTTACCAAAGGTAAAAGAGAAATCAGTGCTCAAATGTCAGTGCTGCGTCTCACAGATCAGCACTGCACATTTCAAAGACAGTTCGTTAGATTGCGAAGCAAAAACCTAGGTTATAGTCTTCACCATTTTTCGCCGTGAACTCTTTGTCTTCACTTGATGCATTCGGGCGGCCACTTTCATCGCCTTTTACTAAGCTCACCCAGTGACGGATGCCAGAAGAACGGCTCGCCTCAGTTTGACCAAACGTGGTGCACGTCTCTAATTGGATATCTTGAATATCAACCAACTCCAGACGGCCTGTGCCTTTACGAGCGCCGATTGTCACTTCAACGTGCGTACCGCTTTCATCACGGAATAGGATTGCTGAAGGCTTAGATTTATCACCTGTGTAAGCCACAAAGTGTTTAGCGCGTTTCAGTCCAGTATGTTCGCCATTCTTGAAGTAAACCTGAACGTGTCGGTAATCGATCTCATAGCTCACTACGTCTTCATGTGAACCCGTCTCTAAAGGAAATAGAGTATCAAGCAACTGTTTCGCCATTTTTTGTTTTTCGAGTTGCTTGTCTGCTTTCACCATTTCGACGGCAAAGACAGCTTCAGCAATAAATGTTGAATGGTTTCTGTGAAGTTCTGTTTTGTCTAGTGTCAGCATATTCATAGTCTTTCCCTCTTACGGCTTTGAATTTCATGTCGGTCAAAAATCCTGATTGACCCTTTTCAAAATTGTTCTTTACTGTGTTGCTTCCATGTATTTCATACTACTTGTATTTTTAAAACAATTTCACAACAAAAATTTCACACTGTGAATTTTACTAAATTGCTTTTTTACACACACCCGTATTTCGAGCCCCTAGCCCTTTATTTACCTGGGCTGAGGGCTCACTAGAAACACTTTTACGTCTTGTTTAATTTTGTGTAATAACCCACCCCAACCAACTTATTGTCGATCACTCGGTAGTAGGTATGCTTGGTTTCGACTTTACTCGACAGCGGATTCAGCCATCGATAGGTGTAAACTCCACGCCCATTTTCTTTGGCGAGATTCAACATCTCAGTAAGAATCGGTTTATCGTCTGGGCTTAGAATTTTACGCTGATTTTTCCATCTTTCAGAGTAAACACGTCGACCATGCGAGCTTCGATGATGCTACCATCTGGGTTAGTCGCAGAGAACGTCGATTCACTCACCGCGCGGTCACCACATACAAAGTGGACAGGGTCGATCCAAGCTGCATCTGGAAAGTTCTGCCAAACCAATTCAAAGCTATTGCGAACGGCTTCGTACCCTTCAATAGTATTTCCAAGCAAGCCTTCACCTGCCACGGTGTGGAAGACACAGTCTTCAGTCATGAACGACATTAACGCTTCGATATCATGGTTATTCCAAGCATCACTGAATGACTGTAAAAAGGCGGTGTCGACTTGGTTTTCCAGCACGAACGTCGTTGCATTGGTTTGCATATTCATATTCCAGAATCCTTTATGTTTACGTTATTGGTTTAAATTTCAGTAGCTTTGCGCCACTTTTTTATTAGAGTTTTTAAACTAGAAACCCGATTAATTTAACAACTTGATAACAAGTCGCACAACTCTAACTTCGAGTAGTGTTATATACAATCTCTAAGCTCACAGATTTCGTATTTTTATAAATTTAATTAGTGTTCTAAGTTTATTTAAACAAGACTTCACTCTATTTAAACAATTAAAATCAGACTTGAGCGAAGCCTTAATTTTCAATAAAGATATTAATCGTTAGTCGAAGTCAAAATCTTGATGGTACTTTCGACCATATTGTTCCAAAGTTCGATTATGAGTATTAACTTGTAATTCGATGTTGCTTCCATCTTTACCCATAACCTTATTTCCATCGACGTGTGATTCATTTTTCAAATCAACCAGTGTCTCTTCGTTATACTCTGCAGGTTCATTTAACACATTCATGGATATTAACTCCTTTATCAGATTTACTTTGGCTGACGGAAGAACATGAACGGATACTAGACCGTTTGAATATTCTTTCTCATCGTACAAAGGCTGAATGGCATCATTACTGCCGTCCTTAAATGGATGAATGGAATACCACTTATCCGTTCGTTGCTCTTGCTTATCGCAGTCGGCTACTTTGAAGATCTGAGTTCTTTCAAGTTCATAAGGTGAGTTAAAAACACTAACCCTATGATAATTAATCACTTTAACAATATTGATGCAGTCTTTACTTTGGCTATGGCACACAGACCACAACGCATTAATCAGGCTATCTGTCCATTCAAGTAAACGGGTGGGAAAGCCCTGCTTTTTGGCTAAACACATCAATAACCAATCATTTATGTCGTATGAGCTCAGCGAGTGACCACCGTAAACTCTCACTGTTGAAAGCAACTCTTGTTCGACACGGCGTATGTTCTTACGATTGGAACGGCCTAAACTTGGCATTAGATTATTATTTTCATAATCACACACGTTTTACATCAAACCACGTTGGTCACTGCATTCATTCATTAATGAATCAATTATTTTATACAGCTCTTCGAGTGAGCTTATATAACGTTTATTGTTCACAGCATGCATGTAATAGGTCACTTAATTTAAATTTATTACAATTAAAAATTAACTATCATGGTTAATCAGTATCGTTACGAATGATTTTAAAAATGACAATAGGTATATGTCTTTATCAATGGCCATATATCCTCATCAATAACTAACAGTTATAAAACCATTAACTAAGGAGCAATTAGCTAAGGGTCGATTAATAAGGAACGACAAAGTTTATATAACTAAAACCACTTATATGTACAACAGCCATTTAATTCATGTTCTAACGTTTGACTAAGGATTATTGAAATACGGGTTGCCGGTATTCACTTAAGTACATTGCCAATACCCGTTAATATTGCCCGACCACATTCTCGATTGCACTTTCTCTAACACTCTCGAAAATACCATGGCCGGACACATAGACAGAACCTTAAGCACTAAGCTCAGCGTAAATTCCGTCTAACGTAATGTTTTCTTTAGACTTCCTCTGCGCGGACTTTTGAGCGTTCCTTGATATATAACTGGTAGCCCATTCGATTTTATTGCTGATTTCTGACCATGCGCCGTGACTGATACATTCAAATATTGGTAACAGCCAGACATCCACATTTTTTGCCGCTTTAAACAATGAGACCGATGGCATTATCTGAAGCGCAATACTACGCCTAATGATCAGCGCAAGTAAACTGGCCCAGATGAGCCCATCAACGATGGCCTTTTGTGCGGTGACAAATCGTTGCCAGTTGGTGTGAGACTTTAACTCTTTAAAAAGCAGTTCCACCTGCCATCGACAGCGGTAGATCGCCATGATGTCATCGGCAGTAGAGGTGTCTGAAGGTAAGTTAGTTATCCAAATGCAGAATCGTTTTTCTTCAGCAAACCATCGTCGCACGACTCTAAACTCTTGTTTACCTCGAAGGACTTTTAGGTCAAGGACCTGCGAACGGTTGGTACCTCGAGTAATGTCTTTCAGCTTCTTCCCTTCTAGCTTAGGCAGCAGTCGCCCCTTGCCGTTCCTTGCCTCAATAATCATAGGGTTCAGAGACTTAGCACCTCGGACAATATAGAATCCGCCATGCTGTTCAAGCTCTCGAAAGAAGTGGAAATCAGGATACCCTGCGTCAGCTAACAGCAATTTGTTGTTCATCGTTTTGGGCTCAGGTAAAAAATCTCTTTCTGATGCCGTATCAGCGCTGATGTTCATCGCGACTGGAGAAAAGCTTTTCAACGACATTGTCATATGACATTCAACCGCTGCAGGGTTACGTTTAAATCGACTCGGATAAACATCCGCCAGGTCACGATGGATGTGGAAAGAGCTGCCATCTTGAAGCAGTACATCATCAAAGGTGTCGAGCTTATTTGGTAGACCGACATTCTGCTGGCGAGCAAATTGAGCTATTGCTCGCATAACAAGTTGCCGCATGAAATTAGGAAACTCATTTTTCCTCAACTGGTTATGGTAAGGCTTGTATGCCACGGCACCTTCAGGGCTCAAGCACATCCCATTGAATTGTCGCAGTAAATCCGCAATGGAAGTGCAGTTTCCTTTGCTTAACGCGGCCACTAAGCTAATGACTAGCTGCTCGGGTAATATCGCCCGACACCGTTTCATCAGGCCAGTACTTTTCGCCATTTTTTGGAGGGTGTCAGCATTAAAGAATTGCTTAAATTGCTTCTGTAAGGAGATAATCGTCATCGGCTTCACTATTGATGTAGGTAGTTTGTTTGGCGACGATTATCTGATCATAAATGAAGCCTTTTTTCTATCTAAATAAACAAGTTAGCTCTTAAGATCCTGTCTATGACAGAGTTTAAGGAAGGCATTCTTCCACAAAGTATCCAGCAACCCATCGCATTGGTATTGGACGAATACGACGCGGGTCGACCTGATGTGATGTTTGTGATTCAGCAACTCTTAGAGCAAGACGGCAAATACACTTCTCTCGAGCAAAACCGCGTGATCACTCCCCACCCTTCTTTCCGCCTGTTTGCTACGTGCAACACGCTTGGCTTGGGTAATTTTTCAGGTTTGTATTCGGGTACTCAAGTGCTTAACCACAGTCAGTTAGATAGATGGAACATCATCGCTACGCTCAACTATTTAGACCCACAACATGAAACCAAGATAGTGTTGTCAAAGCGCCCGGAGCTAAACGATGAAAGCGGTCAACAATTAGTAGAGAAAATGATCGCCACCGCTGGTTTAACGCGTAACGGGTTTCGGGCTGGCGACCTTTCGACTGTGATGTCTCCGCGTACAGTGCTCACTTGGGCTGAAAACATCCAAATATTCGACGATGTAGCGACGGCATTTAGGCTTTCATTCTTAAATCGCTGCGAAGACGAAGAGAAAGAACTGGTTAGCGAATACTATTTCCGTTGCTTTGGTGAAGCCTTGGAAGCGCATACTCAAAATTATTCGCACTCGGAGTCGTAAACCATGGCCAATATTTCTTCTCAGCAGAAAAAGATCCTCGATATTGGTGTGTCTGTCGCCAGAGCAATCAGTGGTGAACTCGATCTGAACTATCGGGGAGAACGACTCTATAAAGGCAATAAGCCCTGTTATTACCAGTCTGCCCACACCAACGATCTCACCTTTGTATCTCGCCACGAGCTGAAAAACAGTAAGCTTTCGATGCAAGGCAAGATCGATTCATCGGCATTACGACTCTTGCTTTCAGATGCTGATCTTCACTACTCATTGCGACCGAAAAACGAGGTCGAACGTCTGTTATATGACTTCTGCGAGCAGGTGCGAATTGAATCGCAAGTTCCATCTTATCTAAAAGGCGTTACCACCAGCATTCAGTTCAACTTTGCGTATTGGAGCGACCAATATCATCAGAATGGCTTCACCGAATCACGAATAGGCATGTTGCTGTTTACTCTGATGCAAGTCATCCACACCCGCTTAACCGGTGTTCCGGTTTCGGACCCCATTGCTGAGACCATTGAATCGACTCGCGCCGGCATCGTGCCTACCTTCGGTCACAGCTTTAAACGCTTAAAGCAACATAGAACAGACCAAGAACAGTTTGCACACAGTGCCAATGAGCTTGCAGCCCTTGCACAAGAGTTAATCATCCAAGAACAGGAAAGTGATAACTCACCCACACCAACCGTTGAAGAAGACATCAAGATCCTTGCACAGCTTGCCTTGATTGTTGATGGTGACATTCAAGATCAAGACGTCGATACCGACATCACAGGCAGTAGCAAGGTATTCGAGTTGTCGGGCGCCAATTATCAGGTCTTTAATTCAGAATTTGATCAAGTCATCGCCGCAGACAAACTCGTCAGGCGTACCCTATTACTCGAACTGAGACAAAAGCTAACCGATGACATCATGGCGAGACAAGTCAACACTCGCCGTTTAGCCGCTATGCTTACTAGCTTTGTTGCCACACCACAGAGGAACCGACGTCAGGACCATTTAGAAGAAGGCATTGTTAACGCCATCACCATCACCAAGCTCGTCACATCGCCATTGGATAGCACTGTCTTTTATCAACCTGACATCGGTACATCTCTTCAATGTGCCATCACATTTTTGATGGACTGCTCTGGCTCAATGCAAAAGCACAGTCACAAGCTAAGCCTACTGATTGATACAATTCTCAAATCCGTTGGACTGGCCAACATCCCTTTCGAGATTATTGGCTTTACGACCAATAACTGGAACGGTGGCAAGGTCTATCGGCAGTGGCTTAAACAAGGCCAACCAAAGCACCCGGGCCGCTTAAACGAAGTTCGGCACATCGTGTTTAAGGATTTTGATACCCATTGGAGACGTTCTCGACTTGGCATTGCGAGTCTTCGTAAAGCCGACATCTTTAAAGAAGGGATTGATGGCGAAGCGGTTCAGTTCGCGAGTCATCGATTGCAGCAGCACACCGCCCAGCGAAAGGTTTTGATTGTGTTCTCAGACGGCTGCCCGATGGATACCGCTACCAGTACCGCCAACGATCAGTTCTATTTAGATAACCATCTCAAACAGGTGATTGAACGTGAGTCGACCAAAAACGGTATTGAGATTCATGGTGTGGGAATGGGAGTGGATTTGAGCCCGTACTATCGCAGCAACATCACGCTAGATGTACAAGAGAGCTGCTTGTTTGGGCTATCTAGGAGCATATTTGAGATGCTAAAGCGTGTTTAAACAGGGAAGCTTAGGCTAGCGAATCACTAGCCTCCTTGGTCGAGAATGGTTTTACGAGGAGCCAAACAACGACCATGCAGAGACAGCCATCAAATATCCGCCTATCAGCATTAACACCGTAAACACTAGCTTTCTGAGTTGATCATTGGACAACGGCGGTGGAAAACGTCGAGCAAACATTGTGACAAGCGCCACCAGAGGAACAGCAATAGCCGATAACCACAATATGCTTTGTTCCATGTCGCCTGCCGCATAGACATTGACAGTACGGGACATCGACGTACAAGCGAACACCATCAGCAGTGTGCTTCGCACCAGATCGAGCGTAAAAGGCTGCCGATAGAGATGATAAACAATCGGTGGACCTGCCATCCCAAATAATCCACCCGCTAACCCAGAGCTAAATCCTGAGACAAGGAAAGATACGGTTGCCGAACGGACCGTTCTAGTTTTAGGTTTAAACATAAAGCTCAAACCAGCGAACAACACCATGGCACCCAATAGCCCTCGTAGGATTTGGGTTGCCGACTCGCTCAACGCGCCCAGCAAGTACACGCCCATCGATACGCCGGGAATAATACCGATGACTAACACCACCAGAATCTTGAGTTCCCCAAGCAGTGGCTTACCCATCAACGCCACCAAGCAATTGAACAAGGTCACAATACTGACCACAGCGGCTATAACGGGTAGGGATACCAAATTAAGGCTGACCGTTAGCCCAATCACAATGATACCGAGACCAAATCCAGTGACAGTTTGGAAATAAGTACCTACCGCAATGGTGGCAAGAATGGCGAGTAAAACAGGTAACTCCATTAGCTATCCTAATTAGGTTATTTGGGGGTAAATATGAGTGCAAGATTCCGCATTAGTTTAAGCAACGAGTGTTAATACCGGAATTCAAACTCCGACTCTTCTCTTTCTTCAACATCAGCTTCAGAGTCAGCCTTAGAGTCAGATGCTTTCCCTTGCTGCGCTTGTACCGCGGTAACGGCAATGACATTAAAGATATCTTCGGCACTACAGCCTCTGGACAAGTCATTCGCTGGTTGATTCAGCCCTTGCAGCAACGGGCCAATCGCAACAGCCCCACCTAGCCTTTCCGCAAGCTTATAACCGATATTACCGGCTTCTAAGTTAGGAAATATCAACACGTTAGATTGACCTTTGACCTCTGAATCAGGCAACTTTTTCGCCGCTATTTCAGTGACAATCGCCGCATCGAGTTGAACGTCCTGATCGACGGCGATTCCGGGACAACGTTGTTTCACGAGTTGAGCAGCATTACGAACCTTATCGACCGATTCGTGTTTGGCACTCCCGTTGGTCGAAAACGACAGCATCGCTACTTTAGGCTCTTCCATCAGTAGCGTTTGAGCACTGTTTGATGCGGCCACGGCAATCGATGCCAGCTCGGTTTCAGTGGGGTTAATCACCAAACCACAATCGCTGAAAATCATACCGCCTTTAAGATTATGGAAAGGCTCACACAGCATCATCAAGAAGAAACTCGACACCAATTCGCTGTCCGGTGCAGGGCCGATAATCTGCAGCGCAGCTCGCACCACATCAGACGTGGTATAAACCGCGCCATTAACTGTGCCGTCTACCAGTCCTTCCCTTACCATCAAATTGGCAAAAACAAGTGGATCTTGAACCAGCTCTAGGGCGTCATCATAAGTCATGCCTTTAGCTTTCCTTAATGTATACAGCCGCTCAGCGAGCACTTCTTTGAGTGACGACGCCTGTGGAGAAACAATATGAATGCCAGCGAGGTTAATGTGGTGAAGTTCTGCAGCAGCGATGATCGCCGATTCATCGCCCACAAGTGTGATGTGAGCGAGCTGTTTGTCGATTGCTATTCTTGCAGCAGCTAGCACTCGCGGGTCCTCCGCTTCACTCAAAACAACGCGCTTACGATCTAAATGAGCTTTATCAATAATCCGTTCAATCGCCTTCATCTTTAAATCCCATTTATTGAGATTAATTGTTCCATAATTTATATTTATATTATTGAAATAACAAAAAAGGTCAAATTTTATTCAGATAATTGAAGAATAATGATTTGGTATGTACACTCTTAGGCATAGACATATCGCAAGGATGAATCACTGTATGCAAACAGAAACACCGCAAGTTCAAGGGGATACACCGACCCTCCGACTTTTTGCACTATTAGAGGTGATAGCGCAAAAAGACGAGTTTATTTCTCTGCAAGGTTTAGTCGAAGAGACCGGATTGCCAAAACCCACGCTGCACCGAATGCTTCAACAGTTAGAAGCGGCGGGCATCATTCAAAGAGATGGCGACGAAAAGCACTACAGCTCAGGTATTCGACTCAGAAAACTTGCCGAAAACCTACTTTTGAATAGCACCATGCACAGCGCGCGACGCACTATCCTTGAGAACCTGAGAGCAGAAGTCGGTGAGAGTTGTAACCTGACCGCTCTTTCAAGTGGCGAAATCATCTATCTCGATCGTGCCGAAACTGAAGCCCCCCTTCGCTTTCACCTGCACCCCGGCTCTCGCGTTCCCGTGCACTGCTCGGCTACCGGCAAACTGTTTTTAGCACACATGTCTAAGTCGCAGCGCAGACGATTAATTGGAAACGTGCCGCTGACTCAATACACCGTGAACACGATTACCGACTATTCGACTCTAGAGAAAGACATCGAAGAAGCGAAAATCCAAGGTTTTGCTATTGATGATGAAGAGTTTTTGCCAGGCTTAGTCTGTATCGCTGTGCTGATACCCTCACCAACAGGTCAATCAAACCTAGGCCTAGCGATACAAGCACCTGTGATTCGAGTGAAACCGGACGAAGCAATAAAATTCTTGCCCGCACTTCAAAAAGCAGCAAAAGCGCTGGCGAAAATCGAAGCTGATAATTGGAGTCAGCAGTAAGCACTTTCTTAAAGAATTTCGAAGTCCATGACTTAACTGATCATGGATTTCGAAAGCCCTACTTTGGTAAACAATGCTTGCGCAAACAAGGGCTTCAAAACTATCGAATTAACGACCACAATCTGCGACTAATCAACATTTGGTCGAAGTGATCTGAACACTCGCCAACCCGCACATCAGCAACACGTCTAAAGTAATCACGACAAAGGAATCACGATGCTAAACATTGATAACCAGCACTTACTCTCTTTTATGGTGACAGAAGCGAACAACGCAGTTGCAGTCACAAACCCAGCAACGGGTGAACTCATCGGGCACGCACCGATATCATCAGAAACAGAGTTATCGAGCGCGATTGAACGAGCTCATGTAGCGCAAAAAGAGTGGGCAAAAATCCCTGCTAAATCTCGTGCTGCACTACTTCATCGCTGGCACCAGTTGATCCTCGAAAACAAGAATGACCTTGCTCGAATCATGACGATTGAACAAGGTAAACCGTTAGCCGAAGCGGCAGGCGAAGTGGTGTATGGCGCGAGCTTCATTGAGTGGTTTGCAGAAGAAGCAAAGCGCACTTATGGTGATTCCATTCCTAGCACAGTCGCAGGCAAACGTTTGGTGACCATCAAGCAACCGATCGGAGTGGCGTGCGCGATTACGCCATGGAACTTCCCTATTGCAATGATCACTCGTAAAGCGGCTCCTGCCTTAGCTGCGGGTTGTAGCTTTGTCGTGAAACCTTCGGATGAGACACCGCTTTCCGCGTTTGCTGTGGTTGAACTGGCTTATCAAGCGGGTATCCCTAAAGATCTACTTCAAGTGGTGCTTGGTGAAAGCCCTGAACAAGTGGGCAACCTATTCACTTCGCATCCGCTTATCAAAAAAATCTCTTTCACTGGGTCGACCCGTGTGGGCAGTATTTTGATGGCTCAAGCAGCAAAAGGCATCAAACGCACCTCAATGGAACTTGGCGGTAACGCACCATTTATTGTGTTTGACGATGCCGACATCGATGCAGCCGTTCAAGGGGCAATGGCGTCGAAGTTCCGTAATGCAGGTCAAACATGTGTCTGTGCAAACCGATTCTACGTTCACAGTAAAGTGTACGATGAGTTTGTGGCTAAATTCGATCAAGCGGTTCAGCAGCTTAAGATTGGTAACGGCTTAGATGAAGGTGTCACGATTGGCCCTGTTGTCAGCCTGAACGCAAAGAACAACATCCAAGCTTTGGTAAACCGAGCGATTGAACAAGGTGCCACGCCTGTCACGCCAACTCAGGAACTTAATGGGCTTTTCATTCAACCTGTTGTTCTTAAAGATGTAAAACACAGCATGGACATCGTTCAACAAGAGATCTTTGGCCCAGTCGCGCCCGTGATGAAATTCGACACGGACGAAGAGCTTATCGAGATGGCCAACGATACGATTTATGGTTTGGCGTCTTACTTCTACAGTCAGAACATCCACCGAGTGTGGAACATTGCAGAAGCGCTTGAGTACGGTATGGTCGGCATTAATGATGGTCTAATCTCAACCGAAGTCGCGCCTTTCGGTGGTGTGAAACAATCAGGTATTGGCCGTGAAGGTGCGAAAGAAGGCATCGATGAGTACATGGACATTAAGTATCTTTGCTTTGGCGGAAAATAAGGTTGGTAGTAACTAAGTTCTGGCAGTGATTAGGGCTCGGAAATAATTAAGTCTTAGTGAGCACTAACCTGCCCCATTCTCCCCCCTTCCCACCACAAAAATGAATCAAAAAAAAGCCGCGCTATAAAAGCGCGGCACCTTGGGCTCGGTTAAAGGGGGTTTCTTTTTTTAGTATTTTACATTCTCTGTTTTTGTTATTCGGTTGCTTCACTATCCCTGCGCTTTCAGTTTTAGACGCATCGCGTGCAGCACTGGCTCGGTGTAACCGCTCGGCTGAGCACAGCCTTCGAATACCAACTGACACGCCGCTGAAAATGCAATGCTGTTTTCAAAATCAGGCGCCATGTTACGGTAACTCGGGTCGCCAGCGTTTTGCTCATCCACCACTGCGGCCATACGCTTCATGGTTTTCATTACCTGAGCTTCCTCGCAAATGCCGTGACGTAACCAGTTCGCAATATGCTGGCTTGAAATACGCAGCGTCGCTCGGTCTTCCATTAACCCTACATCGTTAATATCAGGTACCTTCGAACAACCAACGCCTTGGTCAATCCAACGAACCACATAACCCAAAATACCTTGGGTGTTGTTATCCAGTTCACTTTGAATATCTTGCGCGGTAAGCTTTTGATCGCCCAGTAACGGGATAGTAAGAATATCATCGACATTGGCTCTCACTCGCTCACGAAGCTCTTTCTGACGGCTTGGTACACTCACCTTATGATAGTGCAGCGCGTGCAAAGTCGCGGCGGTTGGAGAAGGAACCCAAGCGGTATTGGCACCCGCTTGTGGATGTCCGATTTTCGCGTCCATCATCTTCGCCATATTATCCGGCTCTGGCCACATACCTTTACCAATCTGGGCTTTACCTTGCAGGCCACAAGCTAAGCCAAGATCAACGTTTTGATCTTCGTATGCGCCAATCCAAGTCATGGTTTTCAGCTGTGTTTTAGGAGCAAAAGGCCCCGCTTCCATACTGGTGTGAATCTCATCACCCGTTCGGTCTAAGAAACCTGTGTTGATAAACACAACACGATCTTTAGCTGCACGAATACATTCTTTAAGGTTAACCGAAGTACGACGCTCTTCGTCCATGATGCCGACTTTTATCGTGAATCGATCTAGCCCTAATGCATCTTCAATACGGCCAAACAATTCATTAGTAAAGGCGACTTCTTCAGGGCCATGCATCTTAGGTTTTACGATGTTGATACTGTTCGCAGTCGAGTTTTGGTACGCGCTGTTGCCTTTTAAATCATGCATCGCAATTAACGAAGTGATCATGCCATCCATAATGCCTTCAGGCACTTCATTACCTTCGGCATCAATAATCGCAGGGTTAGTCATCAAGTGGCCGACATTACGGATGAACAACATGCTGCGGCCTTTTAGTGAAATCTCACCACCCGTCACGCTGGTGTATTGGCGATCGGGATTAAGGTTACGAACAATAGTTTTGCCGTTTTTCTCTAGTGATTCTTGCAGATCACCTTTCATCAAGCCTAACCAGTTACGGTAAGCCAATGCTTTGTCTTCACCATCAACTGCAGCAACCGAGTCTTCGCAATCCATAATGGTTGTTAGGGCAGCTTCGACCAACACATCTTTAATACCCGCCACATCAACGCTACCAATCGGTGCGCTTGGGTCAATTTGAATTTCGATGTGCAGATTATTGTGTTTAAGAAGAATGCACGAAGGGGAACTTGCGTCACCTTGATAGCCAATGAACTGGTCGCTATCAATGAGAGTGACTTCTTCGCCGTTATCGAGTGTCGCTATGAGCTTATTGCCGATGCTAGCGTTACTGATGCTGTATTTGGTCACGTCTTTATGAGAGACACCGTTTAATGGCGCTGCATCATCAAGGAACTCACGAGCATAAGTCACTACTTTAGCGCCACGAGCAGGGTTAAAGCTTCCGCCCTTTTCCGCGCCATCACTTTCACTGATCACGTCCGTTCCGTAGAGCGCATCATATAGACTGCCCCAACGCGCATTGGCTGCGTTAAGTGCAAAGCGTGCGTTCATTATTGGCACCACAAGCTGCGGCCCTGCTTGTGTTGCGATCTCAGGTTCTACGCTGGCTGTCGTCACTTGAAAGTCATCGCCTTCAGGAACCAAATAACCGATCTGCTGTAAGAACTGTTTGTACTCTACAGGATCTAGCGTTTGCCCGGCACGCTCTTGGTGCCAAACGTCAATTTGATGTTGAAGATCTTCACGCTTGATAAGCAATGCGCGATTTTTTGGCGCCAAATCTTCAAGAATGGTTGCAAATGATTGCCAAAAGTCTTCAGCGACAATGCCTGTTCCAGGAATCACCTGCTCATTAATTAATTGGTAGAGGGTGCTATCAATGTTCAAGCTTCCCTGTTGAATACGACTGCTCATAAAATCTCTCTCAAACTAATTGATGGCTACTCAATAAATTTTCGTGACTAGCTCAAATTTACTTTACTGATTTAAACTTACTTAACGGACATGAATTTAGCTAATTTATGCCGGTTATATTGGATATTCATATAAAAAATACCCTACAAACTATGTTATTCCGTCACTCCACTCTCGATTTCGTTAGCGACACTTTTAATCAAACGACGCATCCACTGATGGTCTGGATTGGTTTGTAACAATGGACTCCACGCCATCTTCACCTCAAAGGGTTCAATCGCAAATGGCGCAGGCTTGATCAACAATCTAGGATTATTGCGCTGCAGTTGAGCTGCTTTGGTAGGAATAGTCAGGATAAGGTTCTTCTGCTGAGCGAAGAGAATCGCCGACAAATAGTGTCGAGTAAACACCGTGATGTTACGGGTTTTACCGATGCGCATTAATGCCTCATCTATCCAACCAAGCTTTTGTGCTTCACTTGGGTTTATTCCCACTCCCGTTCCCATACCTGTCTTACTTACCCAAATATGTTGTGCCTTTAAATAAGACAAAATATCGAAGTTGTCGGCGATCGGGTTGTCACAACTAAATAGGCAAGAAAACCCGTCGTGCCAGAGGCTCATCTGGTGAAACGACTGAGGAATATCGTCAAATCGGTTGATAATTATATCAACGGTACCTTGCTCTACATCCTGATAACTCACGTCACTTGGCGTCATGATATCCAGTCGTATTTTCGGTGCTATCTCACTTAACCTTTTCAGAAGAGGTTGAATAATGGTCGACTCTGCATAGTCACTCGCCATGATACGAAACACGCGTTCACTGTCTTCTGCATTAAACTCTGTGGTCGGTTGCAGTGTCTTCTCTACATTCGCCAAGATGTTTCGAATCAGTGGCTGCAACTTATGCGCGCGTTCGGTCGGTATCATCCCTTCACTTGTTCTTACTAATAGCGGGTCTTCAAACAGATCACGCAATCGGCGAAGGCCATTACTCATGGCAGGCTGAGTAATACCCAATTGATTTGCTGCTCGTGTAACGTTTCTCTCACGTAGCAACATGTCTAAATACACAAGTAAATTAAGGTCTATACGAGCAATATTCATAAGAAAAATACCGAATATAATAACTATAAATTAACAAAATTATCACATACATGATTATTATTTGTCCATGGTTAGATTTAATCCAAATCAAATGACCTCGCCAAATTGGCCAACATGTCCACGTGAAACTAAGGAATAGTTATGTCGCAAATTACACAAGATATCGAAATGATTGAAGTTGCAAAAAGCGCTGCTGGTGCTCCATGGGATGCAATTAACCCTGAATCTGCTGCTCGTATGCGAGCTCAAAACAAATTCAAAACAGGTCTGGATATTGCGCAATACACGGCAGATATCATGCGTGCAGACATGGCGGCTTACGACGAAGACAGCTCTCAATACACTCAGTCTCTGGGTTGCTGGCATGGTTTCATCGGCCAACAAAAGCTGATTTCTATTAAGAAGCACTTTGATGGCAAGACTGACCGTCGTTACCTATACCTTTCTGGTTGGATGGTTGCTGCACTTCGCTCTGACTTTGGCCCACTTCCAGACCAATCTATGCATGAGAAAACATCCGTTGCTGGCCTAGTAGAAGAGCTATACACATTCCTACGCCAAGCCGATGCTCGTGAACTGGGTGGTTTATTCCGTGAGCTAGACGCTGCGCGTGAAGCAGGCGATGTGAACCTACAAGACCGTATTCAAGACAAAATCGACAACCACGTGACACACGTAGTGCCAATCATTGCCGATATCGATGCTGGTTTCGGTAACGCAGAAGCGACTTACCTAATGGCTAAGCAGATGATTGAAGCGGGAGCTTGTTGTCTACAAATCGAAAACCAAGTAGCCGATGAGAAACAATGTGGTCACCAAGACGGCAAAGTAACGGTTCCACACGCTGACTTCCACGCAAAACTTCGTGCGCTTCGTTACGCTTTCCTTGAGCTAGGCATCGACAACGGCATCATCGTTGCTCGTACCGATTCACAAGGTGCTGGCCTAACAAAAGAAATCGCCGTAGTGAAAGAGCCGGGCGACCAAGGTGACATCTACAACTCATACCTAGATGTTGAAGAGATTGATGTTGCTGATATGGCTGAAGGCGATGTTTGTTTCAACCGTGACGGCAAGCTAGTTCGACCTAAGCGTCTACCTTCAGGTTTATACCAATTCCGCCAAGGTACTGGTGAAGATCGTTGTGTATTTGACTGTATCGAAGCAATCAATGCAGGTGCTGACCTACTTTGGATTGAGACTGAGAAACCACACATCGGTCAAATCAAAGAGATGATGGACGGCGTACGTGAAGTACACCCTAATGCGAAACTGGTTTACAACAACTCTCCATCATTCAACTGGACGCTAAACTTCCGTCAGCAAGCTTACGATGCGATGGTAGCAGAAGGTAAAGATGTTTCAGCTTACGACCGTGCAAGCCTAATGAGCGCGGAATACGATGAAACTGAACTGTCTGCAAGCGCTGACGAGAAGATCCGTACATTCCAAGCAGACGCATCACGTGAAGCGGGTATTTTCCACCACTTGATTACGCTACCGACTTACCACACTGCTGCGCTGTCTACTGACAACCTAGCGAAAGAGTACTTCGGCGACCAAGGCATGTTAGGTTACGTTGCGAATGTTCAGCGTAAAGAAATCCGCCAAGGCATCGCATGTGTTAAACACCAAAACATGTCTGGTTCTGACATGGGTGATGACCACAAAGAGTACTTTGCTGGTGAGAACGCACTAAAAGCTGCAGGTGAAGCGAATACATCGAACCAATTTGATTAATCGCTAACGCTAAAGCCTCCCCCGTCCTTCTCTCTTACTTAGGTAAGATCCGGGGGAAGGCTTTGAGATAAAGCTTGTACTGCCAGCTTTATCTCAAAGCCTCAGATTTGTGTTCCACACCACGGTTAACCGAACAACTTCTGTTTAAGCTAACTGTATACATATTTGTTCAGATTCCTATTTGTTGAGAGTGCCTATGACTTCAATACCTACACACCTACAAGATGCAAAAACACTGTTATCAGAGAATGGTTTCGCGACGGGTGATACTTGGTATCACGGCACATCTTCAGCTTTATTGGCTTCGATTCAAGGCCAAGGTTTAAAACGTTCTGGAGACAAAGCGCTCAACGAAGCAGCTTCAAAAACTATGGCAACCATCGGCAACAACTATACCGAATCGGTTGAGCCAGTGTTTCTCACTCAGAGTAAAGAACTGGCGTACTACTGGGCTCAACAAACCGTTCGTGAGCGAGGCGTTCGATTCGAAGGTGAAGAACAACCTATCGTACTAGCGGTAAACCTATCTGAAAAGCAACGCACCAAAGTAAGACCGGACGTAGGCGCAATGAGTCTATTGATGATGAGTGTGGGCGAGCAATTCATGTCTCATCTCACTGAAATTTATCAAGCCAACAACATTGCAGGCCCCGACATCGAGCTTCGCACTGCCGATCGCATGGACTACCTCAATAAACTCGGTATGGCCTACATTGATGAAGACATCAGCCGAGCTTGTGTTCAGGAGTTAGCCGAGCCCGAGCTGGCCGACTGAAATCGTTCAGTGAATCAGTCTTCTTAAAAACAAAAATGGCTCCCAATACGGAGCCATTTTTATTTGCTATCAGCCTATCTCACAAGATACAGACGCATCTAGATTATGAGCACAGAAGACCTTTCTGTGCAGGTTGCGTCATTTCGATGTCACCTTGTAGAGAACGGTAAACGATGGTGTTCCACACTTCACCATTATCCATTTCAAACTCAATAGCGTAATTCAAACCCGCGACAACCTGAGTTCGCACACTCAGGATCTGCTTGAGCTCAGCTGAAGTGTTCATTTGACCAAGAACTGCGTTTAAAGCTTGCTTGGCTTCTGGTGTTATCTCACTTTTCGACCAACCACCCGTCAGGTTTTTAGTGCTGCAGATGGGGTTCGCATTCTCTTGCGGTTGAGTTGGTACTTCTGATTTCTGACTACACCCAGCTAACGCCACGACACTCAACAAGGTTGCTGTTCCAAGTAATGATGTTAATCGTACGTTCTTCATAAATTCTCTCTACCTCAATCATTTACGAGGGATTACTCGCAATAATGTTTCATATGCAGGCAAGCTTAAACCTCGAATGTCATCACTTCATCAGAGATTATGGTGTAACTACTCTATAAACACAGGAGATTGTCAGGAAAACAAGACGAGCACTGGAGCTCTGCTTTTATCCACCTGATATTTAAATCATTAAAATGAGTAGCGAGAGAATAAGCGAGTATAAGACAGATATAATGCATCAGTTAATTACATATCTTACACCAAATACATTCACGCTGTAATTAATAAGATGAGCTCATGTTGATTTGGATTATGATATTGGTTCAAAAAATAGATATTTGAGATTATTTTATAAATTCAAAAGTTTATGCTCGGCTTAATCATGTCTGATTTTAAAACTGTGATCCAGCCCTACAAGTTGTTGATAATAATGTACTTTGTTCATCTGTGAATTCATTCAAATATGGAAAATCTTTATTGTTAAGGGTGGGTGCAAGTAGTAAAATCTCACCCGATTATGCAACTTACTTCTCACAACATGGACACAAGTAAAGTTACGATTGGCTCTCTCAAAGTAACGTAACTTCAAACACATACCTAAAATCAGTGTCCTATAGATAGTGCAGATCAAATAAAAATAATTATATAAACCTAGGCTAGGTTAAACATGAAATTAACGTCGTCTTTAGGCTCACTGTTGGCTAGCAGTCTGTCTATCGAAATAAAACAGCGAGCGCTGATAGAGCTCGTCATCAACACTTATCAGCCACATGAGCGCACTGAGCTTTTTCAAAACGTGACTGAATATCGTAGAAGCCAGTTAGAATTGCTTTTCCCAGAGCATCAAAACAAAAGCTACTCTGTATTGTTTGAGGTGATGGACTACCGCGATCTGATTCTGCGCTATCCAAATACACTATCTGCAGAGATTGCTCTTCTAGAGCAGGCTGTAGGGCAGTGCTATATGCATTGGCTAGATTTCTGGTGTGAGTGTGAAATTGCTGCGATCAAAGCAAAATCTCCATTAAATCCAAGCTCCATTTCTCATGTCGACCTCCCTATCAATGACAGTGCTTATTACGGTGCGATCATCGAACAGATAGAACATGAGCCACTTTTGGTACAAACACCGAGTCACCCACAAGGAATGCCAATCAGCGATGCCATTGCTTTAAGCAATCTCGAGGTGTTCATCAAGGGCGAGAAATGGTTTGAGATGCTGCCTTTATTACACCTTTCTCAGGCAGGTAAGCATTTTATTCTGCTCAAGCATCCAGTCGATGAAGCCTTTCCAACACTGGTTTCCTCTGCGCTGATTCAAGACTGGTCTAAGAATGACACTTGGCTAAGTTACGCACCGACGTTCAGCAATGAGCAATGGCAATACTGTTTACCCAATTACGGCTACGATGAACTCGCAGGGTTACAACTTTTCACACCGCCTACACTGTCAAAATGTTACTCTCTCCCAGAATTTGACCAACAATTCCAGTTACAATTGTCCGACAAAGATGCCCTGTGTGAGGTGTTACGTCTGACAGTCAGTGGCAATACCCAACAAAAGCTCTATTTCCTCTACCTTTCTCAAAAAGAGCTGATGAGTGTGTTACACCAAATAGGCTATAAGATTGGCTTCACTATTATCGAGCAACCTTTCATGCTTCAGTTTTATCAAACCATTGATTCCAATGCATACTTCCATTCTGGATATTGCGAATTAAATGACGATGGCACGACAATTTATCGTGGATTCTGGAATTTTGAGATGATGGTAAAAGCGTTCAATAATGTCGATTTTCGAAGCTACAAACGCGCAGTGCGAGAAAGCAGAAAGTCATTAGAAAAGTCGCGCTCGGCAGGAAAAACTAGCTCGGTGAAAAAGGATGAACATGTTTGATTTCGGCCTAGAGGCGATCATCTATGCAAAAGCAATCACACTGCTTGCAACCGTGGCTGTGGTTGTCATGTGGTTGTTCTATTACTGCTATCGCCTGAAACAGAAGAACGAAGTGATCGCAGGGACACACCATGCCCCTTACATCGCGTATTCGATCTGCATTGTTGCGTGGATCAGCAGTAACGCTTATTTCCATACCGACTTATTACCGGAACTTGGGGCCTCGGCCGCCGTGTTCGCCGCAAAGTTTGCCAACCTCGCCTCGTTCTTTGCGTTTGCCTTTGCCTATTACTTCTCGTGCAAACTCGCCGCTGAACAACGTAATGGTAAGGTTCATGTGTGGCAGCAAGCCATTTTCGTCACCCTGACCGTCTACTCCTTCTTTATCAATTTAAGTCCGGGGTTAACCGTTGAACACGTCACCATTGCAGGCCCAAGCCAGTTCGTGATTGAGTTTGGCCCGCATACGCCGTACTTCTTTATTGGGATGATTAGCTTTGTAGTGCTAACACTACTCAACCTGGTGGCCATGCGCGCCAACAGCAGCAAGCTAACTTTAGCCAAAACCAACTATATGATCGCCGGCATTTTAGTCTTCATGCTGTCTACTGCGACGATCCACCTAGGCATGACCTACTTCTTGCGTGATTTCTCGCTCACTTGGCTGCCACCAGCTTTGTCGATAAGTGAAATGTTGTTCGTTGGCTATGCCCTGCTGACCTCGCGCTTCTACAGCGTGAAATACCTGGCGTACATGAGCCTAAATGCGATGTTGGTTTGTGCTATTTTGGTGATCCCTTTTGGCGCGATATTTATCCCGCTGACAGACGACAGTCAATGGCTTGTTGCTATCCCAATCTGCGCGATTATCGGCATCACGTGGCATGTTCTCTACAAGCGCGTAAGCCACTACGCCTCGTTCTTTGTCTACGGAAACAAGAAAACGCCAGTACAACAGATCCTCTCACTAGAAGACGATTTCAAGCTGTCGATTGATGATGCAATGCGTCGATTAGGTAGCCTATTGCAGATTCCCGAAGACAAGTTGCGTCTGGTGAACAGCAACTACAACGAAACCTTCTACGAAGATTACCTGTCTACCAACAAGTCCGTTTTAGTGTTCGATGAGCTGTCTCAGGAGCTTGATTACACCGCACCAGCCAAGCGCTCGATAAAAGCCCTATATGACAAGATGAGCTCAAACGACACCGCTTTGGTGATGCCTTTATTTGGTCAGGGGAAATCGGTCACGCACTTATTGGTCTCATCACATAAGAGCAACGATAAGATGTTCTCTAACGAAGAGATCTCTGCACTGCAAACCTTGTTAACTCGTGTACAAAGCACCATTGAAGCCGATAGACGCATTCGCCAAAGCCGTGCCCTTGCTAACTCAATCGCTCATGAAATGCGTAACCCACTGGCTCAAGTGCAATTGCAATTTGAACTATTAAAACAGCACATTGATAATCAAGCTCCAGCGAAACAGATCTTACTTGATATTGAGAACGGCCAAGCTGCGATTCAACGTGGTCGACAGCTGATTGATATCATCTTGCGAGAAGTCAGTGATAGCTCACCCGAGCATGGACCAATCACCATGACCTCTATCCACAAGGCCGTGGATCAAGCCGTCAGCCATTATGGCTTTGAGAACGAGAAGATCATTGAGCGAATTCGTTTACCACAACATGCTGATTTTGTGGCAAAGCTGAATGAAACCTTATTCAACTTCGTCATTTTCAACCTGATACGTAATGCAATCTATTACTTTGATTCTTATCCAGAAAGCCAAATTGAGATCAGCACCAACACCGGACCGTACGAGAACGTTCTAATATTCCGAGATACCGGCCCCGGCATTGACGAAGCCATTACACATAAAATTTTTGATGATTTCTTCTCTTACCAAAAAAGCGGTGGTAGCGGCCTAGGGCTCGGTTATTGCCAACGAGTGATGCGTTCATTTGGCGGCCGAGTTGAGTGCCACTCTAAACTTGGGGAGTTTACTGAGTTCCACCTGTACTTCCCGGTGGTACCCAATGCCCCCAAAGCAGACGCACTTCGTACGCCTTACTTCGATGATTGGAAAGGTAATCAAACCGCAACTGAAAACAAAACCAACGCTGAAGCTAAGCCAGATAACCAAGCAGAAACGCAAAGTTCAGAACCAACAAGTACGCTAACCCCAGAGAATCATTTGGCTCCAACCGTGCTTATCGTCGATGACAAAGAGGTACAACGCACGCTTGTTCAGATGTACCTGAGTCGACTTGGTGTAAATAGCTTGCAAGCCAAAAACGGTGAGAATGCCGTCGAGCTGTTCAAAACACACAAGGTCGATTTGATCTTAATGGACGTACAAATGCCGATAATGAATGGTTTTGACGCAAGCCAAATCATCAAGGCACGCTCACCTCAAACACCAATCATTGCTTTGTCTGGCGAATCAGGACAACACGAGTTAGATATGATCAGCAAACTGATGGATGGTCGCTTAGATAAACCAACCTCTTTGAACGCGCTGCAACGCGTGCTCGATAACTGGCTAGAGAAAGGCTGTGCCTCGAATGCTTCCAAAGAAACCGAAGATGAAGAGTAGATGGCTAATGGCTAATGGCTAATGGCTAATGGCTAACAAGTTAATCAACGACTGATAAAAAATCCCCTCAAGAAAGGTTCTTGAGGGGATTTTTATTATGGGGGTGAACTCGTGAAATTCAGCGAGTTATATTTCATTAATATTGTTGTTCGCTCAGACGAACAAAGTCACACCCGTTTCTTGGTTAATTGAAATAGATAGTGCCACTCCATTTCTTACCAAGCTTAGATTGATAACGTCCGATCGCCACTCGATATCAGAAACTCGAACCTCATCGTTTTGCGTCAAGTTATGTACCGTGGCAACTTTAAGAACCGCTTCTTGGCTACGTAAAATCGTGTAAGCTAAATCACTGGTTGCAGGGTTGTCTGGCGCATACCCCAACAACAGAGTTGCTGAACTATCTGTTATCAGCTGCTGATTAAATTCAGTTTGTCCATCAATCGAATAACGCAAATCAATGGACACTTTAAGAGGCATGTCATGGCAGCTCGTCATTCTTGCTAAAGGCCCATCTAGTGGATTGTCGCAACCTTGTGCCTCCGTCAAAGCGCTGTGTTGTCCTCTGACATGCCAGACCAAATCTAGTTGTTGGTGGTGAGGGTTTTCCGCAGTATTGAATTCAATCGCCACATCCCCTAACCACAGAATTTGACGGCGAAACACAACGTCTTTGTACGCGGCTAAATCCCACTGAACAATAGTATGGCTATCGACCGTCGGTAACTCACCACACCAATCTGTTTGTGTGTCTAACCATGTGTAGGACTGTTCTTTTACAAATGTATTCACTTGAGGGTTGGCTGGCGGTTGATTCTTCTGATTCACCGCCAAGGTGTTGTGCGTCACCGTATTTTTATAATACCCATAATGCAGTTCAGCACCGTACCCTGTTGTTCCCAAGTCAGGCAAAATTTCTTTACCATTTCGAGTAATGATCACCCCTAGTCGATCATAGTGATCATGCTCACCACCATACGGAGAGTGCTTAATTAATAGCATGTTATCGTGCTCTCGATCGTGCATGATCGTGACGCCTGATTGTTCTGCATGAATAGACTGGCACATGAGCGGCTCTGCCACAGGTAATGCATCAACACCGTACAACAGTGCGTCGATATTGTTGCGTGGCTTATCCTGATAGATGCTCTGCAACGCCGATGCAAATAAAGGGTCTCGGAACTCGCGATACCCGAATTCGAACAAGTGGCTATGAGTTAACTTCTCTTGACCCGCAATACAATCGTTCAGACGTGGAAAGTCACCCGTATTGATGAGTAGCTTGAGCGGGAACGCCAACATGGTATGGAAGTTTGGCGCCGCTTGTAGTGAGTACTCTGTTTTACATGCCATTTTTTCGAAATTCAGAAGTGCTTGTAAAGCGTAGTAATGATAATGGATAGAACCTTCAAACCATAAGCCCTCCCCCTTTACACCATGCTCTAACTGATACTTCAAGCCATAAGGAGTGCTCACCGCAAAGTCGATGAATTTTCGGTCACCAAGTATCAAGCCTATCACGCCAATAGTCGCAGAAATCTTCATTTCATGGTTATGCAATTGATTTGCTCGATGTTGCATCAGGAACTCAGCGCCTTCGCGTAACAAGCGCTGTTCAATAAACAATTGCTCTTCGGTATTCAACTGCTCTTTAACGAAATCATAGCCTCGGGCAAAATCAATATTGCAATTCGCTTCACAGAGAGTCTGTGCATTTGCTTTTCCTGGACCGTTATATGGAATACCGCCATGTTCTTCGTAATTCGGGTAGTATTCTGCATAACCCAATAAGATCTCACGAACTTTTTCAAAGTATTTGCGGTCTTGAGTAATGTGCCAAAGCAAGCCTAGGTCATTACACGCTTTCGAATTGAGCCCATTAAGCCAACGCCACCATGCACCGTCATAAGGTTCCCCAGTAAGCACTTCCCCATCAACAGGGCACACATGTTCAGTGGGTCGGTCTCTATCCCAACTTAAGCGAACCCCATGCGTGGGGCAAAAATAGTATAAATTCCATGTTGCGCGGGCATCAGGTGGAACAAGAGTGTCTGAAGTAAGCACAACCTGATTATCTTGAATAATTTGTTCGATGATCTCTTGGCTGGCATTTTGACGAATGACCGCCATTTCCTGAGAGGTAAACTGCAGCATAATGGATACCTATACTAAATCTTTAGATGAATGAAAATTGAAGTATTGTTTGGCGTTTTGATAACAGATGTTCTCGACACTCTGTTTAAGCAAAGGCTCATCATTCGGTAGCTCCCCGTCATCGACCCACTTACCAAGTAAGTTACATAGAATGCGACGAAAATAGTCATGACGAGAGAGTGACAACACGCTGCGAGAGTCGGTTAACATTCCGACAAAACGTCCTAGAGCCCCTAAATTTGCTAGATCTTGAAGTTGTTTTTCCATACCCGCCTTATGATCGTTAAACCACCACGCAGAACCAAGCTGCACTTTACCTGGCTGCGCATCACTGTCTTGAAAAGCGCCTATGATTGACCCAAGCACTGGGCTATCTTTCGGGTTAAGGCTATATACGATGGTCTGAGGGAGTTGGCGGTCTTGATCTAACAAACTCAATAAATGACTAAGGTTTTCTGCAATGGGGTTGTCACTGACAACACTGAAACCCGTACCGCCACCTAGATCATCAAAGCGACGCTTATTCACATTAGTTAACACTCCAATATGAATTTGCATCGACCAACCATGCTTATGATAAGCCTTGCCAAGCACTTCAAAAACGGCCGTTTTAAACTGCGAAATTTCTTCACTATTCAGCGCATCACCACATTTAACCTTTGCTATAGCTTGATCAAGTACGTCAGGGTGATAGTGTGAAAAATCCACAACTTTTAACCCTAGGTCAGATAATCGGCAGTTATGCTGTGCAAAATAGTCCACACGAGACGTGATTGCTTGAGCGTAGCTTGCAAAATCGACGATATTAATGTCAGTGATGAACGCCAGTGAATCGAGTGTCTTTTGAAAACTACTTTGATTCTCTATTTCAATCAGGCTGTCAGCGCGAAATGTCGGCAAGACTTGTACAGAAAATTCTGAACAATTCAGTTTATCGTGATAGCTCAAATCGCTAAGTGGATCATCGGTAGTGCACAAGGTATCGACTCGACTCTCTTTAAGCAGACTTTGGAATCGGTGAGACTCTTGGCTGAGTTTTTGATTACAGTGTTGCCAAATAACCTCGCAATTCTCTGAGTTGAGTAGTAAATCGAGACCGAAGTATCTCTTAAGCTCCAAATGACACCAGTGATACAGCGGATTGCCGATAAGATACGGCATGCTCTCACACCACTTTTGAAACTTTTCATAGTCACTCGCATCACCTGTGATGTAATGCTCATCGACTCCGTTACTTCGTAATGCACGCCACAAGTAGTGATCGCAACTCAACCAAGCTTGAGCAATATTGTCGTATTGATGGTTGTCATAAATCTCTTTGGCATCTAAGTGGTTGTGATAATCAATAATGGGAAGCCCTGCCGCGTAATCGTGATATAAACGCTTGGCAGTATCCCCCTGCAATAGAAAATCTTTGTGTATGTATGAAGACATAATTCAAACTCTTGTAGAAAACTGTATTGATAAACTTTAGGGAAAAATTCAATCATGAAATTGTTTCCTAAAGCCCCTCTGCGAGGTGGTTCATATAAGCCAGAGAGCGCCCCCCTCTGGCCTATACCCTTGTTACTTTTACATGACTAGTTATTGCCGATTACTTGGATGTAGATACTTCTAACCGAGGCGTTTTCCTCGCACTCTTCAATAACAGAGAACCCACAGTAACAATCACTGCGCCACAGAAGATAAAGGCCATGCGACCCCAGAACGGATTCGGGATTAGTACCATCGCCGTTACAAGTGCACCGAAAACCAGAATGAGTTTGCCTAGCATGTCGCGTTGTTGGCGATCCATTTCATCTTGTCCTTCCTCTTCGATAACAGGAGTCGCAACATCACTCCAAAACTCTTTAAGTTCTGTGTTTCGTTCGCCCACTGGCTCTTTGTAGAACTTAGTTGTTAGACAGAAGAAACCACCCGTGATCACAAGGTGACCAATAACCCCAAGCAGAACTTTTAGGTCACTCGCTTCACGTCCTGTGAACGGAACCTCTAGGTTTAATAGATTGGCAACGACGTCTGCTGTAAGCACAAAACTCACGATGTAAGACACCAACATGCCCACAGCCAATGTCGCCCAGGCTGCCCAGTCGGGCGTTTTCTTAATAAACATACCGAAGAATAACGGCACTAGAATCGGCATCTGTAACAGCGTACTTACGTACATCATTGCGTCGAAAAGGCTCAGGCCACGAAGAGAGTTAATGAACAGAGCCACCATGATGATCAATATGCCGAAGACCATAGTCATGAATTGACTCACTCGCATCAGCTTCTTGTCATCCGCGTTTTTGTCTATGATTGGCGAGTAAAAGTTACGCACGAACACACCTGAATTTCGGTTTAGACCGGAATCCATTGAAGACATTGTTGCTGCAAATACAGCCGACATAAGCAATCCCACCATACCAACCGGCATGACGTTTTCGACAAACACTAAGTAGACTGCATCAGCTGCTTTACTACCAAGTTCAGCCGCGTGCACAGTTGCCGCTTCAGGATAGATAATTGCCGTTACCCAAGGTGGTAAGAACCAAATTGCAGGCCCAACCAGCATCAATACAAACGCAAGGAGTGCCGCTTTACGTGCGTTAACAGAATCTTTCGCCGTTAAGAAACGATATGAATCTTGCATGTTGTTGATGTTTTGCAACTGCTTAACGAACATAAAGATAAACCAAGCTACGAACAGCAATGGATAGTTCATATCAGAGCCCATGACACTATCGGCAGGGAACTGCTCGATAAGATTCGCTGGACCACCAATTTTTGCCAATGCAGCCACAGCACAAACCACCGTCACCGCCATGATCACAACCATTTGTACAAAGTCTGAAGCAACCACTCCCCATGCTCCGCCCAGTACTGAAATGAAGAGAACAATCAAGCCAGTCACAACGATCGTGGTTTCGATATCCACTTTAAACACAGCACTAACGAAGAGTGCGAGACCATTTAGCCAAATACCGGTGTAAACCACACTTGTCGGCATTGTCGCCCACGTAAACACTTGTTCATTCGTTGCACCGAAGCGACGACGCACCCCTTCAATAGGTGTAACAACACGCATTTGTCGAAAGCGGTATGAAAAGAACAACCACGAAAGTAGAAAACCAAATGCGTTCGCCATGAAAATAACCATGATTGGGAACCCATCGGTAAAAGCTTTACCCGCAGCGCCAGTAAATGTCCAAGCACTAAACTGCGTCATGAATGCGGTAGAGCCAACCATCCACCACAACATCTTGCCTCCTCCACGAAAGTAATCACTGGTAGAGCTGCCTGCAAAACGTTTAAAGATGACGCCAATCGCTATCATAAAGATAAAGTAGACACCAACAACGAGCATGTCGATATTCATTACGAACCCCTTTTCATTATTGTTTCGTTTAAGTGATTTAATTTTTAAAATACCGTTTCATTATTACATTAACGATATTTTATTTAAGGGTTTCCTGTGGTTTTTGTGATCCAAACAATGCAAAAGTCATACAAATGAGATCGAGTTTGGATTATTGAGTTCTGCGCTTTTTAATTTAAAAAGATCATTGATGGATATTTAGATACATCGTGGCGAGAAGGGGCGAAAATAGATCAAGTAACCTAGGGGTATAGCGACCAAATTACGCGTCTAGGAGGTATACCAAGCCATGACTCAGGCGCCGATTGCTTTGGTATGGACTGAATATCAGCCACTAATTATCCAAACATCTGATATAAAAAAGCCAGCCTCGTTTGGCTGGCTCTCTGAAATCAAGCGTTAGAATTAGTCCAAAAGCGAACGAACATAATCAGCAATTTCTTGGTTTTGGCAGTTATCAAAGAAACACTGTTGGAAACGAGGGCTACCCACAGCAGTCTTCACTAGATCTTGATCGATAGCGCGCAGTGAATCAATAAAGTTATCCTTCACTACCGCTGCTTTTACCTCATTAAGAAGCGCGGCATTGCGTTGTTGTGGCTCTGCTCGCTCTAACGGGTAACCTTGACCACGCTCACCTGTAAACGCTTTTTCAAAGATGTAACGAACGTTTAGTTCACCAGCCCAACCAAAACCTTTCGCAAAAGCGAGCGCGATAGCGTTGCCGTTGTTGATTTGGTTAAACAAGAACGCATCAGAAGGCTCTAAACAGTAACCACAAACCACGCCTGGATGTAAGTTCAGCGACATCAAAGCACCTTGGCCAGTGCCACACCCTGTCACAACAAAGTCAACCGCCTTTGAGTTAATCAGAATGCTCGCCATAATACCTAGATGAATATACGTTAAGTGGTGATCGTTCTCGTCTGTCATTCCTAGGTTGAAAACATCGTGACCAAAACCACCAGCAACTGACTCTAGTTCAGCTGATACCATTGCATTTTTGCCTGCTTGACTGTTTTCCATCATTAGTGCGATTTTCATTTACTTTCTCCCGCAGCATTACTGCAAATTTAAAAATTAGTGCTCAAATGTTCGTTCTAAAAAATTTAGAGCTTAAACAAAGTCTTTACGCATTGGCGTAAAGTTATCAATTAATACGCCGGCTTCTAGGCAAACACAGCCATGTTCGATACCCGGCTCTTTGTACATAGTGTCGCCTGCGCGTACCACTTTCGTTACATCGCCAATAGTGAACTCAAAGGCTCCCGACAATACGTATGTGAGCTGCTCATGAGGATGGGTATGCAACGCACCAACAGCGCCTGTTTCGAAATGAACTTCTACAGCCATCACGTTCTCGCTATGAGCAAGCACCTTGCGAGAAACTCCCGCGCCAAGATCTTCCATTTTCACGTCTTCGTTATACACAAACATGTCGTTTTTATTCCTGTTGTTGCGGCGTAATTTTGCACTTGGCGTTATCTTGGTATAGACGAAAAATAGTAACGAGGTTAATCCCTATCACTGATATTTCCATCAGCGAGCCACCAATTGAACCAATAATTAGATTATTAGTTAGCCAGCATGCAGCTCCCAATAAAAAGCCGACTCTTAGTGCAATACCATTCAATCTAAATATTGAGTACGTTCCAATAATCGTTCCCGCTAAAGGCAGAAGTTGATACCAATGCTGAGCAAAACCGATTCCGCTGCCAACCGCGAGGGCAATAAATAACCCTGCAGCCCACAGCGATTTGGTATACATCGCGGTGCCAGTTCTGAGTGCTGAAATCAAAGCACCGATTGCCGATGTAATGGAACCCAATAATAAAAAGTGAATAAGATGGTTAACGTTCAACATCAACATAACCACTTTGAGCTTTTTGTCGTCCTTCTGGTAAAAGGTCGAAAGGCCCAGAAGGAAACTTACTAGCCCTACAGCTTGTGCAACGATCTCGTTAACCATCTTATATTACAAAAATCGTTATCGTGCTAACCATCCACCATCAACAGCAATGGTATAGCCATTAATGTAATCCGATGCAGGTGATGCTAAGAACACACATGGGCCAGCGACATCTTTTGGTGTACCCCAGCGATCAGCAGGAATGCGCTCAAGAATAGCTTGGTTACGATCAGCATCTTCACGCAGTGCTTGAGTATTGTTGGTTGCCATATATCCAGGTGCAATCGCATTAACATTAATGTTATCGCTCGCCCATTCGTTCGCCATCGCACGGGTGATACCCATTACAGCACTCTTAGACGCAGTATACGAAGGAACACGAATACCACCTTGGAAAGAGAGCATTGATGCGATATTAATGATCTTGCCGCCAGTGCCTTGCGCTTTAAACTGCTTCGCAACAGACTGAGACATAAAGAAAACGGTCTTAGTATTGATGTTCATTACGTCATCCCAGTTTTGCTCAGAAAACTCAATCGCGTCTTCTCGGCGAATAATGCCGGCATTATTAACAAGGATGTCGATGTGACCAAACTCAGTCAGCGCTTTATCTATAATTCCAGGAATATCTTCCTGCTTTAGAAGGTCAGCACGTACGTCTAAAAACGTATGACCCGCTGCATTCATTTTTTCGATGGTATCTGTTGGCTCAACACGATTTACGCCAACCACTTTACATCCAGCTTCAGCTAAACCAATTGCCATACCTTGACCAAGACCGGTATCACAACCCGTCACTATCGCTACTTTACCTTCCAGATTGAATGACTCTAACATCATGTTCGCTTCCTCAATTACGTTTAGTGTTGTGGCATTTCTGTAATGTCGCCCACTCGATTTAGTCATACAATAAAACATAAATTCGTTGCTGACAATTATTTTTGAAACGACATTTCAAAAATAATTTCTGATTAAGTTAAAACTTTGAAGTTGATCGTTCTCGTTTTTTATTTTTTTGAAAAGGCTTTTTAGAAATTACGAAAAGTGGTATTTTGTCTTGATATTAGATAGCCTAAAGGAAGAAAAATGGAGAAGTCCACCCAACCAGAAGCCGTTTCATCGGTATTAAAAGTTTTTAATATTCTTGAATCTCTGGGGGAACAGAAGGAAATAGGCGTATCAGACCTTTCACAACGTCTAATGATGTCTAAAGCCACTACCTATCGCTTTCTACAAACAATGAAAATGCTTGGCTATGTATCTCAACAAGGCGAAGCTGACCGATACTCACTCACATTAAAGATGTTCGAACTTGGTTCAAAATCACTCGAGTGGGTTGATATGATCACAATTGCAGAGAAAGAGATGCGTGTGATTTCAGAAGAGACTAATGAAACCATTCACTTAGGTGCGTTGGACCATGGCTCTATCATCTACATACACAAGATCGATTCTAGCTTCGCGCTGCGCATGCACTCGCGCGTTGGTCGAAGAAATCCTCTGCATACGACTGCGATTGGTAAGGTTTTATTGGCAGAACGTGACGAAGAATTCGTTCGCACTCAGTTGGCAGACGCCGAGTTTGTGAAAAGCACAAAAAATACCCTTGAAAACGTCGACCAACTTATCGACGAACTTAAAGCGGTTAAGCTACAGCACTTTGGCGAAGATAATGAAGAACAAGAGCCAGGCTTACGTTGTATCGCAGCTCCAGTTTACGACCGTTTTGGTACCGTAATTGCTGGCGTCTCAATTTCATTTCCTACCATTCGATTTGATGAAGAGAAAAAAGCTCACTATGTGGCGTTACTGCACAACGCAGGTAGAAATATATCCAAGCAATTAGGGTTTAATGATTACCCAATAAAATAATGATAAAGGCGGCAGTTATTGCTGTAATGCCGATCAGTTAAAGCCAAAGCGATCGGTTGAAGGATCCTTCAGAGCTGTCAAAATCCAAGTGTATTTAATGCACTTGGATTTTTTTATGGATGTTTCTCAAGCTCTAAACATAATTAATGATTGGAAACCTAGCAGCGTTGAGACTTTGTCTGACTTGCTTCCAATTGAACTCATCGACGAAGCCTATTCTCTTACTGATACTGTCACGATGAGAAAGAGGAAATTAACTTTAGAATCCATGGTGTGGCTGCTTGTTGGAATGGCTATCTATAACAGTAAATCCATGAAAGATTTAGTGAACCAACTTGATATTGTCGACCGTACAGGTAAAGCTTTTGTCGCACCGAGTGCGTTAACTCAACGTCGAAAGACGTTGGGTGAAGACGCAATTAAAGCGGTCTTTGAGCGAATGACTACGTCATGGTTAAACAGTGCAAAGTTACCCCAATGGAATGGATTAACGCTGCTTGGCGTCGATGGCGTTGTTTGGCGAACGCCCGATAACCCGCAAAATGAAAAAGCATTTTCTCGACAAAAAGGGACGCAATATCCGCAAGTGAGAATGGTCTGCCAAATGGAACTAAGCAGTCACATTATTACGGCCAGTGCATTTGATAATTACAATACAAACGAAATGATATTAGCTGAAAAACTGATAGAAACAACACCAAACCATAGCGTAACAATGTTCGATAAGGGGTTCTATTCTTTAGGTTTATTACATAAATGGCAAGACTCTGGCTCAGAGCGCCATTGGCTTATCCCCCTCAAGAAAAATACACAATATGACATTGTTCAATCTTTAGGGCGAAATGACAAACTTGTTCAATTACACAGTAATCCAAGAGCTAGAAAGCTATGGCCTGATTTACCAAAGTCGATAACCGCTCGACTTGTCACTCGTAAAATTAAAGGAAAAGACTACCAAGTATTAACCTCCATGACGGACTCCCTGCGTTACCCATCAAAAGATATTGCAGGCCTTTATGAGCATCGTTGGGAAATAGAGCTGGGCTACCGAGAGCAAAAACAATACATGCTTGGAAACCGTCTTACGCTGCGAAGTCGTTTACCAGAGCTGGTCAAGCAGGAGTTATGGGGCATCTTGCTTACTTACAATTTAATCCGATATCAGATGGTCGAGCTCTGCTTCAATTTAAAGGGAAATTACCTTCCTTATCAACTGAGTTTTAACGGCACGTTAGCTCATGTATCAGCGTTACTTGTAGGCTTACCTTATTCAACACCAGGCGCAATACCTCGTCAGCTAAAGGGGTTCCACAACATGGCTGAAAGCTTAATACTTGAAGGGCGAAGGGAAAGGACATTCCCTAGAAGAGTTAAACCCAGACCACAACGGTATGCTAAGAACAAAAATGCCGTTCACTCTTAAGTGAACGGCATTAGCAGTTATTGCTGCCTTTTTTATTGCGAGTTGTCCCCTTCAATTAATAGCCCAAGAATCATCGACAAGTCATGTTGTGCGTAAATAGAACGACATATAGCTCAGATAAACTCCTCCCCCCTTCCACCAATCATACGCAGACCATCAAGCCTATAACCCACCATGAACCATGCTCTCGAAGATCACCCAAACCAGATATTGTAGGGATTTGACAACAATTCATGATTTAAAAGAGTAAAAGGGTTATACATAATAATGTGTTATCTAAATTACTGAAATTATCATGACGCTCAAAGAGATCCTTAAAATTCCCAATGTCCGCTACTTCTTAATGTTTAGAAGCAGCTACTTTGCGCGTTTTTACTACCCTATATTCACCCTACTTTATTTAGATTACGGGTTAACCCTGTCTCAATTCGCGATGCTCAATGTAGTTTGGGCGGCCACCATTGTGCTTGCTGAAGTACCGTCGGGTGCATTCGCCGATACCTTAGGCCGCAAGAAACTGGTGGTGCTGTCTTCGATTGTGATGTTTGTTGAGATCGCAATGATCGCCTTAGTGCCAACCGGAAACCCCGACTTGGTGTTCATAGTCTTTCTGATTAACCGGATTCTCAGTGGCTTAGCGATGGCACTGGCCAGCGGCGCCGACGAGGCATTGGCTTACGACACCTTAAAAGAACAAGGTAATGAAGAGTTGTGGCCGCGAGTGCTGCAAATCCAGCTTCGTGTCGCCTCAACGGTCGGTATCTTTGTCACGCTGATTGGTGCGGCGATGTACGACGTGAACTTTATGACGAACATCTTTCATTTCCTTGGACTAGCCGAACCAGAAAGCACTAAAGACCTGATGCGTATTCCTGTGTTTGCCACCCTATTTGTAGCGATGATCGCCATCTATGCCGCGATTAATATGCGCGAAGAGAAAAAGGTGATGCCAAGCGACCAAACCAAATTGGCAACCACCATCTCAAGTCTTAAATTGACGATCGATGCGGGTAAGTGGGTATTTGCTACGCCTTACGTGCTGTTCATCTTGCTCTACTACAGCCTATTCGAACACACCTCACGCATGTTCCTAACCATGAACAGCCAATACTATCTGGCCATTGATATTCCAATTATCTACTTTGGTTTTATTGGCGCGGGGATCAGTTTGCTTAAAATCATATTGGCAGGGCAAAGCCGGAGATTAGCAGAGAGCATTGAGCCTAAAACCTTCATTGTAGTTATGGGATTGGCAAGCATGGCGACTTATTACTGGATCAGTTTAGGTTGGTCGATTTACGGAGTAATTCCGGCACTGGTATTAATCTTTATCATCATGACGATGAACATTTTCATTAGCTACCACCTGAATAAAAAAACCGAATCACACAACCGAGCCACTGTCCTCAGCTTTAAAGGCCTGATGTTTAATCTCGGATACGGACTGATCGGGATCTTGTACGCTTACTACTATAAGTTGGTGTCTCAGGGCTACACCGAACAAGAGATAGAGCAGAATCTTGCCTTCTTGACCTCACTGTCTTCGTTTTTCTATTACTTCACTCTGTTGTTCATTACGATCAGCGCACTGTTCTATTTCAAGAACCGAAAAGAGCCCATTTTTTGAGGCAGCTAGCTATATTGTGTTGAAGTTCAATGAGCTGACTCTTCAAAGGTTAGCTCGCACAAAGTTCTGATTTACCCAAATAGACTATCGCCTGAAAATAGACGCTCAATAAACAAACAAGCCCCTTCTTCTATTGGTTAAATTTGTTAATATAATCATAATTTTATATAACACACGGAAGCGTCATGTCATTTAGTTGGATAGCCTTTACTCTTCTCGCAGCCTTCAGCCAATCTTGGCGCAATGCCTTTCAAAGCAAGTTAAGTGGCACCATGAGTGTTGCTGGTGTGACGCTGGCGCGTTTTATCTGGGCAGGCCCAATCGCCTTAATTTATCTGTGCGCCCTCTATCAATGGAAGCCAGTATCCACACCTGACTTTTCGGGTGAGTTTGTTTTCTACATTATTGCAGCAGCCATTATGCAGATCCTCGCGACGGGCTTAATGGTGATGTTATTTAAGCTCGAAAACTATGCGATAGGAGCAGGCTTAGCCAAGTGTGAAGCCCCCGTGTCTGCTGTGCTATCCGTACTGTTTTTTGGTACTGCTTTGACACTAACAGGTTGGGTCGGCGTGCTTATTGGCACGTTAGGCGTACTAATCATGAGTAGTTCTTCTGGTTGGCGAAGCTTGTCTCCGAAAGTGTTTTTGTTAGGTATGGCGTGTAGTACCGCTTTTGCTTTAACGTCTCTTTGGGTACGTGAAGCAAGCTTGAGCATAGGGCTGCCCTTCCCTCACAGCGCTGCTTGGGTGCTGTTTCTGGTGATAACTCTTCAGACATGCATTATCTGTACGTATCTCTTTTTCAGAGAGCGAGACACGCTGCGCCAGATATTCAAGAAATCTAAACTGGTGGTGATGACAAGCCTAGCGAGTGTTATCGGTTCTCTGGGTTGGTTTAGCGCGATGTCGCTTCAAGCCGTGCCGTACGTAAAGACACTCGGGCAAGTCGAAGTGATCTTCATGGTGTTGATATCCTATTTCTGGTTAGGGCAAAGCATCGCGCGCAAAGACATTCTTGCGCTCATCTTGCTTTCTATCGCAGCGGTCTTGGTTATGTGGCAGTGACGAGCTCGTTAATATGACTAGGACAAATTGAAGTCATATTGCGACCATTTGTTTTCGCTTGATATAACGCTTTGTCGGCTCGGCTAATAAACCCATTCCAACTCTCATGCGGATGAAGCTGAGCAACACCAAAACTCGATGTCAGAAACATCTCATGTTCTTGTACTGCTGATACCTCTGAAATAGACAATCGCAGCTTACAAGCAATAACCTGAGCTTGTAGGAAATTAACATTAGGCAATAAAATCATTATCTCGTCTCCGCCAAAACGAAACGCACTGGCTTTGGGCGATGTTTTTATCGCACTTTGAACCATTTCAGCAAAAGACTTGATGACGAGATCACCCACAATGTGTCCGTGTTGGTCATTGATCGACTTAAAGTTATCAATATCCATCATAATGGCACTGACAGGCGCAGTCTCCGCCTGCTTCATGATAACTGGAACTATCTCATCTAATGCTCTGCGGTTTCCCAGTACCGTTAGAGGATCGCTGTAGGACAGCTCGTGAATAGAACTAAGCAACCTTGCATTAATCAGCCAAAGCATTGTAAAGCTCATCGACACAATAAGAACTATGCTCACTAAAAAGGCAAGTTGATGAATGAGCGTGGCCGCCATGAAATCCTGCAGCTCAGCCGAAAATAGCGTTACCATTACTCGGAAAACCATAAACCCACCATATATCGTAAATGACAAGGCCATCATCCGAATACCTAGAGTCAAGTCATCACGCAGGCCCTTTAATACCGCAAAGGCAGTGCAAAGAGTCACAAAAGCCAGATATAAACTAATGAGGATAATTCGAGCCTTTATGGAGGGCTCATAGAACGTGAAGTAAATAAAACATGGCAAAAGAGCCAACATCATTAGACTACTGAGGTAGGTGCATTTGAGAGAGTATTCTCGAAACAGACATAAGCTATACAAGGCGAGATGAAAACCAAGCGCAATGACCATATTGGCACCAATAACTGTGACCCAATCAGGGAACTCCCCTCTTAGGCTCAACATCAACGGCCCAGTTCCGATAACAAATATTGAAATGGAAAAGATTGAAAGCCCTTTAATGGACTGTTGAGTGAATTGAAATAACAACAAGCCAATACAGTAAATGAAAGAGAACAAAATAATAATAAAATTAAGTGTTCTCATATCCAGCGAAAAACCATCCATGATTTTCTATCTTCCATACGCAACCAAATTTCAACATGGTCAATAATCATGCAAACCACAAAAACATTCACCATGTGAATCTTTTTATTTTATAAAAAAAGGGGGTAGATCACATATGCGGAGATTTTTATCGCATGAGTCCATGATATGGATAGGCATGTAACACTCGCCCCCATAGAGTTTTATCGCATCACTGAATCTACAGGCTTCTGCACTCGTTACTTGGTTGAATGACGACTGTCTGGCATTATGCGCCCAAGAAATCTCTAGGGCTGTTGACCTTAGTTATTATACAGCAAAGAATGAACGAAGGTAGTCAGTGGTAGAAAACAGCCAACAATTAAGTGACCGTTACGACGAACATGGTTACTTTGTTATCAGAAATTATTTCAATGAAGCTCAAATTGCATCGCTTAGAAAAGTCGTGCTGAAATTTCATGAATCATGGAAAGCAGACAACGAAGAATTCTATAAAGAAGAAGCATTTAACTCGTCTTTAATTACGGGAAGCGAGTATTTGCTCGCCGACGATAGAAGCGTGCTTTTCGACTTCATCAGCTCGAAACAAGTGATGAACGTGGTTGATGCGGTGATTCCGAACAAACCAGCATTCATGAATACACAGCTGTTCTTCAACCCAGTAAATCCGCAACAAAAAGACTTCTGGCATCGTGACTGTCAATACGATTACGACGTTGATGACCAAATGAAAGTCATCATGGAAACCCAGGTATTGCATCTGCGAGTGCCCATTTTTGATGAGCCAGGTATGGAACTTATCCCTGGCACACACAAGCGTTGGGACAACGAAGAAGAGTACAATGTTCGCCAAGAAGAAAACGGCAAAGTGAGCAGCGATGACATCTCTGGTGGTAAGCAGATACCATTAGCCGCCGGTGACTTATTGGTGTTTTCAGCGGACATGATCCACCGAGGCCGATATGGCTTGGATCGTTTGGCTTTGGATATTTTGATCTTTGATTCGGCGGCAGACTATGTCGACTACGTTGATGACGATTGTCTGCCAACACCAGCCATGTTGAGCAACATTTCCGACCCAAGATTATTTATGAACACGCTACACTTAAAATCGATGCAGTACTCATAATCCATAAAGGTGCCCAAACTATGACTGACACTAAGCAAAATACCCGAATTAGCCAGTTCCGTTTCGGTCAGCCAAAAGAATCTCTCAAGTTAGAACATGTCGCTTTAGGGGTACTAGACAAAGATAAAGTTCGCGTACAAATTGAAGCGACTAACATCAACCCTAGTGATCTGTTGTCGATTTATGGTGTGGGCCAATACAAACATAGCCATCAGCCGCCGAGAGTACCGGGATTTGAAGCGGTAGGAAGGATTGTAGAATCCAGCAGTGCTGAGTTTATAGTGAATCAACGAGTGCTTGTGGCAACCAGTGGAACATGGCAGAACTATGTCGATGTATCACCAGATGATCTGTTCCAAATTCCTCAACATTTAGACAATGGCTACGCCTGTCAGTTGTACATTAATGCGCTAACCGCATGGGTGCTAACGACAGAAATAGCCAAGCTGACCCAAGAGGATGTGTTGATCATCAACGCGGGCAGTTCAGCCATCGGTAAGATCTTCTCCCAGTTATCAGCATCACTCGGCTTCAACATCATTGTCGTTACATCACAGCAGACACAATACCCTGCCACTTCCTGTTGGGTGATAGATGCGAACGCTGATCTAGTTTCTCAAATTAAGGCATTAGGCTTGCCTATGCCAACCGTTGCCTTTGATGCGATTGGCGGCTCACCCGGAACCGATCTTGTTCACACCCTTGGCAACAACGGGCGCTTTATCAACTATGGGACGCTGTCGTTGGATTTTTACGAGCCACGCTTCTTTGAGTACGCGAAAAACCAACACATCGATTTCAGCACCTTCTTCTTGCGTTATTGGGAGGAAGCAGAAGGTAAAGATGTTCGCCGTGATAAGTTCACGACCATGCTAGATCACTTCATCACAAACGACATTCAGCTCGACGTTGACCGCTATCTACCATTCGATGAAGTGCAAACCGCGATTGATCTCATTGAATCGAAAACCACACGCCTAGAGGGCAAGATCATCTTACTGCCACAGTAAGTGAGAGTTGGACGATATATACCTTGTTTATTTCAACAGGCAAGACGTTCAACAGCTTACAAGCGTGCTTGTTAATACACCATCGCTTAGGAAGTTTGATTAAAGAAATCGAAGATTGAAAAGATAGCGAAGAGTTGTGGTGCATTTCTCCATAACTTAAGTGGTTACGAGATGGTCATGAATCACATTTATTTGAAACATCAATTAGTTATATCATTAGAAATGTGATACTGATCACCCATAAGATAACCTCGATTCTATATGGTAGCGTCATACTTAAAACCACGATGTGAACATACTTATGAAAAGACACATACTATCAAGCGCCATCCTACTCTCTCTAGCCTTTCCCACCTTTGCAGCTGATGGCGATATACACGATGTCACGATACTGGGTACTTCAGATATCCACGGTCATTTTATGGCGTGGGATTACGCGGCAGATAAACTCAACACTCGTGGTAGCTTGAGCCAAATCGCGACCAAAGTTGGTGAGATCCGCAAAGAGCAATCTAACATTATCCTTGTCGACGCTGGCGATACCATCCAAGGCAACTTCGTAGAAACCTTCAAAGACGAGCCCGTTGATCCAATGATGCTTGGCTTTAATCACATGAAATACGATGTGTGGGTTTTAGGTAACCACGAATTCGACTTTGGCCTCAAAACCCTCAACAGGGCCGTTACCCAATTTAAAGGGCAGTCTCTCGGTGGCAACATCAAGAACAAAAACGGAAACCCATTCCTGCCTGGTTACACCATCCTAGAACGCGGTAGCATTAAGATCGGCGTGATCGGAATGGATACCCCAATGACGGAGGTCTTTGCGCAAGGTACCAACCGTTTAGAAGGCGTCACTTTCACTAATCCAACCTTGGAAGTGAAGAAAATCGTCAAAGAGATTGATGATAAAGTGGATGCCATCATATTGGTTGCCCATATGGGAATTGAGAACGAGAATGACATTGCCGACACCGGTGTCACCGACATTGCCAATGCAAACCCAGAGCTTGATGCCATCGTCGCTGGCCACATGCACACTCGCATCGATAAAGCCGTTGTAAATGGCGTTATTATTACTGAACCCGACAAATATGGCCGCGCCCTATCTCGTATTGATCTTCAATTTGAAGAGCGCGATGGCACATTCACTCTCGTCAACAAAGACAGCTTCACCTATAAAATTAAAGGTATCGACTCTGATGAGAATATGGACGAGTTATACCAGCCTTACCACAAACAACTCCGAGAAATGGCGAACAGACCTGTCGCTCAACTTACCGGCGTTGATTTAGTCCCAGAAAACGAAATCCGCGGTATCCCTCAAGTCCATGTTCAAGACACAGGCATCAGTGCGCTATTCCAAGAAGCGAGCTTCTTCTATGCACCCAAAGCCAATGTCATTGCACTTCAAATAGACAACGACAATGCAGAGCTCGATGTTGGCCCAATCAAAGCCAAAGACATCGCGTACAACTACCAATACGCAGGTGGCGAAATCACTGTCTATCAGATGACAGGCAAAGAGTTAAGAACCTACATGGAATGGTCTGCAGGCTACTTCAACTCAGTACAACCTGGCGATGTGACCTACAGCTTTAACCCTGAACGTAGAGCTTCAAAATATTCGACCAATGACTTCTTCGCGGGCGTGACTTATACCATCGACCTCACTCAACCTGCAGGTACCCGCATCACCAACCTCGCGTTTGCTGATGGCACACCGGTTACTGATCAAACAGAGATCCGTATTGGTATGAATAGCTATCGAATGGGTCATCTAACCAAGAAAGGCGGCGTGCTAGAAGGTGAATCATTCCCTGTACTCTTTGATACGGAAGCAGAGTATGGAGAAGAAGCAGGCACGATTCGTAACATGACTATCAAGTATCTTAAAGAAGAAAAGAACGGCCAGTATGAGGGTAAGCCTCAACAACGATGGGCACTTTCTGGTTTAGAGAGTCGTTACAATGAACAGCGTGAGATCGTAAAATCATTGATTAATGATAAAACCATATCAATCCCAACCAGTGACGATGGCCGCTACACAAACATCGCTTCTATCAACGTAAAAGAACTGATGTTCAAATCTGACGAAGCCAAACAAGCAGCCATAACCACACGCGAAAAGAAACTGGCGCAGGCGACTGAGCAAGAGAGTAAGCAAATCAAACGCGAAATCACTCTGATTGAAGCGCTCAATTAACCCCTGACCTCAACCAATAACGACTTAACAACGCTTGGAGCGTGGTTAGGTCGTTTTTGTTCCCATTTTCCAACACCACATCTGTACTGAGTAAAACGGTTAATATTGGATGAATGATCTGCAAAGGCCAACTCATAGTTGGACAAAATCTTCTCAGCGAGTTTCCTAAATTAGTGATTTATGAATCACTTCAAGTATTGCAAACCTCCAATCAAGTGGCCAAATTCACTCAGCCACTACAGTACCACTACACGGTTGCTATAACGCCAACTCGTAAAGGTGATAAACGTCTTCACTGGTCAACGTTCTTGGGTTGCCTCCCATACAAACATCATCCATGGCTTTTTGAACCCAACCATCAATATCCGCATGCTTAACCCCAAGATGAGCCAGCCCAGAAGGGATACCCACTTCACGAGACAACGTGCAAATCAGGTCCACCGCTAATAGGGCTGCATTAGTGTCGTCTAACTGAGACGTATCCCCACCCATCGCTTCAGCTACTTCTCTAAACGCACTTGGAATCGTTTGAGCATTGAATGCGCTCACCACAGGCAGCAAGATAGCATTACAAACGCCATGCGCTAGGTTGTGTGTTGCCGAAGGCTGATGTGACAACGCATGAACCGCGCCTAATCCGGCTGAGTTGAACGACATCCCCGCTAAAAATTGCGCATCAGCAAGTGCCGACCGAGCTTCTATGTTCGCTCCATCCTTTACTGCCATAGGCAGCCATTTGGCAATTAGCTTAACCGCCTCGAGTGCGGTCGGAAGTGTTAAACGATGGGCGCCAGGAGTCACAACCGACTCAATGGCATGGGTCAGCGCATCCATACCCGTTGCAGCGGTAACAGAGGCAGGCAAACCAACCATCAATGATGGGTCGTTAACCGCAACATCTGGAATCTGTTTGGTGTCGACGATCACCATCTTAACGAGATTCTTCTCATCGGTAATCACCGAATTGGACGTCATCTCCGCCGCTGTTCCCGCCGTTGTATTAATAGCAATAAAGAACGCACCGCTATTCTTAACCAGGCCGACCCCATTATAATCGGTGATTTCGCCTTCATTTGATGTGACAATACGAATCGCTTTCGCACAATCAATAGGGCTACCGCCACCAACCGCAATCAAACAATCGCACCCGCTCTGTTGGTAAAACTCAGCACCTTGATTAACCAAACTAACGGTCGGGTTAGGGGTGACCTTATCAAAGGTGACATAATCGAACCCTTTATCATCGAGTGCACAATAAAGAGAATCTAATATCCCCAATTCAATAAGGTTTTTATCTGTCACTATCATTGCTTTTTTTACGGGTCGACAGTCCAACACTGCAACAGATTCTGCCACCGCACCTACGCCGGATAATGATAGTTTTGGTAAATTTAATGCAAACACCATAGTCATTCCTTTACGGTAAGAGCCCGACGGATCGGGCCGATATCAATTACTTCTCAACTCGCAATCCATACGTCTTGAACTTATCGAGTACATGATCCATCTCTTGGTTTGGAAGCACTGGAACGTCTGGCTGAATCGCTGCACACTTGAGATAAAGCTCAGCCAATACCTCGGTTTCATGTGCTAACCACAATGCTTTCTTCAGATTTTCACCAACGGTGATCATGCCATGATGTTGAAGAAGAATAGATTTACTTTGACGAATGCCAGCATCTACATAATCAGCCAACTTAGGAGAGCCAAAGGTAGCATAAGGTACACAAGGTATTTCTGCCGCGCCCGATGCTGCAACCATATAGTGGATCGCCTGGATTGGACGATTGAGTATAGACACTGCTGTCGCGTTAATGGCGTGGTTGTGAACAACGGCATGGCAATCCTCTCTCGCTTGGTAGCAGGTTAGGTGGAAAGCCCATTCGCTTGATGGAATTTTGCCTTCCTCAAATTCTCCGGATTCGCTTACAAAAACGATCTTTTCCGGTGTCAGATTCTCATATTCAATACCCGTTGGAGTGATCAATAAACCACCTTCATAGCGCACCGAGACATTACCTGCGGTGCCTTGGTTTAATCCCAGCTTAGTCATCTCTAAGCATGTATCGATAATGTCTTGTGCTAGTTCATTTCTTGTTATTGTCATCGTATTACTTCCTTAAGCTGGCGTTACGCCTTTCTTTAAAATGATGTTTCCGTATTTAGCGGTTTCGCCCGTCAGTACAACTGCAAAGCATTTTTCGGCGCGGTCGTAAAAATCAAAACGATCCATGTGTTCTAATGCAGGCTTGTCTTTCGTGGTCTTTGTGATTGCCGCCATGTATTTCGATTCAACTGTTGGGTCGAGCTGGTCACCCTCTACTGCTTGCATCATGATCAGCGGGCTTTGGCAGTACACGTCGAGCTCAAATAGCGGTATTGTGCCCTCTAACAGCGTATCGATATTCACGCCATCGGCTCTTAGCACCACATGCGATCCAAACGTCTCAGCAGGAAAATGGGCGTCGGCAAACAGAATTTCATCGCCATGCCCCATTCGACTTAATACGGCAAGCAGTTCTGGGCTTATTGCCGGATGGATTCCTTTAAGCATTGTGTATTTCCTCCAATAACTGGGCGTATTGTTCACGGCTCTCAGACGGGGTGATGACTTGGTAAGCAGGCTTCATATTTTCTTGGGCATGATTGGCATCAATAAATACCCCAGCCCCTGCAAAGGCATACATCGCTGCCCCCGTCACTGTGGCTTCAGGCTGTTCAACCACATGGATAGGGATGCCAACAACGTCAGCTCTTATTTGGTTCCACAGTCTATTTTTAGACCCACCACCCACCACCATTAAACACTCGGTATTTAAGCGACAAGTCGTGGAAAGATAGTGCAGACTGCTCTTGAGTTTGAAGGCCAGTCCTTCTAGAGCGGCGCGGTATATCTCGCCCCTTGTGGCATTAATGGACAGGCCAGTAATCGCACCATTTCCTTTACCGTCACCACCAAGTAAAAAGGATGGATCGAACCTAACGCCATTTGCACCGATAGGGGCCGCTTCCCCTTCCGAAACCATCACCGCGTATTTACTGCTGCTCTCGGCAATATCCGTAAAGTAGGTGTTGGCGACCCATTCCATTACTGCACTAGAGAGCCATTGGATTGCTGGGTTAAACAAATCATTTTTAGCATCAAGCTCTGTTGTCATGCCCTCTTTGAGATAGTCAGGTTTTAACTGAGGACGTGGCGAACGAGCCATCAAGATCTCCCAAGTCCCTGAGCTTAAGAAAGACTGATTCTCTTTGGCACCAGAGCCGAACAAAGCAAACTGAGTGTCGTGACCTGCTGAAATCACTGGAACTCTGTTTGGAATGCCAAGCAGGAAGGCGACATCGTCTTTTAAACAACCCACTATTTCGCCCGCTTCAACCATGGGAGGAAAGTGCGCCTTCGTCAGCTCTAGGTACTGTAATACCCCTTCATTCCAGTCACCGCTGTCTAGGTCCGTCATCATCGACGTGCCAGCCATCGTTCGATCGGTTGTTAATTCGCCCGTCAGCTTTTGTGTCAACATCGACGAAATAAACACCCACTTATCCATATTGCTATAGACTTTTGGTTCGTTGTCTTTCAACCACTTAAGCTTGAATAAGGTATTGAACGAATAATCCCCGATGCCGTTGGTCAAATACAGTTCATCGCGGTCAATATCTTGCGAGATCTGGCTCATCACAGGCGCGGTACGAGCACATTTCCAAGAAATAATGGGATAGATCTGCTTTCCATCTTTATCGAAGGGCGCCCCGTCCACTCCAAAGGTAGTGACAGAAACGGCAACAATATCCGTCGAATTAATTTGAGCCGTTACCTGCTTTGAACACTCAACAAGCTTTTTCCAAATCTGTTGAAAATCCCAAACATGTTTAGTGCCATTCTGTAGCGTTTCATTAGCAATATAGTGCGACGCAACAATTTCACCTTGCTGGTTAATCGCAATAGAGCGGACGTTGGTGGCTCCGCAATCAAGAATAATAGCAATCGACATAACTCACCCCTTTAAGGCCTACCCCAAGTTGGGGCAGGCAAAATTAGTTACCTATTGAATTACTTATAGATAGGGCCGAAGTTCTGACAAGCGCGATAGTCCTGTCCCTCAACATCCTGACCAAATGCAGACCAAGTATGCGGACGAAAGATGTCTTGGCTATCCACGTTATGCATCGATACCGGAATACGCAGCATTGCAGCGAGAGAGATTAAATCGCCGCCAACGTGGCCTGAAGTGATAACACAGTGGTTAGCGCCCCAGTTTGCCATAACGTCATAAACCGATTTAAATGCGCCTTGGCCAGTCAAGCGAGGGACGAACCAGGTCGTTGGCCAAGTCGCGTTAGTGCGCTCATTTAGGGTATTATGAACATCTTCTGGCAGTTCGATAGAGTGCCCCTCAGCAATTTGCAGCACTGGACCAATACCCGAGATAATGTTGATTCGATGCATAGTAAATGGCATACCACCTTCAGTTAGGAACTGAGACGAGAAGCCGCCCCCACGGAAGTATTCTTCAATGGCTGGGCACCATTTCGTTGCATTTAGAGACGCTTCAACGTCGGCTTGTGTCAGTTCCCAGTGCGGTTTCATCGCCGGCTTACCCTCAGCTGTTCTCGCTTTACCTGCCCCATCGAGCGCTGCTGAGCCAGAGTTAACCAGGTGCAAGAAACCGGAATCTGGGCGGATCCCTGTCACACGCTCTACCGCATCTTCAGACCAGTAGGTACGAACATCATGGAAAACCTGAGCCTCACCCGTCAGTAGCTTACCAAACATCATATTTACGCCGTTCAACGCGTCGTTTTCTGTTGCCACACAGATTGGTTCACGAATGCCGTTCCAATCAAATGAGGAGTTCAAGATGGCCTCTGAAAAATCGCCATTGGGCAAATGATCTGTCCAATGACGCTGACCTTGGAAGCCAGCCAGAATAGCATTGTGTCCTAGCGATTCTTCACCAAAGCCTAGCTCTGCAAGTTTTGGGTTGCCTTGCATCAAATCGCGCATGATCATGGTCATCTTAATGACGGTATCCCAATCCTCTGCTTTACGCTCTTCGGTGAAAGGGGTGCCGTTATAATCTTTACCTTCTTTACACCAGTCTCGTACCCAAGCACGTGCCAGTTCAAACTCTTTCTTGTCATAGACTTCTCGATCCAAACGGCGTTTGATTTCTGTCATATCGACATATTCATTACGCATGCCCAGATACTTCTGGAAGAACTCAGGGTTAACCACAGAGCCCGCGATGCCCATAGATACAGAGCCCATCGAGAGATAAGATTTACCGCGCATTGACGCGACGGCTAAACCTGCACGGCAGAAGCGAAGAATCTTGTCTTGTACGTCACTTGGGATTGACTCGTCTCCTGCGTCTTGCACTTCTTTGCCGTAAATTGAGAATGCCGGTAAACCCACTTGTGAGTGGCCTGCCATCGCGGCGGCTAGGTATACTGCACCTGGACGCTCAGTACCATTGAAACCCCAGATGGCTTTTGGTGTATGCGGGTCCATATCAATGGTTTCTGTGCCATAACACCAACACGGTGTTACTGTCAGTACAAGGCCCACATTTTCACGTTTAAATTTGTCAGCCGTCGCAGCAGATTCTGCTACACCACCAATACAAGAGTCGGCAAGGACACACTCCACTTTCTCTCCGCTAGCATGGCGAATATTCTCTTGAATAAAATGAGCTGCGCGCTGAGCCATTCCCATAGTTTGATCTTCAAGAGATTCGCGTACACCCATTTGACGACCGTCGATGGTAGGACGAATACCGATTTTAACTAACTGTGACATCATTGATGTTCCTTATTATTTCTTTAATTCAGGGGGCAGGTTAATGCTGCCCCTGTGGATAATTCTTTACTTAACTTGGTAACCTTTTGCGCCGTAGTACACTAGGTAAACGAAGCCAATGAATGGGATAACAAATGCGGCACCAATGCCTGCTGCATCTGAGATTTGCCCCATGATGGCGGTTAGCAGTGCACCACCCAGGATTGCCATGATTAAGAAGCTTCCACCAAACTTTGAATCAGACCCTAAATCTCTCAGTGATAGCCCAAAAATAGTCGGGAACATCAGAGACATACATGCAGACACACCGACTAGTGCATAAGCTCCTGCTAACCCACCCACTACCATGATTACAGCGACTAAAATCGCAGCGATCGCAGCCAAAGCAGCAAGTAGTTTTTGTGGTTCAATGTGTTTCATCAGCGCGACACAAACCCAGCGCATGACAGAGAAAATCACAATAGATGTCAGTAGGTATGTTGATGCTTCTGCTTCTGTACCGCCGACTTCTTGCATCACGTAACGAATAGTCCATGACCAACAACCAATTTGCGCACCGACATAGAAAAACTGAGCTAACACGCCTTTGGTGAAGTGGCTTCGCTTGACAATACGGCGGTACGCCTGACCAAATGTAGACTCACCGGTAGTACTTGTGTCCTTTGCGGCCGGCATCTTAGTTTTAAGAATCAATAGCCAAATTAAAGCAATAACAACTGCTACGCCCATATAGGGCATCATTACTGCGTACAGTTCGTCAGATTGAATTTTCGCTAGTTCGTCAGCAGCCATGGCCGCACGTTCACTATCCGTTGCAGGGTTTAGTTGCGATAAGATGTAAAATTTGCCAATTAACACCCCAGTGATCGAACCAATAGGGTTACAAGCTTGAGCAATATTTAGACGTCGAGTTGCGGTTTCTTCAGGACCCATCGCTAATATGTATGGGTTGGCACTTGTTTCTAGAATGGAGAGACCGCCAGCTAGAACAAATAATGCCAGCAAGAAAGGTAAATATTCCATTGCTTGCGCGGCGGGATAAAATAGCAGTGCGCCGGTTGCAAACAATCCAAGGCCCAAAAGCACTCCGGCTTTATAACTGTATCGCTGTATGAAAAGCGCAGCGGGAAGAGCCAAACAAAAATAAGCGCCATAGAAAGCCGTTTGTACCAAACCGGATTGCATATCGGTTAAAGTAAATACTTTTCGAAACTGTGCAATAAGTACATCAGTCATGTTATTTGCCAAACCCCACATGGCAAAACAACAACATAGTAGCCAAAAAGCAAATTTAATTTCCTTTGGTATTACCTCTACTTTATTATTCCTCTGTGTTTCAGACGAACTTATATTGAGAGTATCATTCATAAGATATCCTTATTTATTAATTAAATTATTTATTTTTATTTTAAAGTTTATTTTGTTTCACGTTATTACAAATCAGTTATTACTACATCTACCGATTCGTTATCACATATTTTAAGAAGACTTCTTTTTTTGTATTTAGATTTATCGGCAATTAGAATAACTTGATCAGATATATCGATAAAACTTCTTTTTATTTGATAGTTATATTCATTTGAATCCCAAAATCCTGAGTCATAATCAAACCCAACGCAGGAAAAGAAGCAGACGTCCAAAGACATATTAGCCAGTGTCTCCACTGCTAGTGGACCATAGAAACTACTGTACTTCTCGGAATAACTGCCACCAGTACAAATTACATTAATATTACTTTTACCTTCAAGGGCAATAACATTCTGAAGAGAATTGGTAATAATAGTGCAACTGATATTTGGAATCTCTCGAGCGAGACACCAACTCGATGAACTTGCGTCTAAACCTATTACCATTTCTTCTTTAATATAATCTAACGCTTTGCTTACCAGTAATTCCTTTTCTTCTATATAGTCCTTAGAACGCGCATGAAAAGAAAGACCTTCATCAATTTCTTGAACACTAATAGCCCCACCATGAACTCTTTTAAGTGCGCCCGATTCATCAAGCTTTTTTAAATCTCGACGAATGGTTTCCACAGAAACATTAAAGGCTTCTGCTATTTCTTCGACGGTTGCACTTCTTTGATCATTTATTAGTTCAACAATTTGTAGGCTTCTCATAATGGTCTCCCGCTTGCTTGATTATTAATTTACCAATGAAAAAATGGCAAAACTGTGACGAAATCGCCATCAAGCCCGTTATTGACCGATTTGTGACTGATATTGTGGACTATTAAACACAAATGCCCGAAACTTATAAAAACAGTCATTCATTAATAAGGAATTATAATTGTTAGAACAGCTTGTAATCACCACTTACATAGATTGAATGATATTGCGAATACTTGCCTATTTAGACCAAAGCGTATAACTCAGGAGAGGGGAGGACACGAAATGTCTGCACAGAGACAGTAATAAGAATCCACCAAGTAAACATGAAACAATGATTAGTTGAACTTGGCTAACTAAAGTGGGTAAAAACAAGAGAATTAATACTCTAAGAAACTTGGGGGCATTAACAAGTTAGAAAAACAGCACTATCCCCCTCCCCCAACACACTTTCATAAAGAAAACCTTTAACACGTTAAACCATGATTTATTGCACTTAAACGTGGTCACGAACCGTCTGACGATAAATTCGAAAGCCTCTGAGGTGACTCTAAGCTCCCACAAACACCTGTATTCCTCCTCACACTGATCTATTTCTCTCTTTTCGCAGTACAAGTTATTAATTATTCGATATAAATCGCTTTCTTTTTCAAATTGTTGTCTACAGTTTTATAGATCTTGTCGCTTCAGTAATTGCCACAAGTAACGACACCTTTTGATGGTAGGTTTTGGTTATAAGGAAAGGAAATGGAAAGCCCAATTGTCACACTTACACATGCCAGCAAAAGCTTTGTTGATGGCAACGATACCCATCACGTGCTGGAAAATGTCGACTTCGCTTTGGCGACAAGCGCAAGCGTGGCTTTAACAGGGGCGAGTGGCAGTGGAAAGAGTACTTTACTCAACCTAATCGCGGGCTTTGAACCTCTAACTGGTGGCGAGTTGTGGCTCGATAACGAGAACACATCAGATTGGAGAGATCCACAGTGGAGCCGATTCCGTCATCAAAAGCTAGGCGTGATCTTTCAACAGTTCAACTTACTAACCCCACTCAACGTAAAACAAAACATCGCCTTCCCGCTCCATTTGAATCAACAAAAATGGAGCGACTGGTGCGATTATTTAGTTGATGCATTGGGTATCAACGAGTTACTCGAAAGACATGTATCCGCACTCTCTGGCGGTCAGCAACAACGAGTCGCAATAGCGCGCGCGCTAGCCCATAAACCCAAACTATTGCTTGTCGACGAACCCACAGGCAACCTCGACCACAAAGCAGGGTTAGAGGTTATGAAGCTGCTGAGTGAAATCACCACTCAAGGCAACACTGCGGTGCTTTTGGTTACGCACAGCCCAGAATGCGCCAGCTTTATGCAGACAAAATTGGTGTTAGATGATGGTTGTTTAAGGAACGCCGATCTAACCCCAAGAGCAGCAGCGTTGTGAGTAATCCAATGAAGCAAACTGGCTTCGCTCAGAACCAGCTCACCCATACCAAACTGACTCTGAATCTATTCGCGGCGCACTATCGTCAATCACCATTGCAAGCCGCAGCGATTCTGATCGGCATTGTGTTAGCGGTCACCTTGTTTGTCGCAGTGCAAGCCATCAACCTCAATGCCAAGCGCAGTTATGCAGAATCGACCGAGCAACTTAGCGCTCAAGCGCAGAACCTTATCATTCCACCAGCAGGGCAAAACTATTTGCCGGAATCGCTCTACTTCAGCTTAAGACAAAGTGGATTAAGCGCAGCGCTACCTGTTATAGAAGGGCGAGTAAGAGACGAGCAAGGTCGACGTTGGTCAGTTCAAGGCAGTGAGTTGATCGCCGCCCTCACTTCAAGATCTCGTCACGCTCGCGTCGACGAACAAAGCAACACTCAAACCAAAGAACCAAACATTTCCCTGTTCGACAATGCCTTACCTTTGCCGCAACTCTTAGCGGGTGAACCCATTGTGATGATGAGCCAGTCGCAACACCAGAACTTGGGAGGAGTAGACACACTCACTTTGGATGAAGTGCTCACTCAAGTGGTAGTGCTACCAGATGAATGGCAGCTAGGTAGCCGAATGTTGATGGATATTGGGTTCGCTCAGCAACTGCTTAACAAGCAAGGGCAACTGAGCTACATCGCTATTTTTGACACTAAGAGCGACACTAAGAGCAATCCTCAGGATAAATGGCAAAGCCTTATTGGCGAGCAAGGACGATGGATTTCCAACAACCAAAGTACGGATCTGGGTTCAATTACCGATAGCTTTCACCTCAATCTCACCGCCATGAGTCTGTTGGCGTTTTTGGTTGGCCTATTCATCGCTTACAATGGTGTGAAGTACAGTTTACTGAAGCGTAATCGGCTATTGGTGCAAATTCAACAAGCCGGCATTGCGCCAAGCATCGTGTTTTCAGCTCTGTTAGTCGAGCTGACTCTTTTAGTCACACTAGGCGCGTCGCTTGGTTTCATTCTCGGCATCCAACTCAGCCATTGGCTGCATCCAACCGTCGCGATAACACTTGAGCAACTTTATGGTGCAACACTGCTTCCCGGTACATGGCAGTGGCAATGGTTAGTGCAGGCACTGCTACTCACGCTGGCCGCAACGCTTGTCGCTTGTTGGCAACACTTTAAACAGCGGGTGCGACAACCCCTCTCTTCCCATGGCGGTTTCTATCAAGCGCCGGAAACGTCTAACGAAAATCAGCTGTTTGTTATCGGGTCAGTATTAACTATTCTCGCGTTAGCAGGTTTATGGATGAGCGAACATCACCGCTTCACCATGGCATGGCTCGGTGTGTTAGTGGTATCGATTCCTTTGTACCTGCCCAAAACGCTAAGCGTGCTAGCGAACTGGAGCGAAAAACGCACCCAATCGGGGTTAATACAATATCTGTTTGCTGAGCTACGTGAACTTATTTCCCCTCTCTCCCTTGCCATGATGGCGTTGCTTCTCGCTGTCACCGCCAATATCGGAATGAATACCTTAGTCGGCAGCTTTGAATCCACGTTAAAGCAATGGCTTGAACAGCGCTTACATGCCGATATTTACGTTAGCCCTGCCCAAGGTGAAATCGCGAATGTGGAACGTGCGTTAGAGCAGTTTGAAAATGTTGAAACCGTTTATAAGCAATATTATGTCGATGATAACTTGCAGGGCTTACCTACTTTGCTCGGCACCAAAGACAAAGACACACTTGAGCAAACCATGGTATTTCAATCCCACCTTGATGATTTCTGGACGCGCTTTTACCAAGGTGAATTCGTGGCGATCAGCGAACCTACGGCAGTGAAGCTCGGCTTGCCGCTTGGAAGCCGACTCAAGCTCGACGCGATCCAAGACAAAGCGCTCATCGTCGGGGCGATTTTCCACGATTACGGCTCACCGAATGGCGAAGTGTTACTTGCACCTAATTTGTGGATCGAAAGCGGATTTACTGACTTACCCACCAGCTTGGGAATCAAAGTCTCTGGCGACCCACAAGTGGTGTACGAACAGTTACGCCAACAACTCAATCTGCACCCAGGTCAGCTTTACAATCAAGCACAGATCAAATCGATCGCTTTAGAGATCTTCTCACAAACTTTTGCCATCACGCGGGCGCTTAATGGCGTCACATTAATGGTGGCGGTGATTGGGTTGTTCTGCGCCTGTTTCATGTTGCTCGATGCACGTAAAGCCGCCATTGCAAGGCTGTATGCACTCGGTGTTAGTCAGAAAAAATTGATGGCAATGGTGGTCGGGCAAATCGTTGTTCTGGTCGCCTTCACTCTGGTTATCGCTTTACCACTCGGCGCTATGGTCGGTTATGTGTTGACGGACATCGTTACCCTACGCGCCTTTGGTTGGAGCTTAAATTACGTATGGAATTGGAGTGATGCACTCAGCATCGCAACCATCACCATTTTAGTGGCAGTGATTGCGACCTTGATTCCACTGTGGCGTTTGGTCAGCAAACCCGTGGTATCCAGTTTACAGAGTGAGGTGTTGTGATGAATCGAACAATGAGAGTTTTCGTTCTCACACTTGGCATCTTGCTCCTTTTAGGGTGCGATGAATCCACTCAACCATCAGCTCAAAATATGGGCTCAATACTTGGCACTGGAAAACAAACCGACGATGAAACACAAAAAGAGACTGATCAATTCACACCGGTAGTTAAAGGTATCGACATCGCCTTCCCTGCCGACCATCAAGCACATCCAGATTTTCGTCATGAATGGTGGTATTTAACCGCAAACTTAATTGATGAAGAAGACAATGTGTTAGGTGTGCAATGGACACAGTTCCGCTTTGCGGCTGCACCACATGAAAGTGGCAATAGCACCAAGGAAACTACGTGGCAAAGTCAGCAGATTTACATGGCGCACAGCGCTGTCACCACTAAAAATAGACACTATGCCGATGAAAAATGGTCACGTGACCAAGCTGAACTGGCGGGTGTAAGCGATTCGCCGTTTCGTGTTTACCTCGATGATTGGCAATGGACGTCGACGACCGATGACCTGTTCCCAGCTACATTGGTCGCTAACTCGGGTCAATTTGGATATTCGCTTAAGTTAACCAACAACGCGCCATATCAAAAGCAAGGCGAACAAGGCTACAGCACTAAAAGTAGCGATGGCAAAGTGGCTTCCTATTACTACAGCCAACCATTCATCAATGTATCGGGCGAGGTAACTATTGATGGCGTCACCCATCAAGTTTCCGGCAAAGGTTGGATAGACAGAGAATGGAGCTCGCAGTTTTTACTCGACTCGCAACAAGGTTGGGATTGGTTTGCGCTAAGGCTGAGTGATGAAACCAGCTTGGTGGTATTTCAACTTCGAAACTCAACTACAGGCAAAGCCAGCTATTCTCATGCGAGGTTGATGAATCAAGATGGCTCCGGCATCGCGATTAAGCAGCAAGACATCAGCTTAACCGCCATCAAGCAAACTAAAATCGACGGGCGTGACTACCCAACAGAGTGGCAAGTTTCGATTCCAAGCCAGCAAATAGAACTGACCGTCTCGGCACTCAATCCAAATGCCAAAATGCCGCTGTCGGTTCCTTATTGGGAAGGGCCAATTGAAATCAAAGGTTCTCATTCCGGATCTGGCTATATGGAGTTGACGGGGTATTAGATTGTGTATTAATACAGGTGGAATCTAACAACAAATACATCACCATCGACTAAAACACTTTCAACCAAAACCTCCACCACGGAGGTTTTTTGTTATTCCATATGTTCTATTTACCTTAACGCCTGTTGAAAAATATCCAATTTAACCAAACGATGAGCTCCCCTAAAATACCAATCTTATGCTTAGGGGAGATAGAACATGATTAGCTCAGTGCACAATGACGAACTTAACAGATACATCGAGAAACTAGACTTAAACCTTACCAAGGATCAGGTTCGTGAACTTGGTTGGCAGCAAAGTAATGAAGAGGTAGGAAAAGAAAAAACAGTATTAGGCTCGTGGTTTTTCTTTTCTTTCTTTGGCTTATGTACGTCTGCATGTCTTGCGCTGCTGATGTATATCTCATGAAGATAAACAAAACAATGACCACGTATAACCAGCATGGAACGTTCAATTGGTTCGAGGTCGATGGAGAAACGTACATACTGTTCAAGGTCGGCAGCAACAGTGCTCTATTGAACCAACACTATGAGGATGTCACCGAACAACAGAGCGAAATATATGGGCTGTTAGGGCGATTCCATAAGCTCATACTGCACGTATTCACTTATGGTCTATCTATTCACTTGTGGTCTATCTACGCACTAACTAGCGCAAACATCCGTTCTTTTGGCAACAAGACCGAGCTACAACAAACGGTTCTTATACTGCTCTGGCGTTTGGTTCGCGTAACGTTTGAACATGGTGATAAATGGGCTTGCTTGGTTATAACCCAATGTAAGAGCGACCTCTTTAACCGATTGGCCGTTTCTCAACAAGTCCATTGAGTATAGGTAGCGCACTCGCAGTCGCCACTCGGTAAAGCTCATTCCAAGCTCGGTCTGGCAGTGGCGAGAAAGGGTTCTTTCCGTGGTGTGGACACGTTCAGCCCAATCTTTCAGCGTCACTTCATCGGTTGGGTTCTCTTCAACAGAAGCCAATATAGGCGCTAGATACTTATTATCGGTTGAAGGCAAGAAGTGGTGTTCAACCTCACGCTGCGCAAGTTGGTCAAGCAGTACCTGAACGAGCCTTTGGTCTTGCTCGGTTTCCGCAACATTGATCCCACGATCGCGAAAATCATCGATAATAGAAGACACAATCGGCGTGATCTTTATAAGGCTGGTTTTATCTGGCAGGTGTTGCGTGAGTTCTGGGGCGATATTTAGTGAACAGTAGTCCAAAGGCTTACGGTTATAACTGCAATGCATCACCCCGGCCGGTACCCAAATCGCTAGATGTGGTGGCGCTAGAAATCGAGTGCTTTCCGCTTCCATCTCTAATATACCACCACTGATCAATTGAACCTGTCCCCATGAGTGGCTATGAACTCGGGTTTCAGTGTTCGAAAGAAACGCTTCAAAATTCATAAATACGTTGGATGGTGCCTTATCAATTAATAAGGATGGATGAAGGTTTCTGGAGTGTTTTTTCAAACTTGTCTTCCTATCGCGCTTAATGTCTTTCTAAAGATACTTGTAAGTATAACGACCTGTCAAACTAGCCGCACCAACTCATTCGCCACGGAATTCACATGCATTACCTATTACCATTTTTTACAGTCTGTATCTGGGCCGCCAATGCAATCGTCAACAAGCTTGCTGCAAGCACCATAGAACCTAGCGCAATGAGTTTTTACCGCTGGTTTTTTGCGATGTTAATTCTCACGCCTTTCTGTATTCGCCCAGTGATGAAGCAGTGGGCTGTCATTAAGCCAAACTTATCTAAATTAGCGTTCCTCGGCTTTTTGGGCATGGTGTTGAACCAATCTCTAGGTTACTACGCAGGCTTAACCACAACCGCCTCTAACATGGCATTAATCACTTCTTTGGTTCCATTGGTCAGTGTATTTTTAAGCGTCCCTTTGCTGCACAAGTCGATTTCTAGTTTGAGTATTGTTGGCGGTGTGTTGTCACTATCAGGCTTAGCCCTGATGTTAGGCAAAGGCGATCCGTTATTCTTCATGCATCAAGAATTGACTCAAGGCGATGGCTATATGCTAATTGCAGCCTTTGTTTATGCTTCTTACTGTGTACTACTGAAACGCTGGAAAATGCCAATCAGTAGCTGGGTGGTGATATACATTCAGGGTCTGTTTGCTGTCGCGATGCTTACGCCACTTTGGCTTACCAGCGAACAACTTTTACCACCGCAACAAGCGCTCCCATTGATAGCTTACGCAGCGGTTGCCGCTTCGATTTTAGCGCCTTGGATGTGGGTGAAAGCGATTGACACCATTGGTGCTGACTCAAGCGCGATGTTCATGAACTTGCTTCCGGTTGTAGCGATCGTATTAGCCGCGACATGGCTTGGCGAAGAGATTAACCAGTTCCACATCATTGGTGGTGTGATGGTGATTTCAGGTGTCATCCTTGCTCAAATCAGAAGAAAACCAAGGCTTGAGGCTCCTCTCCCTCAACAAAGCTAAACGCATTACCCAACGCTCACATTAGGGTAAAAATTCAAACTCACGTTTCACACAGCAAATGAGAGTGGCTACTGTAATCCATACTATGATGAGCCCTTACAGCAAGCGAGTAAAACGGAAGATCAGGCTAATCGCTTCGCTTTATACCAGCATGCTGAGTCACTACTTAACGAATCAGCAGCAGTTATGCCTTTATATCACTATAATCACACTCGATTAGTGCGAAATACACTCAAAGGCTTCCCTAACAACAATCCGAAAGGAAATATCTACGCGAAGGATCTATACTTCATAAAAGAGTAAAAGTGAGCTGAAGAATAAATAGTTTTAACTACCACTTTAGTGGTAATTGCGATAAAGTCACTTTAACTAAACCAAACAAGCAACGGTTAGTTGGCAAACAATAAAAGGTACCGACATGAGTACCTAAAGGCTTAGAAACACCTAGCATTACGCTAGGTGTTTTTTTTGCAATCTACCCTTTCTTTTAGCTTACTCTCGATTGTCTTTCCGTGTTTATCTCTCACCTTGAAACTCAATAACCATCAATATTCATCGGTTCGTCATCCGTTTGAAAAAAATAGTCTTAACCGTGAGATTATCCGCTTTAATTTCTATCATCTTATGTATATTGTTATTAGCAAGTAACAAGCATGTTATGCAGCATAATAATGAAGGAAGATAGATGAGCAGTAACAATAGCCGACAAGATGGTAAACGAGACGTTACTCTGCGTTTTTTAGCTGAACCCGGGGATGTGAACTTTGGTGGTAAAGTTCATGGTGGCGCAGCAATGAAATGGATCGATTTAGCAGCCTACGCTTGTTCCGCAGGTTGGAGCGGTAAATACTGTATAACAGCCTATGCAGGCGGAATTCGATTCGTTGCCCCAATTCATGTAGGCAACCTTGTGGAAGTAAGTGCAAAGGTCATTTACACAGGTTCATCTTCAATGCATATCGCTATCGACGTGCAAGCAAGCGACCCTAAAGAGCTCAATAACCGCCTAACAACTCACTGTATCGTTATTATGGTCGCTGTCGATGAGAATGGTAATCCGACTAAAGTGCCAGAGTGGATACCAGAGACGCCAGAAGACATCGAATTACGAGATTCGGCTATTCGCCTAATGAACATGCGAAAACAGATTGGTGAAGAGATGGAAGCTCACGTGAAGTACCTGAAATAAGGTCCACCAGCAGCCCTCCCCCTATAAAACTTTATTACAATGCCAAGCGCCTGCTTGGCATTGATCTATTTGATACCTTCGTGCTCTACACCGCCAAATCCGCTGCACACCCAATACAGACGATAAGAGCGTGATACCCAGCCAAAGGTTGAAATGAATCGGCACTTGTTCACTGATTTATTTTGACTGTAATAAAGTCGTCATTTTGCTCTGATTAAATACCGCCAATCATAATAGATGCATTTGAATTTCTTGGAGCCACTCTTGAGCGTCATACGCCCCACTCTTAGCGAGTCTACACTGAACAATTTAAAGGCTGTTGAGTACCAATGGGTTAGAACTTTGTACGTCGAAGGCTACGACAGCAATGAAATCAACCACTATATCCAAACGTGTTTCGGTGGAGATCCGACATTTGCCGATCTATTTCGTCGCGTGGCACTCGATCAAGAAAGTATCTATGTGTTGTTGCAACACTTAGGTTGTGCTCCTTCTAGTAAAGAGTTCTAACTTCTAAGTCCCACCAAAAACCAGAAGCATAAATAAACCCACCTCCATAACCCTCATGAATGTCACTTGAATATTCTGTAACTACCTCTCGCTTACCCATACATTTTCAGTGCAATTTCAGGTTTTGTTGCATACAAATCATTGAAGTATCACGCATTGGAATATTCACAACATATCAATAGTACAACAGCCACTTATACTGAGTGTCTGATTTGTGAGACTAGTTCATTTCTACAAGTAACCAAAATGAAGTGGTCGGTATTTAGGAGAGAAGTAACTCGAAACTTTGGGTTTTAAAGTAGATATGAGCGCGATAGTTAACGAGTAACGCTGACACAAAAAACAAAAAGTAGCAGGCATAAAAAAACCCAAGTAAATACCTGGGTTAGAGTTACAAAAACCACTAATCATTAATAGCGTAAGGAACCTGATTAGTAGCCAGCTATGCGTAACCTGAGGGTTATTTTTATTACTGATCGGCGGCCAAACCAAATGATGTAATAAAAATGCCAATATAGAGCGACCTAACGGTCGCTCTTTTTCTTTCTTATAGAGTACAGCTTATCCTTTTACACCACCTGCCGTCAAACCACCAACTAACCAACGTTGAGCAAGTAAGAACACGATAGTAATCGGAAGTGCTGATAGTACAGCCGCTGCCGCAAAGTCACCCCATAGGTAGTTCTGAGGGTATAGGTACTGCTGCATACCTACTGCTAGCGTGTAAGAGTTCACATCTGTAAGTAGGATAGACGCTACTGGCACCTCACCCACTGTCGCGATGAAAGATAGGATAAACACAACCGCTAGGATTGGCACAGACAGCGGTAGTAGAACCAGTCTGAATGCTTGCCAAGGCGTTGCACCATCAAGGGCTGCTGCCTCTTCCAGAGAGTTATCAATCGTCTCAAAGTAACCCTTAATCGTCCATACGTGCAGTGCAATACCACCAAGGTAAGAGAAGATTAGACCACCGTGTGTGTTCAAGCCTAAGAACGGAATGTATTGACCAAGTTTGTCAAACAGCGCGTAGATTGCTACTAGAGCCAATACTGCTGGGAACATTTGGAAAATCATCATCGCTTTCAGGATTGTGTTCTTACCTTTAAAGCGCATACGAGCGAACGCGTAAGCCGATGTCGTAGACAGTGTCACAATCAGAATCGATGTGATACCTGCAACCTTCACTGAGTTCCATAACCAAGTTAGCACAGGGAACGGAGGTGACGTTACCGAGCCATCTGCGTTCGTTACTGACATACCCAATGCTAACTTCCAGTGTTCCAATGATGGGTTATCTGGAATCAAACTACCGGTTGCGAAGTTACCTTCACGGAACGAGATCGCGATGATCATCAGTAGTGGGAAGATAATCATTGCCAAGAAGCACCACAACACTGCATGCGTTGCCCACACTCGGTATTTAAGGCCTTTACCTTGTACCATAGCCATTGTCGTGCTCCTTAATCTTGAGACAGTTTAGTGAAACGAAGGTTTAGTAACGCTAGTGCACCAACCAATAGGAAGATAAGCGTTGCGATAGCACTTGCTAGACCGAAGTCTTGACCGCCGCCGCCTTCGAATGCAATTCGGTACGTGTAGCTTACAAGCAAGTCTGTGTAACCCGCTGGCTCAGAAGTACCAATCATGTTCGGGCCACCGTTCGTCAATAGTTGAATCATTACGAAGTTGTTGAAGTTAAAGGCAAACGCTGCAATCAATAGCGGTGTAAGCGGTTTAATCATCAATGGGAACGTAATGCGCTTGAAGTTATCAAGGAAGTTCGCACCATCGATTGCTGACGCTTCGTATAAATCATCAGGAATCGCTTTAAGCAGACCCATACATAGAATCATCATGTAAGGGAAACCTAGCCATGTGTTAACCATCAACACCATGGTTTTCGCTAAGATAGGGTCTGAGAACCAGTTCGGGCTTAAGCCGAAGATATTCTCGAGCACCATGTTGATCTCACCAAAGCTTTGGTTGAATAGACCCTTAAAGATAAGAATCGAGATAAACGCGGGTACGGCGTAAGGCAGAATCAGTAGAACACGATAAATAGAACGACCTTTCAACTCTTCCCATTGCACGATGTTAGCCAATACAAGGCCGATAACTAGCGTGAACGCTACGGTACATACCGAGAAGATAACCGTCCAAATAAAGATGCTGATAAACGGTTCTTTAATGCCGTCATCTTTCCATACACGCTCAAAGTTATGCGTACCAATGCTAACCACGAAACCTGGAGAGATGGTATTACCCGTAAACTCACCATTTGCATCAACAGGCTGGTAGAAACCCACATCCATATTTGGCTTGAGAACTTCACCCGTTTCATTGTTGATTAACGTTTCTTCATCGTCTTGTAGCGTGTAAAGCGGAGCAACAGAAGCAAACTTACGTAAGCCACTCATGCGGATGTCACCACCGTCAGGTAGATTGAAATCAACACCACTGATTGCTGCTCGGTTTTGAATGATCGCTTTGATCTTCTCTTTTTCACCTTGCGCAGACTCAATAACAGATAGGTCCATCTCTGTTTCTGTCATATTGTCTAGAGAAAATACGTCAGTCGCTAACAGTTGATCGCCATCTTTTACAACGATCTGGTGACCGTCATCTGTCTTGTACAAAGTAAATGGGTAGCTCTCACCGCTTTGGAAAGAACGGTCTAAAAGAACGGTTTGAGTGCGCTCTAGAGAAAGTTGGTTTTTCGCGCTGTAGTTAGTAAACGCAAGCCCTACGGTGTATGCCAATGGGAAAAGAATGAACAAGATCATTCCGGCAATACCTGGGTAAATATAACGGTGGGCGTAAGTTTTTTTACTACCAAAAATGTAAAGTGCCAAAGCCGTTAAGATCACTGTAAGCAGCGCAAAAGCGAGCTCACCGCGAGAATACATTAGAATTGTAGCGTAGCCGTTTATTAAGCCAACGCTACCAAGCAACCCCCATTTAATGAAGACGCTTTTACTGCCTGGAAGGCTTGATGGTGCTGGGATAGCATCTGTACCTTGAACTGACTGCATAGAGGAACCTGCTAGCGATATAGATAAAAAATAGAAAAGTAAGGAGAGGTTACCCTCTCCTTAAAAGGTAGTGCCTGGGTGTTACTTAACCATACGACCTTCAGCAGCTTTTAGTGCTTGGTCTACTGATTGACGGCCGTCAACTACGTTGCCGATCGCTTCTTCCATGCTGTACCAGAATGTTGTGAACTGAGGGATGTTAGGCATGATTTCACCGTTCATCGCGTTGTCCATTGTTGCTGCAATACGAGTATCGCTGTCTAGTTGACGTTGGAAAGAGTTAAGAGCAACAGCGCCAAGTGGCTTGTCGTCGTTCAGGCTCTTCATACCTTCATCTGTTAGTAGGTAGTTTTCCATGAACTCAACAGCTAGGTCGCGGTTTGGAGACGCAGTGCTGATACCACCTGCCCATACACCAACGAAAGGTTTAGACGCTTTACCGTTGAACTTAGGTAAAGTTGTTACGCCGTAATCTACGCCAGCTTTCTTGATGTTTTCCCAACCCCAAGGGCCGTTGATTGTCATTGCAACGTTACCCGCAACAAATTCAGACTCAGCAACTGAGTAATCCATGTCTGCAGAGATAACCTTGTCTTGTACCATCTTCTCGATGAAACCTAGAGACTTCTGAACACCATCAGTCGCTACGCCCGCATCTTTAATGTCGTAACCTTCTGCAGTCTGTTTGAATGCGTAACCGCCGTCAGCTGCAAGTAGAGGCCATGTGAAGTAAGCGCCGCCACGTAGAGGCCACATGATCGCTTTCTTGCCGTCTTTTTTAAGTTCAGCATCAAGTGCTGGGATTTCTTCCCAAGACTTAGGTGGGTTAGGAACAAGCGCTTTGTTATAAATTAGAGAAACTGACTCAACAGCAACAGGGTATGCGATTGTTTTACCTTCGTATGAAACAGCATCCCATGCGAAGTCTACGATACCTTCTTTAGTTTCTTTAGAAGGTTTGATATCAACAAGAAGTCCCGCTTCTGCATAGCCGCCAAAACGGTCATGTGCGTAGAAGATCATGTCTGGGCCATCGCCAGCTGCTGCTACTTGAGGGAATTTCTCTTCTAGCTTGTCAGGGAAAGCGACGGTTACTTTAACACCAGTATCTTCTTCGAAGCGTTTACCTACTTCAGCCATGCCTTCATAAGCTTTGTCACCACCTACCCAGATTGTTAGTTGTCCTTCTTCGATAGCAGCATTTGCACCAAAAGAACCCAGAGCAACTATTGTACCTAGAGCTACAGCGCTTAGAGCGTTTTTCATGTGAATATCCTTTTTATATTTATACGTAGGGCACATCTACCAAGACGAGCCAGTTTTCGGAGGTTATGATCTGAGAAAACAGACCCTAGCTCATCATCCTAGCCACTACGCCCTAGCTATTATGGCTTAAATTCGTGATCGCCATCCGGTCAGATTAGAGACTGCAATCACAAAACGTATACTCATCGTGATCAACATCACCGTTACGTGGTGGATTTATTTGAACTGGATCGCCAATTATTAATAACCCCATTTATCTACTCCTCCCCTCCTACTCCCCCTAGTTAATTTTCCATTAGGAGGATGTACCCTTACGCCAATTCACCGAAACTGCATTCATCCAAGAGTGGATAGTAAGAACCCTTTACCGGCAAGTGTTATGCGTTGACGCATTATTCATTTAGTTGGCTTCACTGCCCGCTGGTGTCTTATATTAGCATCGAGCTAAATCTGTGATTGAATCACGGGGGAGGTTTAGCTGGATGTGGGGGAAATGGGCATCAGTTTGGCTATGACGGGTGGGCTTGGTTAAAGAAGCCAAGTCTCACCCACTTTTTTCTTACTCACTCAATACTTACCAATTCCTACAGTTACTGCTGACCCAAAAATTTCTTATAATGATAAGCAGTAAAACTTAAAATTTGATCGATCGAGGACAAGCTAGATGGCGAGTGTCACGTTAAAAAACGTTTATAAATCATATGGTGATGTACAGATTTCTAAGGACGTAACCTTAGACATCAACGAAGGTGAATTCGTAGTATTCGTTGGACCATCAGGTTGTGGTAAATCGACGCTATTACGTTGTATCGCAGGTCTAGAAGACATTACGTCTGGTGATTTGTACATTGGCGACCAACGCATGAATGACGTTGAACCGTCAAAGCGTGGCGTAGGTATGGTATTCCAGTCTTATGCGCTTTACCCTCACCTTAACCTATACGACAACATGTCTTTCGGTCTTAAGCTAGCAAACGCAAATAAAGCTGAGATCGACAAACGCGTTGAACATGCTGCAGAAATCCTTCAGCTTGGTCACCTTCTTGAGCGCCAACCTAAAGCGCTTTCTGGTGGTCAACGTCAACGTGTTGCGATTGGTCGTACTCTGGTTTCTCAACCAAACGTATTCCTACTTGATGAGCCTTTATCAAACCTAGATGCCGCGCTACGTGTTCAAATGCGTTCGCAAATCACCAAGCTACAGCGTCAACTGGGTTGTACCATGATCTACGTTACCCACGACCAAGTGGAAGCGATGACAATGGCGGATAAGATCGTTGTTCTGGATGGTGGTTATGTATCTCAAGTCGGTAAGCCGCTTGACCTTTACCACTACCCTCAAAACCGTTTCGTTGCTGGCTTTATTGGCTCACCGAAGATGAACTTCATGTCGGTACACATTGAACAAGCTGAAGCAGAACGCGTATTGGTACAACTTTCTAATGGCATGACTTTCTGGATCCCTGTTGATGGTACGACTGTCAATGCTGGCGATCGTATGTCTCTGGGTATTCGCCCTGAACACTTGATGTCTGCTGAATCAGGTGACGCGACGATTGAAGCTGACGTGATGATGGTAGAGAAACTAGGTAACGAAACTCAGGTTTACCTAAACCTTGAAAGTGCCGATGCTGATGTTATCTATCGCCAGCCAGACACGTTGAAAATCGAATCAGGTGACAAGTTGGCGATTGGTATTCCAGCGCACCGTTGTCACCTGTTCCACAGCGATGGCCGCGCATGTCGTCGTTTGTACAAAGAATACGGCACAGACTAATCGCTTAGCCTTTTAGGATATAACTTGCCCATATCGAATCCCTCTTACTCAGTAAGGGGGATTTTTTTATGTGCTGGATATTTTTATGTGTTGGATACGAGTTTCACTTACATTGAATAGTTCATGAGTCAGCCACTCGGTCTTTCGCTAGCGGCAATAAAAAAGGTCTAGCAAGCGCTAGACCTTTATCTGTTAGTTAGGCTATGAACCCAACCGCTAATATCACTTCTTTCAGACATGAAACCTGTCTAAATCAACTTAGTGAATTGGCGTATCATTCTGTTTGTTGAACTGGCCAAAATGCTTCTCTAACACTTCAGGAGTCAGTTTGCCTTCCGCCTCTAGTCGCTTGAACTCAGCAACAATTGCTTTTTGCTCTTCAAGTGATGGCAGTTTCACCTCAGGCTCATCGCCCATCTCTTGAGTCATCTGCTCTAGTTCTTTTTCAAAATCGCTCATGATACTTACCTAAATATTAAACCTAACGAGATTTTACTCATTTACGCCCTATGATGCTAGGGTGATTAAAAGCAAAGCCCGAAACCAGATCAAGCTAAAGGCAGTTAGAGGCAAATTAGCGTACTAATAAAAAGAGCCGGATTAACGATGAAATGACCCCAGCTCTTCGTCTATATCCCTTTCTAAGTCATGTTACAGCTTGAAAGAATTAAAGCTTAAATGAACCAACCATCTTATCTAGACGAGACGATAGATCACGAAGCTCTTGGCTCGCTTCAGCAAGTTGCTCAGCCGTGCCCGTTGTCACTTCGTTGATTGCGTTAATCTCTTCAATGTTCTGGTTGATGGTGTGAACTACGGTTGATTGCTCTTCCGTTGCCGTTGCCACTTGAGTGTTACGGTCTGTGATATCAACGATACGGTCTGAAATGCCACTCAGCACGTCTACCGCTTCATCCGAAGCCGATACACCTTCAAGGGTAATCACCTTACCCGCACTCATTGCCGTTACCGCATCTTTAGCATCGCTTTGCAGTTGGTTGATCATCTTTTGAATCTCTTCCGTTGAATCTGCGGTACGGCTTGCTAGGTTACGTACTTCATCCGCTACAACCGCAAAACCACGACCTTGCTCACCAGCACGGGCGGCTTCAATTGCAGCGTTTAATGCGAGTAAGTTAGTTTGCTCTGAAATATCACGAATAACACCCAGAATAGAACCGATGTCTTGAGTTGTAGAAGCCAGTTGCTCTACTACCTGACCCGTGCTTTCAATATCTTGCGCCAAACGACTGATCGCGCCTTTTGCTTTGTTCACCACAGAGCGGCCTACTTCCGTATTGCCTGAAGCTTGAGTTGCCGTTTCTGCTGCGGTTGCCGCGTTCGATGCAATCTCGCTGATGGTCATACCCATTTGGTTAATTGCAGCCACCACTTGAAGCGTTTGGTCGCGCTGTTCTTGGCTGTTGTCGTGGGTGATGTGAGCTTTATTCGAAACACTCTCTGCAGCCACTTGAAGCGCTTGGCTTGTCGAACACACCTCTTTCATCGACTCGTGAATCTTTTCAATGAATCCGTTGAAGCCTTTTGAAAGCTGTGCAATTTCATCGTTGCCTTTCACTTCGATACGCTGTGCAAGGTCACCGTCGCCTTCACCTAAGTCGCCGAAACGCTTAGCCAAAAGCTTGATCGGTTGAGTAATGCTGTTCGCCAGAACTACGCCCATTAGGATAAACACTAATGCCACAACCGCAGTCATGATCAGCATCTTCTGCGCTGTCGCATCTAACTCTGCAAACACTTCACCAGTCGGAACGACACCAATAACAAACCAGTCCATTGAAGACACATACAAGCTCGCCACGAACAGCTCTTGGCCTTGGCTTTCAGTGGTAATCAGGTTAAAACCCGACTTGTTCAGTAGTTGGCTTGCTTGAGGACCGTAAAGTTGTTGAAGTGAAGAGTCACTGCGAGAACGCTCACGGTGAATTTGAACATCACCTTGGCTATCGGTTAAGAATACGAAGCCTGTATTTTCAATCTTAAAGCCATTGAGTAAGTTAACCATGTCATCCATCGATTTTGATAGACCAGACATCGCCAAACCAGAAGGCTGCTGATAGTTAGCAAACATCTTCACTTCGCCATTCGCTTCTTGGAACATGCTCACCATGGTCGGCTGTCCAGATTGCGTAAAGCCAAAGAACCAACCATCTTGTTGTTGGTTTAGCTGACGTAAGAAACCATCTTGATTCCAGTAGTAAGCTGTTTGACGGTTCGCTACCGAGGCATCGTTCAACTGATATTGGTTGCGAACATTGTTCAGTTGTTTAACCAGCTTATTCTCTAGCGCGGCATCGCGCTCGGTCGATTCGATAGCATCAGAAATAAATTCATTTGAAGCAATTTGCTCCGCCGCTAGTAATAGCTGAGAGACTTCTCGGTCAATTTCACCATTGATTCGCTCTAGCATTCCTGGAAGTTCAATATCGATCAATCGATGACTTAATACATCTCTTGCTTGTTGTTGTGCCATTGCGCCGACAATCACTGTCGATGCAAGAACCGCAAAGGTAATTCCAAGTACAACTTTTTGCTTGATACTCAGAGAGTTAGTTTTAAACATATTTGGACCTTTAAAAAGAATCGCTCGTTATTGGTATACCCTGAACAGGACTTTTTTAGTGCACTCCAACAAGCAATGCACAATCTGAGTGATGTATCGGCCACAACCAATAAAACTAGAGACTTTCTTCTCAAAAAACTGCAAATATGATGTAACAATTAGAAATATTCACCTTGAGCATGAATTAACTAAGCAAATACCGCATTGTCGAGAGTCAATTTTAGTTCTCACCCCCTGAGACCCAACCGAACTCAAACCACTCCCCACCGCCGAGCTTTTGTATATAAAAACCAATTGATATAGTAATAATCACAACCTAACGATTTTTTTAGCTAACCACTTGTAAATATTTCCAATTTTGAAAAAATAAATTACGCAAATGTACTGGAACTTTTTCCTCGAAATCAGTGACCAATACTCAAAATAAAAATCAAATGGATACCCAGAGAGTCCAAAATGCACAAAACAAATTTCGAAGTCCTTCAAAACTATCTAGAGTCTCAAATCATTGGTCAAAAAGAGCTCGTTAAGCAACTGATGATCGCCCTTTTAGCGGATGGTCATATCCTCGTTGAAGGACCTCCCGGCTTAGCAAAAACTCGCGCAGTAAAATCATTGGCTGATTGTGTTGAGGGTCACTTCCACCGCATTCAATTCACTCCCGATCTGTTACCTGCTGATTTGACGGGTACCGACATCTTCCGCCCTGAAACTGGGGAGTTCACCTTCCAATCAGGCCCGATTTTCAACTCGCTGATTCTAGCGGATGAGATCAACCGAGCTCCGGCGAAAGTTCAAGCGGCAATGCTGGAAGCAATGGCAGAGAAACAAGTAACTGCCGGTCGAAAAACCTATGCGCTGCCTGAGTTGTTCTTGGTAATGGCAACACAGAACCCAATTGAACAAGAAGGGACTTACCCGCTACCGGAAGCTCAGTTAGACCGATTCTTGCTTCACCTAGAGGTTGAATACCCAGATATGGAAAGCGAGCTTGAGATCTTACGACTCAACCGTGGTGAGGCTCAAGGTAACGAATCAGCTCAGCCACAACAGATATCTCAGCAAACGATCTTTGAAGCGCGCCAAGAAGTGCTCAACATTCACATGGCAGACACCATTGAGCAGTACATCATCAGACTGGTTATGGCGACTCGCCAACCTAAGCAATACAGTGACCAACTTGATCAATGGTTAGACATGGGTGTCAGCCCGCGTGCAACCATTGCGTTAGACCGTTGTGCCCGCGCTCACGCTTGGCTTGCAGGACGAGATTACGTCACGCCACAAGACGTTCAAGCGATGGCATTCCCTGTGTTACGCCACCGTCTACTGCGCAGCTACCACGCACAAGCTGAAGGTGTCACCGCAAACCAAGTGATCGTACACCTTATTTCATTGGTTGGCAGCGCATAGGGATACGCGCATGAATAATCAACTACCCAATCATAGTGACGGTGTCACGTTAAACCTGGACGAACTTCTGCAATACAAAGCGCAGTCTGTTCGCTGGTTGCCTCCCGCCAAGAGCCTTTGGTCACAGCTTAACGGCCAACACGAGAGCAACCGTAAAGGTCGCGGGATGAATTTCTCTGAAGTTCGTCAATATCAAGCGGGTGATGACATACGCAGCATTGATTGGCGTGTAACAGCCAGAACAGGCAAAGCGCATACTAAGCTGTTCTCTGAAGAGAGAGAACAACCTGTCATCTTGTATTTAGATTTATCAAGCAGCATGATTTTCGGCTCAACCTTGTTGCTGAAATCGGTTCAACTTGCACACTTTGCTAGCCAACTGTGCTGGCTTACTGTGGCTCAAAAAGATCGAATTGGCGCGGTGATCGATACTGGCAAAGAGGTCATTGAGATTAAGCCAAGTGCAAGCAACCATGCTCCACTGCGTATTTTGCAAAAAGTCATAGAAATCAATAATACGGCACTGACCAATCCAGACAATCACAGCGACACGACCTTAGAGCATGGACTGAAATCTCTGCACCAGCTTTGCCCTAAAGGAAGCGATATTATTATGCTCAGTGACTTTGTGCGTTACCAAGAAAGTGACTACTCACTTATCAGTCAAATTCGCCGACACAACAGAGTACGTCTTGTGCATTTCTACGACCCGCTAGAGCAAGGTGAAACCACCTATAAAGGCTCTAAACAGGTCACCGATGGCAGCAAAACTCAATGGTTTAATTTCTCTTCTAATAAAGAAAAGCAAAAGCTTAACCATGCTTTTTCGCTTAAGAAACAGCAGCTGCAACAGATGGGGTTATCTCTCGCGATACCTTATAGCTCGCTGTCGAGTGCGCAGTCACTCATGAGCCAGATATCAGGAGCTCAGTCATGAAACAGCCCTTAGATTTAAGTCCGGTGATTGCGCCAGACGCCCCGACTTGGTGGCCTTTGGCGTGGGGTTGGTGGGCAGTCATTATCACAGCCATTTTCCTGATTGCCTTGGTGTTTTTCATTCTAAAACGTAGAAAAAACAATCAACAGGCGAAACAAGAAGCGCTGTCTTACTTTAGTAATAGTCAGTCCCAAGATGGCTTGTCTCCGAGCAAAGCACAACGCATCCTTCGTCAAGCAGCACTGAGCTATTTCCCTCGTGAAAAAATTGCAGGTTTGTCTGGTGATGATTGGTTGAAGTTCTTAGATGCGCAATTGGCGAAGCCGTTATTTGTAGCAAAACAATCCCAGTGGCAACAAGCGCTCTATCAAGATGTAGCCCTAATGAACGACGAACAGAAAAAGGCTCAACAGCAATTGGTTAATGATTGCGAAACTTGGCTTCGCAAAGCACTTCCTCCAAAGCGAGGTCGTTATGAGTGATTTTCTAAGCACTATGTTTCTAAGCAGGGACTTGCTAAACATCGAGTTCGTTTGGTGGTGGATGTTCTTCATCGCGCCACTGCCGTTGCTCGTTTACTTGTTCTCACCAAAGTCAGAATCAAGCCATGTCCTAAGACTTCCATTTCTGCCAGAAGACAGTAATACCAAAACACCGAGCAGTCGCTTACCAAAGGCGTTGTCCGTGATTATCTGGCTTCTGCTGGTTACGGCGAGCGCGCGCCCTGTATGGTATGGCGAACCGGTAGAGTTTCAACCGAAACATCGTGATTTGATGTTGGTTGTCGACCTCTCCTACTCGATGAGCCAAGAAGACATGCAGTTCAATGGCGAATACATCGACCGCTTGTCGGCGGTGAAACGCGTATTGAGTGACTTTATTGAGCGACGAAAAGGCGACCGAGTTGGACTGGTGTTATTTGCTGATCACGCCTACTTGCAGACCCCGCTTACGCTAGATAGAGATACGCTTTCACAACAGCTCAATCAAGCGGTGTTAAAGCTGATTGGTACTCAAACAGCGATTGGTGATGGTATTGGTCTTGCCACCAAAACCTTTGTCGATAGCAATGCGCCCCAACGTGTAATGATTCTACTCAGCGACGGCAGTAATACCGCCGGGGTATTAGACCCATTAGAAGCGGCGGATATTGCAAAGAAATACGACGCAACGATTTACACCGTGGGCGTCGGTGCAGGCGAGATGATGGTCAAAGAGTTCTTCATGACGCGCAAAGTCAATACTGCTCAAGACTTGGATGAACGTACACTAATAGAAATTGCCAAACGCACCGGCGGTCAGTACTTCCGAGCGCGTGACAGCAAAGAGTTAGCGACGATTTACGACACCATTAACCAGTTAGAGCCCGTGACGAACGCCACTAAGATCTGGCGACCGCAACAAGAGTGGTTTGTATGGCCACTGTCGGCGGCAATGTTCTTCGCATTTATGCTGTTAGCCATTAGGAGAAACAATGTCTAACTTTACTTTTATCTACCCATATTGGTTCTTGGCGCTTGCCGTGCTGCCCGCTATTTGGTGGCTGAGCAAGACACAGTCCAAACAAGGATTACTCGCGTCACACATCGCCCGTTACTTGGCGCCAGAATCAAGCAAGCCATCGAAAAATCGCAGTACTTACTTCGGTATTTGGTGGCTGGTCGGCGTTATTGCGTTAGCTGGGCCAAGCTTCGAGAAAAACGAACAACCAAGCTTTGAAAAAACGCAGGCACGAGTTGTGATCATGGACATGTCGATGTCAATGTATGCCACCGATATTAAGCCGAATCGCTTAACTCAAGCGCGATACAAGGCTCTTGATCTGCTTTCATTATGGAAGGAAGGGCTAACAGGCATGGTGGCGTATGCTGGGGATGCTTACACCATTAGCCCGCTAACGTCAGACATCAACACCATCAAAAACCTAGTGCCTAACCTATCGCCAGATATCATGCCTTATCAAGGTGGTGATGCCGCATCAGCCGTTAAGCTTGCGATTGATATGATGACTCGCGCGAAGATCTACCAAGGTGATTTGGTATTGATTGCTGATGACATCGATGACCAAGAGAAGAAGCAGATCGACTCCCTACTCTCTGGCAACGATTGGACATTGTCGATTCTAGCTGTAGGGAGTGAAAACGGTGCGCCAATCTCGTTACCTACGGGGTCGATGCTGCAAAGCGACTCAGGACAAACCGTGGTGGCAAGAACCAACTTGAAGAACATGCGCGAGCTTACACGCCGCTATGGTGGCACGTTCACTGAAGTTCAATTTGATAACTCAGATGTTGAACACATCGCGAGCTACCTCGACCGCGTTGCAACAACATCGGAAGTAACCAAGACCAAGAACTCACTCAACACCAGAGTGAACAACGGTTTCTGGTTACTGCCTTTGCTATTACTTCCGGCACTTGGATTATTCAGGAAAGGGGTTATTTGGTGTGCCTTAGCTGGAGTTATCTCTTTTAGCCAACCAAATACTGCGTTTGCGAACCCGTGGAAAACCAATGATCAAGTAGGCTATCAGCTGTATCAGGACGAGGACTTCCAACAAGCTGCTGAACAGTTCACCCAACAAGAGTGGAAAGGCATTGCTCAATACAAAGCCGGTGATTTCGAAGCCGCAGAGCAGACGCTGCAAGAGCTTTCTAGTGAAGATGCTCGCTACAACCTTGCTAACGCTCAAGCCCAACAAGGTAAGTACGACCAAGCGATCCAAGAGTATCAACGTATTCTTGAAAGCAACCCTGAACATGCTTATGCGAAGAAGAACCTAGAGATTGTCGAACAGGCTCAGAAGCAACAGCAACAGCAACAGCAACAGCAACAGCAACAGCAACAGCAACAGCAACAGCAACAGCAACAGCAACAGCAACAGCAAGGCGATTCTGACTCCAAAGACCAGAATGACCAAAATCAGCAAGGTCAGCAAGGTCAGCAAGGTCAGCAAGGTCAGCAAGGTCAGCAAGGTCAGCAAGGTCAGCAAGGTCAGCAAGGTCAGCAAAATGATTCTTCGCAAAGCTCTCAGGATCAACAACAAAGCTCCAGTGGCAAGTCGCAAGATCAAAGCAGTAACCAAGATCAACGCGGTAGCCAAGACCAAAACTCATCTCAAGGCCAACCTGAAAATCACTCTGACTCTGAAAAGTCTAAACAAGACGACAAGCAAGCCACGCAACAAAGTAACAGTGATCAGCCGAAACAGAGTGACCAAGAAGGCGCTACACCTCAAAGTGCTAGCGCACAACAAGCTTCAAAAGAAGATGGTGAGCAAAGTAGTCAGCAAGCTGTAGCACAAACCTCAGATCAACCTCTGTCGAGCGACCCTGACATGCGAAAACTTGAGCAAGTAGAAAGCGCCCGTGACCCGAGCCAACTGCTTAAAGCGCAAATGATTTTACAAGCACGACAAAAAAGTGCTCCTAACAACCAGAACAAAAAGTGGTAACCATGCGATTTTTAAACAAGCCATTTTTATCCGTACTCCTAACATTGTTGTTGGGAGCTTTCTCGTCCTTCTCAGTATTGGCTGCAAACGCCGTGGCGAGCGTTTCACATAACAGTGTCACCAAAGATGAAGTGTTCCTTCTTAGAGTTGCAACCGATGAAAAGGTCTCCTCTGATGCTCTAGATCTAACAGCGCTCCAGCAGGATTTCTATGTTGGCACACCAAACTTTGGGTCGTCGATGCGAATCGTCAATGGCAGCCGTTCGGTATCAAGTGAATGGAACATTAGCCTTGCTCCACTGCGTTTGGGTAAGTTGCAAATCCCGAGTTTTGATATTGAAGGGGCAAAAACCAAGCCTATCACCATCAATGTTGCAATTAACAAAGCCGCTCCAACTCAACATGATATGGCAGAGTTCCAGCTTAATCTCAGCAAGAACTCGCTGTACCCAGAAGAAGTGGCTGAGCTTGATGTAAAACTCATCATCAAAGCTGACCCAAGAAGGCTGCAAGATCCTAAAATAGCGCCACCGAGCTCGCCGGGCTTAGATGTGGAACCTATTGGTGAATCGAAGCAATTTCAAGATGTTCTCAATGGACAAGAGGTGACGGTAGTTCAACAGTCTTTCCGTATCTCTTCACAAAAGGCCGGACAGTTTAAGCTGAATGGACCGAAGCTGAATGGAGCCGTTGTTTACTCAACCAACAACTCCAGTACAACGCGTCTGTTCCAGCTCGACACGCCCGTTGAAATCTTAGATGTAACTGTGAAGGACGTACCAAAAGGCTACCAAGGTGAGTGGTTACCAACATCAAACTTCAAACTGATTCAACAATGGTCAGATAGCCAAGGCAATCAACTGGGAAATAGTAATGGTTTAGAAGGCGACAACCAAACCATTGAAATGGAAGCGGGTGATTCGTTAACTCGTACCATCACGATGACGGCTAGCAACTTAACGCAACACCAGTTGCCAAAACTGAATATCACCTACCCTAATTCGGTACGTGTTTATGAAGAGAAGCCGCAATTTGGCACAACTCAGTCAGGTGATTCTGTCGTTGTTTACAAGCAAGTCTTGATTCCGAAAGAGGCAGGAAACATCTCGCTTCCTGATGTGTCTCAAGCTTGGTTTAACACCGATTTGCAATCAGAACAAACCAGCAAAGCGCAGGGGCTAGAGTTAGCGGTAAAAGCAAGTGATCGCGCAACGTCAAGCACTCCACCAGTAACTGCTACGCCCGCCCAACAAGTAAACCCGACGGTTGTTACTGTGGATAGCCCTGGGATCTGGCCATATCTCACCGCCCTATTTGCAGCTTTGTGGCTAATCAGCTCAGCATTGGCATTCTACTTCTGGTCACGCCGCGGTGTAACGACAAAACCAACACACACTGTTGAACGTCAATCAGATACCGCAGAAGCGCTTATTGAAGCTCTAAGAACGAAAGATGGCGTGATGACCAGAACCTTATTTGAGCAATGGAAATATGAAAATACAGATCTAAGTGATGAGACGTTACAAACCGTTGAAGCCGAACTCACCAAGCTAAACCAAAGCCTTTATGGTGAAGCCGGTTCACCAGCCCAAACATGGAGCCCTGAGCTGGCAATCAAAACGGTGAAGAAGCCCAAGAGAGTTGCGAGTAAAAAGCATAATAGTTCGCTAGAAAATCTTTAGTCGACGCTGTTCATCAAGAACAGTAAAACACAAAGGCCGTTGATCATCTTGAGATCAACGGCCTTTATTTTAAGAAAGAGAGGCTGTGACTTTTTTACGTTTTAAGGCAGAAACAATTCGATTTCGCCCCGAGTCTTTGGCTTGATACAAGGCTTTATCTGCCTTGCCATACAACAAATCAAAATCGAACTGATGCTGGTCAGACGTTATCGAGGCATAGCCAACGGATGCCGTTAAATATGGGCTGGTACTACTTTCACAATGCAGGATTTTTGCCTCTTCAATGCATTTTCTAATCGACTCTGCACGTTGCTTTGTCTCTGAGTGATTCGTGCCAATCATCAACAACATAAACTCCTCTCCGCCAATCCGGCAGAAGGTTTCTTTATCATTGTGAACATGGGCATTCAGTATCTCACCTACCGTCCTCAGAGCCGCATCCCCTTCAGTATGACCATAGACACTGTTGTACAAACCAAAGTGGTCGAGGTCGACAAGAATCAAGCCAAATGTAATTTCGTTCTGTAAGGCAAAGGCACCTTGATCGTCACCGTTCAAGTCTTCTAGAACCTGCGACAACATACGGCGGTTTCCAAGGCGCGTCAGTGGGTCTAATTTAGAAATGATGTCTAACTGTTCATTGGCTCTTTCAAGCTCTTGAGTGCGCTTACTGACCTCTTGCTCAAGCGTTTCATTGAGCTTTTTAAGCTCCTCTTGCGCCATGGTTCTTTGCAACACCTCTGCGAGGCTAGAGGCAAAGATACGAATTACTTCGCGAAGCTGGGAAGTTAAAGGGCTGCGTGTTAACAAGTTATCAGCAGCGATAAACGCAATCGGCTCACCCGTATTGGTGGTGAGCATGGTCATTGCCGTCCAACCGACTCCCACAATATTGAAATCGTGATAGATAGGAACTGATTCTTCAAAGGCAACTTGATTAGGGCAAGCACGAGCTGCGGCTACAATGTCACGTTCCACCAGCTCAGAGCGATAATAGGACTCATCGACAATATCGCCTTTGATGTCAGTGCCCCAAGTACCTTGCATGTAACTGCACTTTTTGTCTGTTAGGAAAACAGCCAGTCGATCGATACCTAGATGTTGAATCGCAAAACTAACCGCGGACTTACAGACTTCACTGACGCTATCGCATCGGGACAGCTCAACCATACTCGAGTGCAACATACGTATGTTCTGCTCTTGGCGCTTGCGAATATAGATTTGAGAAAGCAAAGAGCCAAAAGACTCAAGCATCTGCTTTTGATAGTTAGTAATCGGTGAGCGATGAATGTAGTTATCCATGGCGATCCAGCCGACAGGTTTGTCGCCTTCACGTAAGATCAACATGCCATTCCAACCTTGCCCTACGACCTTGCCTTCGGTGTATAGCGGCGCTTTCTCAATAATAACTAGGTTGATGTGATTGTCAGACAACGCCTCAATGTATTCGGCTTCAAGTTGATGTAAATCGTACTGAGTATGATGCTCGCTGTTAGTTTTTCCCCGCTCATCGGTGCCGTAAGTGCCACTAAAGCAGCGCTTTTTCATATCGAGTAACATGAAGATCGCACGGTCAAAGCCTAGACGGTCGCGCACTGCCTCAACAGAAGCCTTATACAAAGCATCCAAAGAGTCAGGATTAGAAAGCTCTAACGCGACCTGATGGACTAGTTTCATGTTCTCAACAAATAGCTCTCGCAGCTTAATTTCATCAAGGTACTGCGCTTCACGTGTGTCTCTGTATTTTATCTCCAGCGCAGCGTTCTTTTCCGCACGAATACACTGCCAGCGAGCTGCGGCTAGTTGAAGGACATCAAGATCTTGGTCAAAGGTTTGATTAACCTTCTCAGCATTGCAATTTTGAACAATTAAATAAGTTCTGGAGGCAGGTGCGTTGTCGAGCATCATGATAAACGACTCCCCACCAAGCACTTTCATGTGTTCCCACTTGCAGGTGTTGATAGCCATTGGCAAAACCCCGTCTGCGGTATCAAACTGTGAGACCCACGGCCAAAATGTAGAGGGGTAGCTCGCCAATGAGGTTAGGTCGCCATAAGAAAAAAGCGGTAATGCGTCGCTCTCCGGCGTCGGTTCAGCAAATATTCCTATCCCTTTTGGAGTAAGTACCTTAACCAGATAGTCAAAAAGAGACTCAGCCAACAGACGATGGTCGCGTGTCGCAGATATTTGTTTTGCAAAGGCTTTAACAGGCACAGCTTCCTTCCATTGGCGATTAAGAATAAAGCAAAAATACAGAAGGCTTGATATGCAATCAATGTAAGTAAAAATGAGATGTTAAGCGGGTCGCAGTTTCACCTTTAACATTATCACAAGCATGAGAAGGACGACAAAAATGGGATTCTCTGCCCAAAATCACATCGACATTGGGGATTTTTTAGACACATAAAAAAGCCCCACCTATAGTGGGGCAAAACTTCCATCGCTTATAGTTATAGTGATAATTCTGTTGTTCTATTCGATTATCTAACCTGCGTTTCAGTTAGTGTGTAAAGGTATCTAATCGCTTAAATACCACACGTAAATCGTCGATTAACCGAAGTCACCGTTTACGTAACCTTTAGTACGATCATCTTTTGGTTCACTGAAGATAACGCTGGTTTCGTTATGCTCTACAAGCTCTCCCATTAGGAAGAAAGCCGTGCGGTCTGAGATACGACGCGCTTGCTGCATTGAGTGCGTTACGATAACGATAGTGAAGTCTTTCTTCAGATCTTCCATCAATTCTTCAATCTTGTGTGTCGCGATTGGGTCTAGAGCCGATGTTGGTTCATCCATCAGGATTACATCTGGTTCCATTGCAATGGTACGTGCGATACATAGACGCTGTTGTTGACCACCAGACAGACCAAATGCATGCGCTTTAAGACGGTCTTTTACTTCATCCCACAGTGCAGCACTGCGTAGCGAGCGCTCAACCACTTCATCGATGTGTTTTTTGTCTTTGATACCTTGAGCACGTAGGCCGTATGCCACGTTCTCGTAGATGCTCATTGGGAACGGGTTTGGCTTTTGGAATACCATGCCTACGCGGATACGTAGGTCAGCGACATCGATATTACCGTAGATGTCAGTGCCATCCATATCCAGCTTACCCTTAATCGTAACGCCTTCAATTAGGTCATTCATGCGGTTCAAACAACGCAATAGTGTTGATTTACCACAGCCAGACGGGCCAATCAGAGCAGTAACCTGGCGAGTTGGAATTGGCAGGTTGATAGATTTAAGCGCTTGGTTGTCGCCGTAAAACAGATCTAGGTTCTCAATATCAAATTTATTCATGTTCGTAATCTCTAAATTCTTAAATTCGTGTCTAACTTGATGCTTTCTTTATCACGGGGGCTCGCTTTATTTATGAGCAAGCTAATGAGCTTAGTAAGTTGCCGTGTTGAAGCGTCTCGCAATCAGTTTTGTAACCATGTTGATCAAGAGAACCAGTACGATTAGGACTGTCGCCGTGCCGTAGGCTTGGTTCCACTCATCGATAGTAAATAGCTCTGTTGTCAGCTTATATAGGTGAACCGTTAGTGTACGGCCAGAATCGAATACCGACTCAGGAACACGTGCCACCATACCTGCTGTTAAAAATACAGGTGCTGATTCGCCAATTACACGACCAATACTAAGAATGACCGAAGTTAAGATACCTGGCATTGCGCTTGGTAAGATCAAACGCCAGATAGTGTAGATTTTTGAAGCGCCAAGGCCGTATGAGCCTTCGCGGTAAGTTTGTGGCACTGCCATCAATGCTTCTTCTGTAGTACGAATGATTACAGGAAGAATCAGGATACTTAGCGTTAGTGCACCCGACAGAATCGAGAAGCCAAGACCAAGAATCGAAACAAAGAAGGTCATACCGAACAGACCAAAGATGATCGATGGGATACCAGCTAACGACTCAGTACAGAATCGAATCACTTTCACCAATCGGCTACCTACTTTCGCATATTCAGTTAAGTATATCGCCGTCATGATGCCCAGTGGCGCGGCTACCGCAATCGATGCGATTACCATGTAGATCGTGGCAATGATCATTGGGAAAATACCACGTTCTTCACCAGTACGAGTGTAATCGTCAGTGATGAAGTTCCAATCTACGTATTGCAGACCGTTCGATAGGATGTACCAAATAATCCAGAATAAGAAACCAACGGTTACAGCTGCAGCTGCCCAGATAAAACCTTTTAGGATGTTATCTTTGGTTTGACGTGCTTGTTTTAGTTTTACGCGATCCATATTACTTATCCTCGCCTACTTCGCTTTTTCACGGTTAAGATAAAGTAGAGCACCATTTAACATCATGATGAACACTAGAAGTACAACACCTGTTGCGTACAGTGCGTTAGCGTGAACGCCACTTGCGTAAGACATTTCAATTGCAATGTTTGCTGTTAGCGTACGAGCAGAGTCCAAAATGCCTTCTGGCATTGCTGGCGCGTTACCCATAACCATGATGATTGCCATCGTTTCGCCAAGTGCGCGGCCGATACCCAAAATCACACCAGTCATAATGCCTGAACGTGCAGCAGGAACGAGTAGCTTAAAAATCGTGTAGATTTTCGAAGCACCCAGTGCAAGTGAACCTTCTTTGTATGTGCGAGGTACAGCACGAATCGAAGTTTCAGAAACCGTGATAACGGTAGGAAGAATCATGATACCCAGAACAATGATACCCGCCAGGATAGTGTTACCCGCTGGTACTTGGAAAACGTTCTGAATCATTGGAACGATAATTACTAGACCGAAGAAGCCGTAAACTACCGACGGGATACCCGCTAGAAGCTCAACTGCTGGTCGAATAATATCTGCAAGACGCTTTGGAGCAATCTCAGCAATAAAAATAGCGGTTAATACACCAACTGGCACACCAACAACTACAGCTCCAAGTGTCGAAACAATCGATGCAACAATCATGGTTGCAACACCGAATAGAGCTGGAGGTAACCAGTCAACACCCAGAACGATGCCAGAAACACCGGCCTCTTGGAATGCAGGGATACTCTCTGCAACGATAAAGTAAGCGATAACGGCTAGTGATACGATGCCGATTACAGCACTCGATAAGAACAAGCCGTGGAAGATTCTTTCTCTCCAGTCGATGCGCTTCTTAGCACGTAGACTTGGCTTGTTGATTTGAGTCGCTTCAGTATTCATAAGCTTTTCACTATTTGCGATGGTCATATATAAAATCTCAAACTTTGTGGCTCAATAAGAGCTCGAAATAAACAAAGTTGAAAGAAAAGGCTCAGCCTAAAGCAGGCTGAGCAATAATTAAGATTGAGTCAGTTAAGATTAGTTAACTGTGATGTAGCCTTTCTTACCAGCGATAGCTTGAGCTTCATCTGCAACCATCCAATCTAGGAATTGTTGAGTTTCAGCTGTTGGAGCGCCTGCTTTGTAAAGAACTAGGAATGGACGAGCAACTTTGTAAGAACCGTTCTTAACGTTGTCTACAGTCGCAGCAGCGCCGTCGATAGTTAGAGCTTGAACAGATTCGTCAACTGTACCTAGAGAGATAAAGCCGATAGCGTATGGGTTGCTTGCTACAGAAACTTTAAGTGCGCCGTTACCGTTTGCAACTTGTGCACGTTGAGAGATAGCCGATACTTTCTTATCGCCAATCTTCTTCTTAAGCTTCATGATGTCTTCGAATGCACCACGTGTACCTGATGCAGTATCACGAGTGATTGCTACGATTGGCTTGTCAGCACCACCAACATCTTTCCAGTTAGTGATGTCGCCTTTATAGATTGAAGTGATTTGCTCCGCTGTAAGAGCAGATACTTCGTTGTTCGGGTTAACAACAACTGCGATACCGTCACGAGCGATAACGAGCTCTTTCAGGTCAGCTGTTTTCTCTTCTTCTTTTAGGTCACGAGAAGAGATACCAAGGTCAGCACTTCCATTTTTTGCTGCTTTGATGCCTGCAGAAGAACCTGGTGCTTGAATTTCGATGAACACTGGTTCGCCTTTATTCATGTAGGTTTCTGCAAAAACTTCAACCAGTGGAGAAGCACTGTTAGAGCCAACTACAGAGATAGTTTCTTTAGCTGAAGCTGTATTCACTGTTAGAGCGCCTAGTAGTGCGATTGCACCGATAACTGTCTTTTTCATCACAAATTTCCTTTAGTGGCGTTATTGCCGTAATGTTGTGTTTTGCTTGAACGAGGCCTACTTTAGAATCCGAATATGACAGTTGTGTTTCACTTAATTGAAGCCTATATGACAACTGCAATTTATTTTCTTGTTTCTCCCCTACCAATTAGCCTTAAAGTAATAAATTAGCCCCACTCATAGGCACCGAATATTCATTCCAACCTACTTAAGCTAAACCGCTCAATATCTCGCCATCCCTTTTATTACCTAATACCACACAAGGTTCTGTGCCAAATAACCCTACCTTAAAAATGGCTAAAGCCTTGTTTGTACAATAAATATTCAAAATTTATCAAATATCTATCTCATATATCAAAATCGAATTCATTACTGATTGAATTGTCAGTCTCATTAGTTAGAATCGCCAACTAATTCTAATAATAATAATTCTCATCTATTTGTTTTATTCAAGAAGGACATTACATGCGCCAACTTCTCAGTGGCTTATCAATCAAAATACAAATTCTTATACCCGTACTATTTTCCGTCGTTTTACTTTTAGCCGGTGTCATTATCGGTAGTGAAAAGCTAGAAAGTGCATTCAAAGATGTATCAGTAGCGACCGACCAATTAATCTTACATAAAGAAGAACTAAGCGAAATCGTCGACAACAGCTATGGCATGCGCATCAAAGCGATTTACAGTCTATTCAATGCTGATGACGTAAAAACATTGGTTGAAACACTAAACCAAAAACGCGATCAGAATACTCGCCTACTGAATTCATTAGACACAGTGCCAGGCATGCAAGATGAAGTGGCCGCGATGAACAAAGCGATGAATCACTATGTCGATTTTTCTCGTACCACCATGCTTCCGCTATTAAGAGCGAAACACGGCGATGCATCACTATCTTCAGATTTTGAAAACCGCTACCAGATCGCAATCGACCAATACCGACATGCGGGTAATGAAATGGTGCAAGCGATCAATACTCTGTCTAAAAAGCTGAACTTGCTTGCCACTCAAGAGGTCGACATCAACGGTCAGCAACACGCTAGCACGCTGACTACTGCGACCATTGCACTGTTGGTGATCCTGTCTGTAGCTCTAATTATCAGTTGGACGCTGGCTGGTATCATTGTTAAGCCGATCAGCAACATTCAAGAAACGATGCGGGAAGTAGCAAAAGGTAACTTGTTAGTTAAAGCAGAAGAGTATGGCGACAACGAAATCTCACGCCTAGCACAAGACGTAAACCAGTCTGTTGAACAGCTGCGTGACACGGTAAGCTCGCTGTCTCGAATCAGTATCGAAGTGGCTTCTGCGTCGACAGAGCTAGCGGCTGTAATGACACAGTCCAGCGTTAACTCAGACCAAGAGAAGCAAGAGGTGGAGCAAGTTGCTTCTGCTGTGAACCAATTGGAAAGCACAGCAGCACACGTTAATGAGAACGCAGTACAAGCCGACTCAGCGTCTAAGCAAGCTGACGAAATGGCGACACACAGCATGAGCTTGTTTAATGAAAGCAACAAAGCTAACGAACAGATGGCGATTCAGCTAAGCGAAGCTGCAAATGTTGTGGGCACGCTAAAAGAGCACTCTGAACAGATTGGTAAAGTGATTGAGGTGATTCAAAGTATCTCTGAACAAACTAACCTGCTGGCGCTTAACGCAGCAATCGAAGCCGCTCGTGCAGGTGAAAGCGGTCGTGGTTTCGCAGTGGTTGCTGATGAAGTTCGAATGCTAGCGGCACGTACACAAGATTCAACCAAAGAGATCCAAACCATCATAGAAGGTTTGCAGGTTCAATCCGGTAACGCGAATGAAAGCATGAGCAGCTCATTATCTATGCTGGAACACAACCAAACTCTTGCAGGTGAAGTAAGCGCGGCGCTTTCAGGCATTGCTAACTCGGTAACGGACATGACTGAGATTAACACTCAGGTTGCCTCTGCCGCCGAAGAGCAAAGCCAAGTAACCTCAGACATCAACCGTAACATCTCAAACATCTACAGCCTAGTAAGCCAAAACGTTACCGACATTACTCAAGCCGCTGCAGCAAGCCACGAGCTTTCTAACCTAGCAGAACAACAGAAGCAGCAGTTGGATTACTTTAAGGTATAGGCTTCAAGGTACGAAGTTCAAGGCAAACAGATTCAGGCTGTATGCTCTTTAGAACTCGCCGATAAACAAAAAGCCAGCCATCATGGCTGGTTTTTCGCTTTTAGACACTACTGGCGAGATTCAGCCGCTCGAATTCTTTCAATCGCTTCTACCCTTCTAAGCTGTTCTGGTAGGAAATGTTCAGTCCTAAGTTGCGCAATCTTCTCTTGTTGTTCGGTTTTTGATAGGAATGAATCTTTCAAGACATCATTTCGTTCTGCGAAGTAGACCTCTAACGAGTCTTCAAAGGCCGCTCTTTGTTTATCAAGTGCTTCAAGTCTCTGGGTTGCTTCTTCACCGACAAGTTCGCTTCTCTTTAAGTATTTACCCTGTTCATCGAGACCTTCAGAGCTAGAGAGCTGTTGGAGTAACACCTGATTCTGGTGACTCGACTGAACATAATCAGGTTGCTCAGATAGATAGGATTCGAGTCTTTGTTGGTATTCTTCATCCTCTAATCCCTCCTGTTTCAGAAGTAACTTTTCTAAGGCGATTTCTCTCATTCTGTTGTCGTGCGTAAACAGAATACTTATCTCGCTCTCACTGAAAAACTGAGCTTGGAGGTCAAGGAGCGCTTGATTAAGTGCACGTAGATCATCAGCGGAAATGGATGTGGTACCGAACTGCACGTCCAACGATGTCAGTGCCGACTTATACTCAAGATATTTGGCAAACAGTGCTTCATCAACCACGGTTGTTGATGATTGTTCGTGGTGTTTCGCCACGTTGTCTCGAATATCTTCAAGGGTTAATTCTGTATTACCTGACACGAAATATTCCATCATGTCTTTTGCTGATGCGTTATCGATGTCGGTATCTTGCTGAGAGGTGACTTTCAATGAGGAGACGCGTTGTTCGTCGTCAGTATGTGTATCTTGATTATTTAGATATAAAAAGACCGCCGCTGTGCTCATCAGGGCTATCGTGGTTATCGACAAAATGGCGGTCTTTTTCATCATACTTCCCTTGTTTTCTTATTAAACGGCTTTGCAGACTACAAGCCAGCCAACTTCAATCGATTGGCATGCTGACGATATAGTGTTACAGGATCTGTCTCAAACAAGTGGTGAATTCCCAATAACCCATTAATCTCATCTAGGTGGTTCATTTTGTAATCATCACCAATCACTTTGCCCAAATGCGCGCTGCATGCTCCTACTAAGCCATCATTAGGTTCGTTGAAGGCTAAGCCTAGGATTGTCATCGCTCCGTCGGTAGGATCAAGAAGGTTGGTAAAAGTGGAAGACCCTGTCCATGAATAGTAATAAACGCCGTTACTTGCTTGCCACTCACCATCGCCACACTCAGACGTCGGAACGCCCTCAGGGTAAAACTGGTTGAAGGCTAGCGAGCCTTCTGTGGTCAATGCTTCAAGAGAAGCGAGGCCGTCTTGGTCGAGATCCGTTCCACCAGATAAAAGGTTAATCAGTGTCGTTAATCCACCTGCTAATTTAACCGCGATACCTTCTGTGACAGAGCCTTCAGATACGTTCCCTCGAACGAGATCAGCGACCTTAGAACCTTTATGCACACCGCCAATACTGGTCACTGAAGCAACAAGATCAGGTCGAACTGACGCAACATAACGAGCCGTAGGCCCACCGTGGCTATGACCAACCAGATTCACCTTACTTGCTCCTGTTGCAGCTAACAGCGTTTCAACTTGGCTGAGTAACTGTTCACCACGGACCTCTGAACTGTTGGTTGCAGAGACCTGAGCGACATATACGTTCGCGCCATCTTTGGTTAGGGATTCAGGTACGCCATAGAAATAGTCAACGCCCGCTAATGTATCGAAACCAAACAGACCATGTACCAACATAATGGGGTATTTCGTTTCAGTGTATCCGCTGGCTTCTAATGCTGATGCGCTCGTTCCGGCATATACGCCAAAACTGGATAGGCAGGCTATCGTCCAAATTAATATCTTTCTCAATGCTCTTTCCTTAAACAGATTAGACCTCTGATGAGTAAAAGGACCGTAGATGATAATTTTATAAAACAGAAAGTAACGACTTCATATTTGTGATGGCGAACTTGAATTAAACAGGTGCGATGAACATCAGGCAAACAGAATCAGGAGAAAAACAAAAATATAAGCAATTGATTAAATTAACATTTAACTAAGGTTGATGAGATTGTTCTTTCAATATCCCGACTCAAATATCAATTCAACATTCTCAATAAACCAAAATTATTCGACAAATAACCGTTTGGAAACAGGTATTTTTCAACCAAAAACTCGTTGATAACTTGATGCTTATTCCATTAACGACACACCACAACCCTGAATATATTGACGCTAATTATTGATTTTAGATATAGGTCGTACCAGTTATTTACTTATCCACTTATCCACTTATCAAGAAACAAGAAACAAGCAACAGCGTTTCTGTTTGGCTCATCTAAATATAAAAGAGAATACAGTGATGAAAAATACGGCTTTAATACTCACGTTAGCCCTGCCTTTTGCCGCTTATGCCGCTGAAGACTCAATACCAACACCTGAATCGATTACATCTGCACAAGTACTCAGTGCACAAGGCTCAGAGACCTATTCATATGTTAGATGTTGGTATCGAACCGATGCCTCTCATGATTCCCCAGCCACCGACTGGAAGTGGGCAAAGAACGAGAGTGGTGATTACTACACGATCAACGGATATTGGTGGTCTTCTGTTTCTTTCAAAAACATGTTCTACAGTGATGCGCCTCAATCTGAAATCAAACAGCGTTGCGAACAGACGCTCGACATCCAACATGACGCCGCTGACATCACCTACTTTGCCGCAGATAATCGCTTCTCTTACAACCACTCCATCTGGACCAACGATAACGCGTTCCAGGCCAATAGCATCAATCGTATTGTCACCTTTGGTGATAGCCTGTCCGACACTGGTCATCTATTTAATGGCTCACAATGGTTTTTTCCGAACGCAGATTCGTGGTTTTTAGGGCACTTTTCGAATGGTTTAGTCTGGACGGAGTATTTAGCAAAAGCGAAAGATGTCCCTCTGTATAACTGGGCTGTGGGTGGCGCCGCAGGTACCAACCAATACGTGGCATTGACTGGTGTTTATGATCAAGTCACCTCTTATCTGACCTACATGAAAGTCGCCAAAAACTATCGTCCGGAAAACTCACTGTTTACTTTAGAGTTTGGCCTCAATGACTTCATGAATTACAACCGAGAAGTCGCCGATGTAAAGGCTGACTTTAGCAGCGCGCTGATCCGCTTAACAGAATCTGGTGCGAACAATATCCTGCTGTTCACCTTACCCGATGCAACCAAAGCCCCTCAATTCAAATACTCTACCGAACAAGAGATAATAAAAGTTCGTGGCAAGATCTTAGAATTCAACCAGTTCATCAAAGCTCAAGCCGAGTTTTACCAAGGTATAGGGAAAAACGTGGTGTTGTTCGATGCAAGTGCGTTGTTCGCCAGCATTACCGATAACCCAGAACAACATGGCTTTCGAAACGCGAATGACGCCTGTCTTGATATCAATAGAAGCTCAGCTTCAGACTATTTGCGAAGCCACAGCTTGACTAATGATTGCGCGACCTATGGCTCAGACAGCTATGTATTTTGGGGCGTGACACACCCAACCACTGCCACTCACAAATACATCGCAGACCATATCTTGGCGTACTCATTCTCAACGTTCAATTTCTAGCGGAAGAGCCCAGCGAGTATCATGAGTTACCGCCTGTAAATACCGAGAGTTAAGGGCTTACACAAAGTACAGCTACAAAAAAACCGCCATCTTCGGCGGTTTTTGTTTGCATCAACCTTTCAAAGCTAAGCCTAAGCTTTTAAGTCACGCAAGTTGATTACTCGTCGTCCACTTTTGGTGCAACTTTCTTCTTAGGGATAAACACGGTATCACCCACCGCCACATTTTGGTGGAAGCTCTTATCGCGCTTAACCGGTTTCTTCGGCGTCTTCTTAACTTGAGTGTTGGTCTTCTTCTTCGCTGGCCCGCCTTTAGCAAACGCAGGTTTACGAGGCTTAATGCCTTTGAATTTACCTTTCAAGCCTTCAAGCACAGAGAAAGTAAGATCTTGTTGAAGGTAAAGCTCAACACGCTTAAAGCTGTCCCAGTCTTTTGGACCAACTAAAGAGATTGCATCACCTTTGTTACCCGCACGACCAGTACGACCAACGCGGTGCACGTACTCTTCTGTATGCTTAGGCATATCAAAGTTGATCACGTGGCTTACGTTTGGAATATCGATACCACGAGAAGCAACATCGGTTGTTACCAAGATCTTGTAAACCGCACGCTCGAACTGGCTCATGATGGCATTACGTTGCGTTTGGTTTAGGTTGCCACTCAATGCAACTGCTTTAAGCTTTTTCTCGTTCAACTTATCCGTTAAACGGTCAGTATCGGCACGAGTTGCAGTGAAGATCATCACCTGACGGTATTCAGCTTCTTCAATCACACGATCCAAGATCGCTTCTTTATGATCAAGATGGTCACACAGGTAGAACTTCTGAGTGATATCAAGGTGCTGTTCGTTAGAAACACCAACAGAGATACGCTTAGGTGCGTCTAGCATTTCATTTGCAATGCCATTCACTTCCGCGTGATCAAGCGTCGCAGAGAACATCAACGTTTGACGACGACGGTGCTTAGCTGCATTCGCAATGCGACGTAATTCAGGTGCGAAACCTAAATCCAGCATACGGTCAGCTTCATCAAGGATTAGCGTTTCAACACCATCTAAAAACAGTGAGCGGTGCTCAAGGTGATCAGCAAGACGGCCTGGAGTCGCAACAATAAAGCGAGGGTACTTACGCAGAGCTTTAACTTGGTCGTTAAAGTTTTCGCCACCCAAGATAAGTGTCGCTTCGTAAGACAGACCGCCAAGCATGCTACGCAGCTCGCCGTAAACTTGTTTTGCTAGCTCACGAGTAGGAGCCAAAATTACACCACGAGGATCTTTAGCAGAAAACGCTTTTGTTTTTAATGCTTTATGTATCATCGGCAACACAAACGCCAATGTTTTACCTGATCCCGTTTTTGATGAAGCCAATAGATCCTTACCAGCAATAGCAACAGGGATCGCTTTTGATTGGATCTCTGTCGCCTTCTTGAAGTCGTAATGTTTTAAGTTCTTCAGTAAGCGGTTATCTAAGCCTAAATCTTTAAAGTGCAAAGGACTCTCCAGTCATGATGGTATTGAATAAAATTAATTTAACGTGACATGATACCGCGAAAGTACTTTATAAGGATAGAGATCACAGTAAATTTATCCTTTTATCTAATGTTAGCCAGAATATTGTATGCACCGCGAGCAAAGGGGTGACTCCCCTTTCACTGCCTTATTACCGCGCCAAACACTTCATCTCAAAAATGAGACAGATTGTGATACCGAGCTAATTACCTCAAAAATTTAGCAATTTCTTTAGTTATTGTTTTTGCAGTTAAAAAATTAGTCGCTACAATCATTAATGAAGCGACTATATGATAAAGAATGTATAGCGCATCTTTTGATGATAATTAAGCAAGGAGTTCTTATGAATAAGACGTTAATCGCAGCTGCAGCCTCAGTATTTATTTTAGCTGGTTGTTCTTCAGAGCCTGAAGAAGCAGCGGTATCAGAAATGGACCAACTAACTAACCAAGTTGCTGAGCTAACCAGCGAAGTAGAAGCACTTAAGAGTGACAAAGCTGCTGCTGAAATGAAAGCTCAAGAAGCATCAGCTGCCGCTATGGCAGCAAAAGAAGAAGCGGATCGTGCTAACGACCGTATCGATAACATTGCTGAGTCTTACACTAAGTAATTGAGATAGAAGCTCAATTAAGCTGTAGATTTCAAAAGACGTATATACATGCAGTAAATTGACAACACCACCTCTTTCGAGGTGGTGTTTTTTATTTAGGGAGAAGAGAAAGAAAGCTTTAAGGCTTTATTCACAACCTATCAAATTAGAACTCAATCACAGGCGGTGCGATTTCAACAGGCACACCATTTTGAGCAAAGATAACTGCTTTTGCCTTTGAGTTAGGAAGGTCTGCATCTTCAAGCCACCATTTCAATTCAACAGGGATTTGCAGTAATTTCTTAGAGCCGTCACTTCGCGTCAATGGTTCGTGCGCTTCAACAAACACGCTTCTATCAGGCTCTAAAGACACTTTAATAGGCTCATCGATTATCGTGACTTGTTCACCACGACTAACCTGTTCAAAAAGCCACTCAATATCTTTAGGTTCCATACGAATACACCCGGAGCTGACTCGCAAACCAATCCCAAAGTCTTTATTGGTGCCATGTATCAGGTAATCACCGGCACCATAAGCAAGTCGCAATGCATACTCACCCAAAGGGTTTTCAGGCCCAGCAGGAACCACTCTTGGTAACTCTATGCCTTTCTCTAAGTACTCTTTGCGGATTGAGTTTGGAGGAGTCCAAGTCGGGTTTGGACGTTTTTGGCTTATCTTTGTGATCATCTCAGGAGTATCACGCCCTACTCGACCAATACCGACAGGGAAGACATGCACCTGATTTTTCTCAGGCTCAAAGTAGTACAACCTCAACTCAGCAAGGTTAATCACAATGCCTTTTCTCGGAGTATCCGGCAGAATTAAACGGCTAGGAATGCTTAACACATAGCCTTCAGCAGGAAGAAAAGGATCGACCCCTTTGTTTGCCGCCATCAAAGAGAGAAAGCCAATATCATATTGCTTTGCAATAATAGCCAACGTTTCACCCGCCGCAACTTCATGTTGCTGGATTCTACCCACAATGCGGCTTTCCGTTGGTGGCAATTCAAAGGTTGCAGCAGACACCCACGATGAAGCTATCCCGCTGGCAAGCAAAGTAGTTCTTACAACAAGCGACGCCGCCCTGTGAAGTCGTGTTTTCATTGACGGCAAAGGCGTCGAGTTAGCGCAATGCGACATACAAATCCTTGGTTTGTCTTTTATCAAAGTTTAGATTATCTCTGATCAAACGTCTCTACAACGTATTGTTGTCTCGAAACTGATAGACAACAAGTTTATGTGTGGGCCTTTTCCTCTCATTCGCTTGCAATTAACCCATACAAAATCGATTGCCTTTACGCTTTCAACAGATTTAGTTATCAATATTAATAAAACTATAATGGCAGACCTGTTTTGTGACTAAAGTCTCATGGAGCCACGTTCTAACTCGCTAATATTGCCTCAACAAAACGAATTCAATTCAACAGAATCGGTAATTGATTAAATCCTGTTCCTATAATTACCGTTTAAACTTTGGAGAACGACCATGGCTACACCTCATATTAATGCTCAAGCTGGTGATTTCGCAGAAACAGTACTTATGCCGGGCGACCCGCTTCGCGCAAAATACATTGCAGAAACATTCCTTGATGACGTGAAGCAAGTTTGTGACGTTCGCAACATGTTTGGCTACACAGGCACTTACAAAGGTAAGAAAGTTTCTGTAATGGGCCACGGTATGGGTATCCCATCATGCTGCATCTACGTACACGAGCTAATCGCTGAGTTCGGCGTGAAAAACGTTATTCGTGTAGGTAGCTGTGGCGCGGTACGTGACGACGTTAAACTAATGGACGTTGTTATCGGCATGGGTGCATCTACTGACTCAAAAGTAAACCGCATTCGTTTCAACAACCACGACTTCGCTGCTATCGCTGATTTCGGTCTTCTAGAAGAAGCAGTAAACCAAGCTCGTGCACAAGAAGTTCCAGTTAAAGTTGGTAACGTATTCTCTGCAGACCTTTTCTACACTCCAGAAGCTGACCTTTTCGAAAAAATGGAAAAGCTAGGCATCCTAGGTGTTGATATGGAAGCGGCTGGTATCTACGGCGTTGCTGCAGACCTTGGTGCTAAAGCACTAACTATCCTAACAGTATCTGACCACATCATCCGTGGTGAAAAACTAAGTTCTGAAGAGCGTCAAAAGTCTTTCAACGACATGATGAAAGTTGCTCTAGAGACAGCAATCAACATCTAACGATTTGATAAAAGATACATTGAAAAGCGTTACCCCGCAGCCAGGCTCGCTTGGCTGCTCAAATAATCCCGAGGGGGAGATCGTGTCTAACGACAAGCTGCCAAAAGATGCGGATGGTTTGCAACTCAACTTTTGTAAAACATTGGCGTGTGACAACTTTGGCTTGAGCGATGCAAAACGGTATGTTTTGCAACACGCGAACCCTAAGCGTCCAGCGATGGTTTGTCGTGAATGTGGAGCTTTCCCCCCCTTACTTAACAATCGTGAAGTGTTAAGCGAACTTCATCGCCTAAGACAACTTCACAGCGACGGGCTCCCTGCTTGTCGTAATGATGATTGCGATAACTTCGGCTTATCGGTTCATACCCATAAACATCTTTATCATGCCTTCGGCTACAGTGGCGACAGGCAGCGTTATCGATGCAAAGACTGCCAAACAACCTTCGTTGATAAATGGTCTGGATCCAATAAAAAACTCCAATTTCAAGAGAACCTCATGGGCTTACTGTTCATGGGCTATTCCGTACGTGAAATCTGCCGAAAATTAGAGATCAACCCAAAGACTTTCTATGATCATGTTGACCATATCGCGAGCCGTTGTCGTCGTAAATTAGCGATGATCGATGCACGATGGGTTAACCATGCAAAAGATTACGAATTCGCATCTCACTACCAGCGTCTGCAACCACAAAGTAACAACGGTGTGGTATGGATAGCGACGGGCGAGGCGCATTCTGGTTATATCCTTTGCCAGCACGTCAACTACTCTCAAAATGAAGAACCATCAGGGAACGTCGACCACAACCCTTATGATGATGTGGCACGCTTTGTATCCAAGGAGCACTCTTCAGAAGCAAATCTCGAACTGCCTCAGCCCTCTGACAAACTAAAAGAGCGCATTGAACAGCAATACCAAGTGATTCTTGCGAGAGGTAACGTTGAGGACCCTATGGGTAACCTCACCACATTTAGCTACCCTTCAAAAGGCGCACTCATTCGACCGCCTTATACCTCTTATGCTCACTTCTTACATGTGTTGGATATGTGTAACGAAGACAAGCATGTCGCCATCTATATGCCACAAGATCCATTACTAAGATCTGCCGCTTTAAGCGTATGTTTGCCGCGTATTCAGAGTCAAAATATTGACCTTATGTACGTCGAGGAAGATTCAGGCTGGCAAGACGATCAAAGTTTTGAAAAGATCGACATCGTTCACATGAGTTGGTGGCGCGATCGCTGGGCTATTGCGAATCAAGGTGATAACCAGAAAGGTATCTGCTACCTAACCGGTAACAATCCAGAACCAAAACAGTGGTTTAACACGGCCTCAATTCAACAAACTAAGTTCTATCAACAACGCTTTCAGCTGTTATTTGATAGCTTTATTAATGAGCCCAGACGTAAGCTTCGTCCTGGGGGCATTCTTCCATTGCTCGACATATTTAGAGCTTGGCACAATCTGTGCTACCAAGATAAGCAAGGGCTCACGGCAGCACAGCGCTTAGGCGTAGCAGAGCTGCCATTAACTCTAAAGCAACTACTTTCATAGCAACAAAGCCTTTAGATAATTATTCGGGAACTCATTGATTTTAAAGCAACAACATGAGGTAACACCCATAATTAGAAAAGATCGATGTTCCTTTGACGCTCTAGGAAAGATAATTGGTGCTTATCTCAAATCACACTCTTATAATGATTGTGTTATCAATATGTTCGATAATCATGGATGTAAGTCTTGGACAAAAATCAGTACCTTCTTGAAACAGAATTAGAAAAACTCAAAACTCGTGTCGACTCTGAGCCATCGGTGATCCTAGAGATTGCCCAACAGTGCCTAGTCCGATCAGAGCAAGTTCTGTTTGAAGAGGGTGCCATCCAGTCATTAATGTTAATGGCAAGATGTAGCTGGAACCTGATGGATTACCAAAAAGGTTTAAAATACATCAAGGAAGCCTACAAGCGCCAAAGCCGATTAGATACCGACCTTTTTCTCCCTGAAATCCTCCATTTACACGCGCTCCAGTTCTGGGGACAAGCCAAGTACTATTCCGCCCAACAGTTCTGGATCAATGCTTTAGAGCAGTCCGCGTTGGTTGATGAAGTCGAAATTCAAATTGAATGCCTCATTGGCCTTGGCAATATTTGGCGGATGACCCACGAATATAAACTTGCACGTTCTACCCACCAGCTTGCCGTTAAAGTTGCTAACAACAGCCGCATTGGTTGGTTAGAGGGTAAAGCCAGAATACTGCTTGCGTGGGATTACTACCTGCTCAACAACTATGTTGAAATGCTGTCGGTATTGGACGGTGCAGAAGAAGCATTAAAAGACCATAAAGATAACACTTGGCATGCAGAGGTATGGGACTTTCGAGGCCTTGCCCTACTTGGTCTTGAACGCTTAGATGACGCGGAGCGCGCCACGGCCAAAGCGCACAATCTGGCAGTTGAACACAACCTAGTTTGGATGAAGGCGCACTCATACATCAGCCGAGCTAGATTGGAGCTCCTGAGAAAAAGACCAGAACAAGCGGCGGAATTACTGAGGCTCGCAGAACAATCCGCAAACGAGTTCGATAATGGCGAGTTGCTGAGCCAAATCTGTTACCAACAATCTTTGGTAGCGGAAGAAAACCAAGACTTCCAAGCCGCGCTCGTCGCCTTTAAAAAGTACCGTCAATATTCTATCGGCATGCTCAAAGAGCAAACGACACGTGTCGGTTTGGACAAAGCACGCAGTTCAAAACGCCAACTTGAACAGAGAGCACGAAAACTGATTAATCGTATTCGCGGTCAGCACGAGTACGATCCTGAAAAGCACCTCTCTTACGTTGTCTCTGAAACCTTTTGGTGGGAAAAGTTGGTGCTGTTCAAGACAGAGCTTAAACGTTCAAACCACAGCATCATTATGTTCCATCATGTCGATACTGATTACTTAGATGTCTGTACCGAGATTGCTCATGCTTTATGTAACCAGAATGACTTCATCGCAAGGCTAAGTTCTGAACGTGTGGCCCTTATGCTTTCCGAAAAAGGCGAAGCCGCAGAGCAAACCTTCCAAACTCTCAGCACCATGCTTGATATCTATCCATGGCATAGAAAAGGACTAAAGGGTTCGAAACCGACCGTCAGCCTCAATGATATTTTGACGTTCCCGTTCACGCTTGAACAATTAGAAGAAGACGATGCTGAGGTAATAGAATAATGGAAACTCTATTAAGCAAGATCACAGACGCCGGTTTAGACCCTTCATCAGTATCAGGTGAAGAAGCGATCATCTTCTGGAACCACATTCGTCAGCACGTTTCGACAACGCAAACAGAGCAAGCGCACTGCTATATCATTAGCTCTGAATACCGTGCCGAGTTACAACAAAATCAAACCAGTATCGAAGAGTTGAGACGAGCACTCGATCTGCTCCACCTTCCTGCCGATATCGAAGATATTCTGACAGTCAAAACCAGTTTAAGTGACCGCTTAGTTGAAACTGGTGATTACACCTCAGCACTCAATGAATTCGTCAGTTCATCGACTATCGCGGTTGAACACGGTCATATCGATGAGTATGTATTAGCTATTTTAGGCATGGGCAACCTGTGTGATTCCTATGGCGATCACAACAGAGCACTTCGTTACTACCAAAAAATCAGCAGCATAGACCATGCGATAAGCAGTCGCTCACTTCGCCTCAAATTCAAGCTGCATATGGTAGCAAGCCTACTTCTACTCAATCGCATTACAGCAGCCAGCGATTTACTGAATGAGTGCGAAGAACTGAGTATTTTGGTCAGTGACAAGTTGCTCACAGCTCAAATACTGCTTTACCAAGCAAAGGTGCTGCGCGCTAAGAAAAAACACCATGAAGCGCTACGCTGTCTGTCTAAGGTTCAATACCCAGCCAACAGCACTCAAGCAAGCTGGCTTGCAACCATGACTCGTCTAGAGCTCTCACATTGCCTAAGTGCAACCGGCAAGCAAGACTACGCGAGCATGATTTTGTCGAGCACAGACAAACGCGTGAAAGCCTACTCGTCGCCAGTACTTGCAAAACGATTCTACGATTCGCTGAGTGATGTGTGTATGAATCAAGGGCGTTTTCAAGAAGCGCTAAGCTATGAGAAAAAAGGCTACCGAATTGAAACCGATCTGATGAAGCAGATCCCGATCAGTGAACTCGGTGCAAGCCAGCTACGCCGACTGTCTCGTTTTGAGTTACAACTCAAACTCATTCTCTCTGAACAAGAGAACAAAGAGCTCAAAGAGACAACCGAACAACACAAGAATGCGGTGGCTCAGCTTCAACAAGACGTATTCACAGATCCATTAACAGGGTTGCACAACCGCCGCTGGTTAGATGTGAAACTGAAAGACATGCTGCTGCACGATACCTCTTTCGCGCTGATGGTTATTGATATTGACCACTTCAAGTCTATCAATGATGAACTGAGTCACTTAGTGGGTGATAAAGCGATTGTTAGTGTGTCTCAAGAGCTGCGTTCATACTTTAAGTTTAGAGGCGCATCGTGTGTCAGGTTTGGTGGAGAAGAGTTCCTCGTCATTCTAGAGAACACTGATCTCCCTAAAGCAGAAATGCACTCTGAAAATTATCGAGAGCGCATCTTCCAATTCGGTTGGCATGAGATACTTGGGGAGCGCGGTTTGACCGTGAGTATCGGTATCACTTTACATCGTGACGGAGAGAATACTCAACGTACCTTCTACCGTGCCGATAAAGCGCTATACCGAGCTAAAGCCAACGGCCGTAATCAAGTGTGTACAGAGTAATGGCATGTCACTCTGTAGCTAAGGCCAACAGCTTATTGAAAAAAGAACAGAGAAATACCAGCAAGGGCGGCAAGCGTCCCGATGATACTTTGTTTAGACACTTTCTCCCCTTTCAGCGCATAGATCACCAGAATAAAGACCGGGCTGGTCGCTATCAACGTTTGTGCAATCGCAGGGTTAGCATTTTTCAACGCCACTTGTTGAAGCCATAAAGCGAGAAACGTTCCGACAAAGATTGCCCCTAATAACCACAGTTTATCGAACCTAGTCATTTCCCATAGGTCTCTTTTTATCGATGAATACGGCTTCTTTTCAACAAAAGGGATAATCAGCATCACAGCAAACACGCCAATCGTCAGGCGAATCAAAGCACCTAACAATGGTGGGATATCACCCGCCACTAACGCGTAATGAGAAATAACCACACCAGATGCCTGACAGACACTCGCCACAAGCCCATAACCAATGCCACCCCACTGCGCTTTGTTATTCGATTCACCGCTCGCCGATTTTGATGGCTGGAAGACAACGAAGGTCACCGCTAGTGTTGTAATCACGACACCGAGCCAACTTTGCACTGTCAATACAGCGCCCAGGAACATTAATGCCAGCACACCAGAAAGAGGCGGGGCTAAAGATTCCAGTAACAGCGTCTTATTGGCACCGATTCTTTTCAACGCCGCAAAATAGGCGCTATCTCCAATCGCAATGCCAATCACACCTGAAATTGCCAATATCAGAAAATGGTTGGTACTCAGTTCAAACTCCGGCATCGGTATAAGAGGCATCACCAGCAACATCATCCCTGACGCCACTACACCCTTAACAATGTTAAATTGCATCGCAGAGAAGCGATGTCCAAATTGCCCATAGATCCATGTCGCACATGCCCACACAATTGCAGCGCCAATGGCCGCCAATTCACCTATATACATCCGTATTTGTCCCTTGTGGTTATGCCCGTCATTCAGAATCTTAACTGTCATCATTTCAGCTTAAATACCAACCAGAAAGTCGAAATAGCCTCTTCACACGCGATGAGAATTTATAAGATTCATCAATGCTTTTATTCGCATTAGAAGCGACAACACATTATTTTCAACTCGGTAAATCATTTTTATAACAATTACTTAGATGATAGCGTAGTATATTTATAACTAACATCTAACATTACAAGGATCTGTTATGTTTTTAGACTACTTTGCACTCGGTCTACTGATTTTCGTAGCATTGGTTATCTTTTACGGCATCATCGTTATTCACGATATTCCCTATGAAATAGCTAAAGAACGCAACCACCCTCATCAAGATGCTATTCATGTCTCAGGCTGGGTTAGCCTATTCACCTTACACGCTATTTGGCCATTCCTTTGGATCTGGGCAACGCTGTGGCGTAAAGATCGTGGTTGGGGCTTCGCTAAATTAGAAGAAGAGCAACACGATATTCATCATCGCGTCGATATTCTCATCGAGCAAGTGAGTACCCTTCAGGAAGAAATCGCACAGCTCAAGCAAGCTGGTGCTGGGCAAAACAGTTCAGAGAAAGAGACCAACAACGTTCAAGATCAGGAGGCTAAGTAATGGATTTACTGCTGATAATGACCTACGCGGCACTTTGTATCACCATCTTCAAAGTATTTAATATCCCGCTCAATAAATGGACCGTGCCTACCGCCGTTCTTGGTGGTGTCGTCATCATAGGTACTTTGATCCTACTGATGAACTACAACCACCCTTTCACGCAAATTGGTAATCAAGTTTACTCAACAACGCCAGTCGTTTCAGGCGTTAGGGGTAAAGTTATCGAAGTGCCAGTAGAGGCAAACAAACCTCTGAAGGAAGGGGATATTCTTTTCAAAATCGACCCAGTTCCATTCGAAGCTGAAGTTGCAAGATTAGAAGCTAAAGTAAAGGAAGCAAGCCAAGGTGCGCTTGGAATGGAATCTGAAGTGGCTGAAGCTGAGGCTGCAAAAATCAAAGCCATCGCAGAGAGAGATAAAGCCCAACGTGAATTCTCTCGTTACAAGCGCGGTTATGACAGCGGAGCCTTCACTGAGCAACAATTAGATACTCGCAGACAAGCTTACAAGGCATCAGAAGCCGCCGTGAAAGTGGCAGATGCTAATCTAGAACAGGCAAAAATCGCCTTAGACTCTGAAATTGGTGGCGAGAATACAGCCGTTTTAAGCTTACTGGCTGAATTGCGTAAAGCTCAGTTTGATTTAGAGCAAACCGTGGTTCGAGCTCCCACTGACGGATACGTTACGCAGCTAGCATTGCGCCCAGGCGTTATGGCAGTGCCGCTTCCTTTAGCTCCGGTAATGACGTTTGTTCACACAGAAGAACAATTCTATACCGCTGCGTTCAGACAAAACTCCTTACAACGCCTGCAACCGGGTTACGAAGCTGAGTTCTTGTTTAGAGCATTGCCAGGGAAGATATTCAAAGGACGTATTGATGAAGTGATTCCAGCTATTGGTGAGAGCCAATTCCAAGCTAGAGGCGCGCTTCTAGGTACTGATGCGTTGCGTACCAGTGGTCGTGTGTTTGTTAAATTGAGCATCACTGATGATCTGTCTGACTACCATTTACCTATGGGTACCGCGGTTGAAGTTGCCGTTTATTCTGACAGCTTCACTCACGTGTCTATCATGCGTAAGGTCCTTATTCGCATGAAGAGTTGGCAAAACTATCTATACCTAGACCACTAAACGGGCGTAGATATGTGACGAACCCGCTTAACACATTGTTAAGACGAATGAAAAAGCCAGACCCGCTCTGGCTTTTTTGTTGCTTGATTAACCGTAAAATTGCGCTTTTTACACGATATTTAGGTGTTCAGATGGAATTTTAGACATCTAGACACTTACCTTCCCTTATGGAAGGGTTCTACTGTATAATGCGCGCCTTATTTTTTATATTTGCCCAAAAAACGTTCTCATTGAGACGCATATTAATAATGGCGAATATTCGTTCTTTATTAAGCTTTATCTTTCAGTATTCGAGGTTATCTATGAACTTTTCAGCTAAAACAGTGGTCGTTATTGCCATTGGCGCGGCACTGTACGGCATTGGTGGTTTACCTATGTTTGGTGTCCCAGTGTTTGCGAACACGACATTGAAACCAGCGATGGCAGTTCTAGCACTGTTTTCTGTTTTGTTCGGCCCAATTGTTGGCTTCTTAGTTGGCTTTATCGGTCACTGGGTTACGGATCTATTCGCAGGCTGGGGCGTGTGGTTAACTTGGGTTTTAGGCTCAGGTATCGTAGGTATGGTTATCGGCTTATTCCCAATGATGACTAAGAACCGCCTTCAACAAGGTGAACTGCCAATGAAAGATTTTGTATTGTTCGTGATACTGGCCCTTGCAGGTAACGTTGTAGGCTATGGCTGCTCTGCGTTCCTCGACACCATCCTATACGCAGAACCGTTTACTAAAGTCTTCACTCAGCTGTCTATCATCGCAGCGGGTAACACCGTTCTGATCGCTGTTGTGGGCTTCCTGATCCTAAAATCAGTCGCTAAACGCAACAAACAAAGCCGCAACCTGACTGAGGCATAAGCGATAATGACTATAGCATTTTCGAACTTCTCTTTTAGATATGAGTCGCTGGATAAACCGACGCTAAAAAATATCAATCTAAGGATAGAGAAAGGAGAGAAAATCGTCATTATTGGACCAAGTGGTAGTGGTAAATCTACCCTAGGTCAATGCCTTAACGGTCTGATTCCTCATGCTATCAAAGGTGAGGTGACTGGCTCTCTAGAGATCAACGGTAAGAACATTTCTGATTTTTCTATGCACGACTATACCGAGCAGGTTGGCACAGTATTACAAGATACTGATAGCCAATTTGTCGGTTTGAGTATTGGCGAAGACATCGCATTCGCACTGGAAAATCAGTTAGTGTCGAACATTGATATGTACCCTCTGGTTAAGTCGACAGCAAAAATGGTCGACTTAGCAGATATGCTTGATCGCTCGCCACATGATTTATCCGGCGGCCAGAAACAACGCGTGTCATTAGCGGGCATCTTAGTTGATGACGTTGACATCCTGTTGTTTGATGAACCTTTGGCTAGCCTTGACCCGAAAACGGGTAAAGCGACTATCGAAATCATCGACCAACTTCATAAAGAAACCAACAAGACTATAGTCATCATCGAGCATCGCCTTGAAGATGTACTACATCGCGATATCGATCGAGTGATCTTGATGGAGCGCGGTGAAATTGTCGCGGACATGACACCCGATGAAATCTTAGCTTCTGAACTGCTTGAAACACACGGTATTCGTGAACCACTTTATTTATCTGCTCTGAAGGCAGCGAAAGCACCTTTGACCAGTGAAGATAAGCTATCAAACCTCAAAGCTCTCGATTACAAAAGATTCCGCCCTGCGGTTCAGGCTTGGTTTGCAGAGCGCCCGACTCCAGTTGCCGAGAAGCAGTACCAACCTTTGCTTGAGGTCCACGGCCTGACTTACTCTTACGATGGTGAAAAGAACGCTCTCGAAGATGTCAGCTTTAAGATTGGTAAGGGTGAGTTCGTTTCAATCTTAGGCAAAAACGGTTCAGGCAAATCTACCATCACTAAACTCATCATGGGTGTGATCGATGCCGATTCAGGCTCTTCCTATCTAAATGGTGAAGACCTATCTGAGCTTTCTATCTTTGAAAGAAGCCAGAAAGTCGGTGTCGTGATGCAGAACCCAAATCATATGATCTCTCATCATATGATTTTTGATGAAGTTGCATTCGGTCTGCGTAATCGTGGGGTTGCAGAGCAGGAAATCAAAGAGAAGGTGGAAAACGTTCTTGAGCTGTGTGGCTTGAGCAAGTTCCGCCACTGGCCAATCGAAGCGCTAAGCTACGGTCAGAAAAAACGCGTAACGATCGCTTCTATCTTAGTATTGGAGCCAGAGCTTCTGATCTTGGATGAACCAACAGCGGGTCAAGATTACCGCAACTACACCTCAATGCTGGCGTTTATCCAAAAGCTTAACCGCGAGTTAGGTATCACCGTCGTGATCATTTCACACGACATGCACCTTGTTCTAGAGTACACCACACGCTCAATTGTCATTGCAGACAGCAAGTTGATTGCCAATGCCGCGATGACGGAAGTATTTAGCCAACCATCACTTCTAGAACGTGCAAATCTTTGTACCACCAGCATTTATGAACTCGCGACTATGATGAAAATCGACGACACCAATGCGTTTATGCAGTACTTCATCGACTACGAGAGAAGCGCTCAATGAACGCATCAAAAGTAAAATTCGGCATCAATTACATTGATACAAAATCACCGCTTCATGCACTTAACGGCATCACCAAATTTGCGCTCTTCTTAGCTTGGGTAACCGTGGTCTTAACTACGTTCGACCTAAGATTGATTGCACTGCTTATTGTGACTGGTTTATACCTGCTAAAGCTGACCAATGTGCCTGTACGCGTATATAAGCCTCTGTTATTGGGTACGGCGAGTGTATTGAGCCTAAATGCTTTGTTCATGTATCTGCTGGCTCCACAGCAAGGTACTGAGCTCATCGGCAGCAAAACCTTATTGCTGACATTGCCGGGTAACTACTCGTTGAGCCAAGAGACTCTGTTTTACTTGGTTACTGTGACGCTCAAATACATGAGCATGTTCCCGATAGCGTTGATTTTTGTCTTCACAACGCATCCGACTGAGTTTGCAGCTAGCCTCAACCGTATCGGTGTTCCTTACAAGATCGCCTATGCGGTCAGCTTAACACTGCGTTACTTGCCAGAAGTTAAGAAAGACTTCATCAATATCATGCATGCTCAACAGGCTCGTGGTGTAGAGCTCTCAAAGAAAGCGCCTCTAATTACTCGAATCAAAAATGTGGCTAAGGTTCTAGGCCCGCTCATTTTCTCTAGCTTGGACCGAGCAGACGAGATCTCTAACGCAATGACGTTACGAGGTTTTGGCCGACACAAAGCTCGCACTTGGTATAGCTATGCACCTTTGAAACGTATCGACTTTGTTTGTTTAGGTGTCATCGCTTTTATCGTGGTGTTAGCCATTGCGAAACGCATTCTAGAGCCGCAGTTATTTTGGTATCCGTTCTAGTCATCTGAATTAGCATAGATAAACAAAGACTTTAAATAACACACCGCTCAATAGGGCGGTGTTTTTGTTTATGCCAAAATCTGATTGATAATTGAACCAATGACACAATACTGACTATATTTAACGATAAATTGACCAGTTATTTACCCTTGGAGTTTGAGATTTAATTCATAAGCTCTTAATATACTCGTTTACAGAATGTTACACTCAATAGAGATTTGTAATGGCTCGAATTACTCAAGTACAGAAACTAGAAAATCAAAAAAACTACGATGAGATCGTACTAAACCTTTTTCTGGCTGAAGGACATGAAGCACTAACTTATGCAAGGATTGCTCAAGAGATTGGCATTAGTTTAACGACGCTTCAGGGCTATTATCCGTCGACCCGCGCTATTCGCTCAGTACTTCACGAACACATGCTATCGATCGTTATAGACAGTCTAGACTTTTCATCGGAAGCGCTTTTTATCCAATCTTGGCAAGCCGCTCTAGATAATGAGCAGTTTCGATACGTGATTAAATTGATGTTTTTCCATGCTTCGCAAATCAAGAATCCTGAGCAATTTAACCTCAGCTCGAACGGCGAATTTCGTGAAAAGATGTTGGACAGTTTCGGCAACAACTCAGTTCGAATCCTTGAAATGGTAGTCGGACGCTCAATGTTCTATCTCACCAACTTCAAGTAACGCTAACCAGCTTACTGAAATAGAAAAAGGGAACCCTAGGGTTCCCCTTTTTAGACTTTCAGAAAAGTGAGCAGCGATGACCTGCTCAACTTATAGACCTAATTTAGCTTGTAAAAAACGGTCGATAACGGCGGCAAACGCAGCTCAATCGATGTGTCTAGCCCTTCGCTTTCTACAGATTCAATCTCAGCAGTCTGCTTCACTTCAAAACCGCTGCCTGCATAGTCGACAGAGTCTGTATTCAACAACAATGCGTATTCACCTTTTGCAGGAACACCTAAGCGGAAATGCTCGTGAGGCACTGGCGTAAAGTTAGACACTATCAATACTCGCTCACCAGATTCACTGATGCGCTCGTGCGCAAGAATGCTCGCTTCAGCAGAGTCCTGTAGACGCCATTCAAAGCCTTTCGGATCAAAATCAAGATCGTGCATTGCAGCTTCAGAGCGGTACAGATTGTTCAGGTCTTTCGTTAAACGCTGAACACCTTGATGACGCTCGTAATCCAGCAAAAACCATTGCAGCTGGTCGTCATGGTTCCATTCAGCCGTCTGACCAAATTCTGCACCCATGAAGTTCAGCTTCTTACCTGGTTGCGCATACATGTAACCCATATAAGCACGTAGGTTTGCCGTTTGCTGCCATTCATCACCAGGCATCTTGTTGTGGATAGAACCTTTACCGTAAACCACCTCATCGTGAGACAGAGACAATACATAATTCTCACTGTGTGCGTAAACCAGTGGGAAGGTAATCGTATCGTGGTGATATTTACGGTTGATTGGGTCTTCTTGAATGTAAGACAAGCTGTCGTGCATCCAACCCATGTTCCACTTAAAGCCAAAGCCTAAGCCGCCCATAAAAGTCGGTGCTGAAACACCAGGGAAAGCCGTTGATTCTTCAGCAATCGTCATCGCATTCGGGAAGTGTTTATACACTTCTTCGTTCATCCACTTAAGGGTTGCGATAGCGTCGTAGTTTTCGTTGCCGCCATCCGCATTCGGGATCCATTGGTCATGGCTACGCGAATAGTCGAGGTACAACATCGAAGCAACCGCATCAACACGGATGCCATCGATATGGAATTGTTCGAACCAGTAAAGAGCGTTTGCTACCAAGAAACGACGAACATGCTCTTTGCCTAAATCGTAAATGTACGAGTTCCAGTCTTGATGCCAACCACGACGTGGATCTGGATCATGGAATAATGGCGTACCATCGAAGTTTGCTAGGCCGTGATCATCACTTGGGAAGTGAGCAGGAACCCAGTCCAGAACAACGCCAAGACCCGCTTGGTGACATTGATCGACGAAGTATTTGAAATCATCTGGAGAGCCAAAACGGCTAGTCGGTGCAAATAGACCTACAGGCTGATAGCCCCAAGAACCGTAGAATGGATGTTCTGAAACTGGCATTAGTTCAACGTGCGTGTAGCCAAGATCCGTTAGGTATGGGATCAGCTCTGCCGCAAGCTCGCGATAATTTAAGAATTCACCTTCAGCGTTACGCTTCCAAGAACCTGCATGCAATTCATAGAACGAAAGCGCTTCTTTGCGCTTTTGCGTTACCGGGCGATTTTGCCATTGAGTATCTTGCCACTGGTAACGAGCGTGATCGTAAGTTACAGATGAGAACGATGGGTATTGCTCAGAGTAGAAACCCCATGGGTCAGCTTTGTGTGGTAAGCCTTCGCCATTTGGTCCTTTTAATTCAAACTTGTATTGAGCGCCTTCTTCCAGTTCAGGAATGAATAAGCCCCACATACCGTAATCTAGGCGTTGCATTGGGTGGCGGCGACCATCCCAAGCGTTGAAGTTACCCACCAAGCTTACCGCAGTTGCATGCGGTGCGTACACCAAGAAACGCGTACCTGAAATCGTCTGTCCATCACGCTCTAGCGTAATAAACTGAGCCCCCATGTGATGATACATATCTTTCGGTGTATGAAGATCTTCATAACTCGCGTACAGATCGTGGTACTGGTAAGGATCATCGATGATCTGTTCTACGCCAGCCCAATCAACCGCAAGCTTATAGTGAGTAAAACGTAAGTCTCTCTCTTGCTTAAGAATGAAACCACTTTCACCCTCTCGCGCTAACTCAATACGAGGTTCCTTTCCAACAATCAACTCAACTTTATCTGCCCCAGGAATCCACACACGTAATTCACCTTGCTCAGAAGGTAGGTATGGCCCTAAAAACGCGAATGGGTCTGTGAAACAAGCCTGTGATAGTTGGGTATATATTTGTTTTTGCTTTGAAATCGAACTTAGTTCCAAAACGTTTCTCCCTAACCAAACATCCAAAAAACATAATACAAAAATGCCCGCTATTAGTGCGGGCAATATAACGACGGTTTATTCTACCAGATGAGCATTCATTATTGAGTGACCGAGGTTGTAGTTTCGTACGGCGTAAGCAAAAAACCACCTAATTTCAAGTCACTCACGTCATTACTTACCGGCTTTTTCTCGAACGTCAGTCAGCTTAGAAGCGATACGATTAACGCCTTCGTGAGCAAATATTTCGTCCAAGTTCATTGATAGTTTACGACGCCAGTTAGGGTATTCATCAACCGTGCCAGGAATGTTTACTGGCTTGTCCATCTCTAGCCAATCTTCTAGCTGAACGCTCAGTAGTGTTGAACCACCAGCCGCTACGTGCAGTTGAAGTGCCTCAGCAAGGTAAGAGTCCATCGGTACTTGGCTCGCATCGCGGCCCACACCTTCTGGTAGGAAACCATGCCATGCTACTGAATCTAAGATACCTTGCTTGCACTCTAGGCGGTCATCGAACAAGGTTTCTAATTGTTCTGCATCTGGGTATAAGCCAATCTCTTGGCCCATTTTCAGGTCATCACAGTGCCAGAAGCCACGAAGCGTTGGCATATCGTGAGTACACAGTGCCGCCATCGATTGTGATGCGTAGTGTTTTGGTGAGATGAAACCACCGTCATCTTCTGATGTTTCGAAGAAGAACACTTTGTAAGAATGCACGCCAGCATCTGCAAGGATGTCGACAATCTCATCCGGTACCGTTCCTAAATCTTCACCGATAACGCTACATTGGTAACGGTGAGATTCAAGCGCCAGAATAGACAGCATATCTTGTACTGGGTAGTAGATGTACGCGCCCTTAGTTGCGTTCTCACCCTTTGGAATCCACCACAAGCGCAGTAGACCTAAAACGTGGTCGATACGCAGTGCACCACAGTGCTTCATGTTCGCACGAAGTAGCTTGATGTAAGCGTCGTAGCTTGTTTCTTGAAGCACTTCTGGGTTTAACGGAGGTAGACCCCAGTTCTGACCCAAAGGACCAAGAATATCAGGTGGAGCACCAATGCTCGCATCCATCACTAGGTTGCCTTCGTCAGCCCAAGTCTCGCTGCCTGAATCTGCAACACCTACCGCTAAGTCACGGTACAGGCCAACAGCCATGCCCTTCTCTTCTGCAAGAGACTGTGCATCGTTGATCTGGCAATCTGCTAGCCATTGCAGGTACATGTACAGATGAACGTTTTCTAAGTTCTCTTTGATGTATTTCTGTGTCGCTGGGCTGTCGAATGTACGGTACTTCTCAGGGAATACCGGCCATCCCCACATGCCAGAATCTTCTGCATGCAGTTCACCATGTAGAGCATCAAACGCCGCTTGATGCATCAGGCTATCGCCACCCTCTTCTACGAAGGCTAAGAACGCTTGTGCACGGTCGCTGTTTTTGTCTAGATGACGAGTCTTAAATTCTGCGAATAGCAGAGGCAAGATGCTCATCTTAAGCTCAGACACTTCGGTGTAGTTTACCCAGTGTGCTTCACGCGCTTTTTGTAGACGCTGTTGGAACTCTGCGCTGCCGACTGTTTGTTGTGCTTCTGCACTTAGTGCAAATTCAGGAACTGAACTCACATCAATGTATAAGATGTTCAACCAGCGACGAGAAGATGGGCTATATGGGCTCGCACCTTCAGGGTTCGCAGGGAACAATGAGTGAATTGGGTTTAGACCAACGAAGTCACCACCACGAGAAGCGATATCCGCAACAAGCTGTTTTAGGTCTCCGAAATCACCAATACCCCAGTTATGCTGAGTTCTTAGGGTATAAAGTTGAACACTGGGTCCCCAAAGCTTTTTGCCTTGCTCGATTGGTGACTGCTTGAAACACGCTTTTGGCGTAATAATCAGTGTCATCTCGTAAGGCTTCTTACGGCGCTTACGGCTCACAATGAGCTTGTGATAACCCCATGCCAAATCACTTGGCAATGCAAACACTAAAGGGCCACCCTCGGCACGCTCGTCACGAATGACTTGAGATTGAAGATAGCCTTCAAGTACCTCTCCTTGCTCGGTTTCTAAGCGCCAGCTGAACTCACTTTCACGAGCACTTACACCTAGATTAAGCGCCACTTCTACTGGCTCACCGTCACGCAAGACAAGAACTGGGTCTAGTACATCTTTTTTGTGTTTTCTTTCTGCTGACTTAAGCAGTGCATCATCGCTGCTTGTATCGTAGCCCAACGAAGCCAATAGAGACGTGATCGTCTCGTCTGATACTTGTGCTTCATCGCCCCACGCACTAACGTAACTGTCGGCAATGTTTGCCATTTCTGCGACTTGTTTTAATACGGTCTGTTCTTTCATCGCTCTCTCCGAAAACGTTCTGACGCTTTCTATTTTGTAGGGTTGTTAATTTAATTTTTACTAATCAATTAGCTTGTGACAATCGGTTTGTAAGCAGCTTGTTTATAAACGAAACCTTTAAGCCTTTCGTTTGCTCACAAGCTAATTGAGCCAAGGCAGAAACTGCCTTGGCTACTTTGGAAGTATTAACGGTTAACCGCTTCAAGTTTCCAGATGTTGTTCACGTAGTCGCGGATAGAGCGGTCTGATGTGAACTTACCAACCAATGCTGTGTTAAGAATTGCTTTCTTAGCCCAACCTGCTTGGTCTTTGTATTGCGTGCCCATGTCTTCGTGCGCTTTCACGTAAGATGCGAAGTCAGCAAGACATAGGTAAGGGTCACCACCGTCTAGCAGGCTATCAAACGTTGCACGTAGAAGGCCTGGTTGACCTGGAGTGAACTCATCGCCAGTCAGTAGGTCTAGAGATGCTTTCAGTAGTGGGTCTGCATTGTAGTAGTCGTATGGGTTGTAGCCTTGAGCTTTCAGAGCTTGAACACCATCAACGTCTAGGCCGAAGATGTAGATGTTTTCATCACCCACTTCTTCACGAATCTCAACGTTTGCACCATCCATCGTACCGATAGTTAGCGCGCCGTTTAGAGCCATCTTCATGTTGCCCGTACCAGATGCTTCTTTACCCGCTAGTGAGATTTGCTGAGAAACGTCTGCTGCAGGGATGATAATTTCAGCCATGCTTACACGGTAGTCAGGAATGAATACCACTTTCAGTTTGTTACCGATGCGAGGGTCGTTGTTGATCTTCTCTGCAATCTTGTTAACCGCGAAGATGATCTCTTTCGCTAGGTGGTAACCCGGTGCTGCTTTCGCTGCGAAGAAACATACGCGTGGCTCACACTCGAAACCAGGTTCGTTAAGAATACGGTGGTACAGAGATAGAATGTGTAGCAAATCTAGGTGCTGACGCTTGTATTCGTGAAGACGTTTGATTTGAACGTCAAAGATAGCGTTAGTATCTAGCTCGATACCCATGTTCTCTTGAACCCAATCAGCTAGGCGCTGTTTGTTTTCTTTCTTAACAGCCATGAATTCTTTTTGGAATTTCGCGTCTGTTGCAAACTTAGCGATGCCTTCTAGCTGCTCAAGTTTTGCTGGCCATTCAGTGCCGATCTTACCCGTGATTAGCGCAGATAGACCTGGGTTACAGAACTTCAACCAACGACGTGGCGTGATGCCGTTCGTTACGTTAGTCAGTTTACCTGGGAAGATTTCGTTGAATTCAGGGAACAAGTCTTTCTTAACCAGTTGAGAGTGAAGCGCAGCTACACCGTTTACTTTGTAAGAACCAATCACACATAGGTTTGCCATGCGAACCATACGGTGGAAACCTTCTTGGATGATAGAAAGCTTCGCTTGCTTCTCACCATCACCAGGCCACATCTTGCGAACTTCTTGCATGAAGCGGTGGTTGATTTCAAAAATGATTTCCATGTGTCGTGGAAGAAGACGATTGATTAAAGATTCAGACCAAGTCTCTAGTGCTTCAGGAAGTAGTGTGTGGTTCGTGTATGCGAACGTATGAGCACTGATTTCCCATGCTTGGTCCCAAGATAGACCTTTCTCGTCAATCAAGATGCGCATTAGCTCAGGAATCGCGATCGTTGGGTGTGTATCGTTCAGCTGAATCGTTTCTTGCTTAGGCAGATCTTCTAGAGAGAAACCTGCTGCTTCGTGGCGACGTAGAATATCGCGAACCGATGCTGCTGAATGGAAGTACTGCTGCATTAGACGCAGAGTCTTACCTTTCTCGTGGTTGTCGTTCGGGTAAAGAACTTTAGTGATGTTACCTGCATCGATTAGCGAGTGTTGCGCTTCGAAGTAATCACCGTTGTTAAAGCTTGCTAGCGAGAATGGTGCGATTGCCTGACATTCCCAAAGACGCAGCGGGTAAACCGTGTTTGACTCGTAACCTACGATAGGTAGATCCCAAGGCATTGCTTTTACTTCCATACCTGGAACCCAAGTACGAACTTCTTTACCGTCAACGAATTCAACGTCTACATGACCGTAAAAACCAATGTGTTGTGCTAGTTCTGGACGAGCTACTTCCCATGGGTAACCTTCAACACCACGCCATGCGTCAGGTGCTTCTTGTTGACGACCGTCTTGGAAAGATTGTTTGAATAGACCGTACTCGTAGTGAAGACCGTAGCCTACTGTTGGGTATTCTTGAGCGGCACAAGAATCCATGAAACAAGCAGCTAGACGACCAAGACCACCATTACCTAGTGATGGGTCGCGTTCTTCTTCTAGAAGGTCAGTTAGGTTTTGACCTAGCTCTTCCATTGCATGAGTGATCTGTTCGTAAAGACCCATGCTGATCAGGTTGTTACCTGTTAGACGACCAATCAAAAACTCTAGTGATAGGTAGTTAACGCTCTTAGCGTTCTTAATTTTTTCATCATTTTCAGTTTCTAGCAGGTCAAAAGTCGTTAGCTCTGCAAGAGCACGACCCATTGCTAGATACCATGAACGGCTGTCTGCTGTTTCAACGGTTGTTGCGTAGGTTGCAGATAAATGTTTCTTAACACTCTCTTGGAATGACACTTTATCGAAAGTTTTTTGCTGAGTTGGTTTCATTTCAGAAATCTCGCTTTTAATAGTTCTAATTCATCTGTGACATATCGTGCATGGTCACCATAAACTAAACATCCTCCCGCTAATGCAACTGACTAGGAGTAGATGGGAGGGCGTAGGGGGCGTACCGACTTAGGGTTAGTGATCTGACTCTCATGTTCTGACTGAGAACAAAAACTTGGAGTGACTAAGATCACAAGCTCCCGTTCGATAACTTAACTTCAATTGATGTGACTTTTATTTAACCAGATTAAAGTCATTGTCAAATCTGATATTCAGATCACGAAAATAATTTCCAACTCTCATCTTTTGCATAGATTCCCGTGTAGGGATGAACGAAGTCACATTCACAAACCAACCCGCAACGTGAGCAAAGTCTCAAATAAAGGGCGTAGACACCCAAAAACATGCAGGAGCGCAAGGTTTCTGAGGAGGATCATAGTCGGTGACGTTTGGCTTCACGTAATATGAGTAAAGACTTAAGTAATTAGGCTAATGTCATTGGAGTGCACTCAACGATAGATTGGGATATTCCAGAACATAGCCACGGAATAGGTGTAAAACTTCGATATGTGGATCCCTTCGAAACTGACTCGTCCCGGCCGCTTACATAATGCAATCCTACGACCTAGGGTTCTCGATCTGCTTCACAATGCAGATTGCTATAAGCTTGTGTTGTTCCGCTCTCCAGCGGGCTACGGCAAAACCACCATGGCTGCACAATGGTTGGTAGATAAACCCAATGTGGGTTGGTACAGCATTGATGATAGCGACAACGATGCCTTCCGCTTTATCAACTACCTACTTCAATCACTTAATAAAGCGACTCAAAATGCCTGTCCGAATGCCCAAAAGCTGGCAGAAAAACGACAGTTTTCATCGCTGCATTCTTTATTAAGTGAAGTATTTGCCGAGATGTCGGAATTCCATCACGAGTGTTTTCTGGTGTTGGATGACTATCACTTGGTCAACAATGACGACATCCACGAAGCCATGCGCTTCTTCCTCAAACACATGCCCGATAACCTAACGTTGGTTGTCACCAGTCGTGGTACGCCACCACTTGGTACAGCAAACCTGCGCGTTCGTGACTTAATGATCGAATTAGGTAATGACTCGTTGGCGTTTGATACCGAAGAAACCACACGCTTTTTCAACCAACGCGTAGCCGACGGCATTGATGACACGACGGCAGATAGCATTTGTAGTTATGTAGAAGGTTGGCCTTCTGCACTGCAACTTATCGCGCTACAAGCACAACACCAAAAACGCACTCTTGCACAGTCCGCAGAGTCGTTCTCTCACTTTAATCACGCCCATCTTTGGGACTACTTGGTTGAAGAAGTATTCGACCTGCTAGACAAAGAAACCCGACAGTTCTTGATGCAATGTTCCGTGCTTGATCACTTCAATGACGAATTAGTCTGCGCGCTTACACAGCGTGAAGACGCACTGGGTATGATCGAATCACTCAATCGATTTGGCTTGTTCATCTACCCGCTTGAAGGCGAGAAGAACTGGTACCGATTCCACAATCTATTCGGCGAATTTCTTGCCCACGAGCGCCAAGCTCGAATTCCACAGCAAGAAGCCGAGTTGCACCGAAGTGCCGCGAAAGCGTGGATCAAACAGAAAACGCCTCATCAAGCACTGCGACATGCACAACGAGCTGAAGATCCAGAGCTGATCATTCAAATCCTGACTGAACACGGTTGGCCGATGTTCAACCAAGGTGAGCTGTCGTCACTAGAGATGGCGATCAAGCAACTGACTACCGACCAACTTTACAGTGAGCCAAAGCTTTCGATGTTGCGTGCTTGGCTTGCACAAAGTCAGCACCGTTATGACCAAGTGGGTACTTTGTTGGAAGAGGCTGAGACTCAATATCAAGCGCGAAACATTGAACTCGATACTCAGCAGCAAGGCCAATACAACGCCTTACGCGCACAAGTTGCCATCAACAGCAATGAGCCTGAGAAAGCATTGGAATTGGCTGAGCTTTCGTTGAGTCAGTTGAACACCACCGTTTATCGTAGCCGCATTGTCGCAACCTCGGTTGTGGGCGAAGTGAATCACGTAATGGGTAACCTAAGCCGTGCGCTACCGATGATGCAACAAACAGAAAAACTGGCACGTCAGTATCAGGTTTACCATCAGGCCCTGTGGGCGATTCTGCAACAAAGCGAAATCTTGATTGCTCAAGGTTATGTTCAAGCTGCATTTGAGCTACAAGACAGTGCATTCAAATTGATTGAAGAACATCAGCTGCAATACGTACCTCTGCACGAATTCTTGCTGCGTGTTCGCGCTCAGATCTTCTGGTGTTGGAACCGACTAGATGAAGCGGAAGAGTGTTGCTACAAAGGCTTAGATATCCTTGGTCACCACTCTCCGAGTAAACACCTGCACAGCTATTCTATGTTGGCTCGTATTTCATTGAGCCGTGGTGAGATTGATAAAGCGTCGAAATTTATCGACCAGATTCAGCACCTATTGCGTCAATCGACTTACCACGTAGATTGGACGGCAAATGCTTCTCTTTCTTTGATTCTGTTCTGGCAAGTAAAAGGCGATAAAGAGGCGATACGTGATTGGCTGAGTGTGGCGGTTCGACCTGAATCGGCAAGTAACCACTTCTGCCAACTTCAGTGGCGAAACATCGTTCGTGCTCACATCATCCTTGAGCAGTATGAAGACGCAGAAGAAGCGCTAACTTTCCTTAAGAGTGAAGCCCAGCGTTCGCACCTGATTACAGACACCAACCGCAACTTGATCGTTGAAGCCGTGTTACGTACACAAATTAACGATGAAGACAGCGCACGAGTACTGCTTGAAGAAGCGCTTCATATGACTAACCAAACCGGTATGGTCGGTAACTTCTTAGTCGACGGTGGGACTATCGGGCATATCTTGGATAAGTTGAGCAACAAGCCTGGCTTAGGTGATTTAGAACGTCACCGCGCGCAACAAATCATGAAGGATATCTCCACGACCCAACGCAGTCGTTCGGTGCATTTCGATGAAGACTTTGTTGAGAACTTGGTTAATCACCCGAATATCCCTGAGCTGGTGCGCACTAGCCCACTCACTCAGCGTGAATGGCAAGTGCTTGGTCTGATCTATTCAGGATTCAGTAATGAGCAGATCGCTCAAGAACTCGATGTAGCGGGTACCACGATCAAGACTCACATCCGTAACCTTTACCAAAAACTCAATATTGCTAACCGTAAAGAAGCAATCAGCACAGCGGAAAACTTGCTGCAGTTGATGGGGTACTAAAACGGATTCGAGATTGATTCGAGATTGATTCGAGATTGATTCGAGATTGATTCGAGAAAACATAAGCTAGTCACCGATGGTGGCTGGCTTTTTTTTCATCTGAAGTTTAGAACCTAAAAATGTAGGAATGGGAAAAGTAAAAAGACGATCACCAAACGACAGGCAAAAAAATAGCCAACCGCAATAATCGCGATTGGCTCTATATATTTGTGAACAAATCATAGGTTCACTAACAACGTCAGTTGGCTAGGTGACCCTCGGCTTAAGAAGGGTCAATGTATATAATGCAGTTAGCGTGCCAACTTTTATTCGACGTTTTATAAGCCCTGCATCGCATAAAAACCATGAATTTGTCATGCGAATTGCAAAGTGCATTTGCATAATGCAACCAAGATGCAATATCGATAAGAGATCAGTTTCATCGCTGCTCTTAATGACAAATCACTAAGTGGTTGTTATCTAAATGTTAGGCAAATATTCACTTCAACTTATTGCCTTACAATTAATAGAGTAATAAAAGCCCTTCCCCAAAAGCATATTCATACTTTTTTTACACTAAAGTTTGTATACTGCACAAAATCATCCTCAACTCTATGAAGCAATGAACTACTTAAGTACTTTTTTCAAAGGCATGGCTATGGGCGCAGCAGACGTTGTTCCTGGCGTGTCGGGCGGAACCATCGCATTCATCACTGGTATCTACGATACGCTACTAGAAAGCATTCGCAGAATTAACCCTAGCGTACTTGGCTTATGGAAACGCGAAGGCTTCAAAGCCGCGTTTAATCACATCAATGGTTTCTTCCTAATTTCACTGTTCGCGGGCGTATTCACGAGCATTGCGACATTCGCAAAATTGATTTCTTGGTTATTAGTCACCCACCCTGTTCCACTGTGGTCTTTCTTCTTCGGCCTGATCTTGGTCTCGGTTTTCCATATTCTTAAGCAAGTAGAGAAACGCGATATGATTCGCTTCGTGTTTTTGCTACTTGGCGTTGCTTTCGCTTATAGCATTACCGTGCTTAAACCGCTGCAAATGGAACCAACCAGCATCAACGTATTGATTGCGGGTGCGATTGCTATCTGCGCGATGATTTTACCCGGTATTTCAGGCAGCTTTATTCTGCTCCTGATTGGCATGTATGGCCCCGTGCTTGGCGCCGTTAAATCATTTCAAGTCGATGTACTTGCGCTATTCCTTGCGGGCTGTGTGATCGGACTGCTGACTTTCTCACATGTACTGTCTTGGCTATTGCGTTCATTCCGCGACTTCACATTGGTATTCTTAACCGGTTTGATGATCGGTACGCTGCCTAAGATCTGGCCTTGGAAAGAGACCATCAGCTGGCGCACAAACTCAAAAGGTGAACAAGTTCCTCTGATTCAAGAAAACCTATCACCGTTTGATTTTGAAGCGGTAACCTCTCAGCCTTCTCAGTTGGTCATGGCGATTGTGATGATGTTTGCTGCGATTGCATTGGTTTTAGGCCTGGAGAAGTTCGCAGAGCGTAACGCTGACTAATCATTCAACGTATTTCTGGAACATGTTCAGAATGGATAGAACTTAGAAATACTAAGCTCACATATCTATTAAACAGACAAAAGCGAAGCCAATGGCTTCGCTTTTTTAGTTCTACCATACGCACAAAATTGCTTTTTGATACAAGCACGTATTGAGTGGTGTGATACCATCGCCGTTCTTATAAAATCAAATGAGAACACGACATGCACCCAGCATTAAAGGTTGCTGCGCTCGGTATTGCGCTGGTCGCTGGCTTTTATGGACCACAGGCAGTCGAGCAATTTAAATCGGTAGTAGAGAGCCACTCTCCTGACGTCAACTTAGATGACTACTGCATGCTTTCAACAACATGGTGTGAGCAAGACAGCGTTGCTATGACCCTTGAGCATGAAACAGCTCAACCTCTAGTCCCAACAAAAATCAAAGTGGTGTGGGAAGGCGCGGCCTCTGAAACCTTGATGCTATCGCTGACCGGTTTAGAGATGGAAATGGGCTCAGCACGTTTCCAATTAAAAAATACTGGTAACAACATCTATGAAGGTGATGTCATTTTACCCGTGTGTACCATGGATCACATGACTTGGCTTGGTGAGCTCACCGATGGTGTTGAAACCGTAAAACCTGCAATAAGGATGGCAAGATGAGTAGAAATTGGTCGTTAGCATTGGTTGTCGCTTTTGTACTTGGCTTTGGTGTCAAAAGCTATCTTGATGGGCAAAACGAAGTTCAAGAACAACACGCTGCAAAACAAGAGTTCTCCGCAACGACTCTTTTCGGCAAAGACAACCAACCAACGGAAATCTTTGACCAAACCGATGACAGAATTCGTATCGTTTACTTCGGTTTCACACGCTGCCCAGATGTGTGCCCCACTTCTTTGGCTATGTTGGCCGGAGCACTTAACCAAGTCTCTGATGAAGCAAAAGCCAAGATTCGCCCGATGTTTGTCTCTCTCGACCCTGAGCGTGATGCAGCAGAGGCCTCATACGAATACGCACAATACTTCCACCCAATGATGGAAGGATTAAGTGGTCCTTTGGATGTGACAACCACGCTTGCACACAACTACGGTGTTATTTTCAGAAAGACCAAGCTGGAAGGTTCAGAGTTGGAATACACCCTTGACCACAGCTCATATTTTTATTTTTTAAAGCCCGACGGTACCTTGATTACCAAAGTGCCGCATACGTTAACGCCAGCGCCAATTGTTGAGGCTATCAACAAGCTGACGCAGTAAAACGTAAAAACAAAGAACTTACTCAATAAAGTTCAAAAAAAGTCAGGTCCCAGACCAAAAACATAAAAATTAAGGACAACAACATGAAGTTAAAAGCACTTGCTCTAGCCGGCTTATTGCTCACTCCCCTTGCTCACGCCAATAGCGATATTATGGTTCATGACGCGTACGCTCGTGCAACCCCGCCTTCAGCAGTGAACAGCGCGGTATTCACGACTCTGATGAACCACAGCGATAAAGATCGCGCTATTGTTTCTGCGACAACGCCAGCAGCAGGAAAGGTAGAACTTCATGATGTTATCGTTGACGGCGACGTAATGAAGATGCGCCAAGTTCAACAAATCACAATCCCTGCAAATGGTGAAGCGGTACTAAAGCCAGGTAGCCTACACATCATGTTGTTCGACCTAAAAGATGGTCTAAAAGAAGGTGAGCAGATCGAAATGACTCTGACTTTCGCTAACGGTGAAACGCAAACCTTTGACGCGCCGGTTAAGAAAGTAATGAGCGGCATGAAAAAGATGAATCACGATCATCACTAATCGGATTCATAATCAATGAAATAAATTAAGCCACGATGACTTCTCGCCATCGTGGCTTTTTGTTAAACTGAGCGCGCTTTTTATTCAAAGCCTGAACACATCAATAAACCAAGGAGAATAGAAGATGATTGTAATGAACACACTAAAACTGGCAGTAAAAGTAACGCGTTAATTTGTTTGGTTAATCAAACTTAAACACCGATCTACCAACTTATCGTCATCCATTGACGACCGCACACTTTTACCCGGTTTACTGTTGATCATAAGTGATCAATACCTGCATGCCCAACAACGCATGACTAAATCCGGGGTCCTATCTATTTGAATTCGACCCAAGCACAAAACATTTTTGACGTCTCGACGCTTTTTGATATGACTAACGCTTTTCGATCTCATCAACAACCTGAGATCTTACAAGACGTTAATGCTCTCATAAGAAAAGAAAGCTCGCACGTCTGGGTAAATAGACATGAATTCACAAAACGCATTTTCTCATCCAATGTCACTTCAACAACTTGGATGGCAACCTGTATTCCAACAACAACTGACACTCGAAGACTATGACCACTCCGTCATTGCTCGTATCGTCGCACATCACCGTAGTGGCTATACATTAGCGTCAGAGCAAGGTGAAATTGTTCTACCCATCCACCAAAACCAACCGGCAATGACCGTTGGCGACTGGGTGATTTTGAACTCTGATCTGCAATTCGACCGCTTACTAGACCGTCAATCGCTCTTCCGCCGTAAAGCTGCTGGCAGTCGCGTAGCTGAACAATATATTTCAGCCAATATCGACACGGTTTTTATCGTGGTTTCGTTAAATAACGACTTTAACCTAAGCCGCATCGAGCGTTATCTCGCTCTCGCTAATGAAGCGCAAGTTGAAGCCGTTATCGTACTCACCAAGAAAGACTTGTGTGACGACTACCAAGACAAAGTACAGCAAGTACAAAGCCTAGACCCAATGCTGATGATCGAAGCCGTTAATAGCCTAGACCAAGACTCTACTCAAGTATTGTCGCCTTGGTGTAAAACGGGCAAAACGGTGGCTTTGATGGGGTCGTCTGGTGTTGGGAAATCTACGCTGGTCAACTCGCTGCTTGGGGAGACTCAGCAGGCCACGGGTGGCATTCGTGAAGACGACAGCAAAGGTCGACACACAACGACGTCACGCTCACTGCATTTACTGACATCGGGCGGCTTACTGCTTGATACGCCAGGAATGCGAGAGTTGCAACTTGCAGACTGCGCCGAAGGGGTAAGCGAAACCTTTTCTGATGTCGAAGAGTTAGCTATGCACTGTCGTTTCTCTGATTGCCATCATGAATCAGAGCCTGGATGCAAAATACGCAAAGCCATTGAGAGTGGAGAGTTGTCTGAAAGACGATTTAATAACTATCAAAAGCTATTGCGAGAGCAAGCCAGAAATGGTGCCTCATTGGCAGAGCAACGTGCTAACAGTAAGCAGCTTTCGAAGATGTACAAAACCGTTCAATCAGAAAGTCGAAATCTTAAAAAAGCTTCTGACTAAACCTTTAAGTTAACGACTATAAGTTGTATTTGAGACAAGCTTAGCCCCTTAGTGTTAAACACGTGGGGCTTTTTGTTTCAATTTGGTCTTAGTGTGACTATTTATGCACACAATGTTCTTACCAATAGTCGTTTACATTTCCAAATTTACAGTATATTGAGTCTATTAAATGTCATTTTGTAGATTTATAGCTCAATCAAAACACATTTGATTAACATTTAGCTCTAAAAACACCACGTAGCGCAAACAATCACCCTAAAAGTAAACTATTCCTAGACACCCTCTTAGATCCCGCTAATATGACCGCCCATTCCACTAGTGTATAGTCGGATTTGGTACAACTTTATAAAAAGATACATCACTATAATAAATTAACAATTGCAGGTATTTTATGCAAAATCACAACATGCTCGCCCGCATCGCTCGTGGAAATCTCGTTCTACAGATCCTTGCTGGTATTGTTTTCGGTGTCGTTCTCGCCATGGTGTCTCCTTCAGCAGCTCAAGATGCAGGCCTACTAGGTAGTCTGTTTGTTGGCGCTCTGAAAGCTGTTGCCCCAATTTTAGTATTCATTCTTGTTGCAGCTTCTATCGCAAACCAAAAGAAAGGTCAGCATACTCATATGCGTCCGATCATTGTGCTTTACCTGATTGGTACGTTTTCTGCTGCACTGACTGCTGTAGTACTGAGCTTCATGTTCCCAACCACTTTGACACTGGTTGCTGGCGCTGAAGGTGCTAACCCTCCTCAAGGTATCGCGGAAGTTCTTCATACCCTTCTATTCAAGCTTGTAGATAACCCAGTTAGTGCGCTAATGAACGCAAACTACATCGGTATTCTTGCTTGGGCAATCGGTCTTGGTCTTGCACTGCACCACGCATCTGCAACAACCAAAGCGGTTTTCGAAGACCTTAGCCACAGTGTTTCACACATTGTTCGCTTCATTATTCGTCTTGCGCCATTCGGTATCTTCGGCCTTGTTTCGACTACATTCGCAACAACGGGCTTCGATGCACTAGCAAGCTACGGTCAACTGCTAGCGGTTCTACTAAGCTCAATGCTGATCATTGCTCTTGTCGTTAACCCACTGCTTGTCTTTGTAAAGACAAAACAGAACCCATACCCACTTGTACTACAATGTATTCGTGAATCTGGTGTAACGGCATTCTTCACTCGTTCAAGCGCTGCAAACATCCCAGTGAACATGAACCTTTGTAAGAAGCTAGAGCTAGATGAAGATACTTACTCTGTTTCAATCCCTCTAGGCGCAACCATCAACATGGCGGGTGCTGCAATCACCATCACTGTGTTAACGCTTGCAGCTGTACACACAATGGGTATTGAGATTGATATCTTCACTGCGATCCTACTAAGCCTTGTTGCTGCAATTTCAGCATGTGGTGCATCAGGCGTTGCCGGTGGCTCACTGCTACTGATTCCTCTAGCTTGTGGCCTATTCGGTATCTCAAACGATGTAGCGATGCAGGTTGTAGCGGTTGGTTTCATCATTGGTGTGATTCAAGATTCGGCTGAAACAGCACTTAACAGCTCAACTGACGTAGTGTTCACTGCGGCTGTATGTAAAGCTGAGCAAAACAAAGCTTAACAGCTCTTGGGTATTAGGCTTAAGCTCTAAGCTCTAAAAGCAAATAGCACACAAATAAAAAGGGAAGCATTCGCTTCCCTTTTTTGTTGTCTTGGTTTTCTAGATTACGGCTAGGAGCTATATAGATTTATAGCTTTATAGCTTCACAGCTTTAGTCATTCTTGTCTAACTCATCAAAGCTAACCAACACGTTTTAGTGGTTGCTTTTCCAGCTTGGATCCACGGCTGCCTGACTGAAGTCTAGAGAGTTAGGACTTGCTTCTTTGTTATGCGTTGCTTGATCGCTGGGTGACCCTTGATTCGCAGCACCGCTATCATGGTTTGGCGTCGCCTGCTGGCTGTAATCGACGTTAGAACCTTGCTCACTCGACGCTTTGGTCTCTAAATGACTACCATCGACATTTAACTCCTCACCTTCTTCATCGGACGCTTCTTTAACCTTCTTAGGGACAGGGACATTGCGTTTGTAGAGCTTGTTGAGCGCCTTAATGATTGAGTGCTTAGTGATTGCTTCTTGGGTCAACTTAGTCATTATCGGTTTAGTCAGAGCTTGTAAGCCCACGACAGCATCCACACCAAGTTCCCCGCCGACTTTATCCCTCAAATGCTTGGCTTCTGAGTAACCAAAATGAGCCGATAAAAATAGCCAGATATAAGCAATGGCATTGCCGTGTTCACCATGGTCAATCCAAGCTTCACCTGCTCTAAACATGGCTTCTGCACTGTTCTTTTCTGCGGCCGTCTCAAACCAGTAAACAGCCTCGCCATGGTTAGGCTCAACACCCACACCGTTCAAATAACTCATACCAAGTTTGATCTTGCCGTCTAAGCTATTCTTTTCCGCGGCCTTTTGGTACCACTCGACAGAGCTTTCGGCAGAGTAGTCTGGGTTTTCTTTATCTAGACACCAGTCACCGATAAACAGCATCGCTTCGGTATTACCACCAGCCGCAGACTCTTCAATATAGGTATAACCCTTAGGGATGTTCTTATCGGTTCCACGACCAAAGACGAGCGCTTTGCCCATCTCGAATTTCGCCGATACGTCATTGTCTAAAGCAGAGATTGCTAGCTGCCAAAAGTTGGCTTTCTCTCTTAAAATGAGGTCTTCTTTACGCTTCATGCTTAGGCGCACAATGCCATACATGCCATTAATATTATCGAGTTGCGCTGCTTTGTCGTACCAATACAGAGCTTCCTTAATATTGTTACGTTCAGCTTCTTTTGCCAAATACAGTATCGACGGTACATGCCCAGTTTCGGCTTTGAAGTGACGCTCTTTTTGCTCTTGTATGCGCGCTTTTTCAATCGCTTTTCGATAAGCGACAGCACGAGCCTTACGTTCTTGTTCCAAGCGCTGCTTTCTTAGCGATAAAGAGATCAGCCACACGGCGACAAGTATTAACGAAAGAGCCGTCGCACCAATTGCAATTCCCATTGTACTCATAAAATATTTTAACCTAACTCGGCTGATACTAGCCCCGATATCGGGAAAGTGATCAACCCATAGTGAATGGTATGTTTCTAATTACAGGGAAAAGCGCCGTTATTAAAACGTTCCGCCCTAAAATGAACTCAGTTCAGTATCTCAGGAATACATAGCGATAAAAAGTCTACTAAGACCTATCCGTATGCACTCCATAAATGGTGTGATCTTGCTTCAATATAGATAAATTATGAAGGCTGCCTTTCATCAGGAAAGTCCTAAAGCTTGGTGACGAAATTGATGGGTTTCCATCAGGAATTTCGCACAGTGATAGTTAAGTCAATTGCCCGTATATGTAAGCCAACTCGGCAACCGTCTTCGCTGAGAATTTCTTCATCAAGCTTGCTCGGTGTACTTCTACTGTTCTCATCGCGATACACAATTCATCAGCGATTTTCTGATTACGCTTACCATCAATGATCTGCTTAAGGATGTCGATTTCTCGTTCGGTCAGCGACGCATAAGCTTGGCGATACACATTCATGTGAAGATGCTTTTCAGAAGCCTTTAATCCTTGCTTGATTGCCTCGGCCAATTCCCCTCCTTTAACCGGCTTTTGAAAGAAGTTCATCGCACCTGCTTGCAAAGCTTCCACCGCCATTGGCACATCGCCATGCCCTGTGAGATAGATAACCGACAGCGGACTCTGCGCTTTCACCATTAACTCATGAACTTGTTGCCCTCTCATCTCTGGCATTCTGCTGTCTAGCACTACACAGCCCGACTTTGTGAGATCCACAGAGTCTAAAAAGCTCGGGCCATCTTCATAGGCTGACACCGTAAAATCATGCTCTTCCAATAAGAACACCAATGAGTCACGCATCGACTCATCGTCATCAACCACATAGACAGGAAGCCTTTGATGAAGTTCAGGCATAGCAAGATTCCTTATGAATCATTTGAAATAGAGGAAGGTAGTGTCACCGCGACATGACAACCATGAGGAGTCAGTGAAGTAATGCTCATTTTGCCACTGTGGTCTTCAATCACATCTTGGCAAATCGCAAGCCCTAATCCCAAGCCGTTTTCTTTGCTGCTCACAAAGGCTTGAGTGACTTGTTGCTCGGTAAAATCTAAGCCCGTACCGTTATCGATAACCGACAGCATCATTTTATCCGGTTGATACTCGGTAATCACTTTAATTGTCGATGGTTCGTTATTTTTGTTACCAATATCAGACGTAGCGCTTTGTTCGCGATGCATCTGAGCATTACATGCATCAGTCGCATTGTTGATCAAATTTACAACTACCTGCTGCAATCCGACAGGGTCAACATGTAGCGTGATAGGTTTACCCACGACATGACGTTCAATGGTTATCTTGTGTTTCTCTAATCGAAATTGCAGTAGCTCGATGGTATCTGTAAGAAGCACTTCTATATCAATTTGAGATTTATTTGATGAACGCTTTTTGATCATGTTTCTTAAGCGTTGGATAATCGCATCAGCACGGTCCACTTGCGACTGGATCTTCTCAAATACAGGCTCTATGTCAGTCAGCGGTTTGTTCTTCGAAATCCGCAGTAAACCACCTTCGCTATAATTCCGAATTGCTGCCAGAGGCTGATTAATCTCGTGTGCCAAGCTACTTCCTAGTTCACCAACTACCGCGATACGCTGTGAGTGCTCTAGCTGTTCACTCTTACTTTTCAGCTTGTACAGCGTCGCTTCTAGTTGCTTTTTGCTGCGGCTGAATTTGTATTCTAGCCAGAAGTGGTAAGCATTTAGAGACACGACAAGAATAAAGAACGCCCATGCCCACTGTTGATTGTACTTGAGCCAGATTAACGCTTCTTTCCACCAAGGTTGTTGCAGTGGATGCATGTCGAGTTGTTGGTATAGCTTGTCGATCGACAGCAGGCTTGTCGGTGAAGTCCAGCCCGATGCATTCGCTGCAATGGCTGGTGCACTGCTTTTTGGCATAGCAAATAACACCTGACTCATTTGTTTAGCCAGTGCCGAAGACGCTCGCTCTGTTTTGGCAAACGACCAGTTAGGGTACAACGGTGTAGACACCTGACATCGGAACCCTTCTGGTGCTTGATTCTCGATAACACGATATTGACCCGCCACCAGCAAACCTTCGCTGAACATGCTCTCGACCAAACACGCAGGCACCACCGCAGCTTCAATGTGCCCTTCACGCAGTTGATACAAGCTAGCATCAATAGGGAAACCTAAGAACTGAGTATTAGAGAAAAAGTGATTGGGGTTGAGCCCTTGTTGCATCACTTGGTAACGCATAGTGAGGTAACCACCAAAAGCATTTTCAGAGACTGCCGCAATCGGCTTACCGCTGAGTTGTTCGAGAGAGATATAGGGCGACATTCTTCTCACCACTAAGGCGGAACCAATGCTGCGTGTATTACTGGTGCCTTGAGCTTCAAAGTTATGACTGGTCATGGTTGCCATCCAAGAAAGCGCATACTGGCGTCCTAATCGAACCGCCTGACCGGGGTTGGTGATGACAAAGTCGACCTCAACACCTTTTACCGCATCAGCCATCTCTTCTAAGTTGAAAGGCTTGAGAACAAAGTGTTTGCCGGGAATGCGCTCCGACAACCAATCCATCGTCGGCTGCCAACGCTGCTGCGCGGAAAGCTTGCCTCGAATAGCCAGCACACCGACCTCAATCACCTGTTCCGACTCAACAGTGTTTGATGTTGTAATCTCTTGCTCCGCTTGAGCGGCTAAACAGATTCCTGCAGTTAGACTCAACCAACAAAGGCTAACGATTGATATTAGGTTTCGGACTGTCACTAAAATCTCTTTCTCCACACTGATGGCATGTTCACACTCGAATAACGCATTGACGACACGTTAAATAGAGCCTTTAAACAAAGCATAACAGCTAGATTGGTAAAACCACATTTGTTCTAGATCAACTTTGATCTGGGTATGTGGAAATCCACAATACCTCGTGAACGGTCAAAAACTGACAATGAGCCTAACAGATCGAATACCCATTTATAGGTACCTCTATGGACTCATTGAAAAGACGGTTTCTCAGCCAATTCGGTAAAGTTTCCGCCGGCGCTGCGCTCATTCCCATTGCCGGAATCAACACCGCAGTCGCCAGCACAGCCATTCGCAATAACAACCAGCCTGACCGCAAGGGCGAAGTAGGTAAACGCTACGCCATGGCGATTGATTTGCGTAAGTGCGTTGGCTGTCAGGCATGCACTGTTGGCTGCAGCGTTGAAAACCAAGCACCAATTGGCCAATTCAGAACCACCGTAAAACAGTATGAAGTCTCCCTTGATGATGGTTCGACTGCTCAACAAGACGTGAAATCTTTCATGTTACCTCGTCTCTGTAATCACTGTGACAACGCTCCCTGCATCAAGGTTTGTCCAGTTCAAGCGACCTTCCAACGCGAAGACGGTATTGTCATGGTCGACAACGAACGCTGCGTAGCCTGTGCTTACTGTGTTCAAGCTTGTCCTTACGATGCTCGTTTCATTAATAACGACACCCTTACCGCAGACAAATGCACCTTCTGTGCACACCGCCTTGAAGACGGCTTACTGCCTGCTTGTGTAGAAACCTGTGTCGGTGGCGCGCGTGTCATTGGCGACCTTAAAGATCCAAACAGCGAGATCAACCGTCTGCTCAATGAAAACCAAGACGACATCAAGGTGCTTAAGCCAGAGCAGAATACCAACCCCCATGTTTTCTATATCGGCATGAACGAGCGATTCGTTAGTCACATTGAAGGCCAACCTGCGATTTATGATCCAGCCGCCATCGATAACTCATCCTCTAGCAAACAAGAATTGGCAATCGCGACACAAGGCAAACAAGGAGAGACAGCATGAATATCACTGAGGTGTTAGTCCCCGCTCAAGAGATCGCTTGGCTACCGTGGGCGGTTCAATATTTCTTCTACATAGGTTCGGCTTACGCGGCCGCTATTCTGTTTTTGATTGCACTGATATTCAAAAATTCAACCAGCCACCAATTTCGTTCTGCCCTTGTGCTTGTGATGGCAATCGGTGCGATTGTTGGGCCATTAGCGCTTACTGGTGACTTGCATCAACCCGGACGTGCGTGGCATTTCTATGCTCACATCACACCTTGGTCATGGATGTCATTGGGCTCTCTGTTTCTACCTTTGTTCTCTGGTCTGGCTGTCGCAACCGCATGGGTTTACCTGCGTGATGACATCGCACAACTGAAAGAGAGTGAAAACCCACTTCTAAAACGTTTGGCTTGGCTGACGCTAGGTCAATGGCAAATATCGTCAAAGCTGATGATTGCGCTCGCTGCTGTGACGGCTATTTCGGGCCTAAGCATCGCGCTTTACACAGGCGCAGAGATTGCGATTTTGGCGAGCCGACCGCTTTGGCATCAACCGGCTTCTCCGCTGCTTTGGTTCACGACCGCATTCTTTGCTGCAACGGGTTTAACGCTGTTGATTTGGGCTCTACTGCCTTCAAGCAAGCCAAGCTTAAAACCAACAGACCTAGCTTTGATACAAAGAACCATTAACTTAACTGGTGGCCTTGCCATCATTCTCACGTCGATTTGGGCATCTAACCATGGTCACTTCAGCCTGTATGAGAACGACGCTTGGGGCATCAATTTAGGCATCATGACCACCAGCATTTTGCTGTGCATGATCTTGGTTCTACCACTGCAACGCCTATCGCAAAGTAAGCTAGGAATTATCTGTGTTGCGCTTGCGACCATAGTTTCTGCATGGGCGGTACGTTGGGTCACCATGATGGAAGTTCAAACCATTCCCCGTTTCGATGTTGGCCCATTCCCTTATGAACTGCCGATGGGTAGCGCAGGATTACTCGGCATCGTTGGCATGTGCGGCCTGTGGCTAGCACTTGCGTTGTTCGCCTCTGAAATCGTGTCTGTTGGATCTACACGAACAACTGGCTCTGCGACAAAGACAGCATCTAAGCCAAACCAAAACACACCTTCACCACTTAACCGCTCACATAGCTTGTAGTCTGAGGAATCATCATGGATAACAAACGTCGTCAATTTTTGAAAACAGGCCTTGCTGCCGGTGGTGTTGGAGCTTTTGCTGCAGGTTATGCGACAACCACAAAACACATGGTTCACGGTGCTATCGATGGCACCGCGGGTAAGAAAACCAATCACATCCATCACGGTAATTCGCTAGAGACAGAATACAGTGTCGATGAGCAAGGTAAGATCTCGCCGAATCCAAACCAACGCGTTGCACCATCAATGTGTTTTGGTTGCTGGACACTGTGTGGATTGCGTGTACGTATCGATAATCGCAATGACGAGATCTTGCGTATCTCGGGCAACCCGTATCACCCGCTATCAAGTGACCAACAGATCCCATTCAAAACACCGGTAAAAGACGCCTACATTGGCTTGTCTGGTGAATCAGGCATCAATAACCGCTCGACAGCCTGTGCCCGTGGTAACGGCATGTTGGAGATTCAAAACAGCCCATACCGAATCACTCAACCGCTCAAACGCGTTGGTAAGCGTGGTGAAGGCAAGTGGGAACCAATCAGCTACGAACAACTTATCTCTGAGATCACCGAGGGTGGTGACTTATTCGGTGAAGGTGAAGTTGAGGGCTTACGATCGATTCGTGACATCGAAACACCACTCGATCCGAACAACCCTGAATACGGACCAAAAGCCAACCAACTGCTTGTGACTAATGCCGGTAATGAAGGCCGTGACGACATCTTGAAGCGCTTTGCATTTAACAGCTACGGCACTCGTAACTTTGGTCACCATGGATCTTACTGTGGCTACGCGTTCCGCGCAGGTTCAGGCGCGATCATGAACGATCTAGACAAGTTCTCGCACTTAAAGCCCGACTTCAACAACGCAGAGTTCATTCTTTTCATCGGTATGTCTCCAGCTCAAGCGGGTAACCCGTTTAAGCGCCAAGCAAGACAGCTGGCTGAAGCTCGTACCAACGGAAAACTGAGCTACACCATAGTGACTCCGAGCCTTCCTGCAGGATCTTCAAGCCTTGCTGCGGGCGATCGAAACAACTGGCTACCGATCAAACCGGGCACCGATTCAGCATTAGTGCTGGGTATGATCCAATGGATCATCGAGAACCAACGATACAATCACGACTTCTTGTCTCGCCCAAGCGCACAAGCGATGCAAAAAGCAGGCACCACGCATTGGTGTAATGCTTCACACCTTGTGATCAGTGACGAAGCACACCCACAAAACGGGCGCATGCTTCGCGCATCGGATATGGGTTTGCTAGAAACAGGCGAACCGATGTCTGACGATGACGGATTTATCGCACTTGATGTGACAACGTCACTATTGGCATCACATATTCAGGTGAATGAAGCGGCTCTGTTCGTCGATCAAGACGTAGAAGTTGATGGTCAGACTGTTCGTGTTAAGTCTTCTCTGCAAAGATTGAAGGAAGAAGCCTTCAAATATGACCTTGCATACTACAGTGAGCAGTGTGAGATCCCGCAGGACCAAATTATTGCACTAGCGAAACGCTTTACCAGTTACGGGACGAAAGCAGTCGTGGATACTCACGGTGGCAACATGCACACCAACGGCTTCTACAACTCGTTCTCTATCCTAATGCTGAACGCGCTGATCGGTAACATCAACGCGAAAGGCGGTGCGATGGCGAAAGCGGGTGGCTACCCGACTTCGGTTGCAGGCCCACGCTACGACTTTACTAAGTTTAAAGGTAAGACTAAGCCTCAAGGCGTGTTCTTGTCCCGCAGCAAGTTCCCGTATCAAAAAACCAGCGAATACAAACGTCGCGTTGCCGCCGGTGAGTCACCTTACCCGACGCGCGCGCCGTGGTATCCAATCTCAGCACCGCTGTTAACCGAGCACTTATCAGCTGCGATTGATGGCTATCCTTACCGCGCAAAGGCATGGATCAACCACATGGCGAACCCACTTTATGGTGTTCCGGGTTTAGACAACTTGCTGGGTGAAAAGCTTAAGGATCCAAAACAGCTTGGCTTGATCGTGTCTATCGATGCATTCATCAATGAGACCACAGCATTATCGGATTACCTCGTGCCAGACACGGTGACCTACGAAAGCTGGGGCATGGCAACACCTTGGCATGGTGTCGCGACTAAAACGATCACCGCTCGCTGGCCGATTGTTGAGCCTAAAACTTCCCGCACTCAAGACGGACGTGCCATCAACCTAGAGAACTTCTTTATTGATCTAGCGAAAACACTGGGCTTAGGTGGCTTCGGCGACAACGTAATCAAAGACAATCAAGGTAACTGGCACGGTATTCATAGCGCTGAAGACTTCTACCTGCGCTCAGCTGCTAACTTGGCGTTCGTAAAAGGTGGCGTGCCGAATGTAGACGCCGAAGATATCGTTTGGTCTGGTCTAGAGCGCCTTATACCTGTAATGCACAAAACGCTTAAACCAGAAGAGATGCTCAAAGTAGCGTACATTTTTGCGCGTGGCGGTCGTTTTGAAGACGCAACCAATGCGTATACCAATGAAACTATGAAGTACAAATGGACCAAGCCATTGGCTATCTGGAATGAAAAGCTTGGTACCTCTCACAACACCATCAGTGGTGAGCAGTACATGGGTTGCCCGACATGGTATCCACAAAAGCTGGCAGACGGCACGCCATTAGCAGAGCAATTCCCAGCAAAAGAGTGGCCGTTCACCCTGACCAACTTTAAGTCCAACATTCACAGTGCGGTGTCCAACTTGTCACCACGCTTGGAGTCTATCAAAGGCGTGAACCCGGTTTACATTCACCCACAAGACGCCTCTTCTGCAGGCATCAAAACCGGTGACGTATTTGCCATTGAAACACCGAGTTCAACCACACACGCGTTGGCGATGGTGATTGATGGCATTAAACCGGGCACATTAGGCTTTGAACACGGCTTTGGCCACAAAGAGCTCGGTGAACGTGCACACTGGATTGGTGACACACAACAACCAGTGAAGATGAAGTCAAACGATGGCGTTAATATCAATGATATTGGTTTAATTGACCCAACGAGAGAAGGCAAAGGCGTGATGTTGGATTGGGTTGTGGGGGCAGCAGCAAGGCAAGCGCTTCCGGCTAAGATCTACAAGGTCTAGCTTAAACTCAGCAAGCTATAACTTAATCACTGATTCAAAACACTTCCTTATCTGATTTGCAGATGAGAACACAACAGGGCAACTTCGTCATTCGAGGTTGCTCTGCTTTTTCGTCCCCTTGATCTAGAAAAGCACCCTATTTGGATAAACGTCCAATCTACATAAAGTACCCAATCTACATAAAGCATCCGCTCTAGATAGAGTAATCAACCCAAAACCATTAGGTAATCTTCATTTCACCACAACTTTTTTAGCCCGCATCCATAAAGCAGCTATGCTTATACAATCGGTGCCATAAAAGAGCCTTAACAAGCAGTTATACCGAGGCGAACATGGCAGTTCCCTTGCACTTCGTTAACGGCAGTTGGATTCGCCTATCGAAATCCACATCAATACCACTATGGTGATTGAGGTTATTAATGTGAGACTTACCTCAAGTTCCCAGTGAATTAATGTGGAAATCCACAATAGCGCGAGCAACCAATTATGTCGAAAATGCGTGCATTACAACCAATAGCGACGCCTCATGATTAAGCTGAACATAAAAACTCAAACTCTAACGCTTTGCATCGCTGCTCTGGGAAGCCTTTCTTTATCCGGTTTTGCACAAGCAGCACCCAATCCAATGCCAGAAGCCGCAGAAACCTGTAGCGGTTGCCACCAAGCCGACGGGAAAGGCATGCCCAACATCGCACCTATGCTTGCAGGGCTCAATGCTGACTACCTAGAACATCAACTAGTCTTATTCTCAAGTGGTGAGCGTCAAAGCGCGATCATGAAAGGCATGGCTGATGGTGTGTCTGATCCTGCGATTCGTCGTGAAGTTGCAGAATACTTCGCTTCATTACCTTCATACGACTTCACCGATTTAGAACAACGCGGCTCACAAGCCGATATCGATAACCCGTATCGTAAACTTGTATTCCAAGGTGATTGGGATCGAAACATTCCTGCTTGTGCTACCTGTCATGGACCAAGTGGTATGGGCGTAGACAAATTTCCTCGCCTAGCGAGTCAGCATGCCGACTACATTCAGACTCAGCTCAACGCTTGGAAAAACGGCACTCGTAAGGGTGATGATTTAAACATGATGGGCAATATCGCCGGCAAGTTGACCGACGATGAGATCAAAAACCTCTCTTACTATTTCGCATCTTTCCGATACTAAAGGGCTCGCATGAAAACATTACTTTTAATTACCGCAACCCTTGCCTCTGGAATCGCTTATGCCGAAGCTGAGTTGCCAGATCGCCAAACCGAACTGCCAGCCGTTGAGAAGCCTCAAGACAACAAATATCTGGTGCCACGAGACTTGGTTGATATCCCTGCTGGGGAATTTGGCGACAAAGTAAAATTGGGGTACTCGCTGTTTGTCGATTCACAACAGATGCGTGGTACGTTCGTAGGCAATGAACAAAACTGTGTCAACTGCCACATGCAAGCGGGCATGAAGCCTAACGCTGCCCCTCTTTGGGGGGCGTACATGGCCTACCCTGCGTATCGTTCTAAGAATGACAAGGTAAACAGCTACGCAGAACGTATCCAAGGTTGCTTCACCTACTCAATGAATGGTCTGCCACCGGCCGAGGGTTCAAAAGAGATGGTCGCACTGACGGCTTATTCATACTGGCTGGCGATGGGCGGCATCTTAGATAAGAACGGCATGCAAGATACACCCGTTCCTGAGATTAGCGATGCCGACTTACAAGTCGGTGGTAAAGCTGAAAGCTTCCCTCTTCCGGAAGAACTGCTAAGCAAATACCCAATCGATGACCGAAGCAAACTGGCAGGTCGTGGCTATCCTAAGATTGATAATCCTGAACAAGAGCCATCGATAGCGCGTGGTGAAAAGGTTTACCAAACCAACTGCCAAACCTGTCATGGTCAAAATGGTGAAGGTATTAAAGGGGCTGACGGACGTTCATACTTTCCACCATTGTGGGGCGAAAACGCGTATAACTGGGGCGCGGGTATGCACCGGGTGAACACCGCTGCCTATTTCATCTATGAAAACATGCCGCTTGGAAAGAGCCAGCAACTTTCGATTCAAGATGCATGGGATGTGGCTGCATTTGTGAATAGTCATGAACGCCCACAAGATCCTCGATACAAGGGTGATGTTGCTAGCAATGCTAAGCGCTACCACAATCACCAAGGTTACTATGGCAAAGAAGTTGATGGTCATGTACTAGGTACCAAAGCTTATCCGAGTGGTAAAGAAGTGATTCATGAGCATTAATAGGTATTTGTGAATATGAGCCGTTCACGCCAGCTATAGCTAAGCTTTACATTGTAAATCAGTGATAGCCGGAACAATTAAAAAGGAGCCAGATCGTGTGACGATCTGGCTCCTTTTTAGTTTGAACTATTAGAAACACAACTAACCTTGCTGCATCTTCTCCCAAATGGTCGGAGAGCCAATATAATCTTGAACTGTAGTAATAAACTCTTTGACCAGCTTGGTCTGTTTACGGTGCGGATACACAGCGTAGATTGCAGTATCAATCGTTGAAATCGGGTAATCCGGAAGCAAAGTAACCAAGCCTAACTCTTTCATTGAGGCATACAGGTTTGATTGATCAAGGAAGCCATATCCGAGGCCATCTTTCACACAGGAGACCATGGTGCGAACATCACTTACCTTATAGTTACCGCGAATCGTCAGGCTCTGGAAGGTATTACCGTGCGGCTCTTCACTGATACGTAAATGATCGACCGTCATATCGCCATTGGTATAAATCACAGCAGGTAGCGCGAGCAAATCTTGTGGCGTTTTCGGTTCACCGTGCTGCTTCACAAAATCGTTTGACGCGACCAACATGAAATTACTGTCGGCAATCTTCTTCGCAATCAAATTCGATTCAACAAGCTTACTGAAGCGAAACGCGATATCAAACTGCCCTGCAATGATATTGGCGATCTTATCGTCTAGTGAAAGTACGATCTGAACATCTGGGTACTTTCTCATGAACTGAGTGATGATAGGTTGCAAATATTGCTGCCCAAAATAGATCGGTGAAGTAATTCGTAGCACGCCTTTTGGCTCTGACTGGTATGAATCTGCAATGCCTTGAATCTGATTGATGGTGTCTTTCAGTACATAGGTTTGTGCGAGAATATCTTCCCCTGCCGACGTCAACGAAAACGAGCGTGTAGAGCGGTTCAGCAGCTGAACACCTAAATCTTGCTCGAGCTTTTTGATCTGTTTAGAGAGTGATGAGTTGTCCATATCATGTAAGGTTGCCGCTTTGGTAAACGACCCTTGTTGAACCACATCTAAGAACAATAACAACTGATTGGTATTTGGCACTGCGCCTCTCCTGAAATAAAACTCGACTAGCGTTCGTCTTTAGGGGTGTCCATCACAACCATAGTCGTAATAGATTTCACCTGAGCACATTCCCCAAGCACATCGGCATGAAACTTCTTATAGCCCGGTAGGTCTTTGGTTTCTACCCTTAGCAAGTACTCGTTGGCACCGGTAATGTTGTGACACTCCACCACCTCTTTTTCCATACTGACGTGCTGTTCAAACTCCAGCTGAGCCGCTTTGCTGTGGCTTGATAAACCAATCGAAACATAAGCAATAAAACCTACCCCCATCAGCCCATTATCCAGAACCGCACGGTAACCTTGAATGATACCTTTACGCTCAAGATCCTGGACGCGCCTTAAGGTCGCAGAAGCCGACAAGCCAATCCGTTCTGAAAGCTCAATGTTGGAGATTCTGCCGTCCAATTTAAGCTCTTGCAATATCCTTTCGTCAAATCTATCCATAAGTACTTATTATTGTGCATTTAGTGATAATAGAGGAAATAAAAGCACATAATTACCTCACTTTCCACCTACTATGTTTCTCAACACGTGAAAGTCATGACCGGTCAGTCACTTCGTTCATTTTTTGCTGGAGAACCATAATGCCTTTAGAACAACTTAGCGCACTTGCCTTGTTTGCGTTCGTCTCGACCTTCACACCAGGTCCAAATAACATCATGCTCATGACATCAGGAGCAAATGTTGGCTTTGCCCGTACTATTCCGCACATGCTTGGCATTGCTCTAGGGTTTGCAGCCATGTTGCTGCTGGTTGGCTTCGGTTTAATGGGCATTTTCAACGCTTATCCGGTTACTCACCAAATCTTGAAATACCTAAGCCTTGCTTACCTCGTGTACCTTGCAATTAAGATAGCATTGAGCGGCAAAGCCAAAAGCACCGAGGCTTATAAGCCAATGACCTTCATCGGCGCGGCAAGTTTTCAGTGGGTGAACCCGAAAGGTTGGTCGATGGCGCTGACGGCAATTTCAGTCTATAGCAGCGGCAGTTCATGGTGGGAGCTTGCGATCATCGCAGGTATCTTCACGCTCGCCAACTTGCCTTCTGTGACCTTCTGGACGGCAGCAGGTAAACAACTGCAACACTGGTTAACCACACCCGTCCGTATCAAAAGCTTCAACTACGGTATGGCAGGCTTGCTTCTAGCATCGACCATTCCGATGCTCTAGTCGAATAACTTCTGTATTTTAACGGTTGGTACTCCTGTGCTAACCGTTATTCTCTTTATAAATAACCCACAAGTTCACTAAGCCAACGACCAAACATCGTCTGCCCGCTCGGCGTTAACGTCCACACAAACGCCGCAACATTCACTGCCACTGTCACCCAATATATGGCTCTGAACGGCTGCTTCTGCGTTTTATGACGCAGCTTATCTTGAGCAATCAACGCCCCTAGCCAGCCACCAGCAACAGAAAAAATATGCAGAGTTTTCTCTGGCACACGCCAATTGCCATTGATCGCTGCTCGCTTGTCCTTCGCGTACACAAAAAACGTCACGAAACCGATAACCAAATACCACACCAACAGCGCTTTAGAACTTTCCGCAAACAACACAGACACCGCCACCAGAACCAAATAAGTGATAACGATTTGAATAGATGAAGACAACATGACTCCTTTTGAGCAACAGCTCACATACTGTAGCAATTACGCCCTGTAGATTTTGATAAGGATGAGTAAGGCATATTGTAATTCGGTTAGCCTGCAAAGAATAAACAAGCCCTTTCATCCCTACATAACATGATGGAAGTTAAAGGAATTATAAATATGTACAACCAAAAGTACGCCATCTACCAAGTTTTTACGCGTTTATTTGGCAATAAAAACACCCAACATGTTCCATGGGGCACAATCGAGCAAAATGGCGTCGGTAAGTTCAGTGATTTTACCGACAAAGCGCTGTCTGAAATCCGCAAACTCGGTATGACTCATATTTGGTATACCGGAGTGCCACATCATGCGCTCATCAATGACTACAAGCACCTTGGTATTTCAGACGATCACCCTAGCGTGGTGAAAGGCCGTGCGGGATCACCATATGCCGTCAAAGACTACTATTCCGTAAACCCAGATCTCGCAGACAACCCTGAATGCCGACTAGAGGAGTTCGAGGCACTCATCAAAAGAAGTCACGACAATGGTTTAAAAGTGATTATCGATATCGTACCGAATCACGTTGCGCGTCATTATAAAGGCTTAAACAACCCAGAAGGTGTCAGTGACTTCGGCGCTCAAGATGACACAACGCTGGAATACCACAAAGACAATAACTTCTACTATATTCCCAACAGCACCTTTGAATTGCCAGACATAGAGCCCGCTTTTACGCCGCTAGGTGGTGAACAGCATCCCAACCTAAACTCCCCGTTTATAGAGACGCCCGCCAAATGGACAGGTAACGGCTCACGTTTAGCCAAGCCTAGTTTCGACGATTGGTATGAAACCGTAAAGATTAATTACGGTGTGCGCCCTGACGGTTCAAAAGATTTCCCTGAGATCCCCAAAGACTATGCCCAACGCGATTACCGAGAGCATCACCAATTCTGGGAATCGGTCGCTGTGCCTAGCTCTTGGGTTAAGTTCCGAGACATCGCCTTGTTCTGGTTAGACAAAGGCGTTGATGGATTCCGTTACGACATGGCTGAAATGGTGCCAGTTGAGTTTTGGAGCTACCTCAACTCATCAATAAAGATGAAAAACCACGATGCCTTTCTGATGGCAGAGGTGTATCAGCCGGACTTGTACCGTGAATACATTCACTTAGGCAAGATGGACTACCTCTATGACAAGGTAGATCTGTACGACGGCCTCAAAGCCATCATGCAAGGCAAGGCTTCAACGGCAATCATCCCTGAAATCCAACATCAAATGCACGACATTGAACATCATATGCTGCATTTTTTGGATAACCATGACGAGCAACGAATCGCCTCACCAGAGTTTGTAGGCAATCCACATATCGCAAAGCCTGCGATGCTAGTTAGCGCTCTATTGAGCAGCTCTCCAACCATGATCTACTTTGGGCAAGAAGTCGGCGAACCCGGTGCGGAGAATGCAGGCTTTGGACAGCCCTCACGAACTTCCATATTTGACTACATCGGAGTCCCACAACACCAAAAGTGGATGAACCACGGCGCATTCGATGGCGGGCTATTAGACGAAAACGAAAAGCAGCTGCGTCACTTCTATCAAAAGGTAATGAACTTTTCGCTAGAGCACTCATCGATAACAGGTGATTACCAAGACTTACACCAGTGCTGTAACTTAAGTGATTCAGTCTACGCATTTCTGCGCTCTGACCACCAAGAGCTAACCATTGTTGCAGCTAATTTCAGCCAACATACCACTGAAAATATTCACTTAAAGATTCCAAGTGATGTAATCCAAAAACTCAAATTAGTTGATGGTCGTTACATACTCAATGAATATATTGAAGGCATAGCGCAACAAGTGCTCGACATTGAGAACAGTGTTGGCAGTTTTAATATTGAATTGAAACCGCTGGCGTCTTTGGCTTGGGTGTTATCCTTAAATGGATGATATACCTATCAATATAAATTACCGAACAGCTCGCTTTTAGCTAATTGATAAATAACTTAATTTCCACATTAAATTAACACTCTCTCAATTCGATATATTACTCACAATAATAAGGATGAGCTCTCATCCTTATTAACTACGCCTAGCCTCTACGCCTTACATTATTGATATTATGCAAATGAGTCATTGATCCAATTAATTTAACAATAACCAAATACAAAGCGTGATATTGACACTAGGTTTCCTATATTTACGAATTTAAAATAACTTTATACATTGCCATCACAAATAGTTGACCTTGGTTAAAGCTAGGATATTCATCTTCATAAAAAGTGAAATATGGATATCAAAACGTGAACAACATAAATATTAATAAAATTATCTCTCTACGAAATACCTTCAATGTAACCAAAAAGAGAAGCTTCAAGCGCTCTACTTTGGCCAAAGCAATTTTACCTCTATTCACCGCTACTTTGATTGCAGGTTGTGGCAGTGATAGTGACAATGACACCGACGCAGGCAATGATGGCTTATACAAAGCAGGCGAAAACGAAGTAGTAGTGTATTACAAACGTGATGTTGCAGCCGCAAGCACTTCAGGCTCTACTTACGACGGTTGGGGACTTCACCTGTGGAATGGCGAAGGCTGTACTAGCACAGACTTAGTCGGCATGGGGTTGAGTGAAACCGGAACCGATTGGAACAGCCCTTACGAATACGATGGTATCAGCGATACTTACGGTGCTTACTATGTGTTGAAAGTCGATCCTGATGCTTCTGACCCACATAAATGCATGAACTTCATCTTACATAATGGCGACGAAAAAGCGTTTGGCAGTGCCAATTCTAAAATCGAGCTCACTAAGCTTGGCGATTCACAAGGTGTATTCGGGTTCCATGGCAGCAGCGAGTTATATTACGACCCAATTTCAGAGCGCCCAGTCAATATTGATGGTCAAAAAGCACATTGGTTAGATGCGACCACCATTGCTTGGGAAGCCGCTAGCAATGCCGACTCTGTGAAGCTGTTCTACGCACTCGATAACAGCATCACGATGAACGACGACAAAGAGATTGTCGGTGGCACTGCAATTGAACTAAGCAAAGACGGAGAACTATCTTCTGAATTGAAAGAGCGTTTCCGACACCTTGCAAGCTTACCTGCCCTAGCTATCGATGTTGACGACAGCACACTTCGCACTATTTTAAAATCTCAGATAATTTTTGTTGCCTACAATGCCAATGGCGATGTTATCTCTTCAACTGAGGTTCAAAAACCTGGTGTGCTTGATGCGGTATTTGCTAGCGAAGATGCTGGTAATGCAATGGCTGAAGAACTCGGCGCGATTGTTGAAGGCAGTGCGGCGACCTTCAAGCTTTGGGCACCAACCGCGCAAGATGTAGAGCTAGTTCTTTACAGCGAAGACCTGAAAAGCTCACAAGTTTTTCCAATGACAGAAAGCACTGAGACGGGTATTTGGGCGACTGACGCGGTGTCTAATGCAGTCAACAGTTACTATCGTTACCAAGTGAAGGTCTACCACCCAACTACAGGAAATATCGAAACTCGCCTAGTAACCGACCCATACTCTCTCAGCTTGTCAAAGAACTCAGCATACTCTCAAGTGATTGACCTGAATGATTCAACCTTGAAACCAGCGAACTGGGACAACTACCAACGACCAACCGTAGAGAAAGACGAAGACCACGTACTTTACGAATCACACCTACGTGACTTTAGTTTCAGCGATAAGCTCGGCACAGCTAGCCTAAATGGCAAGTACCTCGCTCTTACAGAAGCCGATCGTGAGTCGGTCAAACACCTACAAGCTCTCCAAGAAGCAGGTTTAACTACGCTGCATATCTTACCAGCATTTGATATCGCTACCGTCGATGAAGATGCCGCGAGCCGTGTTGATATCACCGACACCGTAGGAAAACTGTGTGATGTAAAACCGACAGCTACCTTATGTGGAAGCGAAGACGAAAACAAAGTCATCGAAGACGTACTCGATGGTTATGACCCTTCAACGGGTGACGCACAAGCATTAATGAATGACCTTCGTATGCTTGATAGCTTCAACTGGGGCTACGACCCATTCCATTACACGGTTCCTGAAGGAAGTTACGCGACCGATCCTAATGGTTCTCAGCGTATTCTCGAATTCCGTCAGATGGTCAAAGCTACGCACGACATGGATCTTAAGCTGATCATGGACGTGGTATACAACCACACCAATGCGTCTGGTGTGAACGATAAGTCGGTACTGGATAAGATTGTCCCTGGGTACTACCACCGTCTTAACGTCAACACTGGTGGCGTAGAAAACTCGACTTGTTGTGACAACACTGCGACCGAAAACCTGATGATGGGTAAATTGATGGTCGACTCACTTAAGGTGTGGGCTGACGACTACAAAGTGGATGGTTTCCGTTTTGACTTGATGGGCCACCAGCCAAAAGATGTAATGGTCGAAGCATTGGAAGAAGTGCGCAAAATCGACCCGAATACTCTGTTCTACGGGGAAGGCTGGGACTTTGGTGAAGTCGCCAACAACGCCCGCTTCGATCAAGCAAACCAAATCAATATGGCAGGTACAGAAATCGGTACCTTCTCAGACCGTTTGCGTGACGCCGTTCGTGGTGGTAGCCCATTCGATGGTGGTGTCGACTCAGAAGGGAACCACCCACTTCGCTTTAACCAAGGCTTTGGTAACGCAGCGATTGCCAATGAAGAAACCAAAGTTGATCAAGATTCGATCAATGGTCGTTTACATAACCAAGACCTTGTTCGTTTGGGGATGGCAGGTAACCTCGCAGAATACGTACTGATTGATTACAAAGGCGATACCAAACTGGGTAAAAACGTTGATTACAACGGCGCGCCAGCTGGTTACACCAAGATGCCTTCCGAGAACATCTCTTACGTTTCCAAACACGATAACCAAACACTTTGGGATAACAACGCTTACAAGATCGCCACTGGTACTAGCTCTGCAGAGCGTGCGCGTATGCAGTCTGTATCGCTTTCTACCGTGATGCTAGGCCAAGGCATACCATTCATCCATATGGGTTCTGAACTGCTACGATCTAAGTCTATGCAGCGCGATTCTTACGATTCTGGTGACTGGTACAACCGCGTCATGTTTGATGGGACGGACAACAACTGGAATGTTGGCTTACCTCGTGAAGATAAAGATGGTGCAAACTGGGATCTGATCAAAACAATCATTGCTGACAGCGCGGCTAAACCAGACTCAGACGACATTGAGCTGACTAAGCAGCAATTCCTAGAGCTATTAAAGATCCGTAGCTCAAGCGAACTGTTCCGCTTAGATACAGCTGACGAAGTTATGAAGCGTGTCGACTTCCGTAACGTAGGCGAAGATCAAGTCGAAGGCCTGATTGTCATGTCGATCGATGATGGCGTGTCTGCGGGCGACGATCTTGACCCTGCAAATGATGCGATTGTGGCAGTTGTAAACTCAACTAATGAATCTCAATCATTCAAAATCACAGGAGCAACCGGCTTTACACTTCATTACGTTCAACAAAACTCGGCTGACGACACAGTGAAAGGCGCAAGCTTTGCCGCTGAAACCTTCACAGTCCCTGCACTAACTACCGCTGTATTTGTACAAGCTCAAGGTGATGCACAAGGTGCTGGCCTGCCAGTTGATAACTCAGACAAGGATGTATCTAGCATCCCACCATACGGCCAAACAACAGTTTACGTTAAAGGTGACATGAATGGATGGGGCGCAACGGATGATTGGGCAATGAGCTTTGTCGCTAATGGTGTTTATTCTGTGACAGGCAACTTGGAAGCGGGTAACTATGGCTTCAAGTTTGCTGATGCTGATTGGGTATCACCTAACTTTGGTTGCGATTCAGTCGAACTTGCTGGTGGGTCAATCGACCTAGGTACTGATGGTAACTGCCAATTAAGCGTAACAGAAACTGGCAGCTACACATTCACTCTGAATGCAATTCACGAGCTGGATGACAATGTAGATGGTCCAGTTGTTTCGGTCACTAAGCAGTAAAGCTTAAAGTATCGAAGCGAAGTAACAGATAATAAAAACCAGCGAAAGCTAGCCTTTGGGAGACGCCAGTCTCCCTTTTTTTGTCCTAAACAAACACCATTCCCAATACACCACATCAATCCATGGTCTCCATTAATCCCAATGTTAATAGATAAAACGAACCACTTTAGTTCTCAGGGCAAGATCATGAAAAACCCATATGGAATAAGGGGTAGCGTGAAGTGATGTTTCCACTAATTTGTACACTGAAGTCACAACAAATTCAATACATTCAAGATCGATTTGATGATCAGATTTAGGTGTGATCATATACTGTTTTTTAACAGCAGATATTTAGCCATAATGAATGGATTAAGCCTTTTGGACCATATTTCAGTTATTCGAGACCCTCGCCAAGCTTGGAAAATAGAGCACACGCTAACCGACATTATCTTCTTAACAATTGCAGCAGTGATTGCTGGTGCTGAAGGTTGGGAGGATATTGAAGATTTTGGTGAAGATAACTTGGAATGGCTTAGGCAGTATGGTGATTTCAAACAAGGCATACCAGTACACGATACCATTGCCCGAGTTATCAATCTTATTTCCGCCAAGCAACTGCAACGATGCTTTACTGCGTGGATGAAAGACTGTCATGAGACGACAGAGGGTGAAGTGATTGCTATCGACGGCAAAACTCTCAGAGGCACATACAACAAAGACAAGCGTTGTGGTGCAATCCATATGGTTAGTGCCTTTAGTGCAGCAAACCAAGTTGTACTAGGACAAGTGAAGACTGCGGATAAAAGCAATGAAATAAAAGCGATCCCTGAACTGCTTGAAATGCTTTCCTTGCGAGGTTGTTTAGTGACTATTGATGCTATGGGATGCCAGAAGGATATAGCTGAAAAGATAGTCGCTCAAGATGCAGATTATCTCTTAGCGGTAAAAGGTAATCAAAAACGATTGGAGCAAGCGATTAGCCAAGTGTTTAATTCTAGTATGATTAATAGTTTTGAAGGTGATAAATACGTCACTCAAGAGAAAGGGCATGGTCGTACAGAGACGCGTTTGAGTATGGTTGTTCACAATACAGATTTCTTAGGCTATATAGCGTTTGATTGGGCTGAACTCTCCACAATTGGTATGGTCGTTTCAATTCGTCAAGAAGGTGATAAGCCAGCAGAAACAATGCAAATCAAGCACTACATAAGCTCAGCAAAACTAACGGCTAAAGCTTTACTAGAGAGCACGCGAGCACATTGGAGCATTGAAAATCAGATGCACTGGCGATTAGACGTTGGTTTTAAAGAAGATGAATGTCGGATACGTCGAGAGCAAGCCGGTGAGAATTTAGCAGTTATAATACATATAGCTTTAAATCTGCTGACGGAAGAAATCAGCTTCAAAGCAGGGATCAAAAGAAAGCAGAAAAAAGCGAACCGCAATAACGCTTACCTTTCGCAAGTCCTTGCAGGGCAAGGGGCTTCGTAATCTTGCCCTGCTTTAGTTCTTAATAGAAAGCATAACGAGTACATGTGAACGTCTCATTCCAGTGTACGTAAAATTTAGGAAGCCGAGCTTAGGTCGGTAGATGAAGTGGCGATTCGTCAACAGAGTTCGTATTCAGCGGTTTGAGAAGAGTAAAATAGACGAGAGTGTTTTAACTAGTAGCTAATAAATAAAAACCATAAATAACGAATCACGCCCATTTATATTAGCCATTGGTTATTGTGTTTAAGTCTGTGGTTATTTACATTCAAGCATTCGATGAATATCAGTATTACTTTTAATTTATTATGGACAATAAAAAAGGCTCCTAGTCAGGAGCCCTTCTCTTTATATCAATCGGTATTTACAAACTCGTCGACTATTTTTTATTGACGGCTTTTACAAAAATTTCTTGTGCGCCTTCAATACCAAGTGCTTTTGCTTCATCTAGTAGGCTCAGAGCTTTGGGAATATTATCTGCGTCTACTGCTGCTTGAATGGCATTATGGTAGTAAGTTTGTGTTTCTGGTTGAATTGCTTCTATTGTTAGCTTCTTGCTTTCAATAACAGGAATTTCAGGAGCTGATGCAGATTTTGAAGGTTTCGTTAACCCACTAAAGAAACCTTCACGTTTTATAGCAACTCTAACTTCACCAATGTCAACATGCTTCGCTTCAGGATCATCAATAGCAGGGACAACATTTCGCTTGGCAATAGCCATTGCTTTGGCCGGGTGCAATAGCTGGGTAGTTTGTGTTAAATCTTGTTTAGTAGTGTAAACAACACCATAAATACGAGTGGTACTCATCGGTAGATTCAATTCAACTTCACCAAATAAAACATCACCCTTTATAAAGTCATTTTTATCATAATCAAAAAAGGATGAGTCGTAATTTCGCAATAATTTAAAATTTTGATCATAAATGGCTAAATTTGGAGAAAATACTTCTAAGCGTTTAACCATGCCCGAAAGTTCTATTATGACCTGAGGCTCAGAAACATCAAAAGAAAAACCAGCCACTGGTCCCATTATGTCTGTGCTATTTAAAATCTGAGAATCTTCAGAAAAGTGAATAGAAAAGCTTGATGGAACGCCAACTTGATTCCAACTAATTTGCTCCACCGTAGAGATACTTGCTTGTTCCGAGCTCGAAGAAGAAAAATCTTGGTGGCTCGCACAACCAAATAAAACGGTCGCCCCCATTAGAATCGATACTATTTTTTTCATTCACTTATCCCTTGTAATACAGTAGCCAGCTTGTAAGCTGGCTACTGTTTTTTATTAATGACTAAATGCTAGATTACCACCAAGCTTCAACTTGTGCACCGAACATTAAGTCATTGTTATCAACAGCTTTGTCGCCACTGTAACTAGATGCAAATACTCGAATTGCAGGTCGAGCCCAGAAATTTGAACCGGCTTGCCATTGTTGAGCAATTGTAACTTTCGTTAAGTCTTCTTTATCAGCCCAAGGGTATTCATCTTGGTGATAGCCAAGCTCTAGAATAGTGCTCATTGTTTCAGACCATTTGTAGCCAGGACGAAGAACAACACTCATAGCTTTGCCATCACTGTTGCCATTGCCGTCATCCAACAACTGAGCATAAACGAACGAGTAACCAAGATTCCATTTTTCAGCTTCGATTACACCCCAATCGATTAGACGTAAAGACTCTCGTCCTTCCTGACCTAATTCCATGTTGTACGAATCACCTGCGTGGTTACCTACGAAACCAGCCCAAGCATAACCTTCAGTTGCATACTGAATAACAGCTTTGTTAAAGCCCATGCTATGGCCTTGAGTGTGTTCAGCTGTAAGGAAAAAGCCTGCTTTATCTAGACCATAATCACCTGCATTACCAATACCGCCGTCAATTGCATCACTTTGTACATCTGTATGAGAAGGGTCTGCAGCCATTAAAATGAACTCCATACTACCCTTGTCATTTGTTTCAATACCTGTCAAGCGAAGGTCGATTGAATTAGCAGTTGAGTAAACTTGTGTACCCTCAAGTGGCTGTCTTTCATCTTCAGGTGTCGATGGATCATCTGCAGTTAGTAATGGAGCCTTCCATTTATGCTGAACAACTGCAGCATGAAGCTTCGCAAAGCCCAAATCAATGTTTTCAACACCGGCACCAGCACCAGAGTTATTTACGTAGTACATATCCATAATATGAACATCTTTACGTCCGTAATAACGTTCACCAGCCCAAATGCTCATGCCGTTTGCCATAGTGTAGTCAGCCCAAGCTTCACGGAACGAAGCTCTCTCACCAGACCATGGGTCATCAGGATCTGTACCGATACTTTGGAACGAATTACCACGTCCATCTAAGCCACCATTCTCATACGTGCCAAATGCCATTAGAGTATGGATATTGAATGCATCGCCATCTGAACTTTCCCAAATCTTGTTTACGCCTAGAGAAAGTTCAGCATAGTTATCACACTCATCGCCTAAACGACCAACTGCATGCCCAAATGTAGTAGGGCCACCATTACCATAACAATATTGCGAGCCACCATCAGCATTCATACCGAAGCCTGCGCGCATATACCCATGAAAATCAACTTCGGCAGCGAAAGCTGAACCAGCCATCAATGTCGAAGCCACTGCTGCAGCAATCAAACTTACTTTTTTCATTCTTAACTCCATTAAGGACGATTTATTTTAGGTTTTTATATTTTTGCTCTCTTGCGGCAACCAAAGGCAGTAATGGTAGTCGTAAGATAGAGAGGTTTAGGGTTTCCCCTGATTCGTTTCAACGGGGTCAATATTAAGAGGGGATGACAAGTTTGACTTCCTCCGCCCCTAAGTTAATTAAGGGGGACTAGAGGGGAGTAGAAAATATACAGAATGGTGTTTTAAAGAGGTAGATCACTTAATATAGGAGGAGTAGACAGCACACAGATCTAATTATTCAACATAAGTGAGATCTAGCTCAAATATATAATTTGAACTTCATCGATGAATTATTTTTTTACCGTAATTAATCTGTGAAGTTGCTTGACCTTACTGTGACAAAGCCTTTTACTAATAGTTCACTGATGTTGATAAACGAACAAGAAATCAAGCAATGACTAGAACGCTCGCTCGCCCTTATCCGCTAGGCGCAACGCTAGGTAACACTGGCTGCAACTTCTCTATTTATTCTCCTGACTGTAAATCTCTTTCACTCGCTCTTTTTGACGAGAACGACGAATTCACCACTTATAAATTGGAAAATGAATACGCTGATATCAGATATGTCTTTATTGATGGTATTAAAGCGGGGCAAAAATACGGCTTCATTGCCGAAACGGACAATGGCCCTATCCTGCTTTCAGACCCGTATGCCAAAGCAATAAGCGAACCGCTCGATTACGTCACGCCATATACCAATGAAAAAAGCTTTGCTATGGCGAAATGTGTCGTTGTTGATGACACCTTCGATTGGCAAGATGTAGAAAAGCCACGCATTAGCCGCGAAGATACCGTTCTTTTTGAAACGCATGTAAAAGGTCTATCTCAACTGCACCCAGAAGTGGCTGCCAATACTAAAGGACGCTACTTAGGGTTAGTGAGCCCTGAAATGCTTGCGTTCTACAAACAGCAAAATATCAACTCTCTACAGCTTTTGCCCATTGCCGCATGCATGCATGAACCACACCTATTAGACATGGGTAAAGTGAACTATTGGGGTTACAACCCATACTTGTTTATGGTGCCTGACCCTCGCTACGCAGAGAAAGATGCCGTAAACGAGTTAAAGACTGCGATTCGCGAACTGCACCGCAATGGCATCGAAGTCATTCTAGACGTGGTGTACAACCACACAGCAGAAGGTGGGGAAGGCGGAACCACCTTCAACCTAAAAGCACTCGATAGCCGCTACTACATTAAACATGGCTGCCATTACGCGAACTTCACTGGCTGTGGAAACACCGTCGACCTTACCCACCAGCCCGCACTCAACTTAGTGATGGATACGCTTCGTTACTGGGTGAGTGAATTCAAAGTCGACGGCTTCCGTTTTGATTTGGCCGCGACGCTGGGACGTGAAGGCGATAATTACAACCCTGAAGCTGCTTTTTTCAAAGCCGTTGCTCAAGATCCTGTGCTCAAAGAGACCAAGTTGATTGCAGAACCGTGGGATATTGGCCCTAACGGTTATCAAGTAGGTAACTTTCCACTAGGCTGGAATGAATGTAACGACAAACTGCGTGATATCACACGTAGCTTCTGGCGCGGTGATCAAGGCTATCTAAAAGAGTTTGCGACGCGCTTAATGGGATCTCGCGATATCTACAGCGCAGCACACTGGCCATACAGACTAACCGTAAACTACATCACGTATCACGACGGCTTCACAATGCAAGATCTTGTCTCTTACAAACACAAGCACAATGAAGATAACGGCGAGAACAACCGAGATGGACACGGTGATAACCGCTCTGATAACTACGGTGTTGAAGGGGAAACCGAAAACCTATTGGTTGTTGCCACACGCGAAAAACAGAAACGTAACTTCATGGCGAGTCTGTTGTTTGCCTTTGGCATTCCACATATTCTGACAGCTGATGTGTTATCTCACACTCAAAAAGGTAACAACAACGCTTACTGCCAAGATGGCGTGACCAGCTGGCTTAACTGGGAAGATTCAGAGCGCAAGACTTACTTCAAGACTTGGTTATCTGAAATGATCTCTGCTCGTCAGCAATACATGGTGCCGTTTATTAAGGCATTCAGTGGCGAAAAGCGTAACTCTAACCGCATCTTCTGGAGCCGTGTCGATGGCACACTTATGGAGCATGACGACTGGAACCGCTTAAGCTCAGTCGCTTTGCATTTAGGTATTGGTAAAGATGGCGACGAGTTAATTTATCTTATCAACCAAACCAATGCGCCAGCACGTTTCTCGTTACCGAATGACCGTGAACAAAACTGGGTAACCATCTGTGATACCAACTTGCGAAACGTTAAACCCGGTCATGCAGAAGGTGAAATGTTGTTGTCGCCAACTTCGATGGCAATTTTGCACTATTCGCCAGATCAGGCTGATTTGATTAAAGCAAAAGCTTAGTCAGCTTAATAAAACACCGAAAACCATAGAAGCCAGTTATATTTATAGCTGGCTTTTTTGTTAGCTGAATATCACAAAAATCATTCATCCATATGGAATCATTTGCATTGATGTGGTTAATGAAACTGTTTAGTATTGCCGTACTATAAAAATGAATCTATAACGTCTTTGGATATCATGGCTTTACCTAAAACATTAATTCGGCTTTTTAAACCATACATTATTTTATTAACTGGAGGGATGCTCTATCTTGCTATGACTCAGCTTGAAAAAGTAGAAACAGCAGCAACAGAACAATCATCATCAAACATTCGTATCGCAAGCTCTACCATTCGTTCCAACATCGAAGCCACATTCGGCAAACTCTATTTTTTAGAAACCAGTCTAGGCTTGCCTAAAACGGCTCCAATCGGTGATAAAAAATTCAGAGAATTGAGTGATAATATTCTAAGAAGAACACCAAATTTCTCCGATATCGTTCGATACCAACCTAACTCCCAACATTATGTCTCCACTCGTGGCCTTCCTCTTTCCAATGAACAAATCGCCACAATACAATGGCATTCAATAGACGGTGTTGTAGAAGATTTTTACATCTCTTCGATTTACCAAAAAGCAGATGGTCGTTGGGTGTTCGCAGTTAAACATACAGCGGAAAGATTGAATGAAGAAATATGGATTGAGTTTGACCTTTTACACACCACACAAGGATTAAGAGACTTAAAAACGCTTAATCACGGCTATGTATTTGTCGTTGACCGAGCAACAGAGCGACTGGTATTCCACCCGGATCCACAGCGTATCGGTTCTAAATCCATCAGCTTCCATGCAGGGATAAGCCACCAACTCTCACAAGGTGAAACCGTTGGTAAGCACGAATATTACTATCAAGATAACTTCAAAATATCGGTATTTGACGCAGACAACAGCTTAAATTGGGTGTTCATTGCGGGCACTGACCGCCATGACATCTTAACCAGCTCACATCAATTTACGTTGACGGGCTTAGTACTGGGCTCACTCCTGCTATTGTGGATTGGTGCCAACTATCTGGCTTATCGTTTGAACGTGTCCTTGTCGCAACTGAATAAAGTCGATGACCTTGTAAGCTTTAAGCGAGAGTTAAAATCCATACTGGATAGTTTCACCTACCAAAAAGGCATTCAATTCTGTCTCTATCAGCTTGAGAACCACGCATTCAGTACCATCGACTATCACGGAAACAAATCCACGGTACATTGTGACAAAGCCCTTGCAGAGCGATTTACACCGGACACTATGGCTTACCGAAGTGGTAAGTACGCCGATCCACTGGCGTGTAAACTCAAAATACACCAACGTCATTACTGTATTCCTTTGCACTCTCGTCAGCAGTTGATCGCAGTGTTGTACGTAAACGTAAACTTACCGATCAGCCAGAGTATTCTACGAATGATCCGTGATTACACTGAAGTCTCTTTGTCTAACTTACTGCTTCAACATCAATTGAGCAGCAAAGATCTGATGACGCAGTTAGACAATAAGAGCAGTTTCAGCATCGCCATCGAAAACTACGTGAGCGAGCCCGATACCTATGTCGCTCTGCTTGATATCGATAACTTCGACCACGTAAACCGAGCCTACGGTGAAGCGGTTGGCGACAAGATGATCAAGCTGACTGCAGAATCGATACGCAGTTACTTCCCCAAGCCAAAGGGACTTTGCTTGGCTCGTGTTGGAGGAAAGGAGTTCGCAGTATTATTCAAAGCCAATGATGTGAAAGATGCCAAATTCCAGCTAGACCAGTGCAGAGTCGCAATCGCGGAGAAAACCATCGTCACTCCAGATATCACCTTATCGCTAGGGGTTAGCGTGGGATACTCGCAAATAGAGGGTGAAACAGACTCAGCTTTAGCGCTGGCGGAACAAGCGAAACTTATCGCGCAACAACTTGGTAAGAACCGAGTGGAAGGCCATATCAGAGCCGTTGCCAAAGCATCGTAAACCTATACTTACATTTCTGTAGCCACTACAAAGCACCTAGGATTCATACCCTAGGTGCTTTTGTTTTTATGGAAAGTCATTACAATGCGCGTTCAACACGACAATACCCCTTTTCTAACGACACGAGCCTTATGAAGCTAAGTAACCGACTGCAAACTCTCCATTCCCTTGTCAGCAATGACTACCAACATATTTGGGACTGTTGTTGTGATCACGGCTTCTTGGGTGTTCAACTGTTGTCGGATAACAAAGCACCTCAGCTTCACTTTGTCGATATTGTCCCGTCTCTTATGAGCGATTTGGAAAGCAAACTTACGCGTTACTTTCCGCAAGGTGCAATAGCAGAACAGAAAGTGACTAGCCAATGGCAAGTCTACTGTATGGATGTCGCCGCTATCCCGCTTGAGAAACATACTGGCAAACACCTGGTGATTATTGCGGGCGTCGGTGGCGATCTTACTCAAAAGCTCGTCGATGATATTCATCGTCAACACCCAGACAAAGCGATCGATTTCTTGCTTTGTCCGGTGCATCAGCAATTCGAGTTGAGAAGCCATTTAAAGGCGATCCATTTTGGTCTTATTGATGAAGTGTTGATTGAAGAGAACCGTCGTTACTACGAGATTTTATTGGTGAGTAATAGTCGCGGTGATTCAGAAAAGAGCCAAACCGTTAGCGAGATATCAAACGTCGGTGACAAGATCTGGACACCAAGTTGTGATGAACAAGTGAAGGTATCACAGCAATACAAAGCCAAAACATTGCAGCACTACTTACGTATCCATCAAGGACAAGAGAAGCAAGGCAAACCTAGCCAAGTAAAGCATATTATTGATGCTTACCAGGCGGTTAAGCCATAGTAAGTACTAACTTAATGGTTTGAATATTAAGAAAGTCAAATTAATAAAAAAGCCGATAGTTCAATGAGCTATCGGCTTTATTAATGCTATCGATTCAGTTTTAGCTTACTGTTCTTGTTTCTTATAAGCCACATCAGGCTCGTCAACTGTCTCTACCTCAGAAGGCTTATCAACCCCATAAACCGTATCAAGGTAGACGTCTTTCTCTTTCCACGTGCTGTTCAACCAATTGTGGAAGCGACGTTTAAAAGCCTTATCTTCAAAGTAATTACCGTTCACGTTCTCATCCATTGGATGCAATTTAATACGCACAACGACCTTAGTCATTTTGCCCTTCAGCATATCTTCAAACGGAGAGGTTTGGTTTTCAGGGTAAGCTAAGGTCACATCCACGATGCCATCCAAAATTGGGCCCATTGCAGATAAAGCAAATGCCACGCCCCCAGTTTTCGGCTTCAATAAGTGGCGATAAGGGGTCTTTGCTGACGCCAGTTTCTCGTGGTTTGCACGAGTCCCCTCAACAAAATTAACCAATGTTGTCGGTGCTAATTTGAACTTAGTACACGCTTTATTGATTGCATTAAAATCATCATTACGGCGTTCTGGGTTGCGTAATAGGAACTCACGAGAGTGGCGTCTCATGAATGGCATATCTAAGCCCCAGCAGGCCAAGCCAACAAATGGTACGTACAACAATTCATGTTTCAAGAAGTACTTCGTCATCGGCATTTTGTCTTTTAGGATTGAAGACAAAATCACAATATCTGCCCAGCTTAGGTGGTTAGACATCATCAAATACCACTGCTTGGTCGAAATATCTTCCCCCCCTTCCACTTGCCATTCGATATCGTTATTGGCGTTCAACATCCATAAATTAAGAGAAGCCCAACACCAGAATGTGAAGTTAGCTAAGCGAGTGCATGATTTTTGAACGACAGAAATTGGCAAAATAAGTTTGATTAGGGCAAACAGGCTCACAGCCAATGCGGTGAATGCAGTATTAATGGTCACGAACAATACGTTCAAGGCCATACGAAGATTATCAAGCATAAAACACAGTTATATTGAGAACGAAAGCCGCCATTATACGCATCTATAAATTATTCTCTTCAGTAATTGATTGAATATCCTAGGGGTCAAACCACTCAACCTATGTTAACTATGTTCAACCAGCTAAAGTCTATTAAAACGAAATCAAAACACATGCACGAGTCATTTGGACTCAAATAGTATATTGTCTTTTTGACAACATTCGACCCAATAATTAACCTTTAATCAGTATTGATAAGCATTCTCATTATTGGCGTGATACATGCAACTCTAAAGTGTAAATAGTTGAGTATCCTTAATGAGATAACTTCTCTTCTTAAAGGTGGATGATATGACAGATATTCCTCATGGTTTAGTTACAGGCAAAGTCCTAAACAAAACAGAATGGACAGATCAATTGTTCTCACTCCAGGTTAGTGCACCTGTCTCTTCTTATCAGGCAGGTCAGTTCACGAAACTTGGCTTACTTAACAGTGAGGATGAGTTCGTAAGACGCGCCTATTCGATGGTGAACGCGCCAGAGCACGAACAAGGTCATCAACATCTGGAATTTTTGATTATTAAGGATCAGAACGGTCAGCTTTCACCTCAACTTCATGAGTTGAAGATGGGCGATGACATCTTTGTCGGCAAAGACCCAAGTGGCTTTATGACCTTAGATGAGATCCCAGAGATCGCCGACGATCTATGGATGCTTTCAACCGGAACCGCGGTAGGCCCATTTATCTCAATACTTGAGAGCATGCAGATACAGCAAAATGAGTTGGCTTCAGACAAAGCCTCTTCATTCAAGAATCTGGTTCTAGTGCATGCTGTAAGAACAGAGCAAGACCTGACTTATCGAGATCGTATCACTCAACTCGTTAATCACTTTCAAGGGAGACTTAAATATGTGCCAATTATTTCTAGAGAATCAGTTACCGGAACTTTGCGCGGACGAATCCCAAATTTGTTACTTGGAGGCGGCCTCGAGCAAGCCGCGTCTGTCGCTTTCAATCAAACCCGCAGTTTTTTCTACCTTTGCGGCAATCCGCAAATGGTTCGTGACACAAGCGAAGCGCTAACTAGCTTAGGTTTCGAAAAGCACTTACGCAGAAAACCCGGTCAATTCAGCAGTGAGAACTACTGGTAAATAACAACCGCCACTCGTTAGACAGAAGCACAACTTTCAAAGAACAGTTAGAGAAGAGGTTTTATATGAGTCATTTACGTATTCCGTCACACTGGAAAATTCAACGTTCCACACCCGAAAGTAAGATTCATTCAATATTGATGAACTTATAAGCAAGCAACCTCGTAATGTGATTTTTAATGTTCAATAAGTGAAGACAAAAGATCAAATAACCTTAGCAATTACAATGACTAATGGTGATAGACAAGAGAAAAAAACTCTAGCACACTGAATAGAGTTGTAGGGCATGTTGACCTATCGAGCTGATTTTTGCAGCCGTTTGTGGGTTATTTATACAAGGCAGAGAATTCGACGTGTAGCTCGCCTACATGAGAATTCGATAACGCTGTAGAAAGGAACCACAAACACTGCCCGAAGGGTTCGGCTAAAATCGTTTTACTCTTTGTTGAGAGGGTTTTGCTTAGAATGACTAGGCGGCAAACCTCTCGTCGCGATTAAAACGATTTTATCTCGAACAAAACTTAACCGCGAAAGGTCAACATGCCCTTGTTTTAATCCCGTTTCAGAGAATGAATTAGTGGGTTATTTATATTTTAGGTAAGAGAGGAAGCCATGCTCAACATTGCTTTTTTTAGCTCAAAATCATACGACGAAAAATCATTCGAACTGGCAAAAGGCGAACTCAACGCTGAGTTTCATTTTCACGATTTTCGACTCACCACAACAACAGCAAAAATGGCGCACGACAACGAAGTGGTTTGTGCGTTTGTAAACGATGACCTATCGCGAGACGTGTTAGAGATTCTTGCTCAAGGCGGCACCAAGTTAATCGCGATGCGCTGTGCGGGCTTTGACAAGGTCGACCTAGACGCAGCCAAAGAGTTTGGTCTGCAAGTGGTTCGCGTTCCGGCTTACTCACTAGAATCGGTAGCAGAACACACGGTTGGCATGATGATGTGTTTGAACCGTAAACTACACAAGGCATACCAACGCACTCGTGATGCGAACTTCTCTCTTGAGGGGTTAGTTGGCTTTAACTTCCACGGTAAAACGGTCGGTATGATTGGCTCGGGTAAGATTGGCCTAGCGACGATGCGAATTCTGAAGGGTTTAGGCATGAATATCCTATGCTATGACCCATATCCAAACCCGTTAGCTGTTGAGTTAGGCGCTAAATACGTTGAACTCGACGAACTTTACCAAGAGTCTGATGTGATTTCTCTGCACTGTCCGATGAGTAAAGAGAACTACCACTTATTGGATGCAACGGCATTTGAGAAGATGAAAGATGGCGTGATGATCGTCAACACCAGCCGTGGTGAACTGCTGGATTCAACCGCAGCGATTGAAGCGCTCAAACAAAGCAAAATCGGCGCGCTTGGTCTTGATGTTTACGACAACGAGAAAGAGCTGTTCTTCCAAGACAAATCTAACGATGTGATTGTCGATGACGTATTCCGTCGCCTATCTGCTTGTCACAATGTATTGTTCACAGGTCACCAAGCTTTCTTGACCAAAGATGCTCTGTTCAATATCGCGAACACAACACTCACCAGTGTTGATGCTTTCTTTGCTGGCAACACCAGCGGCAACGAACTCGTTTAATAACAGATTGAGTTAACAGCAGGCTGAGTTAAAAACAAACTAGGTCTACAGATACAAAGCCACGCTATTCTGAAGTGAACAGCGTGGCTTCGTCGTTTATTCAGTATTCTAAAACCGTTCCTAGACGCAGAAATGACAATCTTCAGTGTCTAAACCATAAACGCCTTTTCTAATAGCAAGGTGCTCTTCACCGGCTTTGACGCCCATCTCGTAACCTGTATTAAGAGTACTTTGATCCATAGTTAAACGCTTAACCGCGAAGGCTTCAGGTGGCGCTATCACTTTAATAGTCGCATCTTTGGGTGGGTTACGAATGAACTCCAGAGACTGGTTGTAGTTTTCAGCACGCACCGCCATCGATTCAGCAATATTTGGGAATTTCTTTAATAGTTTCTTCAGCATCCATTGGTGCTTTTGAGGCTTCATTCGGTAGCTCAATGGGTGAGACAGAATCACGGTAATATCGCGTGCGCCACGGCGATATGCTTCACGAACCGGAATCGAATCGGCTACACCGCCATCGGTATAACAGCCACCAGAGAAACACGGAGTTTCACGGTAAGCGATAGGTAAAGCCGTTGTTGCTTCAACAACATTAGAAAGGTTTTCTGGCTTAATATGGTAGTAGTCTGCACTGCCCGTATCGACATTTGTGACAGCAGCAATGAGTGGGATACTTGAAAATAGCTCGCCACAGTCCAGCGGATAACGTTGATTGGATTCGTTCCATAACCACTTAACGTCCACTAAGTTACCGCCCTTGGCAAAGCGAGCAGGGTTAAAGAAGGTCTTATCCGTCGCCATCGTGGTGATCACATCATAACTGCGTTTTGGTGCATGAGATAAGTAGCCAACCAGATTCGACACACCTGCAGATACGCCGATGGCAAAGTCATAAGGACGGAAATCGTCTTGCATAAAGGCGTCTAAAACTCCGGCAGCAAAAATGCCTCTCATTGCTCCACCTTCAACGATTAATGCGCTCTTATTCATCTCAAACTCTTCTACTTTATAAACTGATAGTCGTAGAATAATCCCATCACTCTTACAAAGATAATGGGATAGATTTATCAATTCGATAGGTAAAAACTATCAATGTGGATTGTTATATTTTTCAATAACTTAGGGTTGCTTGATATTCAGCGAGATCAAAAAAGGCCATCGAGTAGTTCACTCAACGGCCTTTCAATTAACGAATCAAGATGATTGATTACGACTTAAATTCGCTCACATCGATTTCAAGCAGTTTACCAATGCCTTCACCGTATGCAGGGTCAGCTTTGTAACAGTGTCTTAGGTGACGCAATTGAATCTCTTTTGGCACGCCGCCTAGGTTGCGAGCAGTGTTATCAAAAAGAATCGCTTGCTTCTCTGGTGTCATTAGGCGGAACAAGTCACCCGGTTGCGAGAAGTAATCTTCATCTTCGCGGTGATCCCAGTGTGCTGCTGCGCCATCTAGGTTCAGTGCTGGTTCAGCGAAATCTGGTTGCTCAGCCCATTGACCTTCGTTGTTTGGCTCATAACCTAATGTGCCACCGAAGTTACCATCGACACGCATCGCGCCATCACGGTGGTAGCTGTGTACTGGGCAACGAGGCGCATTCACTGGAATGTGCTGATGGTTTACACCCAAACGGTAACGTTGTGCATCACCGTAAGCAAACAGACGACCTTGCAGCATCTTGTCTGGCGAGAAGCTGATACCTGGAACTACGTTCGCTGGGTTGAATGCTGACTGCTCTACTTCTGCGAAGAAGTTTTGCGGGTTACGATTTAGCTCAAATTCGCCCACTTCGATCAACGGGTAATCTGCATGAGGCCAGATCTTAGTCAAATCGAACGGGTTGTATGGAACCTTCGCTGCATCCGCTTCTGGCATCACTTGTACTTTCAACGTCCATTTCGGGAAATCTTGGTTATCGATGCTGTCTAGCAAATCACGTTGGTGGCTTTCGCGATCATCACCGATCACTTGTGCCGCTTCTGCATCAGAAAGGTTCTTAATACCTTGCTGAGATTTGAAGTGGAATTTCACCCAGAAACGTTCGTTATCAGCGTTGATGAAGCTGAACGTGTGGCTACCAAAGCCGTGCATGTGACGGTAAGTCGCAGGGATACCACGGTCACTCATTACGATAGTAATTTGGTGCAGAGCTTCCGGCAAAGAAGTCCAGAAATCCCAGTTGTTTTTCGCGCTACGCATGTTGGTGCGTGGGTCACGTTTCACCGCGTGGTTTAAGTCAGGGAACTTAAGAGGATCACGAAGGAAGAATACTGGCGTGTTGTTGCCCACCATATCCCAGTTGCCTTCTTCAGTATAAAACTTCAATGCAAAGCCACGAATATCACGTTCAGCATCGGCAGCACCGCGCTCACCCGCAACTGTTGTGAAACGTGCAAACAAGTCGGTTTTTTTACCTATTTCAGAGAACAATTTTGCCTTGGTGTATTTTGTGATGTCGTGTGTAACGGTAAATGTGCCGTAAGCACCTGAGCCTTTCGCGTGCATACGACGCTCTGGAATCACTTCACGATCAAAATGGGCCAATTTCTCCAAAAACCAAACGTCTTGAAGAAGTTGTGGACCACGTTTGCCCGCCGTTTGAACATTCTGGTTATGAGCGACAGGACAACCTGCTGCTGTAGTTAGTTTTTTACTCATGATCGATTCCTTAGAGGGTAAATGTGCACAATCGTTGTGACACCGTAAATTTAAGTAGACCCAGCATTTAAACCATTGAATTAGTGTGGATAAAGAATAGGTCGGCATTAAAAATAAACATAATCGTTTCTATTTATCTTTGTTATAGATAAAACCTATCAAGTTGACTGTTCATTTCTTCACACGAGACTGAACAACAACATCCCCGCCAAAGTTGGCATAATCCCATAAGAAAGACCATGGTATCAGTTTGCGATCAAATTTCACTACTTGCATATTGAAATCATAGTTTGAGGGCATCGTTCAAAACTTTGGGCTTAGCAGAGTGGCGTTGAATTAATCGATGATGATATAGTCCACCATAATAAAATATATTGGATATTATCATGCACTCTAGCGACATTATGAAACTGGCAAATTTGGGCGTTAATATCGAAATTTCAAAAGATTCTTCATTGCATCCTTCTGATGCGTTAGAGGTCGTGAAGATTGTTGCTGAAATCGGTAGCCAAATCGTCATCAAGAAGAAATACCATACGGACTACCTAATTAAGATGGCTGAAGTAGGCCGTGATCATGTGACTATTGCTGTTTAAGAACAGCCACTATTTCGAAATTGACATAACCTCAGCTTCAACAGTTTAGAGCGACATGTTGATATAAAAATGCAGCATATTGGGGGGCAATATGCTGCATTTTCTCTTTTCGTTAGGAGCATTGAGAACGCAAAGAGAAACGGGTTAATCATTCTAAGTAGAGCTAGTGGTCAAACAACATCGGAACACCCGTTTGCACACATACCTCGTTCAAACGCTTTTGTGCCGTCAGAATATTCTCTTTCCAACGCTCATCTTGAGCCCACATCTCAATCACGAGTGGTACGACGCACTCAGTCTCTTTCAACGTTTCAAAAATGGCATTAAAGTCGACTTCACCATCACCAATCACTAAGTCTCGAAATTGACCTTTGTATTCGTCAGTCACTTTATAAGTGTCTTTGAGGTGGATCTGAGTGATATGAGGCTTGCTCAACTTTAGTTCCGTCACTATGTCGTAATTCCAACCGGAGATATTACCCACATCTGGATACGCCGTGAAATACGGTGAATTGACTTCACGACTCAGCACTTCAAACTTGCTCAAAGAGTTCAAGTAATCGGTATCCATGATCTCCACAGCGAGCATAACGCCCGACCTTTCCGCCAACTGCGCAGAAAGCTTCATGCCTTCAATGAACCTCTGGTGAGTCACCTTATCCGCAGGCTCGTAGTAAACGTCATACCCAGCCAATTGGATGGTACGAATACCCAATTTGTAAGCGAGTGAGATCGCTTTTTCCATATGGATAGCCGCTTGTTCACGAATCACCGGATCTGCAGATCCAAATGGGAACTTGCGATGCGCGCTTAAACACATGGATTGCAGCGGTACACCATGCTTTTCACACAGGCGACGTAAGACATACACTTCATCGTCATTCCAATCCAAACGGCTACGGCGCTCGTCTGATTCATCTACCGATATCTCAAGAAAATCAAAGCCGAGCTCTTTGGTTGTTGCCAGTTTGTCTTCCCAGCTGAGTTCGTTAGGTAGGGCCTTCTCATAAAGCCCTACTCGGTGGCGTAATAAGTTTTGGTACATAACGCCTCCTAATTCCAGTAACGGTCGATCTGAGCTTTTAGTGCTTCTGCTGTTTCTTTACCTTTTTCACCCGCAAGTGCGCGACCTGCAATAAAGGTTTTCGCTTTAATGCCTTCAAATAGGTAAAGGTCTTCAGGCACGATGCCACCTGTGATAGAAAGCTCGATGCCCATTTCAGACAATGCACGCATCTTCACAAGATCTTCTTCAGTCCAGCCCACACCAGCTAATTCAGCGTCACGAGAACGGTGATAGATAGCTTGAGAGATACCTAGGTCGACCCAAGATTGAGCATCGTCCATTGTCCAATTGCCGTAAATTTCGATTTGTATTTCACCGTTAAATTCGTCAGCGACTTTCTTACACGCACCAATGGTTGCGATGTGTGCAGCCGCAGAAACGGTTATCCAATCAGCACCCGCTTCGAATGCCATTCGAGCCAAAATTGCGCCGCCATCGGTGGTTTTCATATCGCACACAAGGATATGGTCTGGGTGGTTTTTACGAAGGGTAGAAACCGCTGTCATACCTTCAGCAAAAGCCAAAATAGTGCCCACTTCAATCACATCAACAAAGCTTTCAACGTTGTTTGCCACTTCAATTGCGGCAGGAAGATTTGTTTGGTCTAGGGCGATCTGAATCATTGGTTTAGTCATGTTGTTATCCTTTAATTTGTTCACGTATTAGACGGGCTAAGCCATCATGGTTGTTATCTGTTGAGCACACGCGTTGAACGTGTGATTTGACGATGTCATCAGCATTGAGCATCGCTACACCGAATCCGGCGTACTTAATCATGGATATGTCGTTGTGGTTATCACCGACGGCAATGACGTCATCGGCGTGATAACCGAGTTCTGCGATGTATTCAGCAAGGCGTAGGCCCTTACTGTTACCTTTTGCAGCAAAGTCGATTCGGTTTGACCAAGAACGCTCACCGTTGAAGTTCTCTCCTATCCATGGGTGTTGCATTAAACGGTCGACGGAATCTTGGCTCCCCTCTACCACAAACTTCCAAACGTGTTCAGCTTGTTGAGCTGTTTCTATGAATGATTCCACTTGGTAAATTTGTGGGCGATGTTGCTCTGGTGCCGTTTCAGCCCAGCTTTCCAATGCCAACATGTAGGCAAATGGGTTGTACTGTGAGTACGTCATGGCATGAGTTATATACATCACCATCTTGAGCTGAAACTCGTCAGCCATGTTAATGAAAGTAAGTGCCTTATCTTTCTCTATCGCGTTTTGAGTCAGTACCGTTTCAGTCTGATAGTCGTAAACATAAGTGCCGTTACAGCAGATGATTGGCGTATCTAACCCCAATTCGTAGTAATAAGGTCGTGCAGCTGTGTGGTGTCGACCAGTCACAATCACGACATGACAACTTTGTTTGGCTTCTTGGATCGCTTTTTTCAGTTCTGGATGAATCGTGTGATCATCCTTTAACACGGTTCCATCGAGATCTAACGCCAGCACTTTATACATAGAGTCCTCTCACTTATTCCCTGAAGTCGGGCCTAATCAATATTGAAACTACTTAGAGTCGAAGCTCGTAACGGCTTACTTAAACGGCTTATTTAAACAAAAAGCCGATTTACTGTTGGCCGTAATAAGCATTTTCACCGTGCTTACGTAAGTAGTGTTTGTCGGATAGTTCTGGCTGAATTTTGATGCCGCTATTCAAGGTGCGCGTTGCCAACGCCATTGCCGACACTTCTTCTAATACCACCGCGTTATGAACGGCGTCGTTGGCATCTTTGCCCCAAGAGAACGGCGCATGTCCTGCAACAATCACACTTGGAACGGCCATTGGATCGATTCGACGTTGCTTGAACTCTTCAATAATCACCAAGCCAGTATTTTTCTCGTACTCTTCAGAAATTTCAGAGTGAGACAATCGACGTGTACATGGGATGTCACCGTAGAAATAATCAGCGTGAGTGGTGCCTAAGGCTGGGATGTCGATACCCGCTTGTGCCCAAATGGTGGCACTACGTGAATGCGTGTGAACAATGCCACTCACTTCAGGGAAAGCTTTATAGAGCTCTAAGTGCGTTGCGGTATCGCTTGAAGGATTGAGTTTCCCTTCAACAACCTTGCCTTCGAGATCGACGACCACCATGTCTTCAGCCGTCATATCACTGTATTCGACACCTGATGGTTTAATCGCTATCACTCCGTTAACACGGTCAAACTCAGAGACATTACCCCAAGTAAATGTCACCAAACCGTATTTCGGAAGTTGCAAATTGGCTTCTAAAACACGTTGTTTCAATTGGCTATATTTAGACATCGTTGCCTCCTTACGCCGCTTCCGCTTGAAGCAATGCAGCATCAATTAAACGCGCCACTTCTTCTGGGCTTTTGCACGCGCGAAGTTTTGAGAAGTCTTCATCGAATTCAATCAAGTTCGCCACTTGCATGGTGCCTTCGATGTGCTCTTCTGAGTCCTTACCCGCTAGTGTTATCAGCACATCTACAGGCTCATCAACACCTTCAAACGTAATTGGCGTTTCAAGCACGGTTAGCGCAAACCCAGTACGAATAACACCGTCTTCAGGGCGGCAATGAGGCAGTGCGAACGCATCGTGAATACAGATATAAGGGCCTTCTTCGCCAATCGCTTTAGTAATCGCGTCGTAGTAACGCTCTTCAGCCACGCCCGCTTTCACCAATGCGTCAGTACCTAGCTTAATCGCCGCTTTCCAGTCAGCTGCTTTTGCGTTCAGTAGGATAGAGTTATTCTTGATAAGAGATTCTTTTAAGTTCATGTTATTGCTCACTTATATAATTGTTTTTATTGGCTCAGCAGTGCGACACCACTGAGCCGTTTTTAATTATTTATGGAAGTTGTTCTCGATGATGGAAACAAGTTCGTCGCCGAAAGTTTTCACCATAATCATGTTCTTAACCGCTAACTGTTGCTTACCTTCCGGCAGACCCGTGATCTTCGCTGCAAGAGCAACCGAAGTAACGATGATGTCGAATGAACCAAGGTGTGATTTGTAATCAGTGATGGCGCTGTTAAAGGTCGAGCTTGGGATGCCTTTCTTGTCCAAATACTCTTTGATTTTCTTAGAGCACATCATTGAAGAACCTTGTCCTGAGCCACAGCACACTAAGACACGAACCGGTTTCTGGTCAGCGGCTGGTGAGATTCGAGTTTCTGATGTTGTAGAAGCTGCCGTTGTTGAAACAGATGGTGCTTCAGCGGTTGCTGTCGATTGTTGTGGAACCGCGACTTCAACCTCAATACCTTCAGGCGTTACTGCGGTCATTGTTTCAGCAGCAGCTTCTGCGTCTTCTTCAGCTCGTAGTTGCTTAGAAGCGAAGTACATGTAGATGCCAGCCAAAGCCAAAATCACAAAGAAGAACATGCTAGAGCTTGAGATACCTTGCATGATTGGTGGGAATACCAGAGCCCAGTCAGCCATGCCCATCCAGCCATTAAACTCAGTACCTGATTGAGCGAAGATATGGATTGCCCACGCAGAGCCAACCACTTCGATGATGCCCATCACGAAACAGATCTTCATCACCGCTTTCCAGCCACCAAAGTGGTTAGCAAACACACCGATAGTGGCGTTCGAGAAGAACATTGGGATAAAGCCAGGAATGATCATGATTGGTGCGTCAAACGCTAGCATTGCAAGAACAGCGGTGAATTGACCCACTGCGCCCCACATGAAACCAAATACCATTGCGTTAGGAGAGTAGGCGTAAATAGCAGCACAATCGATTGCTAAAACAGCGTTAGGAATAAGGCGTTGAGAAATACCGTTAAATGCCTCGGACAGTTCCGCAACGAACATGCGAACACCAGTAACGATGACTTGAATGGCAACAGCGAATTTCAAACCAGTTTCAAAAATGTAGATAAACCAGTGCGTTTTACCTGCCATGTCCTGAAGGTTATCAAGACCGAACGAAAGAAGAATAATGCCGAAGAAGCCAGTCATTACTAACGTTGTTGCAGCGATACTGTCGTGGAAAATGTGTAACCACTTAGGCAGTTTGATGTGGTCAACACTGTCGTTCTTGTCGCCAAGCTTCGGTGCAACCTTGGTGGCTACCCATGAAGCAAACTGTTGTTGGTGACCAATCGAGAAACCCGCACCACCAGTGACTTCTTGAGTCGGCTTGAACATGATGTTTGAGGAGATACCCCAGTACAACGCCATCAATATTGCTGAATAAATAATGGTTTCCCACATACCTGCACCAAGCACGAAGTAGAAAACAGCAATGAGGCCAGCTTGCTGGAACATGATATGCCCAGTCAGCATGATGGTTCTGATACCCGTAATACGTCGGAAGGCAACAAGTAGAATGTTTAGCCCAAGAGCCAGTAATACTGCATACCCAACCCAAGAGTAGTTGTCGCCCATGGTTTCCATGGTGGACATCATGGAGGTGTACGGGTCAATTACCGATCCCGTTAATCCATGTATTTCACTCATTTTTTCAATAACCGGTTTAAAACCCGCTACCAATGTTCCTGCACCTACCTGCACTATCATGAAACCAACGATGGTTTTAATAGAGCCGGAGATAACAGTTGTTGCGTCACGTTTTAGAAGGATGTAGCCGAGACAAGTAACAAGACCGAGTAGCAACGGTGCTTTGGTCATTACCTGACTGTAAAAAATATAGAAAATATCATATAAGAATTCCATATCTTTACCCCTGATTGATTTTTAATTTTAATGATTTGTAGGATGTGATGATTCTAGTTTTGCTCACGAACTAGACTTTACCAATCAAAAGTAATCATTCAATGCTCACTTGTGATTACTTTGATTTATATCAATTAACCACACCCAGAATGTGCTTAATTGAGCTTTAGATCACACATAAAAATTATAAATACAATAAAATCAACCACTTATAAAACATTGTGATTAATGTCTGGTTTTTATAGCGATGTGGTTTGACAATCATGATGGTGATTATTAGAATCAAAACAAATCAAAAGTAATCATTAAATTGTCACAACGACAAAAAGAGTGATAAATATGAATGAAGTACAAAGACATAACGGCATCTTGTCGCTGTTAGAAGATATGCAGACAATCAACGTCTCTCATATTATTGATAAATTTAGCGTTTCTCCTGCTACTGCTAGGCGCGATATCGCTAAGTTAGATGAAGTTGGCCGACTTAGAAAAATTCGAAATGGTGCGGAACGAGTAGAAACTCAGAAGAGAAAGTGGTCACCACTGAATATCAACAGCACTGAGTTCTATGAAGAGAAATCAGAGATTGCTCAAGCAGCTGCAGGGCTTTGTCAGGCTGGCGATACAGTCGTGATCAACTGTGGTTCGACGGCTTTCCTACTCGGTCAGCAATTATGTGGCGATGACGTTCAAATCGTAACGAACTACTTTCCACTCGCAAGCTACTTGATCAACGAAGATCATGACGATGTCATCATCATTGGTGGTCAATACAACAAAGCGCAGAACATCTTTCTAAACCCTGCCCCTAATTCATTAGGCGGCTATGCGGGAAACTGGATGTTCACCTCAGGTAAAGGCTTAACCGATGCCGGGCTGTACAAAGCCGACATGTTAACGGCCGTAGCCGAACAACAAATGCTCGAACAGGTCGATAAGCTTGTCGTCGTGGTCGATAGCTCAAAAGTTGGACAACGTACCGGAATGCTCTTTTGCAGCACCAAGCAAATAGACATCGTCATCACCGGTAAAGACGCCAATCCCGAAGTCGTAAAACTGATTGAAGCTCAAGGGACGCAAGTCATCCTAGTTTAAATCGCAGGGCTAACTAGCCCACCAATAATAATAAATTTAGCTCAGTGCCTTAATCCAAATTAAGGCGCTCGGCTCCCTACATCCAAAATTAATCAAATTATTGAAATAAAAGGTATTATCATGAGCAATGTAAACGAAATCACTCGCGAGTCTTGGATCCTAAATACATTCCCTGAGTGGGGCACATGGTTAAATGAAGAGATTGAACAAACAGTTGTGCAACCGGGTACCTTTTCTATGTGGTGGCTGGGTTGTACAGGTATTTGGCTAAAATCAGAAGAAGGTGCAAACCTATCAATGGACTTCTGGTGTGGTACTGGTAAAAAAACACAAGCCGTTCAAAAAATGAAAAACCAGCACCAAATGATGCGTATGGGCGGTGTGGAAGCACTTCAACCAAACCTACGTACCGCGATCTTCCCATTGGACCCTTTCGCTATCAAAGAGATCGATGCAGTTATGGCATCTCATGACCACGGCGACCACATTGATATCAACGTTGCAGCGGCAGTTCTACAAAACTGCGGCGACCACGTTAAATTCATTGGCCCTAAAGCGTGTGTTGATTTATGGATGAAATGGGGTGTGCCAGAAGATCGTTGTGTTATTGCTAAAGTTGGCGACGAGATCAAAATCAAAGACGTGAACATCAAGGTTCTTGACGCATTCGACCGTACAGCTCTAGTGACACTTCCTGAAGGAACATCTTCCCTAGACAAAGAAATTCTAGACGGAATGGACGACCGTGCAGTGAACTACCTAGTAGAAACAACAGGCGGTTCAGTTTACCACTCTGGTGATTCTCACTACTCAAACTACTATGCTAAACACGGTAATGACCACAAGATCGACGTTGCACTGCTTTCTTACGGTGAGAACCCACGTGGCGTAACAGACAAAATGACATCTTCAGACATTCTTCGTGCTGCTGAGTCTTTGAACTGTGAAGTAGTTGTTCCGTTCCACCACGACATTTGGGCTAACTTCCAAAATGACCCGCGTGAAATCGAAATGCTGTGGAACATGAAGAAAGAACGTCTTCAATACGGCTTCGCACCTTTCTTCTGGCAAGTTGGTGGTAAATACACATACCCAACAGATAAAGGCCGCATGCACTACCAGCACTTCCGTGGCTTTGCAGACATCTTCACAAATGACCCAGAACTGCCATACCGCGCATTCTTGTAAACATTAAGAAAAGCACTAACTAGGGAGCAATGCGCTCCCTTTTTTTATCATCGAATAAGGATGTTGATATGGTATTACGTGAGTTCAAAAAGCATTTCAGTCATGGCGACCTGAAAGCAGCAATTGGTGTCGTATCACCCGGCGCCAATGGTTATTACTTAATGGTCAAAAGTCATAAGTGGGGAGTAAACAGCTTTCTTGAATCCGACAGAAAAATGCAACCCAGAGTATTCAAGACTCAACAAGCTTTGTTGAACGCCGCTAAAGCGATCGGCTTTCCTTACCACTCGATCGATATCCAACATCTCTAACCGCTCATATTCCGATTAAATTAAGATCGGAGAGAGCCGTTATTCCAGCGGAACAAGCAAACCATTCGCCTAGCGAATAAAAGAAAACAGAAAGCATTTATTAATCCACTCGACAAAAATAATTCTTACAATTAAGCGTTTATATTCATTAATAATATTGGCGGCGGGCGGCATAATAGCCGCGAATCCTTCTAACGAGTTTGGTTATGTTCTACAAGCGTCTTTTGGTATTGGCTTTACCGCTTACTTTTGTGTTTCCCATCCATGCTGAAACGTTTGGTGAGCGAATGGCGCGTATCGAACAAGAGAATGTACTGGCGAAAACCATGAGTGAAGAACAAGTTGAGTTGATACAAAAAGTCGTACAGACCAATCACTGCGCTAAAGTGGCGTTAACCCATCACCAACGCATTTTGGGCCAATATAAGGTTGAGACATCTTCTTCTGAGTTATTTGTAAAATGGCGTCAACTCGGTAAGCAGTTAGACGCTCAATACGAGACAGATTACCCCGGCTACCCTAAGCACGCTTTTCAAGAATATCCTGCGGCTTCAAGCAAAGTCGATGGCTACCTTTTTGCTCTAATCGACAATGGTTTAAACGAGCAATCGTGGATCGCCAAAGAATTTAAGCAGTGTAAAAAGAATAAGCTCATATCCCGAACCTAAGCTCTAGTCTGCTCTGGTTCGAGAGTGCTCACTCGCATTAGTTCTAATAAAGTAAGAACAGCCCTTCATAACCGCCAATTTCTATTTCACTCACATAGTCACCAACGTTACCGTTAGCATCAACAGGTTTCATTGGAACATCCAGCGCGATGGTGAGTTTTGCCGCGTCATAAAAGCTCGGATTCTTACCGTGGAAATCCGTGCGATACAACACACGACCATTGCTGAACTCTCTCGCTAACACCATGTCCTCAGGGCCACCAGCAACCACCTGATTTTCAGATTGATACATAAAGTACGTGAACGTCGGTAGAACGTGAGTGATACCATTGGGCAGATCAGCATGCACCATTTCGTTCATCGAGGAATCGCCAACGATGGTGTAGTCAGCAGGCTGAGGTGTCGTTGTCGAAAGCATCAAAGGAATCGGCGCAAAGCCATGTGGGATTTGATGACTCGGCTCTCCCAAATCAACAGCCAATAACGAACTGGGTTGGTAGGCGATGTTTTTAGGGACACCACTTTGCCAGAAAGTGTCAGCCGTCGTATTGCCACTTCCATAGACGTAACCATTGTTCCACTGATTAAAGTAGCTATGTTGAGCGTGTCGATTGAGGTGGTAGATCGCTAGGGTCGAGTATTGGTCTTGCTTCCAATTATCTTCACTATTTCCAAGATACTGAACTCGCCCATAACGCGTTGTCGCCTGAAAAATAACACTTTGCCCATTGTAGGCGAGCGCAGAATTATCCCAGAATTTTGAGATCCCCGAGTAACCACTAAACCCAGTAGACGGAAAAATGTAGTGCTCGCGTAAATACAGAGAGCCCGCCTCGCTAAGATGAGACTGTCCATTTCGACCCAGTAAGTTCGCGGTTCCGATATTCAACCCAATCGACGCATCACTTTCTAAAGCAGAAAGATTTTTGAGAAACGCTGAAAATTGTTGCTTGTAGAGATCATCCGCTTGATTCGAACCCGCAACAGCTCCTAACTCTTGAACATGCCCGCCAGAGTGAACATAGAACTGGTTCGAGCCAATGAGTTTATTTGTGTCGTCGTTGTACGCACCATTCAAACCTTGTCTTGCCCAGCTTTGCTTGTAGTAGCGATGAATAGCAGATAGATAATCCGCGTTTGCGACGTTCGTTAGCGACCAAGATGAGTTAGCGCTCCACATTCGACCAAATGGCACCACTCTTGATTCCCAACGAAAACGTGCTGTCGCGTTCTTATTGGTTCGATTTCGATACTCGCTTGGCGACAAGTAGTTATCACCATCTAGGTCTGCAGACACATCAAAACCACGGATTTTTCGCCATTGGCTGATAGCATTGCCGTCCGGGGTTGAAGTCGGAGCATCGGTTAACTTGACGGTTGGAAAACTGTTTTTGAGTTTTACTTCTTTTAAACGCGGCCTGTCGTCGGCATTCTCACTTTGCCAACGAACTCTCACAACGTATAAGCGCCCACCATCTCTCAAAAAGGTTGAACCAAAATACTGGCCGCCGCCATAACTCGCACCGCTCCCATCATGAGTTGTAGCTCTTAACCAGTTATCCGGAAGGTTCCAGATCACCGATTGGTTTTTGGTCATATTGAGCGTTTTGTCTTTCTTTACATCAAGCCTTTCCCATTGTGAAACCCTACCCTGAGAATCAATAGCAGTTGGGTATTCAATCCAAAATTCACCGCTGCCAGCAAACTGTGAGAACTTAAAGGTCAGCCGTTCGAACTGTTCAGCATGATAGACATACAAAGCCCCACCCTGTTCGAAATTCTCAAACACATCGGCATCCCACGGAGGCTCTTGATACAACCAAAAACCAGCATGGTCTTCACTGGCTGTATAACCCAAGATCATAGGTTTTCGGTTTAAAAGGGTCTTTTCGCCATGAGTTTTATCAACTTCGGCAATGACAGTATCTTCAGAAAAGTGCAGGAAATAGTCTTCGAAATTGAGGCCTTCTAACTCAGCTTGGTTACGGAGATCATTCTCCAACCAACCCGAGTTCATCGCCATGACTTGGTTGTACATATAACCAATTGTCGTGGCCCGCTCATTGTCGGCTTTGTCGGCATAAGCTCCGAACACAATGTCACTGTTGGTAATTTCCCAATCAATGACAGCATTCGCAGATAGTGGGGAGCCCGAAAGATCAACACCCGCTTCATGTTGCCCTGGCAGCACAACTGCTGTACCAACAGCAAAAGCGTAGCCAGCGATTAAACATGACGGTATGAGTGCGAGCAGCCCAGAAATGTAGGTTTTCATGATTCAAATTTCCTAATCGATACTGTCATGCCTTAAATCACAAGACGAAAAGTCAGCCAACTTACGTGTCAATTTAGGAATCAAAATACGAAAAAAGTATCGACTACATGGCTCTATTGTTCAAGTGCTCGTCTGTCTTGTTTCATCGGTGGCAAGTAAAACGAGCAAATGCCGATTCAAAATCAATGCATTAAGGAAAATATAAGTTTTTGTGATTTTAATTTTATTTGGAAACCAAGTATCTCCGGCTAACGAGAAATCAGCTCAGATTTTCTCAAAATGAGAATAATACGGTTTGGAAGATGAGAAGTTATCAGAGCCTAGAACTCAGAATAGGACTTGGATTTGCTGTATCGAATCTCAGTTTGAGCGCCACACTATTGAAACTCAATTTGGATAGGCTGTCTAAACAAGAACGATGACAACGCACCTTAAAGCCTCTTGTTCCACTTCCCTTGGTGGTCACGGTCGCAATTTTCTTGTGTATCGTAACTAACATGCTTATCGATATTCTTCAGTTGAATCCCAACTTGATTGAACGCGTGTTGGATAGCCCCAGAGGCACTCTGTTGACCTTCGCCACTTAAGAAGTTCGTTCTATCCTGATTGGTATCGAATACACAGACAATTTTCAAACTTTGCGGAAAAGATGAGAAGTTGACCGAGTGAGTCACCCATAAAAAACCATCGAAGCCTTTCAGCGTGTCTTCACAAACGTCAGTTAACACGTCTCTGATTTGATTCTCGATTTTCTTATCTGATTTACGCATGCGGCAAAGGTCCTATTTAACACCCTAAAAAATAAGGTTTTTCGGTCAGTTTCGTACTACCTGATATTGGACACTGTGGCGGTTTCAAATGCAAAGTATTTATTGGGGAGAGTCGACTGGAAGATATAGAGGAAACGCCTCATGTTTGATCGCTTACGAGGCAATCATACATGAGGCGAATATAGAATTTACGACGATGTTAGCTCGCCGCTTGTTCCCAATCAGTCAGTAACTTCATGATCACGCGAGAGTCTTGGTGGGTTGCCATTGGCTCATCAAGCGCTTGCCAAGATCAGAGGGCGTGGTGTTATGGACGATCATCTCATCACATTGGTTGAACACCATGAAGTGTTTTAGTTCATCGCATAAAGCATGAACCAACAACTCATGGTTTTTAATTCGCTCTTCCACAACCAAGTTACGGATATTGAGCAAACCACTCTTCCTGTCGACCTTGCAATCCATTCGTGCCACCAGCTCACCTTGCCACAGAATCGGTAAGCTAAAATAACCAAACTGACGCTTGGCCTCTGGAACATAGCATTCTAGGAGGTAATCAAAGTTGAACAATGATTGCATTCGCTTTCGTTGAATCAGCAGGTTATCAAACGGAGACAGTATCTTAAGCTTGGTTCTGGAAAGAGGTTGATTCAGCAGTTCAAAAGCACCTGGCAGGACATAGTAATCAGAGCCTTGAATATCTACTTTCAGAACCTGCTTATCTTCAAGCATCTGTTGGAGTGCTCTCTGAATCAAAGGCTTTGTGTTCTTGAGTAGGTAGCTCATTTCCGACGCTATTCCAACTCCGTTAGCCTCTAAATAACGTGTTATCAGATGCTCGATGTACTCTTGTTCTGTCGGCTCAGAGGTATCAATTCCGCTCGGTAAAACTCGCTCGGTTAGGTCATACACCTTATGAAAGTTAACTCGGCTTGGCACCATTAAGTCGCCTTGCATGAACAATGTTTCTAATGCTTGCTTGGCCGGTTTACCGCCCCAACCGCCGGGGTTTGGCCTATCCCCTTCAAAATCTTTCGCCATCAACGGCCCTTCATTCTCAATACGTTTGAGAACATGAGCCATCAGTGCGTCATTCTTTTTATACCAATGCTTGAGCTTACCGCTCGCAAAGCCATTCTTGCGGTGTAGGCTGAATCGGAAGTCACGCATGGGTAAATACGCGGCGGCATGCGACCAATACTCAAATACTTCTCGACGCTCTAACAGCTTATCAAGATGGTTCAGTTGGTAATCTTGATTGCGATTCCAAAGCGTGTGGTGGTGAGCTCGCTGAATCACAGAGATGGTATCAATTTGCACATAGCCAAGGTTTTCAATCGCAGACAACGTGTTCGCCAAAGCGCCCCCATTGCGTTGCTTTTTAGGTGGCAACTTCTTAGGCGGCAGCTTTTGCGAAAGCAATACCAGTTTTTGCGCTTGAGCGAGTGACAGTGATTCCATGAAATTCAGACTCTAATTGATAGCAATGATCCGTTTATGATTCAGCAATAAGCTCTTGAAGAATCTGCTTGTAGGTTTCTACCGTCTGCGCGCCCGTTACTGCACTCTTACGGTTGAACACCACAGCAGGAACCGCAGAGATCCCCATGCGTTGCCATTCAAACTCTTGCGCTTCAATTTGCTTCAAGTTGTCGGTGTTCTTTAGGCGCTTCAGTGCCTTCGTTGAGTCTAAGCCAACCGCTTCAAGCTCTTGTGCAATGACTTCAAGATCGGACAGGTCTTTTTGCTCTGTGAAGTGAGCAGCAAAGAAGCGTAGCTTTAACTCAGTCTGTTTGCCGTGCGCTAGTGCAAAATCGAGAAGTACATGTAGATGACGTGAATTGACCATTCTCATACTGTCATAGAAATTGAAATCGAAACCAACCGCTTGGCCGCGAGCCGAAAGCTGTTCTCGTGAACGTTGGCTCTCTTCTGCGCTAGAACCGTATTTTCTCATGATATGGGCACGCAGGTTTTCGCCCTCTTGCGGCATGTCAGGGTTAAGCTCAAACGGCTGCCATTCAAGTTCAATCTGGTCTTCTAAACCAAGTTCCGCAACGGCTAGCTCTAAGTTTTTGTAACCGACTACGCACCACGGGCACATTACGTCAGAAATAATATCGAGTTGAAGTTTCTTGCTCATCGTCATTCCAAATATAGTTGATAAGGCATGTCTACAGTAAAAGCAGGCATCCAATTTATCTTCAGACTACAACAACCTGAACAATCGTTCAAATTCAACTAATACCAATCACAGCACCTGTAGCCAACAAAAAAGCCAACTCATTTTCACGAGTTGGCTTTGATAAAAATCGAATCTAGCTTAAGAGCGTTACGCTAGCAACTTCTCAAGTACTTGGAACACACCCGCGTCAACGTTACTTGGCGCGCCAAAACGCGCGATCTCTTTTAACTTTGGATGCGCGTTTTCCATCGCGTAAGAGTGGTAGCTCTCTTTAAGCATTTCCAAGTCATTTAGGTAATCACCAAAGCTCATGGTCTGCTCGTAAGTGAAACCTAATGTGTTCTGTAGATGTTTAATCGCCGCACCTTTTGACGCTTCAGCGTTCATCACATCTAACCAAATTTTTGCGCTTACAACCACTTGGTAGTTCTCACCGAATTTGGCATCAATAGTTGGGTTCACTTTCTCTTGTGAACCGTCGAAGTGACAGATAGCCACCTTGATGAAATCGTCTTCTACCGCCAGTAAGTCTTCTACTTGCTCACGGCGATGGTAGTACTTAGAGATCTCCGCCAGAGCACGCTCATCTTTGGTTTCGATGTATGCCGATTTCTTACCGCATAGCACCACATGCGCGCCTTCAATAGCTCGAGCTTCTTTAATGATCTCTTTAATGGCATCGGTATCAAGCAAGCAGCTGTAAAGTTCTTGGCCTTTGTGCATCACTAATGTGCCGTTTTCAGCAATAAACATCATGCGATCTTTAAGCGGGGAAAATGTTTCTAGCAAGCTGTAATACTGGCGGCCAGACGCGGCAGCAAAAATAATATCTTGCGCTTCTAAGCGCTCATAAAGATTGAAAAACTCAGGGTCGAGCTTTCCATGCTCATCGAGTAAGGTGCCATCCATATCAGTCGCGATAAATTTGATGTTTTGTTGGGGCATGTCGGGCGTACCTATTATTGGATTATGATCATTCGTTATCTTGAGTAACGGTTCTGGGTTCGATTATATCGCTAGAGTCGCTGGTGAATACAATGCTTATTTTACCGCCTGTCAGTCACTGTTTCACATCTTTCCAAGGCAAACGCTAACAGAAGCGCATTCCAGTTTGAAGGGTTAAGTCCTACATACAAGATGTGCGTTAGATCACACTCCACTATATTCTTTCCCGTCTCTCCATCACTTTATTCCGACCACAGTCATTATGATTTTAGCTATTATTACGACCTTGCTTTGCATCGTTACCGTCAAGTTTCTAATCACACTTGCGAACTTAGAGCGCCATCGTATTCACATTGAACCTAAAATATCGTTCAAAAGAACTGAGTGGCCGACTGTTTCCGTCATTATTCCTGCGCGAAATGAAGAAGACAATATTGAAATCAGCCTTGGCTCTCTATTGAAGCAGAGCTACCCAAAAGACAAGTTTGAAGTCATTGTTGTTGATGACTTTTCTACTGACTCAACCCGTGCAAAAGTAGAAGCATTGATCAGTAAGTTCGACGTTAACGCGCGCTGTATTTCAGGTAGAACGTTACCGACCGGATGGCTTGGTAAGAGCAATGCATGTATGGCTGGCGCACTCAACGCGAGCGGTGAATATGTGTATTTCATTGATGCAGATACCGATTCAGCACCCGCGATGCTACAGAGCGTTATCGACTTTGCTATCCAACAAAAAACTGATCTCTTATCGTTTAATCCAAAACAAACTTTTGCGTCTGTGGCAGAAAAAGCGACCTTGCCGGGCATCTTTCTATCGATCGCATCTTATATGAACTTTAAAAACTCGAACGACATGACTAAGGAAGAAGCGATTGCTAACGGTCAGGCGATGTTGTTTACCCGAAAATCCTACGACGCAGTCGGTGGACACGCCGCAGTAGCAAACGCGATATCGGAAGACATCGCCTTTGCAAAAGTCATGAAGGTCAATGGATTTAAGATTTTCTGGGCATTTGCAGACAAACTAATGAGTACGCACATGTATTCAGACTTCAACTCAATCTGGGCTGGCTTTTCCAAAAACATGAATCTTATTGTGAATTGTCAATCGCAAGCACAAGCTTTAAAAGTCTTCATCAAAGCCAACATCATCGCATGGGCGGGACCGCTTTTGATGCTGGTATCGGCGAACGCCTTCATCAGTGACATGTCTGCCATTCATGCTTATTCGCTCATTGTCAGCTCTGTGATGCTCTTGGTGTCGATCGTCACCTACTTCATTTTGGTTAAGGAACTGTTTGTTCCCGCAAAATTTGCGTTAACCGTACCCTTCGGTATTTGTGTTCAAAGCCTACTCGTGCTGAACAGTTACCGCTTATCTAAAACCAATAAAATCAGCTGGAAAGGGCGCTCATTAACATGATGAATAAGATTATTACTTTGCTTCTTCTTGCTTGTTCAGTTTCGGTGTTTGCATCAGACACCGATGGCTGGTCACTGGCACGCGATAAAAAAGGCATCGAGGTTTATAACCGTAAAATTGAAGGCAGTCACTTTAAAGAATTTCGAGCAGAAGGCGACATCAACGCGTCCCTCGCTTCTATTATCGCACTCTTTATCGATACCTCTGTTGGCACGCAATGGGTAGAAAACATCGATGACATGGAAGAAATAGAGCATTTTAGTGCGGCGCACACGATCACCAAAACCTATACCAAGGCACCTTGGCCAGTTGCCGATCGTGAAGCTATCGTAGAGAACGTCATCACTCAAGATCCAGAGACGATGGTTGTCACCATTGATCAGCATGGTAGGCCTGATTACCTGCCAAACAATAATAAAAAAATCATCAGAGTGGCTGAATTAGAGGCGAGTTGGATCCTGACACCAATCGACGAAAACACCACCCATATCTCTTATCGAGTATTGAGTGATCCAGGTGGCGATATTCCGTATTGGCTCATTAACATGGTGGCCGTTTCTCAGCCTTACAACACGCTTCGCGGGTTATCTAAGATGTTGGATTCTGGTGAGTACACCGATCGTCGCCTTGATTTCATCGAGAACTACACGTCACTTTAACAATGCAATGAATACTCTAGAGGTCTATATTGTGAAATTTCCATTCTCTCCAATCGCAGCGATATTGCTTGTAGCATCAAGTTCAGTATTTGCTAATCAAATTATTGTCGATACTAAAGGTGTTGATGAAACACAGTATCACGCCGATCTGTATGAATGTGAGCAATACGCTCAACAAGTGAAGCCTGAAGAGGTCGATTCTCTTGGCAGCGATATTGTCGGTTCAACCGCTAAGGGTGCAGCGCTGGGTGCGGTTGGTGGAGCCGTCTCTGGCGGGAGTGGTCATGATGGTGCAAAAATTGGTGCTGGCATCGGTATTATCAGCGGCGCTTTAAAGCACGGTGCTCAAAAAAGACAATCCGCCGAGCTATCTGAGCAGCAGAAGTTTCAAGTGAATCGTAACTGTATGATCAACCGAGGCTATACCGTTCTTAACTAGCGGATAACCGAGCAAAATGGCGTTTAATCGATGTTCACGCCATTTTGCGTAGCTGAGTCAAAGCAGAGTTCAACCATAGTCCCTGAATCGCCACCTTAAAGTTCGTTCAAATAGACAGTGAGCATTGACCTCTATTTAAAATAGGCTTATCATTAATCGTCTTTTAACGATTAATGAAAGTGAGACGTCAATATGAACTCAACTTGCTCGACATCTGGTGGCTGTTCTCTGCCCATCGAACACGGTGATGCTAAAGCAGAAAAGCAAATGGCCGCACTGGCGAAAGCACTCGCTCACCCAGCAAGAATACGTATATTGAGTATCCTTTCCACGTTAGAAAAATCGGGCGGCTGCTTGAACAGTGATCTGGTGAGTGAATTGGGTTTAGCTCAATCAACGGTATCAGAGCACTTAAGAATATTGAAAGCCTCAGGTTTTATTACGGCTGAGTCGATTCCGCCGAAGATGTGTTACCGCATCGACCGCGACAATATTCAACGCTTCGAATCGATATTTAACAGCATTTTAAAATAGAAGTTCACGCTTGAATGATCGGCTTTGATAGCCTTTACTTTTAAGCGTGTTTTTTTGCCACAACCAATCGTTTTTCGACGATTTACGATATCAACTAAGAGAGATTATCATGAAACCAAAGTTAGGTTTTCTAGATCGCTACTTAACACTGTGGATTTTTATTGCCATGGGCCTTGGTGTACTACTCGGCACCCTATTCCCACAGATCGAACAGTGGAACGATTCAATGTCTGTTGGCACCACTAACATTCCGCTTGCGATTGGCCTTATCTTAATGATGTACCCACCTCTGGCTAAGGTTAACTACAACCTGCTAGGCACTGTGGTAAAAGATAAGAAAGCCATTAAGCTCTCTTTGATCATGAACTGGATCGTTGGTCCAATTCTGATGTTTGTATTGGCACTAACTTTCTTGGGAGACCACCCAGGTTACATGGTTGGGGTGATTCTGATTGGTCTTGCTCGTTGTGTGGCGATGGTTCTGGTTTGGAACGACATCGGCGGCGGTAACAAAGAGTACGGCGCGGCATTGGTTGCTCTAAACAGTGCATTCCAAGTGGTGAGCTACAGCTTTATGGCGTGGTTGTTCATCAGCGTTCTTCCACCAGTATTTGGTTACGAAGGCATGTTGGTTGATATCTCGATGATCGACATTGCACACAGTGTACTTATCTACCTAGGTATCCCATTCCTAGCGGGCTTCCTAAGCCGTAAGATCCTTGTGTCGATGAAAGGCGAGCAGTGGTACAACGACGTATTTATTCCACGCATCTCTCCAATCACACTGATTGCACTACTGGCAACCATCGTTCTGATGTTCAGCCTGAAAGGTGAAATGATTGTTGAACTGCCAATGGACGTTCTATTAATTGCGGTTCCACTGACTATCTACTTCACTGCGATGTTCTTCATCAGTTTCTTCATCGGTAAAAAGATGGGCATCGAGTACGACAAGAACGCATCAATTGCATTTACAGCAACAGGTAACAACTTCGAGCTAGCGATTGCCGTGGCTATCTCAGTATTCGGTATCAACTCAGACCAAGCGTTTGCAGGCGTTATCGGTCCACTGATTGAAGTCCCTGTGCTGATTTACCTTGTGAACGTGGCGCTTAAGATGAAAGACAAGTACTACAACGGTCAGACGGTTAAACCTAGCGTATAGCATCTACGTCTACACCTAGAACTAGAACTAACAAAAAGCAGCATCACTTTGAACAGAAAGGCTCACACGTTAAACGGTGAGCCTTTTCTTTATTCAGTTTCGTCTAATAGGCCTTTCAATGCTTGTTCAAGCCAAAGTAATGCAGGACCTTTTGAGCGTGTTTTAGACAGAACAAGATCAACCGGAGGCGACCAAGTTTTATGGTCAAATGACACATTCACCTCTACCAAGCGCTGTTTAATAAGCTCTTCTTCAACAAGGTGTTTCGGTAAGTATGCCCAACCGATATCGCTACCAAGAATCATCTCTTTAATGACGATAAAGCTGTTTGACCACCATACCTTTCCGGCAATCAGCGGAAACTGATCCATCACCTTACCTTTGTCTCCCCTCAACATTAACTGACGATGCGGGAGTAAGTCAGAGAGTTTCGCCACACCTGTTTTTGCGAGCGCATGACTTGGATGACACACAGCAATAAACGGTAAGTGACCGATAAAGCAAGGCTCAGAACCGACATCAAAAGCCAAGTTAGTAAACATTAATCCAATGTCGGCCCTCTCTTCGATAATTAACGGATTGACCTCTGTCGTGGTACACGCAACCAGTTCCACTTCAGTCGCAGGGAATTGTTGACTGAACTGACTAAGGATCTTAGATAGATTCGGGACCAATAGTGAATCATCTAATGCAATTTTGATGAGCCCCTCTTCACCACTGCCCATCGCACTAACCGTCACATTCAGATCTTCAACCTGAAGCACGATCGCTTTCACCTGTTTAAATAACTGCTCGCCCGCTTTGGTTAGTGAAGGCTTTCGAGTCGAACGATCAAAAAGCTCAACATTAAAATCTATTTCAAGATTACTGATGCCTTGGCTCACCGCCGACTGCACCTTCCCCAAATGACGAGCACTGGCAGAAAATGACCCTAATTCAACGGCATACACAAACATTTTCAGTTGTTCAATGTTGTACATTCGGTGTCTCCCAAAACTTACTATCACTATATGTGATGCTAACTATCTTTATATTATCACTTAAGTAGATATTATTTAGCCAAGTCATTAGCCCATCGGCGGCTATTTAATCGTAAAGAGAGTTAGAAAAATGTCACATAAAGAACGCATGTTGCACATGGTGCTATTTGAAGTGTTCGCACTGATCATGATGGCGGGGTTAGCACTTGCGATGTCGCTAATAGCAATGGCTTGGAACTACGTCTACGACAAAATCTTCGGGGCAGACAGAACAAAACGAACGAAGAAAACCCGAGTTTTACACGGATTGGGGTTTGAACTTGGCTTAATGACAGTGACTCTACCTGTCTTGATGTGGGTTCTACAACTCGATTTCCTAACCGTACTGATCATGGACATCGGCCTAGTTATTTTCTTCGTACTTTACGCGATAGCGTTCAACTGGGCGTATGACTCGGTTCGATATCAATTGGTTGCGAAAGGAAAAGTGGCAGCTCTGGTTTAGAGCGGTAAGTTCGTCTCGTATAACAAGAACATACACCCAAATGAAAACTGCCAAACTACAAAATAGTTGGCAGTTTATTCATTTATGCATATAAGCTCATTTGTTAACTCCCTTGTTACATAGCAAAAACATCACACAGCCCTCCCTAATTAAGTCTAATAATCCGCCACTCACGAAGTAGCATCACAAATCCAAACATAAACTCCTCGTACCAGTTGCGCATTCATTTACATATAGGTAGTTTGAGCGGCTTCGCAACCTATCAATTCGAGCAATGACGTTCATGCGAGCATCTTTTTCGAGCAAAAGTGTTCGGATTAACATTTCAAGTGACTTTAATTAACAATTTTATGCTCAAACGCTCACTTTTGATGTTCGTTTATTTTCGAGTTCGCAAATATATGCACAATACACGTGCTAGATAAGCAAAACTAAAAAGGACTCGAACATGACAACAAACAAACACCCTTCTTTATTTGGGCAATGCTTGGCTGAATTTATCGGTACAGGATTACTCATATTCTTTGGCGTTGGCTGTGTGGCCGCTCTGGTATTAACCGGTGCGACATTCGGACAATGGGAAATCAGCATCATCTGGGGCTTCGGTGTTGCGATTGCAATTTACTGTACTGCCGGCGTTTCAGGCGCACACATCAACCCAGCCGTAACGATTGCACTGGCCATGTTCCATGGTTTTGATAAAGCGAAAGTGGTGCCTTACATCATTTCGCAACTGCTTGGCGCTTTCTGCTCTGCAGCATTGGTTTACAGCCTGTACAGCAACCTATTTACTGACTACGAAATCGCACATAACTTTGTTCGTAGCAGCCAAGACGCACTATCAACTGCTGGTATCTTCTCGACTTACCCACATGCTTCACTTTCTTTCTTCGGCGCTTTTGCTGTGGAATTCGTGATTACTGCAGTGTTGATGTTTGCCATTTTAGCGTTAGGTGATGAGAACAACGGCGCATCTCGCGGTGCAATGAACCCTCTACTGATCGGTATTCTTATCGCGGTTATCGGTGGTTCTTTAGGTCCACTGACGGGCTTTGCAATGAACCCTGCTCGTGACTTCGGACCAAAACTGTTCGCTTACTTTGCAGGTTGGGATTTCGCACTAAGCGGTGCACGTGATATTCCTTACTTCATCGTTCCAATTCTTGCTCCAATTGCTGGTGCGTGTTTTGGTGGTTGGTTGTACCCACGTGTTATCGGTGCTTACCTACCAGTAGAAGGCCAAGGCTGCACAATTCCAAACCAATGTGAAACAGAAGAAGAAGCTGAACAAGCTCAAGCTTAATCCCTAAGCGACCTTACATTTACTAAAATATAAATAACGAAAGAAAAAGGATTCTTACCATGACCGAGCAAAAATACATTGTTGCCCTAGACCAAGGCACCACAAGTTCTCGCGCTGTAATCCTCGATCACGATGCAAACATCGTTAGTTCTTCTCAACGAGAATTCACTCAGATTTACCCGAAAGCGGGTTGGGTTGAGCATGATCCAATGGAAATCTGGGCGACTCAAAGCTCTACATTGGTTGAAGCTCTTGCTAAAGCAGGCATCCGCAGCGATGAGCTAGCGGGCATTGGTATCACGAACCAACGTGAAACCACCATTGTTTGGAACAAAGAGACAGGCAAGCCTGTTTATAACGCAATCGTATGGCAGTGTCGCCGTACTGCAGACATCTGTGAAGACCTAAAAGCGCGTGGCCTAGAAGACTACGTACGTGACAATACAGGCTTAGTCCTTGACCCGTATTTCTCAGGTACAAAAGTAAAATGGATTCTAGACAACGTTGAAGGCGCTCGCGAAGACGCTGAAGCTGGCAAACTATTGTTCGGTACCGTTGATACTTGGTTGGTTTGGAAGATGACTCAAGGACGTGTACACGTTACGGATTACACCAACGCGTCACGTACTATGTTGTTCAACATCAACGACCTATGCTGGGATCAGAAGCTACTTGATGAAATGGGCATTCCAGCAATCATGATGCCTGAAGTGAAGCGCTCTTCTGAGGTTTACGGTCAAACGAACCTTGGTGGTAAAGGCGGTACTCGTATCCCAATCGCGGGTATTGCAGGTGACCAACAAGCAGCGCTTTACGGTCAAATGTGTGTTGAAGCTGGTCAAGCGAAAAACACATACGGCACGGGCTGTTTCCTACTGATGAACACAGGCCAAGAGAAAGTAACATCGAAGAACGGCCTATTAACGACATTAGCATGTGGTCCTACAGGCGAACCAGCTTATGCACTTGAAGGTGCGGTATTCATGGGTGGCGCATCTATCCAATGGTTACGTGATGAAATGAAGCTACTGGCTGGCGCAGAAGACTCTGAGTACTTCGCAACTAAAGTAGATACGTCAAACGGTGTTTACGTTGTTCCAGCCTTTACTGGTCTGGGCGCACCATACTGGGATGCTTACGCTCGCGGTACGATTGTTGGCTTAACACGTGGCGTTAACTCTAACCACATCATCCGTGCAACACTGGAAGGTATTGCTTACCAAACTCGTGACGTATTGGATGCGATGCAAGCGGACTCTGGCATCAAGCTAGCAAACCTACGTGTTGATGGTGGTGCAGTAGCGAACAACTTCCTAATGCAATTCCAATCAGACGTACTAGATACAGAAGTTCACCGTCCTGAAGTAACTGAAGTAACGGCTCTGGGTGCAGCATACCTTGCTGGTCTAGCAGTTGGTTTCTGGGACAGCATCGATGAGCTTCAAGACAAAGCAGTACTAGACCGTACGTTCTTGCCACACCACGATGAAGAAAAGCGTAACCGCCGTTACAAAGGTTGGAAGCGTGCTATCAAGTGTGCACAAGTTTGGTCTGAACTGCACGATGACGACGAAGAGTAAAATCGAGCGTTCGAATAATCACTCTCTTATCGATTGAATTGTTCGTTCCTCAGTAAACGAAACTAAAAAGAGCACTATTTTGTGCTCTTTTTTGCGTTTGGAGCCAATTTTTCATGTTTTGATCAACGTTTTTGCGGTTTGGACATAATTCCTTACTATCATTACTTCTCTCTCCTCATCAATTCGAGCACAATAGCGCGAGTTAATATTTTCGATTGTGACGCGCTAGAGCCCATAGCGTGCAGGGAGTGGTAAGTTAAGTGAAGCAGATACCAAGACACCAGCAGATTGTAGACCTGGTAAAAACACAAGGATATGTGAGCACCGAAGAGCTCGTAGAGAAGTTCGATGTTAGCCCACAAACCATCAGACGAGACCTCAATGAGCTGGCTGATAGCAACAAAATCCGTCGTTATCACGGTGGTGCAACCATTCCTCTTAGCTCAGAAAACACCTCTTACAACACGCGTAAAGCGCTTAACTTCAATGAAAAAGATGTGATTGCCGACGAGCTGGTAAAACACATTCCAGATGGTGCAACCTTGTTCGTTGATATCGGCACCACACCAGAATCCGTGGCACGCGCGCTGAACAAAAACCACAAACAACTCAGAGTCGTGACTAACAACATCAACGTTGCCAGTATCCTGCTACCAAACCCAGAGATAAAAGTTATCTTGGCAGGTGGCGAGGTAAGAAACCGTGATGGCGGTATCGTGGGTGAAGCAACACTCGATTTCGTGAAGCAGTTCCGCCTCGATTTCGGCATTCTAGGGATCAGCGGCATCGACTTTGACGGCTCACTGCTTGATTTTGACTACCATGAAGTTCGAGTGAAGCAAGCTATCATCGAAAACAGCCGCAGCATCTTCCTGGCAGTCGACCACAGTAAGTTTGGTCGCAACGCAATGGTTAAGCTGGGTAACATCTCTCAAGCACACATGGTGTTCACCAATAAACAGCCACCAGAAGAGATCCTGAACATCCTCAAGGATTCATCGATCCCATTGGAAGTGATCGAGACCGCGTCTCAACCACTAGCGTCGGACGAATAAAAAAACGCTCAGAAATCATGTTCATTAAAAGAGCCCATTATTGATAGATCACTTTATCGATAATGGGCTTTTTTGTTACTTGGAAAGTCGCACTTGAACATGATTAATATCACTTCTATGCTCGAATGAGAGTTATTTGGAACCTTCGCTGTCATAAGCGAAGGTTTTTTTATGCGCAAATCACATAAAACGCGCATAAACGAAAATAATAAATGACCGCAAACGAAAGTTAATATACGATTCAATTATGTTCTAAAATGCTCGTTCGCTCAGAAAGAGGTCAAAACCATGAGTGCTCAACAAACTAATTCAAACAATAGTACATCTTCAACTCTAGACTTAATCGTTATTGGCGGCGGCATCAATGGTGCGGGTATCGCGGCAGACGCTGCTGGTCGTGGTCTAAACGTTGGTTTATACGAAGCAAATGATTTCGCCTCTGCGACGTCTTCTGCAAGTTCAAAGCTAATCCACGGTGGTTTACGTTACCTTGAACATTATGAATTTCGTTTAGTTTCAGAAGCACTTGCAGAGCGTGAAGTGTTGCTGAGAAAAGCACCTCACGTTGCACAACCAATGCGTTTCCGTTTACCGCACCGACCATTTTTACGCCCGGCTTGGATGATCCGCTGTGGCCTATTCCTTTACGATAACTTAGGTAAACGTACGACTCTTCCTGGAAGTAAAACGGTGAACTTGGCTCAATCAGGTTTGCTTAAACCAGAAATGAAAACAGGTTTCGAATACTCAGACTGCTGGGTCGATGATGCGCGTATGGTATTGCTGAACGTATTAGCGGCGAAAGAAAACAACGCAGAAATACGCAACTACTGCCGAGTTGAAAAAGCGCACCGCGAAGGCGACATTTGGCACGTAACGATTCTTGATGTGATGACAAACCAACGTTTCGAGCGCAAAGCGAAAGCATTGGTCAACGCAGCTGGCCCTTGGGTGAAACAGTTCTTTGATGATGGTTTAGAGCAGGCTTCGCCTCGTAATATTCGTCTGATCAAAGGCTCGCACATTGTTGTGCCACGCATTCACGACGAACCACAAGCGTACATTCTGCAAAACAAAGACAATCGTATTGTGTTCATGATCCCTTACCTAGATAAGTTCTCGATCATCGGCACTACCGACCTTGAATACAAAGGCGACCCACGTAACGTCGCAATTGATGATGTCGAAGTAGATTACTTGATTGATATCGTTAACCAGCACTTTGTTAAACAGCTTGGCCGTGAAGACGTGGTTTGGACATACAGTGGCGTAAGACCGCTTTGTGATGATGAATCTGACTCGCCACAAGCGATCACTCGTGACTACACACTGGAGCTGGATGCAGAAATGGATCAAGCACCACTGCTATCTATCTTTGGTGGCAAGTTAACGACTTATCGTAAACTCGGCGAAGCGGCACTGAACAAGCTAGAACCTTACCTGAAACACATGGGCGCACCTTGGACAGCTAACGACACACTACCGGGTGGTAACTTCAGCTGCAGCAGAGAACAGCTCGCTAAGATGATCCACACCAAGTACCCTTGGATATCAGAAGCACTGTTACTACGTTATGTGACTCAATTTGGTACTTACACTTGGAAGCTGCTGGAAGGTGCAACGAGCGAAGCTGATCTTGGTACCCAATTCTCAAGCGAAGCACACGGCGTTTATCAAGCTGAGATCGATTACTTGATCAATGAAGAGATGGCGATGACTGACGAAGACATCTTGTGGCGCAGAACCAAGCTTGGCCTGTACTTAAGTGAAACAGAGCAGCATGCAGTTTCTAGCTACTTAAAAGAGAATCTTGAAAGCACTGTGGTGAACTTTTCTCAAGTCGGTTAGTTCTTCTAGCAAAACCATCCGCTCCTGAATATAAATAATGACAAAGCTTAGCGCTCCCCACGCTAAGCTTTTTTATTGTCTACTATTCCGCTCAGCCTGAGACTTTATTCACACCTCTATTTTCAACAAAAACTAAATAGTGTTTTATTAATCCGGTTGATTATCAACTTCACAAAAGGTTGCTATTCTTTATCTCAACGAAACAACACATTTAAAAACGCTCACCATGTCAGTAATGCCGTTCACTTAAGAGTGAACGGCATTTTTGTTCTTAGCATACCGTTGTGGTCTGGGTTTAACTCTTCTAGGGAATGTCCTTTCCCTTCGCCCTTCAAGTATTAAGCTTTCAGCCATGTTGTGGAACCCCTTTAGCTGACGAGGTATTGCGCCTGGTGTTGAATAAGGTAAGCCTACAAGTAACGCTGATACATGAGCTAACGTGCCGTTAAAACTCAGTTGATAAGGAAGGTAATTTCCCTTTAAATTGAAGCAGAGCTCGACCATCTGATATCGGATTAAATTGTAAGTAAGCAAGATGCCCCATAACTCCTGCTTGACCAGCTCTGGTAAACGACTTCGCAGCGTAAGACGGTTTCCAAGCATGTATTGTTTTTGCTCTCGGTAGCCCAGCTCTATTTCCCAACGATGCTCATAAAGGCCTGCAATATCTTTTGATGGGTAACGCAGGGAGTCCGTCATGGAGGTTAATATTTGGTAGTCTTTTCCTTTAATTTTACGAGTGACAAGTCGAGCGGTTATCGACTTTGGTAAATCAGGCCATAGCTTTCTAGCTCTTGGATTACTGTGTAATTGAACAAGTTTGTCATTTCGCCCTAAAGATTGAACAATGTCATATTGTGTATTTTTCTTGAGGGGGGATAAGCCAATGGCGCTCTGAGCCAGAGTCTTGCCATTTATGTAATAAACCTAAAGAATAGAACCCCTTATCGAACATTGTTACGCTATGGTTTGGTGTTGTTTCTATCAGTTTTTCAGCTAATATCATTTCGTTTGTATTGTAATTATCAAATGCACTGGCCGTAATAATGTGACTGCTTAGTTCCATTTGGCAGACCATTCTCACTTGCGGATATTGCGTCCCTTTTTGTCGAGAAAATGCTTTTTCATTTTGCGGGTTATCGGGCGTTCGCCAAACAACGCCATCGACGCCAAGCAGCGTTAATCCATTCCATTGGGGTAACTTTGCACTGTTTAACCATGACGTAGTCATTCGCTCAAAGACCGCTTTAATTGCGTCTTCACCCAACGTCTTTCGACGTTGAGTTAACGCACTCGGTGCGACAAAAGCTTTACCTGTACGGTCGACAATATCAAGTTGGTTCACTAAATCTTTCATGGATTTACTGTTATAGATAGCCATTCCAACAAGCAGCCACACCATGGATTCTAAAGTTAATTTCCTCTTTCTCATCGTGACAGTATCAGTAAGAGAATAGGCTTCGTCGATGAGTTCAATTGGAAGCAAGTCAGACAAAGTCTCAACGCTGCTAGGTTTCCAATCATTAATTATGTTTAGAGCTTGAGAAACATCCATAAAAAAATCCAAGTGCATTAAATACACTTGGATTTTGACAGCTCTGAAGGATCCTTCAACCGATCGCTTTGGCTTTAACTGATCGGCATTACTCACCATGTCAGCGCTTTAATAACGTTTGTCTCTATGTTTTCTCCCAATACGGCGGATTACCATAATATTCAGAGAAGTAGTCAATGAAGGCTCTCACCTTTGGTGCAAGTAACCTTGTGCTTGGGTACACAGCCCAAATTGCAGGCTCTGATGTTAATGGGTAATCTTCTAATATTTGAACCAGCTGACCGCTTTTCAGTTGTTCATAGGCACACCAATTCGATGTCACCGTGATACCCATACCACCTGAGGCTGCGTCACGCAGTGCTTCTCCGTTATCTGCCCTGAACGACCCAGATGCCTTAATCGTCTTAGGCCCGCTTTCAGTATTGAACGTCCAGTTTTCTAAACCAATTAAGCTAATACACTGATGATCATTAAGATCTCGAGGTGTGGCTGGCTTACCATATTTGATTAAGTAATCAGGCGATACACACACAATACGCTTGTCTGTCGCAAGTTTTCGGGCAATCAGTGTCGAGTCTTTCAGCTCCGAGATGCGAATCGCGATATCAAAGCCACCTTCAACAACATCCACCATCGAATCTGATAGTCTGAGATCGACTTTTAACCCAGGGTAGCGCTCTAAGAATCCAGGTAAAGCAGGGACAAGATGCAAACGCCCAAAAGACGCAGATGCGGTAACTCTCAGCGTTCCGGTTGGAGAGTCACAGCCCACACCAACCGCCGATTTGGCAGCATCGACGCTCGATAACACCTCTTCAGCATGAGGCAAGAACGCTTCCCCCTCTTCGGTTAAAGAGACCTTACGAGTGGTTCTATGCACCAAGCGAACGCCTAAATTGTCTTCCAGTTTACTAATGTGCGAGCTTGCAACAGCAGGAGACAAACCAAGCTCTTGCCCAGCCATGCTGATGTTATGTGTGGAAGCTAAACGAACAAACAATTTGAGGTGTTCAATATTCATGAGATTACCAATAAAATCTTAAAAATCGTGTACCAGTAACCCTCATTATGCGTCATTAACATAACAATACAACGTATTAACTCAGTTGAATTGTGAAGAAGTGATTGAGCCAAAACGAAAAAAAACTCCCGAAGGAGTTTTTGTCTAAGTCTGTAATTCGCCATTTAGCTAGTCAGCAAAATTGCCAACTCACTAGCCAGTTAAACGAGCATGCAGTGAATCTTTAAGTTCAGAACGATCATGTTTCAATTGGTGCATCGAGCCGTCATCAATGGGTGAATCTTTCAGCTCTAGTTTACGAATCTCTTTATCAAGGTTGTCGTATGTCTTCATATCTTCTGCAAAGCCATCGTCAGTTTTAGCAAGCTCAGCAATTTTGTCTTTCATTTCAGGAAATTCGTGAACAAGAGAGTGATTTTCACCTAGCATAGAAACCTCTTAAGTTGAGTAAAGTGATTGGTAGTACACATTCATTATTTACCTTAGCAAGGGACTCAAATAACAAATGAGATCCAGTACACAGCCTAGAATATAGACAGTTCAGATTCACAAATTTACAACATCCACCAAGAAAATGGCTTTACTGATTTTGAATTGTCTCAGTAACGGAAGTAGGCTTATGGCGATTATCCCGCCTCGAAAACAATACTTCTTTCGATTTTTACTTAGCCTGCAAGTATCGTTTTTAACTAAACGCTACCAAGCAAACGTCTGAATAACACTGTCTTTAGCCATTGGGTTTGATGCTATCGCATGGTTCACCTTAGCCAAAAATTGCTCTCTTGAATCAAGCAGGAAACCTTTCTGAGTCACGATGTTATTACCATGGTCGCCCCAATAGAAAGTGTCGATGTTTAGATTCTCAAGCAGATACTTTTCTTCTTCTAAGATCTGAAGTTGCGTCGGCATAACGAACTTGCCACCTTTTACTTCTTGTTCCATCACGGTTCCTGGCTGAATCGCTAACGCCATTGGCGCTATCTGCTCAGGCTTCATGATATTCAGTAATCTTGTGGTCTCGACAATATGTTCACGTGATCGATCACGACCGCCAAGGCCGAAGATAAACGAAAGTAAGGTTTCAATGCCGGCTTCTTTGGCTAATTCCATGCCTTCGATCGCTTGTTCTGGTGTCATGCGCTTTTTGATGTTGTCGAGTACAACCGCATCGCCTGACTCCAACCCCGCATAAGACATAGTGAGACCGGCACTTTTAAGCTCTTTAAGTTCGCTCAAGCTTTTACGACGGAAATCGTTCAAACCACTATAGAGCGATACTTTTCTGCTTTCTGGAAAGGTATGACGAAGCTTATCCAAAATCTTAAGGAGATAATCCGTGCGGGCGGCCATCACGTTGCCATCGATAAGGAAAATTGATTCAACATAAGGATAAATCAGGCGAGCTTCTTCGATATCTTTAAACACATCCTCAATATCACAAACCTTGAATCGTTTATCGCTGAACATATTACAGAACGTGCACGTGTTGATACTGCAACCTAAAGTGGTTTGAATCAGAATGCTCTTCGCCTCTGTCCATGGACGATATACTTTTCCCTCGTAATTCATATTGGTTTCTCCGGTCTATAAGCACGAGAGCGTGCTTTAATAAAACAGAGTTTATCAACACCAGTATTCATTGATAATTCGCGATATAGTCGAATCAGTTTTTAGATTTTGTATAAAATAAAAGCCTTGTGACAACACAAGGCTTTGTAGGGGTAACTCTCTACCGGAGCAGCTGAAAATGTGTTTCCACAAAAGAAGATTAGCTGCTGCACCCTTGGGTATGAACTCGATTCATGTCGTCACCGACTTGTGCTTCTTGAGACCCCGTCGATTGGCATCCTGCCACGAATAACAGCGTTACAGATAAGATAAGCCATTTCATAATAAATCCTCTTTCGGTCATGACTAAAGCATAGTGCTTAAAAGCGCGGATACCTCAGTCATTAACTAAAACCTTACCTACCGATAAGGCCTTGGTTAATGAACAAAGCATCGCTTCTTTAACTAACGACCTGCTTTTGTACAAAAAACTTTCACTTCAACGAATGAAAATCGTACAAGAGCGAAAATAGGACAGCTATGGAACTAAGAATAAGAACTAGAAGTTAGTCACTCGTCGCCAAACGTACAGCCGCTTCTGCATGAATGGCTGTGGTATCAAACAAGGGAACATCAGTGTGTTGCTGCTGAATCAGGAGGGCGATTTCAGTACAGCCCAGAATAACGGCTTCTGCACCTTGTTGGCCTAGCTTCTCAATGATTTGACGGTATACATCTCGAGATTCTTCTTTTACTTGGCCTCGACACAGCTCTTGATAAATGATGTTGTGGACTTTCTCTCGGTCACTCTCATCAGGAATCACCACATCGATACCGAATTTGTTAGTCAGACGGCCTTTATAGAAATCTTGTTCCATGGTGAAAGCGGTACCGAGTAATCCAACTTTCTTTACACCCTGTTCAAGCAACTTCTGCGCTGTGGTATCAGCGATGTGCAAGATAGGAATCGTGACCTTCTCTTCGATCTCAGGAACGACCTTATGCATGGTATTGGTACAAATCAGAATGAAATCAGCCCCGCCCTTCTCTACCGATAAAGCCGCGTCCGATAAGATATCCGCCGTCTCAGCCCAGCGACCTTGATGTTGAAGCTTTTCTATCTCATCGAAGTTCACGCTGTACATACAAACCTTTGCAGAATTGAGCCCGCCGAGTGTGGCTTTAACGCCCTCGTTGATGGATTTGTAGTAGCTCACTGTCGACTCCCAACTCATACCGCCGAGCAAACCGATCGTTTTCATTTTTCTATTCCTTTAATTTCCGACTAACTCGATTAAACCGTCATGCATTGAAAATTTATAGTACGTTCTTGCTTAAAGCGAACCCATAACACCTTATTCCTTTCAAACGATTGCTTTCAAACCGTTCATTCCCAAAACCTCCGCTCACAAAAAAGGCTCGAATTTAAAATCCGAGCCTTTGAAGTTTTGACCAAGGGTATACTTGGCGTTAGTACACCTCACACCAATCGGATTTCATGTCGATCAGTGTCCAATCCTCTCTGGAATTCGGCTCATCTAGCGCTTTATCAAGCTTGCCAACGTGAGACTCACGATCGTACTGCCACTCGCGCTCAGCATCAGTGTGATGAACAATCATCGCCATTGAATTGGGTTGGCTCGTTGCCCATTGCATCATCGCTTGGTCACCGTCTGAGTTGCCGACCGCTAGAATAGGTTTCTTGCCGATAATATGCTGAATGTTAGTGACCTTTCCGGCTTTGTCATCAATGGTCAAAATCAACGAATCTTTGGTCACCGTTGGTTTGCCATCGTTGTAGCTGTAGTTGTATTTAAGCGCACTACCGATGATTTGCTCTGTAGGAATATTGTAAGCTTGTGGAGCCCACGCCCTCATGAAATCAACGCCTCCGCCCGACACAATATAAGTCTTAAAGTCATGCTCTTGCAGGTAAGTCAGCATCTCTTTCATTGGCTGATAAGTAAGGTCTGTGTAGGCTTTGTTGAAACGTTTATCTTTTGCTACCGTCAGCCATTGCTCAACGTCTTGCTGGTATTGCTCAACAGTCATACCAGAATGTGTCGCCATGATGATTTTCAATAGCCCTTCTTCACCGCTGCCCAGAACGCTCTCAATATCATCTTCGAGTACAAACTTAAACGGTGCTTCGGTTTTCCATTCAGGGTGATCAGGCGCCATCTCTTTTACACGATCTAGTGCAAAGGCTAATTGGAAGTAATAAGGCTTTTCCGACCAAAGCGTACCGTCGTTATCGAACACGGCAATGCGATCTTCAATTGCCACGAACGTATCAGACTCAGCTTTAGTGGCTTGCCCAACAAAGTCGACGATAGCGGATTTGCTCTCGCTGTCCTTCCAAGAAGGCAGCAAGTTGGGATCACAATCTTTAGCAAAAGATGAGAAAGAGAGACTGGATAAGATCGCGACAGATAAGAGGGTTATTTTCATCATAGCAACTACCATGTTGTTGAATTAATTGTAGGGTTTAATTCAATTCATCCTAGTTGGTCTACTCTGATTTGCCACTTATGAACACTATAACCAATGCTCATGTTGGTATTAGATTAGTACCACAGCTAAGCTGGCTGAGGGTGCTCTGCGATGTATTTATCGAGAACTTAAAAGGAGACAAACAAAAAAGCAGAACTTCAATTCCTCAAAGTTCTGCTTTAACAATCCATGACTGCTTACGCTCTGCGCTTTTTGAAAGCGTGCCAGCCGGCGCTGAAAATTGTTTTTACCACCACGCTTAATGCGCTAAGTTTAGGGTCAGCATTCTTGCCAGAGGCAATGCGCCACATCTGATGTTCATACCAAACCAGCCCGACCATCGCCACCTTGTCTAATGCGGGTTTTCCTGTGGTTGGCACCGTTAGTGGCATGCCGTGGCTAGGGTTTTCAATTAACTTGTTAGGGAAATCAGGATCAACCGCCATTGTTCGCGCAATACCAATAAAATCGGTCGCCGAGGTGTTTAATGCTTCATTCATTGCTTGCGCGGTTCGAAAACCACCCGTGACCACCAGCGGAGTGCTGACGAGTTTTCTCGCCTTAACCATGTAATCCATAAAATACGCTTCACGTTTTACTGTGCTGGCCTTGATTGGTTCAGTTTTGCTTTTCGACCCCATCATTGATGGGCTTTCATAGGTGCCGCCGGAGATCTCAATCAGGTCGATACCATTGTCACTGAGTGTTTGTACAACCTGCATCGACTCTTCTTCAGTGAAGCCACCTTTCATGAAATCAGCACTATTGAGCTTAATTCCGACAGGGAAATCGTCACCGACCTCTTTTCGAATCGCGCGATAAACCTCAAGCACGAAACGAAGTCTGTTTTCGAGTGAGCCACCCCATTTGTCTTGGCGTTGATTATGTCTTGAAGACAAAAACTGACTCACGAGATAACCATGAGCACCGTGGATCTGCACACCGGTAAAACCCGCTTGTTTTGATAGCTTTGCACTCAGCGCAAATTTATCAATGATTGCGATTATTTCCGTCTCAGTCAGAGCTCGTGGCGTATTGAAGCCTTTCTCTAATCCACGCTCTAAAGAGATAGCCGAAGGAGCAACCGGGCTATCACATAAGAATTTAGGGATTTGCTTTCCTGGGTGGTTCAATTGCATCCATATCTGCGAACCATTTTGTGTTCCAGCCTTCGCCCACTCACGAAATACGCTTAAGTCACTTTGTTCATCCAACACAACGTTTTTAGGTTCACCAAGCGCGCCTCTATCGACCATCACGTTACCCGTTATGGATAGACCAATTCCTCCTTGAGCCCAACGCTGGTAAAGCGTGACTAAACCTTGCTTAGGGTTATGATGTTTATCACCTAGCTGTTCACTCATTGCCGATTTGAACAGGCGATTTTTGATCACTTGGCCATTAGGAAGAGAAAAAGGGTCGTTGAGGCAGATCGGATTCATGCGCGTGGTTACTTTCTTGGGTTTATATATTGAGTCCAGTATGCCCTATTTTATCCGACAGTTTTTATCATTTAGTGCCTATTTCGAAGCAAGTTTCGCTCAATAATAAAATGCCAGCGGCATAGCAGCTGGCATTAATCGATTATAAATAGAATCTCAAAAACTGGGCTGACGCTGCTGAAATATGTCAACCAGAAAGGCTCGAACACCCTTTACGCTCATGGTAATTGTCGTTATTGTGATTCTCTACGCCATCATCACAAGGACTGTCTGAGAGTTATGAACAGCACGATTGAAACTATTCTGGGGCACCGCTCCATTCGTCAATATACAAATCAACCGATTGAAAAAGCACAACTTGATGTGATTATTCAGGCTGGTCTCGCGGCTTCATCATCGAGCTTACTGCAGGCTGTTTCTATCGTGAGAGTGACAGACACAGAGAAGCGCAAGTTGCTAGCTGAATACGCAGGCAATCAAGCTTACGTGGAGAACGCGGCTGAGTTTTTGGTGTTCTGTATCGACTATCAACGCCACGCTCAAATTAACCCTGAAGTGAAAACCGACTTTACTGAACTGACCCTGATTGGCGCGGTCGATTCTGGCATCATGGCGCAAAACTGCATGCTGGCTGCTGAGTCTCTAGGTTTGGGTGGCGTTTACATTGGCGGGTTGCGTAACAGCGCACAACAAGTCGATGAACTGTTAGAACTGCCACAGCACACCGCCGTGTTGTTCGGGATGTGCTTAGGTCACCCGGCACAACAACCAGAGGTGAAACCTCGCCTCCCTGCTCACGTAGTAATGCACGAAAACCAATACCAACCGCTGAGCCTAGATGAAATTGCCAGCTACGATGATTCGATGCAAAGCTACTACGCAAGCCGTTCAAGCAACCAAAAGCAGAGCAGTTGGTCACAGCAGATCACACAGAAACTCTCTGGTGAATCTCGCCCACATATCCTGCCTTACTTAAACAGCAAGCAGCTGACCAAGCGTTAAGCCGTTAAGCCGTTAAGCCGTTAAGCCGTTAAGCCGTTAAGCCGTTAAGCGATTAGAGCTAGCAGCAAACAGCAGTACAAACAAAAATGTCAGCGTAATATACGCTGACATTTTTATTTATCCGGAGGCGGCTAGCTTACAGATATTTCTCAATCGGTAACAACTGTAGGAAACCTGATTGCATTCGTTCCCATTGACCAGTGTCAGGTTCGCTGTCCCAACGTTGATCGCCTGAATACCAATACACATCACCGTCTTCCAGTTCCAAGCGCCAGCTATTATCTTCACTCATCGCTTGCTCAATGGTGTCAGCTAACATTTCAGCAATCTCTTTGTTCTCGATGATCAAAACCGATTCCGTATTGAGGTAGGTAGAACGCAAGTTGAAGTTAAATGAGCCAATGCTTGCGATGCTGCGGTCGAATACAACTGATTTAGCGTGCAAACCATAGGCCGTCTCAGGCGCACATTTAGACACGTCTTGAGTCGATGCTTCACACAGCTTAGATTCTGGTTTTAGCTCAAACAGATCGATGCCATGCTCCAACATGTCGTAACGTCTGCCTGCATAAGCAGAATGATTAGTCACCAGATCATTAGACGCCATAGAGTTAGTTAGCGCTTTTATCTCAACGCCCTTGTTGTTCAATACCTGCCACTCTTCAAGCTGACCATCATCGAATACAAGGTAAGCGGATTCCAGCAAGATCTCTTGTTTCGATTCTCTCGCTAATTTCCCTAGAAGAATCGCAGTCGCTTTCGGTTCATCGGTATTGTCTGAATCATCAGGGACGGGTTGATCGTAAACAAAACGAGCATTCACCCATGTCATCTCACCAATCACCTCTTTCAGCAAACTATCAGCAGCCTCACGGTCTAATGGTAATTCAGGGTAATTTTGATAGTGCGGAACGACAATATTATCTATCTTTGAGAGATCAGGTTGTTCGTCATCCCCCAGCATATCGACAGGGTAAGACCAACGACTGTTCCAGTATTCAACAAAACTGGTTTGGATGGTGTTAACTACCGAGCCCATGACTAATACATCGCGGTCTCGGAAATTGATTTCATCAGAAAGGTCAAAGTATTCATCACCGATATTACGGCCACCCACCACAGACAAAGTACCATCTACGGTAAACGACTTATTGTGCATACGGCGATTTAAGCGAGAAAAGTCACCGACAAAGCTCAGCCATTTACTGAAACCGCGGCGTGTTGGTGTTGGATTGAAGATACGAATCTCGACGTTCGGGTGCGCATCCAGTGCCGACAGCAAACCTTCACGTTCGTTGAGGTTGATATCATCCAACATTACGCGCACCTTCACACCACGCTCAGCCGCGGCTAACAAACGGCTAGCGAGATAGCTGCCCGATTCGTCAGAGTTCCAGATGTAGTATTGAATGTCGATGGTGTGCTCGGCACTTTCGACCAGTGCTAATCGCTGTGCCAAGGCATCCCAACCAGACTCTTGCAGACGAACCGCGGTGGTGCCTTGCTCTAAAGCTTCAGGCTGAAATTCATTGGTTAGAACCGATAAAGAACTAGGTGCAGGAGAGGTTGGCGGTTCTGTTGGATGATCGATGCCTTCAGGAAGTGAAGAACACCCACCTAAAACGGCGATTAAGATTAACGTTAAACTGATGCGTTGGAGCACAGGCATGTATCTGACTTCCTTTTCACGATGCGTCTTTAGAAACTTTCCGTACAGCTTTTCAATGAACAAGCTATTCCGATCTATTCATTGATTATTACTGCTAAATCCTGAAATTTATAGGTAATTATCCAGTATAAATTTGAAGATCAGTAAATTGACCTACAAATCACCTAAGTTGAGTGAGTGTCAGGCAATATAAACTTAGCGGGTTTTCTACCATTTCGATGGTGAGTCTGTTCGGTCTGGGTGATGCTTCACCATTGTTTGGAGATCTAGTTTCACCGCTTGATTTCACACTAACAGGCGTGTCGACTTACTTATATGAGATTGTGCAAACGCATTACTTACGTAAGCGCTAAAGCTGTTGTTGATCTAAGGGGCATGTAAGGATCAACACCGAAAACATTGTTCACGCTACATAACGTTTATCGTCCCTACACAAGCCTTCCCTACAAGCTCAAACGGGGCTGAATAAAGTCAATAAACGCCGAGATACGTTTAGAGACAGAGGACGACTTGTAATAAACCGCATTCACTCGCTCTCGGTCTGTGTTGGCAAGTTTGTCTTGTTCCAAGATAGGGATTAGACGCCCTGCTGCCATATCTTCCTGCACCATAAACCCCGATAAACAAGCAATCCCATTTCCAGCTAAGACTAGTTGACGCACGGTTTCACCATTACTGGCTGTCACAGTAGGCGCGACATCACTTTGGTTTGGTAAAGGCCAATGGTTAAGCACTTTGTTACCCGCAAACCCCACAATTTGATGCGAACTCAAATCTTCAGGTCTGGTGGGCAGCCCACGCTTAGCGAGATAATCAGGTGACGCAACAATATGGAGTAAACTTTTTCCTAACGGGCGAGCGTGCAGTGTTGAATCGGACAACTTACCGATTCGAATCGCAACATCAGTTCTCTTTTCGAGAAGATCAACGAAGCCTTCGTTGGAAGTGAGTTCCAACTCAATGTCTGGGTAAGCCTCTTTGAATGACTGCACCAACGGCACTAGCTGATGGAATACGAATGGACTGGCGGCATCGACTCTTAAACGACCTTTTGGCAACTCTCCGCGCGACACGATTTCTTCTTCCGCGCTCTGAATCATCTGTAATCCCACCCTGACTGAATCGACAAACTGCCGTCCTTCCTCCGTCAATTCCACGCGTCTCGTTGTTCGGTTGAATATTGAGACGCCGAGTTGCGACTCAACCTTACTCACCGAACGAGATACCTTGGCGACCTGCACATCCAGCGCCTCTGCCGCCGCAGAAAAACCACCAGCATCGACAACGGTGAGTACCATTTCTAAATCATCTGAACGGGTTAACATAAGGCTCCTTCGCTATCTTCATTTTGTTTAATGTCATCTCGCTTGTGCTCATCACAGCTCAAATCATCTGTGTCTTTTCGATCTCATCAGCTTAATCCAATGATCGGTTAACTCTCCAATTATTGCAAATAACACAAAGGTTATTTGTTAATAGCGTCATTTATCACAAATATATATTGCTAGATAATCCTCGCCATCAAACGAAGCGCTCCTATTGCAGTCACAAGCTGCCCCATTTTATCGCGCTCGGTATTTAACAAAGAACAGTAAGAGAGATGATTATGCCATTAGCATTACTTGCATTGACGCTCAGCGCCTTTGCCATCGGAACCACAGAATTTGTCATCGTAGGCTTGATTCCTACCATGGCGAGCGACTTGAATGTATCTCTGCCATCGGCAGGCCTATTAGTCAGTTTATACGCGCTTGGCGTTGCCATTGGCGCACCAGTATTAACGGCATTAACCGGCAAATGGAATCGTAAGGCGGTGTTGCTGACCGTGATGGCATTGTTTGTCATTGGTAACTTATTGGCGTGGCAAGCTCCGGGTTATAACACGCTGATCGCCGCACGAATTTTGACTGGCCTTGCCCATGGCGTGTTCTTCTCGATTGGATCGACCATCGCGACAGGTTTGGTTTCAAAAGATAAAGCAGCCAGTGCCATTGCGATCATGTTTACGGGTTTAACGGTTGCATTGGTAACCGGCGTACCACTGGGCACTTATATCGGGCAAACCTTTGGCTGGCAAGCGACCTTCTTGATCGTGGCTCTGCTTGGTCTTATTGCTCTTATCGGTAGCGCTATCTTGGTTCCAAGCAACCTTAAGCAACCACCAGCGGCGAAGATTTCGGCACAACTAAAGGTTCTAACTCAACCACGCTTACTGTTGGTTTACGCTATCACAGCACTAGGTTATGGCGGCACATTCACAGCGTTTACGTTCCTTGCTCCAATACTGGAAAATGTATCAGGATTTGATTCGAGCTCAATCAGCTTAATCATGTTGGTTTACGGTGTGTCAGTGGCGGTCGGTAACATCTGGGGCGGAAAAATGGCCGACAAGATGGGCCCAATTAAAGCACTGACCGTTATCTTCTCTGGTTTAGCCGCAGTACTGGTGGTATTCAACTTTACCGCAGTAAACCCTTACGCAGCTGTTGCTACCATTTTGGTTTGGGGTGCATTCGCATTCGGTAACGTTCCAGGACTACAAGTGTATGTTGTGAAACTGGCTGAGAAATACACACCTGACGCCGTCGATGTCGCTTCTGGGTTGAACATTGCAGCCTTCAACGTCGGTATTGCATTGGGATCATGGGGTGGTGGTTTGATTGTCGCGAAATCTGGATTAATGAACACCCCTTGGGTAGGTGCTGTGATCGTTTTGATCGCTCTTGTTCTGACTCGATTCAGTGGTGCGTTAGATAAGAAGCAAGCACAACAAGCTGTTCCATCTAGCATCTAGCATCTAGCATCTAGCATCTAGCAAGAATAGAAAAAACAAAGCCCGAACCTAGGTTCGGGCTTTATCAATTCAATCTGATTATTACTCGTTATCGATCGCTTTCAGCACTTTACATGGATTACCGACTGCAACCACATTGGCTGGGATGTCTTTGGTTACGACACTGCCCGCGCCAATCACGCTGTTTTCGCCAATGGTGACACCGGGGCAGATAATTACACCACCGCCAAGCCAAACATTGTTGCCAACATTAATCGGTGTGCCAAACTCAACGCCTTCTTCTACACGGCCTTTCACATCGAGTGGGTGACCTGCAGTCAGGATTTGAACGTTCGGACCAAGCAGCACATTGTCGCCAATAGTCACTTCAGCCACATCCAAAATCACGCAGTTAAAGTTAGCGTAGAAGTTCTTGCCTAGCTTGATGTTCGAGCCGTAGTCACAACGAAATGGAGGTTCTAAATGCGCATTTTCACAGTCCGGAATGAGCTCTTGCGTTGCTGCTTCCCATTCAGATGTGCCAGGAATACTGTTATTGAGTTTTTGAAGCACCTTGCGACATTCGATACGAGCTGCATAAAGCTCTTTATCCCAAGCCTGATAAGGTTCACCTGCTAGCATTTTTTGTTTTTCTGTTTTCACGTTACTTACCTGTTCTCACATCAATTAGCTATTTTCATATTACTTATCTAGCTTCACATTACTTAACTAATGGTGGTCAATTCATCGACCAAAAACGCAATATCGCACATCTAAATAACAGTGAATAAGGAGTGTTTGAGCTTGGTTTAAGAGATGCGCAGCTCGTCACTTTTTGTAGGTAAAATATGAAATTCGAACAGTGCTAATTTAGCTTCGCTATCGAATCACGTAACACCAAACTACCAGTGGTATTGATGGTGGTCGCTTGCTCTGTTTCACCGACAATTTGCAGGATCGCCTTTTGCGTCATTTGCTCTAATGGCACACTCACAGACGTTAAGCTTGGCGTTAAAAACGCCCCCACTTTGCTGTTATCAAAGCCGACGATCGAAACATCTTGAGGCAATGAGTACCCAAGTTCGGTTAACGCCTTAATCGCACCAATCGCCATATCATCGTTTTCAGACAAGATAGCAGTGAATGTGGTTCTGCTTTTTGCCAAAGCCTGAGCCGCGTGATAACCGCTCTCCATCGTCCAATCACCTTGAACAACGTTGGACTCATCCAATGCAACACCATATTTAGTTAACACATCTTGATAGGCTTGGTAACGCAGCTCATCGGTCGAAGAACCGGCTTTACCACGAATCACTGCAATATCGGTATGACCCTGCTCGATGATGTGTTCAACCATCAAACAAGCGCTCTGATAATGGTCGGTGGTAATAGCATGATTGGGCTTCGACGGCATTTCTCGGTTGAGTACCAGAATCGGAGTGTCAGTGCTTTCGATGATCTGAGCTATCTCGCTTTCGGTTAAACATTGCGGATAGATGATGATGCCCGCGCACTTCATATCCAGCAGGAAATTGATCGCCTTTCTTTCGTCTTCAGCGCTGTGTTTGCCATCGGTGATCACCAATTGGTGATTCGACTTTTCGCTATAAGAAGCCGCGTGATACATCAAGGAAGAGAAGTAAGGGCCATTGAACAACTCATTGGTAATTACAAAGCCGATGAAATTGGTCTTCTTGGTCGCCAATTGCTGAGCCAACAAGTTCGGTCGATAACCTGTTTCTTGAATCGCATCAAATACCTTTTTCACCACATCTGGGCGCACGATGTTCTTGCCATTTAAGACACGAGAAACGGTCGATTTAGATACGCCTGCGCGGTTTGCGACATCAAGCATGGTTACCATTCGCTTCTTTTCCTTTATAAAAAATTAGCCGACATAGGCCGACTAATTCATTGCAAAATGACAGCTCACAGTTCACATAACTGCGCTGGGGAATTCATTCTAAATAGTGGCACCGTTAGATGCAATCACACCTTTATACCACTCGAAAGACTTCTTGCGCTTGCGTTCTAGTGAGCCAGATTGATCGTTGTGCTTATCTACGTAAATGAATCCGTAGCGTTTTTTCATCTCGCCCGTGGTGAACGAAACTAAGTCGATACAGCCCCAAGGGGTGTAACCCATCAAATCAACACCATCAATCGCAACGGCTTTTTTCATCTCTTTGATGTGGTCGCCAAGGTAAGCGATACGGTAGTCGTCATTAATGCTGCCATCTTCTTCAATGGTATCAACAGCGCCAAAACCGTTCTCAACGATGAACAATGGCACTTCATAACGTTCATACAGAGACGCTAAACAGAAACGCAAACCGGTTGGGTCAATTGGCCAGCCCCAATCGCTAGACTGGATAAACGGGTTATCGACCGAGTTTTCATGACCGCCGTCCATCGCTTCTTCAGTCGATTGGTGAGAAGAAGAATCCAAGGTATTAGACATGTAGTAGCTAAAGCCTAAGTAATCAGCCTTGCCTTCTTTTAGGATCTGCTCATCTTCGGGCTGCATCTCAATATTGAAGCCTTTGATTGCCCAGTCATGCTTAGCGTAATTTGGGTAATGACCACGCACCATTACATCCGAGAAGAAATAACGGTCACGCATCGCTTGCTGTGCCACCATGATGTCTTCTGGCTTTGAAGAACGAGGATAGAAAGGCACCATCGCACACATTGCGCCAATTTGAAGATTTGGATTGATCTCGTGACCTTTCTTAACCACCAAAGCACTTGCAACAAACTGATGGTGAACCGCTTGATACATGGCTTCTTGCGGCTTTTCACATTGCGGGAACTTCACGCCTGAGCACAACCAACCGAAGATGTCTGCCGAGGTGTTCATCTGGTTGTTGATCTCGTTAAACGTCATCCAGTATTTCACTTTGTGCTGGTAACGCTCCATCACCGTAGTTGAGTACTTAACGAAGAAGTCGATCACTTTACGGTTCATCCAGCCACCATATTCGTTAGCTAGATGGTAAGGCATTTCAAAGTGACTCAGTGTTACCACTGGCTGAATATCGTATTTCAACAGCTCATCAAACAAATCATCGTAAAACGCTAAACCCGCTTCACACGGCTCGGCTTCATCGCCATTTGGGAAAATACGCGTCCAAGCAATACTGGTTCGGAAGCACTTAAAGCCCATCTCAGCAAATAACTTAATGTCTTCTTTGTATCGATGGTAGAAATCAACAGCGACTTGGTTTGGATAGTTTTCGCCATCAATCACACCATCGGTGATTCGACGTTGTACGCCATGAGCACCCGCTGTTAAAACATCAACAACACTGACACCTTTACCATTCGCATCCCAGCCGCCTTCTAACTGATGCGCTGCAACCGCACCACCCCATAAAAAATCGTTCGGAAATTCGTTGTTCATACCATTACTCGCTACAAGTTATTCGTGAAAAAGATCAGGATTAGAGCTGCGGCCACAGCTCTGAAATCGGTTTCAATAAAAGCCAAGATACAGATTGAAACCGGTTTCAGCAATAACTAAACGATCTTTTTCTGATCGAACTACAGACTAGTTAAAAGTCAGCGTTACGATCAGTGCTCTTCAAAATATTGATTATGTGTGTGTTTGCTAGATTGGTCTTGAGTTCCCGGGTAGAACTGAACGAGGGTCTGATCGGCTAGTGTGAGGTGAATCCAACCCTCTTTGACTTTCAGCCAATTGGTGCCGTTGGTCTCGTAGACGGCAGGAAAACTACCCCAGCCTGATTCTGATACCTGCAACTCTTGAAAGCGATTAATCGGGGTGAGTTTATTGCTTCTGAAGTCAGCCTCGGAGTAAACCAAAAGAGGCTCGATAGCATCGTTTGGCTTAAACGTATAACAGCTTACAGAGGCGGAGGTGCGATCAAACCACTGGTAAGGTTGTGCGCCTGTTAGATCATAGACCGTACAGTCGTTAAATTGAATGGCCCACTCTTGGTGAGCTTTAAAACCGAGGTAGCCTATTGGCTGTGATGGTTCAGGTTTCGAGTCAGCTTCTGGTTCATACACAGGTTCTGAGGTAGCACATCCCATAAGCCCAAGACTAAAAAGGAAAGTCACAGCAAGCTTCATCATTGTCATACCTCAGTTCCGTTAGTAGATGAGTAACTCAATTAAGTCTCTACATTAAACGGTAAGTTCCAAACGATTACCATCCGGATCGAGTACACAGCTCTCATAATAGCCATCGCCTGTTCTTCTTGGGCCATCTAAGCGCTCATAGCCGTCTTCGACCAAGTGTTGAGTCAGTTGATCGACCGCCTGTTCCGAACCTAATGATATCGCCATGTGAATGAAGCCTGTGAACTGGTCATAGATGTCGTCTTTCGATTCAGGGACAGAGTCCATTTCCATAATCTCTAAACGACTTCCCGTATCAAACGAGAGGAAGTATGAAGAAAACCCTTTGGTTGGGTTGTGATATTTTGAGTTCAATGTCGCGCCGAAATAATCTTCATAAAATCGCTTCAGTACTTCGAGTTGTTTGGTCCAAATTGCGATGTGTTCAATCTTCATTTTGTTTGCCTAAGTTTGATGTCTAACGCTAGATTACTCATCAAATAAGGAACAATAAACAGAACGAAATTCATCGAAATTGTTCCTGATTAACGGGCTCGATTTTATGTCCATAACTGCACAGTATTGGCATCTATGTTTGTGTAATAGTTATCTTTCCTCCATAGTCAGGTTTTACACAATCTGAGATTCAAACTGTGAGCTTTTTAAAACTGATACTACTTGCGGCTATATGGGGAGGCTCGTTTCTTTTCATGAGAATGGCCGCCAATCCATTAGGGCCCGCAGTCTTAATTGAAGCGCGAGTTCTGTTTGCAGCACTTACTCTGCTTTTAGTTTCTTTCTATTTAAAAAAGAAGCTCTCTTTTCATGATCACGCAAAACACTTCTTCATTCTCGGCCTGTTTAACACCACACTTCCTTTTTTGCTTTTCGCTTATGCCGCGCAGACACTTAACGCCTCGACACTCGCCATCTTGAACTCTACCGCGCCAATATGGGCGGCAATCATTGGTGCAATATGGACCAAAACAGCACTCGAGGCGAAAGTTCTATTGGGACTTGGGATTGGGGTAACAGGAGTTGGCGTGTTAGTCGGTTGGGATGCGATGAACATTGGCCGTGAGGCTATGCTTCCTATCTTTGCAGCAGTGATGGCGGCCTTTAGCTACGGAATAGCGTCAAACTATACCAAACAAGCCCCTAAAGTTGAGGCATTCAACAATGCTCATGGCAGCATGTGGGCTGCGGTATTGCTGGTTTTGCCGTTTGTATTCTTTATTCCGATGAGAGAAACACCCGACGTTACGATCACTACATCGGTTGTCTTATTAGGCGCGGTATGTACTGGGTTAGCGTATCTACTTTACTTCAATCTCGTCTCTGAACTCAGCGCACCTTCAGCCCTGTCCGTGACCTTCATCATTCCGGTATTTGGTATTCTATGGGGTAACTTATTCTTAGATGAAGCAATTGGCATCAATACGATTGTTGGTTCAATTCTGGTTATCACCGGCACCATGTTGGTGACAGGAATGACGCCTTCTAAGATGATAGAGAGCGCCAAACAGAAACGAGCAGCAAGAGCGGCTCGTTAATCAGCCATATATTGCTGAATCTTGTTTCTCAGCCACTGATGAGCAGGGTTCAAATCGGTTCTTTTATGCCAAATCATGTATTGCTGCATCGGTAAGATTTCAAACGGCTGATCAAGGACTTGAAGCTGGAAGGATTCGGAAAATTGATTGGCAAAATCACGCGATGTACTGCCGACACAATCTGAGCCCGATACCAGCACACACATGGTCATCAGCGAGTCACACTCGGCACTCACTTTTCTCTGTTTCAGTGGCGACTTGGTAAAATAATCTGCCGTGTATAAACGGGTTCGACGCATTCTAAAAGTAACATGCTTTTCGTTGTAATATTGCTCTTGCGTCACAGAGCCATTGATTCTCGGATGCCCCTTTCGAGCTATCAGCACCAACTCATCTTCAATCATCGGCTGCTTCATGTAGCCGTTAACTTGCGGGTAATGGATATCAATCGCTAAATCAGCTTGTTGCATGCTCAAGCCTTGCAATAATTCTTCTTCGTTGTTCGGCACCATATTGAATTCAATCGAGATATTGCCCAACGTCTCATCTTGCTCGACGAGAGGTTGAAGCTTGGTTAATCCAATCTCATTCACCAGGATACGAAACACATGATGCTGCTGATTATCAAATGTCTTTAAAGTGCTTACTGCGCTGCTTATCCCTTCTAGAGCAGGCTCTACTCGGTCTGCCAATTGCACCGCAGCGTTAGTCGGAATAATCCCACGCCCTTCACGAATAAACAGGTCGGTATCAAGCTGAGATTGCAATCGCTTCAATGCCCCGCTAACCCCAGGCTGAGTCATACCAAGCGATTCTGATGCAAGCGTGATCGACTTTAATCGATACACTTCTAAGAACACGCTCAATAGATTTAAATCCAACTTTTCCACGTCGCTCACCGTTACTCTCCCTGTCAATGTGGTCTTAATCAATCATAGGTCAGGATTCGCCTTCGTTCCCCAACCATTGCATGACTCAATACATAGCCAATCGTGATGTATTAAATAAAGCTTACTTTATTTTTTGCTATATGTCTTATTCCTATAATCGCCTCAACGAAACAAAATTCTGAAATGAAGAGGCTCTTATGACAACTTCTCGCACGTTCAAAAATGCATCACTGTTCCTAGCTATCTCGCTCGCATTCCCTGCAGTTGCAGCTAACCATGACCACGCACACTTCAGCGAAATTGGCGACCAAGGTGGCAAAAGCGCAACCGAGATGACGACTAAGGCAAACCAAGAGTTCGCAAAAACACTTAACTTTGCCGACACTCGCGCTTTCGACAATAACAACAAGGGTCTTATTGCTAGCTTCGACCAAGAGACGGGCGACATCATTCGCAATAGCTTTAACTTTATCGACCCAAGTGTGACGAATGCAGACCAAGCACCAGATTCAGTAAACCCTTCACTGTGGCGCCAAGCGGTATTGAACCAAGCGGCGGAAGGTTTATATGAAGTTGTTCCGGGTAAAGTTTACCAAGTTCGAGGTGCAGATTTAGCGTCTATCTCTTTCATTCGTAGTGACAACGGTTGGATCGCCTACGACGTTCTTCTTACCAAAGAATCAGCCGCCAAATCACTCGAATTCTTCAAGAACAATGTGCCTGACGGCGGTGAACTGCCAGTCGTTGCCATGATTTACTCTCACTCGCACGCTGATCACTTTGGTGGCGCAAGAGCAATCAAAGACGCGTATCCAGATGTAAAAGTGTACGGTTCGAAAAACATCACTAAAGAAATCGTCGACGAAAACGTATTGGCGGGTAATGCAATGTCTCGTCGTACCGCATATCAATATGGCGCAACCCTGAACCGACACGAACACGGTATTGTGGATGCGGCACTGTCTAAAGGCCTATCAACCGGTAGCATTACTTACGTATTGCCAGACTACGAGCTGAACCATAACGAAGAGATTGAAACTCTGGTTATCGACGGCCTAGAAATGCAATTCATGGATGCTTCAGGTACCGAAGCGGCCTCTGAAATGGTGACATATATTCCAAGCATGAAAGCACTTTGGACTGGCGAACTGACCTACCAAGGCATGCACAACCTGTACACGCTGCGTGGCGCTAAAGTACGTGACGGCTTGAAATGGTCTAAGAAGATCAACGAGATGTTAGTCACTTGGGGTGAAGATACTGAGGTGCTGTTTGCGTCTCACTCATCGCCAATCTGGGGCGAACAAGAGATCTCTGATTACCTAAAAATGCAGCGTGACGCTTACGGTTTTACTCATAACCAAACGCTTCGCTTAGCCAATAACGGTGTGGTTCTACAAGACATCGGGGACGAGATTTACAAGGTCATGCCAGACAGCATCCAACAGTCTTGGCACACCAACGGTTACCACGGTACTTACTCTCACAACGCCCGCGCGGTGTACAACATGTATCTTGGTTACTTCGACATGAACCCAGCTAACCTAAATCCACTACCAATCAAGCCAGAGTCAGTGAAGTTTGTTGAGTACATGGGCGGCAGCGACGCTGTGATTGAAAAAGCGCAGCAAGACTTCCAAGAAGGTGAATATCGCTTCGTTGCAACAGCACTGAATAAGGTGATTCAAGCAGAACCAGAGAACAAAGTTGCACGTGGCTTATTGGCAGATACGTACGAGCAATTGGGTTATCAATCAGAAGGTGCAGGTTGGAGAAACATCTACCTAACGGGCGCTCAAGAGCTTCGTATTGGCACACAACCGGGCGCACCGAAAACTGCATCTCCGGATGTGTTAGCGAACATGACGATTGAAAACCTACTCGATTACTTAGCCGTAAAAGTGGATTCGCTAAAAGCACAAGAAACACCATTTACATTGAATATTCAGTTGCCTGATGTAAAAGAGTTCTACTACGTTGAGATGTCTAACGGCAACCTGAACAACATCCAAGTATCAGAGCTGCAAGATGCGGATACGACACTGATCATCAATAAGTCTGACGTGTCTGACATCGTGCTTAAGAAAACAAGCCTTGGAAAACTGTTAGAAGACGGACAAGCAGGCGTGAAAGGTGATAAGACATCACTTAACAAACTGCTGTCTTCATTGACAGAAGCTGACACCTCTTTTGAGATTGTACCGCGTCCAAAAAAAGGCGAAGAAGTTGATGCAGAGCTATACCAAGATTCAGCGGTACACGCTCATTAAACGCCGGATACACTAAATAAAAACAACAGCAGTTAGCTAGAAAAACGTTCTATAAAGAACATAAAAACAAGCCCCTCCCTTTTGGTTAGGGCTTTCTTATTTGTTCTCAATATATGCTTCTGAATCGCTATTGAGTTTGCCCGTTTACGTCGCAATCCCAATAAGAAGGTGAACCATAATATTGAACAAAGTAATCGATAAATACGCGCACCTTTGGTGCAAGTAACTGAGCACTCGGGTATACCGCCCAGATAGCCGCCTCATCCTTTAAAGGGTAATCCGGCAACACCTCAACCAGCGAACCTTCCGCGAGCTGCTTGTATGCTATCCAACTCGCGCACATGGCAATGCCCAAGCCATCGACACATACATCCCTTACCGCTTCACCGTGATCGACGCGGATAGCACCTAGGCTCTCTTCGAGTTTTCCGATATGAATACTGGCTACCGGAGGTGACAACCCAAGCTCTTGTCCTGCTTGACCTATATTGTGCGTAGACGCGAGTCGCACAAACAATTTTAGATGTTCAATGTTCATCAATAATGGCTAGCCTGCGCTGAGTACACGCTGCTTATTGGCCGCAGCGGCACGGGGAATAATGTGAGTTTTAATATAGGCATTAAGCTTAAACCATGCAAAAGCGCCCGCTAAAACATTGGCGACTGTCGCAGCAATAACCGCATTGACCATGTCTCCGGTTATCGAGCCGATCCATAAAGCGGGAATGTAGAAAACAAACAAGCGTAGGAAAGAGACATTCAAAGCTTTACGCGGCACACCCAAGGCATTAAAGACCGACGCAACCAACATGCAAAGCCCAAGCGGCCCATAGCTGAACGGTATAAATAACAAGGTCACTTCAAACCAGCTGCGTATGCTTTGTTCTTCCGAGATAACAGGAATAATCCAGCCACTAAACAGCGCCAACAATGTTGCCATCACGGTGTGGAAAACCAATAAGAACTTCGCTGTTGTATTCAATAGCTCAGGGATTTTGCATCGCTGCTGCGCCCCTAGGTAACGACCAATCATAGGCGGGATAGACATCGTCAGAGCAAGAGAAAACACCAGCATAAAACTTTCAACACGGGCGAGTAAGCTCCAAAAAGCCATCTCATCGGTTCCGATTCTCGCAATCAATAGCATTGAGAAGAACGCGCTGACCGCAGGTAATATCTGATTCGCAGTGGTTGGCATTACCGTCTTGAATAACTCAAAACTGTAGCCTTTGATTCGGTTACTGCACGCGCCATTGAAGCCAAACCAACCTTTGCCGCGAGACTTGATTAGCATGTAGATTGCGCCGAAAGCGTAGCCAATGCTCGATGCGATCGCCGCCCCTGCGATGCCCATATCCAATCCAAAGATCAGAATAGGGTCGAGAATTAGGTTAATCACGCTAGCAGCCAAGAACATGCTTCCGGTTGTTTTGGTATCGCCATTGGCACGATAAACGCAGGTGGCCAGATAAAGCACCGCCACCATCAATGCACTGAACAACCACAGTGGCCAGTACACATTAAAAATAGACAGCATGGATTGGTATTGAGCGTCAGAGACATCATTCACAAACGACGCAAAAACAGAATCGCTAAAAACAATCAGCCCTATGCAGATCAAAGCAATCACCAACACTCCAAATCCAACCGACAACGTCGCAATTGAAGTAGATTTACGTTGCTCTTTTGCCCCTACCGCTTGAGAAATAATGGACGTTGCCGCGACACCGATTCCCACTTGAACCCCGGTAAACGCCGCTTGAAATGGCAAGGTGATACCGTGAACCGCCAACTCATTCACCCCTAGCTGACCAATAAAGATCGAATCGACCAATTGAACCATCATGATCGCAAACACACCCAGCGTCAGTGGCAGCGTTTTCTCAATGATGGTTTTCAAAGTCGCGGATCTCATCTGCATAAGTCGGTTCACTCTTGTCTGTACCTTGGGGCTAATTACCTAGTTGAGCAGTATACGAAGCTAAATGAAAAGGATAAGAGCACCAAACAAGGAATGAGTTTTTAGATTTCGTTGACAATCGAATTAGCAAGATACCTTCAACGTTAAAATATCCATCTAAGACACTGAATAAATTGAAATTATAAAACCCGCCAACACTCTTAATAATTCGTTAATAGTGTTTCGTTTAATGGTTAATTGTTGGTTCGAACATTCCTCGCTAGCCTGAATTTAGGTCGCATTCACACTGAATAGGCTGAAATGAAATCTCTCAGAAGGAATATGGAAATGGTATATCAAGGTTATACAACGTTTAAAGCTCAAGCCGAGGATGGGATTCTTACCGTCACTTTTGACTTCGGTACTGTGAATGTTCAAGGGCAAGAGACTTTGATGCTGACGAAGCCGAAGCACTCAAAGCGGAAGCTTATTGGTTGTATCAAGCTACGAGCAAAACCCCTGCGGTTAAGCGCTTCCAAATTGCCGATGAGCAAGGCCTAGAGCACGATATGGAAAACCAACGTAACTGGGAAACTCTGGTTATGAACGTTCAAGACATCAAGTAACTCGGTCACTTCTCTTAATTTGGGTCAGTCACAAACTGACCCATTGTCTTACTTAATCGTTAAACGCCAACGGTTAACCACCAAGTGTTAAAATGGTCATTATTTGCCCCATAGACTCACATTTGAGTCTTCAGCTTGTGAGCCAAATGCAACTATGTGTCATTAATCTTTGTTATAACGTTGTTCAAACTATTTTTTGAAGGACGGAATATGCAAAAAATAATTCTGATCACAGGTGCCACGGATGGCATTGGTTTAGAGACCGCAAAAGCACTAACGCAGCAAGGGCACCATGTTCTAATTCATGGCCGCAACCCAGCTAAGGTCAATAAAGTCGTGACCGCTCTGTCTCGCCTGTCTAAGAATGCAATCATCGAAAGCTACATCGCAGACCTATCGACGCTCTCCGAAGTTGAGGCGCTCGCAACCCAAATCAAAAGCGATCACAAACGACTCGATATACTCATTAACAACGCAGGTGTGTATAAAGTGTCGGACATCACCACTCCAGACAATCTTGATGTGCGTTTTGTCGTAAACACCATTGCGCCGTATCTCCTGACACAAAAGCTGCTTCCTCTTTTTGATGCGACAGGTCGTATCGTCAACCTATCTTCAGCAGCCCAAGCACCCGTAGATTTAGATGCATTAATCAGTCCGAATGCAGGTGAACTGGATGGTCCGGTTTACGCACAAAGTAAGCTCGCGCTAACGATGTGGTCCATCGAATTAGCCAATACTCTTTTAGACAAAGGCACTGCAATTATCCCTGTAAACCCAGCCTCTTTCCTTGGCAGTAAATTAGTAAAAGATGCTTATGGCGTTGATGGCAACGACCTTGCGATTGGAGCCGATATTCTTTGTCGTGCTGCGCTCAGTGATGAGTTTGCCAACGCTTCTGGTCAATATTTTGATAATGATTCTGGGTTGTTCAAAGACCCGCACGCCGACGCATTAGACAACACCAAGAACCACAAGCTGGTGACCGTGCTTGATCAATTGCTCGAAGAAAAGCTGTGCGTTACGCACTGATCATTAATTAATAAAAATACCACTAACACTCCCCCCCACCACCACACACACAATCCAAGCCGCAGTTCTATCTATACAGACAAAGAACTGCGCGCTCTTTCGATTATTAAGATTTCTTTAATACTGATTCCCCGCTTTGCCCAATTATCACCCAAGATGCAGATTGCTAAACTTGCCCCCGTCGAAACAACACAGGCTACGGCCGAGGAGCATTTATGCGTTTTGAAGGTAAAGTTTATCGTCCTTGGATGGAAGCAGAGAGCGTACTCATCCAGACAACATTGGGGTGCAGTAATAACCAGTGTACCTTCTGCACGATGTTTGATGATAAGCGTTTCAAAGTAAGAGACATCAAAGACATCTTTGAAGATATTGATGCGGCGAGAAAAATCTACCCGCATGTTGAATCTATCTTTTTGGTCGATGGTAACGTGATGGCTATTAGAACCGAGATGCTGATTTCGATTCTGGATTACATCAAGATCACCTTCCCAGAGAGCAAGAACATTTCTCTGTATTCGGGGTTCAATGACTTCCGTCGTAAGAGCTTGTCTGAATTAAAAGAGATTAAGTCGGCAGGTTTAAGCATGGCCTATTCTGGCTTGGAGTCCGGTGACCCAATTGTGCTTGAACACATTCAAAAGCGCATGACGCGTGAGCATGCAATTGAAGGTATGAACCTAGCCCGTGAAGCAGACATCAAGGTGCTGGCTTCATTTATCTTTGGCCTTGGCGGCAAAGAGCGTTCTATAGAGCATGCGATTAATACCACCAGCTTGTTGAACATCATGCAGCCAGATGCGATTGCACCGATGGCTTTAGCCGTTCAACCGGGATCGGTATTGGAAAAAGAAGTAAACCGTGGCGAGTTTGTTTTACCAACGCCATTGCAGATTCTGGAAGAAGAAAAATACTTGCTCGAAAACCTAGAAGATTTCGATTGCTACTACTGGGGTGACCACGGCAATAACATCTCACCAATGCGTGGCATGTTGCCTCAGGCTCGTAAGCCGTTTCTTGATAAGATAAATCAAGACATCGCGCATAACCCAATCACTAAGCAAAACGTCATTAAAACCTTTGCTTGGTAACGAGTAACCTCTACATCGTTTGAAGCAGCCACAAAAAGGGCCAGTGTCAGCTGGCCCTTTCATTTTCTAGCTATGTATCTCTCTATCGAACTATCTGGAGCCGACCGCTCGGACTAATTCTGCGATTCCATCCCAATCACCCTTGTCCATTTTGTCTGTCGGTACCATCCAAGTTCCACCGCAGGCAACGACTGATTTCAGTGCTAAGTAAGACTCAACGTTCGCTGGGCTTACACCGCCTGTAGGCATAAAGTTAACCGGGTAAACAGCCGTCAACGCTTTCAACATTGCGACACCGCCAGATGGCTCGGCAGGGAAGAACTTTAGTGTCTTAAGCCCCATTTCCATTGCTTGTTCAACCAAGCTTGGGTTACTCACTCCAGGAACAATCGTAACCCCTCTTTGCTGACAGTATTTGACTGTGGTTGGATTCAAACCTGGGCTGACAATGAAATCAACACCCGCATTAATGGCAGTATCCACCTGCTCTGTAGTCAGCACAGTACCTGCGCCAATCAGTAACTCAGGGTAAGCTTCACGCATCAAACGAATCGACTCTGCTGCCGCTTCTGTACGAAATGTCACTTCAGCACAAGGCAAGCCATTTTCAACCAGTACTTTCGCAAGCGGCACAGCCTGAGCAACGTCATTAATGGCGATCACCGGAACGATGCGAATATCTCTGAGTCGCTGTTCAATTGTTTTCATTGTTCATTTCTCTCATTATCAAACAGACAAATTAAGCCAAGTCGCTGCCGTTGCTTGCGATCACTTTTTTGTACCAGTGGAATGACTTTTTAGGAATACGATTTAACGTACCATTGCCTAGGTTGTCTCTGTCCACGTAGATAAACCCATAGCGCTTGCTCATCTCTCCGGTCGACGCCGCAACAAGATCGATACAACCCCAAGGTGTGTAACCCATCAATGGTACACCGTCTTCCATTGCTTCATGCATCGCAACAATGTGCTGACGAAGGTAATCAATGCGGTAATCATCGTTCACTTCTCCATTGTCATCCAAGGTATCATGAGCACCTAAGCCATTTTCTACCAAGAAAAGTGGTTTCTGGTAACGGTCATAGAGTGTGTTCATCGTAATTCGAAGACCTGTAGGGTCAATGACCCAGCCCCAATCACTTGCTGGAAGATGAGGGTTTTTGATGGACTTAACGACGTTCGCTGCACTCGTATTTCCTGCATTCATATCAGCGGAAGCACAGCGTGAAGCGTAATAACTGAAAGAAATGAAATCGACGGTGTTCTTTAGAATCTCGAAATCTTCATCTTGTGTTTCAAGCACCACACCTTTGTTATCAAACACTTTTTGAGCATAAGATGGGTAGTAACCACGCGATTGAACATCGATAAAGAACAGGTTCTCGCGGTCTTTTTCCATAGCCATCAGCACATCTTCTGGCTTACATGAATATGGATAGAAGTTACCGCCCGCCAGCATACAACCCACTTGGTTTTGCTCATCAACTTCATGGGCAATCTTGGTTACCAAAGCGCTTGCTACTAGCTCATGGTGAGCTGCTTGGTACTTCACTTGATCGTGATTTTCGCCTTCCTGAAACAACAATCCAGCACCAGAAAACGGGCTCGCTAGTAAAATATTGATTTCGTTGAAAGTTAACCAGTATTTCACCAAGCCTTTGTAGTTTTCGAAACAGGTTCTCGCGTAACGGCTAAAGAACTCAATCATCTTACGATTACGCCACGAACCATACTCGTTGACCAAGTGCATAGGCACATCGAAATGGCACAAGGTAACGAGCGGCTCAATACCGTATTTCTTACACTCTTCAAAAACATCACGGTAAAAATCTAAGCCAGCTTGGTTCGGCTCTAGCTCGTCACCTTTTGGAAAGATTCGGCTCCAAGCGATGGATACGCGGAAGACTTTAAATCCCATCTCTGCCAGCAAGGCGATGTCTTCTTTGTAACGGTGATAAAAGTCTATCGCGTTATGGCTTGGGTAGAACTCGTCTTCGCTGAGCGTCACCTTATCAACCTGACCAAGCTTAATTGGCATGCGGTTCTCACCATAAGGGATCATATCTACGGTTGTTAGGCCTTTACCACCCGCTAAGTGAGCGCCTTCAGACTGGTTTGCAGCAATAGCGCCGCCCCATAAGAAATCTTCGGGAAATTGAATGTTTGACATCGAATACCTCGGAAACAATAAAAGTCACCTTACGCTGAAGTAAGGTGACTGAATAAATTAATCAATTCTAATTAAGACGCGGACACTACTGTCGGCTTGTCTTCTGCCTTACCAGCTTCTTTGTTTGCTGACTCTGAAGTTGCTTTCTCATCGGCATCATCTTCTGGAACATCTTCAAAGCCTAAAACTAGGGTTAGAACAAATGACAGAACAATAGACAATGCGATCAGACCGAACACCCAAACGATACTCATTGGGTCATTCACATCGAAGAACTGAACACTCGTAAACAAGCTTGGTGCTGCCATCGAGTGACTCGCAAGGCCACCCATGCCCGCTAATGCACCTACGATAAAACCAGTAATCATTGTTGCGATAAGTGGACGTTTCAGACGAACAAGCACGCCGTACAATGCAGGCTCAGAGATACCGGCGAAGATAGCTGAAGCACCTGCGGCTAATGATGTCTGCTTTAGTGCGCTGTTTTTGGTTTTGTAAGCAACAGCCAGACACGCACCACCCATACCGAGGTTGGCACCGATTTCTGAAGGCATAACCATACCTTCACGACCCGTCTCAGCAATGGTTTGAATAATCGTTGGAGTAAATACACGGTGCATACCAGTAAGAACAAGTAGAGGCCACAGTGCGCCCATGATAGCAACCGACAACCAACCTAATGTGTCATGAATTGTGTAAACAAGCGCTGAAAGTGCAGTACCAACCCAAATACCAAATGGACCGATAAGTACGATAGCAACCGGAGCTGCAATCAATACGATAAGCATAGGTTTCAGGAAGTTTTTAGTCACAGCAGGGGTAATGCTATCTACCCAACGTTCTATGTAAGAAAGAGCCCAAGTCATCACAAGTACAGGAATAACCGTGTAGGTGTATTTCACTGACGTGATTGGGATACCGAAGAAATCAACGTGCTTGCCTTCTGCTGCTTGCGCCATCAATTCCATAAAGTTCGGGTGGATTAAGACACCGGCAATCGCAATGGAAAGAGACATATTGGTCTTGAATTTGATCGATGCGGAAGCGGCAACCATAACCGGTAGGAAGAAGAAGGCGCCATCGCCAATCGCTTTCAAGATAATCAAGGTAGGTGCATTTGGCTCAACCCAGCCCAGCATCTCAAGTACCATGGCGAGCAGTTTGACCATTGAAGCGCCAATGATTGCTGGGATAAGAGGCGACATGGTACCAACCAGTGCGTCCAACATTTTCGCACCAATTGACTTAGCCGTTAGCTTCTCTTTTTTAGCAGGAACCTCTGACTCAGATACAGTGGATAGCTCACAAAGCGCCATCACTTCTTTGTATGCATACGATACCTCGTTACCAATGATAACTTGTACTTTGTCTCCATTATCAACAACACCCATCACACCTTTCAGTGCTTTTAGCTTGTTAATATCGACGCCATCTTGGCTGTGTAAAACGAATCGTAGTCGAGTCATACAGTGTGTTAGGGCAGCCACATTTGTCTTGCCCCCAAGATGCTCAACAACAGATTTCGCAATTGCGCGGTAATCGTTGGCCATTTTATCCCCCAAAGATCTCTTTCCAGTGATTTTTAAACGCGAATATAGTGAGATGTGACTAATTTTCCGTCAGTAGGATGCAAAAACAATCACAATTGTTGTGAATTGTTGTTTTGTGTCCTTCATCACACTTCCTTAAGTTACCGGTAACATGTTACCGGTAACGCTTATAAGATAAAGCCATATTTACAAGCGATGTTCAAAATTGAGATCACGCGCAAATTTGTTAAGAGGATTGAGTTATGGCTGGTAGTAGTGTCATCGTCATGGGTGTCAGTGCTTGTGGGAAAAGCACGATAGGCGAGCAGTTGGCAAAAAAACTTGGGCGTAAGTTCATTGATGGTGACGACCTTCATCCTCGAGCAAACATTCAAAAAATGGCGTCAGGCCAACCTCTTAATGATGATGATCGCATTCCATGGCTGGAACGCGTTCGTGATGCAGCGTACAGCCTAGAAAGTAAAAATGAGCACGGCATTATTGTGTGTTCTGCGTTGAAGAAGAAGTACCGCGACCAAATTCGCGAAGGGAACAAAAACCTCACCTTTCTCTTTTTAGATGGCAACATTGACCTGATCTTGCATCGAATGCGTCAGCGCCAAGGCCACTTCATGAAAGAGAACATGATTAAAAGCCAGTTCGAAACATTAGAAAGACCCGATCACGAGCCAGATACGGTTGTCATCAGCATTGATGGCGATATTGATGACGTTGTGGACTGTGCTGCGATTGTGCTTTCAATGACTGATGAGGCAGAAACAGCATGACCCTTCCAACCATCCAAGCGGTGACTCAACGATTAATTGAACGAAGCAAAGAGACTCATGAAGCGTTTCTAAACCGAACCCAACACCAATCCTCTGCTGGCAAAGGTGGTAAAGGGCTTTCTTGCGGCAACTTGGCTCATGCTGTCGCAGCTTCTTGCTCCGATGAGAAACGCTCGATTCTTGACCTCACTAAATCCAATGTGGCGTTAATCAGCTCTTACAACGATATGTTAAGCGCTCACCAGCCGTATCAACACTATCCAGATCAGATCAAAAAGGCGTTAGCTAAGTTCGGCCACACCTCTCAAGTAGCGGGCTGTGTTCCCGCGATGTGCGATGGGGTAACTCAAGGCCAACCAGGCATGGATATGTCTTTGTTTTCAAGGGACTTGATTGCTCAATCGACCGCTCTTTCACTGAGTCACAACGTGTTTGATTCAACCCTATTGCTTGGCATTTGCGACAAGATAGCTCCAGGACAACTGATGGGCGCGCTCTCTTTTGCGCATCTACCAACTGCCTTTGTTCCGGCAGGCTTGATGGCAACGGGCATCAGCAATGATGAGAAAGTACACATTCGCCAAGAGTACGCGGCTGGCAAGGTAGGAAAAAGTGCCTTGCTGGACATGGAGTGCAACGCTTATCACTCAGCGGGCACCTGCACTTTTTACGGCACAGCCAATACCAATCAGCTGGTATTTGAAGCGATGGGGCTGACGCTTCCGGGCTCAGCGTTTGTTCACCCTGACTCTGAATTGCGCGCATCACTCACTCAGCATGCCGCCATTGAAATTGCTTCAATGACACCACAAGCCGCAAACTTCCGCCCACTTTCTGAAGTCTTTACCGCTAAAAGCTTAATCAATGGCATTGTTGCCCTACTCGCATCAGGTGGCAGTACCAACCACAGCATTCACATGGTCGCGGTAGCACGCGCAGCAGGATTTATTCTGACTTGGCAAGACATCAGCGATCTATCCGATGTGGTGCCTTTACTTGCTCGAGTTTATCCCAACGGCCCAGCAGATATGAATGCGTTCCAAGCGGCAGGAGGAGTTCCCGCGCTGTTACGCCGTTTAGATCAAGCCAACTTACTGCACCGAGATGTCACACCTACCTTTGGCTCGTTTGAAGATCAAATGAGTATTCCAGAGCTTGAAAATGGAAAGCTAACGTGGAAAAAATGCAAACAGTCGGCAGATGCAGAGGTAATTGCAGGCCAAGAACAGGTATTCCAAAGCACAGGCGGAACGCGAGTCCTTTCAGGGAACCTTGGCAACGCAGTGATTAAAGTGTCAGCGGTTGCAGAAGAGCAACGTGTAATAGAAGCACCTGCGGCAGTTTTTGATTGCCAACATAAGGTGGAAGCCGCGTATCAACGAGGTGAACTCAACAAAGATTGCATTGTTGTGGTAATAAACAATGGCCCAGCTGCGAACGGTATGCCTGAACTGCACAAGCTTATGCCGATTCTAGGTAATGTTCAGAAACAAGGGTTTAAAGTGGCTCTGGTTACTGATGGGCGCCTTTCTGGAGCCTCAGGAAAGATCCCATCCGCGATTCATGTCTCACCAGAGGCCATTCGAGGAGGAACTATTGGGCTTGTTCGCGAAGGCGATATCCTGCGCTTAGATTGCGCGAGTGGCGAACTCAATAACCTCAACGACATGCAATCTCGCCAAGCGAGAGTGTTTGAGGTAGACGCTAACCAGCAAACCATGGGGCGCAACCTATTTAGCGTGATGCGCCAAAGCGTTTCGAGTGCAGAACAAGGGGCGAGTTTTATCGTCTAGCTGTGTCATCGCTTAAATGTAAAAGCAAAAGGGGCATCATTTCGATGCCCCTTTCAGTTTCCACGATACTTGGTTAAACGCTTTCGCCATCCGTGATGCGATAGCCCATATCCACTACCGTTTCCGTGACTGGCTCACCTTTCAATCGGGCAAGCAGTAGCTCGGCACTTTTCTTACCTATTTCATAACGTGGCGTATCCACGCTAGTCAGTTTTGGGCGTATGGTTTGACCGATATCTAACGCGTTATAGCCCACCACAGATAGCTGTTGCGGCACTTGGATTCCACGTTGCTGGGCAATGAGCAAGGTACCTATCGCGATGTCATCATTGGTGCAGAACACGCCATCTAGATCTGGGTAATCCGCAAGAGCGCGATCAAGCAGATCTTCAGCCAAAGAGAAGTTAGAGTGCTGTTCAGTCAACACGTGTTTAGGCTCTAATCCAGCCTCATACATCGCTTTGTCATAGCCTTGCAAACGCAACTTGGTTCGCGCATCCAATCGAGCGCCAAAGTAAGCAATAGAGCGTTTACCAGCTTCAATCATTCGCTTCACGACATGGTAAGAAGCATCAATATGGTCCAAGCCAACAACCATATCGATCGGATTGGTTGGGAGTTCCATCGTTTCAACAACAGAAACACCTGAATTCTTGAGCATCTGTAACGTGCGGGGGGTGTGGTGGCTTTCCGTCAATATCAACCCATCAACTTGATACGAAAGCAGCGAAGCAATCTTTTCCTCTTCTTCCACAGCATCATAGCTAAAGTGAGCAAGCAACGTCTCGTAGCCATTCTCTTTAGTAACCGTTTCGATACCTTGAACAAACGCGGCAAAGATTTGGTTTGATAACGAAGGGAGCAAGATACCGATCGCTTTACTCGACGATTTAGAGAGCATAGCTGGCGCTTTGTTTTCGATGTATCCCATCTCTTCAATAACCGCTGCAATTTTAACGCGAGTTTTGGCTGCGACTGAATCGGGATTGCGCATGTAACGAGAGACGGTCATCTTTGTGACCCCCACTTTGTCTGCAACATCTTGAAGTGTGGTTCGAGTTTTCTTCTGCTGTTCTGTCATAACTATTTGAACTCTTTATTATGTTACAAGTAACATTATAAAGTTCTCACCGCCTTAAGTTCAACCCATCCGACAAATTAGCATGGCGTTAACGAAAGGTTGGTATCACGCATGCTTGATGAAAGCTTGGCTTAACTGCTGAAAGAGTGAGTCTACGTTGGGTAGAGTTGTCAGATGTGCGGACAACGGAGTATGAACTTGCGCGTCCACCACGGTTGGATTGCCACAAACTTGATTATAAAAATTTACGGGTGCAACGATGTTCTCTAGGTCGACATCCAACAAGATACAAGCTTGCGAAAGTACGATTTGGCCGCCCCCTTGTTTAAGCAAAACACGCTGCGCCGTGCCCACTATTTTTTGTTTATTGATATTGAGGTTGTAGTCACCATCACAATAAGAACCGGGAGTCGCGTGTACATCCACATCGATGCCCAGTTCTTTAAAAAACAGGGTTAAGACATTGCACAGATGTAGATACGCTTTTTGGATGTTGTAGGCTTCATCACGAGGCCAATGGTAAATGTGCGATAAGTTAATGATCCCCGGCAGTTGGGGAACGGGAGCGCCGCCTGTTTTACGTGAGGTGAGTTGCCAACCTTGTGCCGCGAGTTGTTTTCTAGACTCTACGGTCACAGGCCACTTTTTACCTGCGGGCAAAACAAGTGTCGGCGCTTTTGCTTGCCACAACATTAAGGCTTGCCCAATCTCACCCGCCTGAATTTGCTGCAATAATTCAGCTTCTTTTTCAAACGCACGATCAACATCAATGTGCGGGTAACGTACGAGTTTATTGGTTAACTTCAATGCACTTTCCTCTACAGATTGTGGTGACCTATCATTTAACGTTCTGCAATGGTTGATGAGATATGGGACTATGTGCGATGAAACATAGCACCAAAAGTTAGTTATTGGCGCCATAGTAGCTTGTCAGTTGCCCATCTCAAAGGTGAGTGCTAACATTTGTACACACACCAATAAAGGAATACATCATGGACACTAGAATTCAATTTCGTGTTGATGAAGAAACAAAACGCCTAGCTCAACAGATGGCTGAGAGCCAAGGTCGCACACTGAGTGGTGCTTGCCGTGAGCTTACTGAGCAACTCGCTGAGCAACAAAGACAGACATTATCTCACGATGCATGGCTAACTGAACAAGTAAACCTAGCATTTGAGAAGTTTGACTCAGGAGAATCCGTTTTCGTTGAACACCAAACTGCTAAATCTCGAATGGAAGTACGCAAAGCCAGAATACGTAATCGAGGTAAGCAATGATTTTATGGGAAGAAGAATCACTCAATGATCGTGAAAGGATCTTTGAGTTTATCTATGACTTCAACCCTGATGCGGCAGAAAACGCTGACAACCTCATTGAAACAAAAGTAGAAAACTTGCTTGAGCAGCCTCTAATGGGTGTACAGAGAGACGGCATTCGTGGGCGATTACTTATAATTCCTGAGATTTCAATGATCGTCTCCTATTGGATCGAAGGCGACATTATCCGAATTATGCGCGTACTCCACCAGAAACAAAAGTTCCCAATGGATTGATTACTTCCTCTGGGCAACTAGCCCAATTAAGGGGTGAACAACGCCTCCACCCAACCTAAAGCATTGTGCCATAAACACTTAACTTGAAGTAGGAGCAAAAGTGCCAAGCGTTGTGAATCCCTCTTAAATTGCTTGTTATAACACAATTGCTACACGTCACTTTCCGTTAGTATCTGACGACAATTTCGCACTGTAAGGACGCGAATTTCATGGCTGAGGCTATATATGATTCGATAGTGACCAAACAAAATTTCACGGTAATTGGTATGAGGCAGCTCAGGAACCATTCGCCCCATGTCAGGCATACTTGAGAGTAAATCAGTTTTATCAAAAACCTCATTAACCCAGTTTTCTGCCGCCACTGGATTATCCAGTGAAATAAACTCGGCTGCATCACCTAACTTTTGTAATGCTAGTGGTGACCAGACTACTTTCATTTCTTAATGCGCCCCAATACTTGAGCACGAGCGTCTTCATTGGAAACACCTAAACCTGAAGCTAATTGTGCTTCAGCAGTACGCATTTCTTCCAGTAACTCGATCTTCTCTTGCATTGCTTCATATTCTGCAACATCAAGGACAACCGCAACACCCTTACCACGTTGTGTGATAACTAGTGGTCTGCGAGTTTCGTTAATCTGTTTAATAAATGACGTCACGCCAGCACGAAATTCAGACAAAGGCTGAATATCTTGATCAAAATGGATGCGGCTCATGTTGAACTCCCTATGGTACAATTTAATGTACAAATAATAGTTCAAATAGCAATTTTGAGCAATAGCCTGATTTTGTGTTATAGCCGCGTTAAGTAGTGAGCGACGCTTGGCTATACTTGAGCGAAGCGAAACTGCCAAGCGTTGCGAATCACTCTTAAATGCTTTGTATGGATAATAAGCGCTCCAATCGGGTAATGTGAGACCCAGGCTTTAGCTGCAACTAAAGCTTTCTATGTAGCAGTTCGTTTAAACGCTGGCTCCTCTATCGAGAGACCGATAACAAACATGAACGCTACATAGGACTTCAAGCATAAACCTCGAATAGTCGACTGGGTCTCGAACCCGCATTACGCAAGCATGAGTTAGCTTATTATGAATACTAAAATCAATCAAAGCATCAACGTTGGAGTTGATACCGGCAAAACACAATTAGACATCCACATCAGGCCACTAGACCTATTTTTCTCAGTAGAGAACAATGATAAAGGCATCAAAAAAGCACTCAAAACGATTAAGAGTCACAGTCCTGAACGAATCGTTATTGAAGCTACAGGCCGATTAGAAATGCCTTTTGTTCTTGCATGTGCAGAGGCTCAATTACCTATTGTCAGAGCAAACCCTGTCCACATAAAACGATTCGCTGGTGCTATTGGCCGCAGAGCCAAAAATGATCGTTTAGATGCAGAATTGATCGCTCACTATGGAGAAGCAATCAAACCAGCTCTTACTGTCATAAAGCCAAAAAACATACGCCTAATGAGTGACTTAGTCATTCGCCGAAACCAGTTGTTATCCATGCAAACCATGGAAAAGAACCGAATCCAGATACTTCCCGCCTCTCTCCATCCGACTATCAAACCAATGCTAACCACGATAAAAAATCAAATCACCAAGTTAGAAGAAAAGCTCGTTAAACTCATTGAAGATAGCCCTGAATACCAAGCTAAAAACACAATATTGCAAAGCGTCCCAGGAATAGGAAACATTGCCGCTGCATCAATAATTAGCAACGTACCTGAACTTGGTTACATCACGAATAAACAAGCAGCATCACTGATTGGTGTCGCTCCAATAACACGCGAAAGTGGGCGCTACAAAGGTAAGCGCGTGATCCAAGGCGGTCGAGCGCAAGTACGAACCGTTTTATACATGGCGATGATGTCAGCCATGCAATGTAACCCCATATTCAAAGCGACTTATGCTCGACTTTTAGCTGCTGGGAAACCTAAAAAAGTCGCAATAATCGCGTGCGTACGAAAGATGGTTGTGACACTTAACTCTATGCTCAGAGATGGCGCCATGTGGGATGAAAACACAGCCAAAAATTAATCATTGACGCCATAGTCGTTTGTTATGTTTTTGTTTTCTTGAGCTTTTTGTACGCTTCAGACCATTCAAATGAGATATGTATCATAGCCAACGGACTAAACAAAGCAGAAATAAAACCAAAGCTAGTATCACCTGTTAATTCATCAACAATTGGGGTACACAAGAAGCAAAGATAGACCCAACCGTAATGTTTACGAAAGTGCTTGCTGTTAGTGAAAACAACTCGGAAATGATTTGAGAACAAAGAAAAACTAGCAACGATACCCAACACACCAACCACTATATTTCCTTGTATCACAGCTAAGGAAAGAAGGGCAGCACCATAAACTGAAAACCCAATTAGACCCGCTTTATGAGTTATTGAGTAAACTTCCCATTGTAACCTGTCTTTCTCAACGTTACTGCAAGGACCCAAAACGTCAAAACCAGAGTCATTACTTTTCGACAAGTTAACACTTAGAACGCACAATACTGCGCCACATATGAACATCAATAATGGTGGCACTATCACCCCAAAGAAATTAGTATTAGTCAAATCTAAAGAAGCAAACAAAGCACAAAAAACCAGCACCATACCCGTCCATAGAGCTAGATTTCTAAGCAGTATTCTCATCATTCCTCCTCGGAAACATAGCCCTGTTAAGGGGTGAGCAACGCAATACCGAAGCCGCCGCATACCACCTTAATCACTTAAACCAACGCATAGTGAAAATGCCACGCGTTGCGAATTCCTCTTGAACAGTTTGTATGGATAATAAGCACTCCAATCGGGTAATGTGAGACCCAGGCTTTAGCTGCAACTAAAGCTTTCTATGTAGTAGTTCGTTTAAACGCTGGCTCCTCTATCGAGAGACCGATAACAAACATGAACGCTACATAGGACTTCAAGCATAAACCTCGAATAGTCGACTGGGTCTCGAACCCGCATTACGCAAGCATGAGTTAGCTTATTATGAATACCAAAATCAATCAAAGCATCAACGTTGGAGTTGATACCGGCAAAACACAATTAGACATCCACATCAGGCCACTAGACCTATTTTTCTCAGTAGAGAACAATGATAAAGGCATCAAAAAAGCACTCAAAACGATTAAGAGTCACAGTCCTGAACGAATCGTTATTGAAGCAACAGGCCGATTAGAAATGCCTTTTGTTCTTGCATGTGCAGAGGCTCAATTACCTATTGTCAGAGCAAACCCTGTCCACATAAAACGGTTCGCTGGTGCTATTGGCCGCAGAGCCAAAAATGATCGTTTAGATGCAGAATTGATTGCTCACTATGGAGAAGCAATCAAACCAGCTCTTACTGTCATAAAGCCAAAAAACATACGCCTAATGAGTGACTTAGTCATTCGCCGAAACCTGTTGTTATCCATGCAAACCATGGAAAAGAACCGAATCCAGATACTTCCCGCTTCTCTCCATCCGACTATCAAACCGATGCTAACCACGATAAAAAATCAAATCACCAAGTTAGAAGAAAAGCTCGTTAAACTCATTGAAGATAGCCCTGAATATCAGGCTAAAAACACAATATTGCAGAGCGTCCCTGGAATAGGAAACATTGCCGCTGCATCAATAATTAGCAACGTACCAGAACTTGGCTACATCACAAATAAACAAGCGGCATCACTAATTGGTGTCGCTCCAATAACACGCGAAAGTGGGCGCTACAAAGGTAAGCGCGTGATCCAAGGCGGTCGAGCGCAAGTACGCACAGTGTTATATATGGCAATGATGTCAGCCATGCAATGTAACCCCGTATTCAAAGCAACTTATGCTCGACTTGTAGCTGCCGGAAAGCCTAAGAAAGTCGCAATAATCGCGTGTGTTCGAAAGATGGTTGTGACTCTTAACTCTATGCTGAGAGATGGCGCCATGTGGGATGAAAACACTGCCAAAAATTAATCATTGACGCCATAGTCGTTTGTTAAGTGTTTTTAGCTATCCGTCCCTTTTTTCTACCGCTTTTAAAGCACCTTTAGGTAACTTGCCATAGAGCTCAGCAACTTTTTTGGGACGAGATATGCGATCCTCTACTATGAAATTAACCATTTCAAATAAGCTATGTGCAATATCAGGATTATCTGTTAACTCTATTTCTCCCGGATGTACACCATTGTTACCGACAACTCTGCAGTAATCTAAAGCTTGTTGAACCTCGATGGGTAATCCTTTTTTTACAAGGGCACCGATATCATCGTTTATGTTTTTACCTTTTTCTCCTAGTTCAACCATTAACTTCTGGACGCATAAACGAAGTAAAGCGGCTGCAGCTCTTGGAGAACGTGCAACAATATCTCTTGCTTCATCATATTCAGATATGCAAGTTTCTGGTAAATCTTTATGAGCGGGAGGCACTGGTGCTTCAGATGGTACAACCATACGATCTTTATACCAGTACGAGTTGTCATAACAGTGTGAGCATTGGCTAAACTTAAAGTCCGTGGTGTGAGAACCTTGATAATTGCTCCACCTTAAATCTACCCAAGTTTGCTTTGCATACACACCGCATAAAATACAATGAAATTTTTCTTCACCAAATATTGGAGGGTAATACTTGCCCATTTTCTTCCCTTTATCTGATATAAACACTGACACTTAACGCCCGCTTAAGTGGTGAGCAACGCAATATGGTGTTTCCGCATACCACCTAAATCACTAAAATCAACGCATAGTAAAAATGCCACGCGTTGCGAATCCGTCTTGAAGCGTTTGTGTACGCCCAGCATGGGCATGAACTAATGAGGTGAAAGTCCTCTGTAGGAAGATCACCGTTCAAATAACGTACTGTTATTAAACGTTAACTACTAGCGAATGGCAAGGGCTTACCCGCGAGGGTTGGTCTAGAGGAAGCCGCTAGCAAATTTGCGAGCTGATGAACAAGAACATCATATGAGGCGTAGGCTAGAGGTGAGTTGGCACAAGACGACGAAACCACGTGATCTAATGGCTACCGTAAATGATGCAGCAGTGCAAAGAAAGTTCATGTTCTTATCTGGGGAGGTCTGCTTAGCAAGCGATCGTTAACTTAACCAGCTTGGCCTCTGGTTCAACGGGCCTGGCGTGTGAGCATCATCAACTTATGCGAGCGAAAGTGATGAATAACGATAGCGCGGATCGGAGCAATTCGGTCTGTGATTAAGCAGAAGTCAGCAGACGGCATAGTAGCCCAACGCCCATCGTAATGGATGGGACATGGTGAAGGCCTGAACATTTAGAAGAAGGAGGAGTCATGTCAAACTTGCCGATACCCACTACGTCGCCAGACGATTACTATCTGCAGCGTCTTGATCTGCAACCGGCCTTCAACAACGATCTATTTCAGCAACTGCTCAAGCCTGAAAATTTACACCGAGCATGGCGTCAAGTTAAAGCCAATAAAGGCGTGGCAGGCATCGATGGGATGACCATCGACGCTTTCCCGCAATGGATGCAACAAGGCGGCTGGCAACAGTGTAAAACCCAGCTTGAGTTAGGAGAATATCAACCTTCAGCGGTCAGGCGCGTAGAGATCGATAAGCCCGATGGCGGTAAACGTAAATTGGGGATCCCTAACGTTATTGACCGTGTCATACAGCAAGCGATTGCCCAAATACTCACCCCGCTATTTGACCCATTTTTCTCGGCTAACAGCTTTGGCTTTAGGCCGAACAGAAATGCCAAACAAGCGGTATTGCAAGTTAGGGATATCATCAAACAGAAACGCAATTTTTCCGTGGATGTTGATCTGTCTAAGTTCTTTGACCGAGTTAATCATGATTTACTCATGACTCAGCTAAGGAGTAAGGTTCAGGATAAGCGCCTATTGGCCCTTATTGGTCGTTACCTACGGGCTGGTGTGATGGTCAATGAGCAATTTGAAGCAAGCTTTGAAGGTGTTCCTCAGGGCGGCCCCCTCTCGCCATTACTATCAAATATTATGTTAGATAGTTTGGATAAAGAGCTGGAAAGCCGAGGGCATCAATTCGCCCGCTACGCGGACGACTTTATCATCTTGGTAAAGTCTCAACGAGCAGGTGAACGGATACTCAAAAGTATTACTCATTACCTAGCCACTAAGCTGAAACTGGTTGTTAATGAACAGAAAAGCCAAGTGGTTAAAGTAAGTCAAAGTAAATTTCTAGGTTTTACATTTAACCGAGGCAAGATCCAGTGGAATGCTAAAACGCTGCACATTTTCAAACAAAAGATGAGACGGCTGACGAACCGAAACTGGGGCGTAAGCATGAGTTATCAACTGTTTAAAGTGCGGCAATACCTGCAAGGTTGGATCAACTACTTTGGCATTGCCAATGCCTATCAAGGGTGTGTCGACCTAGACCATTGGATCCGTCGTCGCGTACGTATGTGCTACTGGCGTCAATGGCGAAAACCACGGACTAAAGTACAAAACTTACTTAAACGTGGTGTCAGGATCCAATCAGCCGTTGGCTGTGGTATCACAAGTAAAGGTCCATGGCGAAGTTCGAAGACCCCCGGAATACAGCAAGCACTGAGTAATGAATACCTTAAGAAAGCGGGACTATTTTCACTAAGAGATGGATGGATCGCAGTTCATTACCCTAACCAGAAAGTTTAGGTTAGGCGTTCTAAATGAACCGCCCTGTGCGGAGCCGCATGCAGGGTGGTGTGGGGGCTGAGGGTTAGACACCCTCGGCTACCCGATTAGCCGTTCATTCCCAAAGGTTATTGCCTACTCAACAGGAACTTACGCAAATCTCTTTCAGCTCGCATAACAAACAGAATAAAGACCTTGTCACCGTCTTGTTTATAGAAAACACGGCACGGATTAACGACAACTTCACGATAACTTAAATGTTCTAGTTCGGGCGGAATACGACCTGATTCTGGAAAAGTTTCTAGGCGTTCAACTTTAGAGAAGATCGTTTGTACCAACTGCTTTGCAGCTACAATATTTTCAAGTGCTATGTATTCAGCGATATCGTTGAGGTCAGATAGCGCTGGCTCAGTCCAGATTATTTCAGCCATTTTGACATTTTGTCCTTGGCTTCATCATGACTTACCACTTTACCGTCAGCTAGTGCACGCTCGCCTCGTGCAATGCCCTCCAGAATAACCAAACGATTTTGCATAAACTCGTAATCATCAACATCAACTAGATACGCTGATGGCTTACCATGCTCAGTAATTAATACTGGTTCTTTAGTGTCGTGGAGATCAGCGAGGATCTTGGTTGCTTGACGTTTAAGTGATGTAACTAGTTCTACTTTCATGAAAGCTGCTCCAAAGGAATACTAGAGTGATACTATTCTATCACTTTAAGTATAGCAAGCTCCATGACGGCTAACGAATGATATGGACTCCCTCTACCTGACACTCTGCGTGCCATACTTACTTAGTACACGCTGAAGAACTGGAGGTTACTATGTCCACCATTCAAACTATTGGCGTTGACCTTGCCAAGAATGTGTTCAGTATTCACGGCGTTGATGCATATGGCAAGTGCGTCCTACGCAAAACTGTCAAAAGAAACAAACTCTTAGACACATTCGCGAAGTTACCTCCCTGCCTCATCGGTATGGAGGCGTGCTCTGGTGCACACCACTGGGCGAGAGAGCTACTGAAACTAGGTCATAACCCGAAAATTATGGCGTCCAAATTCGTTATTCCATATCGACAAAATGAGAAGAACGATGCCAATGACGCAGAGGCCATCTGTGAAGCGGTATCTAGACCCAAAACACGATTTGTCTCTATAAAAAGTGAAGAGCAACAAGCTGTGCTTTGCCTGCACCGTATTCGACAGGGGCTAATTAAAACAAGAACGGCGACTATTAACCAGCTCAGAGGTTTGCTTTCCGAATTTGGTATTGTGATGCCTCAGGGGCGCTACTCGGCTCAAAACACTATTGGTAGTGTCCTTGAAGATGCAGAAAATGGTTTGCCTATACTCGCTCGAGAGCTACTTCAAGATCTATCGAACAAGATTCAACACCTTAACCTAGAAGTATTGCACTATGATCGTAGAGTCTCTGCTTTAGTTCGTGAGATGGCTTCAGCCAAAGCGCTCATGGATATTCCAGGTGTCGGTGAACACAGTGCAAGTGCCATTGTCGCAACCGTCAATGACGCCAAACAATTTGGCTCTAGCCGCCAATTTGCCGCTTGGATAGGGTTGGTTCCAAGACAATACTCAACAGGTGGTCATGTTCATCTTGGTCGCATCAGCAAAAGAGGCGAAAAACACATTCGCACTCTACTTATTCATGGCGCAAGAGCCGTTATTGCACGATGTAAAGAGAAAACCGATCGCAACAGTATTTGGTTAAATCAACTCGTTGAACGACGAGGTTATAAACGAGCAGCTGTCGCCCTAGCAGCAAAAAATGCTCGTATAATATGGGCATTATTAACAACAGGAAAAGAGTACAAGATTAACTATGTAAACGGTTAACACTCACCGAGTCAAAGCAATAGCAAATGATGACAATACGACCAGACCGAGATGCCTAAACCTGTTTAATTGGGAAGTAATAAATACTGTTTAACGAATGAGGCTGGCATCAAGCGAATATCATCAAGGTGACGGAACGATTCCGATTAAACACCGAATGTAGAGCTGCTGTCCGATCCACTGTTGTCAGCGGGAGCTATTGTTGACAAAAGAGGGAGTCCATGTAGCCCAATTAAGGGGTGAACAACGCCTCCACCCAACTTAACGTATTGTACCGTAAACACTAAATTTGAAGTAGGAGCAAAAGTGCCAAGCGTTGTGAATCCCTCTTAAATTGCTTGTTATACGGTGGGAACTTCTCCCATCTGTTTTAGGTTAACAAGCGTTGTCATGAACTCTACTGCATTGTATTCACTGGATACTTTTGGCTCTTCAGCATTCCTTAGGCGAAACTTGCCGTAAACTAAAAACTGTTTGTCAAAATCAATTATGGGTAATTTTAGTTTTTTGGAAATCCGGATTATTGGATAGTATTTAGTACCTTTTACATTCTTGGGTTTACACTCAAAGTATTCAAAGTCGTCAACCACACCAGAAAAAACTTTGCGAGTAATTTGAAGATCAATCGCTGCATTTACGTATTTATCTTTAGTAAGGCAATGCTGAAAGTAACGGTATTGTCCAATGCCAAAGAAAAAGTCTTTCCACTTAACAGTGCTTTTATTAACCTTTATTTCGAGGCTATCCCTTTCTTTAGGGTTTTCCTTTCCATATATATACAGCTTCGCAAGGTCACTACAGGCTTTGACGTAACAGGGCATCTTACCCTTGTTATAAAAAACACGTTTAGTAGTATCTTCGGGAAGCTGGTCGGCAAAAACTTCTTCTTTTTGCTTTAACTGAGAAGCTTCGTCATGGTTTAAAATATGAACCCGAAATAAAGTCTCACCGTCTGCGATTGCGTCTTCGACATTGGAAGTTCCAATTTTCGCCTCAATTTCGTAGTTACCTGAGGTTTTAAAACTGCAGCTATCTGAGTGATCGAAGTTTTGATAAAGACGAAAGATAGCAGGAATTAACTTGCCGGTGTTTCTCCTTTTATGACCAACAACATGTGTAACTCGTGTCCCACAACCTCTACCTCCGCAAAAAATTGGTGTCGGATAGCCTAGATCTTCATACTGATCGATGTAAATCGTATTCCCTATCCTGTCTTTGACAAACGGAATTGCAACTCCGCTCATGTTAAATTACCTCCGTATAACGAATGACATGGATTCCCCCTACCGAGGATCTGCCACACTTATGTGGTACTTAAATGCATCGGAGGCACCATGTCTGATTATTCTTATTTCTGCGGTATCGACCTAGCTAAAAACCACTTCAGTCTTCATGCCGTAGACCAAAATGGTAAGGTCATACTTCATAAGTCGGTAACTCGCTCTAAACTACTGACTACAATAGCAAATATGCCACTCATGCGTATAGGCGTTGAAGCGTGTGGTGGTGCACATTATTGGGCAAGAACACTCAATAAACTTGGGCACGACGCCCGCATTATGGCCGTTAAATACGTGGTTCCTTATCGAACTAAAGGAAAGAACGACCTTAATGATGCTGTTGCCATATGCGAAGCTGTTCAGCGTCCATCAACTCGCTTTGTGCCCGTAAAATCCCCCGAGCAACAAGCCATCTTATCGGTACATAGAATGAGAGAGCATTGGGTTCGTGAACGCACCGCGCTTATGAATCGCATGCGCGCCCTACTCTCTGAGTTCGGGTTAATCATTCCTGTTGGCCGCTCTTCATTAATGAAACACGTTCCCTTAATGCTTGAAGATGCAGAAAATGAACTGCCACATCTCGCAAGAACGGTGATTGCCGATGCTTATCACCACCTTGGAGAGTTGAATCAACGTATCGCCGATACTGAACAAGTCTTCGACTCTTTTGCTAAGGTCAGCGCTAATGTTCAACGAGTGATGAAGGTTCGTGGCATTGGACCGCAAACCGCTACTGCGATACTTGCTTCGATAGGCAATGGTTCTCAATTTGATAAAAGCCGTGATTTCTCTGCTTGGCTAGGACTCGTACCAAAGCAATATTCGACGGGAGGAAAGCCTCGCTTAGGTCGGATAACCAAACACGGCGACAAATACTTGCGAACACTATTAGTTCACGGGGCAAGGACCGTGATTGCCAACCTTGGCGACAAGCAAGATAAGCTAAGTCAGTGGTGTCGAGGCGTTCTAGAACGAAGAGGAATGAACCGAGCGATAGTGGCACTGGCCGCGAAGAACGCACGAATTATATGGTCGCTTTTACACAATCAAACCGAATATGAAAACTATGCTGCTTAAGTAGAAACCTAAGCAGCATAGAGAGTTAAACCCACCGGGTCATTGCAGACGCTAATGATGGAGATAGGTTAAGACCACTTGCGGAGAGCCTGTTAATGCGGCGGACACACTAGATGTCATCTAACGAATAAGGCACCGCAGTCGCGCAAAGTCATCAGGGCCACGACGTATGCGAATCGTCGATAAGTAGGCCGAATGTAGAGCGGCAGTCCAAAACCCATCAACATAAGTTTAGCGGATGTTTGACAACCGGGGGAATCCATGTAGCCGCATTAAGGTGTGAGCAACGCTACCACGAAACTTAACCCAACCACCGTAAACACTAAACCCAACGATGGAATGAAAAATGCCATGCGTTGGGAATCACTCTTAAATGCTTTGTATGGATAATAAGCGCTCCAATCGGGTAATGTGAGACCCAGGCTTTAGCTGCAACTAAAGCTTTCTATGTAGCAGTTCGTTTAAACGCTGGCTCCTCTATCGAGAGACCGATAACAAACATGAACGCTACATAGGACTTCAAGCATAAACCTCGAATAGTCGACTGGGTCTCGAACCCGCATTACGCAAGCATGAGTTAGCTTATTATGAATACTAAAATCAATCAAAGCATCAACGTTGGAGTTGATACCGGCAAAACACAATTAGACATCCACATCAGGCCACTAGACCTATTTTTCTCAGTAGAGAACAATGATAAAGGCATCAAAAAAGCACTCAAAACGATTAAGAGTCACAGTCCTGAACGAATCGTTATTGAAGCTACAGGCCGATTAGAAATGCCTTTTGTTCTTGCATGTGCAGAGGCTCAATTACCTATTGTCAGAGCAAACCCTGTCCACATAAAACGATTCGCTGGTGCTATTGGCCGCAGAGCCAAAAATGATCGTTTAGATGCAGAATTGATTGCTCACTATGGAGAAGCAATCAAACCAGCTCTTACTGTCATAAAGCCAAAAAACATACGCCTAATGAGTGACTTAGTCATTCGCCGAAACCAGTTGTTATCCATGCAAACCATGGAAAAGAACCGAATCCAGATACTTCCCGCTTCTCTCCATCCGACTATCAAACCGATGCTAACCACGATAAAAAATCAAATCACCAAGTTAGAAGAAAAGCTCGTTAAACTCATTGAAGATAGCCCTGAATATCAGGCTAAAAACACAATATTGCAGAGCGTCCCTGGAATAGGAAACATTGCCGCTGCATCAATAATTAGCAACGTACCAGAACTTGGCTACATCACAAATAAACAAGCGGCATCACTAATTGGTGTCGCTCCAATAACACGCGAAAGTGGGCGCTACAAAGGTAAGCGCGTGATCCAAGGCGGTCGAGCGCAAGTACGCACAGTGTTATATATGGCAATGATGTCAGCCATGCAATGTAACCCCGTATTCAAAGCAACTTATGCTCGACTTGTAGCTGCCGGAAAGCCTAAGAAAGTCGCAATAATCGCGTGTGTTCGAAAGATGGTTGTGACTCTTAACTCTATGCTGAGAGATGGCGCCATGTGGGATGAAAACACTGCCAAAAATTAATCATTGACGCCATAGTCGTTTGTTAGCTATTTGATAAATGAATTACTCTTTTCATACTGAGATACCATTTTCGCTGAATACGACTTTAATTCTGATAAGTATTGAGAGATATTCTTAGCTTCTTGTGAATCTGCGTCATGAGTTATAGTTGTTTCATCAATAGTAAGAACAAAATTTGGGTGAAACTCTGACTGATAGGTTACCTTAGTAGTTAGGGTAATTGTCGCATCTTTAGTCCAAGTAACACTATCGATTGACAATGGCTCTTGTTTATCTGCCACCCTACTTTTATTTACTTTGTCTAACATCTCTATTAGATCTTCACGAGCAGAAGAATAGAGATCTTTAGTATTAGCATAAACAGACGTTGAAGCACGTTTATCACCATCAAAAGTAACTTCATATGAAGTACTAAGTGTCTCACGATAAACTTCACCAAGCCTAATTTTTCCTGATGTTACTTCTATGACATTTCCAAACTGTTTAAAATTATTGAGTTGTTCTATACCGAGAAGCCCTGAAGCCGCGATTATAGACGCACCTAATACCAACATACGTTTCATTTTTTGACCTTATTATATATACAAATTTTGACTCGGATAGCTAGCCGCATTAAGATGTGAGCAACGCAACCAACTGACCTAAAGCATTGTGCTGTAAACACGAAACCCAACCTTGAACTCAAAATGCCAAGCGTTGGGAATCATTCTTAAATGCTTTGTTATAGCGCTGCTCGCCCTTTAGATGGAAGGACAGCTACCTTTTTCTGCCATATCTACTTTGAGAACTTCCGCTTTGCCCTTGTTCTCGTCAACTAACTCAACACCCGCACCACCAACAAATACACCCATTTTGATGTATTGGTTGATAAAGTAATTACGACCTTCCTCGGTATAGATAGTTAGATGATTCTCTGAGAACTCTGACTCTGTGCTCACCTGATGCTCTTTATTACCTTCTACCTCATGGTAAAAGAAGACACCCGGAGCAGTCTCACCTATACACTTACCATCAACGTAAACATATTTTTTGAGCGCCGCTCCAACAAAGCTATCCTCTCGATAAATGTAAAGTCCAGAATTACCTTCTTGGGGAGCTTCAAATGACTTGGCTTCATTTGAGATTGTTGAATCGACCGTCGGAACTGAAGCACAACCTGATAATCCCAACAGAAGAGCAGAGCACAAAATTACTTTATTTTTCATATCATTAACCTAGCCTTAGTAAAATTTGAGGCCAACGATACTATATGTCTGCAACCAAATTAATAACCATATTTTAAATCTGTGATTAACTCGGCGCTATAACGAATGACATGGATTCCCCCTACCGAGGATCTGCCACACTTATGTGGTACTTAAATGCATCGGAGGCACCATGTCTGATTATTCTTATTTCTGCGGTATCGACCTAGCTAAAAACCACTTCAGTCTTCATGCCGTAGACCAAAATGGTAAGGTCATACTTCATAAGTCGGTAACTCGCTCTAAACTACTGACTACAATAGCAAATATGCCACTCATGCGTATAGGCGTTGAAGCGTGTGGTGGTGCACATTATTGGGCAAGAACACTCAATAAACTTGGGCACGACGCCCGCATTATGGCCGTTAAATACGTGGTTCCTTATCGAACTAAAGGAAAGAACGACCTTAATGATGCTGTTGCCATATGCGAAGCTGTTCAGCGTCCATCAACTCGCTTTGTACCCGTAAAATCCCCCGAGCAACAAGCCATCTTATCGGTACATAGAATGAGAGAGCATTGGGTTCGTGAACGCACCGCGCTTATGAATCGCATGCGCGCCCTACTCTCTGAGTTCGGGTTAATCATTCCTGTTGGCCGCTCTTCATTAATGAAACACGTTCCCTTAATGCTTGAAGATGCAGAAAATGAACTGCCACATCTCGCTAGAACGGTGATTGCCGATGCTTATCACCACCTTGGTGAATTAAATCAACGTATCGCCGATACTGAACAAGTCTTCGACTCTTTTGCTAAGGTCAGCGCTAATGTTCAACGAGTGATGAAAGTTCGAGGTATTGGGCCGCAAACCGCTACTGCGATACTTGCTTCGATAGGCAATGGTTCTCAATTTGATAAAAGCCGTGATTTCTCTGCTTGGCTAGGACTCGTACCAAAGCAATATTCCACAGGAGGAAAACCTCGCTTAGGCCGAATAACCAAACACGGTGATAAATACTTACGAACACTATTAGTTCATGGCGCAAGGACCGTGATTGCCAACCTTGGCGACAAGCAAGATAAGTTAAGTCAGTGGTGTCGCGGCGTTCTAGAACGAAGAGGAATGAACCGAGCAATAGTGGCACTGGCCGCGAAGAACGCTCGAATTATATGGTCGCTTTTACACAATCAAACAGAATATGAAAACTATGCTGCTTAAGTAGAAACCTAAGCAGCATAAAGAGTTAAACCCACCGGGTCATTGCAGACGCTAATGATGGAGATAGGTTAAGACCACTTGCGGAGAGCCTGTTAATGCGGCGGACACACTAGATGTCATCTAACGAATAAGGCACCGCAGTCGCGCAAAGTCATCAGGGCCACGACGTATGCGAATCGTCGATAAGTAGGCCGAATGTAGAGCGGCAGTCCAAAACCCATCAACATAAGTTTAGCGGATGTTTGACAACCGGGGGAATCCATGTAGCCGCGTTAAGTAGTGAGCGACGCTGCCGCCCAACCTAAACTATTGTGCCTTAATCACTAAAGCTGATTCAAACCGAAAATGCCGAGCGTTGCGAATCCCTCTTAAACGCTTGTATGGATAATAAGCACTCCAATCGGGTAATGTGAGACCCAGGCTTTAGCTGCAACTAAAGCTTTCTATGTAGTAGTTCGTTTAAACGCTGGCTCCTCTATCGAGAGACCGATAACAAACATGAACGCTATATAGGACTTCAAGCATAAACCTCGAATAGTCGACTGGGTCTCGAACCCGCATTACGCAAGCATGAGTTAGCTTATTATGAATACCAAAATCAATCAAAGCATCAACGTTGGAGTTGATACCGGCAAAACACAATTAGACATCCACATCAGGCCACTAGACCTATTTTTCTCAGTAGAGAACAATGATAAAGGCATCAAAAAAGCACTCAAAACGATTAAGAGTCACAGTCCTGAACGAATCGTTATTGAAGCAACAGGCCGATTAGAAATGCCTTTTGTTCTTGCATGTGCAGAGGCTCAATTACCTATTGTCAGAGCAAACCCTGTCCACATAAAACGGTTCGCTGGTGCTATTGGCCGCAGAGCCAAAAATGATCGTTTAGATGCAGAATTGATTGCTCACTATGGATAAGCAATCAAACCAGCTCTTACTGTCATAAAGCCAAAAAACATACGCCTAATGAGTGACTTAGTCATTCGCCGAAACCAGTTGTTATCCATGCAAACCATGGAAAAGAACCGAATCCAGATACTTCCCGCTTCTCTCCATCCGACTATCAAACCGATGCTAACCACGATAAAAAATCAAATCACCAAGTTAGAAGAAAAGCTCGTTAAACTCATTGAAGATAGCCCTGAATATCAGGCTAAAAACACAATATTGCAGAGCGTCCCTGGAATAGGAAACATTGCCGCTGCATCAATAATTAGCAACGTACCAGAACTTGGCTACATCACAAATAAACAAGCGGCATCACTAATTGGTGTCGCTCCAATAACACGCGAAAGTAGGCGCTACAAAGGTAAGCGCGTGATCCAAGGCGGTCGAGCGCAAGTACGCACAGTGTTATATATGGCAATGATGTCAGCCATGCAATGTAACCCCGTATTCAAAGCAACTTATGCTCGACTTGTAGCTGCCGGAAAGCCTAAGAAAGTCGCAATAATCGCGTGTGTTCGAAAGATGGTTGTGACTCTTAACTCTATGCTGAGAGATGGCGCCATGTGGGATGAAAACACTGCCAAAAATTAATCATTGACGCCATAGTCGTTTGTTATGTGTTATTTAGAAGACGAGTAAAGGTACTCATTATAGCTTGATTCTGTTCGCTCAGGTTTAGGGCCATATTTCACTGAGATTTCTTTTATCTGAGCTTGTAGGCTATATATTTCTGTTTTTAACTGCTCATTTTGTTGTTCAAGTTTGCTCGTATTTAACTTTACCGCTTGAGCAATTGCTCGGCCTTTAGCGCGATGAGCTTCATGTATCTCGTTGTCTAGACTGCGAATAATCTCCAATAACTTATATGTAAACTCTTTGTCCACTCGAGGAAGGCGTGTTAACTCATCAATAGCCAATTCTATTTGGCTATTTTCAATGTAACTAAGAACTTTTTGAGTTGAAGGTTGATTGCTAAACATTTAGATACCCCAAAATTGTTGACTCCATATTGTAACAGTATACGGTGCGGCATGACACATAACGCCTTGCTAACGGGCGATAACGCAATACCACCCGACTTAAAATTTGTGCCCTAAACACCGAAGCTGATTTGTATGAAAGTGGCCAAGCGTTAGGAGTCCCTGTTAAGCGATTTGTTAGCAATTTTTTGCCACGCTGATTGATGATATATCCAAGCAACCCATTTGTATGGGTCAGCATGCCCCATAATAAATAGGAACCCTTTCTTATCTGACAACTCCTTTGAAATCGGGCTAGAGTTAATGATGCGATGCAAGTATTCAAGCTCTACTTTCTCAGACTCTTCGCAAGGCGGATAAGACACTACTACTTTGAGCTGGCTATTGATTAATAGGAGGTGAGATACCTCTTGAAACAACCCACTCTTAAAATTATTTTCATGCTCAAATGCTATACTTATGTTTGTCAAATAACATTGATTTGGGAAATCATCTATAAAGTCAGTTTGGTCATAAAAGACTGAATCTAAGTAGTAGTAGTCTGCATTGTAGCAGTACAATCCAAGCCTTTTTGCTATATCCATCACAACGGAATTTTCAGAATGGATGATAAAGTTCGTATAGGCCTTATTGTTACACCAATTCTGATTTACTTCATCATCTCTCTCTTCAACGATACTGCACCAATGTTCAAAAAAATCTTCTGCTAACGTCATGACCTCTCCTAAATTGCTAACGAATGACATGGATTCCCCCTACCGAGGATCTGCCACACTTATGTGGTACTTAAATGCATCGGAGGCACCATGTCTGATTATTCTTATTTCTGCGGTATCGACCTAGCTAAAAACCACTTTAGTCTTCATGCCGTAGACCAAAATGGTAAGGTCATACTTCATAAGTCAGTAACTCGCTCTAAACTACTGACTACAATAGCAAATATGCCACTCATGCGTATAGGCGTTGAAGCGTGTGGTGGTGCACATTATTGGGCAAGAACACTCAATAAACTTGGGCACGACGCCCGTATCATGGCCGTTAAATACGTGGTTCCTTATCGAACTAAAGGGAAGAACGACCTTAATGATGCAGTCGCTATCTGCGAAGCTGTTCAGCGTCCATCAACTCGCTTTGTACCCGTAAAATCCCCCGAGCAACAAGCCATCTTATCGGTACATAGAATGAGAGAGCATTGGGTTCGTGAACGCACCGCGCTTATGAATCGCATGCGCGCCCTACTTTCTGAGTTCGGGTTGATCATTCCCGTTGGTCGCTCTTCATTGATGAAACACGTTCCCTTAATGCTTGAAGATGCAGAAAATGAACTGCCACATCTCGCAAGAACGGTGATTGCCGATGCTTATCACCACCTTGGAGAGTTGAATCAACGTATCGCCGATACTGAACAAGTCTTCGACTCTTTTGCTAAGGTCAGCGCTAATGTTCAACGAGTGATGAAAGTTCGAGGTATTGGGCCGCAAACCGCTACTGCGATACTTGCTTCGATAGGCAATGGTTCTCAATTTGATAAAAGCCGTGATTTCTCTGCTTGGCTAGGACTCGTACCAAAGCAATATTCCACAGGAGGAAAACCTCGCTTAGGCCGAATAACCAAACACGGTGATAAATACTTACGAACACTATTAGTTCATGGCGCAAGGACCGTGATTGCCAACCTTGGCGACAAGCAAGATAAGTTAAGTCAGTGGTGTCGCGGCGTTCTAGAACGAAGAGGAATGAACCGAGCAATAGTGGCACTGGCCGCGAAGAACGCACGAATTATATGGTCGCTTTTACACAATCAAACAGAATATGAAAACTATGCTGCTTAAGTAGAAACCTAAGCAGCATAGAGAGTTAAACCCACCGGGTCATTGCAGACGCTAATGATGGAGATAGGTTAAGACCACTTGCGGAGAGCCTGTTAATGCGGCGGACACACTAGATGTCATCTAACGAATAAGGCACCGCAGTCGCGCAAAGTCATCAGGGCCACGACGTATGCGAATCGTCGATAAGTAGGCCGAATGTAGAGCGGCAGTCCAAAACCCATCAACATAAGTTTAGCGGATGTTTGACAACCGGGGGAATCCATGTAGCCTCATTAAGCGGACAAAAATGGTTGGCTAAAATCGCGAAGCGACGGCCAACTGTTTTTGTTCCGTTTAAATGACTTGTTATAAGGCACTTTCGTCAATGATTCTGAACTGCTTCGGTACTAAAAATGCCAGTATGACTGCCAAAATTAACATCATTATCACTCGTATACTCATTGAGGGAATCAACGATTCAAGTAATGTAAAACTCAGCGCTGATGAACCGCCAACAAACATGCCTAAATAGGAGCGTCTTGGTGTCCATTCGATCAAAGCTGAACATTGGGTACAGCGATACTTTGTCCTATTTCCACTAAATAAAAACCAACTAAGTGAAATCTTCTGTTGACAATTAGGGCACTCTCTATTCTTCATACTAAATCAAACTCCATGTGACTTATAACGCCTGCTTAAGCGGACTAAAATAGTGGGTTAAAATGTGTAGCGAAGCGAAACCTAACCCACTGTTTTAGTTCCGTTTAAAGCTCTTGTTAGCCGATCAACTTATAAGAGAAAACAAACTCTTTATCTGGCTTACTGCTTAGCATATTAAACAATATGTCAAAGTCGGTTGCATCTTCCTGATGAGCACGCCAAATTGCTGAAGTATCACCTAAAGTGAGAGCTAATTGGTCTGCCATTGTTAATTGAACTTTACGAGATTTATTTATAGTATCAACAATATGAAATAGGTCGCCAGATATAACTTTAAGCGCCATCTGCTCTTGATTCTTACTAGTAGAAGAACGAATATGCTCTAATGCTTTCGAACTCACTTTGACTGATATAAGACTCATAAATACCCCTTAGAAACAATATTACATATCGGATTAATAGATTCGGCTAACGCCTGCATAACACGTTTACTACTATGCAATTATACTTAAAATTAACGCCTTAAAACGAGAAACACCCGGCAACCTAAGATGCCGAGTGTAGTAAATCGTGTTGATGCAATTGTTATGTAACTTTCCAATTTTGTTAATATAACTTTAAATATTTAATAAGATCAATTGGCTGAAATGGTTGTGTGAACTCTTGATTTATAAATTCAATTACATTTTCAGCACCAACAGAGTCCACGCCTTCAATTGTATATTTATTAGATTTATTTAAACCAAGCCAATTATCCAGAAGCTCTTTATCTCCGGTCTCTGCGGTATAACGTAAAAGAGCGTTTGAAAAACTTAATTCTTCCAATTTATAACATTGCTTACTCGCATAATCACTTGCAAATAAAATAACATCTTTCTTTTGTTGATCTGTCAAAGTACCAAACCAATCACTTTTTATTGGTTTTAATACAAAGCTTTCACGCAGCTTACTACAAGCATCTACTTTTACATTTAAAGCTTGGTACTTATAGCTAAGATCTTTTTTTAAAAATTCAGCCCAACTTTCAGATAAGACAGAAGACGAAAATATACAACTAACAATTAATAATATAGCTTTATAATGCATTGTATACACACTCCCAAAATTTACGTTCCTCACCACTTGTGTCTAACATTGCTCTCATAGCTACATTTTCTAAGCGTTCTCTTTCAATTGGAGCAATCGCTTTTACTGCACTTTCATACAACTGCCAATCATACGTTGAAACATTATAAGAAGCAGATGCTAAAGCTACTCCTTTGTAAGAATCTCTACCTGCAAAAATTTGGAAGAAGGGAATAGCAAACAGGATCTTCTCCAGCACCGAAGACATATCAGTAATGTGCTCCATTTGTTCGATATATTCTTTTGTTCTATTACTTGGTTCAAATCCTTTGATTGAACAATACTCTTGCTTGGCCATGATACCCTCCATCATTTAATACGTTTTTATTCTATACCAAATTAATGGGCATCAATAGATGTCAAAATAACTGAAATTACAGTGACTTTGACCATTACCTTTTGTTACATAACGCCTGCATAACACGTTTGCTACCATGCAGATTAAGCCTAAATTTACCACTTAATACGGCAAACCCAAAGAAATCTAGAATGCCGAATGTAGCAAATCGTGTTGATGCGATTGTTAGCTTCCTGAACGCAATAAGCTACACCACCAATTATTTAGAACACCATTAACAAAATGATTAAATGTATTCATTGTTATAGGAAGATCTTTACTTTCCCAACTTGCGCCTAATGTATGCGTAGCTAAACCTGTACCGCCTTTTTCTGTATAACTATCATGCGATATAAGTTCTGGAGGAGTACAAAGTGGCGCAGGAAATGGAATACCTCCATGTAACGCTGAGGACCTATAACCATACAATTTATTTAATATAACCTTAAAGCCAGTTTTAGACCAATTAACTTTATAACAGTCAATCGGTCTTTTTTCTGGTTCTTTCGGCATAAAATGAAGACAAAATTTAATAAATTTATTTGTTGCTCCCAATGTTGGAGCGATCTCAAGAGCTACATTTTGGAGTAATGTTTCCCCCCCGCTTTCTAATAATATTTTAGCAAGTTCAGGTTTGGCAGATCTTAACCTTTCAACTGGAGACTCCTTTTCTGAAGACCAATGATTAGCTGCTGTTTCTACTGCCGAAATTAACATTAACCAAGCAAGCTCAGGTTCACTCTCTGCGACCCAAAGTGCTTCTTGGTACATTCGAGCTGAACGAACTAATGCAATATATTCGCACTCACTTAACTCACCTAATAAATGTATATTATCAACCTCAGCAATATCGACTGTTTTTACAGCATTAGGTAACATAGCACCTCGCACTTTGATATTAATTTGTGGAGCTTTCTCCCGAGTTGAGCAAGGACTACCTAAAGGGTCATCTGAATAGCAATCAAATGAACGTGTCATTTCTCCAGCTTTAACTCTAATCCCTAACCTTAATGAGATTAGCGAAGCTAATTCATCAGTAACCCAACCACCATGATATCTTGTGGTATCAGTTTGAACTTTATAACTAGCTCTATTATCTATATACCAATTGATTCTTAATGTTAGCGCATCTTTCACTACTTCTTGATTATTAAAGTTAGCTATCATATTCAAGAATTTATAAGGGCTTTTTCCATCTTTCAATTCACCAACTATGTGTGAGTCTGTATACAACGGAAATTCTAATATAGATAACGGTTTATCTTCTGAATGAAATTTTTTTAAATTCCAATACGATAAAACACCACTGATACTCTCGTCCATTTATTACCTCTAAACTACTGGGGAAGCTAACATTTTAATATTGTGCAAGCACGAATCCATCCGCTTAACATATCAAAAAGGTCACTCATAACCAACTGAATGCTATGCATTTAATATAAAAGTGGGTCTAAACAATAAGTGTGAAAACGTGCAAGCACATATTGCCGACTATGTAACGCTCGGCCTCATTCTTAACCACCCATAAATCTGCAGTATAATCAATAATTTAAAATAAGCCTCTCGTTAAATTCGTGCTCAATCAGAGTTAAAAACCACTCTTTTTTAAGTCATTAATTATTCAACAAGCAATAAACTGTCTGTATGTACAGATTTTGTGAGGGGAATATATGGCGAGTCAATTCATGCAGGCAATTTGCGAACATATGACGATGCGAGGCTATAGTCGCAAGACAATCAAAGCCTACTGTTACTGGATAAAATACTTCATTCATTTTCATAAGCTTAAACACCCTGAACAGATGCATGCCGCTGAAGTTGTCTCCTTTCTTTCTCATTTAGCTAATCAACAAAAAGTAGCCATCAATACTCAAAAGGTAGCTCTCAATGCTCTAGCCTATTTATACAATCAATTTATTAAGCAACCTCTAGGAGACTTAGGGTTTAGCTATGCGACTCGGTCTCGAAAAATTCCTAGCGTACTCAATCATGCGGAAGCTATCTCGGTGATCAATGAAATAGATCCTAAATATCAACTGTTTTTTCGCTTGTTGTATGGTTCAGGTTTGAGAGTATCGGAATGCCTGAGGCTTCGAGTACAAGATATAGATCTAAAACAAGGGTATCTCACTGTTCACAATGGGAAAGGAAATAAAGACCGAGTGACAATTTTAAGTTTTTCACTCACTGAAGCTATACAAGACAAAATTTCACAAGTTGCAGTTCTGCTCGCTAAAGATAACTTGAATGGGTTTGGGCCATCTTTGCCTCACCGATTAGGTAAAAAATACCCTAGTGCCTATCGACAACTTGCTTGGATGTACCTATTCCCATCAAAATCCGTCACTCAACACTCTGAGTCGGGGATCGTATGCCGACACCACCTACATGATTCGGTACTCCGAAAAACGCTGAAGAAGGCGACTAACTCTAATAAATTGCGCCACAAGCGAATTAGTTGTCATACTTTCAGGCACAGTTTTGCTACGCAACTTCTAAAGTCAGGCTCCGATATCAGAACGGTTCAAGAGCTACTGGGGCACAGTGATGTTAAGACAACTCAGATTTACACTCACGTTATTGGGCAACACTTTAGTGGCACGACTAGCCCGCTAGACGGCTTATAACGAAACTCCCTCATCGATAGTTGAACCTTGGCTTGATGGCTTCTGTCTGACAAGGTTGTCTGATATGGTGACGGCAGAACTTCAGCAACTGTTTTAGATAGTATTAAATATGAAAACACTAACCATACTTGATGGCGGCATGGGCCGAGAACTCAAAGAAATTGGCGCGCCATTTTCTCAACCGCTTTGGAGTGCTCAAGCGCTGATTGAAGCACCCGAATTTGTCAGCCAAGCACATCAAAACTTTGTCGATGCAGGTGCTGAAATCCTAATCACCAATAGCTACGCCTGTGTGCCTTTTCACTTGGGTGAAGAGCTGTTCGAGCAACGCGGTTTTGAACTAGCCACACTGTCTGGTGAGCTGGCTAAAGCAGTTGCAGACAATGCTACCCACACAGTGAAAGTCGCGGGCGCGATTCCACCGCCATTTGGCAGCTACCGACCAGACTTGTTTAAGGTAGAAGAGGCAGCGCCAATCATTCAAACGCTTTACGATACCCAGGATCCAAACATCGATCTTTGGATAGCGGAAACCATCTGCAGCCTGCAAGAGTTCGAATCCATTCATGCGGTTCTTAAGCAGTCAGATAAGCCGTGTTACTACGCATTCAGTTTAGAAGATACCAAGGGCGATTTTGCCAACATTCGTTCTGGCGAGAGCGTAACAGACGCCATCAAACTTGCCTGCCAATCAAACGCGACAGGCATTATGTTTAACTGTTCAGTGCCTGAAGTGATGGATCAAGCCATTATCGATGCCAAGAAAGTGATCGATGAGCTAGGCAGTGATTTAGAAGTTGGTGTCTATGCCAACAATTTTGCGCCTATCAGCAACGAACATGAAGCGAATGATATGTTTCAGGAGATGCGTGAGCTGGATGGCCAAGGTTACTTAACTTACGCTAAACGCTGGCACGCACTGGGCGCGAATATTATCGGTGGCTGTTGTGGCATCGGGCCAAAACACATTAAAGCCCTAGCCGATTGGAAACACTCAATACAGAGCTAATCCTGAGCTTCAACTAGAATAAAATAAATAGAGAACAGGTTGAGAAATCTGTTCTCTATTTGTATGTGACGTCTCTGAGTACACTGATACAAAACAACGATTTGGAGCAACAGATGAGCGACACGCAACGCAAAATAAAATGGGGCATCGCAGGGCTAGGCAATATCGCCAATCGATTCGCAACCGCAGTCACAGAGCACTCTCTGCATGGTGAGCTTGATGCGGTTGCCGCCAGAGATCACTCACGCGCAGCCACGTTCGCCAACAAGTTTGCTTGCGACAAGGCTTATGGTTCTTATGAAGAGATGGCGAATGACCCAAGTGTTGAAGCGGTTTACATCGCTACGGTTCACCCATACCACCAGCCACTCACTGAGTTGTTTCTAAAGAATAAAAAACATGTATTGGTCGAGAAGCCGGCTTTTACCAACCTTGCTGACTGGCTTGAGATGAAAGCTCTCGCGAAGCAAAATGGCGTGATGCTGTTAGAAGCAATGAAAACCGTGGTGTTTCCCGCATATCGTGAGCTCCAATCATTCTTGGTCGATAACAACATTCAGATAGATTCAATCGAAGCCAGCTTTGGTAACCATCATGACTATGAGCCCGATTTGTTTATCTTCAATCCGGATTTGTCAGGCGGAGCAACACTCGATGTTGGGGTCTATGGGCTTTGGTTCTTTTACGATCTGTGCCGAACGCTGGGTGTAAACCCTTCAAAACCTCAGGTAGAGATGTCGTGTCTTTATGAGGGAGCGAATGTTGATACCAATGCATGCTTTACATTCTCTGGTGATATAAGCGGTAAGATATCGGCATCAACAGTGCAAAACCTTCCCCGATCAGCACACTTGAGTGGACCTGAAACCAAAATCACCATTCACGAAAAATGGTGGAATCCGGCCTTTATTGAGATTGAACATCAAGGCAAAAAGTCGACCATTAACTACCGAGTGACAGGGAATGGATTCGAGTTTGAAATCGACCATTTTTCAGATTTGGTGCTTCAAGGCAAAACTGAATCGAATATCCTGAGCTCAGAGATAACCTCTCGAGTTCTCGATACGATGGAAAACGCACTGATTGATTCTGGCTATTCACATTTAACTCAACCTCGTCGTTAGGAAAAGCAAATTGGGCAACCTTAAGCGTAAGCTTGAACTGTATGAAAAGATATTTCAGGCTTTTGGGCCTGGAGTATCACACTGTCAGGTCAACCAACTGGCCACACTGCTGCACGTGAGTGAACGTCACGTTCAGACCTTACTCAAAGCGATGACAGCACAAGGCTGGATTGAGTGGCAAGCTAGCTCAGGCCGCAGCAAGAAGGCACAACTCACGTGTCTGGTTGAACCCATTGAGGCGTGTTACCAATACGCACAAACCCAAGCTGACGCAGGCAACATAGAACAGGTGTTTAGCACCTTGAGCTTCAACGGCCGCAATGCTGGCACTGAGTTGCAAGCCTTTCTAAGCAATACCAATCCGTCGACGCAGAATATCGCGTACATCCCGTTTCACCGAGAGCTCGAGGCTCTTCACCCTCAACGAGTACTTAGACGCACCGAACGCTTCCTAGTGATGCAAGTTTGCCAACGCCTTACCACCGTTCAGCACGGCAAACTCAGCGGCGATCTGGCTTATCATTGGCAGCCTAATCAAGATGCGACACAGTGGCACTTTCAAATTCGTAATGGTGTTCAGTTTCATAACGGAAGAACACTCGAACCTCAAGACATAGCGCGCAACCTTAACTCGCTCTGCCAAAGCAAAATATGGCGTCGTTGTTATCAGCATATTGATGAGGTCTCTATCGCGGCAGGCAATGTGGTTGTCGTGAAACTGAATCAACCTGATTGGCATTTACCACGCCTACTTGCCAGAACTGAAGCCTCCGTATTTGATCCCTCATCACCGACTGATAGGCTGATTGGTTCTGGCGCGTTCTCATTAGACATTTTCTCGAGCAAGATGTTGAGATTGAGCCGCAATAACGCGTATTCACAAAGCACGCCGATTCTCAATCGAGTCGAGTTGTGGGTCTATCCAGAATGGGCACAGAGCAAAGCCTGCGCTCAAAATCAGGTGTGCGTGAAACTGCCCGAAAAGACGACCACAGTGCGTTGCGATAACCATGCTTCCCAACCGGATTTCGGCTCAACCTTCTTCAAGATTCAAAACCCAGCGTTGTCGAAAGCCGTTCGTGAGTTCACCGTTGAAGACACCTCTGAATGCCAAACCCTTTTCGATCAGTTGTCAGTGTCTGGCGACCACAAAACCAGCGTGGAATATGGGCACTACCTAACTCACTACCTAACTACCAAAGACGTCGCGCTGTGCAGTATTATTGATGAGAACGACACCTTCACTTCGTGGTTAAGCTTTTTCACTCGCTTCCCGTTTGAGGAATTAACTTTACCTTCTGAGATGCTAGAGACAATCGAACAAGGCTTAGCCTCAATAACAAACCAGCCCAACTTTGAGTTAGCAATGAATGCACTGTTGGTGCTTCGGCATTGGTTGCATGAATCTGGAGTTGTGGTTGAGCTCAAGCAAGAGGCGTTCAACTTAGAGGTTTCTGAAAAGATACACGGCGCACAAGTGAATGGTTTCGGTTGGTGCGAACTCGACAAGCTGTGGATTAGCCATTTGTAAGCGTATTTCGTAGCTGAATGTATTTCACAACCTAGCCCAACCAAGCTGCAACCAATCATTATGTTCAGTCACAGCGTAGGTCGAATAGGCTAAGGGTTAGCTCACTAGCGATAATTCAGACTCTTTATAGATACGGTTAGCCACTTTGTATGCAGCCGGAGACATCAGTGTCTCTTTGCATCTGCGCTTAAATTGCTCGACTTCAATCGTTTGTTCTTCCAGTAAATAGCACAGCTCACTCAAGTAGTTAGCTTCAAACACAGCTTGACCAAGTGGTGTGCATTCGTATCGGCTCGACTCTTGGTAGCCAATCGCGGTCAACACTGATTCTGGCAGTTCCCAGAACTTAGCAATGGTGTAAGTCAGGCGAATGGAGTAGCTGTTCATCAGGCGCTTCAATGCTAACGAGTTAGGTGGAAAAGAAGGATCAACATGCTTGAAGGCTTCTACCATCATCTGGAAAATGATCATCTTGCCTAAGTTGCGAATCAACCCAACAAAGTATGCCGCTGCTTGATCTTCTTGAGATGAAGAGTCTTTCATCAACTCCTTAGAAAACGACGCGGTTTGAACACTGTGATTCCAAATTTTCTCACCGAAGTGACGCCAGTAAATATTGTTCCCCGGCGTGAAGTTCTTCATGTAGCTATTCACCACCCCTTCAACGAGCCCTTGAGAACCCATATTTAAGAATGCTGTTTTTAGGTCGGTAACCTGTTTTTCATTGCGTTTGTAAAAGGCGCTATTTGCCAGTTTAATCACATCGGCAGCCATACTCGGCTCGCGCTCAATCACTCTTAACAATGCATCGACATCAAACTCATCACTCTGTAATTCTGCCATTAACGTGGTTACAGAGGCTGGCATCACTGGCAGTTCATTAAGCAGGGCTTTTGGAGAGCGAATCAAACGTTCGATTTGGCAAGCGACAAAATCACTAAATGGGTCTGACTCCGTTCGAAGGCGAGACTCTCCAAACAAATAATCAAGGAACTCACCATCGTGAAGGCTAAGCGTCTTATCGACGATTAATGATGATGGTTGAGCTGACGAAGGCGGAACAAAGATTGAAGACTGAACAGAATCAGTAGCAACGGTTTGTTGTTGCTCTTGTTGGGCAGGCTCTGCAGAGGGTTTGTTTTTTGAATAAACAAAAGGTGAGAATAGTGCCTGCAATACCCTTTTAAACATCAATACGGCTCCTAGATGATTATCAAACAGTTCGGGATATATAATGGCGGTAATTATCGCACAGTTAATTCATAAACCACACAATGATAAATGAATCATTAACTTTTCAGCTGTATAGGATCTGTTACTCAACGGGTTGCAAGACTGAGCCCGCCAGCATTCGCCAGAAACAAAAAAGCGAGCACATGATACTGGCTCGCTCTTACATAAATCTAAACCGTGAAGCTGACTAAAACTAGCGCTCTGCCACTTCCAACACGATCTTACCAACGTGTTTTTTCTTTAAAAACTCATCTTGCGCTTTATGAATATCGGCTAACGGATAAGACTCTGCGACGATGGCGCCAATCTGCTGCTTCTCAATACGGTTGACTAGGTTCTGGAATACTTGTGGTTCTAAAACTGTGCAACCAAAAAAGCTGAGATCTTTAAGATATAAAGTGCGAACATCAAGCTCAACCATAGCGCCACCAATCGCGCCTGATACGGCATAACGGCCATGTGGTTTCAGCACTTCAAGGAATTCCGGCCACTTATCACCGGCGACTAAATCGATAACCACATTCACGCTGCTTTCGCCTAGCGCGTTAACCAAATCTGCATCACGGGCAATCACTTCATCTGCGCCAAGTTCAAGTAACTGTTGGTTCTTGCTTGGGCTAGTGATGGCAATAACATACGCGCCACGAGCTTTTGCTAGTTGAATAGCCGCAGAGCCCACACCGCCCGATGCACCTGAGATAAGCACGCGATCACCTTCAGCCACATTGGCACGAGTTAGCATGTTCTCTGCTGTTGAGTAAGAACATGGGAAAGACGCTAGCTCAACATCCGACATGGTGCTGTTCACCGCGTAAGCGTGCTTAGCTGCTACTTTGGTGTATTCAGCGAAACCACCATCGCATTCAGATCCGAAATACCATGGCTGTGGCAGATCTCGTCCATAAACCTCGGTCAAACAAGGCTCAATCAGAACACGCTCACCAATACGGTCAACTGAGACTTCATTGCCGACTTCCACGATAAAACCACACACGTCAGCACCTTGGATACGAGGGATCTTTAGCGCTTCACCCGACCAACTGGCATCGTCTGAATCATCACTTTTTGCATACCAACCGATTCGCGTGTTGATGTCAGTATTATTAACGCCTGCAGCCATGACTTTGATCAGCACTTCATTAGGTTCGATTTGAGGAACCGCGATATCTCCGCGGTAGCCAAGCATTTCTGCTCCACCGTGACCCAACATCTCTACGCCTTTCATTGTTTTCGGTAGTTCGAATTTCATCGTGTTTCCTCGAGTAATTTTGTCACCATATTCTGTGCTGATGCCACCGCTTCTTCGCCTAATACTGGCCACGCGCTTGATACGCCTTCATGAAGTAAAAACAGTGGTGTCGCGAGATCCTCTCGCAGGCTCTGCTTGCCTATTAGCAAACGAACTTGTTCTTTATGCTGTGTAACCGCTTGGCTGATAAGCTCATTATCGGGAAACGCGGCCATCGCATTCATCGACATGCACCCATGTGGCGCATACTCTTCTAACCATTGTTGGAGCTTGTTGAAGATATGAGTAACCGATGCGAGCCCCTTTTCAGGCGACGTTTCCAACAAGAAATCTAAGTAGCGTTGGTGTCGATATTCCAAGGCACCAACGATCATCGCTTCTTTTGAAGGGAAATGTTTATACAAGGTTCTTAGGCTTACATCGCACGCCGTTTTCAGCTGTGCAACGCTCGGCTCAGCAAAACCTTGCTGGCTAAATGCCACCTCTAAGCTTGCTGCAATCTGTTCTCTCAACATAGTGCTCTCTCAATACCCGACAAAGGGTAGAATGATTGTTCTACCTACAGAGTAGAACGATCACTCTACCCCTGTCAATATCCAAATTTACAAACCAAGAAATGATAAATTCCGCGCCAAACAGGACACGGAATTTATCAATACAGATGAGAGACTTAGCGTTTAAGCTGGAGTCGACTGCGTATCGTCACCAGAACAGATAACGCGCCACAAAGTACCAACACTACACCTAGATCTTGGAGCATTCCCGCTAAAGCGAGCCCTGAGCCGATCAAGGTGTAATACATCAAACCAAACAGTGCGCCTGCACTTCCTGCTTGAGATTGGTAACGTACCAACGCTCGGCTCAATACATTGGGAATCGCAATGCCAAACGCCATAACCACCAACATCATTGGAAGCAAGAACCAGATCGTGTGTTGTGAAAAATACACACCCACCGCACCTAATGTTTGAAGCCCTGCTGCGATACCAATCAGAGACATTGAAGACACTTGTCTCTTCAACAATGTCTTGTTCACCAAGCTTCCCAACAGAGTCCCGAACCCAAGCACAATGCCGCTGTAGCCAAACTGCTCAACGCTAAATCCAAGTTGAATGAAGGCAAATGAACCCAATTGATAATAGGAAAACAGTGCAATATTGAACGACGCAACCAGCAACGCAGACATCCATATATTGCTATCTTTGATCATGTGAATACTGAGTGACTTTAACTGCAATGGCTGCTTAGATTGTTGCGTTTCAGGCAATGACCATAGGCTATGTGCCAACAACGCTAACACCATAATAAACAAGGCAATAAACACATATTGATGCCCGCCCGCTTGGCTTAGTTGACCGCCAAGAAGCAGCCCGATGATTGGACTAATCGACAGCCCCATCCCCATGTAACCAAACACCTTGGCCAGTTCCGCGCCGCTAAAGGCATCGCGCAACATGGTTTGTGTCACCACCGAGCCCACCGCAAGCCCGAAAGCACCCATGGCTCTGGCTATCATCAACCACGTAAAGCTGTCGGTTTGCATAGCAATAAGTGCTGAACAGGCGAATAACCCCATGCCCAGTAACATGGTTGGTCGACGCCCCCATTTGTCTGCCAATATGCCCCATACCACAACACCGAGCGCAAACGCTGAGAAGTAGATCGAGAGGGTTTGCGCCGCTTGTGCGTAACTCACATCAAAGGATTTCGATATTGAATCCAGAGTCGGGCTATAGATGGTTTCTGCGATTTGAGGGAACATCAGCAATAGCACCATTTGCCATAAAGAAGGTTTTGTTTTCATCATTTTTCCAAGACCAGTGAACTTGACGAGGAGTCTAGGGGAAACTAACCTTGGCTCGTTAACAACATTAAAACCAAAAACAACAAGATTAGGACAAATGGCATTAATCAGCGAAACGATTGAGTTTGATGCAGACAGCTTACCTGCGCCCGTAATAGGGATTGCGGCAGAGCTAGGTCAGCATGATTCAGGAATACATCACCACGTAAAAGGACAGTTGCTGTATGCTCCGCAGGGTTGCATCACCTTGACCTTAGAAAACGCCATTTGCATTTTGCCGCCGACTAAAGCCGTGTGGATCCCGCCTTATACCAAACATCGCGCGCAGATGACCAATGTGGTTGCTTATCGGTCGCTCTATTTTGATAGCAGTATTTACACCTGCCCAGAAGCGATTGAAATTGTGGAAGTGAATGAGCTTTTAAAAGCCCTGATCAATAAGATGGCTTTCTGGGATTGGGATGTTGCCCGCGAGCAAACCACCAATACCGCCAACCTATTCTGGGAAGAGTTTTACAGTGCTAACCAACACTCGTTTATCTTGCCACTACCGACAGATCGCCGCTTTAAAAGCTTTTGCAAACAAGTCCGAACCGCTTCCTTTCTTGCCCCAGCCCTCTCGACATTAGCGAACTCGGTTGGCGCAAGCACCAAAACGATTACTCGATTATTCAAAGCCGAAACAGGCATGACTTACCAAGAGTGGCGACAGCAATGGCGCTTGTTTAAAGCGATTGAACTGCTCTCAGAAAACCGACAAGTCGGTGATGTGGCACATTTGCTAGAGTTCTCATCTAACAGTGCGTTTATCGCCTTTTTCAAACAGCAAACCGGACAAACCCCGTTGGCCTTTACCAAGTTAGCAGCGTGATTATTGTTATCCAAACTCTGAAGTTTTACTTAGCTCAGATACAAAAAAACCAGAACATGAGTTCTGGTTTTTAATGCCGATTCAACTAATCAATCAACACCAACGAATCGAGAATCCCTTTGCCACTGTGGATTCCACCTTCATTTTCGCTGGCAGGTTTACTGCGGATCAAGCAACCCGCGTAGCCGTCTAGCTCTGTTACTGGTTCACCTTTGAAGTAAACGGTGAACAAACCCACTTCGCTGACTAAGTCTGTCACGAGCGTTTGGTGAGTGTCACGCACTGCAATGGTCGGCACGTCACGTTCATGCGGGTACAAGCGCTGCATCAATGCCCACGCGTCGTACTCTTCTGGTTTAAGCTGGCTCAGTTGTTCGCTGATGTCGTCACCAAAGACACAATGACCACCGCCCTCACCTTGGTTTTTCAGCACCCATTCTTGCTTATCAGCTTGTGTGTTAAACCATTCAATTGCTTCATTGGTGATAGGCTTCATATCAGCCAGAACACTCTTGACCAGTTCGGCTTCTTCTCGCGTTAAACCCCAGCGGGCGTATTCTGCTGCTGACATCATGGTCAGCAGCATTTGCATGGTTTTGCTGGTCGCTAATTGCTGGCTGATAGTCGCGTTCATTGCGACATGGTGTTGCTCCATAAACAAGCGAGTCTGACTTAACGTATGGCAACACACCGATTCATTTAGCTCTGGAGCCCAATAATCTGAATACTGGTAGCCCGCTCTTAGGTACACCACATCAACCGCGCCGACATCTTGCAATAACAAACGTTGGTTATCACCCGATGAAAGCTGACAACTCAGTTGTTCAAAGGTGCGACGAACCGTGCATAATTGCCCACTCACAAGCATCTTCAATGACTTGTTGCGGAATCGATGGCATTGGATTCATTTAGATATCTCATTCTTGGCGGGCATTTGGCACCCGTAATAAGACAATGCTCATTCTAAAAAGACGAAATAAATTTAAAAAACTTATTTCGCCGTTTTGATCATCGTAGCTCGCGGTTTACAGCTGAGGTTCTTGGGTCTTATTGACTATGAGGTCGCGAAGCCATTTGTGGCTTGGTTCAGAATCAAAGTAACGGTGCCAAAGCAAAAACAAACCACCGGGAACCAACTCAATAGGAATCGGCTTCATCACCAGTTCGCCACTCTCAATATAGTCACGAACCGAGTTGTACGGATAACACATCAGCAAATCGCTTTGTTTGCACAGCTTTACTGCGCTGGTGATGTCCGACACGTTGGCGGCTTTGTTAATTTGAAGCTGTTTGGCTTGCAAGATTTCCAGTAGCAACCAGTCGCCAACGCCACCGGTCACCAACTGAATATGACGGTATTTAAGGAAGGCTTGCAGATTCCACTCTTCTTGAAGTACTGGGTGATCATTTCGCATCAAGCACACAGAGTAATCTTGCAGCAACTCGACGTGGTTTAGCTCGGCAGGGATATTTTGAATGTGGGTGCTAGCCCTTTCATCGAGCTCAAAAATTCCAATCCCGAAATCGACCTCACGCTTTAGTAAGCGCTTAAAGGTTTCGCTGCTCCAAGTAGTGCTGTTTACCGTAATGTTCGGCGCATCTGCTAGCGCGTTAGGCATAAATTTAGGGTAAATCGCGGTATAAGCGGTTTCAACAAGATCGATATTAAAAGTACGTTCGCTGTCTTTCGGCTCAAAAATGTCCGGCACGGTTAGCTGTTCAACTTGCAGAAGGATTTGATGAATTTTAGGCGCTAAAGAGGTGGCTTTCGGTGTTGGAAACAGGCCTTTTGACTCACGTTCAAACAAAGGGTCGTCAAACAAAGAACGCAGCTTAGTGAGTTGTTTACTCACCGCAGACTGACTAAGGAACAATCGCTCTGCCGTTTTGCTCACGCTGCGCTCTTCAAGCAACACGTGTAAACACAGCAGTAAATTCATATCACATTTGAGTAAGCTTTTAACATCTACCATGATATTCCTTAGATTCAGATTAATGATGACTTTATGTCACTTTAAATCATATCACAAACTTGTTAATTTAAGCCCATGTAACCTATGAGTTAATAACTCAAAAAATAATAGACCTAAGGAATACTCATGAACTTTCTAGCACTCCCTAAGATTGATCTGCACTGCCACCTAGACGGAAGTGTTCGTCCAGACACCATTATTGATCTGGCGAAACAGTACGGAATCGAACTTCCAGAAGACCGTGAAGCGGTAGTAAAGTCTCTAACAGTGCCTGAAGATTGCAAAAACCTTGATGAGTACCTAGCTTGCTTTAGCCTGCCACTGCAAGTGATGCAAACGGAAGAAGCGATTGAGCGTATCTCTTTTGAGCTTTACGAAGACGCAGCACTAGAAAACGTTAAGTACCTAGAAGTTCGTTTTGCACCGATTCTTCACGTAAACAAGGGCTTGTCTCTTGATGCAATCATCGCAAGTGCGGTTAAAGGCATGAAGCGTGCAGAAGAGAAATACGACATTAAGGGCAACTACATCATGTCTGTACTTCGTATGTTCCCGAAAGACTCAATCAAAGATGTAATCGACGCTGGTAAACCATACCTTGGTAAAGGCGTGGTTGCGTTTGATATTGCAGGCGGTGAAAAGCCGGGCTTCTGCGCTGAATTCCCTGAGTACACGCAATACGCTATTGAACAAGGCTACCGTGTGACGGTTCACGCAGGTGAGCAATGGCATGGTCAGAACGTTTACGATGCAGTCACACTGCTTGACGCTGAGCGTATCGGCCACGGTGTCCACATCCAAGGTAACGAAGACGCGTACAACATCGTTAAAGAGAAGCAGGTTGCGCTTGAAACTTGCCCAACAAGTAACGTGCAAACTAAATGTATTCACAAATTCAGCGACCACCCAATTGCTGAATTCAAGAAAGACGGCATCGTTGTAACGATCAACACAGACAACCGCACTGTGTCGAACACAACCATGACTAACGAAGTGAAGCGTGTATGTGAAACGTTCGGTCTAACACAAGAAGACTACGCAGAGATCTACAAGTACTCTGTAGAGAGCGCTTTTGCTTCAGACGAAGTGAAACAGCACCTAATGGGTTTCGTTGAGCAAATCTAATTTGAGCAATCTTGATTGCTAAGTAGAAAAACAGGAAGAGAAAGGCTTAGGCTTTTCTCTTTTTTTATGTCCAATTATCCGTATTCTAATATCGATGTTGACGAATGGGATGCAAACAATGAAAACAGAACTCGAGAAAATGCTGTCCGGCGAGATTTTTGATGGCGCAGACCATGAGGTAGACCACATGCGCACTCACGCCAGCAAGGCGCTATCAGACTTGAATCAATGTTCAGACGATACTCAACTGCCAAGTCTTCAGGCTAATCTGTTTGGTAAAGTAGGAAGCAGCGTTGTCCGTCCTCCTTTTCATTGCGAGTTTGGCAAAACCATCGAGATCGGTGACGACACCTTTATCAACATGAACGTGGTGATGCTTGATGGCGCGAATATCAAGATTGGTAACAATGTATTGATAGGGCCAAGTGCCCAGTTTTACACAGCCTCCCACTCACTGGATTATCTCAGCCGCCGTAAGTGGGAAACTTTCTGCCTACCTATCACAGTCGAAGACGATGTGTGGATTGGTGGAAACTCAGTCATCAACCAAGGCGTTACGATTGGCGCTCGCTCTGTTATCGCAGCGAACTCAGTGGTTAACAGTGATGTACCACCAGATTGCCTGTACGGCGGCACTCCAGCCAAGTTGATTCGGCATTTGAATGCCGAACAAACTCGCGATTAAACAAGAAAGCGCGTATCCAAATCTAAAAAAGAGCGATGTTTCAATAGCATGGCTCTTAATCTAATTATCAGCGTTGTTTTATCGCACGCTTGTTCACCGCGAATTTGAAGCACGACAGCCGCAACTAAAACCAGCGCTGATATAGTCAAAAACAAGAATGCAACGATAGACTTAGGTGGGTATCTTTTCATTTACTACACCCTCAAATTTAACTCACTCGCCAAGGTGTCAATCTAATAAATTAACGCCAAGCGCCTGCAAGCTGTTTTCACACTGAACGGCATCGGTAAACTGGATAGCAGCCATACCCACAGATCTCGCACCTTCAACGTTATAAGGCATATCGTCAATGAAGACCGTTTCTGAAGCTTTGAGCCCATAATTAGATAAAAGCTCTTGGTAGATTTCAGGTTGTGGCTTAAGCATACCAAGCTCAGCGGAGACTGCCGCACCATCAAACAACGCCCAAAATTGATAAGTATTTTTTAAGTATTCAACAATCTCGACCACATTGTCGGTAAGCGCGTACACACCATAACCTGCAGACTTTACTCGCTCGATGAGTTCAACTGAACCGTGCAATAAGATCTGCGTTTGCTTAACGTAATAGAACAGGCGATCGCACTCTAACGGGGACAAGTCGAGTTCTTGTTGATAACGAAGCTTGGCCTCACTTTCGGTCAAGAACCCTTTGTTCAAATCCATCCAAATCGTACTTTGAAAAATAGAACGAGCTCGAGACTCCAATTCTTCAGTATCACCAAAAGTAAGCCGGGCAATTTCCAGAGGTGCCCAACGCACAATGACATTGCCCACATCAAATACGACATTTTGATTTGATTCGAACTCATACCCTACTCCTGAATTAGTCACTTAAAATAGCAACAACACAGACATTAAATGCCGCACGTTAAAGTTCATAATCTTGTTTTACAAAATGAGGACTAGAATCACAAGATGTAATCAAGTCAGCGCAAAAGGTGGTCACTAGTACCCCTAACTAACCCTATTTATCATCACCCACTTAACCTTCTATGTTACAATTATGAGTCATTCAGAGCGTACTGAATCCCTGATTTAGTTCACTATTCTTTAGTCACAGTGAATACACTTTAAAGTTATTGATCTATGAAAAAGTACGAGTTAGTTGTCCAAGATATTGTGAGCAAGATCTGTCAAAACAGTATCAATCATAAGCTTCCCGCGGAAAGAGAACTGTCTGAAATATATGGATTATCTCGATTTACTATTCGAAAAGCGCTAGCCAAGCTAGAGGCTATTGGCATGGTGAAATCTAAGGTGGGTTCTGGTTACTTCGTCAACACTTCTCTCATTGGTACACCACTGGTGTACAACTCCATTACTGAAAACAGTTTTGAAGAGATCTCTTATAAAAAGCTCCAACTGAATAAAGCGCTACCCGATAACCACGAACAGCAGATTTTTTCTTTAGACGACAATGACTACATCTGGAAAATTAGACGGCTTCGATTGATTAACAACAAAGTAGTTCAGATTGAAGAAGCCAAGATCCCTGTCAGTGTCTTCCCAGAGATGAATGCCGAGATCATTGAAAGCTCAATCCAGAAACATGCATTGGCGAAAGGTCTTCAGATCGATAGCTACTTAACGACGTATCAAGCGATCAACGTATCTAAAGAAGACGCGGAGTTGCTCGGCTGCAAAAAAAATGCGGCGGCGATGAATATCACCAACCGAGGTTTCTTAGCATCGGGTGAACTGTTCATCGTCAGCGACATCATCGACATCAACTACCAATGCACCTACCACACGCCTTTTAACAGTGAGAGCATGAGCTTCCGAGATAAGAAGTAATAATTTATTTAGATGCCCACCATTTTAGTTAATTTAAATAACTAACCCAGTTAAGTATTTACAATCAATAGCCTATCAGTTAATAACTGTACTTAAATATTTATTAGTTACAATCTTGCTAACTAAAAATAAATTATAGACCTTTGATAAATTTAATTGAGTAATTAATACTAGTCAAAAAAAATGGCCGCTTTAAGCGGCCATTTTAATTAACTCGATGAGTTATGGAGTGTGAATCGCGCCATCAGGAAGGCGACTTTGAGTCCACTCGTGGGGGCGATACATAACAGGGAACTCGGCTGCAACCTCTCGGTCGATTTCAACACCAATACCTGCTATTTCAGAAGCGTATAAGTAGCCATTAATTGGCTCTGCAGCGTTCGGGAATACCTTGTGCGTATTCTCGTTGTACTCGACATGTTCTTGAATGGCGGCATTGTGTAAATGCACATTCAAATGCGTGTTTACCGCTGCACCAATTGGCGTCATATCTGGTGGACAATGCCATGCAATACGAATACCGAAGTTCTGACATAGATGGCCTAGTTTCAGGGCTGGGGTAATACCACCAATCTGTGAAACATGACAACGAATGAAATCAATGCGGCGGTTAGCAATCAGTGATTTCCACTCTTCAGGGTTATTAAATAACTCCCCTAAACCTAATGAAACTGAGCTTTGGCTACGAATATTATCCAACCATTCCGTTTGATTTGGCGGCAGAATATCTTCAATGAAGTAAGGCTTATATTGCTCGACTTCTTTGGCAAATTGTATCGCTTGATTCGGGAATAGGCGCTCATGAACATCATGAAGAATATGGAATTGGTTACCATATTTCTCTCTCAACGACTTAAACATCGTTAGAGTATTGTCCATGTACTGATCTTGGTCGTAGTACGAGCCTTCAGTCGGATTTTGAGTGGTATGCAAATCGGTTGGAACGCCGCCATAGAAACCAAGCTGACAACGAATGTGCTTGTAGCCTTTGTCTAGGAAAGATTCCACCAGCTCATAAATACCTTCCATTGTGTCGCTAGTCGCGTGTGTGTATACAGGAATAGCATCACGAGACTTACCACCAAATAATTGATGTAACGGCATACCCGCTAATTTGGCTTTTATATCCCACAGTGCCATATCAACACCGGAAATTGCATTATTGATAACAGGGCCATTTCGCCAATAAGCGTTGACCATCATCATTTGCCATAAGTCTTCAATATTATTGGCGTTTTTACCAATAAGAATAGGTTTTAAATATTCATCGACCATTGTTTTTACAGCAAGCGGTCTTTGTTGGAATGTCGCACAACCAAACCCTGTCACGCCTTCATTCGTTTCAACTACCACGGTAATGAGGTTGTGTCTGTCTGGTTTAGTAATAATACAATGGATATCAGATATAATAGTTTCTTTCACAATTAAATAACCTAAACTTAAGTCAACTCCTATTATCTAACCGCTTTAAAAACCACATTTCAAGCGCTAATTTTTCGTAAAAATAATTGGTACGTTAAGAGTATTTTTTTGATAAACAAAACATACCAATTGGCTAAAAACGGTGGAAAAATAATTTTTCGAATTTTAAGTGTGATTGAGATCTCTTTCTACTGCGTTGGATTTAAATTGATTGTCGTTATGATTGCTCGAGTTAAATATATTCCAATAACAGGTGTAGTATGCAAATGGTAGAAAAGAGTGATGCCGTTATTAATAACTCGAAGTCATCATCGAAAAATAAAAATTTCAAAGAAAATATACAGTTATTAATCACTGCACTTGGTGGTGAAGACAATATCGTGAGTATCACGCACTGTATGACAAGGCTGAGATTCAAATTAGCAGACGAGTCGCTGGTAGACGAAGAAGCAATCAAGCAGATCGCAGATGTGAAAGGTGTGGTACTTCAACAAGGCCAAACTCAAGTCATCATCGGTGTTGAGGTCGAGAAGTGGTTCAACGCGCTATCAAACACTCAACAAGCTGACGCTAATCCGGCTGATGAACTAGAGAAAGGCAAGCTGTTCCAAGGCGTGATGCGTATTGTCGCAGGCATCTTTGGTCCGGTTGTACCCGCAATCGCTGGCGCGGGTATGTTGATGGGCCTGTTGTCTGGTCTTATTGCAACCAATGTTATCTCTGAAACCTCAGACACAGTTTATTTCTTCCGCTCGATCTCTGTTGCTGTGTTCTTCTTCTTACCTATGCTGGTTTCTTTCTCTGCTGCTAAGGTATTCAAAGTAAACGAATACATTGCGCTTGCTGTCTCTTCAACAATGCTAGCGCCTCTGCTTGTTGATAAAGCAACAATGCTAAAAGACGCAGGCGCTGCTCCGGAGCTGACCGTTCTTGGCGTGGTTCCTATTGAGCTGCTCAACTACGGCGGCGCGATTGTTCCCGCGATTCTAGCAATCTGGTTATTGTCTAAAGTGACTCCGTTAGTTGACCGCCTAGTTCCTTCTTCTGCGAAGCCTGTATTTACACCACTGCTTGCCTTTACGGTAACTTCGACCATCACGCTATCATTTGTTGGCCCTGCTGGTATCTGGCTAAGTAATGGCGCAGGTTGGGTGATGAGCTCACTACTGGAAATCTCTCCGACGTTAACAGGCTTTGTGTTTGGTCTAACTCGCCCGATCACCATCGTATTTGGTATCCACCACAGCATGACGCCAATCAGCCTGAACAACTTTGCACTGTATGGTAAGGATCTACTTATGCCAATCATGTGTTTGGGTAACATGGCAATTGCTGGCGCGACAATGGCTATCTGGCACAAGCAACGTAAAACGGTTTCTAAAGAGCAATCTTCAATTACGATGGGCTCAAGTGTTACCGCTATCTTAGGCATCACGGAACCGGCTCTATTTGGTGTACTCACGAAATACACCAAAGCGATGATGACCGCGAGCTTGGCTGCAGGCGTGTTCGGTGCTATCTCGGTAACAATCGATACGCACTTAACAAGCTACATTCTTTCTTCTGTATTCAGCTTGCCAGCTTACCTTGCAGGCGGTACGCAAAACTTCATTCAAGCACTGATGGGCGTGGTGTGTGTATTTGCACTGTCTTTCGTCCTAACGATGTTGTTCGTAAAACTAGACAACAAGTAATCGGCTAGTCTCACTCCCGTAAGATTAGAATCGAAAAAGCATGACCATATCTCATTATGGTCATGCTTTCCTCAATACGAACAAACCCAACCTTTCCTTTCTAAGGCTATATTATGACCCACATCGCAATCATCGGTGAGTGCATGATTGAACTGAATGGGGCTCCATTTGGCGACATGCATCAAAGCTATGGTGGAGACACATTAAACGCGGCAATCTACTTGAACCGCAGCGCTGCGGTTAGCAACCCCATGAACTGCAATAACACTGCGAATCCAGCGATGCGAACTAGCTATGTCTCGGCGCTTGGCTCTGACGCTATCAGCCAAGAGATGCTTAACCGATGGCAAGATGAAGGACTATCAACCGAATTCGTGCTTATTGACGAGCAGCGTTCACCCGGGCTCTATCTCATTCAACTCGACGATGTTGGTGAGCGCACCTTCCTATACTGGCGCAACGATTCGGCGGCTCGCTACATGGTACAGCACCCCGATTTCGATAAGATAGCCAACTAACTTCACGATGTTGATATGGTGTTTCTGAGTGGCATTTCCCTCGCGATACTGCCACACAGCGATCAGCTAAAGTTGCTCACTATCATTGAAGGCCTGCGTGAACGTGGCGTTACCATCGCCTTTGATAGTAACTACCGACCAAAACTATGGGGCGATCAAACACCTCAAGACACCATCGACCGACTACACAGGCTTGGCGTGCAGACCATCATTGTAAAACTCGGTGCTGAAGGCTGTTTGGTCAGTGAAACTCCAGCCCAAACACCAAGCCTAATTGAAACCACGCCAGTAGAAACCGTGGTTGATAGCACTTCAGCAGGCGATTCATTCAATGGCGGATTCTTGTCTTGCTATCTATCTGGCGGCTCTGTTCAGCAAGCCTGCCGCAAAGGCAATGCACTGGCGAGACTGGTCATTCAACATCACGGCGCAATCATCCCAAAACCCATCACCGACACTCTTTCAAACTGATATTAAGAAGTAAACCCATGTCTACAATTAACGAACAGCTAAAAGCACTTAAAGTTATCCCTGTTATCGCCATTGATAACGCAGAGGATATTATCCCTCTAGGCAAAGTATTGGCTGAGAATGGGCTTCCCGCCGCTGAAATTACGTTCCGTTCAGACGCCGCTGTTGAAGCTATCCGACTGCTTCGAGAAGCTCAGCCTGACATGCTGATCGGCGCGGGCACCATCTTGAACCGTGAGCAAGCACTCGCAGCAAAAGAAGCGGGCGCAACATTTGTGGTTTCACCGGGCTTTAATCCGAACACAGTTAAAGCATGCCAAGAGATCGGCATCGATATCATTCCAGGTGTGAACAATCCAAGCACCGTTGAAGCGGCATTAGAGATGGGCTTAACAACCTTGAAGTTCTTCCCAGCAGAAGCATCTGGTGGGATCAGCATGGTTAAATCGCTCGTTGGCCCATACGGCGATATTCGACTCATGCCTACAGGCGGTATCACGCCATCAAACATCGATAACTACTTAGCAGTGCCTCAAGTATTAGCTTGCGGTGGTACATGGATGGTGGACAAGAAGCTGGTTATAAACGGGGAGTGGGACGAGATCGCACGCCTAACACGCGAGATTGTTGAGCAGGTGAATCACTAGTCTATGTCATTCAGGTAAACAGAGCCTGTTTAATTTCTAACAATAAAGCCACAGCACTTTGGTGAGGCTTAATTATATGATCCGCCTCACTCTCAAGCCCTTAAGCTTAGAGTCGGCTCTCAGAGTGAGGTGAACCAAATATCTTCTATCCATACTTTAGGTATCGACCTAGGTAAACATTGCTTCTATGCTATCGCACATAACCGTTGTGAGGTGGAGGCGCTTCGTCGCAACCGACTCTTAACCTTTCTAAGTGAAATAGAACCAGCAACTATTGCTTTTGAAGCCTATAGCGATACTAGTTTGATCTCACACAGAGTTTAACCTCAGCCAGCTGTCCAAAAAGGAGTCATAAAGCAACAGAACTAACACTCACAGAAAGAAGTGACGCTGAGTGGTTATCAAGGCTTACTTCTGCTCTACTGACCTTTATGAGCATTCAACCTTGGATGTCTTAACTGTTCAAAAAATACATTCACACAGACAAGTAATGGGACCCCTACTAGCATTCCCATAGAGCCCCATAGCCAACCCCAAAATACAAGCCATACAAATAAAATCAGCGGATTGAGACTAAACCTTTTCCCCAGTAATGTAGGAGTAACCAATTGGCTTTCTATCAAATTAATCGCCAGGAAGATCGCAGCGACCGTCAATGCGTAGCTAAACGACTCAAACTGTATAAAAGAGACTAAAGCAAAGCACGTAACTGAAACCATCGGGCCAAGATAGGGGATAAAATTCATTAAGCCTGCAAAAGCGCCCCAAAGGAAAGGGTCTTGCAATCCCATCATATAAAAAGCAAAGCCAACAGTGAGTCCTAAGCAAACATTAATGATGGTGATGGCGCCTATGTAACGAGACAAATCCTTTTGAACAACTTTAACCAATTCAACAGCCCTACGCTTATCTGAAAAGCATTCAAAAAGAGATAAGCTTTGAGAATAAATTTTTCGACCGTAACTCATCATGAAATACGCCATAAGAAACGCAACCAACAACTGAGTAACAATGGTTGGTGTTGTCGTAAGCACTGATTCTATAATGGAAAAAGCCGTGTTATTGGTAAGCCCATCATTGGTAACAGTACTACTCATGGAGAACCCGGTGGCGTCAGTTAAGCGACTGTTTTGAGTAACCTCACTCACTTCATTAGATACATTCTCAACCAACATTGGTAATTTTGACCACCATTGCTGAGCGGGCTCACTCAACATATTCAAACTAATCACAACAAAGCCAATAAAACCAATAAGTACAGCCATTACGTTAATGACTCGAGGGATACCGAAGCGAGTAAGGTAGTTAACTAGAGGGCTACATAGCAAAGAAATAAAAGCACCAAAGATGATTGGCAACAAAAATGGCTTGGCGATATGTAATGTAAAAATAGACATCATGAGAACAGCAAGGAGCATAAAACTAGTTTGCAACACACTTCGTTGTCTAAGAATACTGTATTTTTTTGATGTCATTTTATTCCTATGAGTAGAAGGTTTTGTTTTTGAGGCTTCGTCAATTTGAATCAGGCACTCGATACCGTCAGCCAACACTAACTTGAATCAAAATGATGGTTACTTAAGTAAATTAAGTATTAGCGATAGCTGTTTATAACCAAAAACAGACGATTTAAAACGATGAGTTCGATTCAAAATTACAACACCAAGGCCTGTGATGCCAAGAGCATACAAGGGGTACTTGTGAACAAACTCTTTTCCTTTGTGACGAATAAGTCCCATACAAAGTTCAACTTGACGAGCTCTACTTCTCCCCTCAAGTCTTTTCATTTGAATCTGTCTTTGTCGATTTTTGAGTGCTGACATGTAACCCCTCCTTCAATTGCTCTTTCGTACATTCAAAACCTATAAATTGCTTTAAGTAACTAGAACGAAGTACCAAGCATATTAGAATCAAACCGAGTGTGAATATAAACGCGCCGTAACCCGCTAACAGATTCAAAGTGAAGTAGTAGATCACTACTCCAGCACCGACGGCGATACTAAAAAGAAACAGCGGTAACAACGCAACAAAGAGGAGCTGAAACACAAGACGCTTTTTAAATGCATCAACACTATTGCGAAACTCCAATAAGAAAAGCTCTAAGGTCGATTGAGACCATTGCTGGGTATGTGTCTGTAATATAGCTAAGTCTTTCCACAATCCATTTAACTCAGAAGCAGAACGTTTAAGATCATCCACCTTACGATCGCTCGATTTATCATTGGCAGAGTTTACTGGGTCATTTTGACTATTTACCTGCATAACGGTGCTCTCTCAATTGCGATGTTGATATATGGCTATTTGATTAACTTCGAGACAGCCCAACCAGCGAGAAACGCACAGCCAACACTCAATAATGGACGCTCTTTAATGATGTTTTCCGCTTTCTCAGACGTGTTCTTCACACTTTCAGAGCTGGCCTCGAGAGTTTCATGGACCGCCTCTTTCACATTTTCGATAACTTCTACTGCGGCCTCTTCAGCTTTTTCATAAGTTTCTTCAATTTGTTGTTTGGCTTCTGAATTTTTAGCGTTTGACTTTGGCATAAGTTTTCTCCTTATTTGATTATCATAAGCCAGAGAATAATATTAATACTATTAATCTCTAGCTACTTTAATAATCAATGCTAGCATCGTGCCAACTTTCACAAGTACCAGAATAATTGAAGATAAGCTCCCATATCATTAATAAATGGCATTAATCAATGTAATAATTTCACTAGAAAACATCTATTAATGTATTTTTTACAAAAACAAAGTAAAACCTTAGACGAAACAAGCTGAATATAGGGTTATTAATTGGCATAAAAAATGCTATAAACCAAATACAGCTTAGAACCAAATGAGGATTCATGAGAAACCAAAGTATATTATCTATTGTTAACCTGATAAAAAGTGGAAATATTATTTACGAAAAAGCGATATCCAACATAAGAAGTGAAAAGATGGCAAAAAATCTTTTTGATATCTACACGGTAAAGAAATGTGCAGAGTTAAAGTTACAATCTTTAACTTACTACTCAAAAATACATCAAGAACAGATACCCGCTAGTTATACGATAAATGCCAGAGAGCGCTGTATTGAAGCGGAAGATACAAAAGGTAAAAACAATCAAGAGCTCTATTTAAAGCACCTAGAAGGTGTCGAGACAAAGATCATTTCCGACATTGAATCACTGCTAGAAACTAACCCTGATTTAGAAGGGAGAAGAAGATTAAAAGTGGTAAAAAATGAAATGGAATCATGTCGAGACCAAATACACAACATGCGTCAGAATTAGTTATTAGCGAATGATGGTTGGAAATCAGAATCAAAGAAAAGGCTTATTTTAATTATTATAAATCAACTGAAATTATAAATACTACTGAGATAAAAAGGAGTAATGATATGTTGTTTAAAAAGGACAATGATCCCCTTGAGGTAATTCACTATAAAGGCATAGAAAAAATACTATGTACATTGAAAGATCACTACTTCTCATGTGTTGACCTAATTGAACAGAAAGCACATGGGAACATTGCAAGAGCTGCAAATCGATTTATAAAAGTTGAACGTTCATTAATAAACGAAGTAAACACCAAGTTCTGCATTAACAATGAAGTTAATGACAATGACATATTGAGTCAGCCCCCTGCGTTAATTGTTAGTTATAACGATATGTACCAGAGTAATTTAAGCCTAATTTCTTACCTCAAAAACACTATTAGAAAGTTTAACAATCAACATATGTCTGCTTTTTTCTCCTATTGGGTTGCGGCGTTGCAAGTTGAAAATGATGAGATAGCAAAGCATTTGTAACAGATATAACCCATCTAAAATAGATACGATTAATTAACTTGAGAAGAGAATCAAAGCCTACAACACAATCATTAAACAGTGGGAATAATCTAGGTTTAATTCTGATCTAATTCTGACATCACTCAAAATAAAAAGCGTCGAGGCATATTGCCTTGACGCTTTTTTACGAGAGGGACCGCTATGTTATTCTAGGAAGCGTCATCGACAGCCCCAGTCATCATTCTAGACAGACTTTTACCGCCTTTGGGATCAAAATCAAGTGTTCTAATCGGAAACGGTATTGTCATTCCAGCCTCTGATAATGACTCTTTAACCGCTATAATACCGTCGTGCTTTGCGTCCATATAACCAAAACCTCCTGGGTACTCAATCCAAAACCAAACCAATAAGTTAACGCTACTATCAGAAAAGCTTGAAGCGTAAACCGTCGTATCTTCTTTCCGACTAACATAAGACTTTTGGTTTATCGCTTTGGTTATCACCTCAGCGGCTCTTTTGGGACAGTCTGCGTAGGAAATCCCCACAGGGATCTCGACCCTTCTTCGTCCTTTTCGACTGTAGTTCGTCAAAATATTTCGGAAAACCATCTTATTGGGAATCATGACGTGTTGACCAGAGAACGTTTCAACCAGTGTATTTCGTAAGTTTATTTTGACTATGGTACCCATGACATCGTTGGAACCAACAACATCGCCAATTTTAAAAGGTTTACGAATACTCATTGTAATACCTGAAATGAGGTTCTCAGTCATATCTTGAAAAGCAAAACCGATAGCTAAACCTAGAATACCGGCACCGGCAAGCAACGATGTAACCGTACCTTGGAGCCCAACAAAATCTAACGCGACAAAAAATCCAATAGTAACAATGGTAACCTTAACAATAGAAGCCAGTAAGTTAATGACTTCTTGAGAGTCGACAACTCTATTGCTCAATCTTTTAAACAACTTACCGCTTATGTTGGCAACAAAGATAAAAATAAGAAACGTAACAAAAGCAACAATCAGGTTAGGGATAAGTTTAATTGCTTCAACTAACCAATGCTCTAACTTACCCTCTATCAGATGCTGAAACTTCTCTAAGTTAAAAGAGAGATTCATGTCCATGGTGTCTCCTTCTTATTCAATATGCGGATTGTTCAATACATTCATGGAATACAAACCGTTAAGGCTTGCTTATCAATACTTATCTCCAGCGAATCAGCCGAATACGTCTCTCCATCAATCACGTATGAAATAGGTCGGTCAGAATCAATTTTAACGAGCTGTGCCGAAGCATAAGTAAAGTAACTAGCTTGTTCTTTCGCTCCGAGACTCGATAACAACAGATCAGATAGAGCGATAGCTCGTTTACTAAGTGAATTTGTGTTTTCCAAATAGGTAATATGCAGCTTCCCATCATCCGGCCTAGGAGGCTGTCCCCCTTGAGCAAGCACAGTACTAAAAGGGGAAGAGTTCGCCACGACCAAACTTTGTAATTTCATACTTTGTGATGGTTGGTCATCGATTGAAATTTGAAAGTGTTGATTATCGTCGGTGATTACTGCATTGAAGAACCCAGTCAAATACGCGAATTGCCCTTTTTCATTTTTTTGTTCTCGATGTGCGTAATCGATCATCTGTTCTTCAAACCCAATACCAAGAAGCAGTAATATTGGTTGTTGATTACAGAACGCCAGATCGATTCTTTTTGAGTTGCCAGATAAAATAGCCTCACACGCTTTTTCAACAGGCGATATTTTCGAGGTCAATCCATAAAGCATATGACATAGAGCGTTCGCGGTACCCAAAGGTATAATCCCGAGTTGTGTATCAGTCTTCCTAACTTGCCTTGCGACTTCACTAACCGTCCCATCGCCACCTGCAACGATAATATGCGCAGTATTCCGGTCTTTGGCCTGCTTAGCTAATATTTCTGCTGATACTTCTTGGCTAGTAAGAAAAATATCTAAACTGTACTTTCTCGTAAGTTCACGAATAACCTGTTGTTCATTCGCCAACCATTTACCACCACCTGCAACAGGGTTGGCAATAAGGCAAGCTTTATGGCCAAGAGTGAGCAAACCTTTATCACTGATTGCTTGAAGTGTTTTTAGTTGTAGATGGTTCAATTGGGCTGTACTTCGCACGTCGTTAATACTTTTCAAGACCTGCTCTACAGTAAGTGACGGATTTTTTGCTAAAAGGTAGGCAGCTACGACAAAGACAGAACGTCCTCGACCGAGAGCACAATGCACAACAACCGATCTAGATTGATTGATTTGGGTATCGATCCAATTTATAGCATGTTTAAGCTTATGCGTTTTAGGGACTTTATGATCAAGAACCGGGGTGTTTAAATAGCGAAATTGATCACCGGTCATTGCACTTTCTAAACCAGAAAACTCAGCTGTAACATCTACAATACAATGGATGTTTTGAGATTCTAAGAACGATAAATCTGAAGGGAACAAACGACGAGATACATATAAACCTTTTCCAACCTTCTGTATTGGTTCAACTTTATCTCTTTTAATTGCCCATGCATTGTACAGTCGAACACCTAAGAAGAATGGAATGAAGATCCATCTAATCCACCACACTATTTTCCCATCGCTAGTCTTCCTAAATATTGACGGCATATCGAAGATGTAGGCAACACTAACGATGAACATCGACAAACTACACCAGGCAAAAACACCACGGATTATTAGCTGTGGTATAAGAGCAGCAGCAAAAAAACAAGCTATAGCAAGAAGCATATAATATTTAATAATAAACATGTTACGCCTTAATTTATCCGTGAATTTAAATATATTTATCCGTAAATTTATCTATCTCTAAATTAAATAAAAGAAGGGCTCAAGAATGAGCCCTTAGCTTGATAACAAAGCAGTTTTATACTTATTTAAAGAATTTGATTACTTCGTGATTCAAGCAACCTCTTTTTCATATTTACGAGCTAATGTTTCTTTTTGTTCAGTATCTAAGACTCGACCTGCGGTTTGAAAAAAACGCTGCTCTTCTTCTTCTAAATGATGTTCAACCTTATCTTTTAATGTTTTCATTAAAACAAGCCAAGCTGGTGAAGACATCTCTGTATCATCGAGTTGAGCGAGTATTTTGTCGATTCCATGATGTTCAGCGATTCCATGTCTAGTCATGTCAATGGATTGATCACTCTCGATCAAAGGTGCATAAAAATGGCGCTCTTCTGCAATCGCATGCTTGGTTAACTCATCCTTAAGGTTAACATAGAGTTCTTGCCTAGCTTGTGTGTCTCCCGAAGTTTGGAGTAACGCATCCATCAAAAGTCGTTGCTTTTCATGACTGTCTTTGAGCACATCAAATATATTTTTCATGTCTAATTCCTACTTCATTGGTTTATTTTTATGAGGATTTTGGCATCTCATTGCACTCTAGATGACAGTTCTAGCAATCTTCATCTTTCGCATCTAAATGCTCTTTAATATTTTCACAGCTATCTTCTATTGCGTTTTGAGTATCCTCTACAGCCTCATCTACATTTTCCCCGGCTTGTTCCATCGGACCTTCATCACTACATGCCGCAAGTGCAAATGTAATACCCACAATAGTTAAAAAACGGTAAGCGTTCGATTTGATGTTCATATAAACTCCTAATGTTTGTTTTTATTCAGCAACATAATTACCACTGAAACCAGTAGTGATATTGCAAATATATAAAATATGATCTTTGCTACTGTCGCAGCAGCCCCAGCGATACCACTAAATCCCAATAGGGCGGCAATAATTGCGACAATAAAAAATATTAGCGACCAGCGAATCATCGTTATTCCCCAATTTTTAATAAATTACCAATTGTAGAGAGGTTAAATAATATTTAATTTATCCACCACTCTCTCTACATTCGGGGTATTATTTGCTATAGATAAAGCTAAGTCGTGTTCACTGCTTGATGAAACTGAACCTTTCAAGATAACCACACTGTTTTCGGTTTCAACTTGAATATCGCTACCACTAACATTGGTATTCATTAATAAACGAGTGATTACCAGTGTCTTTATGTGAGCATCAGTCAAAGCTTGTACGGCTGCGGGTGTTTTTTCTTTGTCTTCATCAATCACTGTAAGTTCGTTTTTTACAGACTTAACGTCATCTAGGCTTAGCACTAACTCTTCTGCCAAATCTTTCTCTGTTTCATTTTTAACCGAGCCAGTTAAAGTAACCACTCGATTTTTAACGTAGGTGTTGATGTCAAATGAGTTTAAATTAGTATTCAGTAATAAAGTCGTTTCTGCTTTTCCATCAATCCACGCATCGAAAGTTTCTTTTTCCCACATGCTATTAGCAAAAACAGTTGATGAAGAAGTTGCAATCAAAGTAGCTAATAATATTTTACTTGCAGTATTTCTCATTAATTATCTCCTCTAGTTAACTGACACTTGTACAATTGCAACCAGCATGCCAACTTTTTAACTGACTGAAAATAAAGGATTTACACTTTAATTTTGAAAATTTACCATTGGTAAAATAATCGGAGGTGTATTAATTACACGAGTATTTTGTAAAAATTATCATCAATGGAGATCCTAGAATAATTAATATCAATACTGTTAATTAGCCACTTCTACTATCAGTAATATTGTAACTACATTTAAAAGGTGGCGTATAGTAAATGATAGATTCGTATTTGAAGGACATTATGTTATTATCAAGGTCGTTTTCTGTCGTACAAAAAGAGAGTTAAATCATGTCATTACCGACACTTTTTATAGAGTTAAAAGATGAATTATTGCGGTCTAAAATAAACTCTCTAGATGAATTATCAAGCTTTGAAATAATTCAAAGTACTATGGATGTTCATTGGATTGACAAGCTACAACAACTGCAACCAGATACTGCTATTGTTGAAGTCTCTCGATTTACTAACGATGATTTTAAGTCCTTATCGAGTGCAACAGGGTTGGACGAAATGGACTTGATTATTATCAGTACAGGTACGCCAAACAAAAATTTAGACATGATGATGAACCATGGCGCAATCTTCCATTATAGAAAGCCCGTCGACATGCAAATATTGGAAGATACCCTTGCAGACTTCAGTCAATACTTCCTCCAGAAGCAGGAAGAAGGGCGTAAAGTGTCCACCAGCGATTTAGACCAGTTCGGTATGTTAGTCGGTTCTTCTAAGCCTATGCATAAGCTGTATCGAACTTTAAGAAGAGTCGCGAAGACTGACACCAATGTTTTGATTGTCGGCGAAAGTGGGGCAGGTAAAGAATTAGTCGCACAAACGATTCACCTTGCCAGTGATCGTAAAAACCAACCTTTTATTGCGATCAACTGCGGTGCTATCAGCCCTGAGTTAGTTGATAGTGAATTATTTGGTCATGAAAAAGGCGCTTTTACAGGGGCGAATCGCACACACCAAGGGGTGTTTAGGCAAGCAGAAGGTGGCACATTGTTTCTCGACGAAATCACCGAAATGCCACTTGAACACCAGGTCAAATTACTACGAGTTTTAGAAACAGGTGAATATCGCCCTGTAGGCAGTAATGCAACGAGTATCGCTAATACTCGAGTCATTGCAGCGACAAACCGAGATCCACAAGTCGCTATTGAAGAACAGTTTTTGAGAGAGGATCTCTATTTCAGGTTGGCTCACTTCCCCATACATGTCCCTCCATTGCGTGAAAGAGGCGACGACATCGTCGGCTTAGCAAAACATTTTATTGCTCATCGCAACGCAAATGAAACCACTGCGAAGACCATTTTCACATCAGCGCTTCAAAAAATATCAGCCCATGCATGGCCAGGGAATGTCAGGGAATTAAAACACTGTATTGAAAGAGCTTTTATATTGGCAGATGAGACGATTAAAGATGAACACCTAATTTTTGATACTCCTCCTTTAGAAACAGGGACTACCGTTGAGGATATGGTTCCGGCGGGTGTTTCTCTTGAGAAGATTGAGAAAGCGGCGATTATCAATACGCTCGAAGAAAATGAAGGCAACAAAAAGGAAACAGCACAAGACTTGGGAATCAGCATCAAAACGCTTTATAACAAGCTCGATAAGTATCAAGAGTAGTAATACTCATATCTGATGTTGCTGTGTGATCAAAATAGATACAGGCGATCGTTAATTTGCAGTTGATGTTTTGCTTTTCCATGAAAATTTAACAGTGGAGGGTGAGCCCTCCACTGTTAAATTTTATGCTGCATTCACCGATGTCTCGGTTCTTTTATCTTGGTCAAAGAATTCTTCATGCAACGCGCAAATCGCTTGTTGATACTTGTCATCACTCACAACAAATTGCACATTTACGTTTCTCATAGACGAATGTAATGCAATAGGCGTAACACTATGGTTCATCAAAGCCAATACACCATTAGCGAGCGTTTTATTGGTATCAATTTGAGAACCGATCGCTGAGATTATAGCGACCATTCGACCTGAAATAGATGCCTGAGGGTAACGTTTCTCAGCCTTATAAGACACCTTGTTTAAACTCTCGGTGCTACCACCTAGATAATAGGTAATAGAATTGGCGTTCATCTCTTTACCAATAAGGTTCACTCTAGCATCTGCGATAATCTCCATTAACTCATAACTAACATTGTCCGCCTTACCGACCATTCCCTGGTCAAAAACATGTAACGCATATACCTTCTGTTTTCCGGCAATGATCTCAATGTGATTAGTGTCTGGTCGGTAATCAGAAGAAATCAGTGTTCCCTCATGTTCTGGCTCGAAAGTGTTTTTGATTTGCAGTTCTATGCCACTTTCTCGTAACCCAGCAGCCGCATTAGAGTGAATAGCTTCCATACCAAGGTTAGCCAGTTGATCGGCAACATCATAATTGGTTGCCCCAATCGGTTTAACTGAACCTACACCAACGACTTTTGGGTCAGCCGAACTAAAATGATACTCCTTATGGATGATCGCCAATGATGCCTCAGTAATAGTAGCGATACGACTAAACGTCATCTCACTGTAACCACGATCATAAGTATGCATCAAACCTTCTTTGCAATATGCATAACCAGTTACTATGGGAAGCTCCTCAGTAACATCAATGTCAGAGAAAGCCTCTCTAATGGTATCGTCCAAACTTTGAGGGGTTTTGTTGTCCCAACCAGAAAGGTCAACAAAGGTCGAGTTTATACCAATGTTTTTTAATTTAAGAGCCGTGTTGTATGCACTATGAGACTCTCCAATTGAAGAAAGAAACTCTCTAATCTGTGGTAAATAATGTCTCAGTGAAAACTGTCCGTATTGACACGTTTCAAGAATGTTAGTGATACAGTTTTTAGCTTCTGAAATACGAGACCGGATGAACTTATCAGCTCTCATACGATTCATTGGATCCGCAAAAATATGCTCATTGGTCAATAGCATGCGGCGTTCAATATAAGATAGAGCATCCTTCCACGAATCGTCACGCATCGCTATCAATTGATAGATACCAGGCTTACCTGTTTTTTTACATTCCAACAATGCATCCGTCATACCGCTGTATGCGGACACAACAAAGATTCGGTTATACGGATTTTGAGGGCGGAGAATAATATTGTCGAGCACAGCATCAAATGCTGTCATTGATGTACCGCCGATTTTTTCTACGGTAAATGTCATAAAAGACCTTTTGTTCTTGAAGAGATTAAAGACGAAATAATAGGGAGCGGGGTGAGATATCACCCCTGAAGATATGGGTTAATCAACGAGTGGATAAACGCCGTTTTCATCGTGTACTTCAGCGCCAGTAATTGGTGGGTTAAACACACAAGCCATTGTCATTTCTTTGTTTTTATATGCGCGTAAATAATGCTCGTCATTCTTATCTAGGATGTACAGCGTACCGGGTTTGATTGGGTAAGTTTTACCACCAACGACTTCAATCTCTCCTTCACCACTCATACAAAACACAGACTCCAAGTGGTTTTGGTAATGGATATGTGTTTCTGTCGCTTCGTAAATTGTTGTGATATGAAAAGAAAATCCCATATTGTCATCTTTCAATAACATGCGAGTACTTTCCCAGTTATCCGATACAATACGTCTTTCACTATTACGACATTCATCAAGTGTTCTAACAATCATTTTACTCTCCCTATTACGATGCTTTCTTGAAATGCTTGGTTGCTACCACTTCAACTGAGTCTTCGAACATAGTTAAACCTTGCATCAATTCCGATTCTGAAATGGTTAATGGACAAAAGAACTTCAAGATTTCATCGTTTGGACCTGCGGTCTCAATTACCATGCCCTTGTCAAAACACACTTTTGCAATCTCATCAGCTGTGTTCCCATCTTTACATTCAATGCCAATCATCATTCCGCGTCCCTTGCGTTGAACAAATAGCTCAGGGAAACGCTTGAGATTGCGTTGAATGACATCATCGACCATGCTTGAGCTACGTTGAATATGATTTTCAAAATCATCATTTGACCAATACATTTCTAACGCTTTCGCAGCAGTAATGAACGCATGGTTGTTACCACGGAAGGTGCCGTTGTGTTCTCCCGGCTCCCACTTGTCTAGTTCAGGTTTTAATAAAACCACAGCCATCGGTAAGCCATAACCACTTATCGACTTAGATAGCGTAACGATATCTGGTTTTATACCTGAAGGTTCAAAGCTAAAAAACGTTCCTGTTCGACCACAACCGGCTTGAATATCATCCACAATAAGTAGGATATCGTGGGCTTTACAGATTTTGCTTAACTTCTGTAGCCACTCATTTGAAGCGACATTTAACCCACCTTCACCCTGAACCGTTTCCAATAAAACGGCAGCAGGTTTATCCATACCAGCGGAATTATCGGTTAACATCGTTTCAAATAATTTTAAACCATCGATTCCAGCGTAACCTTCAAATGGCAAACGCGTAACGTTGTTGAGATTTGAGCCCGCACCTTGCCTGTGGTGTTGGTTGCCTGTAGCAGCCAATGCACCCGCCGTACAACCATGAAAACCATTGGTAAATGCAACAATACTGCTTCGACTTTTTACTTTTTTCGCCAACTTAATCGCTGCCTCAACCGCATTTGTTCCTGTCGGGCCGGTAAATTGAACTTTGTAATCTAATGCTCGAGGTTCCAAAATAAAGCGACTAAGAGCTTCTAGGAATTCAGCTTTGGCTTCTGAATGCATATCCAAGCCATGTGTAATTCCATCCATTTCAATATACTCAAGTAAAGCTTGCTTAAGTATTGGATTGTTATGACCGTAATTGAGAGATCCTGCTCCAGCAAGAAAATCGAGGTAACGATCACCTTGTTTTGTTTCAAGCCAGCAGCCTTTTGATTTAGCAAAAGTGACTGGAAAACTATTCGAGTATGAACGTACGTTAGATTCCTGCTCTTTAAAAATATCCATGATAAGGCCGTTATTTGATTCCTATAAGTTAATGATTATTTAAGGGGTATTCGATACAAATACTCAGTATCGTGCAGCCCTTTAAAATGAACATTTTCATCTAAGAAAGTGGTCACTTTTCCAGTGCTACTATTTTTTGCGTCTAGCTTTTTAAAGAGTGCCCAAGACGCTTGATTTGACTTAGTAATGGTTGTTTCAATAGCTTCTATACTCTTCAGCCACTCTCGACGAAGTAAGCTGTTCAACATCTTGTAAGCTAAAGAGTGACCTCTAAATCGAGGGGCAACTGCAACTTGCCAAATAAAGAGAACATTAGGCTCACTCGGTTTTTGATAACTCGAGATAAAGCCCGCAAGCTCACCTTTGTTCTCAACCAAAATACAAGTTTTACTAAAGTGAGTGGATTGCAAAAAATTGCAATATGACGAGTTGGTGTCTAGTGGCGGACATTCTGAAATCAGTCGATAAATGTCGTTGCCATCTGAAGCTTTGGGCTCGCGAAAACTCCATTCTTCACTCGTTTTTTCTATCACTTCTGGACACAACACCCAAGGCGCTGATGTAATCATACCGAGAAATTCCTTTGAACTCTAATTAAATTCCTTTTTATTATGAGCATTTACCCCCTACTAAGATCAACACCTTAACTTTAAAAAACAAAAATTAGTGATCTGTATCACATTTAATAGCGGTCAGCATGAATTAAATAATACTTTGAGTTCTAATGTATTTGATCGGTGGAGATCTTAAGACAATGTCTTTAACCGAATAAGCGTCAAAAGAAGGTTAGAGTCATTAGTAAATTATGTGCTCAGATTGCCAATCAAGCGGCATAAATCACCAACACTCTCAGTGTTGAACATTCTATCGAGTAGATAACAACGCTTCGAATGGCAGTGACTCGCTATCCACTATTAAAATATCGGCCTCAAAAACAAAAAAACCTAGCGAGAGCTCGCTAGGTTTCTTATCTAACATATCGATGAATAATGAACTCAGAGGAAACGAGTCCAGAAATATCAGCTTGGAAAAGGTTTACTTCAAGGGATCATTATCAGGCAATGCTTTATGTATCCATAGCGCCAGACGCTTTTTAATGTTTGCCCCATCAAGCTTACTTTCTGGTAACGGCGTGATCTGATTTACTTCAACAAGAAACAAGTACACCGCTTTGACCTTTATTGGTTGAGATGAATGTGGCAAATCAAAACCTTGCAATTTAGCCATTTTAAAACCGACCTCAACTGCTTTTTTCACTAGTTTATCTTCATTCATGATCTTCGCGGTTTTCGACATATCATCTCCATCATCTTCGTAGATTGAACCTTGAGTATACCAAACTGAATCTAAGACAAGATTACCGCGCTCTCAATTCGAACACTCTCTTTGATAAATGACATTAAACGAATTTCAGCCCCTAAATAGATACCTGCCTAATTGACATGTACAGGGCGGAAATCAATACGCAAACGGTCTCTTAACAGAACACTCAATAAATGAGATCTTAAGTCAAAAAACAAAAATTTGAATAATATTTGACTTAGCATTCCAAAGAATACGGAATATTATGATGTTCATTTTGAAAGTTAAAATTCAATAAAAGATCAATAACCTGCTGTTATTTAAGTGGTTTAATACTAATTCGACTTAGATCATATTTACAACCAATTGTAACCAATTGTTATTTACAAAATACTCACTAAGAAAATAGAATAAAACCACTAATTTTATACTGGTGTTGAAAATGCGTTACCTCTGGGCTTCATTCTGTCATAAAAATCCAATTCCGGGTCGAATTGTTCATATCCTTGTTATGTTGATAGCGCTAGCTTCTATCACCATTCCATTGATTTCAAAAGACGCCACAACCATCTTAACTTCACTGTGTGCTGCTCTAGTCTGTTTCGTCGTTTTTGTCTTCTTTGCGCTCGCCGACAAAATGCGCTCAGGCATGCATTAATCAACCAATCAGTTCTCTATCACCAAGCATTCTCTTTTTAAAAATTCATTATAAAATGCTGGTTACCAAATACGGAAAAGCCCAAAGTTATTAGCTTTGGGCTTTTCTTCTATAGCGAATTCTTACATATTCCAAATAGCCTGTAGTTAGAAATTACAGCTATCAATCAGGCATCACCACAATACCCATGCTTTCAAGCAGTTGTTCTTGTTGCCACGCGACAATTTTGATTCCTGTTGTATCTACTTTGCGAGGATCTAACCCTTCTAATTCAGCATGGCATAAATTCGCCCCTTGCATACTAAATTGCCCCCATACATCTTCCGAGAACACACCTCGGCTGAGATCAGACTCTTTCAGTGACGCGCCGCCAAGGTAAGTGCCTATCCAACGGTTCTCAAACAGCTCACACTTCTCTAAACAAGCTTGTTCAAAATTGGCGTATGACAGATTACAGCCCGTAATATACGCAGAGCAAAAGTACATTCTATTGCTTACCTGATTGGCAAAGTTAGCGCGAGTAAAGTTCGCCCCTTTCAGGTCGCATTCACGTAGCTCAATCCCATAGCAATTCGCATTACTAAAATTCGCCATCGCCAACTGGCAATTCTGGAAGCTTGCATCTCGTAAGTCGGCAACATCGAAGTGGCATCCCTCAATATCGCCTTGTTCGATAAACTTACAGTTAATAAACGTTGCATCACGTAAGTTCGAACGTCTGAAATCACAACGGATAAACGTGCAGGCTGTAAATGTAAGCTCTGATAAATCTTGCTGAGCAAAACTGTGCTGATGATAAGTGCTGTTATTGGTGTCCATTTAGCCCCCTAAAGAAATTAAGCTAAGACTACCATTGCGATCTCAAGAAAACACCAAATTAAAAACCAACAAAAACAGTAACTTAAAACACCCTGATTTAGCCATTTTAAGGCACCAAACAAGCCCTTTAAGGTTGTTATTTTCGATTTATAGGATGTGCTTATCTTGAAAAAAGTTTTATCGCTTAGAAGTGTAAGCAAGAGAAAAATCAATTTGACGAAACGAGTCAATTATTGACCGTGTCCTAACGCGCTAGACTGGACGGTTGGTATGTTGCTGGTTACACTATTCCTCATTCTCAGCATAAAGAGTAAGAACAATGAAAGACATGCGACAAGCTATGCTCGATGCAGGGTTTAGCCTTATTAATGAACACGGGTTTGCTGGTGTTGGCCTGATGAAAATCATCAACCAAGCGGAAGGCACGAAGGGTTCTTTTTACCACTACTTTAAATCCAAAGAACACTTTGGTGAGATCCTGCTTACTAACTACTTTGATGAGCATCTCGCTAAGCTGGACGACTTTTTAAGTGATGAGTCGCTTTCTCGCCGTGATCGCGTTAAAGCCTATTTCGAGTTTTGGTGTGCATCGAAACTGACTGAAGACTTCAATATCCAATGTCTTGTCGTAAAACTGGCGGGAGAAGTAGCTGGTTCTGAAAACCCGTTGCAATCGACCATGGCAGTAGGCGCAGAAAAGATCATCCTGCGTATGGCGAAGCTATTTGAAGAAGGCAATGAGACCGGTGACTTCACGATCGCAGAGCCCGAATCGCTGTCTCGAATGCTTTATGGCCTATGGCTAGGCTCAACGCTCATGGCCGCCATGCAGCGTAACCGTTCGATTCTAAACAATGCCATGGAAGAGACTCTTCTCGCCATGAGCCCAGCCCAAAAATCGGCTGACTAGATATACCCGTTACCAAATACCAAATACCAAATACCAAATACCAAAAGGCTCGCACAATTTAGCGAGCCTTTTATCTAACTTTAAATCTAGATTGAATTCATTCACGCCTACTCCGTTACCCCAGACGAGACGGAATATTATTGGCTTTGAGTAAGCCCTTAATAACAGGGTCGATATGCTTGAAGAAGCTCAGCCATCCTTCACAGAGATAATTTAACCCAGCCTCACCATCTCGGCTTTTGATGATGCGGTTTTTAGGGCACTCGCCATGGCATGCAAATTTAAACTCACAGGCTTGGCATTGTTCCGGCAGAGACTTCTGTTTGGCGAACCCAAAACGCTGCTGCTTTGGCGAGAAGGCTAAAGTTGAAAGTGCTTGTTCCTGAATATTACCCAGCTGAAATTCAGGAAAGACATAATGGTCACATGAATACACATCGCCATTGGGCTCAACCGCTAACCCTTTTCCGCAGATCTCACTCAAGGTACACATGGTGCTTTCTCTGCCCATCCACACTCCGACAAAATTTTCAAAGTACGGCACTAATACCCGACCAAAATCGTGCTCAATCCACTCGTCAAAAACGGTAGTGAGGAACTCTCCCCATTGTGCAGAATCGACACTCCAAGCCTCAACCTCACCTGATACGGGAATGATCGCTTGTTGGTTGCTCAACCATTTATTGTTGGTGTGAGCTTCGCGCTTATCGACCACAGGTATAAAATGCAATTGCTTCGAGCCCACTTCATCACGCAGAAAGCGATAGACCTCTAATGGATACTTTCCTGTCACATCATTCACGCAGCTTAGGGTCGCGAATTCGACGTTATGCTGCTTCAAGTAGTGAATACCACGCATTGTTTGAGAAAAAGTGCCTTTGCCTGCACGGTTGGTTCGGTAGTGATTGTGTAAGTGCTCTGGGCCGTCAATGCTTACACCAATGATAAAGTCATTCTTTTTGAAGAACTCACACCACGCATCATTCAGTAACGTGCCGTTGGTTTGAAGGTCGTTGCTGATCTTACTGTGGTTAGGACAATATTTTTTCTGCAGCTCGACGACTTTTTGAAAGTACTCAATCCCCAACAAGGTAGGCTCTCCACCGTGCCAAGAAAAGATGATTTCAGGCGTATTCTGCCCTTCTATGTACTGCTTGATATAACGCTCGAGCAGAACTTCATCCATCGTATATTGAGAGCCTTTTGGGTATTCAAGCAGCTGCTGTTTTTCTAAGTAATAACAGTAGGTGCAACTGATATTACACACCGCACCAATCGGTTTTGCTAACGCCTGAAGTTTGCTGTGTGCTTTGCCATTGAACTGCGGAACTGAACTCAAATTTGATAGCGATAATGTCGTCATGAAGAGTGCCTCGATGTAAAAGTTATTGTATTAGCTAAAACAATTCGTAATTCCTTTACACGGTGTACATCGGCCAACCAAGCTTGATGGCATTAGGTTGGCCGAGTGATTTTTTCCTCTATTTCACGTTTTCAAACGGGTTCCACACTTCGTCAACCGGGACGATATTTTGCGTTTTTTCGTATTCTTGATATTCAGCGACCATTTCAAGGAACAGATCTGGCATTTCATTTCTCAAGTCATGTTGCTCAGCTGGATCTTTCTTGGTGTTGTATAAGTGCCACTCACTGTCGCCACCCATTCCCGTAGAAATTCGGATGATCTTATGATCACCTTTAAGCAGAATTCCGCTACCAAACAATTCAAATGGAATCGCATTGTTGGCACTGTGCACGTCTGCCGTTTCCCCTTTGAAGTAAGGCAACAAACTCACACCACTCATCGGCGCCACTTCTCGACCTTGATATTCGGTTCCTGGATGATCGACCTCTGCAATCTCAAGAATCGTGGCTGCAATGTCCTTCACTTGGGATAAGTCGTCTGTCTGAGTTCCCGGTTGCAACGCATCTTCACCGTCTAAAAGCGCTTTGGCTGGCTTAACGATAAATGGCACACGGATACCGCCCTCTGCTGTGTAAGCTTTGTACCAAGATAAGCCACCGGTTGAAGCGCTTGCCCACTCAGGTCCAAGTGACACACTGGAGTTCGCCTTGCCCAAGTTTTTAGTCGAATTATCAAAATGATGAGCAGTCCACGTTCGGATCAAATCACTGATATTTTCACCGGTAATATCCGCCGCTTCTGGGCCGTTATCCGCTAGGTACATGATGTAAGTATTATCGTATTCCCCGATTTCTTTCAGGTAATCGACTATCTGACCGACTTGTTGGTCCTGCATTTCCATCATGCCCATCGCGACAGCCATTTTCTTTCCGTACCACTTTTGTTCTTTCTCAGAGAGCGAGTCCCAAGGTCGGCTTAATGCGTTACGATCTGAAATATCGGCGTCTTTTGGAATCACACCCATCTCTTTCATGCGTTGGAAACGATCTTCTCGAACCGAGTCCCAACCATGTTCAACGTAGTAATCGACTTTATCTTGATAGGCAGACTCAGGCGCTTGCAGTGGCAGGTGAATACCGGTGAATGGGACGTAAGCGAAGAAAGGCTTACCGTCGTCTTTTTTGCTGTCGATCATCTTGATGATCTCGTTGGTGTAAACTTGGTCTGAGTACTCGCCTTTGTACTTATCCTCAACCACTTCACCGTTGCGGTAAGTTGGCTCAACTTCAACACCGGGAATATCGCCTTTTTGCAACGCATCCGCTGTCGCAGCGTTTTTGGCCGGGAACATCATATCTCGATTAAAGTGATTAGAGCCGCCCGCTAATATACCGTAACTCTCTTCAAAACCTCGATCGTCAGGTAAGAAGCCATCCTCGTGCCCCAAATGCCATTTACCAGAGAGGTAAGTGTTATAGCCGCTCTCTTCAAGCAACGTGGCGACCGTAACCCCTTTCTTGGTGAGGTAACCTTCATAACCCGGCTTACCAATCGCGCCCGGATAGACGGCATAGTCGAAGGTGCCTAGCCCAACCTCGTGACTGTTTGCTCCGGTTAACATCATAGAGCGCGTTACCGATGAGGTTGGTGACGCGTGAAAGTTAGTAAACTTAACCCCCTCTTCAGCCAGCGCCATTAGGTTTGGTGTATTGGCTTCTGAGCCATAAGGCTGAGTATCGGCAAAGCCCACATCATCGCCGACAATGACAACAATATTCGGTTTTTCTGATTCAGCCGCAAGAGCAGCACTGCTTGCCGCAGCCATTGCAGTGAAGACTAAAGATTTCTTGAATGTCTGCATAAGACGTTCTCCAATTTCTGTGATTAACTTGTTTCAGTAATTAACTTTTCTGCGAGTAACTTTTTCTGAGGTTAACCTTTCTGTGATTAACCTGAGTTAGGATTTGAATTAGTGCGCGGCTTGAGACATCCAATGTAATAAGTCGAGCGCAGGGTCATACTCTTGAGCTGCTGCCATAGAACCACTCATAATCGTTGATACACACGTTGTATAAGAAGATGCCAACAAACATCGACTTCTCAAATGCGCTGTAAATCATGGTTGAGGTACGCAGCGATTTGTACTTCGCCGAGAACATCAACAACACACCAATACAGCCAACCACCACACCCCAGTGTTGATAAGTACCGAGCAAATACTCTTTGTTTTCCATCATGGTATCGTTGTACGAGAACAGCGTCTGCATACTCCAATCAGGCGCTAGGAAAGTGGAAAAAGCCGTCGCCGTTAAGAAACCTGTAATCATCAAATACGATTTGATCGTACGTTCAAAAAAACGTTCCAACATAAAAGTAACCTCTTAAAATAATTTCGTGAAAATAACTTTTTGAAAAATAAACAGTGTCATACCAACAGTGATTTACTGGCCAAGCATGCCCATCACTGCTGTTTCTAATTCGTTGTCTTCTTTTGAAAACAGATGCTTAACTCGATGATCTAAACCTGTTTCCAACACAGTTTTAGCGTGAGAGAAAGTGATAAACCCTTCTTTACCGTGATAATTGCCCTGGCCTGATTCGCCAATGCCACCAAACGGCGCCTCATCAACCGCTAAATGGAAAACACAGTCATTAATACACATGCCACCGGAGTGAACTTGGTGCTTAACCTGAGCCTGTAAACTCAAATCAAAGCTCATCAGGTAGAGTGCTAACGGCCTTGGTTTGCTATTGATGACTTGGAACGCCTCTTCGACATTGCGATACGTAATCAAAGGTAATAATGGGCCGAAAATTTCTTCGTTCATCACCTTGGATGACAGGCTTGGTTCAACGATCAAATGTGTCACCAACCGATGAGTATTTAGGTCCATCGATTCGTCATGGCAAGCAACGATTCGTGTCCCAGCTTCCTGCTCTTCATTCAACAGACCAGCAATACGATCACATTGGCGAGGGTTAATGAGCGAGGTTAAACTCTCAGAGTAGATCCCTTCATCAAATAGCTGTTGATATTGTTTTTTGTACTCCAAAATGAAGGCTTCGAGCTTATCTTCAGGGAGTAGCACGTAATCTGGAGCGACACATACTTGGCCGTTGTTTAGGCTTTTACCATAAATAATTCGCTCTACCGCAATATCAATCGGCATGTCTTCTGCCACGATAACCGGCGACTTTCCACCCAGCTCTAGCGTGACTGGGGTTAGCGTATCAGCCGCTGACTTCATCACTTGGCGACCCACTTGGGTTGACCCTGTAAATAGAAGATGATCAAACGGCAACGCCGAAAATGCGGCTGCGATTTCTACCTCACCTTCAACCAAGCACACCTCATCGGCATGGAAAACTTCCGCCAATAGCGCTGTTAATACTTGGTTCGTCGCTGGGGTAAATTCGCTCATCTTGATCATGGCGCGATTTCCCGCAGCCAACGCCGAAATAAGTGGGCCGACGGATAACATGATCGGGAAATTCCACGGAGCAATAATCCCGACGACGCCTTTGGGTTGATATACCACTTCAACACGAGAGGTTGAAAGCAATGGGCCGGAATGACGAATCGAAGATGTCGACCAATGAGGTAAACACTCAATGCTGTGATCAATATTTCCGATACAAGGCAATATGTCAGCCATCAAAGTGTCTTGTCGGCTGCGGTGACCATAGTCCTCACTCACGGCTACACACAAACGATCTGTGTAATCGATTAGCGCAGATTTAAGTGCGAGCAGCTGCTCAATTCTCTCCGATATCGCTGGCATCGGTTTCTGTGCAAAAGCTCCCTGCATGCTGTTCAACGTCATGGTCATTTGTGTTGGCGTCAATTCGTGTTTCATACATCACCTCGTGGTTAAGATGAACACACAACAATACACAACAATACACAACAGACCGGTCGGTCTAGAATTTTATTGTCAAAGAATCGTCAATGGAGTTTTGATTACAATCCAATGAGGCGGCTACAAACGGGGCAAAAAGTCAGGGGAATTTAAAATAAGAAGGCGTAGCTAACACGCAAGGCAAATAGAGAATTTTAAATGGCAGGATCAAAAATGGCCGCTTAGTGCGACCATTTGACAATTATTTAAGTTGTTGTTCTAAATAAACAATTTATAAATAAGGTTAGCTCTTGGCTACGTTTGCAATGCCTTCAAGTTGAAGTACTGGAGCGGCGTCGATGTCTTCTGCGTTCATCATTGCTGATACACGCTGCATCGAAGAAAGCAGTAAGCTTTGCTCCCACGTCTCTAGGTTTTGGAATTTTTTAACGAAGTTATCTTGCAGCGGCGGTGGCGCATTGTTTAGCAACTCTTGACCTTTTTCAGTCAGGTTCGCGTGTACTTTACGGCGGTCCGATGAACTGCGTACTCGTTGTACATAGCCATTTAACTCAAGACGGTCGATGATCGTCGTCGTCGTTGCTTGGCTTACATTGGTCTGATTAGACAATTCTTTGATCGTCACATTACCCATTTCTTGGATTGCTCTCATTAAGATTAATTGAGGGCCAGTCAAACCATACTCTTTACTCAGCTTCTTCGAGTGTAAATCGATAGCGCGAATAATTTGGCGAATAGCGACCAGGATTTCGTCATGTTTGTCCAAGATGCAGACCTTTGTACTAATATACTGTGAATGGTTTTACAGCGTCGAAGCGATGAAATGTCTCGAGTGATTACGTCACGCGCGCTCGAATTACACTGTAAATTGATAAATTACTTCATTGATTTTTCCGCATTGTACTGATGTTCATACTATTCTCAATCTTTTCTATACCACTAAACTTGCGTGGTACGGCACTTTTGCTTAATGAAGGGGAAATGAAAGCTTCAATGAAGACAAAAATAATGAACCAGAGAATACAAACTCAAAGAATAATATATTTTAATAATCATAGAGGTAAAGAGACTTAACCCTCTCCACCTAATAAAAAACCAGCCCTAATCGCCAAGCTGGAAAACGAAATTTTACGCGGCTGTATTCATCTGAAAATTACCCGTTAGTGCGTTGTAAAACTCGCTGTTATCCAGAATACCGACCAGTTGATTGTCTTCCACCAGCAAAATCGGGTGGTTACTGATCTGCTTGAGCTTAATCGCATCACGCATGCCAATTTCCGGGCTTGCCACAACTACACTCGACTCGCTGATTGCAGTTAAGTCGTCAGATTCACTCCACTCGACAAGCGCCAAAGCAGATTCACCTTTCACCGATAAAGCACCTTCACTCTGTTCAATCCAGAGATCTTTAGAATCGCAGATCTTCCAGCTTTCATTCTCTTGCGTTAGTGAATCAAGAGGCTGCATCAAAGAGCGACCTTTAAGCACATTCAATGGATTGGTATGAGCAACGAAGTCTTTTACGTATTCTGTTTTTGGCGTCAATACGATCTCTTCAGGCTTACCGTGTTGAATCAGCTTTCCTGACTCCATGATCGCGATGTTGTTACCAATCTTCAGTGCTTCATCTAGGTCGTGACTCACGAACAAAATCGTTTTGTTGAGTTTGCTTTGCAGTGTGATCAGTTCATCTTGCAACTGAGCACGAATCAGTGGATCAAGCGCCGAAAACGGTTCATCCATCAACAGAATGTCGGTGTCCATTGCAAACGCGCGCGCCAAACCAACACGTTGCTGCATGCCGCCAGAAAGCTCATGTGGAAATTTGGTTTCCCATTCCGCCAGGCCGACCATTTCTAATTGCTCACGCGCTTTTGCACGACGAACATCTTTCGCTACACCCTGCATTTCAAGACCAAACGCTACGTTGTCTAATACATTAAGCCATGGCATCAAAGCAAACTTTTGGAAAACCATGGATACACGGTGAGTACGAAGATGACGCAGAGTCGCTTCATCACACTGTGCTAAATCGACTTGTTGGTCACCGTCTTTGATTGTCAGTGAACCACGGCTGATCTCGTTCAAGCCGTTAACTGCGCGAAGCAAAGATGATTTACCAGAACCAGACAAACCCATCAATACACAGATCTCGCCTTCTTCAACGGTCAGCGACACATTATCTACGCCAACCACTTGGCCAGTCTCATCAATGATCTCTTGGCGAGTTTTACCTTGGTCGAGTAGCTCAAGCGCTTGTTTCGATTTATTACCAAACACAACATCGAGATTCTTAATGGTAATCGCGTCCATTGTCTTTTTTCCCTGAGAGTTAGACATGATTAAGCTTCCTTCTGGTTTGGTGTTTTGCACAAGCGATCAAGAATGATAGCGACTAATACAATCGCCAACCCGGCTTCAAAACCTTGTGAGATGTTCACTGTGTTCAATGCACGAACAACAGGTTTACCAAGTCCGTCAGCTCCGACAAGGGCGGCGATAACCACCATCGAAAGCGACAACATAATACATTGAGTTACACCCGCCATAATGCTTGGTAAGGCAGCCGGTAATTCCACTTTCATCAGCAATTTCATGCGGCTTGCACCAAACGCTTTACCCGCTTCAATCAACTCTTCAGGCACTTTGGTTACACCTAAGTAGGTCAAACGAATTGGCGCGGCAATGGCAAATATGATGGTCGAGATTAAGCCAGGAACGATGCCCAAGCCGAATAAAACCAAAGTCGGAATCAGATACACAAACGTTGGAACCGTCTGCATTAAATCAAGAATGGGTCTAAGCACCGTATACAACCAAGGGCGATGCGCGGCCATAATGCCAACTGGTACGCCAATTAATACGGAAATCGTTGTCGCTGCAAACACGAGGACAAAGGTTTCCAGCATTTCTTGCCAGTAGCCAAGGTTTAAAATAGTCAGCAAAGCTGCAACCACGAAAATCACAAGCGAGGGTTTACGGTGTAAATACCATGCAATCGCCGCGGTCATCACGATTGGTAAAGCCGGTGGCATCCACTTAAATACATCGACTAAAAACATAATGACGGTTTCTAGAAAAATCGAAATAGCGTCAAAGAGTCCTGCTGCATTGATTGTTAGCCAATCAACACCCGCTTCCATCCATTGACCAACAGGGATTTTGTTTTCCGTAATAAAATTCACAATATTGCCTTTTATTATGGGTGGGCTACTTCAAACCAATAGACAATTGGCAAGCCCACCTTTTTTATTTATAGAGCTTTGATAAATAGAACGATAGGTAGGTAAAACTAAGCTTTAACTTGTTTTAGGTATTCAGTAACCGCTTGAGTCGCTGATTCACCTTTATGCGTTTTTACGTTGTCTAACCAAGCTTCAACTTGTTGAGGGTTATTGTTCAACCATTGTTGAGCCGCTTTTTCTGGCTTCACTTTTTGGTTAAGAATCTCTTCCATCAACTGGTTTTCCATCTCTAGTGTGAACTCTAGGTTTTGCAGAAGTTGACCGACGTTTGCACATTCAGACAGGTAGTTTGAACGAACATTGGTGTAAACATTCGCGCCGCCGTAGTTAGGGCCGAAGAAGTCGTCACCACCTGATAGGTATTCCATCTCAACATTGCTGTTCATTGGGTGCGGCGCCCAACCTAGATAAACGATCCACTGGCTACGACGAGCAGCGCGAGATACTTGCGACACCATGCCCGCTTCGCTTGATTCCACTAGGCTGAAATCTTTCAAGCCAAACGCGTCTGAATCAATCATTGATTGTATTAGGCGGTTACCGTCGTTACCCGGCTCGATGCCATAGATGCGGTCTTTAAATTTGTCGGCATGTTTTGCTAGGTCGGCGAAGCTTTTTACACCTGAGTCGTACACGTATTTTGGTACGGCTAGCGTGTATTTTGCGCCTTCAAGGTTGGCACGAACGGTTTCAACCGTGCCCTCTTCACGGTACTTAGCAATATCGCCTTCCATGGTTGGCATCCAGTTGCCTAGGAATACGTCAATATCGCCGTTCGCCATTGAAGAGTATGTCACCGGTACTGAAAGTAGGTCGGTTTTGGTTTTGTAACCAAGGCCTTTTAATAGTTCAGAAGTAACGGCGGTTGTTGCGGTAATGTCAGTCCAGCCTACATCAGCGAAGCGGACGTTTTCACATTGCTGTGGTTCAATAGAAGCGTTAGCACCAAATGCAAATGAACTGATGGCTAATGTTGCTAATACCTTTTTTGTAGCGGTTTGTTTATGTTGAGTCGTCATAATGATTCCTTTTTATCTTTCCTTTTTCTGCCCTAACTCATACTAATCAGGGCAGTTTTGCTGACTTTTGACTAATTTTGGTTGTTACTTTTTATTATTTTTATCTCAATAACAGAGGCTTACGCTTCTCTTACTGGTTTATTGATTCTTTGCTTCTCTTGCCATTCAGGTGCAATCCACACTGGAACGTCCTGCTCTTTGAGCATTGGCTTACCCAAAATCAAATCGGAAGCACGCTCAGCCACCATAATGGTCGGGGCGTTCAAGTTTCCGTTCGGAATAACAGGGAAAACAGATGAGTCAACAACGCGCAGATTATCAATGCCGCGAACGCGACACTCTTCATCAAGCACTGCCATTGGATCATCATCAGCGCCCATTTTGCAGCCACATGAAGGGTGGTACGCACTTTCCACGTTCTGTTTAACCCATTCGTCGATTGCTTCATCGGAAGTCACACTTAGACCCGGCTGAATCTCTTCACCTCGGTAAGCATCCATTGCTGGTTGAGACAAAATCTCACGCGTTAGACGAATACAATCGCGCCAATCTTGGCGATCTTGTTCAGTCGAGATGTAGTTGAAAATGATCTCTGGCTTGGCATGCGGATCAGCAGAAGTGATCGCAACCGTACCGCGACTCTCTGGCTTGTTAGGCCCAACGTGTACTTGGAAACCGTGACCATCAAAGGCCGCTTGTCCGTCGTAACGCATCGCTGCTGGTAGGAAGTGATATTGAATGTTTGGCCACTTCAATCCTTTGCGAGAACGAATAAACGCGCACGATTCAAAGTGGTTAGTGGCACCAAGGCCTTTACGAGTCAAAATCCATTCTGCACCAATCATGCCTTTGCTGACTAAACCAAGCTTGCTGTTGAGCGTGATGGGTTCGTTGCAGTGATATTGGAAGTACACTTCTAGGTGATCTTGAAGGTTTTCACCGACACCGCTTAGTTCGTGTTTAACTTCAACGCCGGCCTTTTCAAGCACGGCTTTCGGGCCGATACCAGAAAGCTGCAGCAGTTGAACCGAGCCAATAGAACCCGCAGAAGAGATCACTTCTTTGTTCGCCACAGCCACCTGGGTATTGCCTGACTTTTCAAACTCGACACCAACCGCTTTCAAGCCTGATTGACCTTCTAAGTCTTGTGCTTCAAGTAAGAAACGACGCGCCACGATACCTTTCTTCAAGGTCAGGTTTGAACGCTTCAATGCTCGACGTAAATAAGCGTTAGAGGTTGAGGCTCTAACACCCTTGTCTACCGTCATATGCATAGTGCCGAAGCCTTCTTGCTGGTAGCCGTTGTAATCGTTGGTTTCTGGGTAACCAGCGTCTTTACCTGCATCGATGAACGCTTGGTAAAGCGGGTTGAGCTCCATATCGTTACCATTACAAGTGCCGACAGGGCCATTGTCTCCACGGTATTCATCACCACCTTTGTTCCATGATTCAGCACGGCGGAAATAAGGCAGACATGCTTGGTAGTTCCAACCCGCAGCGCCCTCTTCTTCCCATTGGTCAAAATCACACGCGTGGCCACGAACATAAACCATGCCGTTAATTGATGAGCTGCCGCCTAACACTTTGCCACGTGGGCAGTGCAGTTCGCGTCCATCAAGGCCCGGTTCTTGCTCTGTTTCAAATTGCCAAGCGTACTTTTCAGTATTCATTGGGTAAGAAAGCGCGGTTGGCATCTGGATAAAAATACTCTTATCCGTGCCACCAGCTTCCAGTAATAAAACGCTATGTTCACCGCTTTCCGTTAGCCTATCCGCTAACACACAGCCGGCCGAACCCGCGCCGACGATAATATAATCGTAGCGTTGTTCCATGTTTTGATTTCCCTGAGATGAGTCAGTAGGGCTAGCTCTGTTAAGCTAACCCATAAAATTGAGTGTTACGCGTTAGGCATAAGGACAGGCGTAGTCGCCAAGTTCAATAAGAATGCTCTTAGTCTGCGTATAGTGAAGTAGGGTTTCGGGTCCATTTTCACGGCCAACACCCGAAAGCTTGTAACCCCCAACTGGCATTTCTGCTGGTGAGTCGCCCCACGTATTAACCCAACAAATACCTGCCTGCATTTGATGAATAACACGGTGCGCACGAGAAAGGTTTTGCGTGAACACACCAGCCGCAAGGCCATATTTGGTGTCGTTAGCGCGGCGAATCACATCGTCTTCGTCCGTAAACTTCAACACTGACATCACAGGGCCGAAAATTTCTTGCTGAACGTGAGGCATGTTGTCTTCGCAATCCACAAACACGGTTGGGATAACAAAGTTACCGTTCGCTAAGCCGTTGTCTGTCACTTGATAGCCGCCCGTCAGCAGGGTTGCACCCGACTGCTTAGCTAGCTCAATTGCTTCAAGGACTTTTGAAAGGTGGTCTTTAGAAATCAACGCGCCGATCTGAGTCTCCATATCCATTGGGTTACCAATGATCAGCTTCTCAGTGCGTGTTTTAAGTTGGTCGATGAATGCGTTGTAGATGTTTTCGTGTACATAAACACGGGTACCGTTAGTACACACTTCGCCTTGGGTGTAGAAGTTAGCCACCATCGAAGCTGAAACTGCATCATCCAATTTCGCATCATCAAACACGATCATTGGTGACTTGCCGCCAAGTTCCATGGTGACTGATTTCAGCGTCTTAGCGCTGTCTGCCATTACCGCTTTACCGGTACCGGTTTCGCCCGTGAACGACACTTTCGCGATGTCTGGGTGCGCCGTTAGCATCTGACCAACACGGTAATCGCCCTGAACCACGTTGAACACGCCATCAGGAAGACCAGCTTCGGTAAAGATCTCAGCAAGCTTGAGCGCTGTGAGCGGCGTTTCTTCTGAAGGCTTGAAAATCATCGCATTACCCGCAGCGAGTGCTGGAGCCGATTTCCACATCGCGATTTGAATGGGGTAGTTCCACGCACCAATGCCCGCACAGATGCCTAGCGGTTCGCGGCGAGTGTAGAAAAATTGAGATTCGCTCAGCGGTTGTTGGTCGCCCTGTAGCGTTGGAGCCAAGCCAGCAAAGTATTCAATAACATCAGCGCCAGACGCCACATCCACTTCAATTGCTTCTTGCAGCGGCTTGCCCGTATCAACAACCTCAAGGTTTGCAAGGTCATCATTTCGAGCTCTAAGTATTTCCACTGCCTTCAACAGAATGCGGCTGCGTTCCACAGCGGTCATTGCAGACCATACCGCAAACCCGCGTTTCGCAGATTCAATAGCACTGTCGACATCTGCTGAAGATGCTTGGCCTAAGGTCGCGATAGGTTCACCGTTGGCAGGGTTAATGCTATCAAAGGTTTCACCAGAGGTTGCTTTAACCGCTGCGCCATCGATGTATAACGAGTTCATTTCCATTTGAGATTCTGACTTAATTATTGTTATTAGACTCTACTGGTCTAGTTTGAATTTTGGGTGTAAGTATTGGTCGTTCTAGTGCTGTTCTAGTTCTAACACTGCGTTCTATTTGGTACTGCACGAGTAGAACGTCAGTTGTTTATCTAGATAATCATTGATGATGGCACGCGCCTTTTGAGCATCGATACCATCTGGGTTTAGTGTGCCTCTCAGCCACAAACCATCAATCAGAGACGCAATCCCGTGAGCAACGAGATCCGCTTGTTCATGATTCAAAATACCTTTCAACTCAAGACGTAAGTGTGAAATCAAACGTTTTTCATTCACACGTTGCAGTCTTTTCAGCTGCTCGTCATGCATTGAATATGACCAAAATGCCAACCACGCCTTCGCGACCTTATTTTCTGCTTGGTAACCTTCGAAGTTACCATCGATGATCGCGTTGATTCTCTGTTGGTGAGCATCAACAGGAAGCGCTTTTAGTGAAGTCGTGATGGTATTAGAAAGTTGGCGAAGGATTTCACGCATGGTCTCTTCGAGCAGCCCATGCTTCCCGCCAAAATAGTGATTAATAATGCCAGTGGAGACTCCCGCTTCTTTGCTGATCAACGCAATACTCGCGGCATGCAAACCCACTCGATCAATCACCGTCATGGTGGCTTGAACAAGCTGTGGTTTACGTATATCAGGCATCCCAACCTTCGGCATTTCTCAGTCCTTTTATTTTATATTGAACGTTCAGTTAAATATAAAATGACAGAAATTTAGTTAGGGTTCAAATGATTATTTAAAGCAAACTCGTAACAATACAGCATTCAAAACAACAAAAATCATTATAAAACAATAAATTAAATATCATTTAGAGCACTAATGAAAACAATTAAAGATTTGAGGTATGATAGTTATTGGTCAAATGTTTTTGCTTAGAAAGTTCAAGAATCAATCAGTGAGAGTCCTTGTAGAAACTTTTTGGGGAGGGAGTGGAAAGGAAGTATCAAGGAATTTTCATACTGAAATTTAAGACAAGGAAATCCACAATCAACACAGGTAACGAATCAAAAAATAAACAAAAAGGTTGGCGACAACAGCGTCATCACCAACCTTCTCAGTCGTTTCTAATGTTATTGCAAGCCTAAGCTACTCAATGCGTGTGATGAAACCGTATTTATCTGACTCAGCCTTAGTCACCCAGTGTTCGCCAGAAGCCGGAGCAGAATCCAACGTGAAGATATAGAAGTCGATTCCTTTGTCTCCCATTACCTTTTTAAAGTAGGTCGCTTGCTTGCGATGGCTTTCGTTCGTGTATGGGAAGTCTTTGGCTGTTTTATCATCCTCAGCCCAACTGTGGACACCAACCTGCTTATTAAGCTCAATGGCTTTAGTGGTATCTGCTCGTTGCAAAACTCGTGGGTTACCCGCAGCGAAAAGATCCGTGCCGCCAGAGAACACCGACCCCGTAGGCGTTACGATCGTCGTCATGTTGTTACTGTGGATCATGCGACCGGTGTACATATTGATATCATCGTCGGCACTTCCACCAATATGGTTGGTAAACTTCAACGTCATCTCACTGCCTTGATACAATTTCACGATATCAAAAAGCTGAGAATAGGTTGATGCGCCTAGAGTGGAAGTAATGCGATCAACAGCGCCAGTCTCGTTGAGCACATCACGGTAAAAAGCGTTGAAAGCAAACGAGGTGGTTATCGTTACCTTGTTCCCACTTTTAGTGGTACTCAGAATGGTAGACCCAAGGCTAGTCACGTATTGAACCAGTTCATTGTGATACTCAAGCTCGACGGGTTTATGAGTATTCGTCGTCGTGTTAATTAACGTGGTGTCATTGCCGATTGAACGTTGAGCAACACCACAATCAAATGAATCAAAAAACTTACCCTCACTGTAAATCGCACAATCGTCAGTCCCTGCATCAGGGAGGTACAGATCCACACTCTGACCTAAACTATCCGCAAGCCTAACCACTTTTTGCTTATCACTAATATCTTCCGCAAACAGAACGATTTCATACTGCACACCGTTGTAATCAAGTTTTATGGATTCTTGGACCTCTTGTCGCTCTTTATACAACTCACCCAGTTTCGCTGATGAAAATACGTAATCTGCTTGAGGTTTTGCTTGCACTTTGGTGGCAGCTTTACCTGAGTTAGAGCTTGAATTACAGCCCGCTAACAGAATCAAAGGTAACGCCAGTAATGCATTTCTATAGTCGTTCATACCGTTATTCCCAAAATATTTGATGAGAAAATTCTATTGTTTAGCGCTGAATTTATCTGTCGTGGAAATGTATGAGAATGTCGAGCCTATTTGAACGATGTTTTTTATTTTCCTATAAATGCCAATTCATCATTGAACTAACTTATAAAGTGTTTAATCATTCGCTTTAGGTATTTGGCGAAGCATCTGAACTTATATGCAATAGCGTATAATCGTAATGGTTCATCACGACGAAGACTCGCTCACCTAATCTCAATAAGTGAAACGCACGACAAGGCTGATAATGGAATGACAAAACCTAAAATGATCATCGTGGAAGACGATTTGAAACTTCAGAAAATGTTGCAGGACTACTTCGTCGCGCAAGATTTTGATGTCACGGTGTTGGACGATGGCAGTGATGCCGCACACACCATCCTCACGGAGCAACCTGACATCGTACTGCTGGATTTGATGCTTCCTGTAACTGATGGACTTACAATCTGCCGACAGACGCGTACGCACTATAAAGGTAAAATCTTGATGCTCACTGCTAGCGATGACGACTTTGACCACGTCGCTGGTTTAGAGACAGGGGCTGATGACTATGTCACCAAGCCAATCAAACCAAGAGTTCTGCTGGCCAGAGTTCGTTCGCTATTACGCCGCCAAGACACCAATACCGCTTCAGTCGATGACTCAGACACCCTTCAGTTCGATCAACTCGTTCTGAAAAACACTTATAAGAAGTGTGAACTTTCAGGTGCGGTTTTATCACTCACTGACAGCGAGTTTGACCTACTTTGGTTATTGGCAAGCAACCCAGACACGCCGTTATCTCGTGACTACTTGACGCAAACATTGCGCGGGATTGAGTACGACGGAATAGACCGGACGATTGACAACAAGGTTGTACGTCTAAGAAAGATTTTGGGCGACGACCACACACCAGCAGAGAAAATTCAGACCATTCGCGGGAAGGGTTACTTATTTGTTTCGACCGCCTGGCGTTAACCTCGCTCAATACGAGCGTAATAAAAGAGAGCGATTATGCGACGTATCTTTTTGGAGTCCTTAATAGGGCTGTTAGTTTGCTTTATGGCCGGCCTTGTCGCCTACGAGATTAGCGTCTATCAGCTCAATACCGACTACGAATACGTACTGGAAGATTACGAAGCGGCTGCCCACCAGCAATTGATCGAGAACATCGCTAAAAATCAAGGCCTTGAAGCGGCTCATCAAGCGATAAACCAGTTTGTAGAAACCACACGAAATAAATTGGTTACATTCAGCCCAGACGATGAAATACCCAGCCCCGTTTCAGAGTTCTTCAGCACGAATCCGAATACCTTTGTTTTTCACGATGATGAACGGGACCTATGGTTTCGCTTAGCAAGCAGTGACAATACCTATCACTACCTCCCCAACAGTGAAGCGTTCGTTAGGCAAAAAATAGAGTTGGAGGATGACCTCATTTGGTTGTTCTTTTTAGCGAGCTTTATCTTATATGGGTTATGTCATCTATTTATTATCTTCCGCCGAGTTAAAAAGCTTGAGGCTGCCACTCTGCGTTTTGCGGAGGGCGATCTCTCGACACGAGCCGAGACTTCAAGTGGTATTGCGATTGGTTCATTGAACAAATCCTTCAACCTAATGGCCGACAGAATTCATCGCTTGGTAGAAAGTAATCGCTCACTCACTAATGCTGTCGCTCATGAACTGCGCACGCCAATATTCCGTATTCAGTGGCAAGCTGAAATGTTGAAAGACACCCAGCTAAACGCAGAGCAAGAAAGCACGATTGAGAGTATTGTCGAAGACACGGAAGAGATGGAAAAGATGGTCGATGAACTATTGTATTACGCCAAACTCGATAGCACTGACCTAGAAAACTTAAAAAAGCCATTAGAGATTCGAGACTTTCTCGACCACGCAATGGCGCGTTGGAACAAAGACACTCAGCTCAACATCGACCTATCGCTACCAGAGCAACCTAGCTCAATAATGGCGGATGAAACGCTATTTAACCGAGCACTAGATAACCTAGTGCGTAACGCAATGAAATTCGCACGCTCGCAAGTGTCGATAGAAGCAAGCGTGCACCAAGAACAACTGAAAATTGCGGTACATGACGATGGTGATGGCGTTGCAGAGGAGCACCGAGCACATCTGTTCGATCCCTTTTATGTTGGCGACAAAGCACGTAATAAAGCTAAGAGCGGCCATGGGTTAGGGTTATCTATCGTCGAGAAGATCTGTGCTCAACATAACGCAACTGTGGAAGTGGGTCAGAGCCAAGCCTTAAAAGGTGCAGTATTCACCATAACCATTCAGCTATGTAATGATTCAGCTGACAAACCCATACAGTAACGACAAAACACCTCTGGAATAATGTTCAACATCGGTCGGGAGATGCTGTCTCCCATGAACTTATTAAATCTAGATAATCATGCCACTGCCTTTGTGCCTTGCCATCTAGGTTCCAATCATTCTTAAGGTATTTTTATGAAAAAGTTATTAGTTGTTTTAGGCATTGTTTCTCTAGCAGGTTGTTCTGGTATCAGCCACAACGAAGAAGTGTACACAGCGCACGCAGAGAGCTTCAACATTGTCGGTTTCCAAGTGCCAGGTAACACTCAAGACCGCGCAATGGAATTAGTACCTGAAGGTGCAACGGTTGATACGATTCGCTCAACAAACTCTGATACGAGCTCTGTTCTGGGTATCATCAACCGTATTATCGGTATCGACTACGTACAAGTTGGCGGTAAAAAGCAGTAATTCGCTATAGTGACGTTAGCCACGTACCATAATTAAGTGTCGCAGTTGCCTACCTATATTCAGTAGCCTGCACAAACTAAGTTAATCTAAGCCAGTGACCCGTCGCTGGCTTTTTTCATCCAGCAGATTTTGTGCTCTGTGCCAAACAAGTGCCCGATTCCCCTTCCCTCTTTTAACTAACAATTCGAAAAATAAGCCGAAAAGTCTTCGATTTCTTATCAAAATTGCCCCTAAATTCGCTAAATGGCCTTCTGTTTAAAGTGACACTTTCAAATCGTTGATCCTTCTATCAACCCAGAATCCGTTAATTGAGGCACAGATCAATTTACTCGAAAATCTTAATTTCCAAGAGAAATAAACACTTAATAAAAGTGTCACGATTTTATAAATAAACATATAGGTGCGTTCAAAAATAAACAGAAATGATAACTATCTGTAAATACGAGAAATATAAGTTTCATGAATAAAAGAGATCATTGCCATGCTACTAATTAATCAGATCGAATGATGTAAATTCGCTGTGATTAATTTGTTACGTTTTCTTGAATTTTACATGGAAAGAGAAAACAACAATGAAAATAAGAAAACGTTTAGTTGCCGTTGCTATAGCCAGTGCTATGTCTTTGTCAGTGCATGCAAGTGAATCCGTTCAAATCGATCAACCGATCAACTTTACTAGCTTCTCTGGGTTAAACGCTCAGTTAGGAGTCAGTAACGCCTCTAGCTTCAAGATGGTGAAAGAAGTAAACCTGAAAAAGCGTGGTATCTATAAAGTTAAGATCCAGCAGAACATCTGGGGAACACCGGTATGGGGACATTACCTAAATGCCACCCAAAGTGTCCAAGGTGGCGCACTTAAGTCCGTTCAAGGTCGCTACCTTAAAACAACGACCTTAGAGCGATCTTTTGTTAAGCCATCAATCAACAGCGCTCAAGCGGTTGAACTCGCAAGTAAAGATCTAAAGACTCAAGGCTTAACCAGCAAATCTCTAGACAACGTTCAACATCAGCTATTTATCTATCAAGGCTCTGTGAAGCAAGGCATCGGACAGCAAAGCGTAGATAAAACACGACTAGTGTACGTTGTCTCTTACCTAGTAGAAGGCAGTGAACAGCCGACTCGACCGTTCACCATGCTAGACGCGCACACAGGCGAAGTCATCGACCGCTGGGAAGGTATTGCCCATGCTCAGATCGGTACTGGCCCTGGCGGCAACGAAAAAACCGGCATGTACGAATACGGCACCGACTACCACTACCTTGATGTTCAAGAAGTGGGCACAGAGTGTGTAATGGAGTCTGAAAATGTCGTTACCGTTGACCTTAATGGCGCGACCGACGGCGACACCACTTACAGCTATGAATGTCCTCGTAACGAATATAAAGCCGTGAACGGCGCATTCTCACCACTCAACGATGCCCATTACTTTGGCAACATCGTGTTCGATATGTATAAAAACTGGTTCGACACAGCGCCACTCTCCTTCAAGCTCATGATGCGTGTTCACTACGGTGAAAACTACGAGAATGCATTTTGGGACGGCAGAGCCATGACCTTTGGTGATGGGGAGAGCTTCTTTTACCCGCTTGTTAGCCTAGATGTATCAGCCCATGAAGTGAGCCACGGTTTCACTGAGCAAAACTCAGGTTTGATCTACGCAAACCAATCGGGCGGTATGAACGAAGCCTTCTCTGACATGGCCGGTGAAGCCGCAGAATACTATATGAAAGGCACCAACGACTGGATGGTCGGACGCAATATCTTTAAAGGCGAAGGTGCGCTGCGTTACATGGACGATCCATCACGCGATGGCTCTTCAATCAACAACGCATCCGAGTACTACGATGGCTTAAACGTGCACTACAGCTCTGGCGTGTTCAACAAGGCGTTCTACCATCTTGCAACCACACAAGGTTGGGACACCAAAAAAGCGTTCGAACTGTTCGTGCTAGCCAACCAGATCTATTGGTCTGAAAACAGTGACTTTTGGCAGGGCGCCTGTGGCGTGAAAAACTCAGCAACCGACCTTGGCTACAGTGCCGATGATGTTGTTTCTGCGTTTAACTTAGTGGGTGTATCACCGTGTGGCGAACCACCACTTCCACCAGAACCGGAATATCAACGCCTTGAAAACGGTGTTGAAGCCGCAGTTGCTGGTGAAACAGGCTCAAAAACTTACTTCGATATCGAAGTACCAGAAGGCCAAGACAAGCTAACGATTGATCTTGCTGTGTCTACTGGTGATCCGGATATGTATGTCGGTCTAGATTATGCGCCAAGCTCTCAAGAGAATATCTGTAAGAGTGAAAGCGTAACCGATGAAGTATGTGTAATTGAAAACCCAACAGCTGGTCGCTACACGGTGAACATTCTGGGTTACTCAGATTACGCAGGTGCAAATCTGAAAGCATCGTACGGATCAGGCAATGCTAACGTACCGCCAGTTTCTTCTTTCGAACACACGGTCGTAGGCAAAGAAGTAGAGCTGCGCAGCACAAGTTCGGACAGCGATGGTCAGATCGTTTCTTACCAATGGAACCTAGGCGATGGCAACACACAAACAGGTGAAGTGACTCGCTATACCTACGCTGAAGCTGGCGACTACGTGGTTACTCTAACCGTGACAGACGATGCAGGCGTTGCAACATCAACAAGCAAGTCGATTACGATTGAAGGGGACTCAGCGGAAGGCTTCCCATTAAAACTGAAGTTTGGTAACAAAAAGCCGAATGGCAAAGCTCGCGTTAAGCTGGCATGGGATTACGACACCAATGACTACTTCGTGATTAAGCGTAATGGCAAGAATGTTGGTGCTACAGACTTTAACTCATACGTCGACAAGTTCCGTCACAACGGCACAGTAGATGTTGAGTACCAAGTGTGTACCTCAAGCGATATCTGTTCAGAAACCAAGCACTACCGTTTCATTAAAACACAGTAATCAATAGCAAATTCAGGGCTCCGAAAGGGGCCCTTTTCGCGGTTAACTGTTCAGCAAATGAAACATCTACACAAATACATCCACGTATTACACAAAAATCACCCCCATCAACATAACAATACTCACCATAAAAAGGACGACAAATGGCTATTCAAAAAAGCATGCTAGCTTTGGCTGTACTCGGAGGTTCTTTAGCCTTAATCAACAGTACTTCGGCTTACGCATCACTAGGCATCACACCACCAGCGAACGAAGAAGTTTGGATCACCACCGATGCTGACGCACAGCATATAATGACTCAGCATGGCGCAACGGTTTATCCAAGCGTGACTGGAAACAAGCATTCCATCGTCGCGAAAATCAACCAGAAAGAGCTGGCGAAACTATCCAGCCACATGCACGAAGAAACTCACCGTTGTGGTGGCTACATGGTGCACGAAGACAAAGCAAGTGCTCTCAAAGCGGCGGCTATGCCATTGACAATGAGCAGCTTCGAAAAGCCAGTTATCAGCCATCAAGATACGGTGAACGACCTACTCGCTCAGGTCGAGCCGAACAACATGGTCACGACCATCGAAAATCTAACCAACTTCACCAACCGTTTTTATACTACTTCTACTGGTGTCGCGGCTTCAGATTGGCTTTTAGAACGTTGGGAGACGGAAATTAAAGATGTGCCTTATGCGTCTGCACGCCAGATCACGCATGCCGAATATCCGCAAAAATCCGTTGAAGTGACACTGCTTGGCGCTAAATATCCTGAAGAGATCGTCGTTGTTGGTGGGCACCTTGATTCAACGGTTGGTTCTTGGACAAGCGAAGGCACCATCTCACCAGGAGCCGATGATGATGCGTCTGGCATTGCAACGGTAACAGAGTCGCTTCGCCTGATGATCGCCAGTGGTATTCAGCCAGACAAGACCATTAAATTTTATGGTTATGCAGCCGAAGAAGTGGGATTGAGAGGCTCACAAGATGTCGCCAACGCTTTAAGAGATGAGCAAGCCAACGTTGTATCGGTATTGCAATTAGACATGACCAACTACAACGGTTCAGCGCACGATATCACCTTCATCACAGACTACACCGACAACAACCTTACCGCCTACTTAAGCGAGCTGATCGACACTTACGCGAGCGACATCAGTTACGGTTTCGATGATTGTGGCTATGCCTGTTCTGACCACGCCTCTTGGCACAATGTTGGCTACCCAGCTGCCATGCCATTCGAAAGCATGTTCAATGATTACAACCCAAGTATTCATACCCAACACGACACGCTTGAGAACTCCGATCCTACGGCGACACACGCGACCAAGTTCGCCAAACTAGCCATTGCTTACCTTGTCGAAACCAGCCTTGATTCACCCGTTGCAGGCCCTAAAGAGCTGCAAAATGGCGTGCCTGTTAAAGGACTTACTGCAGGATATGGTGAAGAGCAGTTCTTCACATTTACGACTCAAAGTGCAGGTCAGTTAACGGTAACATTAACCGGCCCTCGAAGTGGCGATGCCGACTTATATGTGAAACACAACGGCACCGTATCGAAAGCGAACTACGACTGCCGCCCATACCAGAACAGCAGCAACGAACAGTGTGTATTGAACAAGCCAGCGGGTGAATTCAGCATCATGGTGCGCGGTTACCGTAACTTTAGTGATGTCACCATCGTCGCTAACTTCGTTCCTGATTGGCTTTAAGGTTGGTTAATTGACTAACAATTAAACCTAGCAAACACGGCTAAAACTAAAAATCCGCAAGCCCACGATCATAAATAGATTGGAGCTTGCGGATTTTTTATTGTCTTCGGAGAGCATCTCAACTTAATAACCTTTAGTTATCATCAAGCCGTCTTTTTCATTACCTTGCCACAGATGTACTCGCCAATCGGCATTGCAGAGGTCGCAGCCGGTGATGGCGCGTTACATACATGTAAGCTTCTTGGGCTTTCGGCAAACAGGAAATCATGGACCAAGGTGCCATCCTTCAGTACCGCTTGAGCACGAATCCCAGCAGGATAAGGCTTAAAATCATCAACCGTAATACTCGGGCAGTATTTGTTCACTAGCTTTAGATATCCCGGTTTCCACCACGAGTTCTTAAACTCGACCAAACCCGTTTTCAAGTGATTCGCAGTCACTTTCCAAAAACCCACAAAGCTCAGCATCTGCCAAGTGTCCTTGAAGCTAAAGTTAAGCTTGCCATAACCTTCTCGCTTCCAGCCTTGAACTGCATTTGGCCCTACTGTTACGGAGCCATCAATCATGCGTGTTAAATGCACGCCCAAGAAAGGCAGTTCTGGGTCAGGGATCGGATAGATAAGATGATTCACCACTTGGTTGTGCTTAGCGTCTAACTGATAATACTCACCGCGATAAGGCACGATTTGGAAGTCGGTTTCGATGTCTAACATCTTGGTCATTCTATCGGCCATCAAGCCAGAACACGTGATCAAGAATCGACTGTTCAGTTGAAGAGTCTGACCATCTACTTTGCACGTTAACTGCACTTCATCTTCTTGCTCATCGGCCATGATCACTTCCGTACCAAGGCTAAGCTTACCACCCGCCTCAACAAACTCTTGAGCCATCACTTCGGTGACTTTTTTGTAGTCGACGATACTGGTGGTTTTGACATAAATCGCACCCAAACCCGTGATATTTGGCTCGGCTAGTTTGAGCTGCGCTTGGTCCAACAAATCGACATCAATGTCATTATCATGACAACGTTGATAGAGCGCGTTCATGCGCTCCACTTCCTGCTCATTGGTAGCGACCAACAACTTACCGCAGTTTTCGACGGGGATATCGTGTTGGCTACAAAAGGCGATGGTGCGCTCTACGCCGCGTTTACAAAAATCCGCCTTTAAACTGCCCGGAGCGTAGTAAACACCAGCATGAATCACCCCGCTATTATGGCCAGTTTGGTGCTGCGCGAAACCACGTTCCTTCTCGACTAAAAGGATACTTTTATCAGGGTGAGCTTGCTGTAATTGCCAAGCCGTAGACACGCCAACAATGCCGCCACCAACGATAATATAGTCGTATATTGAGTTCATAATATTCCTACATTCAATCCTTTTAATTATAGGGAAGACGCGACAGTGTTAGACCCGGTTTGAGGTAACTTTTTTTCCTCACTTTCTGATTCCATTTTCACTTGATTAGCATCGTATTTACGACCGCTGTAGATAAAGATGCCAACAAAAATGGCAACACATACCAAACGGATCACGACTGAAACATCAGGCCATACTAGAGCTATACCTACCGCAACCAACACTACTCTAGTAATAATATTAACTTCGCTCTCTAGATAACCTTCAATCGCCGCGATAAACGCGTAAGTACCAATAACAGCAAAGCCACCCGTGACTAACACGGAGATCACATCCCAACTTACCAAGTTAGTGTAGGCAATCAACAATGGTACTAAATACAAGCCTTTGGCTATCTTCCATGCCATTAATCCCGTTCTCATCGGGGGTGTTTTAGCAATGGTTGCAGCCGCAAATGCAGTTAAACAAACAGGCGGAGTCACGTTGCTGTCTTGCGATAGCCAGAAAATGATCAAGTGGGCAGAAAGCAGTGCAAGGCTGATCGCTTCTAAGCCAAGGCTCTGTTCAAGCAGAGTTTCCACAAAATCAGCAGGGACTAACGCAATCATCTCTTTGGCTGTTTCAAGTGCCATTGGCGCGTTCAGCAAATCAAGCTTATCTGGCGCAGCCAACATGAAGATAGCTTTCGCCTGTTCCGGTAACTGTCCCGAAACCAACAGGTCGAGCAACTGACTTTCAGCAATCAGTTTATACAAAGCTGGTGCAGACAGAGTACCCAACACGATATAAGCCGCGGTTACTGGTAAGCCCATGCCCAGAATCAAAGACGCCAGTGCAATTAAGGCGATCATCACCAGTAACTCGCCATTCGCCCAGCTGTTGATCATCAAAGAGAAGGTGTTACCAATTCCCGTAGTGCTAATGACATTAACAACTAGACCAATACCCACTAGCAACACAGCCGTGGTCGCCATGTTTTTTGCGCCTTGAGAAAGCGCTTCGATGATCGCCTTTGGACCCATTTTGTGATTTTTAGAGAACCATGAAGCCACCACGACAGACAGAATCGAGATGCCCGCAGCGTAAGTCGGCGTAAAGCCCTTCACCAACAGAGTCACTAACACCGCTAATGGGATCAGGTTGTGCCAACCCGACAGCAATACTTTCAATAGAGGCTCACAGCCAGAAGTCACCTTTTGCACACCACTGCGTTTTGCTTCGATGCGCACGAAGAATGCCACAGACAAAAAGTAGATAAGCGCAGGAACGAAGGAAACCGCAATAATATCGACATAAGGAATTTGCGTGTAAGAGGCCATGATGAACGCGCCCGCACCCATCACAGGTGGCATCAGCTGCCCGCCAGTAGATGCAGCCGCTTCAACACCTGCCGCGAAGCGCGAAGGGAAACCTGCCTTTTGCATCAAGGGAATACTGATCACGCCCGTCGATACTGTGTTTGCTACGCTCGACCCGGAGACTGAGCCCATCAAGCCGGAGCCAATAACGGCAATGAAACCAGGGCCACCAATCACTTTGCCCGCCGCGGCACGAGATACATCAATAATGTAGTCGCCGACACCAGATCGAACTAAAAATGCGCCAAATAAGATGAACATGAACACGAAGGTCCAACTGATTCTTGAGATCGAACCAAACATCCCTTCTGATGAATAAAAGCTTCGATAAAGTAACGTCTCAAGGCTTAAACCCGGAAAATGAAAAATACCGCTGGTCCATTGTCCCCAAAGCACTACATAGCTTAAACACACTAAGATAAGCACTGGAATGAACCAGCCCATAGTGCGTCTAATCAGCTCGATGACGATGGCAATCGCCAAGATAGAGAAAAACCAATCACTGGCGATAAATTTTACGCCTCGGTCATAAAGGGCGTCTTCTGCGAAGGGGATATAGATAAGACAAGCCAGAGCCGCCAAGGCAATTCCGATGTCGACAGCCAGCGCTATCTTGCTATTTTTCAGCGAGATATGAGCGGGATACCAGAGTGCACAAATGATCGCAAAGCCAGCGAAGTGGGTCGCCGAGATCCAAAGTTCAGGCAAGGTAGATAAGGTGTTAAACCAAATGTGTAACAACGAGAGGAGCACTCCCATTGTCGTTATTGCTTTGCCCACCCACGGAAAATCCGTTCGGGTCGGCAGTTCAAATTTTTTCAGTTCCTGCTGCAGCGAATCGCTCATAGAAAACTCCTGCTCTCCGCAGCAAACACGAAGAGAAAATCCATAAAGTAGGGTGGTGCGTTTTCACTTCAAATAATCGAACGAATCGGAGACGGTCAAATCAAACAAAGCAACCGAAACATATGAAAACGCACCAAGCAATTAATTAACGCGAATATTCAGTTCACGCCAAATAGCGAGTTAAAGATAAATGGCTAATCGAAGACAAAGGGTTAGTCGACGATCAACTCAGAAGGGATTTCTATACCCACTTCTTTATAGTAACGAGCAGCACCTGGGTGAAGCGGAACAGGAAGGCCTGCGATCCCTTTCTCAAGTGCCATTGCTTTGGTTGCTTTGTGGATACCTTGTAGGAAAGGTAGGTTTTCATAGATAGCTTTGGTCAGTTGATACACATCTTCTTCAGAAATGTCTTCACGAACCGCTAGGAAGTTAGGTTGGGCAATCGTAGTAATTGGTTTATCGACACCTGGATAAGTGTTTGCTGGGATCTCATACTTGGTCCAAATATTGTAATCACCATTCGCTTGTTTGATTTGTGCATCGGTAAACGACAAGATTTGAATATCTTCACCCAGTGCTGCAAAGGCTTGCGTCACCGCACCAACAGGAACACCAGCAGGCGTGTTCATACCATCAATTGTGCCATTTTGTAATGCGCTCGCACTGCCACCATAACCCATAAAGGCGAGTTTAAATTGTTCTGGGTCCACGGATAAGCCTTGCATGATTTGACGACCTGAGTTTTCAGTCCCAGAGTTCTTCTTACCGATAGAGAATTTCTTACCGTTTAGGTTCTCTAGATCGCTTACCGTACCTGTTTTTGCTAGATCTGAACGCACAATAAAGTGTTCTACGTTTTGCCATAACATGGAAACTGAACGCAGTTGAGTTTGTCTGCCAGATTTCTCATATGGCCCTAAACCCTGCCAAGCCCAAGCACCATACAAACCTTGTAGAATAGCGAACTGAGCTTCGTTCTCGTTCAACAACTTTACGTTCTCACCCGAGCCCGCAGAGCTGATAGCCGCTAAAGAAAAGTGCTGCTTAGGCGCAAGCTTAACTTTACTCAATGTCGCTAAGGCCACACCTACCGGATAGTAAGTACCACCCGTTGAGGCCGTCGCTAAAATATAGCTGCGATCTTCTTCAGCTGACGCATGACTGATAAGGCCAAGAGAAGCCATTGCTATCGCTAAAGTTTTAACTAGCTTGTTGTATTTCATTGTTACTCTCCATGTAGGGTTATTCACGTTATATTTTTGTTAACAACAATCACTAGATAGCAAGCACAATGCCAGTTTTTAACCATTTGTTTTAATTTACTTTTATTTTAAAACCTATTTAAAATAAGCCGTTTTTTGCTTATTTCACTACTAATGAGTAAGCTATTTTTTGCTTATACAAAGCCGCAGTTAACATCCCCTTAAAGGTGGTCAGGTCACATCATGTTATATTTATGTGATCAATATTTATCACTTTATAAATATATGATGAGCCATTTATTGCTCATCAATATCCAATAAACACGACTTTCAAACCGATCATTGAGAATCGACGTAGTCACTTCGATTTAACCCATAACGCACCATCTTTTGGTTCAATGTTCGACGAGGTAAATCCAAGTCTTGCATAACATCATTGATGCGTCCCTGATAACGAACTAGCGCATCATGAATCACTTTCCGTTCAAAGCTCTGCACTTGAACCGCCAACGGGATGCCTGCCGTTGTGGACTCTGTGACAGAATTGGGACGACACGCCAAAATATCACCAACGGTCAGGCTTTCATCCAGCGCAAAACGAATCGCAACATTACGCAGTTCACGCACATTGCCCGGCCACCCATACGAGAGCAGTGCATAGCGATCAGCCTCACTGGCTATACGTGTTTCGGAATTGGCTTCTTGGGTGAAGTGTTCAAACAAAAGTAAGGCATCTTCTTCACGCTCACTGAGTGGAGGCAAATGCAGCTGGGCAACATTCAAACGATAGAATAGATCTTGGCGAAAGTCGGGGTGATTCAGTAGATCGCTTTTCGAGGCAGAGACCACTCGTAGATCAACATGTTGTTGCTGATTCCCCCCCACGCGTTCGACGACATTATCTTGCAAGGTGCGCAGCACTTTTACCTGCATCGACAGCGGCATACTCTCTATTTCATCAAGGAACACTGTGCCTTTGTCGGCAAATTCCAGCTTACCAATGCGTCGTTTGGCCGCACCAGTAAACGCTCCGGCTTCGTGTCCAAACAGCTCGCTTTCAAAGAGATTTTCTGGGATTGCGCCACAGTTGAGCGGAACAAACGGATGGGTTTTACGTTGGCTGAATTCATGTAAGCAAGAGGCGACCAGCTCTTTACCACAACCCGTTTCACCATAGATGATCACGTTGGTGTCTATGGAAGCGACTTTCTGGATTTGCTCGCGCAGTTCACACATCACTTTACTGCGACCGATCAGCACCTGTTCAATGCCCTTAAGGTTATCCAGATAGTTCTGACGACTGTTTCTGTCTTGGCCACTTTGATGTTTATCTACCGCTTCCGATACCGTTTGAGACAGACGCTCTGGGTCGAATGGCTTCTCAATGAAGTCATAGGCACCTTGCTGTAAGGCTTTCACCGCCATATCGACATCACCATGCCCAGTAATCAAAATAACAGGCACATCTGGCACAAGACCTTTGAAACGCCCTAGCAGATCAACACCATCAATATCAGGTAAACGAACATCGGTGATAATGGTTTGAAAATCACCCTGCTCTACGGCGTTTAACGCATCTTGTCCTACTTCAAATGCGGTGACATCGAAGCCCGCCAGCTGCAACCATTGGCTGGTTGCTTGACGCACAATCGCGTCATCTTCAATTAAAGCAATACGCTGCATAGTTTGGTTCCGCCACTCTACATCTGATTAATATCGTCCACGGTATGTAAAAAAACCTCAGACGAAAAGGAGCTAGCTCCCACTTTGAATAACACTCCTTTAACAGTTTAATAATGTTTGTTAGCTTCGATTTGTCTCACTCTCCATTCGCTTAAAAAGCAAACATAAAACCTTGTCAAACCACTAGCTCAAAGAGGCAAGCCACTAATTTTAAAGGGATTTGATCAGAAATGATGAATAACAATCGATATTGGTTATTCCTGTGTACCTGTTTATTGATTGGTTTGGTGCAGGTCACCACCAAGAATGGCATCAGCCAGTGGAAGCTTGAACAAGCCCAACGCTATGCCGAACAGCGCTTCCTTGGCTACATTGCCGAAGCAAGGCGAACCCTTAAGCGTTTCTATTATCTGCCCTACCTAGTAACCAATGATGAAACCAGTGTGCGCTTCATTGATGGTGAAGCCCGCCTAGAAAAACGCATTAAGAAGCAGTTGATTCAATTGGATAAAGCCGCCAACACCAAGGGCTGGTATCTGCTTTCTGGCGAAGGGGACTTGTTGGTATCGAGTGTTGAAAGAAGCAAACTGAGCAATAAGAACGCCAGTACAATTGTTTCGAAGATCCACCAACAAGGTGGTGCGATTTCAGTGGTGACAAAAAACAAAGGCGTGACACCCGATTACTTCATAGCGGCACCCGTATATCGAGCCTCTGATGTGGTTGGCATTGTCGCGGTGCAAATCGATTTGTCATTGTTAACCGATCAATGGTTTGCCGATGGTGAGGCGATACTGTTTCAGAACCCTCGCGATCAGTTCTTTCTCTCCAGTGACAACAGGTTGAGTGCCGATTGGTTCAATGACACCTTCAATTCTCAGCCCACAGCGACAAAACGTGAGCTGTATGACCAAACCCATATTCGCGTGTGGCGATTGCAAGATAAAGATTACCTAATTCAGTCCATCAAGTTAGACGATCTGAATTGGCGTTTAACCTACCTAACGCCATTAACCAGCCTCAACCAGACCACGAACTGGATCAGCTGGAGTGTGGCGGTTGGCTGTCTTTTCATTCTGTTACTGTTGGTTATTCTTTACCAAAGACGCCAGAAAAAGCTCAGCAATCTGAGAATCCAAAAGCTTATCGAAGAGTCTGAGAAACGACTGTCTGGGATGATCAATAAAACCCATGTTGGGTTAATACTGATCGATAAACACGGACGCATTCACGATATCAACCTGATGGCGAAGAACTACTTTTCACTATCTGATTCAATGATCAATAACATCAAGGCGTGGCAGTTATTTGAGGCAGGTAATCCGAATTCAACCACCTTGCAACTGCTCAAAAACTTAGAGCAGCATCAAGAGCTGGCCGAGATAACTAGCGTCGAAACCATGGCAAGACGCAGCGATGGCAGCTACTTCCCTGTTTTATTCTCTATTAGCGCCTTTCCTTGGCATGCGACGACTTACTACCTGTGTACCGTAATCGATATCAGCAAACGTAAGAAAGCCGAAATTGCGGTGCAAAACGCCAATAAAACGCTACAACTGCGGGTCGAAGAGCGAACTCAAGATCTAAAAGATGCGCAGCAAGAACTTGTCGAATCTAGCAAACTGGCTGCACTAGGGCGGATGTCGAGTGCGATTACTCATGAACTCAATCAGCCGCTTACTGGCCTAAAAACGCTACTTTCAAGTAACCAGCTATTGATGGAAAGAGGCGAGACCAAGATGTTGAAAGCGAACATGGACTTAGTCATGAGCCTGATCGACAGAATGGCTAACATGACCAGCCAATTGAAGTCGTTCGCCTTCCAAAGACTTGAAAAGCCTTACCCAGTTTCACTGACAGACGCACTGCAAGAAACCCTGCGAATTCATCAAGCCGAACTGGAAAACGTCGATATTCGCGTGCGTGTCGCTTCCAATATTTCGATGGTAATGGGAGAAGAGGCGCGACTTCGTCAAGTGCTTGGTAACCTGCTTAGAAACGCTGTCGATGCCACGCAGAATCAGAAACCAGCAACCATTGTGATCAGCGCACATACCGATCAACAACGTGTGATCATCAAGGTGCAAGACAATGGCTGCGGTGTATCAGAAGACCAACTCGAAACCATTTTCGAACCGTTTCATACCAACAAAAAAATGGGCGAAGGTTTGGGGCTGGGGTTAGCTATTACAGCCAACAATGTACGGGATATGCAAGGCACCTTGATAGCAAAGAACAACCCAGACCAAGGCATGACATTCACATTAACGCTGAAGAATATAGATAGTGAGTAGTTACTAACAAAAAGCATTAAATCGCACCACATAAAGAAGACAGAACTAAAAAACCGCCCACAGAGGGTAATGCCGATCAGTTAAAGCCAAAGCGATCGGTTGAAGGATCCTTCAGAGCTGTCAAAATCCAAGTGTATTTAATGCACTTGGATTTTTTTATGGATGTTTCTCAAGCTCTAAACATAATTAATGATTGGAAACCTAGCAGCGTTGAGACTTTGTCTGACTTGCTTCCAATTGAACTCATCGACGAAGCCTATTCTCTTACTGATACTGTCACGATGAGAAAGAGGAAATTAACTTTAGAATCCATGGTGTGGCTGCTTGTTGGAATGGCTATCTATAACAGTAAATCCATGAAAGATTTAGTGAACCAACTTGATATTGTCGACCGTACAGGTAAAGCTTTTGTCGCACCGAGTGCGTTAACTCAACGTCGAAAGACGTTGGGTGAAGACGCAATTAAAGCGGTCTTTGAGCGAATGACTACGTCATGGTTAAACAGTGCAAAGTTACCCCAATGGAATGGATTAACGCTGCTTGGCGTCGATGGCGTTGTTTGGCGAACGCCCGATAACCCGCAAAATGAAAAAGCATTTTCTCGACAAAAAGGGACGCAATATCCGCAAGTGAGAATGGTCTGCCAAATGGAACTAAGCAGTCACATTATTACGGCCAGTGCATTTGATAATTACAATACAAACGAAATGATATTAGCTGAAAAACTGATAGAAACAACACCAAACCATAGCGTAACAATGTTCGATAAGGGGTTCTATTCTTTAGGTTTATTACATAAATGGCAAGACTCTGGCTCAGAGCGCCATTGGCTTATCCCCCTCAAGAAAAATACACAATATGACATTGTTCAATCTTTAGGGCGAAATGACAAACTTGTTCAATTACACAGTAATCCAAGAGCTAGAAAGCTATGGCCTGATTTACCAAAGTCGATAACCGCTCGACTTGTCACTCGTAAAATTAAAGGAAAAGACTACCAAGTATTAACCTCCATGACGGACTCCCTGCGTTACCCATCAAAAGATATTGCAGGCCTTTATGAGCATCGTTGGGAAATAGAGCTGGGCTACCGAGAGCAAAAACAATACATGCTTGGAAACCGTCTTACGCTGCGAAGTCGTTTACCAGAGCTGGTCAAGCAGGAGTTATGGGGCATCTTGCTTACTTACAATTTAATCCGATATCAGATGGTCGAGCTCTGCTTCAATTTAAAGGGAAATTACCTTCCTTATCAACTGAGTTTTAACGGCACGTTAGCTCATGTATCAGCGTTACTTGTAGGCTTACCTTATTCAACACCAGGCGCAATACCTCGTCAGCTAAAGGGGTTCCACAACATGGCTGAAAGCTTAATACTTGAAGGGCGAAGGGAAAGGACATTCCCTAGAAGAGTTAAACCCAGACCACAACGGTATGCTAAGAACAAAAATGCCGTTCACTCTTAAGTGAACGGCATTAGCCCACAGAGGGCGGTTTTGATTCACTTATTAGCGTATGACTTATCAGTTAATCAGTTCGCGACTTACTCAGCTAGCTGCTTTAACAGTAACTCAGTCGGGCGAACAATCGCGATGATTGATTCATCATAGATTTTCGCCGAATCAGACAGTATCGCTTGGTAGGCATTCACGTCTGCTTCTCTTACTTTCTCGCCTGCTTGTGCTTTAGCAATCAAGGTTAACGCCAAGTCTGCCACTTCAACGGTTTTCTCTGCAACCACCACAGTCTCTACCGAAGATACGTTGCCAACGAAGACAGTTTTAGCCGCTAGTGCAGCCGATTTTGCTTGCTGATAATGCTCAGCAAGTTGCTCAAGCACTTGTTGATTGCCTGTCGCCATGTCATTGACCAAGTCTTGCATCTCATACACGGCGTAGCTTTCCACAGGCAGCGCATCAACGAAGCGGTTTAAGCGCTCGTATTGGCTGTATAAAGTGCCCTTAGGTTCCGTAGAATTCCACTTCTCCCAGTTGCGAGCGTAGTATTGAGCAGGCTCGGTGTATTTAGCTAGCACGCGCAGGTCGTGAATATCTTGGCCTTTTGCAATGCGCTTCAACAACATGTCAGCATCGGCGTGGTGACGTAACCCAACCGACACTTCCGACCATGTATCCATCGCTTTCATGCGCTTATACATGCTTCGTTCGTCGGTCAGTTCTGCATCCGACCAGAAACGCTCTGCAATTGCATAGCTACGTGGCCATAGGTAGTTTTCAACCGTGAGGCTGTCTTTGTTTTCTAGCCACATGGTGATCTCGCCGCCTAAAATCAGCTCTTTTTCTTTGTCGGTTAGCTCCGCGGGGTAGCCTCCGTTTGGCTCAGGGATCACGCTGCCTTCTACATCGCTGCTCGCAATCACTTCGCCTGTGGTTGGCCAGCGCACGTTACCAATTAACTGATAGCTGCCTTCCGCAAACCCATTTGGATTCAAGTTCAGGTTGAATTCGGTATACGACATGAAGTTATCGAAGTGGCCGACAAAGGTTTTACCCGGCACATAATCAAGGATGTAGATCTCTTCACGAGACTTACCGTTGTAATCACTGAACGCGCGGAAAGTACCGTCTTGCGCTTCAATGATAGTCAGTGTTCCCTTACGTGGGCTGCCTTTAGAGCGAGGCTTTTGCCATTGGTAAGTCACAAACTTCTCACCACTGTGCAGCTTATCGTCAACCGTGATGCCACTTGGCATTGGATCATTGCGATAGTGGTAACTGGTTGGCTGAGGTTGGTCTAGGTAGTAACCCGTAGACAGAATACCTGGGTAGCCCTCTTTCGCCGCACGACCGATACTGTCGTGTCCTTGCCAGCTTTGAATCACGATAGAAGTTGGCAGATCTTTATGCCAAATCTCATCCCAACCCGTCATCTTCTTGCCACGCTCTTCCAGCATCTTTTCAACTTTTACGTTGAGGTAAGACTGTAAGCCGCGCTCGCCATCGATACTGTTCTCTTCGATGAACTCTTGGTGCTTTTCGCTGTTTTTCCATTGCGCATAGTTCGGCTCATCGCCACCAATGTGGAAGTACTCGTCTGGGAACAGTTCTGTCACTTCATCAAACACGTCGCCCAGCATTTCATAGAGCTCTGGGTTAAGTGGGTCCATCAATGGCTCAAACACGCCCCAACCACGTTCTTGTTCGTAGCTTTGACCTTCACCACCCGACATCAAGCGTGGGTAAGCGTGCGCCACAGCAGAAGAGTGTCCCGGCAGTGAAACTTCTGGAATAACACGAATACCAAGATTACGAGCGTACTCAACTAAGTAACGAACTTGGTCTTTGGTGTAGTAATCACCATCAGTGGTTTCTGACCATAGACGCGGCCAAGATTCCGTTTGAATGCGGATACCTTGATCGTCCCAGAAGTGCCAATGGAACACGTTCATTTTCGCAGAAGCCATCGCATCTAGCTGACGAATCAACACATCAAATTCAATGAAGTGACGCGAGGTATCGTAAGAGACTCCACGCCAACGAAAGCGGGGCTCATCAACAATGGTTACGGCAGGAATATGGTAGCCAGTTGCTGTGGTTTCAACGAGCTGTAAAAGGGTTTCGATGCCGTGAATAGCGCCATATGGGCTTGGTGCGCTCAGCGTGATTTGCTCACCCTGAGTCGTAATTTTGTAAGACTCTACAGAGTCGATGTTCTGTACTTCAGACTTTGGCGCCGCGTCGATATCAATGATCAGGTTCGCTTCGTCTGCGCTATCAACCTGCCAGTTTAGAATCGGCACGCCAGTTTGGCGCTCTAGGCGATCGATAAAGCGTTTCGCGGTGTATTCAACGCGATCAGAGTTAAAGCCTTTGATGTAAACCTTGAAGTTACCGTCGACCTTAACTTGCCCAGCTTGCAGCTCGACTGTTTGTGGATACGGCATTAAATTTAGATCGGTATTCGGAGCCATTGCTAACGCCATTGGGGACACTACTGAACTTGAAATCAATAGAGACAATATAGTTTTTTTCATTATTAGTTTTCCTATATAACGGACGTTCTGTTTTGTTTATCGGAGGCGATTCACAAAACAGAACCTTCAGCCACTACTGTTGTTTATCGTGAGCTCAAAGCCTATCGTCTGTGAAAAACGAATGAGCTCACAAACTTATGATTAGCTAACCAACTCAACCGCTTCACGAACCAACACCGCGATCTCTTCCCACTGTTCGTTCTCGATCATCTTTGGAGAAACCATCCACGTGCCACCGCAACATACGACGCGATCAACGGCTAAGTAATCATTCACGTTGTGTTTGCCGATACCGCCCGTTGGCATTAGTGACACATCAACGTAAGGCGCTAGCAAAGATTTCACCATGTTGATGCCGCCAGACGCTTCTGCTGGGAAAAACTTCAAGAAGTTAAGACCAAGCTCTAGCGCTTGCTCTACTTGGCTTGGGTTGTTTACGCCCGGAACGATTGGCATGCCGATCTCTTGGCAGCGTTTTACGGTGTTTGGATTCAGGCCCGGTGCTACGATGAATTCGCTGCCCGCCTCTTTCGCAAGGTCGATCTGCGCAGGTGTGAGTACTGTACCTGCACCGATACACATCTCTGGGTAGGCATCACGCATCGCACGAATCGAATCCGCTGCCGCTTCGGTACGGAACGTCACTTCTGCGACTGGCAGGCCGTTTTCTACTAACACTTTTGCTAGTGGAATCGCATGTTCCACCTTGTTGATTTGAATAACAGGGATAACTTTGAACTGCTTAAGTGTGTTGATCATTTCTTGAGACATAATAAATTCGCTTTGTTTTTCTATTTTTTAATTAAGTGATTCATAGCGCTTACCGGGATGATCGCGCCTGAGTATTGAATAACGGTAGAAGCCAGTTGGTGACCCAGTTCAGCTGCATCATTGGTGCTCTCACCTGTAAGACGCGCCGCCAGATAACCCGCAGCGAAGGAGTCACCTGCTGCGCAGGTGTCGACCACGTTAGAAACACGAGTCGCGGATACATAACTCTCAACAACATCGCCTTGTTCAACTTGAACAATCTTGCATGGCTCACAGCCACGTTTGATGACGATCTCTTGGCAGCCTAAGCGAAGGCAGCGTTGTTGAACGCTCTCGCCATTGCCCCAAACCAGCAGGTCGTCGTCTTCGGTAATCAGTGCAATGTCGACCAATGGTAGTAACTTGGCGTACCAATGCTGAGCTTGTTCAGTCGTCCAAAGTTGCGGGCGATAGTTGTTATCAAAAATCAGCTTGCCGCCTTGATTTGAGAACACGCTAATAGCTTTGAATAAGCGCTCACGATAGGCGTCATCTAAAATCGCGATACTGATACCGCTGATGTAAACCGCATCGACTTGTTTCTCGGTCAGGGCGATTTCAAGCTTATTCAGATCACTAGCTTGAAAGTAAGATTTGACTGCCGCGTCGTTGCGCCAGTAATGAAAGTGTCGCTCGCCTGTCTCGTCGGTTTCAACCATGTAGAGTCCAGGAAGCTTGTTCGCAATGCGTTCGACGAAATTGGTTTGAATGCCTTCTAGTTGCCAGCTATCAATCATATTTTGAGACAGCTCATCACTGCCAAGCCCTGTCGCATAGTGCACAGAGAGGTTTTGATGTTGAGTTAAGCGAGAAAGGTAAAGTGCGGTATTAAGTGTGTCACCGCCAAACTTTTTGGTTAATGGAGAGCCGCTGATTTCGACCATACATTCGCCAAAGAAAGCAATATTGAAATGAGAAGATGCAGGCATAGCCGATCCTAAAATAGAGAGATATATGTGGGAGAAGGCCCTGCCACTAAGCAGGGCCTGAATTAAGCAAACCAGTTGTGGAGACTAGGTTTAGCTTGTTTGATTTGCAGGACGTTGAGGTGCCGCTTCTTCTTCAAGTACGCCAGTCTCAGACATTTCCATCTCCATCAGAGCACGCTCGTCATCAAGAATCGCTTTTGCCATTTCAGGTGTTACTTGGTTAGCCGGAGTCACTAGGCTCACAACCACACCTGCCGTTAGAGCAAACAGACATGATGGGATAACTGGGTTGCCCCAGAAGGCTGTGTAGTCAGCGTTTAACATTACTACGAATGAAGCTACAGAAGCACCCGCTAGTGTTGCAAGCGCACCTTGCCAGTTGTAGCGTTTCCAGAATTTACCCAACATACCGCACACAAACATGCCCGACATAACCGTTGAAATCATCTTAGTGATGTAGCCAATGATGTCGTTTGACGTCAGTGCGAACAGTAGTGCGAAGCCAATCACCACAACCAAAGCTAGACGAGAGTAGTTCAACATTGATTCTTTGTTTGGTACGCGGCCTGTGAACATCACGTACACGTCACGCAGTAGGATAGATACACCGGCAATCGCATCTGAGCTTGCACTCGACATGGTTGCTGATAGACCTGCGATAAGAACAATCATGCCTACGCCAACTGGAAGAACCGTTGCAGCTACGTATGGGAACGAGTAGTTCGGGTTATCCAATGATGGGTCGATTGCGTGCGCAGCCATACCAATGATTGCTGGAATAATAGAGAAGAAAAGGTACAACACACCAGAAGCGACAAATGAGCGACGGATAGTTGAAACATCTTTACCAGAGTAGATACGCTGACGGAATGAAGGTGTTGCAAGTACGCCCACACCGATAACCACAGCCAGAGAAACAGCAGGCAGAATGCCCAGTTTATCGATTGCTAAAAAGCTTGTAGCAGCAGGGTCCATCGCAGCGTAAAGGTTATCCATGCCACCAATGTGATCAACAGACATTACCGCCATTAGGATGAAGCCAGCAAAAAGGATGATTGCTTGAATCGTATCGGTCCATACAACTGCTGTGTAACCACCGATAACAACGTAGATAGTGAAAGCTGCAGCAATAATAATTTTCGCAAGGTTAAGGTCGATGTCTGCAATCCACGCTAGGTACATGCCGCCACCTAGAATGTGCGCACCTAACCAACCGATTGACGCGATAAAGATAAGTAGGCCAACCACGTTTTTTACGATTCGGTTAGCGCCAACGTAATAAGCCAGCTCTTCACTCATGGTCATGAAGTTCAGTTTACGAACCGGAGCAAACCAAAGTGCAAGCAATAGGATGCCCACAGCACCGCCAATTCCGTACAGAGCACCTGCCCAGCCATTTGCGTAGCCGAAGCCAACCGCGCCCATACTTGAACCCGTGCCGACCATAGTCGCAACCGTTGTACCAAGTACTAAGAATAATGGCAGGCCACGGCCGCCTAATAAGAAATCTTCGCCAGATTTTTGATTACGCGAGACAAACCAGCCTAACCAAATTAGAAAACATACGTACACGCCGAAGCCTGTAAGAAAAAGTGTGCTGTTCATTTGACACCTCTCAGTGAAATATTGAGTTCATTCTTGAACTTTATTTATGATTCATTCATTTTTATATTTCATATAATTACTTTATTGATTTTATCTATTTTAATTAAAGTAATTTTTATAAATGTAGGGTGAGAGTATTAAAGGATAATAACAGTGATGACTAACCCCTAATACTCTCTAAGTAGGTAATTGTGATTAGGTTATTACTAAACGCGATCCGCGCGGTAGCAAGTCACATCTACTTCAACCTTCACGTCTACCACTAGGTCACAGACCATGCAGATACGAGCCGGTGGGTTAGCACCGAAGAACTCTTTGAATACCTTATTAAAAGATTGGAAGTAACGAGAATCCGTTAGCACAACCTTTACGTGCATTACGTCTTCTAGGCCGTAGCCCGCTTCAGTCATGATATCGACACAGTTTTGGATCGCTAGGCGAGACTGGTCAACAATGCCACCCTCTACCACTTCACCATCTGTCATCGGTGTCTGGCCAGAAACGTATAGGAAACCACCCGCTTCAGTTGCGCGTGCAAATGGTAAATGTTGTCCGCCTGTACCTGTACCGCCTTCAACACCGTAACGTTTAATAGTCATTTTTTAACTCCACTTCTTTATAGATAATATTGGTTCTGTTCCAATATATTTAAATTAATTCGTCGTTTTCTTATTACTGTATATTTAATAAAATAATTAAATTCTAATTACGGTAAATAAAAACGCCTGAACGATTATTTTTTACTTTTCCTTTTTGGTAAGTTAACTCACCATTTACAAATACACTTTCGATTCCCTCAGCAACTGAAATAGGGTTTTCAAATGTTGCTGTGTCTTTAATATTCTTTGGATCAAATAAAACTAAATCGGCAAATGCGTCTTGGCGAATCTCACCTCTTCCCGCGAGGTTGTAGCGCTTCGCAGACATTCCGGTCATTTTGTGAATCGCTTCTGGCAGCGCAAACAGTTTTTCATCTCGGCAGTAGTGGCCTAAGACTTTCGGGAAAGTGCCCCACAATCTTGGATGTGGATGCGGGTCATTTGGTAAACCATCAGAACCAACCATGGTCAGCTTGTATTTCAATACGCGCTTTACGTCGTTCTCATCCATGCAGTGGTAAACCGCACCGGCTGGTTGAAGCGCTTTTGCTGCGTCCATCAGTGGTAGGTTCATCTCATCAGCAATCTGCTTAAGCGTTTTGCCTGCATGTTCAGGCTTTGCTTTAGACCAAGTGATGAAGATGTCGAAATCGTCTGTCACCTGTTTCAGATCTAATGTCGAAGAGCTCGCTGAGTATGGATAGCAGTCGCAAGACACATCTTGGTGCTCTGAAACCTTGTCCATCAAATCAAGCACTTCAACAGTTCTGCCCCAGTTGCCTGCACCTGCACATTTAAGGTGAGAGATAACAACCGGTACTTTCGCGTATTGGCCTGTCTCAAACGCCTCTTCCATCGCGCTTAAGATCTCTTCAAATTCGGTACGCATATGCGTGGTATAGATGCCGCCATGGCTAGACAGCACTTTGGCTAACTGCATCACCTCATTCGCGTTGGCTTGCTTCGCACTTGCGTAAGCCAAACCAGAACTCAAGCCTAATGCGCCCTGCTCCATTGCTAAATCAAGGTTGCTTTGCATTGCTGCAATTTCTTCTTCGCTTGCGGTGCGTTGTAGGTCGTCCATCACTTGGTTACGCAGTGTGGTGTGGCCAACTAACGCTGCTACGTTCACCGCTGGTTGCGCCTGCTCCACTGCTTGTGCATACGCGGCAAAGGTTGGGTATTTGAAATCAACCTGCGCGCCTAAAAGGTTCATTGGGTCTGGTGGGTCGCCGGCCAAAACTGTAGGTGATGCACTGATACCGCAGTTACCAACAATCACGGTTGTCACACCTTGGCTGATCTTTGGTAGGCAGTCTGGGTAACGAATAACATTGGTATCGTCGTGTGTGTGTACATCGATGAATCCAGGAGCCAATGCTAAGCCTGCTCCCTCAACCAACTGGCTGCAATCTTCATGATCGATTTTGCCAATTTCGGCGATTTTTCCATCTCGGATTGCTACATCGGCACAAAACGATTGTTCGCCGGTGCCATCGAACACCTCTACATTTTTAATTATCGTATCGAACAACATTTCTCACTCTCTCAATCCACTCTGTTGATGGAGCTATATTAGAAATTCAGCCGATTATTTTCAGTGACAAAACACACATAATATTTTAATTTGTGTGATAGTTTCTACCACAAAACAGATTGTGGATATATTTAAACATTAAATAACAACAACTTAAATCATGTTAGGAATCAGTAATGAAACATAACCCTGCACATAAAGATGTTATAAAGTATCAAAACGATAGTTTTATCTTGACTGAAAAAGGCCAAAAAGGGAGAGCAATATCACAATCTGAGAACGGTATTTACCGACTGGTTGATGAAGATATTTCGCTCCCGGTAGCAATTATCAAACAATCCGCCTTAACCAATAACCTGAATTGGATGCAATCATTCGCCGATCACCATCAGGTTAAATTGTCGCCACATGGCAAAACATCAATGACACCTGCTTTTTTCCGCCAACAACTAGAAAATGGCGCTTGGGGTATTACAGTAGCAACGCCTGCACAGGCAGAAGTTGCCGCTATGGCGGGTGCAAAACGCATCATCATGGCTAACCAATTGGTGGGTAAAACCAACATGGCGATCGTTGAACAGTTGATCAGTGAGTTTGATATCGACTTTTACTGTTGTGTGGATTCTTCGGTAAACGTGCAGCAACTTAACCAATATTTCTCTAATACAAAACAGACACTAAAAGTACTGATCGAATTTGGTGTACCGGGCGGTCGCTGTGGTTGTCGTTCACCACAAGAAGTTCTAGAACTGGCTCAAACCATACAAGACACACCTGCCCTTTCGCTGGCAGGTATTGAGGTATATGAAGGTGTGATTCACGGTGACAATGCAGAACAAGACATTCGTACCTTCTTAAACCAAGCGCTGACCTCGGTCGAAAGCCTCGCATCAGACGGCTTAATTACCGGTCAACCTATCATCACTGGTGCAGGTTCGGCTTGGTATGACGTGGTTGCAGAATGTTTAGCGAACCTAACCGATTACTTGGCGATCATCCGCCCGGGCTGTTACGCGATTCACGACACAGGTATCTACCTAGACGCTCAAAGCAAGGTGTTGCAGCGTGCCCAAGTAAACCAAGGTTACGCGTGCGAATTGGGTGGAGATCTGGAATCGGCACTTGAGGTATGGGCGTATGTAATCTCTCGCCCAGAACCGACCAAACTAGTTGTTGGGCTAGGCAAGCGTGATGTGGCCTTTGATGCGGGGTTACCTATTGCCGAACGCGGCTATCGCAATGGCGAAGCTATCTCTGTGAAAGGGCTGACTGCGACCGCCGTGATGGATCAGCATACCTTTGTTGAAACGGACGGCTCTTCTGAGATTGAAGTGGGAGACATGATTGCCTTCTCAACCTCACACCCGTGTTTAACCTTCGATAAGTGGCGCTACATTGCCATCAGCGATGACGACCATCAGGTAACAAACTGGGTGGAAACCTGCTTCTAGTTCGATTTTTCAATAAGCTAGAATCAGCGAAGCAATAAGATATACTAGCGGGGCTAAGGCTTAGTTTTTAATGGATTAGTGCTCATAAAAAGCTAAATGGCTAAATGACAAAAAAAGCTAAACCGCTTGGTTCTTACGAGCTAGGTTCTTAATAACTAGGTAATAACGATTAGCCCCATCAACAAAGGATCAGGATTCTTGAGTTTAGAAGTAGATATCATTTCACAGATAACGGAGCGTTTTCCCGCTCTTCGTGATGCAGAGAAAAAAGTCGCTAAGCTGATCATGGACGACATTGATTTTGCTGCCAATGCCAGCATCACAGAGCTTGCTGAAAGCGCTCAAGTCAGTGAAGCCACCATTACACGTTTTGCTAAGGCTATCGGCTGCAGCAACGTACGTGATATGAAGATCAAGCTTGCTCAAACACTGACAGTTGGCCAGCGTTTTATTCTCGAACCGGTTGACCAAACGGGTTATCAAGGTATCTACGAATCGATCAAGCAAAGCCTAGACATCAACCGCACCTTGTTCAAAGAGCAAGACGTTGAAACCGCAGTCAGCTGGCTGCATAACGCCAGACAAATCATTGCTATTGGTATGGGTGGTGGTTCAACCATTGCTTCTCAAGAGCTGCAACATCGACTGTTTCGTTTAGGCTACCCAGTGGTGTCGTACAACGATGGCTTGATGTCACGTATGGTTGCTGCCACGGCAGATGCTAATGACGTAATGGTGATGATCTCTGCGACTGGCTTTACACCAGTGATCACAGAAACGGCAGAGCTGGCTAAGCAGTACGGACTTAAGATCATTGCGATTACCCCACAAGATACACCGCTAGCAAAAATTGCCGATATCTTGTTACCCATCAAGCATATGGAAACCGACTTCATCTACAAGCCGTCGGCTTCTCGCTACGCTATGTTGGCGTTAGTGGATGTGCTTTCTATGGGAATCGCAGTCAATCACAAGAACCGCTCGCGCGACAAACTGCGTCGCTTGAAAGTTGCGCTCGATTCTTACCGAGGCGGTGGCGATAGACAGCCTCTCGGTGATTAACGAATCAAGGATAGAATGAGCTTAAATTCACGCGCGCGGCAGTCTTTCACAAGCTCGTATAAGCTCATTTCTAATCCTGTGATTTGGATACCAGCATCCATTAGTCGACGGATTGCCAGATCTTTGTTGAGTGCCGTTCGTGAGCTAACACAGTCGCCAACTACCTGAACCTTGTACCCAAGTTCCAACAACCCCATTGCGGTTTGATAAACACAAATATGAGCCTCAATACCACACACTAACCAAGTCTCTACATCCTTGGCTTGAACCGCCTCAACAAACTTGGGCTCATCACACGCGTTGAAAGTGAATTTAGGTATCGGCTTTGCATCATTCAGCAAGTCATTAAGTTCGTCGACTGTAGCACCTAGCTTCTCTGGGTTCTGCTCCAAACGAATAATTGACAGCCCCAAAACCTGCGCTCCTTGAGCTAACTTCCCGCAATTAGCAATCAGCGTATCGCTCTCATCAACAAGGCGTGCGAGCTTGCCTTGTACGTCCACAACCACCAAACCTGTGTTTTGTTTCGTTAGCATGTTTATTCCTTGTTTTAAACAGCCTGACTCACTAAGCAACCTGATGTGTATTTTTTCTACTATGTAACGATTCAGCTTACAAAGCCATACAGTAATACATACAAGACTACGGAATAATACTCACCAACGGTCGAAAGGTCGCAAAATAAAAATTATTGATACTGACATGACATTTAAGAGTGAGTAACAAAGATGAACAAGATAACGAAATCAGCATTAGCACTGGGTTTAATCAGCGCAGTTTCTCTTCCAGCTTTAGCAGCAGGTACTGACGGCGGTGCGTACATTGGTGGCGGACTTAGTGTCTACCAAGATTCTGACACAGACGGTCACGGTAGCTTAGATTCAGATGGCATGGGCTACAACCTATACGGCGGCTACCAATTCAACCGTATCGTAGGTGTTGAACTTGGCTACACAGATTACGCAAACTACAAAAATAGCGCTGAAAAGCTGTCTCCGACGTCTGTTTCTTTGTCAGCAAATCTTGGTTACACATTCGACAACACAATCCGCCCATTCGTATTGGCTGGTTTAAGCTCTGTTGACCTAAACGCAAATAAGAGTGCTGGTTACGCTGATGACAGCGGTACGGGTTTCCACTTTGGTGTAGGTGTTGAATACACGCCAATCGAACACCTAACGCTACGCTTAATCTCGCAAGCGGATGCAGTGAGCGTAGACGACACAGTCCAATTTGGTAACTCTCAAATATCAGCTGGTGACCACACGCTTGCCTTCAAAAGCATTAGCTTCGGTGGTTCATACAACTTCTAATGTGATTGAACCACATAGAATAAGCTGAACATACTAATTCACTTTGCTGTTCCACCTTGTCATGAAGGTCACTCAGTAAAGTAAATTTTTTGTATCTACACACCTTAGCGTCATTTCACTTTAGCCAGTTTATCGCTCACCATCACTGATTGAGCTTTATGCGTTGATATTAGAGCTTTCTTGGTAGCGAGACTAAAATAAAGGGATAAGTGACACAGGAAGACAAGACCTATGAATCTACCACGCTTAAACATGTCGATAAACAAACTCCCTTTCGTTTTGGCAGTGTATTACCTGCTTGTCATTAACTTGCCTATCTCACGCGAACTGTTCAATATTCTTAGTGCCTCACAAGCCGAAAGCATTGGGTTTATCATCTCGATCCCATTTTTCTTTCTCGCCGCATTCAACTTTATCTTTCAAGTATTCAACTGGCCGATATTCGCCAAAGCTTTTTTTATCTTGTTACTACTTACTTCCTCTTTAGTCAGCTACAGCATGTTCAACTACGGCATTTTCGTAGACTATGGAATGATAGAAAACGTCTTCGAAACCAACAGCGGAGAAGCCGCTAGCTACCTAAGCAGCTATTCTATTTTATGGTTTGTTCTGATGGGAGGAGTCCCGTCACTGCTGCTTTTATTTACGGATCTTGAAAGAGAATCTTGGAGAGATTTTGCGATTTGGAAGTCGATAGGGCTGCTGTCTTCGTTGATCGTCATTGCCATCATTGCCGGGTTGTTTTACAAAGATTACGCATCGATTGGTCGTAATAACTCTCATCTTAAAAAGATGATCATTCCGACCGAATACGTCGCTTCAACCGCAAAATACATCAACAATACTTACATCAAAGAACCGATTCCTTACCAAGAAATCGGCTTAGATGCGCAGCTAAAACCAGAAGCTAAACAAGCTGAAAAACCAACCTTATTGGTGTTTGTTCTTGGTGAAACGGCACGTGTATATAACTACCAATATTATGGCTATGAGAAAGAAACCAATGCTCATACCAAACCCTATAACCCGATCTTTTTCTCTGATGTTCAGTCATGCGGAACAGCCACTGCGGTTTCTGTGCCGTGTATGTTTTCTAACATGAATCGCAGCAACTACGATCGTGATAAAGCCTACAACCAAGATAACGTAGTCGACATTATGAACCGCGCGGGCATTCACTCTATCTGGCGAGAGCACGATGGTGGAGACAAGGCGGTCGCACATCGAATCAAAGAGATGACTCTCGTCGCCAAAGACAGCGACCCGCTGTGTAATAACGATGTGTGTTATGACACAGCCATGCTAGAGAACTTCGAACAAGATACTCAAGATCTTAAACAAGATAGCATCATTTTCTATCATATCTCCGGATCTCACGGCCCAACTTACTTTGAGCGATACCCAGAAGATCATAAGAAGTTTGTGCCAGACTGCCCACGTTCAGATATCGAAAACTGCACCAAAGAGCAAGTGGTCAACACCTACGACAACACCATCTTGTACACAGATTTCTTTCTATCACAGGCTATTCAGAAACTAGAGAAACTCACCGATAAGTACAATGTCGCGCTGATGTACATTTCCGATCACGGAGAATCATTGGGAGAAAATGGCATCTACTTACACGGCATGCCTTATTCATTGGCACCGAAAGAGCAAACCCATGTGCCTATGATCCTATGGATGTCTGATGGTTTCGCCGAGCAGAAAGGGATAAACCAGACCTGCTTAAGAAAGGCAGGCAAAGAACAGAGCTTCTCCCAAGATAACCTGTTCGATTCTTTACTCGGCCTAATGGATGTACAAACCAAAGAATACCGAGAAAACCAAGACATTTTTGCTGCGTGTCGGTAGTGTTTTTGCTTATGTAAACCATCGGAAAACTCGAGTTGCCTGAACAAGCTCTCCTCAACTTCCCCTAAAAAGAAAAGACCTCGGTCTTTTCTTTTTTTTCGTCGCTAACATGGAGCCAGAGTGCTAATTTATAACGACGAAACAATGAGCTACATTTAATAGAGACAATAATGGAAGAGTCCGTCGTACTCCAAAGACCAACATGTCTTATTAGACTTCATCTCACTCACATCGCTCATTGAACTTACCACGATTAAGCTCAGTTCAATACCGCGCCTGAATGGCGCATAATATCAATGTTTACGTCATATCATTAAGGACAAATGAATGGACGCTTTCATAATTTCAAGCTGGCAATTTTCTGAGGGGGTGGCACATGAACACACCACCAGCCCAGCCTCATTCGAGCAATCAACTTGGTATCACTGCCAAAGAGATGCTGACGGTTTGAGAGAATGGCTCCACAGTAATACGGTTCCAAATGCCATCATCGATTCATTACTCACCGATGACACCCGCCCTCGGTTCGAACAATTTGGCCACGACTGTTTTTTGATGATTCTGCGAGGCATTAATCTAAACGAAGGTGCTAACCCTGACGACATGCTTAGCCTACGCATCTTATGGTACAAAGGCACTTTAATATCGACACGTAAAGTTCCTTCAAAAGCGGTCAGTAATCTGATATCTGATCTCAAACAAAACCAAGGCCCTACATCATTACCTGATGTGTTGTTGGGCATGATCCGTGGAATCAACCACAGCATTTCAACCTTCCTAGCACCCGTCGAACTATTAATTGACGAGTTAGAATCTACATCCAATATCGACATAAGATCCATTAACGCTCTACATTCAAGGCTACTCAGACTAAGGCGTTATTTGAAGCCACAGAAATACGTTTTTGAAGATTTAATGAGTGACCTACCTGCGCCATTGAGTAAGCACAACAGTCATATAAAGAACAGCCTTGATACCATCCTGAGAATTAACGAGTCTGTTGAGTTTTACATCGAACAAATTAATGTATTTTTAGCGAGCCTAAGTCAGCAACAAGCTGAAAAAATGAATAGAAATACGTACCTATTTTCTATCATTGCAGGTATTTTCCTCCCTGCTGGGTTTTTCACCGGTTTACTGGGTGTCAATATCGCTGGGATACCCGGAACAGATAACCCGATAGCATTTCCACTATTTTGCGTTGGGCTGCTCGTGGTCATAGCGGCAGAGGTCGTTATTTTGAAAAAATTGAGGTTTATTTAATGGTTGAGTTTTTGCAATCCAATATGTGGCTTAGACAAGTAGTTTTAGGTTTACTTCTTATCACTGTGTATTGGGTGATCAAACGCTTAGGTAAGAACTGGATAGAAACATTAGCGGAAAATAAGCGTGTCGAATTGAAGCGAAAGCAGTTCGTGATTAAGTGTTTCAATATTGTTCTGTTTCTACTCTTCATCGCTGTGTTTACGATTGTTCTTAACTTGGGTTTTGGTGATATTTCTCTGTTCTTGTCTTCGATATTTGCGGTGCTGGGTGTCGCTTTATTCGCGCAATGGTCGATTCTAAGTAACCTCACAGCCAGCGTACTAATATTTTTCGTCTTCCCTTATCGCATTGGCGACAGAGTAAGAGTCGCGGAGAAAGACGAAGACATCAGCGGTGTGATCATCGATATCACCATGTTCCATGTTATTCTTCGACACAGTTCGGGCAACATTATCACCTACCCTAATAACCTGATCCTACAAAAAGGCGTAATCAAAGTTTTGGTTGAACCGGAAGCAAAAAGTGAAGCAGGTGATACTGAGCTAACCAAAACTGAAAATTCAGAATCATAAGATTTACTGGTGCCTTAGATATCGGCAAGTCAAACAGATAGACACAGCGAACTGATTCGTAAGATATTAAAAGAGCTTAGTTCGACATGGATTGCAAAACTTGGCGATAAAGGACATTAGAGAGAAGCTTCAATAAGGTAAAAAGTCTAACACCCAATACTTACGCCAAACAAGGCGGATTAACCATAGATGTGTATGGTGGAGTGAGATCTGACTAACCCACCTTTTCTCTATGACGAACGCACTGTTTATAACGTACACCTCTGTCTTTTGTGCCCCATTCGTAGCAAGTTTTATTGAGTTTAGATTTGCGACTAAATATACTGGGGACATCATCAGACGGAGGACAAAAATGAATAATAAAAACAAACATATAGTTTTAATTCATGGTCTATATATGCCTGCGTTGATCATGCAGTATCTGGATAGAAACTTCAAAAAACGCGGCTTTACAACGCACAAGTTTGCCTACAACTCGCTGCGTTTCCCTTCTGCAGCCAAACGCCTCAATCGCTTCGTGAATGCTCGCTTTAATGAATACGATGAGGTCTATTTCTTTGGTCACTCACTCGGTGGCTTACTCATTCGTCACTACTTTAAGTTTTATCAGCCCAACTTTGCCGACACCTGCATTATTACCGCAGGGACGCCGCACAATGGGGCAACTATCGCCAAAACACTGTCGAATCATGGGCTTGGTTTTATATTTGGTTCGAGCAAAATGATCTTAAGCGATGGCCTGGGTGACTACGATATTGATGTGCCGATTGGCGTGATTACAGGTACCTACGACGCCGGAGTCGGACGTATTGTTCTGGGAAGAAACCCGGGCGATGGCACAGTCACACTCGAAGACGCCAACCTGAGAGGAGCAACGGATACTTACGCCCTCAAACTCAACCACACGGCGCTCGTCTACTCCAAAGAAGTCGTAACACTGTCGGCTCAGTTCATCGAACACAGAGCTTTTAAGGACGCTTCATAGCTTATTTCCATTAGCTTTTGCGCGTTGACTCCTGTATCGAGCTCTGTTCTCTTATATGTGAAAGACAAAAACAAAAATACCACTCTGCGATAAGAGTGGTATTCAAAGATTCATTACTGAAAGTGAGTGCTTGTTATACTTTCTATACTTGTTACAAGCGATTAACTCGTGTTGGTAGGAACACCTCACCCAACATGCATCGCACCGAACCACCGCCAATGTCTTCAATCGTTTTCACGTTAAATGGCAGCAGTTTTCCATGCGTCGAAAGCTGAGCTAACTGGGCTGGAGAAAACGCATCGTAAGCCGATTGAGACATCGCGATCACCTTGTCGCCATTCACGGTTTCAAGCTGCAGGATGTTGCCACAGAAACGGTTCATCTGATCAATTGAGATAGAGATAACCTGCTTATCTTTAGCAAGCGACTTCACCACAAAGCGGCGTTCAAACTCAGGAATCACTTCATGACAGATCACGCAGAAGTTATCGCCAATCGCCATCATCACATTGGTATGGTAAATCGGTTGGCCAGACGGTAATGCCGTTTGGAACGAGACCACGCGAGAATAACCAATGCGCTTCGCATAATCTTCTAACACTTCGCGGTCACAACGCTGAGAAAGCGCAGCGTAGATGGTCTTGTTGATATGGTCGATAACCATCACGCCCGTGCTCTCTAGATAAGAACCTTGCGCGATGTAAGACTCTAGAGACTCGCTATGGTTAACAATGCGACCCGACGCTTCTAACGCTTCAATAAGAGCATTTGGCTTAACTTCATTCTGACGGTTTTCACACGCCATAGGGAACGTGAATAAGCTTCCATCACTACAGGTACTGAACCAGTTGTTTGGGAAAACAGCATCCGGAGTTTCAACGCCCAATTCTGGGTAATCAAACTCTACAACTTGCACACCTTCTTTACGCAACGAAGCGACCATCGCCTTAAACTCAGCCATGGTTTCTAATTTTACCTCGGCTTCGGTCAGGTTTACTCTGTGCTGAAACTCATTATCTTGTGCCGTTTCTTCATTAAATTTAAATTCTTTTGGCGGCACCATAACAACGCAATTGGCGTTTTGAACATTAGTAATGTGAAGTGATTTTTTGTGTAGGTTTAACATCTCAACCGTCCCTATCTTTTATTTACCTCAGAATTGTAAACAACTTGTTACGACAAGATTCACTGAAAAGAATAATGATTTGAATATTTATCCCAAACAATTCCTGCAAAAGTCAGTTTATTCGGTAATTTTTACTGCAAGATAACAGCACATCAGAAAGAACCAACTGTATGCATATTCGTTAAGTCACTTTATGGATAAATATTCTGATTCCATTTTCTCGCCCATCACGAGTTTTGATTACAATTCAATCCATTTAACGTTAGGATTATCACCGTTGCATAACAATCAATTACGTTTGAAATAAGCTTAACTTTTCCTGTCTGATTCAATCTAAAATAAGCGTCATGAAAGACACTCTTTGGACCTTTCCTGTATCGCTTAGACAAAGTTTTAGTGTTTTAAAGCCAAGTGCCTAAATAGGCGCTAGAACAAAATCCATCGAATGACTTAATGCTGATAAGAACCCATGGGCGCTTATATAATTTCAAACTAAGGCAGTTAAATTTCGAATCAAGACCATAAAAACAAAGCTGCACCAACGATGCAGTCGCTTATAGATGCACTAGTTTATAAAGGGAAATCTATGTACAAGAAATTTGAAGGCTTTACTGAAGCCTTTCCAAAGGGAGAGCCGATACAACCTCCTACTGGCATACTGGCATTCTGCCGCCATTACACTCGAGGTTTCGAAAAACCATTGATTTTGCTCGGGTTGATGAGCATGACCATCGCGATCATCGAAGTCGCGCTGTTCGGTTACATGGGGCAATTGGTCGACTGGCTATCAACAAGCAACCCAGACACTTTCTTAGCAGACAACGAATCGACATTGATGGGGCTCGGTATTCTGCTGTTGGTTGTGATGCCAATCTTGATCAGTGTTTACTCGCTATTGCTTCACCAAACTTTGCTGGGCAACTACCCAATGTCGATTCGTTGGTTAGCACACCGCTACCTTTTAAAGCAAAGCCTGTCCTTCTATCAAGATGACTTCGCCGGACGTGTCGCGACCAAAGTGATGCAAACCTCGCTTGCAGTGCGCGAAACTGTGACCAAGATGGTCGATGTGTTTGTCTACGTGACGGTTTACTTCACGGCGATGCTGTTCATGCTTGCTGAATCAGATTGGCGCTTGATGGCTCCGATGCTGATTTGGCTATTCGTTTACATCGGTATTCAACTGCACTTCGTGCCAAAGCTAAAAGACGTGTCTTCAGAGCAAGCGGATGCGCGATCGTTAATGACAGGTCGTATTGTCGATAGTTACACCAACATCGCGACGGTGAAATTGTTCTCACACAGTAAAAGAGAAACCGAATACGCCGAAGAAGGCATGGAAGGCTTCCTAGATACTGTGCACCGCCAAATGCGCTTGGTAACCGGCTTCAACATCTGCGTGGAATTCGCTAACTATCTATTGGTGTTCAGCATTGCGGGTATCTCTATCTACCTATGGCTAGATAGCGCAATCACCGTGGGTGCAATCGCGATTGCGGTCAGCTTGGCTCTGCGTATTAACGGCATGTCGAAATGGATCATGTGGGAAATTGGTGGTCTGTTTGAGAACCTTGGTACCGTGATTGACGGCATTAAAACTCTGTCTAAGCCTATTGCTATTGAAGACAAGAAAGACGCGAAGCCTCTGGAGGTTCCACAAGGCGGTATCAACTTCGACAATGTAAGCTTTAACTACGGTGAGAATAAGGGGGTGATCAACAACCTAAACCTCAACATCAAACCGGGTGAAAAAGTGGGTTTGGTTGGCCGTTCAGGTGCAGGTAAATCGACCCTAGTTAACTTACTACTGCGTTTCCACGATGTAGAAAGTGGTCGCATCCTGATTGATGACCAAGAGATCTCGAGCGTTACTCAAGATTCTCTGCGTAGCAACATAGGTATGGTGACCCAAGATACCTCACTGCTGCACCGTTCGATCAAAGACAACATTCTTTACGGTCGACCAGAGGCATCAGACGAAGAAGTATACGCGGCAACTAAACAAGCACACGCGCATGAGTTTATCGAAACGCTAACCGACCCGTTTGGCAACATTGGTTACGATGCTCAAGTAGGTGAACGTGGCGTTAAGCTTTCTGGTGGTCAGCGTCAACGTGTCGCTATCTCACGTGTTCTTTTGAAAAATGCACCACTATTGGTTCTCGATGAAGCAACTTCTGCACTCGATTCTGAGGTAGAAGCGGCCATCCAAGAGAGCTTAATTGAGCTAATGGAAGGCAAAACGGTTATTGCGATTGCACACCGCCTGTCGACCATTGCAGCGATGGATCGCCTGATCGTGCTTGATGCCGGCAATATCGTAGAAGAAGGCACGCACCAAGAGCTGATTAACCAGAATGGTATTTATGCGCAGCTATGGAATCACCAAACCGGTGGCTTCATTGCCGATGACCTTGAGCAAGCTACAAACGCTTAATTTTTGTGCTATTTTAAAAGTGCGATGTGATTCACAGCAATTTGTTTATTAGCGGTAAATTACACATGGCAGAATGTTATGTCGTAATTATATAATGACATTAACACCAAAGACGCCTCGCTTGCGCGTTCTGGAATAAGGCTAGACTTCGGGGGGAGGCTAGCCTTTTTTATGCCTGCTATTTGGCGCTCTTTGCTACCTGTCCAATAAACTTCATCGATCCTTTTGTTTTTTTCTTGGCGTTTTTTTCTTAAAATGCGCGCAATATTCTTTCTAGAGATCAACCATGAACAAAAGTGTCTTAACTAACGTTATCGCGTTAGCGCTGCTTGCTGGCGGCTATGCGACAGCAAACCAATACTTGCTTTATGCAGGCCTATTCGCCTTTTCTGGTGCCATCACCAACTGGCTTGCGATTCACATGTTGTTCGAGAAAGTACCCGGCCTATACGGTTCTGGAGTGATTCCAGCGCGCTTTGAAGAGTTCAAGGCAGCCATCAAGCAACTGATGATGGAGCAATTCTTTACAGAAAGTAACATCGACCGCTTCCTAAGCAGCGAGATGACAGGAAAGTCGCTCAATCTAGAACCTGTGATTCAGAAGATCGACTTTAACCCTGCATTCGACTCACTGGTGCATGTTATCGAGAACTCTCAGTTTGGCGGTATGTTGGCAATGTTTGGTGGCACAGAAGCACTAGAGCCAATGAAAGCGCCGTTTGTTGAGAAGATGCAAGAATCTGTGATTGAAATCAGCAAGAGTGATTCTGTAAAAAATGCCATCAAAGACGAGCTAGAATCGCCTGCGATGATGGATGAAATCAAAGAAAACATTGAGGCGATCATCGATCAGCGCTTGAATGAACTAACACCTAAGCTGGTTAAAGAGATGGTTCAGACCATGATCAAGAAACACCTTGGTTGGCTTGTGGTTTGGGGCGGTGTATTCGGTGGTGTGATTGGCTTAATCTCTGCGGCCATTACGCTTTAAGGCGAACAAGTTTATCGGGTTGCTCTTTATCTGACGCTCAACAAAAAATGGAAGCTTATTGCTTCCATTTTTTATATCTAAATCACGTTGGTAAGCGAAATTAGGCCACTATTTTAGAGTTGCCAACAACTCAGGGTTCACGCCGAAGCCCTTTTTATGCTCTTCAATCACCACTTCACTACGTGTCTGAATCACACCAGGCAAGGTGCCCAACTTCGTTGCCATAAACGCTTGGTACGCCTTCATGTCTTTCACTCGAACCTTGATCATGGTGTCAAAGTCACCCGACAGTGAGTAGCACTCTTCCACCTCAGGCATCATTTCCACGGCTTGGGCAAATTTGTCGAAGATCGAAAAGCTAGTCTGATCGAGACGGATATGGATAAAGACTTGAACATCGAGTCCCAGCTTTTCTGAACAAAGCTCAGCATGATAGCCCGTGATGTAGCCCTCTTTCTCCAATCGCTTGAGTCTATCAGAGCAAGGTGACGTCGTAAGGTTGACCTGTTTTGCCAGTTCAACAACAGGTAAACGCCCTTTCATATGCAGAATTCTTAGTATCTCTTTATCGATACGATCGAGCTGATGCTGAGACATAACATTCCTTAAACATTCTAAATTCCGCTCAGTATATTCCATACCAAGTGCAATCGAAGAAAACCTCGCTCACACATTTAAAAACTAAATGCACGGATGATATTCACGCCAGATATAAACACATACAAATAGATAAGAACCCTTATAAATCAAACTCTGGTTATTAACAAATTATTATAGAAATGACCCGATTAACAAATAAGTTGAGCCGGAAACGAAAGAAAGGATATAGGCCAAAGTGAATAATAGTATTATCAAAGAGAAAGGATGACTCTATTATGAAAACGCAAGAACTCGCATATAAACCTTACGGTATTGGTTCATGGACACACGTAACGGTATCAAAAGATGTTGCTCAAGCACTAGCAAGTGAATACTCAAACTACGGATGGGAAGTAAAAATTGATGGCAATGCCATTGAAGCTGAGCTTGCACTCAAGGCTGCTTAGAAACACAAAAACCTCCTAGCACGGAGGTTTTTTGAATCAAGTTAGTAAGCACTTACTATGAGTTAGGCTAGGCCAACTTGGGGAACAGCACTTCCAGTTTCGCAACGACAATTGCACGTGCGGCAGAAGTGCTGAGTTTCCATATCGTAGTACAGGTTTCCACTAAATAGTTTTGACGTCCATTGCATCATACGGCCAGAAGCTGTCTCGGGCTCTGATTCACAACGTTTCATTATAGACTTATGTAGTGTTGTTTTTTTACATCCTTTGCAATAGAGATCAGGCATACCTTTGTCCTATAGGTCTTTAGTGGTTACTGACAATTGACACATCATGTCTAATTCAGTTCAACAATTCACCGAGCTAATCACAAAAGTGAGCGCCAAGTTCAAAAAATAGCCATTTTCTGTTTTATTTTTTGACATCACACGCCACCAACAAGACAGACCTTTCATTTCTCGCTCAAGATCCTTCGCTTTCGATTTACATTGTAAACCCCCATTTCAATATCAGAAAACCTCGAATAAACTTAATTTGAAATAAGACAAAGGTCGTACTCACATAAAAAAATAGAGCCACCGAAGTGACTCTATTGTTCATGTCTTTTGCTAATTCATTGGTATTTTTACAATGTAAATTAGTCTAGCTCAACGAGGTTCTTCTCGAACTCAGCGTGTTGCTTCTTAACTTCGTCTTCAGGCTCGCCCGTAATTAGACTCACGATAACGATAGAAAGAGTCGATAGGATGATTCCCGGTACGATTTCGTACACATCGAACCAACCGCCCGTGAACTGTTTCCAAAGTACGATAGTCACACCACCAACCACGATACCCGCGAGAGCGCCGTTACGGTTCATACGAGACCAGTACAGGCTCAATACAATAGCTGGGCCGAATGCAGCACCAAAACCAGCCCATGCGTAAGACACAAGGCCAAGTACTGAACTGTCTGGCGTCATCGCTAGCACAAGTGCAATCAAAGAGATTAGGATAACCGCGAAGCGGCCTACACGAACAATCTCTTCAGACGTCGCATCTTTCTTAAGTACTTGCTTATACAGATCTTCTGCTAGTGCAGATGAAGATACAAGTAGCTGTGAATCCGCAGTACTCATGATTGCCGCTAGGATTGCAGCAAGTAAGATACCTGCGATTACTGGGTGGAACATCGCGTTCACAAGAAGCATGAAGATCTTCTCGCCATCGTCTAGCTTAGGTGCGCCCGAGTTCGTCACGTAGATTAGACCAACAAGACCTACTAGCATTGCACCAACCATAGACAGAGCAGACCATACCACCGCGATACGACGCGCTGTTGTTAGGTCTTTGTTGCTACGTGTTGCTTTGAAACGAGCAAGGATGTGTGGCTGACCGAAGTAACCTAGACCCCATGCCGCTAGCGAGATGATCGCGATAGCAGAAAGTGGCTCACCTTTCACATCATTCCATAGCGTGAGAAGCTCTGGGTTGATGTTGTGAAGATCAGTCGATAGCTGACCAAGACCACCGTTCATCGCTGCGATTGGTACAATCAATAGCGCAGCAGACATCAGCAGACCTTGAACCAAATCCGTCCAAGATACCGCAAGGAAACCACCAAATAGCGTGTAAGAAACCACACATACTGTACCGATGATTACCGCTGTTGTGTAATCTAGGCCGAATACTGTTTCAAACAATTTACCACCTGCTACCAAGCCAGAACTTGTGTAGAAAAGGAAGAATAAAAGGATAAAGAAAGCAGAAATTGTTTGGATCAGCTTAGAATTATCATTGAAACGACGAGATAGGAACTCAGGTAGCGTCAGTGACTCTGTTGTAATGCTGTAAGTACGCAGACGCTTAGCACTGATTAACCAGTTCGCCCAAGTACCAACTAGCAGGCCACCAGCAAGCCAGAATGCTTCAAAACCAGCAGCATAAGCGTAACCCGGTAGACCAAGTAGTAGCCAACCACTCATGTCTGATGCACCAGCAGAAAGTGCAGCAGGCCATGGGCCTAGCGAACGACCACCTAGGAAGTAGTCTGTCGAGCTAGAAGTACGTTTGTAAGCAATAACACCGATTGCCAGCATCATAATTAGATACGCAATGAACGTCGTCGTTATTGCAAAACTGTTTTCTATCATTTGATAGTCCTCATTTGTAAAAAGCCTTCCATACCTAATTCAATGCAAGACACTCACCGTAAAGGCAAGCGAGTGCATTGAGTTAGGTATTGAGGCTCCAAGGCACTATGAGTTAAATCCAAAGATGGTGAAACCAACAATGGAGAAAACAAAAGTGCTTAGAGCCAATGTTACTGAAGGTTAGTGAGCTTCGCTTCCAAGTTCGAGCAAGGTCGCGTTACCGCCCACGGCTGTTATATTTATAGTTCGCGTACGCTCGGTAATGAAACGCAGCGATAAGTGTGGATCGTGAGCAACATGCATTGCTGTCAGATCCGTTTCAGCTACTAAACTGACGATGGCACCGTCACGCTTAGCAAGTTGTAAATTGATAGCTTGAGCCGTTTGTGAGTTACCTACGTAACCTGCGCTACGTACATCGCAAGACAGCAGCTGTTGAGCCGCGTCGTACGAAGCAACCTGCACCAAGTTCGTCGGTAAATTCGCTTGTTTCGCTGCATCAGCGATCAAGGTGTTGAATTGCACGTCATCACTGCACAATTGCACGCTGTTACCCGCTAATAGTGCTGCGGTAATCATCGCGGTTGCTGTTTGCAGTGCTGGCTCTTTGTCTTGGCAATCATCAACAATCACCAAAGCCACACCACGTCCTGCAGCATACAGCTCGTTTGTTTCACCAGTCGGGCCAGCCATTAGGTGCTGCTCAGAAAGCAGCGCAGAGGCTTGCTCTAGGTGATAAGTTGCCACTGCCGCCAAAGACGTAGATTGGCTTTCGATCTCTGATTTGAATGCAAGTACCTGAGCACTCTTATGATCAAAGTCGGTAAGATTCCATTGTTCCCACGCTAACAAAGCATCAGAAAAACCTGTCACTTGATGAACCATGATACTGCTCCTTATGCCTTGTCTTGTGATTGAGAAAAATGAACATCAGTAAAGCGGTATAGGTAGTGAGGACCACCCGCTTTAGGGCCAGTACCCGACAAACCTTGACCGCCGAATGGTTGAACACCAACAACAGCGCCCACTTGGTCACGGTTGATGTAGCAGTTACCCACACGAATGTGTTTCTCGATCCAACGGTAAGTTGTTTCGTTACGGCTGTGGATACCCATAGTTAGACCAAAACCGGTTTGGTTAATTTGGTCTACTACTTGTGTCAACTCACTCGCTTTGAAGCGAACGATATGCAGTACAGGACCAAACTGCTCTTCTTTCAAACAGCTGATGTCATCGATTTCAAATGCACTTGGTGGAACAAAGTCACCATGTTCACAATCCGCTCCTAGAGAAAGTTGAGCCACTTTCTTCTGGGTCTTAGTCATATTTTCTAGGTGCGTCATCAACTTCTGCTTCGCGTTTTGGTCGATAACTGGGCCCACATCCGTTTTATGAAGATGTGGAATACCAACGCTTAGCTCATCCATCGCACCGTGAATTAGTCCAATCACGCGATCTGCAATGTCTTCTTGAATGTAAAGCACACGTAGCGCAGAACAACGTTGACCTGCAGAAGCGAATGCCGAACGAATAACATCACGGACTACCTGTTCAGGCAGTGCGGTACTGTCGACGATCATCGCATTCTGACCACCGGTTTCCGCGATAAACGGAACAGGCTTAGCGTTACGACTCGCCAATGACACGTTGATACGTTGTGCTGTTGGTGTTGACCCCGTAAAGGCAACGCCCGCAATCGCATCATGACTGGTTAGCGCACTGCCGATCTCAGCGCCACGACCCGGTAGTAACTGAATCGTGCCAGCAGGGAAACCCGCTTCATTCATCAATTCCACTGCGCGAGCTGCAATTAAGCTTGTTTGCTCTGCAGGTTTCGCCACAACCGTGTTACCCGCCACTAGTGCAGCTGTAATTTGGCCAAGGAAGATCGCCAATGGGAAGTTCCAAGGGCTGATACAAACGAATACACCACGACCTTGTCGCGAAGCGATTCGAGTTAGACCATCAAAGCCTTTTAGCTCAAAACCTTGTAGGTTGTTCGCTTGTTTTGCGTAGTAACGACAGAAGTCGACCGCTTCACGCACTTCATCAATGCTGTCGTGAATTGTCTTACCCGCTTCTTGATGACAAATTGCCACCAGCTCAGCCAGGTTTTCTTCCATCAGATCCGCCAACTTCTCAAGCGCAGCGGCTTTGGTTTCAACCGATGTCGCATTCCAATCAGCAAATGCGGCGTCTGCACCAGTGATCGCTGCGGAAACATGATCAAGGTTTGCAAAAGCCACCTGACCCACGCTAATACGACGATCGTAAGGTGCTGTTACTTGTTCAACATTCTGATCAGCCTTGATCATGCTTTCGGCAAGAGATTCGCCGTTGATCACAGGTCCAGCAGTCCATTGATTGTTCAAAAAGCCTTTTACTTGCTCTTCAAACTGATGCGCTTCGCTCTCGATATCAATGTTCACACCGTATGAGTTCTTACGCTCAGGGAATACCGCTGGCGGCAGAGGAATCTTAGTGTTGTTCAACGTATCGAATGCCAAAAGCATGTCGACTGGATGCTGTGTTAGCTCTGCTACAGGGCAACGAGCATCAACCAAACGGTGTACAAACGAGCTGTTTGCACCATTCTCTAACAGACGACGTACTAGGTATGGCAGTAGATCTTTATGGCTACCAACTGGCGCGTAAATACGTACCGACTGTTGGTAAGCTTCCATTGCATGGTTGTAAAGTGAATCACCCATGCCGTGTAAGCGTTGGAATTCAAAGTCTTTATGGTCTGTCATCACTGCAATAGCGGAAACCGTATGAGCATTGTGGCTAGCAAACTGCGGGAAGATATTGCCACGAACACTTGGGCTCAATAGATAACGCGCACACGCTAGGTAGGCTACATCAGTCGCTTCTTTGCGAGTGTAAACAGGGTAGTTATCGAAACCAGCTTGTTGTGACCATTTGATCTCACTATCCCAGTAAGCACCTTTAACTAGGCGAAGTGGGATTAAGTCACCCTGCTCTTTTGCTAGGCGGTTTAGCCAAACTAGAACCGGTAACGCACGCTTTGAATACGCTTGAATAACCAGACCAAACTTGCCCCAGCCTTTCACTAGCTCGCTGCGATACAGTTTTTCGAATAACTTAAGCGAAAGCTCTAGGCGATCCGCTTCTTCTGCATCAATCGTGATCGCAACATCAAGCTCAATCGCACGGCGCAGTAACTGCTCTAGCGTGTCGCATAGCTCAGTCAGTACGCGGTCTTCATTCGCCACTTCATAACGTGGGTGAAGCGCAGAAAGCTTGATAGAAACAGACGGTGCTGGGCTAGATTTTGAAGAGACGTATGTGTCTCGACCTACGGCTTCAATCGCCATTAGGTAATCTTTGAAGTATTTGTTTGCGTCAGCAGTGGTCAGTGCCGCTTCACCTAGCATGTCGTATGAGTAGGTAAAACCTTTGTCACGCATAGACTTACCGTTCTTCTGCGCTTCAGCAATGCTGCGACCAAGAACGAATTGGTGACCCATCACCTTCATCGCTTGGTGCATCGCTTTACGAATCACCGGCTCAGAAAGCTTGTTCACTAAACGGTTAACCGCTTGACCTGCACTCTGCTCTTTAGATGAAAGTCCAACCACCTTGCCTGTTAGCATTAGGCCCCAAGTTGATGCGTTAACAAAAACCGAGTCAGAATTCTTCAGGTGAGATTTCCAATCCGCAACGCTAAGTTTGTCGCGAATCAACGCATCAGCGGTTGCCGAATCAGGAATACGCATCAAGGCTTCCGCCAGACACATTAGCAAGATGCCCTCTTGAGTATCTAAGCTGTATTCAAGCAACAAGGCGTCGATCATCTGAATAGATGTTTTATCCGCACGGATAGACTCAATCAACGACGTCGTTTTGTCTGTAATTTGCTGCTTTTCAGACTCAGAAGGGGTAGCTAGCGGCAGAAGTTGCTCTAGCCATTGGGTTTCATCCACCATATATAATGGTGAGATAAGCGTCCAAAGATCAGCAAGCGACTGCTCATTGAATTCTGGCTTTAACACATCAGTAGCTGTAAACATGCGTTTTCCTTAATCTCACACCCGAAAAGAGTTCGGGATCTCTACAATGGCTGCAGTGTATTTAGAGTATATAAGGATTACTTGTCAAAAACTCCGAGTTTTTTGCTAAAAACTCGCTTTATTAACAAAACAAACACAAGGTCACATATGAAACTTTAAAATAATATGCCGTTTTGTTTCACTATTTAACAGAAATTTTCTTTTTGTATTGGGATGGTGACATGCCTTGAAGGCGTGAAAAGGTGTGAGTAAAGGAAGATTGACCGGAGAAACCAGCCAGTTCAGCGACCTGACCAAGGCTTAGATTACCTTGTTCAATTAAACGACGAGAACGGTCGATGCGCTTGCCAAGAACGTACTGGTGAGGGGTAATGCCCATTTGCTCTTTGAATAACATATGGAACTGGCTTTCACCCAAGAACACACTACCCGCAAGCTGCGCGACAGAGATCTTGTTTGCTAAATGCTGTTCTATGTAGCGATCCAACGCTTCAAGATCAAAGCGTGAATCTTTGATTGAGGTTTCAAATGCCGAGATGTGCCTTTGCATCAATGCAATCACCGTATCATTGCACGCACGGCTTAATAACAGATCATCAGGACTGGCCTGCATCTCTTGCACCAACATATGGATAAGCTTTTGAATTTGCGCATCTAATTGGAAGTAGACGTTCGATGATTCTAACTGGTTAATCTTCTCTAGCATCAGAGGGTCATCATCGGTTGGCATAGGCATGTTGAGCACGAGAATATCCGACTGACCAACCACTCCGCCGAAAGCATGATCAGAGCTCGCTGTCACCACACAACCTTGTCCTGGGCCAACAAGATTCCCCTTACCACTCACTTCAAATTCCGCCTGACCTTTTAAACCAATCACCACCTGAGAATAATGGTGATCGTGGCAATCCATATGCGATGGCAAAGTGATGATCTCAGCAGGACGAGGGCCAGTAAGGCCTAGCGGAGAAAGGTCTAGGTTAGGAAAGGGTAAAGGTTTAGACATGACAGAAAAATACTCGGGTCAACATAGTAAGAATAATACTCCTAAATGCGCATAAGATGAATTTGTAAATGCTCATGAGAGTTATTTGCTCGCGAGAATGAAAAGATCATTATCGCGATCATCTTGATCATGCCTCCGGAAGGATGATCAAGAGTGTACAAACTACGGGCATTGTAAAACCAATCGTTCCGGCGAGTTTAGGGACTTCACAAGCAATCACACAAGCACGAAAAACCATGTGGTCAATAAATGCTTTTTCACGCCAACATAATGAATAAATTTTCTTATATAGCTCAAATAATTGGCTATAAGCCTGTAAAAAGTGTATCCGAAGTACCGAAACTTGGCTTTTGAGTAGATTGGATAGCAATAAAACGGTATAAAGACGGGTACTGTGTTAATTGCTAATAACTAGTGACTCACAACTAGGAAGTAGACACTTTATTAACGAGCCAATTTTCAATCTACAAGTTGCAGGGACCTATGACTAACTTTCGAATTTCAGCGCTTTTACTTGCGCTATCCCCACTTTGGGTATCTGCATCGGTATCCGCTGAAGAACTGAATCAAGTCGATCCCGTTTCAGCTATCGATGCAAAGCTAACAGAGAAAAACTCAGATATTGAGCGTATTTCAGCAACCAAAGTATCGGCGACTGAAAACCTAAAACAACTTCAAAACAAGAACAGCAAGTTGTTGCGCGAAGGTGAAGAACTTAAGGCAAAACGTAACAGAGCCAAGTCTGTACTCGACAAACAGTACAGTCGCTTGCTTGAAGATCCAGAAACAGATTTAGTCTCTTTCCAGAAAAGTTACCAAGACGCTTGGGCTGCGGTTAAAGAGAATCAATCGTCTCAGCTAGATAACGAACAAGCGATCAACGAGAGCGAAATTCACCTTTCTCAAATCAAGCAAAAGCAAGCTCGCCTGAATAATGAGCTGGCAAACTTGAGAGAGTCAAAAGTTGAAGCTCGCGTAAAACGTATCGCAACAGAACTGCGTGAAAGTGCGGTGCTTGAAACCAGCTATACCACCACATGTTCATCAACAATGACACTTGGTGAGTGTACTGCACAGGGTAAACACCTGACCAATCAAAAAGCCGTGCAAACGTTCAAGAGCCAATTACTTGAGCAGCTCACAGAAAGCACACTTGCGAAGCAAAACTTACAAGGTGTTCAGCTGAATATCCATGTTCAAGACAGCCAAGCGATCAAGAGCGGCTTCTCTGGTAACAACTCTTACTTCATGCAGATGCAAGCTCAACTTCAAGCAAAACCTGAAGCAGTTGCAGCATGTAACCTATTGAATGTTTCGACTCGCTACTGTTTAACAGGCAGTGACGCAGCAGTCGTTAAGAAGAGTGACAAACAGTGGGCTAACGTGACGGTACGTTCTGATCAGTACAACGACTCAGTAACCATCAACGGCATTAAGTATGGCAGCACCCCTCTTGAGGTTGCGCTACCAAGTGGTCGTCACCAAGTAACCATTTCAAAACAAGGTTACGAGTCTTACAACCGCACAGTTACCATCAACGGCAGCGACACGATTTGGGTTAAGCTTCTTCCTAGCAAAGAAAGCTAAACACCCTTTGTATATAGAGCCTGAGCCAATTCAAAACGCTTAGCTCGATATCAGATAGCCGTGCCTATTTCACAAAGCTGAATGAACACTCGCCATTTTGTTGATAGTTATAAACTGTATGATCGTTACAAATTTGTATGGTCGTTATAACCTTGTTTTATCGTTATAAACAGTAGCGGCAGACGAAATGGCGTTCTCGTTTAGAATATTCGATTAACCTAAATTACGATTGAAGTAGCCCATCATGCGCCAAGGTCTTCCTACTCTATTATTTGCACTTGCTCCATGCTTAATGACGCCAGCTGTTTTTGCTGAGGCAACACCACCAGCGATCGCGTCATCTGTCACCGACATTGAAAGCTCACTTTTTGAAAAGCATGCCGACTTAACGGCTGTTGAAAAGAAATTAGCCGACAAACAAAACGAAGTCGACAATCAGGCGCAGCAAACGGCACGTCTAGCTGAGTTATCAGCTCAAGCAGAGCAAACACTCGCAAAGGCAAAAGCCAGCCTAGAGCAAGATTACACGCGCATGATTGATGATCCCGATTTCGATATCTCGCTTGCTCAAAAACGCTTCCAAGACGCTTGGAAAACCGTAAAAGAAGGCAAACTTGCGATTTCAGACTCAGAGCAAAAGCAGCAAGGCTTGGTGATGGAGCTTGAGGCTATCCAAGCCGAGAAAGCCGCGGCAGAAGCTTCAATCGCAAACCTAAACCAAGACAAGCTAAGAGCAAGAGCAGAGCGACTAAGATACGAGATCACTCAGACGGAAGAGCAAACTGTTAGCTTTACCAACCGTTGCAGCAGCGATATGACACTGGCGCAGTGTTCAGACCAAACGGTGACTTTGGCACTTCAAAAAGCGGTAAAACAATTCCAACACAGCCTAATCGATAACGCGACTGAATCGAAAACAGTGAAAGAGCACCTTGCGTCTGCTTCGCTGAACATTCACGTTCTGCAACACAAAGTGAAATCCTCTGGCTTCTCTGAAGATAACCGTTACCGAGCGGTGATTGCGGCGAACCTAGAAACTCGTCCAGATAAGAACACACCTTGTCGCCTGCTTGGTATTCAGTCATCAAACTGTTTCACACAAAGCGAGCAACAAGCCAACGACCAGCAAAAAGAAGTTGCTTGGGTTAACTTGGTGGTGCGTTCAAATCAATACAACGACAATGTTTCTATCAACGGCGTGAACTATGGCAGTACACCGGTTGAAGTGATGTTACCGACGGGCCAACACATGGTCACGATCGAAAAAGAAGGCTACCTTTCTTTCCATCAAGAGCTGAAGATAGCCCGCGATCACAACCTACGAGCCGTATTGCAAGCGAAACAGAATTCATTAAATGTCGGCACCAAGTTTGCCGATCCGATGGGTAACGATATTCAGAGCCCTGAAATGATTGTTGTCGGCTCGGGTCGCTACCTACTGGGTGAAAATAACGCACAACAAGTGACGATCAAACAGCCGTTTGCATTAGCCGCAACACCAACCCGTGTTCAAGACTTCAAAGCATTCGTAAAAAACACAGGCTACCAGACAGACGCTGAGCTGATGAACACCTGCGATACATTCGTCAATGCAGAGATCACAACCGTTTCAGATAAAGACTGGCAGAACCCAGGCTTTAAGCAAGCTAATAACTCACCGGTAGTTTGTGTTAGCCAAAACGATGCCAAAGCTTATACACGTTGGTTATCTAAAAACACCGGCTTCACTTACCGCTTGCCAACACCACAAGAGTGGGAAGCTGCAGCAAGAGCTGGCCAAGACACCAACTTCTGGTGGGGCAATGAATTCCGTTCAGGCAAAGCCAACACTGGCTGGGCGGGTACACCATGGTCAAACGTTAGTACATCTCCGGTTAAGTCATTCCAACCAACACCAACAGGCTTCTACGACATGGTCGGCAATGTATGGGAGTGGACAACCGTTCAAAAGGGCCTAGCCAAAGGTGGCGCGTGGAGCTTCTCTCCTGAAGAGGCCAAAGTATTTAACGAGCTATACGTTGCGCCTTCAACAGCAGCCAACTACCTCGGCTTTAGAGTGTTACGAGAGCTGTAAGCTCTCGATAGCTCGCCCATTACTTTAAAATATTTACTCTAGGCTCTCATTTATCTCATTGAATCGTGTTTATAGGGGAATTCCCCCCTTATGCATAGGTACGCCTAGGAGTAAATTCGTCGATAGAGTAGTAAGTCACTCTGGGTATCTAACTGATGCCTCAGCTTAATTTGCCTGACCCTCGTAAATTAAGCTGAAAATCTTCTACATGTCGACAAGGCATATCTTGTCTTTAGCCAGCCCCTCTTCAGGCTGGCTTTTTTTTGCCTGATTATCACCCTTTATGCCCATCGATTCTCCGTGATTGACACAGTTAATCAACAGTCCGTTTAACTGTCAGTCACCCCTTATTTTTCGTACTCTAATTGCCATTGCAGCGCTATAAGAAACTGATATCATTGCCATACCTCAGCTTACGAGATAAAACCTTGCCAGATCCACTCAACTCCATACATCGTTCTTTATTCGAACAACTTCCAGGCTGCTGGGGCTGCAAAGATACTGACTCGGTCTTCGTGTATGCCAACCTTGCTTACAACCAATTGATTGGCTTAAAACCCAATGAGACTTGTACTGGCTTGACCGACTTCGACATGCCCAGTCAAACCACTGAGTGCGCACAAGATTTCAGGGCTCAAGACAAACATGTAATGGATACACGCAGTACCCTTAAGATTCTCGATATTCACCCCTATCCAGACGGACGCTGGCACGCCCATATCTTTACCAAAACCCCTTGGCTTGATGATGACGACAACGTCCAAGGCACCATCTTCTATGGCCAAGAGCTTACCGATACCGCGATCTTAGAGGTTGGTCATTGGGTTTGTCAGGCCACAGGAACAAAAGGCAATCAGGCATCGCTTGCGGGGTCAGAGCCGCGTGTGTCTAAACTGCAAAAGCGGCTGACTTCGAGAGAATCAGAGGTGCTGTTCTTACTGCTTTTCGGCAAGAAACCACAGTACATCGCGTTGACGTTAAACATTTCAATCAAAACGGTCGAAGGTCATGTCGCCAGATTGAAACAGAAGTTTGATGCACGCAGTAAAAGCCAATTGATTGAGTATGCATTGGATTCAGGATTGGGCTCAGTGATCCCAGAAACTCTGCTCAAAAAACAGATCTCTGTTGTTCTTCACAGTAACTGATTGACTGTTCATCTGAAAATGCAGACAAAAAAATGCCGTTGATTTGATCAGTCTAATCAACGGCATTTTTGGATCTGTTAAGCAGCTAAGCGATCAAGCAGCCTAAGGCGCTAGGCGATCAATATCCCAACTGTTGTCTTGGCGTGAGAACAAGAAACGGTCGTGCAAGCGGTGTTCACCACCCTGCCAGAACTCAATACTATCCACACGAACTCGGAAGCCACCCCAGAAAGAAGGCACAGGAATCTCGCCTTTGGCAAACTTCTGTTTAAGCTCTAGATACTTACCTTCTAAAATTCCACGCGCTGAGATGCGGCTACTCTGCTTACTTGCAATCGCGGCCAATTGGCTCTCTTTTGGACGTGACGAGAAGTACTTCATATTTTCCATAGCCGTCAGCTTTTCAGCCGTGCCCGTAATATGAACTTGTCGCTCAAGTGGATGCCAAGGAAAGTGCAAACTGATTTTGCTGTTGTGCTCAAGCTGGTGCGCTTTACGGCTACCTAGGTTGGTGTAAAAAACGAAACCGTCTTTATCCACATTCTTCAGCAGAACAATGCGTTGGAATGGCTGACCATTTTCATCAACCGTAGCAACTGTCATGGCAGTAGGGTCCGTCAACTTCGCTTCAATGGCTTGCTCTAGCCATAAATTGAATTGCTCAATCGGGTCTGCGGCCAAGTCTTTACGTCTCAATCCACCCTTAGCGTATTCGCGACGAATATCTGTCAGTTCCATTTGCTTGCTCCTTTAAATTTTTTTGTGATTTTGCGCCGTAATCCTTTGAAACACAAGTCTAAGCCATGGTTTTGTCTCACAGAAGGTGCTCTGTGTTAACAAGATCTCGGTACTCTCTCCATCATATTGATAATCTTTATACAAACCGATGACAAGCTGAGATCCGAGTGACCAAAATACTGCCTAACCTAATGACACCCTTTGTTTTATTCTCATTGTTATTGGGAGCTGCAGGGCTGACCGCAACCCACTTTATGGCAGTGCAATTCCAAGAAAAAATCGTCACTCAGCAACTCGATGAAGCAGCGAATAAAGCCAATCTACAAATCGACTCTGAATTGGATAAATTCAAACAGATCCCAGATTTGCTCAGCCATGACCCGCGCTTGCTCTCTTATTTTGACTCATCGATTTCCGCCGCGCAGCTCAATCAATTGCTGTTTGAATGGTCGAATCAAAGCCAGGCCGACACCATCTATATTCACGACCCGAGCGGTACTGTGGTCGCTTCCAGTAATTACCAAAAGCCTCGTACCTTTGTAGGTGAGAACTTCTCGTTTCGTCCCTACTTTGCTTCTGCCATTCAAGGTAACAACACACAATATGTCGCGCTAGGCGCTCGCTCGAACGTACGAGGTTATTTTCTGTCTTCACCTCTGTATATCGACAAGGAAGTTGTTGGCGTTATCACGGTAAAAGTGAGCTTAGAAAATCTCGAAAACATCCTGACCAGCGACGATTTTGAGATCGTAGTACTCGACTCTAACCAAGTGGTCTTTCTATCAAGCCAAGCTCCGTGGCTTTACCATTCATTGTTGCCATTAACGCAGCAACAACAAACGGATATCGCACTTCAACGCCAATACGGTCAAAGCGAAATTTCGATCATCGAAGCCTTTCGTTCTTCAAGATCTCAGTCAGAAGCTAGCAACGCCAATCAATCTAGCAACCTTCAATCCAATGAAATCCGAAAAGAGCTCACCGCCAACCAGTTATTCAAGCTTGGTGCATTTAATCTTTACCCCGCTACCATCAGCAACAATCAGTACCAAGTTGTTGCCCTAAAAGAGACCAGAGCTGAACTTATTAAAATCTTGCAGATCGATGTCATCTTCGTGGTGATTTACAGCTTGGTGATGCTCATCGCTTGGTCGTGGCGCCAGACTTATCTCGCGAAAGTGGCGTTGACCCGACTCAACCAAAACCTAGAGCAAACCGTTGATAAACGCACTCACTACTTGAAGCAATCCAATCAACAGCTGCAACAAACCCTTTTTCAATACCAAGAGTCGCAATCCAAGTTGAAACAGACAGAACAAGAGCTGACACAAACCGCGAAATTAGCGGTACTCGGCGAGCTGTCAGCGAGCATTAACCACGAAATCAACCAACCGCTTGCAGCGTTGCGAACCTACAGTGAGAACAGCTTAAAACTGCTTGAAATGGAACGAACCGATTTGGTGAAAAGCAATCTTGAGAAAATGATTGGCCTCAACAACACCATTACCGACATCATCGCGCGACTCAAAGTCTTTACTCGCAAGGTCACTAAACAAGAGCATCATATGGCGAACCTGCACCAAGCGGTCAACAACGCCACTAGCATTCTCAGTGCGCTGATGATCAAGCAAGGAATTACGCTAAGGCTAAGCACGGTGCCAGATGACATCAATATTGCGATTCATCCAACCGAACTCGAGCAAGTACTGGTGAATCTGATTCACAACGCGACTCAAGCGCTGCAACATCAAGTTCTTGAACAGAAAATCTTGCAGGAGCAACAAAACCTGGAAAGCGTTGACCAACAGGCTAGCCCACAGATAGGCATCGAATGGCAACTGCATCATGACTCTTGTCAGCTGATCATTTGGGATAACGGAATTGGCATGCCAGATGACAAACTAGAACAGCTGTTCGACCCGTTTTTTACCACCAAACCGGAAGGTTTAGGGCTAGGGCTTTCAATATCGAAACGGATTATTGAAGCGTATCACGGCACGATCAGCGCGAACCGGTTAGAGCCTTCAGGCATGGTATTCTCGCTAAACATCCCGTTATATAACGATAAGCGCTAACACGCCGTTGTTATTGTTAACGGAAAACGAATTTCACATTACTGCTAATCTCACCTACAGCTAAGGAATCGGCTTTTGCACTCTATGCCTAAACTCTATTTTGTCGACGATGAACCCGCCATTCGAGACTCGGTAGAACAAGCCATGCTCATTGAAGGTATCGATATCGTCGGCTTTCCCAATGCTATTGAGGCATTAAAGAAAATAGATACCACGCAAGCCGGAATTGTCATCACCGATATTCACATGCCGGTAATGGATGGCATTCAATTAACGCAAAAGTTGCTGAGTCAAAATCCTCATTTTCAGGTCATCGTACTTACCGGACATGGTGACGTGCAAACCGCGGTATCAGCGATGAAAGCCGGTGCTTACGATTTTCTGGAAAAGCCATTTGTGGTCGATGCCCTACTCACTGCCGTTAAAAAAGCCGCAGATAAGCTCGCACTGGTTGAAGAGAACAACCTATTGCGTAAAGAGTTGGCAATGCAAAATCAGGTTGGCCCGAAACTGATTGGTCAATCACCATCAATGCAGGCATTACGCCGAGAATTGATCACCCTAGATACCAAAACTAACCCACTTCTATTATTTGTTGGTGATTTAGGGACGGGGAAAAGGGTCACAGCACAATACACCCATGATTTACACAGTCATCAAACCGCGGAGCTTTGCCCTGTCGCTGCGTTTAATTTGCCACGCAGTGACGAAGCGACATTCCATCAGTTTATTTTGCAACTGTTCTTGAAGCATCAAGGTGGAACACTCTATATCCATGAGACAGAAGCACTAACTCAGGATCAATGGCTGTGGTTAGCGAACCTAAAACCCACTCTACTTCGTGAAAACTCATGCAAGACCAATGCAACTTGTATCATTATCGCAACTACAGTAGTTCCTACTACAATTACAGGTGAACTGCGCCGATTTAATTTACTACCCTTGGCGCAAAGAACGGAAGATATTGGCTCTTTGTTCAAACACTTTGCTCGTGGTGCAGCCAGTCGCTATCAACTGCCGCCACCCGTCATTACAGAAAAAGAGATTCAGCGACTCATTGCAACGCATTGGACGGAGAACATTCGTCAGCTTCGCCAACATGCTGAACTCAGAGTGCTGACTCAAATTAAGCAGCCGTCGCTCGACAGCGATACTGATGAGCAAAATGAACTCGATATGAGCATTGAAGAGCAACAACAGTCGTTGAACCAACGCACCGATAGCTTTGAACAAATTATCTTGATTGAGGCGCTACATCGCCATCAAGGTCGTTTAAAAGAGGTACAACAAGAGCTGCAGGTGTCGCGAAAAACACTGTATGACAAACTAAGAAAGCACCAACTCGATAAAACAGATTTCAAGAACCGATAAGTCTTAAAAAATATATAAATTCAAAGATTTAAAGGAGTAAAATCTTAACATTTATCAAAAGTAAGAATACACTCAATAGGCTTGCACTTTTATTTAGCGAACAAGGACTGTTATGAGTCAGAAAAATTTCAGCAAATTGAACGAGACCGAGCTTGAGTATGTCGATGATAAAACAGCGGCACTACTCCTCAATACGCCCACCAGTGCGCGAATTATGTTGTGGGTGATCGTTCTGTTTTTTATTGCTGCTATTGGGTGGTCTGCATGGGCAGAGATCGACAAAGTTACCGTTGGCCAAGGCAAAGTGATCCCCTCCTCTCAGATCCAAGTGGTACAAAACCTTGAAGGTGGCTTGGTTAAAGAAATCTTAGTTAAAGAAGGCCAACGCGTTCAAAAAGGTCAACAACTGCTGTTAATCGATGACACACGATTCCGTTCTGACTTCCGCGAACGTGAACAACAAGTCGCGAACTTGACCGCCAACGTGTTAATGCTTTCCGCTTCCCTGACCAGTGTTGTCATCAATGAAGAATTCTCTGAAAAAGAATGGAAGAAAAGTGTCACTCTCGATTATGGCAAGCTTGCGTTCCCACCTAAATTCTATGAACTTCAACCTCAACTGGTTAATCGTCAAAAAGCAGAATACCGTCAAGATCTCAATAATCTGAGAAACCAGCTTTCCGTTTTTGATCAACAAGTTGAACAGAAACAGCAAGACCTAGTTGAGATTAAAGCGCGTGTTCGAAACCTAAAACAGAGCTACCAGTTTGCTCGCCAAGAACTGGATATCACCAAACCTCTCGCCGATGAAGGGGTGGTACCACGAATTGAATTACTTAAACTGCAAAGACAAGTGAACGACACTCGCCGAGAAATGACTTCGAGCGAGCTAAAAATTCCTCTTTTACGCTCAGCAATCAAAGAATCCATGCTCAGCCGTATTGACGCCGCACTGAACTTCCGCTCCGAACAACAAGAAAAACTCAATCAAGCCCAAGACAAGCTCTCTGCAATGACCGAATCTGCCGTTGGCCTAGAAGACAGAGTAAACCGTACCGTGGTGGTTTCTCCTGTAACAGGCACCGTTAAAACATTGGGTATTAATACTGTCGGCGGGGTTATCCAACCGGGTATGGACATCGTTGAGATTGTACCAACAGAAGACTCTCTATTGGTTGAAGCGAAAATCGCCCCGCAAGATATCGCGTTCCTACGCCCAGAATTGACTGCCATCGTTAAATTCAGTGCTTATGACTTCACTAAGTACGGTGGTCTAGAAGGCGTGTTAGAGCACATCAGTGCCGATACCACTCAAGATGAAGAAGGCAATAGCTTCTATATCGTGCGCGTGCGCACCGAAAAACACAATTTTGGACAGAACGAAGAGTTGCCAATCATTCCAGGTATGACCGCCTCTGTCGATATCATCACGGGTAAAAGAACCGTGCTTGAGTACATGTTGAAGCCACTATTAAGCGCTCAAAACAATGCACTAAAAGAGTAATGACGTTTGATGTTTGATAACGCCTTTCAATACACAGCAAATAGACAAGAGCAGAGGCTATGAAGTCTCGGATTTCGCTATTGCTGCTGGTCCTCACCTCTTTCACCTCTGTGGCGCTCAACAAGAGCGACCAACGGTGGATAGATGCAGTGACCAAAACCTACGGCGATAGAGCCGGAAAGCGAGTGGCAACATGGCGCTCAAATATGACGTCATACGACGGATTAAGTGAAAAAGAGAAGCTCAGGTCGGTGAACCAGTTCTTCAACCAGATGTACTTTGTCGATGACAACATACTGTGGGGAAAGAATGACTACTGGGCAACACCACTGGAATTTTTAGGCAGCAACGCCGGTGATTGTGAAGACTTCACAATCGCAAAATACTTCTCTTTGCTTGAACTGGGCGTCCCAGATAAGAAATTACGATTAGTGTACGTAAAAGCACTGGAACTAAACCAGTTCCACATGGTGTTAGCTTACTACTCAACACCGAGTGCAGAGCCATTAATTTTGGACAACTTAAACCCTGAAATTAAACGCGGTTCCAAACGCCCAGATCTACGACCAATTTACAGTTTTAACGGTAAAAACCTTTGGTTGATCAAGTCGGCAGCAGGCAGCGGCAAATTGGCAGGGAAATCTTCAAGATTGAGCTTATGGAACGACTTACGTTCACGTGAGCGCTCTCTAAAATTAAACAAACCCATTATCAATTACGATGAGTAGGTACAATGACTTTATATAAACAGCTTGTGGTCGGGATGGTTGCAGTGTTCATACTGCTGATGACGTCAGTTTTTATGATCGAATTCAATACCACCCGTGGATACTTAGAGGAGCAGCAACGCTCTGAGGTAAGTAATACCATTAATACTGTTGGACTGGCTCTCGCCCCTTACCTAGAAGAAAAGGACAAGGTGGCAGTGGAGTCTGTTATCAACGCCCTGTTTGATGGCAGTTCTTACTCAGTCGTTCGATTGATCTTTCTCGATAGCGGTGAAGACATTCTCCGCTCATACCCTGTAAAGCCAACTGGCGTACCAGAGTGGTTTACCAACCTAAACCTGTTCGAGCCTGTTCATGACCGCCGCGTGATCACCAGTGGCTGGATGCAATTGGCCGAGGTCGAGATAGTAAGTCACCCAGGCCCTGCCTACGATCAACTTTGGCAAGCATTCATCCGCTTACTGAGCATATTTGGCACGATCTTCTTGCTCGGTTTGGTGTCTATCTCTTGGATCCTTAAGCGCGCTTTACGCCCGCTCTCGTTGATCATTACCAAGATGGATCAGATCGCCAAGAATCAGTTTGGCGAACCTCTGGCTCGTCCAAAGACAAAAGATCTCACCTTGGTTGTCGATGGTATCAACCACATGTCGACTCAAGTTGAACTGGCATTTAAAAACCAAGCGAAAGAAGCTCAGAAGTTACGTGAAAGAGCATATATCGACCCTGTATCTCAGCTAGGTAACCGTGCTTACTACATGTCTCAGTTAACTCAATGGTTAGAGGAGTCGAGCTTAGGTGGTTTAGCGGTACTTAAAGCGGAGTTTATCAGTGAAGAGTACGATGAAAAGGGCTATCAAGAAGGTGATGCCTTGGTTCATCAACTGGCTGAACAGCTGCAAGCTTCAATTTCATCACCAGACATCACCATCGCTCGTATTTCTAGTGACGAATTTGGTTTCATCATGCCAAACATTGATGAGAGCGAACTGAAACTTGTCGCGAGCAGCATCGTAAACTGTATCCAGAGCCTAGGTTCAGACCCAACAGGCACTGCGAACCCACACATTGCTCTTGGTGTGACATACAGCAACACGCGTAAAACCAGTACTGAAATCATGTCGCTGGTGGATAACGCACTTTCAAGTGCCAAGGCGAATCGAGAACTTGCTTACGGCTACGTAACCGCAGACGATCACGGCGCAGTGATGGGCAAACAACAATGGCGTATGTTGGTTGAAGAAGCGATCATCAACGACCTCATTACCTTCCGTCTGCAGGCTGCAAACAATGCCTTTGGTAAAACGTATCACCAAGAGGTGTTCTCTGCGATTGAAAAAGATGGCGTGCGTTACGGTGCTAACCAGTATCTATACGCGCTAGAACAGCTTGAAATGAGCCACATTCTCGACCAATACGTTATTGAGAAGATGGTTGAAAAGCTCAATGCAAAAGAAGTAACCAGCCCAGTCGCTATTAATCTCTCGCCAAGCAGTATATCTCAACCAAGCTTCATCCGTTGGATCGGTAAGACGCTTGAACAGAATGCTTCAATCGCTCACCTGCTGCACTTTGAGATTCCAGAAAACTGCTTCATCAACGTTCCGCACTACACGGCACTTTTGTGTAACACCATTCGCAACGCTGAAGCGGTGTTTGGTGTCGATAACTACGGACGTAACTTCCAATCACTGGATTACATCAACGAATACCGTCCAAGCTATGTGAAGCTAGATTACCTGTTCACACATAACCTTGATGACGAAAAACAGAAGTTTACCTTAACGTCGATCTCTAGAACCGCTCACAACCTAGGCGTCACCACCATCGCGTCTCGAATAGAAACTCAGACTCAGCTAGATATTCTGTCTGATAACTACGTAGAAGTGTTCCAAGGCTTCATTGTTGATAAATAGTTGTAAGGGTTATATCACATGCAAGATCCACTATTGAACTCACTGATCTACGTTAGCCGGTATTACGGGTTAGCTAACTCGCCCGAAGCGTTGATCAATGGGCTACCACTATCCGATGGAAAGCTAACCCCTTTCCTATTCCCACGCTCTGCTGAACGAGCAGGATTAGTGGCAAAAGAAAACCGTTCCGACTTAGAAAAGATTCCTCACCTGATACTGCCTGCGGTCTTACTACTTAAACAAGGTGAGGCGTGCGTTCTCAACAGTATCGATTTAGAGAAGCAAGAAGCGGAAATCATTACTGCGGAAAGCGGAATGGTGCCAATCATCATTCCTGTCGAAGAGCTGAAAGAACAATTCATCGGCCGCTACTTCTTGGTAAAGAAACAGTTCCGTTATGATGAACGTTCACCAGAAGTTCTAAAAACACGTAAAGGGCATTGGTTTTGGAGCACGATTTGGGAATCTAAAAACATCTACCGAGATGTGTTGATTGCCTCCATTCTTATCAACATCTTCGCGATTGCCGCGCCGATGTTTACACGCTTGGTGTACGACAAGGTAGTTCCCAACCTCGCCTTTGAAACTTTGTGGGTGCTGGCAAGTGGTATCTTTGTCGTGTTCCTATTCGATTTGCTGCTCAAATTGATGCGCAGCTACTTCATTGACGTTGCCGGTAAGAAATCCGATATTCTCATTTCCTCCAAACTGTTCAGTAAAGTACTGGGGATTCGTATGGAAGCGAAGCCTGCTTCTGTCGGTGCTTTCGCTAAAAACTTGCAAGAGTTCGAATCCATTCGTGAATTCTTTACCTCTGCAACCATTGGCTCGTTAATCGACCTCCCCTTCGCACTGATGTTCTTAGCGCTAATTTGGTTAATGGCTGGAAACCTTGTGTTTGTTCCCGTTGCTGGCGTGGTCATTTTGATCGTCTATGCATTGCTAATCCAAGGTCCACTGCGCCGTACCATTGAGGAAGGCTCTCGTCTTGCTTCGCAGAAGTACGCGAACTTAATCGAGAGTTTGGCAGGGTTAGAGACGGTTAAGCTGTTCAGTGCGCAAAGCCAATTCCAATTCCGTTGGGAAGAAGCCGTTGCTCACATGGCGAATTGGAATATCAAAAGTCGACGCATCACTGACAGCATCCAAAACACCGCCGGCTTTGTTCAGCAAAGTACTAACGTTGGTATGATCATCTTTGGCGTGTATCTAATTGCAGAAGGTGAACTTACGATGGGTGGCTTGATCGCTGCAACCATGTTGAGCGGCCGAGCGATTGGCCCGCTTGTTCAGCTGTCTTTGCTTTCGACTCGTTACAACCAAGCAAAGTCATCAATGACTCTGATTGAGCAAGTGATGTCGATGCCTGATGAACAAGAAGAAGGTAAACGCTACATTCACCGTCCGATTATTCAGGGCCATATCGCGCTAGATAAAGTGACGTTCCACTACCCAGATTCACCAGTGGCTTCAATTAGAGACTTAACCCTCAATATTAAACCCGGTGAGAAAGTGGCGATCATTGGACGTATCGGTTCAGGTAAAACCACACTAGAACGTCTGATTATGGGCCTCTACAAGCCCACAGAGGGCCATGTACGCATTGATGACACCGATATGGAACAACTGCATCATGTCGACGTACGACGCAATATAGGCTGTGTGCCGCAAGACAGTAACTTGTTCTACGGTTCGGTAAGAGACAACATTACTTTAGGTCGCCCTTTAGTAGATGACCGTGACGTGATGGATGCAGCAAACCGTGCAGGGGTAACCGCGTTTACTCAACAAGATCCGGCAGGTTTGGAACGCCAAGTGGGTGAAGGTGGTGCCTTGCTGTCTGGTGGTCAACGTCAGTCAATTGCCATTGCTAGAGCCTTCCTTGGCCGTCCGCCAGTGTTGTTGATGGATGAGCCGACCAGTGCTATGGATAACCGTTCAGAGATGCACATCAAACACCAACTTAACCAATTGCTACCAAGCGAGACGTTAATTCTGATTACACACAAAACGTCGATGTTGGACATTGTCGATCGAGTGATCGTAATGGAGAAAGGCTGCATCATTGCAGATGGTCCAAAAGCACAGGTTCTTTCAGACCTTAAACAAGGTCGAGTGAGAGCAGTAAGCTAGAGTGCTCAAGCTACCTAAATAAATCATTATCAGTAGAAACCAAAAGGGGAGCATCAGCTCCCCTTTTTTATTTGTCAGTATCGGCACCTTAACCATACGTAACTTTGTGTTCAGCACAAAAGTCTACAAAGCAATATCCTCTTGCTCCATCTTGAATGAACATTGGATCTCGTATTGGTTGAATGAGAAAACACTTCCGCCATGGGTTCGCTTGGTTGTGACTGTCTCATCACCAAATTGAATCGTCACTCGGGTATACACTTTTTCGTGAACCTCTACCGTGCATTCAGCAAGGTTGGTTTCAAACTCCGCTTCGAGTGTATCTAGCTGAGACTTTGTGTTTTCTATTGCAAGGTTATTCTTCTCACGTTGCTGCTCAATTTCTAGGGCTTGCTCTTCGCTTCTCTCGGCTTTCGGGCGCTTCTTAAATTCTAACTCTTGGCGAATTACACCCATGGTTTGCTCTTGCGTATGTTTATAAGTTTCCTTCAGCTCGGCTATCTTTTGGCGGTAGCCATCGTAGCGCGCAAAACCATGTACCTTGGTGGCGGTATCTCCCTCAACGCCTAAGAAGACACATTCGACCTTTCCGCCGACTTTGGCTTCACCACCGCTGAGCGTGCCGTGTTTTTTCAAACTGTCCATCACGATAAGGTTGTTACCACAGCGAATGTCATTACTCATACTGTGCACACCAAGTCGAAGGTCATTGGCCGTTTGTAGCTCAGCATTCTGTGCGTAACTTGCGGTGATAGAACCTTTGCTAAGTACTTTACAACTTTTTGGCTCACTCTCTTTAGTCGTGTGGCCGATAATGCCTTTGGCGACTTTGATATCCCCCTGGGCTTGAACTTCGGCCGATTCGATAAAGCCACCAACCGTAACACTTCCGGTCGCCTTGACGATCATACCCGGCTCGATGTTGCCAGAGACAAACACATTACCTTTAAATTTAACGTGCCCAGTTGAGACATCGACGTTGCTGACACATAAGGCGTCATCCACTTCGATGGTTCGATCTTTAATGATGGGCAATCCAGGGTGTGAGGCGAGTAGTAAATTGGGATCTTCAGGGGAGATGTAGGTGCCCTTTCCAGGCTTGATTAAACTGTCTTGTCCAGGAAGCGGTGGGATAATTCGGCCTTGAACGGTAAAGCCAGCGATACCTTTGGTAGCGGGGGTACGTTTCATTAAGTGATCATTTTGACCAACGGTAATGGTTTGTCCCAAGTCTCGCATATCAATCTTGCCTTCGTCTTTGCTGCGAGGCTTCAAGACTTGGCGAGTAATGTCTTCAACCAAAGCGGCAAACTTAGCGTCTTTACCTTTTACTGGTTGTGTCCCTTTAGCTACGGGCTGAGTAAACTTTTCACCGGACTTAAGTTTGCTACTCATCATCAGAACTTTTCTGAGCGCTAACTTATTTATTCCTTTTGTTATTTGAGCTTGAGATAAACAATGAATGATGTCGCTGCCACGCAGTGGGTGTCCATTGTAGGGACCAGTGACCACGAGGCTCGCCAACATCTCATCATCAGACAGTTCGACCGCAACAGTGGCATTTCGAACTTCGGCAATCAAGATTCCTTCATAAGCTTCACCCTTACCTTCTTTAGCAAGAGTAACGAAACGCAACACCTCTTCTTCGAAAAGAAAATAGTTTGATGCATTCAAAGCTTCCAAAGTTGGTGGCAGCGTCTTGTTATCAAAGCTTGCGTCAACCACAGTCCCGGTTGGCAGACATGCCATTACTTGTTGCTTGTCTTCCGACAATGTAACGATGTTATCCCACATTCGAATTGAGTATCCCTAATGACTCAGTTGTTATTCAGTCTATATAATTCATTCTGCGCTGAGTATCACATTATTAGAATAATCAGCGTCACATCACTTACTTTCGACTCTGCAAACATGACTCATAAATAAGACTTACACATTTTATGATCTGCTTCGCCTTTACAAATACATAGGAAAATTTTTTCAGAATATTTCGTGCGATTGAATGTTGATTCGATGTAGGGCTAGATAGTAAAGGCGAATAGCTTTAGAAGATTAAAGGCTGTAGTGGAGAGATGAAACAGAAGTGATGTAACAGATAATCAGGGTAAAAACGGATTTGAATATGGAGCTTCAGTTTACAGTGTAAATCCAAGATTCTAATTTACACTGTAAATCTAATTTGTAGCGGTCAGTCTATTTAAATGATGGCTAGCCTATTTACACTGTAAATTTGCTAGCAAAACATCGACATCTTTACGAAACTGAATCTCTGCTTGTTTACGACCAACAAGATTAAACTGTTCGACACAAGTCCCCCACTCTTTCTGCTGAACAACCTTTGCGATGAGTAAGTCAGAAATACCTATGTTTCGATCGTTGCTGAGTAGAATCAAGTTCAGTACGCTGAAGCTGATCGCATCATAACTGTTGCCACCGTTCACGTGATTTCTAACTAACTGAGTTTCAAACTCGCTAACAGTGTGAACACTCTTTGGCAGCAGCGCTCGTACCATATCGGTTTCAAGTGAAACCAAAGAACCTGAAACAAGAAAACAGTAGCTACGCTCGAAGTGATTTTGAACTTGGCTTATCCAGCCTTGAGAGTTTGAGTTAAGCGCCTTAACCATCAGAACCGAGTGACAGCCACTGGCCTGATCTCGCTGGTGGCCGATGTGCACAGCTTCAAATTCACTACCACGCCAAAAAGAAATCAATTCGCTGGTCGCGCCAAAACTTGTCGCCAGATAATCTGCTTGGCTGGTTTGCTGTGATAACTGAGCCAACATCCAACGGCCAATACCCAAACCTTGATGACGCGCTGAAACAGCAATGCGCATCACTCGAAGGCAACGACTGCTCGCCGCATGAGTACAGCCAAGTTGGTTTGCCAGTAATACTGGAGCAAGGTGACCTTGAGGCCTGCGTTTTCCAAGTTGAATTTGAGTAATCAACTCGCTGTCCAAACCACCCTCTTCCGTCACTAACATACAACCTAAACATTTATCTTGCTGCCAAGCGGCGTATAAACGGATTGCTGGATTGTTGAGAAATTGCATTAAGTCATTTGGCGAGGTCTGATAGTGCGCATCCACGAGAAGAGAAAAACATTGTTGTAGCTGCTCAGGATTAGCCAAGCATTCTGATTTTGATAACTCGCCCAAGTTTAATTGGTTGATTGCGTCAGCAGAAAAGCCTTCGATTTCATCAACCGCCGATTCAGTGACTGATGCGTCATTACCAAGTAGGAAGCAATCAAACAACCAAGCTTCTAGCGGATCGTTGCTATTCCAACGAATCGGTTGTTCGAGCTTAAAGCCTTTCCACCCCGGACGATGCTCAGAAAGCCAAGACTCAAACTTAATACCGAACCCTCGTCCACTGCCTTCGTAACCGTGTACCGTGGTCGAAAAAACCATACGGTGATAGATGTCGACCATGGATTTAAGCATCGGAATTGGAATTGTAGCCGCTTCGTCAACAAATAGAAGGTCACAATCGGGCTTGGATTTAAGTAATTCATCTGGCGCGACGAATCTCAAACTTCCCCCTTGATGGCGAATGTGAGTAGCGTTGACCACTTCGCAAGATTCTAACCCTTGGCCAGCATGAGAAAATACCGGCTCTACCGCTTTCACTGAAGGCGCAGTAACAATAATATTAAAACCGTGACGCTCAACTAACAGCTGCGCTGCGGCAATACCCAATGTCGAGCTTTTACCACGCCCTCTATCCGCAGTGAGAATCAAAGGACGTTTACGATGTCCAGACACCACTTTTTTGACTAATTCAACAGCCGTGTTTTGCTGTTCAAATTTATCCAATCCGTTTTGGGCGCTTTGCATCTGAGGAAGAGCGTGAGTTGCTTGAACTACATCGCCGGCTTCATTATGTTGTGAAACAGAAATCAGTTTATCGAAATGACGTTTTAACCAACGTTGGCCAAAGCTTTCACTATCTTCAGAGGCATTAACTTTTGGCGGCAACACCAACAACAACCCACCACCAACTAACGAACCCAACGCGGCACTAAAACCATTCGCATCGAACTGCTCTCTAAAATCACAAACAAGAACTTGGCACTCACGACCAAGCAGTTGTTGGCCTTTTTTTACTGGAGCATGAATCACACCTTCAAATGGCGTACCGCCAACCTGGAAGATGCTCGGAGTGTTTGAATCTTGAAGGAAGGTAAAAACAGCAGAGTTTTGCCAATCAAAATCGCCATCAAAGACCACGCCGTAACGGTGATCGTTATGCTGAGCAATATTAGAAAGTGTATGTAGAAAAGTGTTGGTTGGGTTTGTCATAGTTAGCGTCCAGGTTCATCTAAACACAGTTTATCACAGCCAAATAAAAAGCCGCATAAAGCGGCTTTAGAGGAGTAATGAAAAGTCGTCGACTTAGTCGAGCTTCGATTGTACGAAGGCGAGGATTTCTTCCATTGTTGCGTCATCAACTTTCTTAAGGTTCAACGCCAAGTTTGAACCCTTGCGGCTGTATGATACGCGGCCCTTAATAAGCTCAACTTTTGGAGAAGCTTTCTTCGCTGGCGCTGGCGCCAATTCAAGAATCCAACCTTCCAATGTTTCGGTCACGTCTTTGGTTAGACGAGTTACGCCTTGAGCTTCGCTACGCTGCCATACAAAACCTTCAGAAGCATCACACTTAGTCAGCAGTGTTTGCTGCTGTTCACTCGTCAATCCACCAAACTGCTTGTGCAGTTTAACAATAGTTGGACGACCAAGGTCGCTCACATTTGGGTAAGCTTGTAGCAATTCAAGTGGCAAAGCGGCTGCTTTCAATGCACCACTCACCAAAGCTTCACTGCACTGGAACATTTTTGCCAGTGCTTTCTGGTCTTCAGCTTCGCCTTTGTCCAGCTTCGCTTGCATCTCTTTGCCCTTCTCGTAAAGAGAAAGCGGTTTATGAGCGTTAGCTACGTCTGATAGGAATTTAGCGTGTTCGCCGTTAATGTTTTCAGCAACATAGATTAGGAACTCTTTGTCAGCCAAAATACATGACATACGACGACGGCTACCATCAAGAACTTCAATCTTACCGTCTTTGTTCTTACGACCAACTGCTGGGTATTGCTGACCACGTTCTTTCAATGTTGTAAGAACATCAGAAAGCGCGTGCTCGTTTAAGAAAGATTGCTCACGAGCATTCTCTTCAAAGACAACCGTTCGAGTTGCCACTTCAGCCGCAGGAATTCGAACCAATTCAAATGAAACCAAATCTTCGCCAGCAACAGAAAGCTCAATCACTTGAGCCTGTTCTTTTGCCGCTGTTTGCGCTTCTTGTGGTGTTGCTACGCGACGTTTGTTTGCTTTACCAAATAGCTTTGCATTTAAGTCAGATGTTTTAATTGCCATTGTTGTTATCCCTGATTAAGTGAAGGCCAGTTGCTATGTAATACACGCTCTAATTCTAGAGCACTTTTTTGTACTGCGTCTTGAGCAACAGCTAGAGTTTTCTTACCGCCCTCAAAGTCGCTTACCGTTAGATCGAAAACCGTGCTGTAAGTGTCAGCACAGGTTTCAAAAGCACGGCTTCTTGGAATGGTTGCCATCATTACTTGATCATTCAACAGGTAGTTCATTTCCGTCAGAACTGACACCTGTTTCTTGTTGTCGTCTTCAAACATGGTTGGCATTAGACGAACAAACTCGAGACCTTTCCAATCATCCGGGAACATTTCGTAAACCGTTGGTAAGTGCTGGAAGAAGTTAACCGTTGAAGCCCAATCCAAACGCTTAGCTGCACATGGAATCAGAAGTGCGTTCGACGCGTACATTGCATTCCATACTAGAGGGTCAACGTGCGGGCCGGTATCAATCATAATCACATCGAAATCATCGGCGATTTTGTCGATAAGCTTCTCTTTTAACAGACGAACAATATCAAGTGACTGATCTTGTGAAAGGCTTTGCCACGCTTCAGCGTTAAACATCGCATCTTCTGGGAAAGCAGAAATTGTCTTCAGGTTTGGATACTGAGTTGGCAATAGTACGTTCTTACGAAGAAACTCTAGATCGACATCTTGGCCTTCAGGCACATTGTCCAACATGATATCGACGGCAGAATAGATGCTGTCGTGCTCTGCCCCACTAATTTGTGGATTTAGGAACAGACGCAAAGAGCCCTGTGGGTCCAAGTCAATCAGACAGATACGGTAGCGCTTATCCAAATTCAGAGACAAACAAGCGGCTAAGTGAACTGCTGTCATTGATTTACCCGTACCACCCTTCTGGTTTTGTACGTTGATAATCCATGGCTTATTGTCAGCGTGCTGCTTACGTTCATGGAACTTCGGCACTTCTGCCGCGTCCATCAACATGTGAGCTTCTGTCAATGAAATCGAGTAATGATTAGCGTTGTTCTTTGTGAACTGATGGCCATCAGCTTCAAGTTTAGTGATCGCTTCATCGAGCTTACGACGCGTTAAACCAGAACGAGTCTCCATCATAGCTTTAGACATTGGAGGGAAATGTTCATCACTTCGCTCTTCCAAAATAATCTCAATTCGGTCAGCCTGAACTTGTTGAGTTTGTTCGGCTAGCTGATAGAGCTTATCAATCGTTTGTTCTCTTTTCATTGCCAGTTTCCGTAATGATTAACTAAGTACAAATTGTACAGCGATTAACAACAAACACAACAAAAACATGAACATACATTTATGAGTAAAATCACATAAAATAGACCGCGTTTTTACAATTTGATGAAACATCGCCTTAGACAAACACAAAAATGACTGTTTCTATCATGTATAACCATGCTATTTCTAGTCTACATTTAAAATGTTACAGCATCACTTATTTACAATGTAAATGGAATTTCAACGAAAAACCTTCGGAACGATTGAAATACAACCGTAGATTACGGTTGGTGTGATTTGCATTCGAATTTATAGATTTTCAATCCAATAAAAATTAAAAAACACTCAATGACCAAAAAATTCAAAACAGAAGAGAAGATGGGGTGTCAAAAAACAACAGAGGATTGGAACCTAACCGGAAGAATGATCATGGAGCACATCCAGTGTAAGATAATTGATAACGCCAAATTATGAAGCATGATCAAGGCGTAAACTGAGCAATATTGATCCGAGCAACTGCACATTGAAAATGATCAACCTCCGGAAAAATGATCAAGTAAACATAGTTCCGGAAGCATGTAATTTATGAACTAAGTTACGGACAAATGCTTTTGGAATGGGGATTCAACGCCTATAAGGGCTCAATGATTGAAAATTCAATCGACACAGACCAAGAATACACAAACATGACAATTTCATGATCATGCTTCCTAGTTAAGACCCACCCGCTCTAAATACATCAAAGCAATCCATTTCCAGCGGATACAGACTAAATTTTGCACTCAATAGGGTAGGAACGATAAAAAAGTATGCTCTCTTGATCATTGTTCCGATAGATTGCCACCACAAGTGTCCACTTAGACAACTCAAAAGCGACTTAGAAACCGATGTTGAATTCCGATCTGTGGATAAGCTGTATAAGTATAATGATCATGCTTTCGAACCAATAATGATCATGCTTACAATGACTTAATGATCATCGTTCTGATGTTCTGTGATCATGCTTTCTTAAGTTTAATGATCATAGTTTCGGAACCTTTATGATCATGCTTTCCAAGGCGATTTATTTTAATGCTTTAAATTCAGCCACTTATAAGCAAGGTTACGTCCAGATCATTAGATCACTTAATCATTTAAGATCATATTAATCAAAAAGATCAGTTATTTAAAAGCCAATAAATTCTCTTTATTTATGATCATTCTTTCTTTATCATTCAGGAACTATAGTGAAATTACGGTTAGTGTGATACGGATCAAAAATGAAACCAGAAGAGAAATTGTTAATTAAGGCACGAAGCCACAAAGATGGTCATTTATTTGAGGTATCTGAAACAGCCGTTGAATGGATAGAACAATATCAACACTTCAAAGGTGTCACCAAAAGCATAGTTGAGCTTCTTAACCTAATTTCACTTCGTGGGTTTAGCAGTAAAGACGGGTACGTTTCCACCACTGAGATTATTGAATCAACCGATGGTCAAGTCACTCGCGCAGCCTTACAGCAAAGGCTGAGAGCTGCAGTTAATATCGGATTGTTCAAACAAATCCCCGTTCGCTTTGAAGAAGGCCTTGCTGGTAAAACCATGTTGCATCGCTTTGTGAACCCAAACCAATTGATATCGGTGCTGGGTGCCACCAGCTTAGTGACAGAAAGCGTGAAGCAAAATGAAAAGCAAAAGCGCTCTAAAGCCCTAGCTCAAACCAAAGTAAACAAGCGCTTACTGAATGAACATGGGTTGAATACCCCACCAACGATGAAAGATGAAGCGGATCAATTCATTGTTTCGCCAACCAATTGGGCGGGGATTATTGATCAAGCGTTAGCGCCACCTAGAACTCGTAAGAGCTACCAGAAATCCATGGTTTCGATCTCTGGCACTCGCGCTGTGATCGAGACACGATCTTCTAAAAATATCATGACCGTTGACGATCTGATGACGCTATTCGCGTTATTCACTCTCACCGTTCAATATCATGATCATCACCAAGATGATTACCATCTAGACGCGAAACACACGCCAAACAAAACACCACTCTACATCACTGATATTTTGTCTTTACGTGGCAAGAAAGACAGCGGCCCTGCACGTGATTCTATCCGCGACAGTATTGATCGTATCGAATTCACGGATTTCCAACTGCACGAGCTTACAGGTCGTTGGCTTAGTGAGAACATGCCAGAAGGCTTTAAGAGTGATCGTTTCCGATTCTTAGCTAGAACCATTACCGCATCGGAAGAAGCGCCTACAGAAGGCTCTGACGGCGAAATTCGCATTAAACCGAACCTATACATCCTGGTTTGGGAACCTTCGTTCTACGAAGAGCTGCTGACGCGTGACTATTTCTTCCTATTTCCGCCAGAAATCCTGAAGCAACATACCTTGGTTTTCCAAGTGTATTCGTACTTTAGAAGCCGCATGGCACGTCGCCATTCAGATAGCATGTTGCTCAGTGAGCTCAACCAGAAATTGGCGCGTAACATCGATTGGCGTCGTTTCTCGATGGATCTGATCCGCGAGCTCAGAAAATTGGGTGAAGCCGGGGATCAAGAAGATACCTTCCTGGTTAATCTATGGGGTTATCACTTGACGATCACCGCGTTGATCGAAAAAGGGAAAACGACCGATTATCAGGTAGATATCAAATGTAATGTGGAAGAAGTATTACGTTACTCAAGAGCGCGTACCACTAACGCAGGTAAGCGTAATATGGCACCAACGCTGCCGAACCCACTTCGTAACGAAATGGTGTCTAAGCAGAAACTGGAAGAGCTGTCTGAGATTATCGACGGTGAGTTTGAACCCATTCAGCGTAAAGCACCGTCGCCAAGAGGCAAATTGGGACGTCGAGTTAAGCAGCGTAAACACTCTGTTGAGATCAACGCTGACGAGATCATGATTACTCTCTCTAAATATACCTCTGCAGAGGCTCTAGAACGCAGCATAACGGCTTTATCTGCTATGACAGGGCACTCACATGCCTCAATCAAAGAAGAGTGCTCAGAGCTCATTGAGAAGCTTGATTGGTTGAGAGTAGGGGAGGACGTTATCCCATACGAAACACTGAGTCGCTTGATTGAGCTATATAACGACCGAGATAGCACCAGCAATCGACATCTGTCCATTGAACGTTTGATCTCTGGTTTAGCGGTGCGTCGTAAAGTGTGTAAACAAGTTCATGAAGGTCATTTAGACGAAAACGTGTTCCTTGCGCTCGATGAAATGGCGATTGGCCACTAGTCATTATCCTATCGCGATAAGCCTGTTTTACCGTCGCTGAATGGATAGTTTTGAACACATTAGGTGCTGATTAAAATCGCACCTAACGCTGACAAAGTGATGACAAAGTAGCGCATCTAGTTGATTATTATGTATCCCGAATAGACAACCTTTGTCCTTTCTTGTGATTAATAGATTGGCTCATATTTTGTTACATCATACTGAATAGATTTTTGCGAGTTCCCAAGGGACTCGCTTTTTTTTGCCTAAAATTCAGTCAATCATTAAAATTCAATAGCTTACAGAGTTAAACGTCGAAGCATGATCAAGGCTCGATCATGCTTTCTACGGATCTAGCTCTGGTGAGATTCTGATTTGATGCTTGATCGAGAAGGGCTTGATCAGTGGAGATGGCGTTGAATAATTCCTTGATCATCGTTTCGGGGATGGGTTGCCATAAAGCGTACATGCGACTCGATCAATTTTTCAGACTCTGCTTTCCAACGTGGTTCTTGCTGTTGGTTCGTAAACTCCAAAGCCAATACACACAAGTGTTGTAGCCGCTGTGTACACCACTCTTGCAATCCTGCTTCTGATTTTGGGTCACATGACACCGCTTGCAGCTTACTGTAGGCAAACATTAGGTATTGGTAGGCTTTATCTTGATGGCTTGAGCTGTTGGCCTCCTGCGAAGCCAAGTCCGGATTCGATGAATCCGCGAGGTGGCGATAGAAAGTAAAGATTCTCAGGCATCCGTCTAGCCAACATGCGATGCCTTTGCTCTGCTCATCCGTGATCAATGGCCCCCAGAGCGCATCTGGAGGCGTTAAGATCAAAGGTTCTAACCGGTCCACTTGATCATGCTTTCGGTCTTTGTACCAATCTCCGATCCGCTCTAACCAAGTGTCTAGTTCATTCATGCAACGTTATCCCACTGTTTTACAAAGTGATTATCAGAAACTTGTTTGATTTCATGCTGTATTTCACTGCTCTGCTCTCGAATACGATCAGCGTCTATTGAATAGTTTGGCTCATTTTTGACGAGTTCGCCAAATGGCAGATCGGGATCTGGTACCGCAGAGATCAACAACTTAGTGTACGGGTGTCGTGGATTGGTTAAGATCGACTGGGTTGATCCCCATTCGACGATCTGTCCTTTGTACATAACCGCTGTCTCTTCTGCGATGTAATGTGCTGTGGCAAGATCGTGGGTTATGTACAAAAAGCCAATCCCCAACTCTTGCTTCATTTTTTGCATCAGGTTCAACACGCCAAGTCGAATCGAAACGTCCAACATCGAGGTGGGTTCGTCAGCAAGAATAACCTCAGCGCCAACGGCCAGTGCTCTCGCTAGGTTAACCCTCTGTCTTTGGCCTCCACTGAGCTCGTGCGGGTATTTGGCGAGCGTTTCGATGGGTAACTCCACCAGCGTTAATAACTCTTTGAGGCGTTCTGTGAGAGCCTGTTTAGTGGCTACCTGTTTATGGATCTTAAGTGGGCGCGTTAAATGGTGCTCAATGGTGTGAGTGGGATTAAGTGAACCAAAGGGGTCTTGAAACACCATTTGCACACGGCTGCGATAATCCAAGATATCTTTACGGCTTTTCAGCGTAGAGATGTCTCTGCCTTTGAACAGTATCTCTCCCTCTGTCGCAGGGTAAACCTTGGTCATCAATCGTGCGCAGGTGCTTTTCCCGCAGCCAGATTATCCGGCTAAGCCGAAAATCTCGCCTTAGCCTATGTGAAAGCTAACGGATTTGATTGCATTGAAAGAGGGGAAAATGAGAGTTGGATCAAACCACATTTCTTATGGGGAATCTTTTAAATATAATTGCAGAAAATGGCTTTGGCAAAGTTTAAATGAGGCATTTATTAATTAGCTTTGTGAAGCGTCGGAATCATCACACTTCAGTACAGAATTTCTTAACAAGCGAAAAAGCATTTGCTACAGATTACCTGTCCATTACATGGTGCTTTTCGGAGGAAAACATGTCCATTAATTCTATCAACCATGATGAAATGACAAATATTGCAAACAAGTGGGATGCTGAAGAAGAAGTATCTTTCAAACCAGAAAAGAAAATGAAGTCTGCTGAAGCTCGTCGTCGTATCGAGACTCTAAGAGAAATTAGAGAAAGCGGTTTGAGTCTGGAAGAAGCGAGGGAGCTAGGTCTTATTCACTAATAATCCCCATTGCATTTAGAAGGGTGGCACAACGCCACCCTTTGATTTATAAGTGTTTTTTCATGTTCCCTATCCAGATTTAATCAACTCCTTGATTCTTTGGCTCACTGTTCCGTTTAGCCTATCCCTTGTGATATTACGCTTTTCAGATGAAAAACACGCACATGGCATACTCTTGAGCTAAGTTGTTTGACAGTCATATTCAACGCCACTAATTTTAAAGTTAAAGCAAAAATATGCGATGTCGTTGGTAAGGAGAAGGCTATGTCTAATTCTGTGGCTCAAGCTAAAGAAGTGCTGTTTTACGAACCCGAAGATCCGAACGGATACCTGTCAAATTTTGCCGCTTGTCCTATCAAGGTGGGTGATCAAGTTTGGGCAACCAGCGAACATTATTATCAAGCGATGAAGTTTGTCTCCGAAGCGCTACGTAATACCATTTTGGAAGCCAGTACACCTGCTGAAGCGTTCTCTTTAAGTCGTGACTACGAAGACCAAGTTCGCGAAGATTGGTATGACATTCGTGTTGAAGTGATGCAGTTTATTGTGACGGAGAAGTTCAGACAGAATCCACAGTTTGCGCTGTTTCTTACCAATACCGGAGATTCGGTGATCAAAGAACATTCGCACAAAGACCACTTCTGGGGCGATGGCGGCGATGGAACCGGCGAGAACCATTTGGGTAAGATTCTGATGGCAGTGCGTCACCAGCTTCGCACTCAGCAACTGCATTTAATTGCTTCGCACTGATTCGTCGATTCAGATAGCGGCATGCTTATCATTACTCCTTAGACGCATTTAAAAGGCCGCCCTGCTATCTAGTATGAAGCAGGGCGGCCTTTTCGGTTTTAGAGAGTCAGGCATCAACGAGAGTTAACGTACGTGACTAAGCTATCCGTTGATAAGTTCTACGTTACGCTGGTGCTATAAGTAACTCTGTACGATGTCGTCAAGCTGTCCATCGTCTTTCATTTGGTCTAGGCGTTGGTTGATGAAGCTTTGCAGCTTAGGATCCATCTCAGGGTCAAACGCCAAATGGATAGGGTAGTTATTGATGACAGAACCAAACTCATGCATCTGGTAATCATCAATACTCAGTTTTTGCTCGTTTAGGTTGTATTTGATTCGTGATTCCATTTCCACAAACACGGTGTCGCCAGGTGCTCGGTTCAGGACACGAAACGCAGCAGTGTAATCTTTTACTCGAATCTCGTTGAGCTTGCCCTGTTGGATATAAGATTCCAAGTTCGGATACTCAAATCCTTTCAGCAATACCACGGCTTTCCCATCGAGATCATCGATTGTATTGAACTCAAATGGCTTTTTACCGCTGCTGAGTAATACGTGTTTTACATTGTAAATCGGGTCTTCAGATAGGTTCGCAGATTGAATATTCCCCCAACTAGGGCTGCCATAGGTAACCCAGTTTGGATTCTCTCTCGCATCGAGCTTGTCGATCATTCGATTAAAAGGGTAGGTGTGGTAGTTGATCTCATATTGGCTGTCATCAAACACGGCTTCCACAATATCTGAAACAATTCCTCTGTGAGATGACCCGTCAGTTTCGATTTGAAAAGGTTGCGCTTGGCTCGCAATAATGTAGTAGTGAAGAGGTTCGCTTGCAGAAGCATAACTGCTTGAAAACAAACTGACTATGGATGCAACGATAAGATGTTTTTTCATAACCTTCCCTAGTTATTTGATGAATGACTACTATTATACTAGTTGAGTAATTGTAGTTTGCTAGGATAACAATAATGGTAATTTGTGTATGGTGACAAAAGGAAAACGCTACGTTGGACTCTCCCGACAGTTGATCGGGATGATAATAGCGATCAGTACCTTATTCACAGTTATAGTGACAGGTCTCGGGTTGTATGTAGAGTACCAAAGTCGAGTTTCTTTTATCAGCTCTCAGATCGAGCAGGTCAAGGCTGGCTACCTTTCTGGTTTAACGGCAAGTTTGTGGGTTGAAGATCGAGAGCAATTGTTTGTGCAAGCCGAAGGCATCTCTCGCCTCCCTTCGGTCAGTTACCTTCTTATCGAAAGTCCCGATGAAAAAATTCTAGAGTTAGGTCAAAAGACCGAAGGCCAATCTTATTCTCAGTCTTGGGAAATGGTGCACCAGATGGGCGGCACAGACTTCCCGTTGGCGACGCTCACGGTGCAATCAGACTTGAGCATGATCCTAGATGACTTTGAAGAACGAGTGTTATTGTTGCTCGCCTTCGAAGCCGTTAAAATCTTCTTGTTGTCTCTCGTATGTTTAACCATCGTCTATCGTCTTGTCGTAAAACGTTTGATGACTATGTCTTCCCAAATCAACCAACAACAGGTCGAAGACAACAAACCGCGCTTTATAACGCCAACTCACTCTACTTACAAAGATGAGATATCGACTCTAGAGAGTAGCTATAACCGATCGGTAGAACGTATTCGTCAACAATATCAAGAGCTGGAAAAAGCCAAAGATGTTGCTGAGGTGGCCAACCGCAATAAAAGTGAATTCCTTGCCAATATGAGTCACGAAATCCGTACACCAATGAATGGGATTATCGGGTTGTCGTCTTTGCTCTCTGAAATGGATATGCCGAAAGAGCAAAAAGAGTACATCAACATGCTCAACACCTCTTCTCTTACGTTGCTCGACTTAATCAACGACATTCTCGATTACTCGAAGATCGAAGCGGGGCGACTAGAGCTTCAGCAAGAGCCGATGAAAATGATGGGCATTGCGGCCGACGTTGAATCAACCTTTCGAGTGAAAGCCGAACAGAAAGGGCTTCGATTCCAATTAGCGATCGACCCTAAGATCCCAACCATGGTGATTGGCGACGGTATACAACTAAGACAAGTCCTAAATAACTTAGTAGGTAACGCGATTAAATTTACCGAGCATGGCCACGTCACGCTCTCGCTTCGTTTGGAAGAGGTGGTTGAGCCTGAGCAAAAACTCAGAGTGAGGTTCGAGGTTGTCGACAGCGGTATCGGTATTGCAGAAGACAAACAGAAATCGGTGTTCGATAAGTTTCAACAAGCCGACGGCAGTACCACACGTATTTATGGAGGCACAGGGCTTGGTCTAACAATATGCGAGAAGATAGTGACATTGATGGGCAGCAAGCTTGAACTCACCAGTGTTGAAGGTAAAGGCAGTACCTTCTATTTTACGGCTGACTTTGACCTGTGTTTAGAAGCCGATGAAAGCAATATCGATTTCAATAAGGTTTCGGTTCTGCTTGTGGATGATAGCCAGCTGAACATGCGTATAACGTCTACACAGCTTCAATCCTTTGGCGTTAAGTCTGAGTGCTGTGAAACGGCAAACCAAGCGTTAGAGTTGGTTTCAGAGTCTGTGGCTAAGTCATCACCTTATGATCTCGTTCTGATAGACAAAGTAATGCCGTCCGTTGATGGCTTTCAACTGGCGAGAAGCTTAGTTGAACGCTTTGGTAGCGAGTGTCCCAAGTTAGTGATGATCTCTGCTGACCCTAGAAAGCAAGATGAAGCTCGTGCTAAACAAGTCGGTTTTGTTGCCTACATTGCGCGTCCTTACCAAGATAATCAGCTTAAATGGACCATCAGTGAGGTACTCGCGAGAGCGGCTGATACTTCAGTCTTTACCTATCCGAACAGAGGAGAGGTTGCGTTTAAAGACAATGAACCTGTGCCGTTAAGTAAACCTGCAGCGGTTGTTAAAGATGCTCCCATTGTCTCTGTAAACGCCACACCAGCCGATAAACAAGCTCCAATTCAAGCAGAGTCAAAACCTGTCGCAGTTGCCGGAGAATTTAGTGGTACAGTTTTAGTTGTTGAAGACTCGCGAGTAAACCAACAAGTCGCCAAGATGATGCTCAAGAAGCTTGGCTTTGAGGTTGATATTGCCGACAACGGTGAAATTGGTGTCGAGAAATTCAAAGCCAACGAATACGAGATGATTTTTATGGATTGTCAGATGCCGGTTCTCGATGGCTTCGAAGCGACCAAGCAGATCCGAGCGCTCGAAGAAGGGGCTGCAAAGCATATTCCAATCATTGCGCTGACGGCCAACGTCGTGCAGCGAGACAAGCATTTGTGCTTCGATGTAGGCATGGATGAGTTTTTACCTAAACCGGTTAACCAAGGCAAACTGAGAGAGATCGTAGTGAGTTTCTTGTCGAAAGAGACGGAATCAAACAAAGAACATGAGCAGCACATTGTTTAGTTGAGTATCTCTAATCTTACTTTCATTAAAAGAGTAATGAGGCGAATTAGACATAGTCTTTTATGCCGTTGGTTATATTTGAAGTATCGTGTGAAAGAAATGATAAAGGTGGCCTGAAAAGACCACCTTTTTTGTATGTGTCGGTTTGAACTTAATCTCTATCGATTGCGAACGCAGACCATGCTTGACGTGTCGGCATCACTTCGACTCGGTTAATGTTGATGTGATCTGGCAAGGTTGCGATATAAAACATCTGCTCGGCAATATCCTCTGCTGACAACGGTGTAGTGCCTTGGTAAAGGTTGTCTGAAGCCGTCTGGTTACCTTTAGTTCTTACAAGAGTAAATTCCGTTTCTGCAATACCAGGGGAGAGGTCAGTCACTCGTACCCCTGTGCCTTGTAAGTCACAACGTAGGTTGTAACTGAACTGCTTTACGAACGCTTTACTGGCACCATACACATGGCTTCCTGGGTAAGGCCACTGTCCGGCGATTGACCCAACATTGATGATTGAGCTTCCTGCGCCTTTTTTAATTAACGTAGGCAACAGCGCATGAGTAACATTAACCAAGCCTGTGACATTGGTATCGATCATAGTGTGCCAGTCTTTCAAGTCCACATCAGGCGCGCCTTCTGGTGCCAAAGCTAACCCAGCATTATTGACCAATGCGGTAATCGATGAAAATTCAGCGGGTAATGAATCAATGGCTTGTTTTACGGCGTCTGCGTCTCGAACGTCGAGTTGAATTACATGCACAGGCACCGTTAATTCTTCCTTTAGGTCGAGTAGCCTTTCGATTCGACGACCAGACAGCACTAACGACCAGTTATCTTCTGCGAAACGTTTTGCTGCCGCTTTGCCGAAACCAGAGGTTGCCCCTGTAATGAACGCTATCTTATCCATAAATACATCCTTCTAATTTGAAATTAACATAAGTAGTGCCATGCCGATCAAAATCGGCGCGGTCGTTGTTTTTGCAGACAAGTTCGGTACTGATAGATACAGTTTTTGCCCCAGTACATTGCCAATCAAAGCTGCCGGTAATAGCCATAAACCTGTGATGAACGATTCTTGGTTAAATGCGCCAATCCATATGAAGCCGATCAGTGAAATCGCTGAACTCAGCAGAAAAAACACAATCGCGGTGGCTCTCTGTTCACTGGTTTTAATGGTCAGGTTCATCAAATACGTCACTAATGGCGGACCTCCTGAAGAAGCGGTGGTCATGCTAAACCCCGAAATGGCTCCCGCCCAAAACGCGTGTCGTTGGTGCAACCAAGTGAGGCGTAAGTCCAAAATAATCAGCGTGCTAGCGACCAAAGACATCATCGCGATAAAGGCCTTCAAGCCTGATTCCGATATCGTGCTAATGAAATACAGCGAGAAAGGCACCGCAACCAACATGCCAATACACAGCGGCGCAATAAGCCGGATATTGATGGTGGTTTTACTTCGCTTGAGCAGAGGAAAGGCACTTAAAAAGTCCAACAAGATAGCGATGGTTACCGCTTGCAATGGTGGAACAATAAAGCTGAGGGAAAGCGCTACGATAATCGCAAACCCAAATCCTGAATAGCCTCGAACTACTCCTGCAAACAGAATCAATGTCATCGCTAATCCTAATTCCACTCTTGCTCACCTCTTTGCTTTTGATATTGCTGCTGCGTTAATTAGCGTTCGATGAGACCTGTCTCGTCTGCCTTTCAATCTATTCACACCTAAGAGTTTTGAATAGAGCCAGATCGACGATTGGATTGGGTCAGGCAGTTTGTTGGATCGGGGATGAGACTTGGGCTGATGTACTGGCCCAATGTTTTGTTGAAACTGACACTATGACCTCCGCCCTGTTTGGGATGAAGATTATTCCATCCGATAGCGCAGCCTTTTCAATGTCGTGTTTTGTGTCTTTCATTCTCGAAGACGAGCCAAGCACGAGCGGCTGTGAATCTAGTGTTGTTAATGGAGACGATGAAATGGAAGTATCAACAGAACAGCTTGTGAACCAAGATATTATCGACCTCGACAAGAGCGTATTTCATTCTTGGTCGATTCAAGAAGCAGCGGAGCCTATCGCCATTGCGGGTGGGCAAGGATGCAAAATGTGGGACTACGAAGGTAAAGAATACCTTGATTTTAGTAGCCAACTGGTTAACACCAACATTGGTCATCAGCATCCACAAGTGATCAAAGCGATTAAAGATCAGGCTGATTCATTAGTGACCGTTGCCCCTGCGACCGCCAACCTCACTCGTGGTTTGGCGGCTAAGCGTATCTTGTCGAAAGCGCCAAGCTCGTTTAAGAAGGTGTTCTTTACCAATGCAGGGGCAGATGCCAACGAAAATGCGATTCGCATGGCGCGACAATTCACAGGGCGCGACAAGGTGCTATCTGCTTACCGTTCTTACCATGGCAATACAGGTACTGCTATTGCTGCGACGGGGGATTTTCGTCGAATTCCAAACGAGTATAGCCGTGGGCACGTTCACTTCTTCAATCCATTTCTCTATCGAAGCGAATTCAACGCGGCGACTGAGGCAGAAGAGAGTGAGCGTGCCCTGCAGCATTTAGAGCGAGTGATTGAATGCGAAGGACCAACGGCGATTGCGGCGATTATCCTAGAGACGATTCCGGGAACGGCTGGTTTTCTCATTCCGCCCAAAGATTACCTTATCGGCGTGCGTGAGCTGGCAACCAAACATGGCATTCAGTTGATATTCGATGAAGTCATGGTCGGCTTTGGTCGCACGGGTAAGTGGTTTGCGTTTGAGCACTTTAATGTCGTGCCAGATCTGATTACTTTCGCGAAAGGGGTGAACTCGGGTTATGTGCCGGCTGGTGGCGTGGTGGTCAGCGAACCGATCGTTGAGCACTTTAAGTCAAACTTCTTTATGGGCGGCTTAACGTACTCTGGTCACCCTTTGGCGATGGCTTCTATCGTTGCAACGCTCGATGTGATGGAGCAAGAGGGCATTGTCACACATGCTGATAACGTCGGTAACAGCGTTCTAGGGCCGCTCCTACTGAGCCTTCAAGAGTTGCACCCTATGATTGGTGATGTGCGCGGTAAAGGGATGTTCTGGGCGGTTGAGCTGGTGGAAGATCGTGAAAGTAAAACACCTTTAAGCAATGAAAAAATGGGGCAATTGAAAGCGCAATTGACCAAGCGAGGCCTGTTGACCTTCATTGTGAATAACCGCATTCACGTTGCGCCACCTTTGGTTATTCAGCCAAGCGATATAAAGAAAGGCGTTAAGATCATTGATGAAGTGTTGTTTGAACTCGCTTCTTAATTCTTCAAAATATAGCTGACACAGAAACACAGGCACTTTGGTAAAGAATTCCCCGTTCTTTTCAACGTGCCAAACCTAACCTTCAGAAACGACAAAAGAGCATCGATTGATGCTCTTTTTACGTTCTTTCACTAAATCAGTCTGGTCAAACTGCTCTTAAGTGATGCTAGATCTTCATCACCTCTGACAGCTCTTTGATACCGGGTGCGATCAGATCTTTGTCGATGGCGTGAAAGCCCAATCGAAAATAGGAATTGGGGTCATATTCTGACAATGCTTCACAGCCCGATTCCGTTTCGGTATTCGTCATAAAGTGTGAATAGCCTGTCTCAATCAATATGCCCTTTTGGGCGGCTCGTGAAGCTAAACGCTGGCTATTGATGTGGCTGGGCGTTTGTAGCCACAGAGAGTTGGCCTGCTCGCTTTGAGCCAGTCGCTTGCAGTCAGGTAAGTACTTCAAGACAGCATCGTTGATCAGCTTCCAGCGCTGGCGAGTGTTTTCCCTAAAGCGCCTCACAAAGCTGTCGTAGTAGCCTTGTTCAATAAAGTGAGCCACTTCCATCTGAACGCGGCTTGGTGCGTGTCGATACATCAAGCGACGCAGTATTCTAAGATCGTAGATCAACTCTTCAGGTGCCACGATGTAGCCTAATCTCAAGCCGGGTGCTAATAGCTTAGAGAAGCTGCTGACGTAGATGACACGTCCTTCTTTGTCACTGGCTTTTAGCGCGGGTTTAGGATTCCACTCCACGTTGCACTCGGCGTCATAGTCATCTTCGATAATTACCGCGTCATTGGCTTTGGCCATTTCAAGTAACTGAGTTCGACGCTCATCACTCATGGTGACGCCGGTTGGAGCTTGATGGCTAGGCGTGACATAGAAGTGATCACACAGTGAAGAGTGCTCATTGAATCTCAATCCTTGTTCATCCACTTGATGCGGGTGTAACTGCGCGCCAGAGAGATTGAAGATGTGATTCGCTTCTTTGTAGCCGGGGTTCTCGACTCCGACTCGACTCTGATGGTTCATGAGCAAAGTCGAAATCAAATACAGCGCATTCTGCGAACCTAAGGTTATGAGGATCTCATCACTTTGGGCATGAATACCGCGCTGTGGGAGCACCCTTGTGCGTATCTGTTCGACCAGCATGTCGACGTCTTTATCGACCTTGTCGCAAAGCCAGCGGTGATCATGTGGGTCTGAGGTGACCTTTCTTGTCGCTTCTCGCCATTGAGCTAATGGGAAGTCATTGATAGAGGGTTGGCCAAAAATAAATGGGTATTGGTAACAACTCCAATGCGAGGGTTTGACGATGCGTGGGTATTGGCCCAATTGCAGCTTAACGCGTTTGCTCCAATCCGGTGCATTGTCGCTGTCGGCTGATTCAAAATGATCCAAACTCGCGTCGATAGTATCACTCGGGTTTTCATACTTTTCTGAAAGGTAATAACCACTGCGAGGCTTACTGATGAGGTAGCCATCGTCGAGCAAACTGTCGTACACCAACGAGACAGTATTGCGTGAAACACCCAATTGGCTAGACAGCTTACGACAAGACGGAAGCGCTTGTTCAGCCGGAAAAATACCATTCAATATCGCCGTCACCAAATAGCTACGTACTTGTTCTTGCAGGCTTCTTTTGGAATCAAACTCGATGAAACAATTGTGATTTATCGCCATGAGATACAGTCCTTATTCTCAGTGAACCTCAGTCCAATTTGTATAAAAGAGCAAGAAATGCGCCAGAGTTCATATTGATGTTTTAAGAGTGTGTTTTGCTCTCTCTCAACCCCGAAAATTACGTTGTCCCAAACTAGAAAATCGTTCTGTCCCAACCTGAAAATTAAATTGGCTCTACGTCTCCGATGCATTCCGTTCATAAAGTAAAGGCAGGCAAATAATCTCGATAAGGAAAGCGTATGAAACAGGGAATGACGATGAAGGCATGGGTTTCAACAGCGGCAGCGACAGTTGTACTGGGTTGTTTTGGAGTCGCACAAGCATCGGAGCTTGCAGCCATCGAAAAGCAAGGCTTCATGAAAGTGGCGACAGAAGACAACTACTCTCCATTCAACTATATCGACCGCGGTAAGCCTGCGGGGATTAACAAAGATTTGCTTGATGAGTTACGTGAATATTCGAAGTTCGATATCGAACAAGAGATCTTACCTTGGACAGGACTACTCGCTTCGGTATCTGCGGGTCAATATGATGTGGCGTTAACTGGCGCGATCATTACCGATGCTCGCTTGAAGGCCTTTGATTTCACTCCACCTATCGCTTCAGCGCAGCATTACTTCTTAACCAGAGCTGACGCGGAAGATATTAATACGGTAGCCGATTTAGATGGAAAAACAGTGGGCTTACAAGCGGGCAGTGCTTTGCTAGAAAGGCTTCCAGAGCTCGAAGTGATGCTCGAAGCACAAGGCAAATCTTTGGGTAAAGTGGTGCAGTATCAATCCTACCCAGAAGCGTATTCCGACTTGGCAATCGGCCGAATAGACTATGTGATCAACAGTGTGGTTTCAGTTAACGAGGTAGTGAAGTCGAAGTCAAAGGTATTCAAAAAAGGCGAAGCAGTCTCTGGCCCAGGTTTCGTTAGCTGGCCAGTTCCTAAAGATAATCCTGAGCTTTTGGCTTACCTAACGGAATTCTTCCTACACCTTGAGCAAACAGGAAAAATGGCAGAGTTGCAGAAGAAGTGGTTCGGTGAATCGTTCGACCAACTCCCTTCAGAAGCCATCACTTCGGTTGAGCAGTATCACAAGCTAACAGCCGTTCAATAGATGAATAAGCATGCGCCGACACAAACAGTTAGCGGCTGTTTGTGTCCATGCCAATGGGTTCAAAGCGGTTTAACCCATGAGTCTTTGGCGCACAATCTATCGAAAGAAGTCGCTGATCAAAGAGGTCGTTTATGGATTATTACGCTTGGGAACAGTTACTACAGGGCGCGTGGGCAACGGCATGGATATCGGCAGTATCGATTGTATTAGGTGTCGTCATCGGCCTAATGATTGCCTTAGTTAGAATGATGAAAATCCCGTTTGTGGATCAAATGTTGGGTATCTATGTCAGCTGGGCACGAGCAACGCCTTTGGTGACACTGGCTCTGTTTATTTTCCTTTCTTTTCCGTCATTTGGCATCAATTTAGATAAACACGTTTCTGCTATTTTAGCTCTCACACTCAATACATCGGCATTCAATGCAGAGATTTGGCGCAATGCCTTTCTTAACTTTTCAAAAGGACAAATGGAAGCGGCAGAAGCCATTGGTATGAGACGTATCACTTATTTTCGCCGCATCATGTTCCCGCAAATGGTGATCATGAGCCTACCAGCGCTAGTCAATGAGATGTCGTTCTTAATCAAAGGCAGCCCAGCGATTGCGGTGATCGGCATCGTCGACCTAACTCGTGTCACCAATCGAATCTCTGCGGTTACCTATGAACCACTTGGGCCGATTCTATGTGCCGGTGCCATTTACATGTTGATTATTGGCGTGTTGGTGAAGTTGCAAGCGGTGGCTGAAAACCGAGCTACTTATCTGCAGTAGTAAGTGTGGCTATCAGAAATCTACCTCAGTCACAGCTATCAACAACAACCACAGTTTAGCCGTCATGGCTACTTGGTCAGAAACACCATTTACCTGCTTGTGATGCGTTATTGAGCGGGTAAGTTTAAGGAGTAAATATGGAAGAATGGAATATTATCTGGCAACAAAAAGAGCTGTTTGCTTCAGGGTTTGTGACCACATTTTATCTTTTTGTTTCGTCTTCAATCTTGAGTTTCATCATTGGCATCGGTTTGTTGTATTGCCTCGAAAACTCAAAACTTGGTGTGAAGTACACCATCAATAGTTTGATAGGCATGATGCGCACCTTGCCGTTTCTTATCTTAGCGTACCTGCTCTATTACGGGTTGCCGCAGGTTGGTATTCGACTCGATGCGATTACAGCGGGAATCATCGCGCTAAGTCTCTATCACGGTACCTATTTTTGTGAGATTTTCCGAGGTGTTCGTAAAGGATTAGAGCCAGGTTACATCGAAGCGGCGCACGCTTATGGCTTCTCTAAATTCAAAACATTTACCCGAGTTATTACCCCAAATGTGTTGTTTAAGTCGGTTCCACTGATCACGAACCAACTCATCATCTGCTTAAAAGACACTGCGTTTCTTAGCATCATCACCGTCGCAGAAATTACCGCGGCCGCCAACAGCATTCAATCAACGTACTTCATCCCATTGAATGCGTTCATCATTGCTATCGCGCTCTACTGGGCCGTGAGTATTGCACTTGAAACCATCACCAAACGAATCCAAACCAAAGTTGAACTTAGAGGACTTAGCCATGCTTAAACAATCAGAGATTATTGAAACGGAAGCACCGATTAACCCTTCTTTGGGCGTGAATTTGGAAGTGATTGAGTGCGAGCCACTATTGGAAGAACGAGAGACGATCATCAAGGTTGAAAACCTGTCGAAACAGTTTGATGGCATCGAAGTACTGCGAGACATCAACCTCAACATCAACAAAGGCGATGTGGTGAGTATTCTCGGCTCGTCAGGTTCGGGGAAATCGACGCTACTGCGTTGCATGAACTGGTTAGAGCAGCCAGAGCGCGGCACGATTTTTATGGGTGATGAGCGTATTGGTATCAACTCTGAAACGGGTAAGCCACTCAAATACAAAGAGTTGGCGAAACTTCGAGAGCGTCTTGGAATGGTTTTCCAAAGCTTCAACTTGTGGCCGCATTTAACCGTGTTGCAAAACGTTATGGAAGCGCTCGTTCACGTTAAGAAGATAGCGAAATCAGACGCCGAAGAGATGGCACGTAAGCAACTCGATAAGGTTGGGATGTCGCACAAACTAGAGAACTACCCAAGCATGTTATCGGGTGGGCAAAAGCAACGTGTCGCTATTGCCAGAGCTCTCGCGATGGAGCCGGATGTGTTGCTGTTTGATGAACCAACGTCAGCACTCGATCCTGAATTGGTCGAAGAGGTGTTGTTGGTGATGAAGAAACTGTCGCAAGAGGGCTACACCATGGTGGTTGTGACACATGAGATGGAGTTTGCGCGTCAGGTATCGGATCAGGTGGTGTTTCTTGAAAAAGGCATATTGATTGAAAAATCCAACCCAGAGAAGTTTTTCACTAACCCAGATTCATCAAGGGTAAGACAGTTCCTCAAGCTTGATTCATGAGTTAGATAGCTTGCACAGCTTCAAGGTTCGATCGTTAAAAAACTCCGTCAGAATTTGTCGGAGTTTTTGTATGTTAGCTTTTTCTTCCCAAACCTAAACTTAAGCCTAAAACTATACAAATGGCCATGTGGCGCTAACCAATACTATCAATATGAATCACCACAGAATCGGGTCGCCAGTATTCCAACTCGCAATCCATTAGTTCACCGTCCTGTTTGTAGTTCACCCGGCAGATCTTCAGCACCGGTTGACCCTCAGCCAAATTTAGCGCCTTAGCGACATAGGCTGGGGCTGAAGTGGGAATTACATCAAAACGCGAGCGTTGGGTCTCGTAGCCGTATTTTTCTCGGTAGATGCCTGTTAGTGACATGGTGAGGTTTTCCGACAAGACACCATCAAATAAGGGCGCTTTCAGTACATTTTCAACAAACAGCACTGCTCTACCATCAATAAAACGCAAGCGCTCAATCACGTGTATTGGCGTTATCTGCTCTATCTCTAATGCTTTGGCGTAATCGCCTGTCGCCATCTCTGTACGGGTGCTGAGCAGTCTGGTTTCTGCTATGCGGTGTTGTTCGCGAATCATTTGATGAAAGTGAGAACGTGACAATGGGTTATAGCGAACACGTTCGGGTGACACATACCAGCCACGGCGCTCTTCTCGGTATATCAAACCTTCGGTTTCCAGAGACACCAACGCATCTTTGAGCGTGATTCGTGTGGTGGAAAACAGTTCGCTAAGGTTTCTTTCTGATGGCAGTTTTTGCCCTTCAATGAAGATACCTGATTGAAGCTGCTCTCGAATACTCGCCTTAATTCTTCCTAACTGTGTCCCTGATTGCCCGGTGCCCAATGTTCTCATTACTGATCTAGTCCATAAGTTCGTGTGCTTAATAAGGTAAACCATGGAGTTAACAGGAATGTGACAGTAAACAATGGCTTATTGTCATATGAGTGAAATATAACTGCCACGTAAATGCACTCGAACTGTCAAATAACTTACGGCAAACCGTCACATTCCGGCTATAGCATACAAAACGAACTTACTGACCTAGTCCAGAAGGATAGAGACAATGAAAACTTTGCTTAGCCGTTCAACTGTATCGCCAGCTAAATTAATCGGTTCACCTGCAAAATTGATAGGCACAACCGCTAAATTGATTGGTGTAACAGGACTTACGGCAACACTTTCAATGCCAGCGATGGCGAAGGATGCTGATCTTGAGTCACTGATTGAAGCCGCTCAAAAAGAGGGTGCAGTTTACAGTGTGGGTATGCCAGACAGTTGGGCAAACTGGAAAGGCACATGGACTGACCTGAAAGCAAACTACGGTTTGAAGCATCAGGATACCGATATGAGCTCGGCGCAAGAGATCTCGAAATTTGAAGCAGAGAAGAAAAACGCAACCGCTGATATTGGTGATGTGGGTTTCGCATTCGCACGTGTGGCCGTAAAGAAAAACGTCACTCAGCCATACAAACCAACCACTTGGAATGACATTCCAGACTGGGCAAAAGACAAAGATGGTCACTGGGCTCTGGCTTACACAGGTACTATCTCGTTCATTTCAAACAACAACCTTGTTGAAGATGCGCCGAAAACTTGGAGTGACCTACTAGAAGGCGACTACAAAGTCACAGTGGGCGATGTCGGCGTAGCCGCGCAAGCAAACAACGCGATTTTAGCGGCAGCATTTGCTAATGGCGGTGACGAGTCGAACCTGAAACCAGCGATTAAATTCTTTGGTGAACTAGCGAAGCAAGGCCGTCTATCTTACACAGATCCAAGCATTGCGAACCTTGAAAAAGGCGAAGTGGAAGTAGCAATCATGTGGGACTTCAACGCATTGAACTACCGCGACAAGATCGACCGTGAGCGCTTTACGGTAAGCATTCCACAAGATGGCTCAGTGATTTCTGGTTACACCACCATCATTAACAAATACGCACAAAACCCGAACGCGGCGAAGTTGGCTCGTGAATACATCTTCAGCGACCAAGGCCAAATCAACCTAGCAGAAGGTTACGCACGCCCAATCCGCAGCAACATTACGCTACCTCAATCAGTACAAGACAAGCTGATCTCAAACGATGAATACAGCAATGTTCACCCAGTGACTGACTTCTCAGCATGGGAAAAATCAGCACGTCGCCTGCCACGTCAATGGCAAGAAAGCGTATTGATTCACCAGCAATAACCCCGCTTAACACACCACCTGTAACGGGTGGCTTATAGAAACAAGCAATAGAGATTAGACCATGAGCAATAAGGTTATCCTTGTTGTTCTAGATGGACTGAACTATCAGGTAGCCCGTGATTGCATGGGCTACCTGAACGGTCTTCTAGAACTAAGTGATATGCAGATAAAACAGGGCGATTCGCACAATAAACAGAGCACTTCGCAGAGCACGCAAAAAAACAAGCTGCGCGCCACGCTTTACCCTGTGCAATGTGAGCTGCCATCTATGTCACGCCCGCTGTATGAGTGCATTTTAACTGGGGTTCGCCCTGTCGAAAGTGGCATCGTTAACAACCAAATCGTGCGTTTATCGAATCACGAGTCGATCTTTAGCTTGGCTAAATCGCAGGGCAAAGTGACGGCTGCTGCGGCATATCATTGGGTGAGTGAGCTGTATAACCGAGCGCCGTTTGACGCTGTGCGTGACCGTTTTACCAACGATGAAAGCATGAACATTCAACACGGCTGTTTCTACCATTGGGACCACTACCCAGATGAAGCCTTGTTCTTGGATGCAGAGCACTTGCGCGTGACTCATCAGCCTGATTTTTTACTGATTCACCCAATGAACATTGACGACATGGGACACAAGCATGGGCTGGATTCTCGCCAGTACCGTAATAGTGCTCGTGGCGCGGATATTTACCTATCAAACTATCTTGAGAAATGGGTAGACGATGGTTATCAAGTGATCATCACCAGTGACCACGGCATGAACAATGACTTGTCTCACGGTGGCATTCTGCCTGAAGAGCGTGAAGTGCCATTCTTTGTGATTGGCGATAAGTTCACACACCAAGCCTGTTCAGTGAAACAGACCGATATCTGCGGCAGCGTCTGTCAGTTACTCAACCTTGAACACGATAAATCTTACACTCAGGAATTGTTGGCCTTATGAGCTGTTCTGTAATTACGCAGAGCGATGGCTCTGCGCTTCAACCCAAAACCAAATCTTTGTTTCAACGCTTCAAGCCCGCTTTGTGGCTTGCGCCTTTCGCGCTGTTTTTCTATCTGTTCCAACTGGCACCTATGGTTTGGGTGCTGATCAACAGCTTCTTCTACGACGATGAGCTCTCTCTCGAAAACTATTCTGAAATATTCGACTCTGCCTTCATGATGCAGGCCTTCGGTAACAGTTTATGGCTGTCGATTTGGTCGAGCATTGTTGGCTTAGCGATTGCGACTCTGCTCGTTTCTTCATTGCGCCGCGTTGATTCTAAAATCCGCGATGCGGTGATTGCGTTTACCAACATGAGCAGCAACTTCTCTGGTGTGCCTTTGTCGTTCGCCTTCATCATCATCTTGGGCACTAATGGTGCGATCACCTTATTGCTCAAGCAGTATGGATTGCTGGGTGATTTTGACTTGTACGGTAAGTGGGGTTTGCTAGCGATTTACATCTACTTCCAGATCCCGTTAGCGGTTTTATTGCTGTATCCAGCGTTTGATGCCTTGAGTGACAATTGGCAAGCAGCTTCGGCATTGCTTGGCGCGAAAACTTGGCAATACTGGACCAAAATAGCGCTGCCTGTGTTATCTCCGGCTTTGTTCGGCACCTTCATCATCTTGATTGCCAATGCGATTGGCGCCTATGCGAGCGTGTATGCCTTGACCTCGGGCAACTACAACGTGATTACGATTCGAATCGCGAGCTTGGTATCGGGCGACTTGTTCTTAGAACCAAACCTAGCCGCCGCAATTTCTGTGATTCTGATGGCGATGCTGGCCTTCATCACCGTGATTAACCAATGGCTGATCAGCAAAAGCTACGCAGGGAAGAGAAAGTAATGAATACCGTAAATACTCGCTTTCATAAAACGGTTGTCTATTCGATTGTCGGCATCATGGTGATCCCGATCTTAGCGACCTTTATCTACTCGATCTCTTCTCGATGGGGCGCGACGATCCTGCCGGATGGCTTCACGTTAGATTGGTATATCAACCTGCTGACCGATCCTCGCTTCTTACAAGCCTTTGGTCGTTCGCTATTTATCTGTGTGGCGGCGCTGTCATTGAGTGTGGTGTTGGTTCTGCCTGCGATTTTCGTGGTGTTTTACTATTTTCCGAAGCTCGACAAGGTGATGAATATCCTGATCTTATTGCCATTTGCTGTGCCACCTGTGGTGTCGTCGGTTGGCTTGCTTCAGTTGTATGCCGATAGCGAAATATCACTGATTGGCACACCGTGGATCTTGATTGGTACTTATTTCACCATCGCGCTGCCATTCATGTACCGCGCGATTGCCAACAGCTTTGAAGCGATCAACCTGCAAGACTTGATGGACGCGGCACACCTGCTCGGCGCGAGTACTACTAAAGCATTCTTGTTGATTATTCTGCCAAACCTTAAGAAAGGCTTAATGGCGTCACTGTTCTTGTCGTTCTCGTTCCTATTGGGCGAGTTCGTGTTTGCCAATATCTTGGTGGGTACACGTTACGAGACACTGCAAATCTACCTATACAACATGCGTCAAACCAGCGGCCACTTCACGTCAGCCCTTGTGATGACGTACTTCCTGTTTATTTTCTTACTGACTTGGTTGGCAAGTCGTTTCAGCCAGGGAACAAAATAATGAGCTATGTAAATGCAAAAAACCTCACCAAGAGCTTTGGTGACAACACGGTGTTTGAAGATATTGAATTTTCCATCGAGAAGGGCGAATTCATTACTCTGCTTGGCCCGAGTGGCTGTGGTAAGTCGACTCTTCTGCGTAGCTTGGCAGGCCTGAATCCTGTTGATGGTGGCGAGATCTGGGTCAACGGTGAAGAGATTACTCACCAAGTGCCACAACAGCGTGGCATCGGCATGGTGTTTCAATCTTATGCGCTGTTCCCAAACATGACGGTTGAAGGCAACATTGCGTTTGGCCTTAAGATGAAAAAGCTTGCTGCCGATGAAATTAAACACGAAGTCGCGAAAGTGATTGGGCTGGTGGACTTAACGGGCAAAGAGAAGTTCTACCCGCATCAGCTATCGGGCGGTCAACGCCAGCGTGTTGCCTTGGCAAGAGCTTTGGTGGTCAAGCCGCGTATTTTGTTGTTGGATGAGCCGCTTTCGGCGTTGGATGCGAAGATCCGAAAGCACCTGCGCCAACAGATCCGAGATATTCAAAAAGAGATGAATCTGACCACGATCTTCGTGACTCATGATCAGGAAGAAGCGATGATCATGTCTGACCGTATCTTCTTGATGAACAAAGGCGAGATCGTACAAGCGGGGACACCCGAAGAGATCTACACTCAACCTGCCAATGAATTTGTGGCTGGGTTCATGGGACACTACAATCTGGTGCAAGCGAACAAAGCCAAGCAACTTTTCAATATTGAAACAGAATGGAAAGTGGCGATTCGACCTGAATCTATCTACGTGAAAGAGCAAGGTCGACAATATGGCGAGCATATCTCCGCGCCGAAAACGGGCACCATTCGTAACCACCAGCTCTTGGGTAACGTGATTCGCTACCAAGTGGACGTTGATGAGTGTGAATTAACGGTCGACCTACTCAACCGCTCCTCTGAACGACTGTTGGCAAACGGCAGCCAACTTGAACTCCTGTTTAACCTTAACGAAATTCAACCTGTGAGAGCCTAAGATGTTCAAACCTTTGTATGTATTTGATATGGACGAAACGCTGATCAATGCCGATGCAGCGATGCTCTGGAATGAGTTCTTGGTTGAAAAGGGCATTGCCACAGCGCCCAACTTTATTGAAGAAGATAAGCGCTTAATGGGCTTGTATTCGGAAGGCAAATTGAACATGGAAGATTACCTCACGTTTTCCATGCAGCCTTTAGCCGATATGCCAACAGAGCAAGTCAGCGCTTTGGTGGAAGAGTGTGTCGAGCAGCATATTTTGCCTAAACAGTTCAAGCAGTCGAAACCTTTGATTGAACAGCTAGAAAATGACGACATCGATATGCTGATCATCTCTGCCAGCGTGACCTTCTTAGTGGAAGCTGTGGGGCGTAAGATTGGCATCGAGAATGCACTTGGTATCAATTTGATTGAAAACCAAGGCCGCTTTACGTCTCAGATCTCAGGTGTACCAAGCTACCGTGAAGGCAAAGTGACGCGTTTAAAAGAGTGGTTAGACAATCAAGAAACCAACTATTCAGATATCCACTTTTATACCGATTCAATCAACGACTTACCTTTGTGTGAACACGCCGATTTTGCTTATTTGGTGAACCCGTGTCCGCGTTTGAAAGCGTTAGCAGATCAACCGAATTGGTCGATTCTCAACTGGGATTAACGCTGATCCCATCTTTGAATTATGTTCGCTTTAGAACGAAAAAAGCCGCTGATGAAAGCGGCTTTTTGATTCGTATTATTCTATTTCTAGTTTGTAACCTATCCCGTAAATGGATTTGATGTAGTCACATTTTTCATTTATCGAGACCATTTTTTTGCGTAAGTTTTTGATATGGCTATCGATAGTGCGATCACTGACCACTCTTCTATCGTCGTAGATTTTATCAATCAATTGATCGCGACTATAAATGCGGCCAACATTTTGATAAAGAAGGTGCAAAAGCCGAAACTCAGCTGGCGTTAAACTTAGCTTAATACCACATAGGACGGCGGTCATACTCAATTCATCAATATCAATGGCGTTCGTTGCTGACGTGGCTTGGGGCTTGTTGGAACGGCGCAAAATATTTTTCACCCTCACAACCACTTCTCTCGGGCTGTACGGCTTACATATATAATCATCTGCACCCAGTTCAAGCCCAACGAGTCGATCAATCTCTTCGACCTTGGCTGTCGCCATAACCACTGGGATGTCACTGAACGTTCTCAGCTCTCGATAAATATCCAACCCGTCTCGATTGGGTAGCATGAGGTCGAGAATAATGAGTTTAGGCGATGCTTGCTTTACCCAGTCAATGACAAGGTTACCATCGATAATATGATGACTTTCAAGGCCAGAGTGCTCTAAGTACTCACACAGTACACTTGCTAATGCAGGCTCATCTTCGACGACTAAAATCACGATTTTATTTCCTTTGGTAACGCTATGATGATTCGTAGTCCACCCAATTCTGAGTGGTCGGCAGTAATGTGTCCTTGGTGCGCTTCAACGATATTTTTACAGATAGATAAGCCAAGCCCAGAACCGCCACTTGAGCGACTGCGCGATTTATCAACGCGGTAAAGCCTCTCAAACAAACGCGGAAGTGATGCATCAGGTACACCTGGATCACTGTCTTCAACGTTGATAATAATACTATCACTAATGTCGGTAACATCTATCGATACATGACCATTATCGCTAGTGTATCGTGCGCTATTTTCCAACAGATTCACAAACAGTTGTGTCAGTAATCTCTCATCACACGAGGTAAACAGTGGCGCCGAATGGTCATAGTGCTTTGTTAATGTGATGTTTTTTTGTTCTAAACGGATCGAGTTTTGAACGATCACAGAATCAATCAGTTTATGTATATCAACGTTGTTTTTAACATTGAGGTTAAATCCGATGTCATACAGGGAGAGTTGGTGAAGATCCTCAACGAGTTGACCCAGTGTGATGATTTGTTGATGTAACGAGTCGATGTATTTTGGTTCAGGTGATCGGATACCGTCTTGTAGCGCCTCTAGTTCACTTCTAAGCACGGTGATAGGCGTTCTAAGTTCATGTGAAATATCTGATAACCACTGTTCTCTAAGTGTTTTCTGTTTTCTTAGTGTCTCGACAACACCGTTGAATATTCCGATGAGATCGGACAATTCATCATTGCCGCTTTTTTTAATGTAGAAATCGAGATCGCCATTTTCGATAGATTTGGCACCTTTCGACAAAGCACGCAATGGTTTCAAAAATCGCCTAACAAGAAACAAAGAGATAAGGAATGAAAGCAACACGGTAATCGATGCGATAGTGCTTACATGCGTCGTTTGTTGTTTGAAAAAGCTTTCTGCTAAAGGCCCTGATATTTCATCCATCTGGACGATGGAGATATACCCAATAACTTGATCATCCAGTGTTATTTCGACTAGCGCTTGATGCTGACCATCTTCAAGGTGATGTAGGTTTTCAGGCGGTCCAATTATGGCTCGCCCGTCTTGATCTAAAATGTTGAGTCGTTGCCAAATAGGTTGAAGGCCTGGCGCTTCCGGCTCTCTTAATGGTGGTGGCGATGGGTGTCTGTCACGAGCATGTGGTCGTGAGGGGCCGCCAATGCTACTGGCGATTAAATGTGGTTCACGCTCTAGCCGCCTCCATTTTTCGGAAGGTGAGTAATATTGCTTTAAGTTATTGGCGAGTTCTTGAGCTAGGGCAATCTCATTATTATTTGTGAAATCTTGGAGCCCTCTTTGAAAACTGGAGTTAATAAAATAGGTCAGTACAAAGAGCATGGTCACGCACACCATTAGTATTGAAACAAACAGTTTGGTGAAAATTGATATGCGCACGTTCTCTCCAGAAATTAAAGTGAATTAAGACGATAGAGTGAGTTAAGACAATAAAATGAGATAAACCAATATTAGCCCTCGATCGTGTGGGAAATATGGACATTGATTTCTTTATTCATCTTAGGCCATGTATAAGCATCTTTTTGTTAGAAACGAATAGCGAGCTGACAGGGTGCTATACCCCATCAGCTCGCATTGAATTATCACTATTTTAGGATAACCCTCTAACCATTATTGACGTCTTGGTGGTGGTGGCGGAACTTCCTCTTCCGATAGACCACCGCTTCCATCTGCGTCTAGTTTATCAAAGTCATCGGCGAGTGGACCTCTGAGCTCTTCTAATTGTAATTCGCCATCACCGTTTGCATCCATTTCTTCAAAGCTTGGCATTTCTCTTGGGCCTTCACGGCTTTCAGCACACGCTTGAAGCGCGAATGTCGATGTCAGTAAAAGTAATGCTGTCGTGATTTTGTTCATAATTTAATTCCTATTCGTAACCAAATATAAGTGTATTTCTTTGACGCAAATAGGTTAGCGATCAAATTAGCAGAGAAAATGGATAAATCTAGGAGATGAAAGTTAGCGTTTAACTTTAATAGGGCATCAGTTCATCAGCCCATCAAGTCAGGTTGTTTAAACCTCCATTGTTTCTACATAGTTTCCACATTTTCTATTTTTATCCTAGTCCATTATTGAACTCATGAATTTAATGCCTTTAGCAATAAAGGCAGAAAGCTATCGTTGGTATTGAAATGGATTATTTTTTAGGAGCCGTAGAATGAAGGCAATGGTAAAAAAATCAGTCGTTGTCTCTTCTACGTTGTTGGTTGCTTCTTATAGTAACGCTGCGCTTTATAGGGTGGTTTTGGAGGAATCACCAGTAGAAACGGAATCGGTGTATGGGGTTGCAGTTGAACCAGAGCTTGGTACAACGGATTGCTTTAGTACCAGTTGTGGTGACACCGACTACGCATTCGCAGGGGAAGCTCAAAATGCAGAACCAGGTTTTTCCTTTAAAGAGGAGGTCCCCTTTGGTATCGATAACACGTTCTACTATTTGGATTATGACGATATCTATAGCTACTGCACAAGTGAACTTGGCTACGCGACTTGTGAAGCTTGGAGTTCTTTGTTGTGGTATGGCGATGAGGATGCAGGCATTGGAGGCTTGAGAAATGAGCGTGATGCATATTACGAGCTGAGCTATCAGACCAATTCCACGGCTTTCTATGACTCTTATTCGTTAAGTGATATCCCTGATGTTGGCAGTAATCCACCTGATGTGAGCAGTTATAGTTATTCCTTTGTTGATGGAACAGAGGAGAAGGTGATCACTAAAGTTGACGAGAATGGTTTTGTTCTTGGTAACACCAGCAGCGGTTATTACAGCTATAACAACCAATATATTCAGTTGTATAGGCAGCGTGGTTACTACGATACAGGCACTGAATTTACGGTTCTCCAACCTGAAGCCGATACCAGCATTACGATCAGCGATGCTGACGGCGAAGCGAATATAATCTCCCAAATGGGAAGAACGATGGCTTTTGATTCTTTCAGTTATGGAGGAGAAAGCTATGTGGTCGGAAGTGCGTCCGTTGCGACTTTTTATTACAGTGATGAGTATAAAGATTATGATTCTCCGTACACATCCGACAGTGATGCAGAGGATCTAGATAATTGTATCGATGAAGATATTGAGCCTGCTTTATATCCAGAGTGTCAGAACTTTGCTTTTGCTAATCGAGCTTTTGTCTGGAATATAACCGATGCGAATGGCCCCAATGATGATGGAAACCGTTTCTCAGTATCTGATTGGGAAACCAGTTCGACCTATTACTCTTACAACGATGATGAAGCTTCAGCACAGGCGAGTGTGAGGGCTGCAACGATTTCATCTAGAGGGACATATAGCTCTTATCCTGTTTTAGTTGGTTACAATACAGAGCTAGATGATTCTGATAACTTTCTTATGCAGGCTGCTGTGTTTAGGCCAAGCAGTACGTCAAATTTCAGCGTTTCGGAAAATGCTTGGACGACTACATTTATCGCTAATGCGACGGTAGAAGTGAGTGATTCATACATTCACAGTAATTCTGTCGCAACAGACATTAATGAAAACATGATGGTTATTGGTTATGCAAAACGAGATGGTGATTATCCGTCGGATCGTGTGTCTGACAATCGTATGTTTGTCGCTGATGCGAATGACACAACGCCAACAGCTACATTCTTCGCAAGTTTAGGTGAAGACATTTTCTTTGATAGTGCAGAAGGAAAAGCAAGTGAGATCAATAATTACAATGAAATTGTTGGCTATGTTGACGCAGAAACTCACTCTGAAGTAGACGGCCATGAAAGGAGGCATCGCGGCTTCATTTTCCCTTACAACGACATTGGTACCGATGCTGATAGACGTGCAAGATATAATGATCAAGCTTGGTGGTTAGACGACCTAACTAACGGTGGTGACTACAGTGATGCCAACAACCACTTTAGAATATTGGACGCAACCGACATTAATGATGCGGGTGTTATCTCAGGGACGGCAATACAATGTTTTGCGAGTGAAAGTAGCTCCTCTTCTATGGCTTATGATTCAACCGCGCACTTTGCATATTGTAATGATGGAGTAGGTGACGAGAGGGTGGTGGCTGTGAAACTTATCCCGATATCTGGAGCAACAAGTGAAGACATTGCTGAAAGAAGTGATGATAGCGCTGAAGATGTTGAACGTAGTGGTGCCGGTACCGGGTTATTGGTGCTTATCAGTTTGATGTCCGTGCTTTCAGTTCGCTTGAAAAAATCTCGTTCTGTGATTACCTAAATTGATGACGTGCTCACGAGAGAAACAACCTCTATTTGACCATCAACCATCAACCATCAATCATCAACCATTAAAGTAATGGGTTAGAGTTGATGGCTCACCCTATGAGAATACCATTGGGATATGAAGCTTTTTAAAAGAGCATCACCTGTTTTGTGATGCTCTTTTTACGTTCAACATACACTTATCTCTTTCTGCTTTAGCCCATAAAGCTCAAATGTAACAATTCAATAACATTCCTTCTTCTTCTGTAAATCAAACCACCCTCTTTCAATCCCTTGATAGCACTCATTTTCTTGTTGTGAGGTTTTGTGTGTAACAAATATTTTACAACTTGACGAGTTTTCAGCGTTACTGCCCATTTCCTTCCATCCATTCCAATCTTTCCGCTTGTGGGCCAAATTTAATCAAGGACAAAAATCACTTAACACAAAACCAGTAGGTACAAGGAGAAAGTTCATGGTGGAGTCATACAACCCGCTTGGCACAGATGGATTCGAGTTTGTTGAATACACGGCCGTTGACCACAAGGGAATAGAGCAACTTAAAGCGCTGTTTGTGTCACTTGGTTTTGCTGAGATAGCCAAGCACCGCTCAAAAGAAGCTTGGCTGTATCGACAAGGTGATATCAATTTTATCGTCAATGAACAGCCTCACAGCCAAGCGGAAGCGTTCGCTAAAGTCCACGGCCCATCGGTGTGTGGCATGGCGTTTCGTGTCAACGAAGCAACAGCTGCAATGGAGCAAGCGTTTAAGGGTGGCGGTGAAGAGTACAAGACAGAAATAGGGCCGATGGAGCTTAGCATTCCTGCCATTTACGGCATCGGTGAAAGCCTGCTCTATTTTGTGGATCGCTACGGCAAGCAGAGCATCTACGACGTCGATTTCCGATTCTATGATGACGCGCAAGAGCGCATGGCGAAAGCCGACGTAGGCCTTTATGAGATCGATCACCTCACGCACAACGTGAAACAAGGCAATATGGATCTGTGGTCTGGTTTTTATGAGCGTATCGGTAACTTTCGTGAGATTCGCTACTTCGACATTGAAGGTAAGCTGACAGGCCTTGTGAGCCGTGCCATGACCTCACCATGTGGCAAGATCCGTATTCCAATCAATGAGTCTTCAGATGACAAATCACAAATTGAAGAGTTCATTCGTGAATACAACGGCGAAGGTATCCAACACATCGCGCTTGCTACGGATGACATCTACAAAACGGTGAAAACCCTGCGTGATCGCGGCATGGACTTTATGCCAACCCCAGATACCTACTATGAGAAAGTTGACGATCGTGTAAAAGGCCACCGGGAAGATACCGATCTGTTGCGTGACCTACGCGTTCTGATTGATGGTGCGCCGACCAAAGACGGCATCTTGCTGCAAATTTTCACACAGACGGTAATCGGGCCTGTGTTCTTTGAAATCATTCAGCGTAAAGGCAACGAAGGTTTTGGCGAAGGCAACTTCAAGGCGCTGTTTGAATCGATTGAAGAGGACCAGATTCGTCGAGGAGTATTAGACGATGCATAAATGGATCTCGTTTCCTCATCGGGAGGGGGTGTGTTCTAAACAAGCGCATGCCGACTTCCCTGAAGAGGCAATCTATGAGCGAGAGGCGGGTCGAAGTGGTTTCTTCGGCCCTGCCGCTCACTTCCATCACCAACATGCCCCAACAGGTTGGTCGGAGTGGGAAGGTGATTTACGCCCTCGCGCTTTTGATTTTACGCTGGTGGAAAAAGCCAGCCAGATAACCCCTTGGGCGGTGCCTCATCTTTTGCACAACGCTGACTGCAAAATCCGAGTGTGGCGCATGGACGAGAAGATGGATTTCTTGGTGCGTAATTCCGATGGTGATGAGCTGTTGTTTATTCACCAAGGCAGTGCAAATCTCTATTGCGACTATGGTCATTTAGAAGTGAGTGAAGGGGATTACGTGATGATCCCGCGCTCAACCAACTGGCGCTTGGAGCCAAGCGAGCCGATGTTTATCTTGATGATTGAGAACACAGACGCCGCTTACTCATTGCCAGAGAAAGGCATGGTCGGCAATCACGCGGTGTTTGATCCTGCTGTGCTCGACATCCCTTCTATCAATGATCAATTTCGCGCTCAGTATTCAGAAAACCAGACTCAGGTTCAGGTAAAACGTCACGACAAAGTCAGCGTGATCACCTATCCGTTCAATCCATTGGATGCGATTGGCTGGCATGGCGACTTAGCGGTGGTGAAAGTGAATTGGCGCGATATCAGACCGCTGATGTCACATCGCTACCACTTGCCCCCTTCTGCGCACACCACCTTTGTGGGTGCAGGCTTTGTGGTGTGTACCTTTGTGCCGCGTCCGATTGAGAGCGACCCCGGTGCATTGAAAGTGCCTTTCTACCACAACAATGATGATTACGACGAAGTGTTGTTCTATCACGCTGGTGACTTTTTTAGCCGCGACAACATTGAAGCGGGCATGGTGACCTTTCACCCGGCGGGGTTTACGCACGGGCCTCATCCAAAGGCTTTTAAAACGGGTCAGGCGCATAAGAAGAAATTCACCGACGAAGTGGCGGTGATGATTGATACTCGCCACGCGCTGCAGTTCTCTGATGAACTCGATAACGTTGAGAACAAAGAATATGTCTACAGTTGGCAAGAGAAGTAAGGGGCAAGGATGAAATTAGCAACCAAGAAAAATGGCACTCGCGACGGTCTATTGATGGTCGTAAGTAAAGATCTTAAACAATGTGTAGCTGCCACCGAAATTTTCCATGCGATGCATCTAGCGCCAACCATGCAGGTAGCATTGGATAACTGGGACAGCGTTGCACCTCAGTTAGAAGAGTTATACACCTCGTTAAACAACGGACATGTCACAGGCAGTGAAGTGTTTGCACCTCAGTATTGTGAATCGCCTCTTCCACGCGCTTATCAATGGGCAGACGGCAGCGCTTATGTAAACCACGTTGAACTGGTGCGTAAGGCTCGTGGTGCTGAAATGCCAGAAAGCTTCTGGGTTGATCCACTCATGTACCAAGGCGGCTCAGATGCGTTTATCGGGCCGCGTGACAATATTGAGTTTGCCAGCGACGAATGGGGTATTGATTTCGAGGGTGAAGTTGCGGTTGTTACCGGAGATGTGCCAATGGGAGCCAGCGCCAAGCAAGCGCATGATTCGATTCGTTTACTGATGTTGGTGAACGATGTGTCACTGCGTGGCTTGATTCCAGCAGAGCTCGCGAAAGGCTTTGGCTTTTTCCAGTCTAAGCCTTCTTCGGCGTTCTCCCCGGTCGCAGTCACACCTGACGAGCTTGGCGAACAGTGGAAAGGCAGCAAGGTACATTTACCGCTGATATCGACCTACAACGACCAGCCTTTTGGTTGTCCGAATGCCGGTATAGATATGACTTTCAATTTTGCAGAGTTGGTTGTGCATGCAGCTAAAACTCGACCATTATCGGCGGGCGCGATCATAGGTTCAGGCACGGTTTCTAATAAACAAGGCACTGACCATGGCACCTCGATTTCTGAAGGTGGTGTGGGATATTCATGTATTGCTGAAGTACGCATGATAGAGACGATTCGTGATGGTAAACCGTCGACTCAATTCATGTCGTTTGGTGACTCGATCAAGCTTGAGATGCTTGATGCGGCGGGTGATTCCATTTTTGGCGCGATAGACCAAAAAGTGAGCCAGTATCGAGCGGTATAATCCACGTAATAGGGTTTCAGTATGAGCGAGAGCATCGTGAACAAGAACATTATACTTTACGGTTACTGGCGCTCTTCTGCTGCCTATCGGGTGCGTATTGGGTTGAACCTAAAACAGCTCAACTATGAGTCTAAATCGGTCCATTTGGTGCGTAATGGCGGCGAGCAGCATGATCCACAATATCGCGAACTCAATGCCAGTGAATTAGTGCCGGTGCTGGTGGATGGTGAAGTTAAACTCAATCAGTCGCTGACTATTTTGCAATACTTGGATGAAAGATATTTATGTGAGAGCAGCCCAGACTCCTTGTTGATTCCCGAGCAAACACCATTGCGCTATCAAGCGTTGGCAATGGCTCAGGATATTGCGATAGAAATTCACCCTCTGAACAACCTGCGCGTGTTGCAGTATTTGGAGCGGGAATTGTCGTGCGAGCAAGAGGCGAGAATGGACTGGCTTCATCATTGGATGAACCAAGGTTTCCGTGCTCTAGAAGAGAAACTGGCAAAGCACAGAAAAGCACACGGTGATTCGGTGTATAGCCTCACCGATTCACCATGCATTGTCGATATTTGCTTGGTGCCACAGGTGTATAATGCGCTGCGCTTTGGCGTTGATATGTCGCCTTATCCGCTGATTAACTCAATTGTCGAAGCGTGTAATCAGTTACCCGCTTTTATCGACGCGATGCCAGAGAACCAAGCGGATGCGAATGAGTCCATGTAGATTCACTGATGTAAATGCAAATACTCTTCCCTTGCGCTGCCAAAACCGCTTCTTGAAAGAAGCGGTTTCCAACATTAAATATATTAAATACAGTTAGTGTGTGAATATTTATCTCGTTTAGAACTAATATGGATTTAATAAAAAGCCTTGTTATTAATTAAAAGGCTTTACCCCAAGGTTTTATATTAGTGGTTTTTATCACTCGATAATATTAGTAATAAACAACACCTTCGCCTTTCGTTATCAGAGTGCCAGCTTCATTGGTGATTATTTTATCTAAATCAAATAATGAACCAATCGCCGCATTACCCAAGCCAGCTTCAACGAATTTACAAACGGCATCAATTTTTGGCCCCATAGAACCAGCAGGGAATGAAAACTCTGCTAAACCAGCAGGCGTTGCTTGCTTCATTTCTGCTTGGTCTTCTTTACCATAGTTACGGAAAATCGAACCATCGGTTAAGATAATAAACAAGTCGGCATGGATTTTTTCAGCCAGTAATTCAGCCGTAAGATCTTTGTCAATTACGCACTCTACGCCAGTACTCTTACCCTGTTCAATACTCACGGGAACGCCGCCGCCGCCACAAGCAATAACAAGGTTTTCTGTATCTAGAAGAGTTTCAATTTGCTGAATTTCAACAATGCTTTTTGGCATAGGAGAAGGCACAACGCGACGGTAGTACTCGCCATCAGCTTTAAATTGCATTGTGCTTTGAGCCATTAACTCTTTAGCTCGTTGCTCTGTATATACAGGGCCAACAAATTTAGTCGGGTTAGCAAACGCAGGGTCTTTTTTGCATACTTCAGTTTGCGTGACTAGCGTCGCTACGTCTAATTCAGGGTCAATGTTTCTTAGCTCTTGTTGTAACATGTAGCCCACCATGCCACAGGTTTGAGAGCCGAGTACATCCATTGGGTATGGGGTAGTCTCTGGCGAATATTCGCTATAAGCCGCGTTTTGTTCCATCAACAAACCTACTTGTGGGCCATTACCATGAACGATAACAATCTCATGCTCGCGTGCGATTGCAGCAATACTCGCCGCTGATTTGATTATATTTTCACGTTGGTTCTCAGCCGTTAATGCTTGGCCTCTTGCTAAAAGAGCGTTACCGCCTAAAGCTAATACTATGCGCATGATAATGTCTCCGATCATTTAATAATGATTTTATTTTACGTAGGGATTAACCGCTTGTTTCTAATTAAATTCAAGCTTATTAATAACAGTGACTAAGTTTTTAATTACTCTTAAGTAATTAACATGCCGAGATAGTATGGGAAAATAACCGTCCTAAATGTGATAGCTATCAAATTATTATTTAACTAGAAATGGAGCTGTGGAAACAGGAGTTATTGCAATTCGATTAAATATCCATAATCTTGGATACAATCTAGCGGTGGAGTCTTTTGGGGTATAAATGATTCGCGTTTAGTGAATATTATCTCTGGCTATAAAATGATTAATTTTCTATTTTTGTTTTAAATATGATGAGCAGATCGCATTAAGGACTTTAGAAAAGGTACGGGGCTAAACAGATGAGAGGGGTCATGAGTTCAAATAGTCGTTTAGATTCGGTTTTCAATCGGCTGCCTTTACTCCAGATGTTATCTGACAGCCAAATGAAAATCGGAGATAGTTAGCCACTTTCTAAGGCTCAACACTAAAGCGAAACAACACTCTTTATCTCTTCCAAAACCTCGGCGTTAGCGATAGCCCCGAGGTTTTCTACATTTTTGCCATTGATCACCTGTTTCACAGCCAACTCCACCAGTTTGCCAGAGCGTGTTTTTGGCACGTCGCTGATCGCAAATATCTGGCTTGGCACGTGTCTTGGCGAACAAGAGGATTTGAGTTTGCTTTTGATGGCTGTCAGTAACTTTTCATCTAAACTCACACCTTGCTGCAGCTGAACAAACAACCATACCTGTTCATTGCGGTCGATGTTTTTACCGACTGCTATCGAATCGATGATGCCGTCAATGGTGTTCACTTGCTGATAGATTTCGGCCGTACCAATTCGCACGCCACCGGGGTTGAGTGTGGTGTCGCCTCGCCCATAGAACAGATAGCCCCCATGAACGCTCTGTGCGACTTCATCACCGTGATGCCACACATTGTCGAATCTATCCCAATAGGTGCTGTGATAGCGCTCTCCGGTGTCATTCCAAAAGCCAGCGGGGAAGTTGGGTAGGGAGTTGGTGCATACTAATTCGCCACGTTCGTGATCGACCTTTTGACCAGACGAATTGAACACCTTGATGTCGACGCCGAGCCCGGCCTGTTGGCACTCACCGCGATACACAGGCGAGATTGGGTTACCCAAAACAAAGCAGCCACAAATATCCGTGCCGCCAGAAATCGACGCTAAATGCAGGTCTTGCTTGATGTGCTTGTAAACGTAATCGAACTGCTCTGGGTAAAGCACAGAACCCGTCGAGCACAGTGTTCTTAATTGAGGCAGAGAGTGGCTGTCGATTGGTGAGAGTTCGGCTTTCTCAATCGCTTCTATGTACTTGGCTGAGGTGCCAAATGTCGATACGTCAGCACGCTGCGCTAAATCCCATAGAACGTTAGGTTGCGGGTAAACCGGGCTACCATCAAAGATAACCAAACAAGCACCGCTGGCGAGCGCAGATACGTGCCAGTTCCACATCATCCAACCACAAGTGGTGTAGTAGAACACGCGATCTCTTGGTTTAATATCGCAATGAAGCTGATGCTCTTTTAGGTGGTTGATGGTAGTGCCACCGACAGAATGCACTATACATTTGGGTTTGCCTGTGGTGCCTGAAGAGTAGAGTACAAACAACGGTTCATTGAAGCCGACACGAGTAAATCGAAGAGGTTTTGTCTGATAGTGATTAATGATGCTGTGCCAGCTTAGAATCGACACATCATGTTCAACTTTTTTCTTCTCTAAATCGCTCTTCTCTAAGTCATTACTCGGTTTCAAATAACCGATCTCACACACCTGTTTTAATTCGTTTAAGTGTTCGATGATTTCACGGTTCTTGCCCGCCATATCGAACGTTTTGCCATTGAAGGTGTAACCGTCACAGGTGAACAGCACCTTAGGTTTCACCTGTCCGAATCGCTCAATCACACTCTCTACTCCAAAATCAGGCGAGGTCGATGTCCAAATCGCGCCTAAGCTGGTGGCGGCTAGCATGGCTATCACGGTTTGTGGCAGATAGGGAGTATACGCAGCAACTATATCACCTTGTTTCACTCCGCTATCGACAAGCCATTGCTGAACACTAGAGACAGCTTCACACAGGGTTTCCCATGTATAACTCTGTTGTTCGCCACGTTCATTCTCAAACCAAATCGCAAGCTCATCAGGCATGGTGTGTGCCAAACGCAGCAAGTTCTCGGCGTAGTTTACTTGTGCATTGGGAAACCAAACCGCATCACGGTTCGATTTAGGCTGCTGCCAGCGGCTCCCACCTTGAGCTTTGATGGTCTCGCTTTCTGCCTTGTTAATAGAGTCTTGTGAGCCGACTACTCCACAAAACTGCCATACGTTTTGCCAAAATGATTCCGGATGTTCCACAGACCATTGATGGAGTTCGGTGTAGCTTTTTACGTCCCTATCTAGGTTTAACCCAGACTGTTCAAGGCTATCGATAAATCGGGTTAAGTTGGCATCGGCGATACGCTGCTCGCTTGGCTGCCAAATGGGCTTATTGCTTTCGTGCATTCCTTTACCTTTAACAAAAAGTTAACGTTTTCAGTCTGGTATTTAGGTTTTACAAAGTCAAAAGTTCAGCAAAATAAGTGTCTGGCGGAATTGTGTAAATAAAATGTTACACGATCGCTTGTTTCGAAAAATCGCGCAAATTGGCGCTTATAAGGAGTGGAGATAGGCTTAAAGTGAGACATTCGAAAGGAGGTGTGTAATGACTCAATATCATTCTAAGCCCGTGAGCCAAGAGGGATGGGTTGAGTGGAGCCTCGAAGAAGACGCTATTTGGCACGACTTAGTGAAAAGGCAACTGGACGTGATTAATGACCGCGCATGCGATGCTTATTTGCACGGTTTGACCTTGCTGGATCTACCATTAGACAGAGTTCCCCAGCTGCCAGAGATAAATAAAGTGCTAATGGAAACAACCGGTTGGCAAGTTCAGCCTGTGCCTGCATTGATCGATTTCGACCGATTCTTTGATTTGCTCGCCAATAAGAAATTCCCAGTTGCGACATTTCTGAGAACGCGAGACGAGTTCGATTACTTACAAGAACCTGATTTCTTTCATGAAATTTTCGGCCATTGTGCCATGCTCACTAATGCCGATTTCGCGGCTTTCACTGAGCATTATGGAAAACTAGGCCAAGCCGCCACATCTAAACAGCGCGCTTATCTTGCCCGTTTGTATTGGTTTACGGTTGAGTTCGGTTTAGTAAAAGAAGGCCAACAACTGAAAATCTATGGCGGTGGCATTCTTTCGTCTCCAGCGGAAACTATGTATGCGTTGGGAGGGGATTTGGCCGTTCGCGAGCGGTTCGATCTGCAAACGGTTTTAAGAACGCCTTATCGTATCGACATCATGCAGCCGAAATATTACGTGATCGACGAGCTATCTGAGCTCTTTAAAATCAGTCAGGAAAACCTATTACAGCAAGCTGATCTCGCCATCGATGCGGGGTTACTACCACCACTTTTTGAACCCAAGGAACCAACACATGTTGAATGAACAAAAATGCGAAGCCTGCAGTATCGACGCGATTGCCCTAAGTGAAGATGAACAACAATCTTTACTGTTGGAGTTGTCAGACTGGCAGATCATCGAAAGAGACGGCATCCCGCAGCTTGAGAAGGTGTTCAAGTTTAAGAACTACAAGCAAGCATGGGCATTCAGCAACATAGTGTCAGAACTGGCAGAAGAAGAGTTCCACCATCCTTCGATCTTATTGGAGTGGGGCAAAGTCACCGTCACTTGGTGGAGCCACTCAATCAAAGGCCTGCACAAAAATGACTTCATCTGCGCCTCACGCTGCGATGTGTTCGCGGTGAGTGAATAGTTTTGTAGGTTAGGAGTTACTCTTGCAACCTCTGTGATGCGATTAACTCATTATTCGGCTCATAATGTGAGTTGAATAATTGCCTTAAACAGCTCATAGTATGAGTTGAATAAGTGATACTTTCGCATCATGGGGTGTAATATGTGGATTTGGCAGCAAGATAATTGGCCAAACTTTGTTTGGGATAATCAGAAAATAGGCGTGAGGTTAAGAGAAGTACGGCTTAATCAGGGCATTCTATTGGGCAAGATTACCTCACAGTCGGCAGATCAATCCCAAACCATGCTCGACACCTTATTAGCGAACATAGTCCATTCCAGTGCGATTGAGGGAGAAAAGCTTAATGCTTTCTCGGTCCGGTCTTCTTTAGCCAATAAACTCGGTGTCAGTGAAGATCGACCTTTTCCAACGACAGAACAAACCGATGGCCTAGCTGAAATTATGTTGGATGCGGTGCAGAACCTAACAGAGCCACTAGCGCTTGATAGGATCTTACATTGGCACGATAGACTGTTTCCTCAAGGCTACACCATGTTTAACCCTGTAGTTGGAGGTCAGCTACGAGGTGACGCTCCGATGCAAGTGGTATCAGGAAGAATTGACCGCCCAACCGTGCACTTTGAAGCGCCTAGCCGAGACATTCTTGATGCTGAGCTAGATACATTTATCAAATGGTTTAATGATTCACTTACCGACGCCACACTCGATCCTCTATTGCGAGCCGCAATCACTCACCTTTGGTTTATCACCTTACACCCGTTAGATGATGGTAATGGTCGTATTACTCGATTGTTGACCGACTTGGCATTAGCACAGGCCGAGCAGCAGTCGGTACGCTTCTATGCGATGTCGGTGGGAATTCTCGCTAACCGCAAGCATTACTACGAGATATTGGAGCGAACCCAGAAAGGGGGACTCGATATTAGCGAATGGTTGATGTGGTTCTTAGATACGTTAGACGAGACGTTTACAGGGGTTTTCGTTGAGGTCGACCAAACTGTATATAAGACCAACTATTGGCGCAGCATCGACCAAACCAAGCTTACAGCAGAGCAAGTAAAAGTGCTGAATAGGATGCTCGATGGTGATTTTTCAGAAGGTATCAATGCCAGCCAATATCAGAAAGTAGCAAAGGTGAGTAGTGCCACAGCAACACGTCATTTGAACGCTTTGATTGAGCATGGCTGCTTAGTTAAATCTGGTTCTGGTGGTAGAAGCACGCGCTATCTGTTGCCTGAGTAGGGTTTATACACCCATATTCATTTCTATACTTAAAAGCTGCTAACGTTCAGAGTGAATGTTGACAGCTTTTTAGGTTTCCAATTTCATAATTTTATACAGTGAGTCATAGAGGTAATTAGACTTAACCATTAACCCAATAGAGGTGATGTTTAACTAATTGATTTTATTTAACTTGCTTTGAATGTTTCATCAATCACTTTAATATGTAGGCTGTATTTTGATTTTATGTCTTACATCAGAGGTCACATGCTCTATAAGTTCTTACCCTATGACAGAGTAGATGTTATAAGCGATTTAAGAATCCGATTTTCGCCGTTAGACTCTCTAAATGATCCATATGAAGCATTACCATCAATCGATTTGTCTAGTTTGAGAGAGCAAGAAGTATTGAAGGTGAATGATCGTTTAGACTCATTATGGGAGCGGACTGCCGATGAAGAAAAAACTGAAGATAATTGGCAAATATTATCAAATGGTAGACAAGAATTAGTGGCGCATATTACGAATCGATTAGGTTCTTCAGAAGTAAGGACTGAGTTGATGGGCTTATTCGGAGACAAGTTTGGTATCTTGTCTTTGTCTCGCACTAAACAAAATCTTTTGATGTGGTCACATTATTCCAGTGCCATGACTGGTTACGTCATTGGTTTTGATGAAAGCCACGAATTTTTCCACAGGCCAACTTTATTTGGAGAGCCGACTAAGCCATCACCTGTAAAATACTCGGAATCTCGAATGCAATTTAATGTTCACAGTGGTGATAAACTTGACCTTCTATGCCATAAGCCATTGGATTGGGCGTATGAGCAGGAAGAAAGGTTGTTCCTTTCACTAATGGATGATGAGTTCAAGACAGAACATAAAGACAATTTTGGTAATAGCGTCTACCTCTACCCAATCCCCCCTGAGGCAATTCATAGCGTTTATATAGGAGCTAGAGCATCTTCCGAAATTAAGAGAAAAATTCAACTCGCAATCAGAACAAATAATTTAGATTGCAAAATTTATTTAGGTGATTTGTCTGAAACTGAATACAAAGTAGATTTTTCGGAAGTTGAGCTTAAAGATTTGATAAATTGATACAGTATTTAAAATGTTCCGGGGCTTACTGTGAGCCTTTTATTGGCAAATAACTCGCGGTAACACTTTTCCCAACTCCCCTTAGCTTGACCTGCATCAGTGACTTGCTTGGTTTCGGGTCTCATAAACCCTTTCTGTTACTCATAGTATTGGTTTTATGAGGCTGCTCTATGATATATTTCTCGGCCAAGTGTATTACAGACGAAGGCTAGCAATGTCTATCAACCTTTCACTCCTTCCACCCAGCGAGAAAAATAAAATCGAACTGGATAAGCAAGCATCGTTTCTTGTATGGAAACTGAAGCAAGCGAAATGTGGCCCTGAAGCCATTGTTGAAGAAGCAATGAAGCTAGGTGACCCAGATGAAAAGGTGTGGTTTGAACAGTCTGTAGAAAAATACAAACGGGTAATGGGTGTCGCATAAACGCAGACAAACCTTGCCCAGCAGTGCTGTAGAATTGAAATGACACAGTAATTTGCTAGAATTTGCACCGTTAATTGAATCAGAGAGAAGATCCCGATGGGAAGAAGTTTTGAAGTGCGCAAGGCCTCAATGGCGAAAACTGCAGGCGCAAAAATTAAAGTTTATTCTAAATACGGTAAAGAGATTTACGTACTGGCTAAGAACGGCAGCTCTGACCCAGACATGAACCTACCTCTTAAGCACCTGATTGCTAAAGCGAAGAAAGACCAAGTACCAGCACACGTTATCGAAAAAGCGATCGATAAAGCGAATGGCGGCGGCGGTGAAGACTTCCAACCAGCTCGTTACGAAGGTTTTGGCCCAGGTGGCACAAGTGTAATCGTTGACTGTCTAACTGATAACGGCAACCGTACTTTCCAAGACGTTCGTCAATGTTTCGTTAAGACTGGCGCGAAAATCGGTGTTGAAGGTACTGTGTCTCACATGTTCGCTCACCAAGCTGTATTCCAGTTCAAAGGCGAAGATGACGAGATCATCCTAGAAACGCTTATGATGGAAGACGTAGACGTGACTGACGTTGAGCTAGAAGACGGTGTAATCACTGTATTCGCTCCAACGACTGAGTTCTTCAAAACGAAGACTGCACTAAACACAGCGTTCCCAGAGCTAACGCTAGACGTTGAGGAAATCACTTTCGTTCCTCAAACGACTACACCAGTAGCTGAAGAAGATTCTGAGAAGTTCCAGAAGTTCTTAGACATGCTTGACGACTGTGATGACGTTCAGCAGGTTTACCACAACGCTGAGCTGTAATCTTTACAGTAACAACAGTTATTAAAAAACCGAGCCTAGTGCTCGGTTTTTTTATGAACGTTATACCTGATTTTCCTTGATCATCGTTCCATAATGTACGGCTGACAAAGCGTTCTCTGGTCGCGATTTATCGCTGAACTTCATTATATTGTTCGTCTTATCCCGACATGAATCTGATTTAAGTACTCCCTGAGTATCATCGGGGTGATCGCCAAGCGTATTTAGTGTACAAAGAAAGAAAATATCAGCCAAAGGCTTTGACCCTGCTTATTGATGCATTGATTGAGAGTGTTCGATCTTTTCATAGCGATGGTTTGGTCAAATAAAAGGAGAAAGAAATGAAAGTAAGTTTTATCGGGCTAGGCGTTATGGGTTTCCCAATGGCAGGCCATCTAGTCAAAGCCGGTTTTGAAGTAACGGTATTTAACCGCACTCACAGCAAAGCGCTAGGCTGGGCTGATAAACACCAAGGTAAAGCGGCTGAATCTGTGGCTGAGTGTGTAGCGGAAGCTGACGTGGTATTGGTTTGTGTGGGTAACGATGACGACGTACGCAGCATGACAACCAGCGAAACAGGCGCATTGGCAGCGATGAAGCCAAACGCGATTCTTGTCGATCACACTACAACGTCTGCAGTTCTGTCTGAAGAGCTTGAAGTGGCAGCGAAGCAAGCCGGTATTCGCTTTATGGATGCACCTGTATCTGGTGGCCAAGCGGGCGCAGAAAATGGCGTGCTAACCATCATGTGTGGTGGCGAACAAGCGCTTTTCAACGACCTTCAACCTGTGTTCGAAGCTTACGGTAAGTCGTCAGTTCTTATGGGTAAAGTCGGCCAAGGCCAACGCGCGAAAATGGTTAACCAGATCTGCATTGCAGGAGTGTTGAATGGCTTATCTGAAGGCTTAGTGCTTGCTGAAAAATCAGGTTTGGATATCCCAACTCTGGTTGATTGCCTTAAAAACGGCGCTGCTGGCTCATGGCAGATGGAAAACCGTGCTACCACAATGGCACAAGACAAGTTCGATTTTGGCTTTGCAATTGATTGGATGATCAAAGACTTAGGTTTCTGTCTAGATGAAGCTGAGCGCCAAGGCATCCAGCTTCCACTGACTGAAAAGACCAACAACGCCTACAAGGCACTGTCTGCCGAAGGACAAGGCCGCATGGATACATCAGTATTGATGAAAGCCGTGGTTGAAGAGACAAAGAAGTAGAAAGATCGAAGTAATAGGAACTTCGTTTAGATAACTAAAAATAGCCGCGGATTAGCGGCTATTTTTTTGGTTTGAGCTCTGCCGAGTGCGTTAATCCAAAATAAATCCCCTCCTAGCCTCCCCTTGATTCATATGTAGATCCCTTGCTGATCGTGGAGAGGGGAGGAATAGAACATCGATCGTTAAAAGTGTCGATATATGTTCAGTGCTAAAGAAAGTTCTCCCCCTCTGCTAAAGATCTAGAGATATTGATGAACCCAGATTGAGGGGGAGTTAGAGGGGGAGGTAACTATGGCTAATTATGCGAATAGTGTTCGTCTAGTTCCTATAAGGTTGAGACCCCACTCACACCGCCTCTCAACCATTCACTCCTTATAATTACCATTCGTCGCATTGGTAAAACTGCACGACAAATTCTAGTTAACCTTTCAACGTCAACATTTGAAAGGGATTAGAAATCATGACTACTTCACACTCATTTAATTCAGGCTCTACAACTTCTGTGCTTAAGCGTTCATTGCTGATTGCTCTTGTTTCGTTTGCACCGTCGTTAGCTTTAGCGAACCCGAGTTCAGACGTGCTCGATATCTACAACCAAGCGGCGCAAGGCAATGAAGACTTGGTTGAGGTGGCTTATGAACGCCTTAATGACACGCTGCAACAAGACGGCGCTACGCCACTGACTTTAGTTTATTTAGGAAGCACAGAAACCCTGATGGGGCGTGATGCGTTCTTACCTTGGAACAAGATGAAGTATGTGGAGAGAGGCTTATCAACCATTGATAAATCACTGGTGCTGCTGAAAGACGAAGACCAACCAATTCATGAACAACCCCGTGTTCAAGGGCTGCCAGATTCTTACCTAACTCGCGCAATGGCCGCCGTTACTTACACCTCTCTGCCAGACATGTTTAATCATTTCGATCGTGGTTATGACCTGTTCCTCTCGCTATTGGCTGAAGATGCTTTCCAGCAACAGCATTTCGCTGTGACATCGTGGATTTACCGTTATGCGATTGAGGCATCGATTCGTGCTGAAGACCTAACGCAAGCACAAGCGTGGCTAGAGCAAATGGAAACGGCCGATGCCGACAACATCGAAACGATGACTGCGAAGGCCCTAATAGCGAAAGCGAAATAAAGGGCATGGAAGCTAAACAGTTGGTTAGTAATCAGAGGAAAACGGGATGATTGAATTTAAAGATATCGGCAAAGCATATGTCACAGGCGGTCAACGTGTTGATGCATTAAACGGGGTCGATGGCCATATCCAGCGCGGTGAAATGGTGGCGTTGTGTGGCCCGTCGGGTTCTGGAAAAAGCACACTTTTGAATATTCTTGGTTTGTTGGATATGAGCTATCGAGGACAGATCAATATTGATGGCCAACCGTATCCGACAGAGCAAATCGCCGCTGCACGCTTTCGCCGTCAGTCGTTGGGTTTTGTATTTCAGCGCTTCAATCTGGTTCCAGTGATGACGGCACTTGAGAACGTGGCCTACCCATTGATGTTGAACCAATGTTCGAAACAAGAACAGCAGACCAGAGCACAAGAGATGTTGGAGCGTGTTGGGCTAGGCGAATATGTACATCATCGCCCAGACAATCTTTCAGGTGGCCAGCAACAACGTGTCGCGATAGCCAGAGCGCTGATCCACAACCCAAGCTTAGTGATTGCTGATGAGCCGACTGCAAGCCTAGACAGTCACACCGCCAACCTGGTGATCGACATTATGAAAGAGCTTGGCCACGAAATGGGCACGACTTTTATTGTCGCAACGCACGACCCAAGAATGGCGCAGCGTTGTGACCGAGTGATTGAACTTATCGATGGACAACTGGCGCCACAAGCTGCAACTACGGAGGCGATCTCATGGGCAAGTTAACACAAAGAATGAGCACTTTTTTGCTTCCTACCTCGGTGCGTTTGGCGTGGCTTAATTTATTGAGAAATGGTCGACGCAGTCTGCTCTCGGTATTGATCATCGCAATTGCCGTATTTGCGATGACCTCGGCCGGAGGTTATGGGCTTTACACCTATGAATCTTTGCGTGAATCGACCGCGCGCGATACTGGTCATCTTACTTTGAGTACGCCGGGATATTTTGAACAAGACGAAGACATGCCGCTGAGCAATGGTCTGGATAACGTTCAAGCGCTCACAAAGAGCATTATTGGCGACAGCGACGTGCGTGGTGTGCAGCCGCGAGTCTACTTTAGTGGCTTGGTGTCTAATGGCAGTAAGTCGACCATTTTTATGGGAACGGGCGTTAATGAGCGTGAGTTCGACATGAAAGGACCTTTCCTTGATGTGCGCAGTGGTCAAACCCTATCGGATGTGAAATCACCAAGATACGACAACCAAGAGCCACAAGTGATGCTGGGAACCGACCTTGCTCGTAACCTCAAAGTTGCGGTTGGTGATTGGGTTACACTGCTTGCGACTACTAGTGATGGCGCTTTGAATGCCTTTGATTTTAAGGTGCAGGGCATCTACTCGACAGGGGTGCCTGAGCTGGATAAGCGTCAGCTTTACGTACACATCACCACTGCTCAAGAGCTTTTGGCCTCAGACAAAGTGAGCACCTTGTCGGTATTCCTTTTTGAAACCAGCAAGACCTCGACCGTTCAACCGCGTATCCAAACTGCTTTAGATCGAAATAGCGCTAGCCAAAACGATCAAGGCACAGAGATCGAGATCACCCCATGGCAAGATCGCGCGTTTTTCTACACCAAGGTTAAAGAGCTTTACGACCGTATCTTCGGCATCATGGGTGCTGTGATGGCATTGGTGGTGTTCGTGTCGCTGTTTAACACCATGACCATGTCGGTGACCGAACGCACTCGTGAAATCGGCACCTTGTCAGCACTCGGCAGTTACCCCTCTGAAATCGTCGCGGGCTTCTTAAAAGAAGCGGGATTACTGGCGATGATTGGCAGTGCAATAGGCGCGTTAGTGAGTGGTTTGGTGTCGCTGTTATTGCTGGTGGTTGATATACAAATGCCGCCACCTCCGGGTCGAACCGAGGGCTACCCACTCAACATTTACTTCTCATTGGAATTGGTTGGTTACGCCACTTTGGGTGTGCTGACGATATGTTTGCTGGCTGCTTATTTCTCTGCTCGCAAAGGCGTAAATAAGCCAATCACGGAGGCGCTGGTTTATGTGTAAATTAACTCGTTCACTCACTGTTTTAGGTTCTGTATTGGTTTTGGTTCTAGCATCGACACCAAGCTGGGCAGTCGATTCACAACAAGTCACAGAGATGATCGCCAAGGCGGATAGCTATCGCTTGAACAGCGAACAGGCGTCTAAAGTGGTTTCTCTGGTGGCGCTATATCAAGACGAGCAACTAGACAAAACCCGCGAATACAACGTCTACACAAGACCAAACCGAGAGTCGCTGGTCGTGTTCAAGTCGGCGGTCGAGGCGGGTCAAAAGATGCTGATGATAGAGGACAACTATTGGTTACTGATGCCGAAATCGCGCCGACCTATCCGAATCACACCAATGCAGAAACTCTTGGGTGAAGCTTCGGTAGGGGACATTTCCACGCTCACTTGGAGCGAAGATTACCAAGGTAAGTGGGTTGCCGAGCAACAGGTTGAGAGGTCGACTGGCGAGACACTCGATACTTATCATCTAAAGCTAACGGCGAAAACCAAGGGTGCCAGCTATCAATCGATTGATCTGTGGTTAACGGCAGACCGAGCGTTTCCTGTTAAAGCGGATCTGTATCTGCGTTCAGGTAAGTTAGCCAAGCAAGCTTGGTTTACTGAAGGCGTGCGAGATGGCTTGCCAAGTGTAGTTTCGATGACTTTGCTCGATAAGATTCAACCAAGTAAGAAAACCGTGATTGAGTACCGCGGGGTAAGCGAACAAGCTTTAGCGGACAAATACTACAACCCTGCTTACTTATCACGTAATAGCGTGTCTGGGCTTTAGGTGGGTGCCATGAAAGCTTCTAGTCGTCGATTCCACATTAAGCCTTTAATCGCTAGCTTTCTTGCATTGTCTTGTGTGAGTAACACGACTCAAGCGGACGATCTGAGCCTAGCGTGGGACTGGCAACTGAGTGCTGAAGCCGTTGAATCGCGAGAGTCGCCATTTAGCCCTTTTGCATCTGATAATCGTCAGTCACTCAATGGTTTGTTGGATCTTGAAGTTGGATATGGCAATTGGCTTGGCCTGTTTGCCGTGAAAGCCAATGATATTTTGACTAATACTCCTCAAGACCAAGACGCGAGCTTTGAATCGGAATTCATTGCGCGCGAGCTGTTTTGGCAAGGTGGTGTTGAACTGTCTAATTCAGCGTTCGGTGATCACTACCTTGATGTGACACTCGGTAAGGTTCGCCTAGATTGGGGTGTTGGTTATGGCTACCGACCGTTAGACATTATCAAGCCTTACCGACAAAACCCTGTTGGCATTGTCGCAGAAGAGGGCGCCGGTGTGGCTTCAGCGTCACTGTTCGATATGACGGGCGAATGGACACTGCTTTACAGCGATTCGTCATGGACTTCCCAAGACGTAAATGAATTCGAAAAGCAGAATCAGCAACAAGGCTTTGGGATACGTCGTTACAATCTGGTTGGCGACCACGAATATCAGTGGGTCGCTTATTACGACGATGTACGCCATGGCTTACTTGGGGCGAGTTTAGTGTCGGTGTTGAATCTCGCTTGGGAGTTTCATGGCTCGGTGGTTTATCAGCGACAAAGCCTTGGCTACAGTCAGCCGGATTCAATGCTTAAACCGGTTTATCTTGAAGAGCAGGGCGAGGCTTATCAAGCGTTAGCAGGATTAACATGGGCCAATGACACGGGCCATAATGTGGTGCTGGAATACTGGTTTGATAGCCGTGCTTGGAGTCATTCTGAGTGGCAAAGCGCGATAGAAAGTGCAGAGTCTTTGTCGGTTAATCCGATGACATCTTCGTTGGTAGGTTCTTATGCTCAAGGTTATCAGCACGCCAATTTGGTTCAACACAACATCATGTTTCATTGGTCTCTGGATTCGACACATGGCTGGCTTGAAGATATCACGCCAACATTCGATGTCATGTTGTCTCCTCAAGATGGCGGTTTTATTGCGACTCAGTGGCTCAATTATCAGGCTTTAGATAATGGCAATTCATCGTTGGATTTGGAACTTGCTGCACGCTTTCTAGGTGGTAAAAGTGATTCTGCTTACGCCAGTTTACCCGATAGTCATATGATTCTCTTAAATATCAAAGGACGATTTTAATGGACACTTCTTCAAACAGTCGCTTTTCATGGATTAAAAGCTTCGCGTTCACTACGCTATTTTGCGTTCTTATTGCAATTACAACCAATACGATTTGGGGAGGCGGGTTTACGCTTAACTTGGCCATCAGCTTCGGCTTTGGCTACAGCGCAGTTGGCTCTTCGTTTGTGTTGGTTGAACTATTCAAAAGGAAATCAAAGGCATTTGATGTAGGGGTATCAATGGTGATTGCAATGACCCTTGGTACCTTGAATGCACACTATTGGTTGAACGGCTTTTTCGGCTCTAACCTTTCCGATCTTAAGTCTGTGATTCTGCTTGGTGTGATCTTTTGTTCGGTTTGCTATTACTATTTCTATACTCGGGAGCAGCAGTTACGTGCCGATAACGAATTGGAAGTGGCCAAGCGTCGTCAGGCCGACCAAGAAAAGGTGGTGGTGCTAAGCCAGCTTAAACAACTGCAAAGCCAAATTGAACCGCACTTCTTGTTCAACACGCTTGCGACCATCAATGTATTGATTGAGAGTGACAGCGCGAAAGCCAAGTTGATGCTCGAAAAACTGACTGACTTATTACGTGTAACTCTGAAAAACAGCCGCACCGAGCAATCGACCATCGCACAAGAGGTCGACTTGTTAGACGCTTATCTTAATATCCAAAAGATACGCTTGGGTGAGCGCTTAACGTTCTCGATTGAAATACACGAGATTAGCGATTTGCAGGTGATTCCACCGTTCTTGATTCAACCTTTGGTCGAGAACGCACTCACGCACGGCATCGAGCCCAAAGCCGCTGGTGGCCAAGTGAATATTCGTATTACTCAACAAGCACAGCAGCTAAAAATTGAAGTGGCTGATAATGGCGCTGGGTTGAAAACGCCTTCTGCGAATACGGGTCACGGTGTTGGGTTAAGCAATATTCGTCAAAGAATCGAAACCCTGTATGGTGATAAGGCGAGCCTAACGATTACTGAACACGCTGAAGGCGGGGTAGTCTCGACGATCTTGTTACCGTTGACTGAGGCAGCCGCCTAGAATTACAGATCAGAAAACACCGAACAGTGACGCAAAATAGACGATTTACAGTGTGAATTTAAAGGACTAACCATGAACAACCCAACAGTACAGCCGAGCGTAACGGCGATAATCGCAGACGATGAAGCACTGTTAAGGCACCACTTAGACAAGAGCCTTGCTGAGGTTTGGCCGGAGTTAGAAATCGTCAGTAAAGCACAAAACGGTTTGGAGGCGATGCAGAGTATTCAGCAGCTTAAGCCCGACGTGGCTTTTCTCGATATTCGTATGCCGGAACTGGATGGTATCTCTCTGGCGAAACAACTCAACAAGTTAGATTCACCGCCATTGATTGTGTTTATCACGGCTTATGACGAATACGCGGTCAAAGCTTTTGATCACAATGCGATGGACTACCTGCTTAAGCCAATCAATGAAGAGCGTTTACTGGCCACATGTCAGAAAGTGCAAGCGCGTCTGTCGAGCAATCAAACACAAACAGGTACCACGCCAGAACAGCCCTATATCACGGCGTTAATGGCTCAGCTTCAACAACTATCCCAGTCGACGTCACAGCAAACGCAGCCTCCTTATCTATCGCAGAAAAAGTATCTCACATGGCTCAAAGCCAGTGTAGGGGAAGACATTCACCTAATCGCCGTCGATGATGTCGCTTACTTCAAAGCAGAAGACAAGTACGTGTCTATATTTAAGAAGGGTCAAGGGGGATCGCTAGAGGAGTATATTCTTCGCGTGTCACTAAAAGAGTTGATAGCGCAACTCAATCCTGATGAGTTTTGGCAAATCCACCGTTCAGTGGTAGTGAAAGTTTCCGCCATTGATAAGGTGAAGAAAGGGCTCTCAGGTCAGATGTCGGCGTATGTGTCAGGGGAAAAGCTACCGATCAGCCGTGCCTCGCAAGCGTTGTTTAAGGGTATGTAGCGTACGAGCAAAAGGCGCGACATATCACCTTTATAATTGATTCATGTAATTTATAAATTAAACACTTTCATATTTATATCGAGTGACTCTAAAATTTTAGTCGTTTGATTTAATGGCGAATTATTACACTTTGGCGATCGGATATATTGAAGCAAAGCCCTTCAAAGAGATCGTTATGAAAGCATACTATTTAGTCGTCGTATTGAGCTCCACATTGCTAGGTTGCAGTTCTACTCCTCATCAACAAACGTTATTGAAATCCGATCCATATTGGGTCACAGGTGAATTAGATAACGGTTTAACCTACCACGTTTACCCTGACCGAGAACAACCAGTATCGGTACGCTTACTTGTGCATGCCGGCTCTTTTCAAGAGAGCGATCAACAAAAAGGTTATGCCCATTTTGTTGAGCACATGGCGTTTAATGGCAGCAACAATTTTTCAGGGAATGATGTAGTAGAGTTATTTGAGCAATCTGGTGCTAGCTTTGGCGCTGACTTAAATGCTTATACCTCTTATCAAGAAACCCTCTATAAGTTAGATCTACCCGACAACAAGAATCTAGATAAAGCGTTGGCATGGTTTAGAGATATTGGCGATGGTTTACTGCTGTCCGGCGCTGAGATCGAAAAAGAGAAAGGGGTGATATTAGGAGAATTTCGACACACACGAGTTGAAAATAAGCCTCTCTCATTTAAATTCTACGATCATATGGTTGAAGGCACGAATTACCAAACCAACGATCCCATTGGCAATAAAGAATCCGTTTCTAATGCGAATGTTCAAGAGTTAAATAACTATTACCAAACCTGGTATCAACCTCAGTTAGCCGAGGTGATTGTCTCTGGTGATATCACTCTGGCAGAAGTGATCCCTTTGATTGAAGAAACTTTCTCTGATTGGCAAAGAGGCACAACACCGGTTCCCGTGAAGAACACGTCAGCGGATTACAATACTCAAGATTTTGTGGCGTATGGAGCTGGGAGCGAGCCACCGAGCATCGGGATAGTGATTGAGCGTGGGCAAAGAGTGACACAGAGCCATGAGCAACAACATCAGCTTTGGCTAGATGATATTGCTCAACAACTCATCCAACAAAGGTTGAATTCAGATTTTGTTGACGCTGCATTGCCAGTGCAATGGGTTGCTTCGACTCCCTATTTCTTAGAGTACCAAAGGTATTCCATTACTACGGTTGGCTTTCCTATCGATAGTCGAGAGCAAAGCCAGCAGCAGTTTATTTCTACTCTCGCCTCATTGCGTGATTATGGTGTGAGCGAATATGAATTCACGAGTGTGATACAGCAATACCAAGCTAACCTTGATGACATTCAAGCTAACTGGGAGAGAATGGACGCAGTAGCTCATGCTGACGGTAAGTCGACGGCGCTGGTGATTAACCAAACGGTTCAATCACAGCTTGATTATAAGTCGAGCTTGAAAGAGTTTCTTTCGAGTACGGATCTAGAAGCCGTAAATGATAATTTAGATGATTTACTTTCTAGTCCATATATTTTGGGATTAGGTTTATCGTCTAAAGAAGACTTGCAGGCAATGAATAACGAGCTAAAAGATGTCAGAAAAGCCTATAAAAAGACAGGTAACAGACCATTGCTCGTTACTGCAAGCTCGGCGTTTAGTGTACCAGCGTCTCAAGGTGAAATTGTAAAACAAGTTCAGGTGAGTGACGATCCTAATTTGAAGCAATGGACACTAAGCAACGGCATTGAAGTTTTGTATCTCCGTAACTCTGAGGCTGGTAATAGTGTTGGGGTTTACTATGCAAGTGAGGGGGGGAAAGCGGCGCTGAGTCCTTCGCTGTTTCCTGCTGTAGAGATTGCTCTGCCAGCTTCGATTCGCAGTGGTGTTGGTAAATTTAGTGGTTCGGAGTTCACCGCTCACTTGAGACGCGAAGACATTGAAATCTACCCCTTTATCAACTTTACTCATCATGGTTTAGAAATAAGCGCCAAGAAAAAGACGCTTGCAGAGGGTTTAGCTGCGCTCCATACCATTGTAACCGAACCTAAAATAGACAGTGCCCAGCTTGAGGCTGTGAAGTCTGAATTTGCTCAAGATCGTACAGCATATTTAGAAACACCAGTTGGTCAGTTTATTCAGATGGTTAATCGCAATAGCTATCAAACAAGCAGCCGTCACATGATGCTTGAAAGTGACGATATTAAAGATGTCACGTCGCAAGATATACTAGACGTACAGCATCAACTCTTTCAAAAATTAAGAGACAATACATTGGTTATTGTTGCTGATATTAACCCCGCTGAAATTAAGCCTCTTGTGCGTCAATACGTTGCATCGTTGCCATTAGAAGCCGCTGTGTCTCCTGATTATCAGGTGGCTTATAGTCCTGATTCGAAAGAACGAATGGATATATCCGTCAATAATGAAGACAGCAGTCAGTATTTATTGCGTGTGATTTCCCAGCAAGCTCGGGATCAAACCGCAAAAGATGTGTTTATGGACGATATGCTTCAGCGCGTGTTGTCCAGCCGTTTAACGGCTTATGTTCGTGAAGAGTTAGGTTTGGATTATGCGCCTTATGTGTACTCGGTTGCACAAGACAGTGAGCCGAGTTATGACTGGTTAATCGGCTCTTTAACGGCTCCAGAAAACTCAGATAAAATTGAACAGGCGATTGATAAGGTCATTGCTGAAGCGGCAAAAGGGATTTCTGAAGATGAGACTCGGACGGCCGCTAAGCAGCTTGTAGCGGACCTTACTCCACTTAAATATAAGCCTACCGAACAAGCTTGGTTTATTTCTCGTTATTTGATTCATGACTATGGTTTTGAGGTGTTGTTCGACCTGCAGGGGACGGCAGACTCAATTTCTAGTCAAGACATGACAGAGTATGCGAAAGAAATTTTTGGTGATAACAGCTATCAGCTGAAGAATTTGTTAAGCCCACAAGGTTAGGTCTAGTTAGGTGAGTGGTTTTCTTGAAAGCCGCTTCTACTTTTTATATGTGGATTCACTTACAAGCCAAATGTTCAAGCATTTGGCTTTTTTTTATTGCACTGACAAGCGAGTCTAAAATCGATGTATTAGGCTCTTATCAAAACACCACTTTAAATGAGCACAGCGATCTTACATAACGATTGGTGATTTATAAAATAAAGATCCAGATCACAAAGATACTCATCAGGTTCAATATTAAATAATAATCGTTAGCTCAATCTGTATATTGTCGATGAATGACATTAAGAGGTTGTTATGAAAACATATTATTTAGCGACGGCTCTATGCCTCACCTTAGTTGGCTGTAGCTCAACATCAAAAACTACCGAAACGCCAATCCAGCCGGATCCTGCATGGACTTCAGGCCAACTAGAAAATGGCCTTACTTATCATGTTTATCCAGATCATGAAGAATCCGTATCTGTTCGTTTAGTCGTGCACGCCGGTTCGATTCAAGAGACTTCTCAACAAGAAGGCTACGCGCACTTCTTGGAACACATGGCATTCAATGGCAGTAAAAACTTCTCTCAGAACGATGTGATTCGTCTATTCGAAGACGCAGGCGCTAGCTTTGGTGCTGATATTAATGCCTACACTTCTTATGAAGAGACGGTCTACCAGTTAGATTTGCCAGATAACATCCAATTGCAGTCTGCTTTGACGTGGATGCGTGACATTGGTGATGGCCTGGATCTATCAAGTTCAGAAGTCGAAAAAGAAAAAGGCGTGGTTCTTGGTGAGTTCCGTATGGCTCGCCTCGATGATAAGTCATTCGGAGATATATATTATGATTACTTCGTTGAAGGCGGCCCGTACGAATCGCAAGATGCATTAGGGACTAAATCGTCGATCGTGAATGCTACTCCTCAAGGCATCACCAACTTTTATCAGACTTGGTATCAACCTCAAATAGTTGAGCTGGTCGTTTCTGGTGATGTGGACATCAAAACTGTGATTCCACTTATTGAAGAAAAGTTTTCTAGCTGGGAGCGTGGCGATACGCCGAGACCAGAGAAACAGAAAACGACCTCATTCAATGAAGATGATTATGTTGAGTACGCAGGAAGAGAAGCGCCAAGCATCACTCTGACGTTTAACCGCGGTTCAAATATAGTTGAAAATCATGCTCAGCAGAATCAACGCAGGTTAGATGAAACCGCTCAGCAATTGATTCAACGACGATTAGAAGCGGTGTTCAATGATGCCGCGTTCCCGACTCAATGGATTGCATCTGATAGTTATCGAATGGGCGCTTTTTACTATTCGTCAATAAGTGTTGGGTTTCCGGCTGGAGACCGTGAAGTTATCCAACAAGATCTGCTTTCTACATTGGCATCATTGCGTGATTTTGGTGTTTCGGAAACGGATATTGCTGGCGAACTGTACTACTACCAAGACTTGCTGGATAACATCGAGCATAACTGGGATAAAATGGACAGTGTTGAACACGCGAATTACAAAGTGAGTGCGTTAGTCAATGATCGAATAGTCCAATCACAGAAAGATTATCAAGCAAGCTTGGAAGCTTTCATCGCTAACTTGAGCCTTGAAGTGATTAACGACAACATCAAGAATCTACTTTCTGATGATTACTTTATTGTTATTGGGATGGATGACTCCGAAGACAGAACCGCGATCATCAACTCTCTCGATAGTTTAAAAGCCACGTATAGCGAGGCGGGAGTTGCGCCGCTTGCGATTGGAACAGCCAGCGCTTTTGCTGTACCTAGCTCGCAAGGCGAGGTTGTACTTGCTGAACAAATGTCTATTGACCCATACATCCAAAAGTGGACGTTAAGCAATGGCATCGACATGTGGTACCTGCGTGATTATGAGGCAGGTGATGATGTTGGGGTGATGTACATGAGCCTCGGCGGAAAAGCCGCTTTGGATCCGAGCTTGTACCCAGCTGTTGAGGTTGCGTTACCTACCTTCGCTCGAAGTGGTGTCGGTGAGTTTACGGGCTCTGAGCTTTTAGCGTACTTTGATCGTGAAAATATTAGCGCCGATTCTTTCATTGGTAATACTCGTCATGGTATTGAATTTAATATCAATAAAGACGGACTTAAAGATACGTTTGCTGCGCTTTATACCTTCATAACTGCGCCTAAAATTGTTCCCGAGCAGTTAGAGGCAGTGAAACAGGAGTTTGTACAAGGTCAAGAATCTTTCTTGAGCAGCCCTGTCGGTCAGTTTGAGCGCGCAAGAAACCAGAATATCTATCGTCAAGACAGTGGCCACCTCTTTGTTGATAAAGAACGTGTTGAAGCGGTTTCTGTGGAAGACGTCGCTAATCTTCATCAGCAATTGTTTGGTCAAATGAGGCATAACCAATTGGTGATCGTGGGTGACATCGACCCAAGTGAATTAAAGCCTTTGGTTGAGCAATACTTGGCTTCGATTCCATTAGAAAAAGCTGAGGTTCCTGAATTTAAGGTGGCTTACAAGCAGCCATCTGAATCACGCATTGATTTAGCGATCAACAATGTGAATAGTGCAGAGTACATCTTACGAGTCATCTCTGAACCTGAAGCCGAAACCGACCAAGGCGTAACGGCAAAAGATATCTTCACGGAAAACTTGCTAGAACGACTGCTGGCGGCTCGTTTAGATGCTTATATTCGTGAAGAGTTGAGCTTAGATTACTCGCCATATACGTATTCATCATCCGCAGATAGTGAGCTGAGTGGTGAGTGGGTTATCGGGGCGATGGTAGCGCCGGAGAACGTTGACCAAGTCGAAGTGGCGATCGATAAAGTGATTGCAGACCTTTTACAAGGAGTCTCTGAAAAGGAAATGCACGCAGTCGTGAAACAGTTTGAAGCGGACTTCACGCCTCTCGAGATGAGCTCTATTGACCAAGCATGGTACCTGTCTCGTTATTTACTTCATGGTTACGATATCGAAGCTTTGTCTCAAGTTGAGCGAGTGGCGAGGTCGATTACTGCGGAAGACATGAATCAACTTGTCCAACGCATCTTTGGTGAAGATAGCCGTAAGGTTAAGAACATCATGCGTCCTAAAGCCTAAAGCCTAAAGCCTAAAGCTTGAAACCAACAGAAAGAGACAACTCAAAGCCAAGCGAGCACCGTTTGGCTTTCTTGTTTTCCCACCATTCATAACGTCTATGCCTCACCTGTTGTTAAGCCGTTTTAGATCTATGTAAATCTAAATTGCGAGGGTGCTTAATCGGTTGCATCGAATCATTTTCTAAAAAAATGTTTTAAATCAAGACAGCGTTTCATTTGTATTGTAGATTGACGATCTACGAGAATGTTGTTTGGATATTAGATTGCTTAAACTGGGTACCCGATTAGTCTTAATGTTGTTTTTACTGAGCTTTGGCTTTGTGAATTCTAACGGCTATTCGTTGCCTTCTAAGCCATTTCAAATATACTCGGCTCAAGAGCAATCTTCACAAAATGATCTTTGTAAACAAGCTGATACAGATAATCCGTCGAGCTACTTAGAGTGCGATAAGGCTCAGTTTGGCACAGTACCTTCTGGTGACAGTTCCAACTATCACGACACCGAATCAAGCCTTCAAGCAGCAAACTTCAGACGTATGCTCAGTAATGAGCAAGAAAGCGTGGCCGATCTTGAGCCTGCTTATCACCTACTGATCGACTTCTCTCCCCCTTCATTACTGGCTTCTCTGCTTTTCAACACACCATTGTTGGATTCCAAGCAGCACTGGACCAGCATTGTGAGTTCTCCGTCCTCCCGGCTTGCTGGGTGGAAAGAGGGCAACATCCAATACTCGCATTTCCGAGAACTTCTTAGCTAATCGTTTGACCCTAAATTGGTCGTATCGATGGTCACTTGTGCCCGTTGAACTCGCCAGTTAATCAAAAAAAACATAGCGACATCAGCTTTAGCATCACTATCTTTCAATCAGCTTGTTCTGGTCGTGATTAGCCATCGCTCGTGTTCGCAAAATATTAGACATACCAATCGTAGTAAATAACTGGTCACCCTAGCTGGTTAAAATGCTCGATCACTGCTTTTTTCTGGTGCTATTTTTGAGCACGTATTTACGGTGATTGGTAGAAAGAAGAGATCTTGACTGTGAAAAAACGCATTCAAAGAAAACAAATTAACCACTACTCAAAGTGGAAATACGTGGTGCTTATCGCCACCATCATCATCATGGTTCTGAGTGCTTTACCTTCTTGGTATGGCGAAAATGCATCGGTTCAAATTAACAATCGTTCCGAACAGACCATCGATGCGAGTCAAATTACCCAATACCTTGCGAGCGAAGGCATCCAAGCTAAATCGGCATTTCAAAAAGACCAACGTTTAGTCGTGATCTTGGAAGACGCAGAACAACAAGCGAAGGCTAAAGAGGTGCTGAATGAGCGCCTATTGGATAACGCGACGGTTGCGCTAGCGATGGAGCCAGCAGCACCGAAATGGTTGACTGACATGGGCTTCGCACCGATTCAGCTAGGCCTTGACTTACGTGGTGGTGTGCAGTTCCTGTTAGAAGTGGACATGGAACCGGTTTACCACGCCCAAGCGCAATCTGTGGTCGATGAAATCACCAGCCAAGTGCGTTATGCACGCGGTAAAGTGGTGAATAACCAAGTTGAATTTAACTTCCGTACTGATGCCGATTTCGAGAAAGCACAAAAACTGATTCGTGAAGAGTTCCCACAATGGCAACGTGACCGTTCAGATAAATCGCTAACGTTAACTCAGTCTGAAGAAGAACAAAGAACGCTACGCAACCTAACGGTTCAACAAAACCTACAGATCATGCGCAGCCGTATTGAAGAGCTAGGCATCACTGAGGCATCGATTCAACGCCAAGGAGAAAGCCGTATCCGTATCGAATTACCGGGTGTACAAGACCCTGCAGCTGCGAAAGACGTGATTGGTGCTACGGCTTCATTAGCGTTCTACTCTGTGTACGACAACGCAACGCACAATACTCAAACTCTGAAAGATTCAGATGGTAATCGTGTCGTGGTTGCTCGCAAAGCAGTGCTGAGCGGTGAACACATTATCGATGCACGCAGTGGCATTGGTGAGATGGGCAGTGCAGAAGTAAACATTACGCTGGATTCTTCTGGTGGTAAGAAAATGTCTGAGTTTTCTCGCCATAACATCGGCAAGCCAATGGCGACCGTTTACAGCGAATACAGCCGTGATAGAGCCGGTAACAGCGAAAAAACCAGTGAAGTGATCAGTGTGGCGAACATCCAATCTCAACTGGGTAGCCGTTTCAGAATCACAGGTGCAGGCAGCATGGCAGAAGCACAAGAGCTTGCTCTACTGTTACGTGCAGGTTCATTAACAGCGCCTGTTACCATCATTGAAGAGCGCACCATTGGCCCATCTCTGGGGGCTGAAAACGTAACGAATGGCTTTGCTGCTTTGGCTCTTGGCCTTGGTCTTACTCTAACGTTTATGGCGCTATGGTACCGCCGCCTTGGTTGGGTCGCGAACTGTGCATTGGTGGTTAACATGACCACATTATTTGGTTTGATTGCGCTGCTACCGGGTGCGGTGTTAACTCTGCCGGGTATTGCGGGTCTAGTACTGACCGTTGGTATGGCGGTGGACACCAACGTGCTTATCTTCGAGCGTATTCGAGACAAGATGAAAGAAGGGCGCAGCTTTGCTAGCTCTATCGACCGTGGTTTCGATAGCGCATTCTCGTCAATTTTCGATGCTAACGTCACTACCATGATCGTTGCTGTGGCTCTATATACCATTGGTAATGGACCGATTCAGGGCTTCGCTCTGACACTGGGCTTAGGTCTTCTAACCAGTATGTTTACGGGCATTTTTGCTTCACGAGCGATCATCAATTTGGTTTGGGGGCGAGACCAACGCCACGATGTAAGGATTTAAGCATGAGTACTTCAAAAATGACTATTTCAGACCGCTATTTTTCAAATAGCTATATTTCGGATAAGAATATGACTCGCCTTCGTAAGGTGATGTCTGCGATATCTATTGTGCTGTTCATGAGCTCTGTGATGCTGGTGGCGGTGAAAGGTTTTAACTGGGGCTTGGACTTCACAGGTGGTGTGGTTGCCGAGGTTCAGCTCTCTGATCAAGTCACCAAAGATGCGTTAAAAACAAAACTTGATACAGCTTTCCAACAAGACGTGCAAGTGGTTGGTATGGCAGAACAGGATCGCTGGACAATCCGTTATAGCCAACTGACAGACGCTCCACAGCCAAACCTAGTGGATGCTTTGTCTTCTGTTAGCGACCAAGTAAAAGTGCTTAACAGCAGCGTGGTTGGCCCTCAAGTTGGTCAAGACATGGTTGACCAAGGTGGCTTAGCGGTATTGGTGTGTTTCCTAATGATCATGCTGTACCTGAGTGTACGTTTTGAATGGCGTTTAGCACTCGGCGCCCTAGCCGCAATCATCTATGACGTGACGCTTATCTTGGGTCTGTTCGCTTTTACTCAGTTCGAGTTCAACCTGACTGTGTTAGCGGCTGTGTTGGCGATTTTAGGTTATTCATTGAATGACTCGATCATCATTGCCGACCGTGTTCGTGAAATGCTGCGTGGTAATCCAAATGGTGACACTGATAACCTGCTTAACGAATCGGTTAAAGCGACCTTCTCACGCACCATGGTGACCTCAGGTACAACCCTAATCACCGTATCTGCGCTTTGGCTACTTGGTGGCGCTGCGCTGCAAGGTTTCGCGATTGCACTGGTTGTAGGTATTGTCAGCGGTACGTGGTCTTCAGTTTCAGTAGGTATCACACTGCCTAAGTTACTTGGTCTACAGCCTTGTCACTACCAAGTGAAAGCGCCGGTAGAAGTTGAGGGTGAGTACCCTTAGTCAAGCTAAGCTAGCTTATGCACGGTAGGCCGATTTACTTACGCTATTAACCGAAACCAATAATGAAAGCCCCTGAACTCACTTAGCCCCCTAAGTAAGCTCAGGGGCTTTATTTTTTTATAAGAGTCAACTGGTTAGAGAAAAGTGAGCCTATTTCAAAAAACGATGGATTGAGCAGGCAAGCCCTCATGATATGAAGTATGTTTAGATGACGTTAGTAGAAATGAGGCAAGGGAATGAAATATCGACATCAATGTCATGTAGGCGACCATGGTGATGCACTGAAGCATCCAGTATTGAGTGCACTTGTTCAGTCATTAATGCAGCAGCATTCACGCCTCAATGTTATCGACACGCACTCAGGTACAGGGTGTTATGACCTCACCACCGCACCAAGTAATCACGCCGGTGAGTTTGCTGAAGGGGTCGGGTACTTGTGGCGCAATAAGGCTTATCTTCCTCCGGCATTCGCTTCTTTTATGTCGGTACTGGAATACTACAATCCGAATCAACTTATCTCTTTGTATCCGGGTTCTGCCGCCATCACTTACCAACAAGGTCGCAGCCAAGATAGTTTCTATTTTTCAGACATTCAGCAAGATGAAGCTGATTTACTGCAAACCAATATTGAGAAGTTACAATGTAACCTAGATATTTCAAGCAAGCTTACGATTAGCGCAGGTGATGGGCTTAAAGCGTTACCTGATGACGTTGCTAAACATGACAACCACCATCTGATTGTTATCGACCCACCCTATGAAACCGATTCAGAATATCTCGCGGTGATTGATGCCTTGGTTAAGGCGTATCAGCAATCTGAGAAGGTATCTGCACTAATTTGGTACCCGCTCTACACGGATGACAAGAGCTCACTGATTTTGAACCATTGTGTGACCGCAGTGAAAGATGGTTTGCTGCCAAGTCCGATTAAGTCGGAGCTTCGCCTTCGAGATCCTAAGGGTGATGATCGCCTGATCGGTAGTGGTTTACTGTTGTTCAATCCTCCCCAAGGCATTGCGGGAACGGTCGCGGATACGCTTGATTATTTACACAGCCAACTCGCGACTAATGGTGAAGGGTATTGGCAAATGAGAAGTCTATAAATATGATTTCTATGGATTTTATGATGATTTTCTAGACGTCGTTCACTAAATCACTGTTATTTATGTGGTTTAAATTGACCAAACGCTAACTTTTATCGATTGATTAATTGCAGTGAATCATTTAAAAATAGAATATCAATGCGCACAAGTGCATAATGGCTCATAAGTTAAATAATTAATCTTAAGATTAAACTAGATTGTGGTTTACCCCCTAAACTGCATAAGGCTCGCACTAGTCATGCGAGCCTTTCTTTTGCCTGAAGGAAATGTTTCTAGTGGTTAGAAACCATCACCTCCTCCAAATTCACTACAACGCTGGATAATCGATGTAGCCTTTTTCGTTGCCGCCGAACAGAGTGGCGCCATCGAGATCGGATAGTTCGCTGCCGTTTTGTAGGCGTGAAACTAGATCTGGGTTAGCAACGAATGGGCGACCAAATGCGACGAGATCGGCGTAGCCTTTGCTTAGTACTTCTTCGGCGCGTTGTGGTGTGTAGCTGCCGGCAACGATGATGGTGTTGGAGAATTGCTCCCTTAGCTCTATTCGGAAGCTTTCAGGGATAACCGGTGCATCATCCCAGTCGGCTTCTGATAGGTGCAGGTAAGCGATGTCTCGATCTTGAAGTGCCTTCGATGCCTCTAAAATCGTTGGTACGATATCTGGGCAGTTCATGTCTTTGAAGGTGATGAATGGGGCTAAACGTACGCCCACTTTGTCAGCACCAATCGCTTCAATTACCGCATCCACGACTTCAATTAGAAAGCGAAGTCGGTTCTCACGACTGCCACCATAGTTGTCGGTGCGCTTATTTGAATTGGTTCTTAGGAATTGATCGATGAGGTAGCCATTACCACCGTGGATTTCCACTCCGTTGAACCCTGCCTCGACAGCTTTTTTCGCTGAGTTAGCAAAATCTTGAACAACACGATCGATGTCTGCTTGGGTCATCTCTCTTGGTTGGATGCAATCCACCATGTTGCCGTTACCATTCTCATCAGAGATCCAAACCTGCGTTTCTATTGGAGCTAATGCAGAAGGTGCAATCGGTAACTCGCCTTTTTGAAAGGTAGGGTGTGATACTCGGCCTACATGCCATAGCTGGCAGAATATCGCGGCACCTTGTGCTTTTGCTGCTGTTGTTACTGACTTCCAACCTTCGATTTGTGCATCGGTATAAACGCCGGGTGTGAATGAGTAACCTTGAGAGTCATCAGAGATCTGCGTTGCTTCCGTGATGATCAGCCCTGCACTTGCGCGTTGTTGGTAATAGGTTGCCATCATGTCGTTTGGCACGTTTCCAGGTTGGCTAGTACGAGCGCGTGTCATGGGTGCCATAACCACGCGGTTTTGTAGTGCTAGGCCTTTCAGTTCTGATGCTTCGAATAATTTGTTCATGGTTTCTACCTTGTTTTAATGCTGTGATCTTTCGTTTTTTATTGGGGCGATAAGTCGCGTTATTTGCTTTCTGCTGGGCTGAAAATAGAGTTGCTCTGTGGCTTTTCAGATCGGTTGGCTTTTGCAATAAGCAACAAACCAATCACTGGGACAACAACGGCTGCGAACGGAATCATTCCTGCGCCTAGTTGGCTGTCGAGTACCATGCCGCCAAGGAATCCACCAAAGGCATTGGCTAAGTTAAACGCTGAGATATTCGCAGTTGCTGCTAGCTCTTGCCCTTCGCCACCGTGGTTCATTACTCGAAGTTGCATGGCAGGGACGTTCGCAAATGATGCAATACCAAAGATAAATGCAGCTGCAACGAATAGGATTTTGTTGTCTACCACAAGGCCAACCACCACCAATGACACGATCATTGCGACAGCCCAAAACATTGAAGCTTTGCCTAGGTTTTTATCTGAAGAGCGTCCGCCCAAGGTGTTACCGATGATTAAGCCAACACCTACAATCACTAAGATCCAAGTCACTGATTCTTGACTGTAACCCGTGATGTGCATGGCGATTGGCGCAAGGTAACCGTAAAGCGTCATGAAGCCAGACCAAGCAAAAGCGGTGATTGCTAAGCTGATCAGTAACATTGGATTTTTGAACGCTAGAAGCTGAGTTTTGATGTCTTTCGCTTCACTGTGACCTGTCGATTTAATCGATATCAAAATGGCAAGCATCGCGATAGTGCCAAGTGCTGCCACGGTAAAGAAAGTAGTGTGCCAGCCGAATTGCAAGCTGACCCATGTACCAGCTGGAACGCCAAGAACGTTAGCGAGTGTTAAGCCTGCGAACATTTGGCCAACGGCACGACCTGCCATTTTTTCAGACACTAAGTTGGTTGCAACAACCGCACCGATACCATAAAAAGGGCCTTGCACTAAGCCTGCGATAACACGGCTGGCAAGTAGAAGTGGGTAGCTAGGAGCAAGGGCTGATAAGACATTACCGATGATGAACAGTGCCATTAAGCCAATCAGTACCATCTTCTTGTTAAAACGTGCGAGGTAGATGGTTAAGATCGGGCCACCAATAACGATAGCCAATGCGTAAGCACTGATTAGGTATCCGGCTTGACCTTCGGTGATCGAAAGGGATGTGGCAATTTGTGGAAGGATGCCTGCAATAACAAACTCAGCGGTGCCGATGGCAAAAGCTGCGAGTGTCAGTATCCAAACTTGGAATGGGATCTTTTCTTTATGGATCGCTTCTGATTTCATAGTGAAGTACCTGTGTTAATTCTTGTTTGTTAGGACGTGAGATACACGCCCTAACGATTGTTCTTTATGTCTTTGCTTCTTTGCTTCTTTGCGGAGTGTTAGCCGAGTAGAGCGCCGCCATCGATATCGATGATTGACCCTGTGACGTATGGGTTATTAATTACGAACAGGTAACCCATGGCTATCTCTGAAGGCTCGCCAACCTTGCCTGCGGGTAGGTTGTTTTTGGCGTTGTCGTACATGCTTGTACGAGCGGAATCGTCCATGTTTTTGTAGGCTTCCGTCATGGTTAAACCCGGGCTAACGGCATTGACTCGAATAGGTGATAGCTCTTTCGCCAGTATTTTGGTTACGCTTTCTAGTGCGGCGTTGATGGCGGTTTTTACGTAAGTACCAGCAACAACTTTGCGTGACAACATGCCAGTTGTGAACGTGATAGACCCGTTTGGTGTCATGTAACGAGCGGCATGTTTGGCTACGTTTAAGCTGCCCCAAAACTTAGTGTCAAAAGCTGTCTTGGCGTCTGCGGTTGCTACGTCTGTTACTTTTCCTGCGGGAGCGGATGAGCCAGCCGTTACGATTAAGTGGTCAAACACGCCAATCGATTCAAAGTATTCACAAATTGATTTTTCATTGCTGATATCAAGTCCTGTATGTCGGCTAGCGATGTGCACTGTGTTGTTTTCGTTTCTCAATTTCATCGCGAGTGCCTTGCCGATACCTGATGTGCCACCAATGATGACGAAAGTGTGTTTCTCTTGTTTAGTCGATTCGTTAGTCATGCTCTGAATTCCTGCGTTGTTCTGTTGATGTTTGCCATTATATTTATTCGACTAAATTTGATAATTGGTTAAAATATAAATTCATTATTCGGTTAACCTGAATAGTGTGACTGAGTATTCAAATCGAGCATTAAGATCGAGAAGTAAGACAAAGAGGTGGAAGCGAGAATCGTATGGATAAGTTTTCAGATATGGCGATGTTCGTCAGTATTGTTAAGCATCACGGGTTAGCGGCGGCGGGGCGAGAGTTAGGGCTTTCTCCTGCGACCATGACAGCAAGGCTGCAGGCGCTTGAAGAACGATATGGTGTGAAGTTGTTGAATCGAAGCACGCGTCATGTGTCTTTGACCGACTCAGGGGAGCTGTATCACAAGGCATGTTTGGAGATTTTAGACAACGTCAGTGAGGCCGAAAACCTGATTCAAAATGGCGTAAAAGAAGTCAAAGGCTCGCTAAAAATCGCCGCGCCGAAAGACATCGGAAAGCAGTACATTCTTCCGATTCTCTCTGAGTTCTGTCAGCAATATCCCGACGTGATCCCTTACCTCTACTTGAACGATAACCTCTCGAACATTGCTGAATCTGGCATGGATATCGTGGTCCGTTATGGTGAATTGGTCGACAGCAGTTTGATATCCAGACGCTTGTCACCAAGCCGACGTGTGCTGTGTGCTTCTCCTGAATATCTTGCCAAGCATGGAACACCGTTAACACCACAAGATTTGGTTGATCACGATTGTTTAGCCATGCTGCGCAGCAATGAAGAGCTCAAGATATGGCACTTCCAAGATCATGATATGAAGAAGGCTGTGACGGTTGTGCCAAAGCGATTTTCAGACGATGGCGAAGTTATTCGCTACTGGGCATTAAAAGGCGAGGGCATTGCTCTTAAATCGGTACTGGATGTGCAAGGCGACATCAATAACCAGCGCCTTGTGACGCTGCTTAATGGCTACATGAAGAACTTCAACACCGCGATGTCGGTGTCGAGTGCCGATTTGAATGTGGTGTACATCAGCAAGAAATATCAGCCCAAGCGTATCCGGTTGTTTCTTGATTTCTTGTTTGAGCGGTTTGGCGATTTGGTTGAAAAGTCTAGTTAGATTAGCCGAGAAGCAGCGCATGACAGATCTCTCGAACTCAACACCCGGGTACGGACAGAGAACATTGAACTGGTTATGATACGACCAACATAAGGATGTGATTGGAGAGAAAAATGAAAGTCGTCGGAGATACGGTTATCCAACCTTTTCACAAGGCAACCTGCCATTGCGGTGCGGTTGAACTAGAGCTCAGTTTACCTAACGGGATAGAAAAACCACGCCGCTGTGATTGCTCGATCTGTCGTCGCAGGGGAGCGATTGTGGGCTCTGTTGCGCTGGATGGCATCAAGATCCTTAAAGGTGCAGAGCATCTCAAGCTTTACCAATTCAATACCAATACCGCGAAGCATTACTTCTGCTCAAACTGCGGTATCTATACCCATCATCAGCGCCGTTCTAGCCCAAACGAATACGGTTTTAACATCGGCTGTTTGGAAGGGGTGAATCCTTTTGATATTGGTGATGTGGTGACCAACGATGGTGTCAATCATCCAGCTGATCGTTAATTTATTGAGCTTTAAAAAGGGAAGAAATTATGTCTGAATACGGAGCGATCATTCGCTGGAAAAAAGCAGAAGATGAAGTCTTTAGCGACAATCAATACAGTCGAGGTCATACGTGGGAGTTCGATGGTGGTGTCACTGTGCCTGCTTCGTCCTCTCCACATGTTGTGCCACTGCCGTTTTCGGTGGAAGCGAATGTTGATCCAGAAGAAGCGTTTATCGCGGCACTTTCTAGCTGCCATATGCTGACGTTTTTGGGCATTGCCGCAAAGCAGAAGTACGTGATCGACTCCTATGTCGATGATGCGATTGGTGTGCTGGAAGAAGATGAATCTGGCCGCTCATCGGTCACTAAGGTGACTCTGCGCCCTAAAATTGTGTTTTTAGGTACCAAAAAGCCCACCGCCAAGCAGCTCGACAAACTGCACCACTTGGCGCACAAAAACTGCTTTATCGCGAACTCGGTAAAAACGGACATTGTGGTAGAAACTAAAGCGTAAACCACACACGTTAACATCCAAAAACCGCGAGGTTGCTTAGTGCATCACTGGCGGTTTTTTTGTGTCTGTGTAATCCTACGTACGGTTTTAATTGAGTGACAGTTAGAAAGTTTTGAGAGATAGGTAGAGAGCTCTTGAATGGTAGGAATAGATTGATTAGCAGAGAGTTATGTTTAGCGTCCCATTGAATAGTTTTGTACATCGTGTGAGTGATAAAAGCCAAGTGATGGTGAATGCTGCGGAATGTGGATGTCAGTTGAAACGAGTTCGTCGTTCGCGTAATTGGCTGTTGGTCGCTCAAGAGTATCAACTCGTTGAATTTAAAACGATGTTAACCCATGAAAAAGACGGTTGGATAGCAATTGCAATCGACAAAGTGCTGCCTAAACCCGTGGTGTGTTTGGCATCTCTGTTGGCCGCTACACCTTCAATGACTGTGGCTCAGCTGGTGATGGAATCTGGATGTTCAATGGCCGAAGCAAGACGTGCTATTGATGAACATGAAGGTCTGTAGGCGTATTTAAATCGTGTGAAAAGAGAATTGCGAGCAGCAAAAAGCCCGTAACGATATTGCGCTGGAAAACGTCATATCGTTACGGGCTTTATCATCTGTGCTGCTGTTAAGCTAAGCCATGCGGCTGATGAAGCATTGAATCGATTAAGAGTTCGCTACTTTTACACGAATCGTGTTTTTGCCAAGCTTTGACAAGTTCAGCTTGTTTAGTGCCGCTTTAGCTTCTTCTTGCTCTGGCATTTCAACAAAAGCGAAGCCTTTTGAGTCGCCAGTTTCTTGGTCTAAAACTAGGCTGCACTCTTTTACTGAGCCAAACTCAGAAAATAGCACACGGATGTCTTGCTCAGAGGTAGAGCGCGATAGGTTACGAACTAGAAGTTTCATAATAAACCTTGAATATGAATTTACGCCGAGCATTGTCGCACACTTTCATGCTCACCCTCACAAATAATTACTCTAATCATTTCTTTGGTAATGTGTCGCTCTATTTACCGATTAAGCGAGCTGTTTACCTGCTAGCCGCGGTTTATCGTGATATCTGACACGAATCCATGCTCTGTGCTGGTCAACGCCTGTTGTAGCATCTGAGCGGCTTCTTGCGCGGTCATAAAGCTCGAGGTATCCATGCCTTTACCGCTTGTATTCCAAAACTCGGTCGCCATTCCTCCAGGGTAAACCGCCACGATTTTCATCGGGTGACCTTTTAGCTCTAACCTTACCGATTCGATAAAGCCTTTCACGGCCCATTTTGCCGCGCAGTAGGTGGACTCTTCCGCTTTAGCACCTTGTGCCGCCGTCGACATCACCACAGCGATGGTGACCGATTGATCTTTGTAGCGCTGTACAAGCTCGCGAATCAAAAAGATCGAAGACTCAATATTGTTCTTCAGCATGTCGCTGATGATGGTTGGATCTTGCTGTTCTATCTTACCGAAGTACCCACTGCCAGCGCTGTGGATCACCAGCTTCGGCATTTCAGGTAACGCATCCAATAACTCGCTCACTGAGTGCGGGTCACAGAGATCACACGCTTGGCTAATGGTATTCGCAGGTAGGCCTTGCGCCACTTCTGCTAAACGTTGTGCATTGCGACCTGTAATGGCTACGCGCTGAGCGTCGGCGTTAGCATATTGTTTCGCGAGAGCTGCGCCTAAACCGCTGCTTGATCCGGTAATTAAAATCATACTGTCTTCAATTTGTAGAGTTGATTCGAGATAGTAAGGGGCTAGGCTAAGATTTTCTGAGATCTATGGCTAAAGTTGATCGATAGCCTGGTTGATAGGTTGATAGGTTGATAGGTTGATAGCTTGGGTGATCGGTCGAGCGGTAAGGCTGAGCTAAGAAAGTGGGGGAAAGCCGTTAAGAATCGACGGGTTTAGCAAGAAATAACAGCGTTAAAAAACAACGAACTAACAAGTAAAAGCGCCGGCATAGAGCCAGCGCTTTTGAGTAATCATAAGTGATTATTCGTCGTCGAACTGTTTGATCGTGAACGCGTCTTCGATTCGGTTAAGCTCTTCTTGTTCTTTCACTCGCTTCTCTTCTTGCAGAGTCGCTCTCGTTTCGTTGAAACGTTTTTTCTCTGACTTAGTCAGGAATTTTACAGCTTTTTTGTTGGTCAGTGCGTAAGCAACTACGTCTTCACCTTTTTCTCTGCGGTCGTTTACGCGTTGTGAGAAACGTTCATTGTCGCGAGCTTTACGCTCCGCTGAGGTCAACTTGCTCATGCTTTAAAGCCTTTTCAATTATTCATGGTAGGGAATCTACGCTTAGCGAAACAAATGGGGACTGCTTAGTGTCAGTCTAGTCCATTTGTATGCTGGTGGCGCATCTTAGCACAATGGCTTGAGCATGCAGGTATGCTATTCGAGGGATCAAACAAAACAGCCCACAATTTTCGTTGTGGGCTGTTTTGTTACGTACTGGAGATGTAGTCATCGTTTTAAAACTAAGAATCAGAAACGGCAGTTACATCAAATCTTCTCGATGTATAAGATGACCTCTCCGACTTTAAAGCCAAACTTAGACATCTCAGTCTTGTTGAACAAGCGTTTATCGTCCATTAAGAACATCCAATCATCGAGCACCACTTCATAGGTGCTGCCGTCTACTTCAATCTCTAAGTCATATTTCCAATACAGCGCAGAACCTTGGGTTTCACCATAAGCGGTTCCAACGACATCGTTGGCAGTCCCAGAATAGGTGTTTTCGCCCGTTTTGATTAGATTCCAAACGCGAGTTGAGCGCTCGCCATCAGCAAAAGAGAACCACTCTTTTATTTTTCCGTTGTCACCGTCCCAAGTCGCGATCAGTTTGGCATCAAAGCGGCGCAGTAAGTTACCAGAGCGGTCTAGCACCATGCCGTAGGCCATTAGCTCGCCATTAAAAAAGGTTTCAAGCTTGAGCTCTGGCGTAGTGTCGACATGGTCTTCTAAACTTGCAGAGCCACAGCCCACTAGCCAAGTGAGTGAAAAAAATGCCAGAGCAAATTTTATTATTGTTGTTTTTGGATTCATTTGTTCAAACCTAAAAGTTGTTTACGAAGACCGGGTTCAGAGGTGTTTTCAGACAACCAAATCGCTAGAAAGGCTTCACCAAATTGCTTGTCTTGGATGGTGCCGATCGGTTGTTCATCGAAATAAAAACGACTTACGTTATCTTCAGCGACACGAATCGTGAGTGTGCTTCCTTCTTCCACGTTCGGCCACATCGCGTACAAGGGTTTCAACCAACGTTGAATGTTGCTGTCAGAGTAGCCAAGCTTGTTCCACTGATCTTCGGTAGCGTCTACGAGGTCTTTGCTATCGATAGAGCGGTAATACTCAAGCTTCAAAGCTCGTTCGGAGTTGGTTGGAGTCGCGTAGAATTCTGCCGAGTAGAGAGTCCAAAACAGGTAACTCATTTCACCCTCACCACGTTTGTTCAGATCATCGACAGCAGAGGCTCTAGCGTGTCCGGCAAATAACAGCGCAGCAAAGATTAACGGGAGAGTAATAAAGCTTAGAAGTGTGTTTTTTGCTTGCTGATGAGCGCGAACAATACCTCGCTCAGGTTTGAACGTTTGTGTCGGGTTGCGTGGATAAGCCATAAGTCACCTCGTTATTGCCATTTTAGGTTGTATTAAGTTGGAGTAGGCGGCCACCAGTAAGGGCAACAAAATCCCCCAACTTATTGCAAGGGCAGCAACTACCGATGCATCTGGCCAAGTAGTAAGAAGAGCACCTGCTTTGATGCCTCCCCAATAACTACTAGTACCTGCTACGAACCCTATGACAAACAAGATCACTTTCGAGCATTTTAAAAGCCAATTTAGGCTGTGGTTAAAACTGATTAAGAACATGATCCACAGGCAGACAAGCCACACCGGGAACCACGATTGATTCGCAATTTCAGAGTCGACGGCAAACACGCCGAAGTGGAGTAAGAGGCTATCAAGCAATAGCCCCAATGGTAATAAAATGAGTATCTTCAAATCGCTACTGCGAGTCGGTGATAGAAGGAAGTGAACCACTACAATCAGTGGTGTGACGAACGGGGCTTGCGCGGTAAAGAAAGCACTGCAAACCCAGGTCGCTTGAAACAGTACGAGATTAATAATCCAAAACCGCTTCATCTTTTGCTCCAAAGTAACGAGGTTTTCTTGCGACTACATGGTGAGTGCTGATCACGCGCTCTTTGAATGCGCCTTCACAGTAGCAGAAGTAGAAGGTCCATAAGCGTTTAAACTCTTCTGAATAGCCGAGAGACTCTAGCTCTTCCCAACTATTTTCAAAGGCGATGTTCCAATCATTCAGCGTTCGAGCGTAGTGCAGGCCAATGTCATCAATTTCTTGAACCACAAGGTCGGTGCTGGTCGCAAGGTGTTGGGTCATCACTGAAACAGAAGGTAGGCAACCGCCGGGGAAGATGTACTTCTGAATAAAGTCGACACCTTTGCGGTATTTGTCGTAACGGCTGTCAGCAATAGTAATTGCTTGAATCAGCATCTTGCCTGAGGGCTTAAGTAGCGAGGAACATTTTTCAAAGAAGGTTTGTAGATACTCATGTCCGACCGCCTCTATCATCTCGATCGAAACCAACTTGTCATACTCACCAGTGAGATTGCGATAATCCTCTTTGAGCAGGGTGATTTTGTCGGTTAAACCAAGCGCTTTTACTCTCTGTTCAGCTAGTGCATGTTGGGCATCTGAGATCGTGGTAGTGGTGACGTGGCAACCGTAGTGTTGCGCCATGAAGATGGCTAAGCCGCCCCACCCTGTGCCTATCTCGACCACGCTATCTTTCTCAGACAGTTCTAGTCGCTCACAGATGGTTTTCATTTTGTTTTGTTGAGCCTTCGACAAGGTTTCTGCGTCTTCGCTGTAGATTGCGGAAGAGTACTGCATCGAGCTATCTAAGAAGCGCTCATACAGTTCGTTGCCAATGTCGTAGTGGGCGAGAATATTTCGCTTAGAGCCTTGCTCGGTGTTGGCATTCTTACGGCGCAGCAATAGGTTTTTGATGCGAGAAATCCATTGTGTCTTGTCATCAAGCTCATCCAATTGGGCTTGGTTACGAGCCATGATTTGAATCACACGCGTTAGATTTGGGCTGGTCCATTTACCATCGATGTACGCTTCAGATGCGCCGATACTGCCGTTGATGACCACATCTCTAAAAAAGGTCGCATCATGAATCACGATTCGACCTTTCAAGTCTGCTTCTCGATCACCGAACACCGAATGCTGGTCGCGCTCAATGATCTCGAGCGTCGCGAATTGCAGGCTTTCTAACACCTTGAAGATTAAAGCTCGATATTTACAGTTGCTTGAAACAGCAACGGCTTTAGCTTGTTGTTCAATATTGTTGTTTTGTTTGGCAAGCTGTTCCATGTAAACCTCGCTGATAACTCATTCTAATATTTTGTGCCAACTAAGCTGAGTTCTGCTCCTTGATTGGAGCGAACCCAAGCTTCAATTGAGTTCTTTCATGTGCGCTTAAGACGTTGAGTCTGGATGCGCCACAAACGGTACTTTTTTCAGGAATAATTTGAGAGCCTGATAATAAATTCCCATCACGACTTTTATCGTCATCGCCGGAATCTTGAATACCGTTCGTCTAATGTTTGTCTTGGTTACTGACTGTTTCGTCAAGGCCAGTGTCGCATCGAAAAGCTTGTCGTCTCGGCGGCTTTCGATATGAACTAACGTGCGTTTCGCTGGTGGCTTAATCTTCCAAAAATAAGTCATATTCAAATCCATGAACGGCGAAACGTGAAACTCTTTCTTAACCTTTAATTCTTGGTGCATGTCGATCAGGTAGTAGTGTCTTTCTCGCCAAGGCGTGTTACTCACTTCAGCCAACATGTACTTACAATCCCCTGTTTCGTCGTAACAGAAGAAACAGTTGATTGGGCTGAAGTAGATGCCTAAACAGCGGCACTGAGCCAGCATCGTCACACGGTTTGAATCAGACCAAACCCCACCAAGTTGTTGCACTTTGGAAGCTATACGTTGCTTAAGTGATTTTGGTTCATCCGTGGTGACATTTTCTTTTTTTTCAGCGAGATAATCCGATTCGACAAAGCGAATCGGGTTGTACCAACGAGTTCCGAACAGCGCACTGCGCGCTGTGGTTTGGGGCAGCTCATCAAGATCTAACCCCATCATATACAGCTGATAGCTGAACTCATGAGTGATGTCGCCAAAGCGGCGATGTCTGACGTTACCCCAATAGATACCGCTGAGCTCTTCACTCTTTTCGGATGCGATCCCCATCTCGGGTGTCAGGGTTTGACTGTTCATAGCGCGGAACTCGTACTCAAATCTAAACCGAAGCGTTTGGTCACATCGAGTGCACTGTGGACACCGTCTTCATGGAAGCCGTTATACCAATAAGCGCCAGCAAAGTGCGTCTGGTTTTTGCCACAGATTTGCTCACGCTTGTGCTGAGCTTCGACCGTGTTCGAATTAAGTACCGGGTGATGATAAACAAAGCTGCGAATAATTTTTTCTGGGTCGATGGCTTCGCTTTGATTCAAGGTGACACAGAAGGTGTCTTGGCTTTCGATGCCTTGCAGAATGTTCATGTTGTACGTGACACAGGCAGGTCGTTTACTGTCGCCATCCAACATGTAGTTCCAGCTTGCCCAAGCCAGTTTTCTGTCTGGTAACAAGCGAGTATCGGTGTGCAGAACCACTTCATTGCGGCTGTATGGGATCTCGCCCAGTACCTGTTGCTCTTGTTCTGTTGCATCACCAAGCAAGCGTAAGGCTTGGTCTGAGTGGCAAGCAAAGATTACTTCGTCGAAACCTTGTGCGCTGCCATCTTCAAATTCAATCGTGACGCCTGTTTCTTGGCGAGTCACTTGTTTAATCGATGTATTCAGTGCAACAGTCTTACTTAGGCGTGAAAGGATGATTTCAACATAAGAACGCGATCCCTTTGGTATCACATACCACTGAGGACGGTTCGCGATATCGAGCAATCCATGGTTGTAGAAAAACTGAATGAAGAACTTGAGCTCAAACTCTTCCATTTCTTCCAAGCTTGTCGACCAAATCGCCGCGCCCATCGGTAAGATGTAGTGCTGGCTGAAAAAGTCGGAAAATTGATTATCTCGTAGGAAACTGCCAAGGGTAACGTCTGGTGTGAATTCATTGCTTTCAAACTGAGCCTTACACAGCTTGTTGAACTTGAGAATGTCAGACACTAAAGACCAGAACTGAGGTTTGAAGATGTTGCTCCTCTGCGCGAATAACGAATTAATGCTGTGGCCGTTGTATTCAAACTTGGTCGTCGTGTTGTGGACGCTGAAGCTCATCTCAGTCGGTTGCCTTTCGACATCGAGTTGTTCTAGAAGCTGATTGAAATTCGGGTAGGTTCGATCGTTGAATACGATGAAACCTGTATCTATCGAAAACGCCGAGCCTTGATGTTCAATATCAACGGTCGCGGTGTGCCCCCCAACGTAATCATTCTTTTCGAATACTGTTACGTCGTGGTGCTTATCTAATATATGCGCGCAAGTGAGTCCAGAGATACCTGAACCAATAATGGCGATTTTCTTCATTGTTATACCATCCTTGAAGCGAGTTTTTGCCAAACTGGAGTTGGAAGCATTCTTAGTAGCTTCATCAACATGATGAATCGTCTTGGGAAATCAATTTCACTCTTTCCTTGAGCGATACCATTTACGATTCGCTGAGTTGCGGCCTCACTACTAATAATCATAGGCATAGAGAACGTATTTCGCTCGGTTAATGGCGTTTCAGCAAAGCCAGGGTGCACAATTGAGACATGAATGTTGTGCGTTGCCAGATCAACCGAAAGTGTTCTGCCTAAGTAGGTGAGAGCTGCCTTTGAAGCGCCATAAGCCTCGGCTCTTGGCAAAGGTAAAAAGCTGGCGCTGGAGCTGACTAAAACCAAACGGCCGCCGGGCTTGATGTTTTTTAACCAAGCTTTAAGGGCGTAGCCAATTGAAATTAGGTTTATGTTGATGACGCGCTCGAATAGCTCGGCATCAAAGTTCACTGGGTCGTCGATGTACTCACAATCACCTGCATTTAAAATCAGCAGGTCGAGCGGCTTGTCTTGGTCGAGTTCTGGAAAGTTGTGGTAATCAGTCAGATCGAAACAGAGCGGTGTAATTGATGAATGCGCGATGTCTGTATCGTGAGAATCAACTAAGGCTTGCAGTTTGTCTGGATTGCGGCCACAAGCAATCACCTGATGCCCTTGCTGAGCGTAATCTTTAGCTAGGGATTGGCCGATACCTGAGGTCGCGCCTGTAATCATAATATGCATTATCGACTCGCTCTCTTTTTGATGGATTTGATCGCGCAGCCCAGTACTGGAATGTGTTCGTACAACATAGAGCCGACGTCGAGGTAGTCTCTGTGGTAGACCACTTGACCGTCGAGCATCTTAAGGTGGCTGTGCCCTTGTACTTCGATTGGCTTTTGCCCATTTAATTGCTTGTGAGCAAACTGCATCGTCCAGTAAACGGAAGCTTCGTCGTTCGCTTCGAAAGTGTGTTCGATATGAAAGTAACAGCTGGTTACTTGGGTGTAGAGGTTCTCGAAGTAGTGCGTAAGCGCCGAAATACCGCTGACATGATGCAGCGGATCTTGGAATTCAATATCAGGGTGATAAACAGTCTTAAGCACGTCGAAATTGTCGGTTCCGAGTTCTCGATACATGTTGAGAAAGTTATCAAGCCATAGAGAGTTATCCATAATATACACTCTAATTATTTGAAGAAGGCTAAGGCTCTCAATCGTGCTTCTTTATGCTCAACGATGGGTTGCCAGTATTCGCTGTCTATTCCATTTTTAGCGATAAAGTCATGTGGGAAATGTACATGCTTATCTGGGATATTTTGCAGCTCTGGTATGTACTTACGAATAAAAATTCCTTTTGGATCAAACTTTTCACTCTGAGTGATTGGATTGAAAATTCGGAAGTAAGGTTGAGCATCACAGCCAGTACTTGAAGCCCACTGCCAGCCACCATTGTTGGCACTAAAGTCTCCGTCGATAAGGTGCGACATAAAGAAACGCTCGCCCCAACGCCAGTCAATAAGCAGGTGCTTGGTTAGGAAGCTTGCCACCACCATTCTTAGTCTGTTGTGCATCCAGCCCGTTTCAACCAGTTGACGCATTGCGGCATCAACCAATGGATATCCTGTTTTTCCTTCGCACCAAGCTTTGAAGCTAGGATGATCGTGATACCAATCTAAACCATTGTATTTTTGCTGAAAGTTAGCACCTTTGACCAGTTTAGGGTGGTGGAACATCAAATGCTTATAAAAATCTCGCCAAATCAATTCATTGAGCCAACAAAAGGCCGGTAATTGCGTATCAAATAACAGATCGGGTTGCTGCTGAATCAATTGAATCGCTAACCAACGTGGGCTCACGGCGCCAATCGCTAAATAAGGTGATAGCCCCGATGTTCCTTTAACTGAGGGGATATCTCTCAGACGTGCGTAGTCGTTGACTTTATTGCCTAAGAAATTGGGGATCACATTGCCCAATACATCTTGGCTTAATGGCCAGCGACTCGAATCAACACGCGGAAAATCGAAATCATAGTCAGCAGAGATGGTTAAGGCTTGTAAGTCGTCAGGAAGCTGTGTTTGTGAACGTTCAGCTGACTCGACAGGAGCTGGACTGCAGATGATGCCTTTCACCTGAACTTCTTTTAACCAAGCGTTCTTAAAGGGCGTAAAGACTTTGAACATCTCGCCTTGTTTGTTGAGAACGCTACCGAGTGGCAGCATAACGTCACAATCGCTGATCTTCAGGTTTAGGCCGCTTGAAATCAGCTTTTTATCGCGAGCTTGTTCATCGACCTCTGGTTCAGAGTTAGCGTAGACGCACTTGGCATCAAGCTGCTGGCACAAATCGATGAGCTGTTTGGATTGGTCGTCAAAGTCGCTAGCTTTCAGGTGAAGCAACGTTATCCCGAATTCAGCGAGCTGGGAATCGAGTTGTTTTAGATGACGATAGATGAAATCAGCTTTGATCGGCGCAAGGTGGTGTTGCCGCCACGTTTGAGGCGTTGAAATGAAAACGGCGGTCGTTACGCCGTTTTCAACTGCCGCGACGAGCGCTGGGTTATCGTGAATCCGCAGGTCTCGTCGTATCCATAGTATGTCGCTCAATATCCGTATCTCAGTTTAAGTTCTTGAGGGTGCGGGTTTAGGTAAACCTGTGATTCTAGGTATTCGTTCGGGTATTCCATCAGGTAGTGATTGATCAGTGTCAGTGGCACTAGCAGTGGAACAACGCCCTCTCTGAATGATGCGATCTGGTTGGTCAGCTCTTGCTTGTGAGCGCTACTCAGTTGTTTTTTAAAGTAACCCTGCAAATGATGCAGCGTATTGGCGTGACTGCCTCGATTCGCGTGATGAGACAACGCCGTCATCAAGCCTTCGATGTATTGAGCCGCTAGTTCGTCGATATCTAAATCATTACCCGCTAGCAGTTTGCCTAAGCTTTTGTAACCCTCAACGTGGTGACACATGACTAGATATTTGTGGGCGCTGTGGAACTGAATCAGTTTGTGCTTGGTCACACCTTCATCCACAAGATCGAGCCATTTTTGGTAAGTGAACACTCGAGTCATGAAGTTTTCACGCAAAATGGGATCGTTAAGGCGGCCGTTTTCTTCAACGGGAAGTAACGGGTTGCCGTCCATAATTTGTTGGGTGAACATGCCTATGCCTGTCGATTCAGAGCCGCGACCATGGTGGTGGTACACCTTCACGCGCTCCATGCCGCAGGTTGGGCTTTTTTGACACACAATAAAGCCAGCAATGTGTTGGTTTTTCTTTGAGTAGTTTTGACCGAACTCGATCAGTTCGTTGGTCACATCACCTGAGCCATCAGGGCGAGAAACATGGATGATGTCATCTAGCATTCTTGTTTGACGAATGGTTGGACGAGGGGTTGGAAGACCAACAGCCATCTCTGGGCAAACAGGTTCCAATTCCACGTAGTCTGCTAGGTCGTCTGTACAAAAACGAGAGCGTTTATGACCTGTGTCGAAACGTACTTTATGTCCAGCAACACATGCACTGATACCGATTTTGATTTTCTTTTCCATTGGCCAACTCCTTTGCTCTTGCTCTGAGCTTTTTCTTATAGTTCAACATTGCTAATCGTATTTACAGAGCTGGGTGTGTTTTTACTTTGACACCGTAGTTGTTTTTATTCAGATGTATTGACGATATACAGGATAGCTTTATGCCATCCTGTATATTTATAGCCTGCAACTGGGTTAATAGATATATTTTCCAAGTGGATTGAATAGTTGGCTCACACCTTTTGTGAAGTAAAGCGCATCACTTGAAACGGTTAAACAGACACAACCTTCTTTTGTTGCCGGTTGATGAGTGTGATTGCCATCCAACCAGATGAAGTCACCTTTGTTGTAAACGCCCATTTCGTCTTCGAAACTGCCCTCTAGAAGAAGCGTGATCTCGAAGCCTTTGTGGGTGTGGCAAGGCACTTGTCCATCTTTGTCGATGTGCAACAAGCTGGTGTGGTGTGCTTCGTCAGCAAAATCGAGTCTTGCTCGTGAAATTTTGCCTAGGTTCATCCAGTCCTTTCTCGCTACTGAGTTTAGAGCGCGAGGGATTGTGAATGTCGTGTCAGCAACAGTTACTTTCTGAACCTCTGGAGTCACTTCAACAGACTGAGAAGTATCAGCTGTGATTTGCTCTATCGCGTCAAAATCAAAGTCCATGTCGTCCATTGAGAAGCTGTCTAGATCTTCATTTGAGAATACTGGCTCTGCGTCAAAAGCATTATTCGCTGCTACAGCTGTAAGCTGCTTGACTTGTTGTTGGCAGTGTTCACACAGCTCTACATGGCTAGAAACAATCAAAGAAACTGAATCAGCCAACGTGCCATCGACGAAGTCTTTCAAGATTGCCGCGTTTGGGTGATGTTTAATCATGGTCTTGTTCCCCCATGTGAACTTTTAATTTGGCTAAAGCGAGTCTCAGACGTGATTTCACTGTTCCAAGTGGGACGCCAAGTTGCTGAGCGAGTTGCTCTTGAGAGAGCTCTTGAAAGTAAACGCCTTTGACGATGGTTTTCTGAGCGAGAGGCAACTTTTCTATTTGAGTCATTACGTGTCGGCTCATCAAATGGTCACCGAATGGCAAATCTTCGCTTTGAGACTCGGCTACCATCGCATCGATTGGCCAGATATCGTCGGCTATCGTTTGTTCGGCTTTCGCTTTCACTTTGCGCAACATGTCGAATGCTGCATTACGCATTACCGTGTAGACCCAAGTGGTCGCAGCGCCTTTATCTACATTGTAGAGATGTGCTTTCTTCCAAACATTAGTCATCGTGTCTTGAACTAGCTCGTTTGCAGCAGCTTCGCCACCCAACTTACTGATACCAAAACGCTTGATCTTAGGAGCGAAGAACTTGAACAAACAGGTGAACGCCTGCTTGTCTCGGTCTGTACCAACCAACACCAGCCAGCTCGAGAGCTCTGTCGGTACTTTGTTGTCTGTAGGTACTTTGTTATCGGGAATAATGACATGCTCCTTGCCGTTCCCTGAACTTCTGCTTTCCACTTGCATAGTAACTAACCATCATGCGAATTTGATGGGCACTACGTGAAAGGAGAAAGTCGGGATCACTTTAATTTAAATTAATTTCTACTATACAAAATTATAGTGAAGAAAAGTGCTTATTGCCCCGTAATGATTTGATTCAAAAAAGGAACTAGAGACGGAAAACTGGCTGGCTCAGTAAATTCTGTTTTCTTTTCCAGTGGGATAGGCATCATTTCGAGCAATCGCGCACAGATCCATTGTGGGCTCTCAAAATCAGGAGTGGGATAGAGTGTTCTTATCGAATCGTGGTCGCGAAACAACTGAACCAAAAAAGCGGTAAACACGTTAGGCACTTTATATTCATCGGTAGGCCAGTGAGGCAACAAGCTGAACTTACTTTTAATCAGGTCATCATCGTCTCGAAACGACCCATGCAATTGCACCAACTTTTCGCCTTCGACATCAATTTCTAATATCTGGTCGTCCGACATATTGAAGTCGACGATGGTCACCTTTGTTCCCCAAGAGCTGAGATGATCAGAGTTAGATTTGTCTTGAGTGGCGATAATGAAACCATCGCCCTGCGCTGCGTGAGCGACCATCGCGAGATACTTTGGCTCAAAAATGCGCAGTCTTTGTCTGCCTCCCGGTAAAAGGAAGATGGGGAGGGGAAACACAGCGAGCTCCAGAGAAGACTCTACGGGTGTTTCTGGTTCGGCGTCTGTCCGCGTGGTCTTCCTAGGTGAATTCGGCACATAGTACTCCTTAGTTCAAATGTGATTTGAGAAGATATACGCGGGGAGGGTGGTGTTCGATCAATTCGCTTCGGCTTATGTTCGTAAAGGGGTAGGTATTTTGTTGCACCTGTTCATAAATTCACTGTTTTTACCTTTTTTCATACGCGTCATTATGTAATATATGTACAAATAGTAAGCGAATGGGTAGTCGCCAGACGATGCTTATATCTGACGTTCTTCTATACCTAACATCGCATCAAAGGAATGGTCATGATTGTTATTTATGGTATCAAAGAGTGCTTAAATCCAATTAAGTTGCAGCTCTCTAATGTGTTGCAGCAGTGCTTGAATAGTGAAATGGGTTTACCCGATGACAAGCGAGCACATCGATTTGTGCCATTGGAACGGGATGACTTCTTTTACCCAGAAGGAAGAACAGAAGCCTATACCGTCATTGAGATCAACATGATGGAAGGTCGAGCGGTAAACACCAAAAAGCGCTTAATTAAGAAGATATTTTCTGAGATAGAGAAGCAGTTAGCTATCTCTCCGATTGATATTGAAATCACCATTAAAGAGCAGCCTTCACATTGTTGGGGTTTTCGAGGGATGACGGGCGATGAAGCACAAGATCTGAAGTACAAAGTGAACGTCTAGGGTTTAAGCTCTTAACTCTTAACTCTTAACTCTTAACTCTTAACTCTTAACTCTTAACACGTAAGACTTAAGCCAATCTATCGAGTGACGGCTTTGGAATTTGATGCCAAAGCCGTTTTCCTAGTTCTCGACACTAACCTTTAAGCATCTAAGCATCGTCACTCTTTTTTAAATACTGATGCCAATTTTCATTGATCACGTCAAAGTGCTCAACGCAGAACTCTTTTCTGTCTTTCAAATAGTCGTTTTCCACTTCATCGAGCAAGTTCTTATAGGCATCGGGATCGCTGCCATACACCAAGCATAACGTGGAGAAGTAACGCTGCAGGTCGAAACTGTGCTCGTCGATGTATTCCCCCAAGTCGTAATACTCTGGGCGGTCTTCTGACTCGAAAGCGAACATGTCTGCAGCGCTGATAGCAGCGTCGGCCCCATGCTCTACGTAGTTAAGCAGTAGCATGGTTGCTAGGTTATCAACCGCATCTTCTTCTTTACCCAATATGGCAATGTTCTGATCTTCGATATACGCATGCCCAGTCTCGTGTAGCAGGGTGTGCAGCAAGGTATCAATAGCGCCGGTTTGCGCAGATTTCCCATACTCTTTTTCGTATTGGTTCTTCTCAAAGTAATTGAGTGACTCAGCGTAAAAACTGTAAGGGATCAGTACTTGATGGGTTTGTGGATCGTAGAGTGGTCCTTCTTCCCCGCCATATTGAATGGTTAATGGCTTCTCAAACATGAAGAGTTGGTTTGATAGGTCGACCACGGTGTCATTAACGCCACTGCTTTGAATCTCTCGTTTGAGCTGCTCTTCTTCGGTATTTTGCGGTGTAGAGTACTCGACGATTAGGTTACTTTGGGTGGCTTGTTCACTAGATGCATAAGTTGTGGCAAACATTGCACTCAGGGCTAGGCTGCAGGTCAATGTTCGTTTCAATAATGTCATCGGCTATCCTTGTGATTACGTTGCGATTCAGAGTCGTGCTGGGGGTAACAACTCCAAGCTGTGTACCCTGATTTAGTTATTGCGTTAGAGTATAAGTTTAGACGGAATTTTGATGCATCGAGGACTGCAATTTTTGAAGTAGGCGCTATCCTATCAATGAATAATCCGCTTAGAGATTCGCCACAAAGAATAAGTAAGCTGAATGAGCGGTGTCGATGTGATTCGTTTCTATTGGTAATTAACAGATAAATTTCGGTTCAACACAACCCTTGTGCTATACTCCGCGCCCCAATCCGAATTGGCTTGTTTAATCTTAGGAAATTATTATGAGTGTTAAAAACGAACTTCAACAAATTAACAACCGTCTAGACAAGTGTCGCCACAAGTTAGATGCTGCTAAAACTCGTAATGATCGTCCTGTTGTTCGTCAGTTCGAGGAAGAGATTAAGAAGCTAACTAAGAAAATTGCCCAGCTTAAACACAAAGAAAGCTATGATGTGAACCAAGAGCGTAAGTCTCTGGTTGATATGCCATTTAGCCGTGAGATCACTAAGGCTGAGCAAGCGGATATGGGTAAACTTAAAAAGTCTGTTAAAGGACTCGTAATTGTTCACCCAATGACGAAGATCGGTAAAGAACTTCGCATTGAGGTTATGACTGGTTACGCACCGAAAAAATTCTAATTACCAGCGATGGTGATGAAAGAGGAGCTAGAAATAGCTCCTTTTTGCTTTTTTAGGTATTAAGAAAGCAGAGTCAGCGGCATAGATACTCACGCCGTTTTCAACTTTTAGGAGGTGATTGTTGTCACAAATCCTTTTATCTCCTATAAAAGTTAACGTGCTACTAACATGGTACTAAGCGATCGCAGTAATGTGTTCGCTTTTCGAATCCACACTTTCTCTCCAGTTTGTATAAATATAGGTAGAGCAGCACAAATAATTACAGATAAAACTAGACTCATTAGGGAAGATGAGAACGTAAAAAAATAGAGGTTATATGAATCAATTAATTTCAATTGGACCACTAGAATCCTTCCTAATCGCGATTAGTGTTTTGTTTCTAGGTCATTTCGTCAATGCAAAGCTTCCGATTCTCAAAAAGTACAACATTCCAGAGCCCATTGTCGGCGGCTTGATTGTCGCTTTTGCTATTACAGCCCTGCACTTTAACGGCCTTGATCTTGAGTTTTCCTTGCCCCTGCAGAACACGTTTATGTTGATGTTCTTTGCAACGGTCGGTCTTGCGGCGAACTACACGCAGCTGATAAAAGGTGGTGCTAAGGTATTCCTATTCTTAGGGGTAGCGTCGGTTTACATCATTATCCAAAACGGTGTAGGCGTAACCTTAGCTACGGCACTAGGCCTTGAACCCTTGATGGGTTTGATTGCTGGCTCTATCACCCTTTCGGGCGGTCACGGCACAGGCGCGGCTTGGTCTCAAACTTTTGCAGACACGTTTGGCATTGCAAATACGCTAGAAATCGCGATGGCTTCAGCGACCTTTGGTTTGATCATCGGTGGTATTATCGGTAGCCCAGTGGCGCAAAAGCTGATTGATAAAAACCAGCTTGAATCTGAGTACGGCACTGGCACGCAAACACATGAACGCTTCCCTGAACTTGTTACTTACAACGAGTATGAAGAAGACAAAGTGACGGCGAAGAAGGTGATTGAAGTGTTGTTCATCCTTCTTATCTGTATCACGGGTGCGAAGTACCTAGAGCAGTGGGTGGCGACTTTTGAAATTTCTTGGTTGATGATTCCTGACTTCGTTTACGCGTTGTTTATCGGTGTGTTCATCACTAACGTGTTTGAAGTGACTAAGCTGCATAAGACTGACAGCGAAACGGTCGATATTCTTGGTACGGTGTCATTGTCACTGTTCCTAGCAATGGCGCTAATGAGCCTTAAGCTTTGGAACATATTTGACCTTGCGATTCCGTTCTTGGTTATCCTGGCGGTTCAGGCGGTTGTGTTAGGTATCTTCTCTTACTTTGTGACGTTCAAAGTAATGGGTTCTAACTACGACGCAGCGGTTATGGCAGGTGGTCACTGTGGTTTCGGCCTAGGTGCAACACCAACAGCGGTAATGAACATGGGCTCTTTGGTGAACCGTTTTGGTCCTTCACCACAGGCGTTCATGGTGGTGCCAATTGTTGGTGCCTTCTTTATCGATATCGTTAACCTGATTATCCTTCAGGGTTACATCTCGTTTATCGGTTAATGTTCGCCTTTACTTAAACGCAATGTGCTTATCGCACTAAGATGAATACAAGAAAGCCAGTCTGTTGACTGGCTTTTTTTGTTCTTGTTTATCGAGGTTTTCTTGCCTGATACCCCTGCGGTTAGGGCTCTGTCACATCAATAACTAGGGCGTGTTGATCTTTCGAGCTGATTTTTGCAGTGAGTTGCTGGGTATTTATACAAGACAGAGGCATCGATGTGTAGCTAGCCTACATGAGAAGCCGATAACGCAGTAGAAATGACCAGCAAACGCTGCCCGAAGGGTTCGAGCTGGGCGCCCCCGCAAAAAGCGTTTTACTCTTTGTTGAGGGAGGTTTGCTTAGAATGACTAGGCTACTTCTCCCTCACCGCGATTAAAACGCTTTTGACTAGGCGTCCCCATCCGAACAAAATTTAACCACGAAAGGTCAACACGCCCTAAAGTGTTGTAACGACTTCATCAAGAGTTAGGCGCGCTTTTGGTTTGCCGTAGTTGTAGTCTTCGCCGTCTTTGTGGTAGCCGATAGCTAGAGCTACATCAACAACGTGACCTTCTAGTTCGTCAGCAAACTCTTCGCTGATCATAGCTGCATCTACACCTTCCATAGGTGTTGAAGCGATACCTAGACGAGCTAGTGTGTGCAGTGTGTTACCTAGTGCGATGTAAACTTGAGACTTAGTCCAGTTACCGTTGAAACCTGTTTCGTCTGTGTTCATTTCTGCGAATGCGTAAGCACCTAAGAATTGCTCGTACATTTCAGCTGGTAAGTGACCAGAGCTTACTTCTGTATCAGCACGCTTCGCGAATTTCTCTTTAGTGTACTTAGGATCGTGAGCAAACAGGATCGTGTGTGACGCTTCTTTCGCATGTGGTTGGTTAAACTGGAACATGTTTTCGAAAGTATTGTGGAAGCGTTGTTTTGCTGCGTCACTCTCAATGATGATGAATTTCCAAGGCTGAGAGTTGATAGAAGAAGCTGACAAGCGAAGTGCTTCTTTGATTACTTCCATGTCTTCCGCAGAGATGCGCTTTTCTGCATCGTATTTTTTAGCTGTGTAACGAGTGTTTAGATCAGTAATGATTGGATGAGTCATGTTGAATCCTAATATCTATCAATAATAAATGTTGTAGGGTTTTATGTTCAGTTACGTCAACAATAAACGGATAACCAATTTAAACGAATCTCAATAGATTGAACGTCTAAATAGTTATCGAACATGCCCCAATAAATCGAGTATCTGCGGTAGCTCAAGTCGATGGGTGTAAGATAATAGAAGAATGACTCGGGAAAAATAGCGAACATATCAAATCACTATGGTTAATAATGTCCATAATGATTCAATAAGTGTGATCTTAATGGAGGTGGAATCTCTAGATTCAGTAGCTTAGTACGCTTTGATACCATATTGGCGCAATAATGGCGGAAGTACGCTGTCTAGGTTGGGGATATCTTCTGGCGTGATTTCGATTATACCAAAACCATGCTCTTCATAGATTTTTCTCGTAGCTTCACGTTTATTTTCGGCGATTGGCGCAGAATCAGTTCCCCAGAACTGGATGTATACTTTGCCACTTGGTAGATAAAAATCGCTGATCACTTCTTTTGATATCGGAAGCGGACGCTCGTACGCATGGACCACTCCTGCCATATAAAGCCAGTTATCAATGATCAGCTCTCCCTTTGATCGAACATAATGCCCGTCTAAGCTTCGGTGCTTCGCCTTAAATTTCTGACGAAAACTGGAGAATGACACATCGGTCGAGTGGCTTTCAGCATCATGCCCTAGGAATTCAACAACAGACTGCTTTAAACGTTTATTGCGAACCAATGAGTCGTGCCATACCACGAATAAGTTTTGAGTCGCTTTGTCTTCTCTTTGTTCACCTCCGGCTTTTAAGCCTGTAGAGGTGACATGCCAACCGTCTTCTTCTTTTGTTATCCAACCAAGCTCGTTGAGCAGTAAGTTGATTTTCTTTGCGCTGAGTTGAAAGGCACTGCCAAGCTGGGTGGCGGTGAGTGTTTTTCCTGAGAATGAGTCCAAATCGATAAGCAGTTTCTCTGGCCAGACAATAAAGACACCAAACTTCTTGTGTTCGACATATTCCCCACCAAAGCTTTCTCCCCGTTCTGTGAGAATCCAACGCTCTTGTGAACGCACTATATAGCCCGCTGTTTTTAGATCGCTAAATAAAGCTTTAGCTTCTATGCCTTTTTGTTTAGCGAGTGCGGATGTGGAAATTTTGTCTGACATAGTCTTTTCTCAAATAGCGGAGTGATCAGCTGATGGGTGTTGGATATATATATGATGCGATAGCGTTGGTAAATACCATATCACATCTATCAATGCTAACTGCAGTTCAGTGGTCTATGTTTTTAGTAGAGCGTTAGGTCTCGTTTTGTATGTTTAGCAAAATGTAGCTCAACCTGTAATTAAATTACAGGTATCGCGATTTTGCTCATCTGGGTGCATATTTTATATACGTGACACGATGTTCTTTTATACGGTTTATATAGATCTTAGATGCTATATTCTATTAAATGTGACTTTAATCACTATTTATTTTTAAGTATTACAAAATAAAATGTGATCTATATCGTGTGTTGATGATATCTATTCTCATTAATTTGGCTTTGTAATTTAAATTCATGGTGTTTTTGTGATCTAAGGTGTGCTTGTTAACCCGAAAGTGTTTTTTGTGTGTGATGGCTATCACGAAAGTTGGGCTAAGGTGCATTTTGGAAATGTTGTGATACATTTTAATCGACTTTTGAGTACACACTTTCGGTCATTTGACCAACCAATACATTACGGGGTTCTACCTATGTTATCACCAGAAGCAAAGATTAAGGTTCAAAACTTTGGTCGTTTCTTATCCAATATGGTAATGCCAAACATCGGCGCATTTATTGCGTGGGGTTTCATTACTGCACTATTCATCCCAACGGGTTGGTGGCCTAACGAAACGTTAGCATCAATGGTTGGTCCTATGATTACATACCTACTGCCACTATTGATTGGTTACACCGGTGGTAAAATGGTTGGTGGTGACCGCGGTGCGGTAGTGGGCGCTATCACAACAATGGGTGTTATCGTTGGTACTGATATCCCAATGTTCATGGGTGCAATGATTGTAGGTCCACTAGGTGGTATCGCAATTAAGAAATTCGATGAAGCTGTTCACGGTAAAGTGAAGAGTGGTTTCGAAATGCTAGTGAACAACTTCTCTGCGGGTATCATCGGCATGATCTGTGCGATCATCGCGTTCATCGTGATTGGTCCTGCGGTTAAGATTCTGTCTGGCGGACTTGCGGCTGGCGTAAACGCAATGGTAGAAGCGGGTGCACTACCTCTAGCATCTATCTTTGTTGAACCTGCGAAAATCCTATTCCTAAATAACGCAATCAACCACGGTATCTTCTCTCCACTAGGTATCCAGCAATCTGAAGAGATGGGTCGCTCTATCTTCTTCCTAATCGAAGCAAACCCAGGTCCTGGTTTTGGTCTTCTACTTGCTTACATGGTGTTTGGTAAAGGTAGCGCGAAGCAATCTGCTGCTGGTGCATCTATCATCCACTTCCTAGGGGGTATCCACGAAATTTACTTCCCTTACGTTCTAATGAACCCACGTCTAATTCTTGCGGTAATCGCAGGTGGTATGGCGGGTGTATTCACTAACGTAATGTTCGATTCTGGCCTTATCTCTCCAGCATCTCCAGGTTCTATCTTCGCAGTCTTACTGATGACGCCAAAAGGCTCTTACATCGGCGTGATTCTATCTGTTATCGCAGCAACGGCAGTATCGTTTGTTGTAGCGTCAATCCTTCTTAAAACATCAGCGCAAGATGATGAGGAAGATTCACTAGAGAAAGCTTCTGCACAAATGAAAGACATGAAAGCGTCTTCTAAAGGTGCAGCAGCAGAAGCAAACGTAAACCTAGCGGATGTAAAAGCAGTTTATGTAGCGTGTGATGCGGGTATGGGTTCAAGTGCAATGGGTGCAGGTCTACTACGTAAGAAAGTAGCAACAGCTGGCCTAGACATTGAAGTAACCAACTACGCAATCAACAACCTACCGGCTGATTCGCAAATCGTTATTACGCATAAAGACCTAACAGACCGTGCTCGTAGCACTGTGCCAGGTGCGATGCATATGTCTCTAAGCAACTTCCTAGACGGCGGCGTATACGACCAACTAGTTGCTGAGCTTGTCGATGCTCAAAGTGGTGAAGCGAAAGTAGAAGCTCCGGCACCTGCAGCAGCTCCAGCGCAAGAAAGCAACAAGCTTGCACTCACTGACGACAGCATCTTCCTTGGCCTTAAAGCGACTCAAAAAGAAGACGCAATTAAGTTTGCTGGCGAACAATTAGTAAAACTTGGCAACGTATCACCAGAATATGTAGATGGCATGTTTGCTCGTGAAGAGCTTGTGTCTACTTACCTAGGTGAGTCTATCGCAGTACCACACGGCACAATCGAAGCGAAACAGTACGTACAAAAAACCGGCATCGTTTTCTGTCAGTACCCTGAAGGTATTCAGTGGGGCGAAGATGAAGATGATATCGCGAAGATGGTTATCGGTATTGCCGCACAAGGCGATGAGCACAACATGGTGCTGATGGCGATTACCAATTCACTCGATGATGAAGAAGCTGTGGAATGCCTACAGAACACAACAAACCCTGCTGATGTTCTACGTATTCTCAACGGAAACTAAAAAGCTCTAGTCAAGCTCCTGAGTGAAGGAGGCCGGTATCCCCCTACTGGCCTCATTTTCGGTCTTAATCTTTCTAACAAGATTCAGTCTGAATAGCTTACTGCTTAATGCCTAGGGCACATCGTCAAGGCATGTTGTTGAGCAGTTAGCTATCTAGATTCAAATATTTATAAGGTCAAAATTATGAAAGCGTTACATTTTGGTGCAGGTAATATCGGTCGTGGTTTCATTGGTAAGCTTCTTTCTGATGCTGGTATGAAGGTTACGTTTGCTGACGTAAATGAAACGGTTGTAAATGCGTTAATTGAACGCCAAGAATACCCAGTTAAGATTGTTGGCGAAGAGTGTGTTGTCGAAGTTGTTAAGAACGTGACAGCAGTAAACTCAGCGACAAGCGCAGTAGTAGATTGCATTGCTGAGTCTGATCTTGTGACGACTGCAGTGGGCCCTACGGTTCTTAAAATCATCTCTAAGTCTATCGCTCAAGGCATTGAAAAGCGTGCAGCAGCAAACAACACTGCACCAATGAACATCATCGCGGCAGAGAACATGGTTCGCGGTACTAGCCAGTTAAAAGTAGCCGTGTTAGAGCACCTTTCTGATGAAATGAAAGCGTTCACTGAAGAGCACATTGGTTTTGTTGATTCTGCGGTTGACCGTATTGTTCCACCGGCAGAAGCGGGCGAAACAGATCCTCTAGCGGTAACGGTTGAAACGTTCAGCGAGTGGATCGTAGACCAAACACAATTCAAAGGTGAGATTCCAAACATCCCAGGTATGGAATGCACTGACAACCTAATGGCTTTCGTTGAGCGTAAACTGTTCACGCTAAACACAGGTCACTTGGTAACGGCATACCTTGGTGTCCTTGCAGGTCACGAGACAATCAAAGACTCTATCGAAGATGACGTAATCCGTGCTGAAGTAACGGCAACGATGGAAGAGAGTGGTGCAGTTCTGATTAAGCGTTACGGCTTTGATCCTGAAGCTCACGCTGCATACATCCAAAAAATCCTTGGTCGTTTTGCAAACCCATTCCTACGTGATGAAGTAGATCGTGTTGGTCGTCAACCAATTCGTAAGCTGAGCCCACAAGATCGCTTGGTTAAGCCACTGAACGGCACATTAGAATACGGCCTTCCAAACGCTCACCTAGTAAAAGCGATTGCGGCAGCGTTCCATTATAAGAACGAAGATGACCCTCAAGCGGTTGAACTTCAGGCAATGTTTGCAGAAAAAGGCTTTGCAGAGACATTAGCATATTATTCTGAGCTGAATAGTGACTCAGAAGTTGTTAAACTAGCGGAACAAGCTTATCTAGCATTGAAATGATAAACCACCAAAGTGCCACTCCTGTGGCACTTTCTTATTGCCGAGCCGTTATGCCAATACAAACTAATCATGAAACAGAATTACTCGAAGCACTTTCCGAGGCTGAGAGTGCTGGCGCTTGCCTGATGGCCGCTTATGATGCATTGGATGATACGGTAGATTCGGTTTTAAAAAATATTTTCAAGAAAGACGATACTGCGATTAAGTTCGTTGTAGAACCTCTTCTCAATAGTGGCGGGCCGCTAGGGGAAATAATGATACGTGGAAAGTTGCTTCTGGGGCTTGGCGTGATCAGTAAAGAGCTTTATGACGACTTAGAGATTTTCGTGACCTTAAAAGAATGGGCGAAAATACAGGGTGATGACACCAGTTTTACTGAAGTGGATATCATCTTTGAGCTAAACAAAGTACATGCTATTCAGCGTATTATGCCTATTGAATACGACCCTGAGATGGTGAAAACCATGTCTGGTCCAATGTTAGAAATGTTCTTGGGTCGACATAACCAGAAAGTGAAATCCACGATCGTTTTGGCTATTACAGACATCATTAACACCTTGTGCCGAGATAACGCGCTGAGTTCTTAGTTTTTGCTATTGAGTTCATAGCTTGAAGCTTTCGCTTGAGCTTACACCTAAAGTGCTTATTTAGCTTATTTAGCTTATCTAGCTTTAATTCGTTTTATCCATCTTAGAATATACCGTCATTGCGGTTTCTCTTGTTTGAGAAATCGCTTTTTTGTTTTTGTGCTTCTAAAAAATATCCGAAATATCTTCCCATTAAATACAAAAGCAGCAGGCACAAAAAAAGCCACATTCAGTGGCTTTTTCTATTCAAGACGCTCTCTTTATAAAAACGCCCTGCTATTCAAGACTATAGGAATTATAGGTCTTGGATGTTCTCAGCTTCTAGCTCTTGGAAGTAGCGTAGAGTCTTAACTTTTAGCTCTTGTTGAGCTGGCTCATCAGCAACGATGATAGCTTTACGGTGCATCTGTAGAGCTGTAACAGTCCACATGTGGTTTACAGAACCTTCGATAGCCATTTGAAGCGCTTGAGCTTTGTTGTGGCCTAGAGAAAGGATCATCACTTCTTCTGCATCTAGAAGAGTCGCAACACCGATAGTTAGTGCGTATTTAGGAACTTGGTTGATGTCGCCATCGAAGAAACGAGAGTTCGCGATACGAGTGTCTTCAGTCAACGTTTTGATACGAGTGCGTGAAGATAGAGAAGAACCTGGTTCGTTGAATGCGATGTGACCGTCGATGCCTACGCCGCCCATGAACAGGTTGATTTTGCCGTATGAACGGATTTTCTCTTCGTATGCTGCACAGTGAGCATCGATATCTTCAGCTTTGCCGTCTAGCAGGTTGATGTTTTCTGCTTGGATATCAACGTGGTTGAAGAAGTTCTCGTGCATGAATGTGCGGTAAGACTCTGGGTGGTTAGGGTCGATGCCAACGTACTCATCCATGTTGAATGTTACAACGTGCTTGAAGCTAACTTCGCCAGCTTTGTAAAGTTCAATTAGCTCAGCGTAAGTAGTTAGAGGTGTGCTACCAGTAGGAAGACCTAGTACAAATGGACGCTCAGCCGTTGGAGCGAACTTGTTGATTGAATCTGCGATATGACGAGCAGCCCATTTACCTACTTTAGCTTTGTTGCTTAATGGAATAAGTCTCATTGATTTTGCCCCTAGAAATAAAATTTTATAGTGTTCTGAAACATTAATTCGCATTATAAAATAAGTTATCCAGTTCCGCTATTGTTTTAGGTCAAGTTTTTGCTTTTTTCGTCGTAACTGTGACTGGAACTCTCAAAATTGCACAATTATTGTATGGATATTTGGTGGCGTTAAACAAGATTAATACGTTTGTCATATACAGCAATGTTGATCTAATTCAGCACCTGAAAGGGTTGGTGTGTTTCTATGCCTTGATACGATTATTGCAATAATGGCATCGCTCGAACCATTGACGAATTTTGGTGCATTAACGTGTTTCGAGTATAAACAAGCGTTGAGCGTATAGTTGAAACTAGAAAAATAATGATGGCAATGGAGCGCTATCGTGATAAAAGACAGGGGCAGGATGAAGAACGATGAATCTCAGTGGGATGAATACCCATAAGATTGAACGAGAGCTGTGTTTTAGTCACGCTATCGCTATGAATTGTATATAAATATTGGTAAAAATGGATAGGTTGGCTAAACTTACCAATTACAAAGAAGATGTGTGTTTGAAGGCAAAAAAAAGCCCAAAGTGATGAGGTATCACTTTGAGCGATTTTACTAATCTTCTAACACTAACTCACTTTCGTATTCTTCCCTAGATACGTCGCCGCGTTTGCAGCCGTTTAGGGTGTGAAAGCGACGGCGTCCACGAGCCAGTTGAATGTACTTCAACCAAACACGCTCTAACTTGGACTTTGCCTTATGAGGGTGAGACAACACTTTAATGAAGTGTTTTTCTTCTGCATTGATTGGTGCTAGTTCACCAGTTTCAAGTGCAAGCATAGTGTCACCAAACAAGGTTAGGATTTCCTCTTCTGAAAGAGTAAAATCACCCGACTTAGCGAACCCTCTCGGGAATTTAATGGTGTCATAAAAACGTTTTTTTCCGTGTCGGAATTCGGTCTCAGACATATCAGCCTCAGTAATGTGGTTAGATAGAAATTAGTGTTTATTGCTCACGCGAAAATATTGTTAAAAGGCTAAAATAGGAAACAAAATGTTTTTGCCTTTACGATAAACAATCCTAGATCGGCTAGTTAGCAGATTTATTACAGAGATGTATTTGATGGATGTGAAAGTATTTAGAACCTTTCTTGAGGTTGCAAGGGTGCGCCATTTTGGGCGTGCAGCTGAAAACTTGTATTTAACACAAGCGGCGGTGAGTGCGCGGATCAAACAGCTTGAAGGCTATTTTGATACTCAGCTCTTCATTCGTGACCGCAATAACATCAAACTCACATCTTCCGGTGAACGTTTGATTGGTTATGCCGAAGTGATGGTGTCCACCCTACAACAAGCCAAATTTGAGCTGTCGTTAGAGAGTGGTAAAGCCTTGCAGTTAACGCTGGGCGGCACGCCGAATATTTGGGATGCGTATCTGCAAAACTGTTTAAGTGTGGTAACCGACTCTTTTGGTGGTTACGGCTTTATGGCAGAGGTGATGGGGCGCGAGCAACTGAACCGTAATTTGTTAGAACGAACCTTAGATATGGCTTTCGCGTTCGATCAGATCAAAGCAGAAGAGCTGAACTGTAAAAAAGTCGCTGACTTGGTTTTGGTGTTGGTATCAACGCAGCAAGATGATCTGGAATCTGTATTTCAACATAAGTATGTTTATGTGGATTGGGGAACGCGCTTTGGTTCTGAACACGCAGAACGTCACCCTAAAGTGCCAGCACCGTACCTACGTACCTCTACAGCCCGTATCGCCCTCGATTTCATTTTAGAGAAAGGCGGCAGTGCGTATCTTCCGGTGTCTCTAGTCGAACCTTTTATCGATTCGGGTCAGCTGCACAAGGTGAAAGGGGTTGAAGACTGGTATCTCCCAATTTATCTGAGCTACCGTAAAAGCAGTACCTCGGTTGATGCGATCATGCAGGTTGAGAAGTTGGTTAATGAGATTGACCCATCGACGGCTTACACATTGCAGCAAGCCGCTGAACAAGCACCTGAGTAACGGCATTCGCGGTAAGCAGTAGCTTTGCTGATTAGATTCAATAAAAAATGGCTCCCAACTAATTGTATAGTTGGGAGCCATTTTTGTTTTAAACCAGAAATGTACTTCTTTTCGGAACTAGAGATCGTTTCTAATTCCATAAATATCGTTTAAGCCTGGTATGTGTAGCCTTTATTAAAAGCCCTATAGGTTCATTAGATTCTCAATAGACTCTTCAAGAGAGTGTGACATGTACGAATGGATTTGATTGCCATCCGTTGCGTCAATCTCGATCATAGAAATCCCGTTGTCCGCTTTGTCTTCAAGAAAGCTTAGAGACTGCTCGACTGATTGACTGGTGAGAACCTGTTGATTTGATAAAACAATACGACATGTGTGTAGAACCATAGCCTTTTCCTTTTTATATTCGATAGGTCTCTGCATCTTGGCGTGCTAAGTACCGATCGTTGACGTTGTGAGAAGAATGTCCTCTCTAGGTTAAATTTAGTCGAATTGAATAAAATTAAAACCCTTTTTTGTGATTTATCTGACCTTCGCTTCCGAAAGTGGCTAGCGACAATGGTGGTTCACGGTAAACTTTTAGGTATCGGATCAAACGCTATGGTAAGTGGGAAGAGTACGGCATGTCGAAAAAGATCAATCACAACAGCAGCTTAACCAGTGAGCAGTGCCATTTGGCTCGATATGCACGAGATGCTCGCTTTGATGGGATGTTTTTTACAGCGGTGAAAACGACAGGAATTTTTTGTCGCCCGATTTGCCCAGCCACACCACCCAAAGAAGAAAACGTCGAATATTTTTCCCATCAAGCTCAAGCATTGAAAGCGGGATATCGTCCTTGTTTACGTTGTCGACCAGACAGCGCACCTTTTTCGCCGGCTTGGAAGGGCGTCGAAACCACTTTCTTACGTGCGATGCAGTTGATTGATAATGGCGCTCTGAATTCAGGATCTATCGTCGACCTTGCAACGCGGTTAGGTATTTCAGATCGTTATTTACGAACCTTATTCGACAATTACATCGGCGTGTCACCCAAGCAATATAGTCTGTACAGTCAATTGATGTTTGCCAAGCAGTTGCTGCACACCAGTAGCATGAGCATTACTGATGTCGGCTTTGCTAGTGGCTTCAATAGTACGCGCCGTTTTAATGATGCCTTTCAAAAAGAGCTGCAGCTTTCGCCAAGCCAAATTAGGCGAGCGAAGCCAAGTGACACTCAGAGTAATCATATTCAGCTTGGTTTTCATGGACCCTTAGATTGGAACCACTTGTTGAGGTTTTATCGACGAAGAATGATTGAGGGCTTAGAAGGCGTTGGCGAAGATTATTATAAGCGCACGGTAAATGTGAACGGGTCAAAGGGTTGGTTCAAGGCGACTTTAGCCAAAGATAACCGCTTGGATATTGAATTTGAGTTGGATGATATAAGCCAATTAAGAAGCTTGATTGCGAATATCCGCCGTATGTTTGATCTTGATGTCGATATTGCCAAGGTTGAGACGTTCTTTACGACTATCGATCCTAACTTGGTGGCTAAGAGTGGTATCCGTATTCCTGGCGTGTGGAGTGCTTGGGAGGCAGGCGTGAGAGCGATTCTCGGGCAGCAAGTTTCGGTAACCGCGGCGATTGGTCAGCTTAACTTATTGGTCAAAGAGCTTTCTGATGAACATGAGAAAGCCAGCTTCCCAACACCAAAACAGATAGCGGACGCTGATGTTAGCTTCTTGAGAATGCCGGGAAGCCGCAAAGAGACCCTAAAGCGTTTTGCCGAATACATGGTCGACAATGAAGCTGAGCATCCTTCCAAATGGATTGAGCTAAAAGGGATTGGGCCTTGGACTATTCAATATGCACTGCTTCGCGGGTTAAGCGAACCTAATCATCTGTTGGTTGGTGACTTGGTGGTGAAGAAGTTTATTGAGCATCGCCCCGCCATCAACACGGAGAGTGTTTCGCCTTGGGGTAGTTACGCCACGTTCCACTGTTGGAATCAGTCTTAATCGGAATACTAAGCTAGGAGATATCATGGACAACCGTTTTACTTACTATGAGAGCCCATTGGGAACCGTGACGTTACAGGCGAACGATGAAGGCTTGCTCGGCCTTTGGTTCGAGACACATACCACCAAGCCGGAACCGTTGGGTGTTCAAGATGATAGCTTTCCGATCTTTGCATTGGCTATCGAGCAGCTTAATCGCTATTTCTCGGGCGAAGCTATTCAGTTTTCTGTGCCGATTGCAGCCAAGGGCACGCCATTTCAGCAGTCGGTTTGGCAGGCGCTGACGACCATTCCTTATGGAGAGACTTGGAGCTATGCACAACTGGCCGATGCGATAGGCAATCCGAAAGCCGTTCGTGCTGTGGGTTTGGCGAATGGCAAAAATCCGGTTTCAGTGATTGTGCCGTGTCACCGTGTGATTGGTAAAAACGGCAAACTGACGGGTTATGCAGGTGGCGTAGAACGTAAACAGCACTTATTGGTGATAGAGGGAAGAGAGCAAGACTAGCAAGCGATTTAGCCATGAGCCTGTCGAGATGCTGGCTGAATATCTCGTACTACTTAATGGTGAAGGCGAGTGGTTCTTAAAATATGACTTTGCATTAAAATCAACGCTTTCTGGGAAATATCGATTTGGTTGCATATCCTTTAACCATGTTCTCTAGGCAAGGATGCCCAAATGAATAGCCATCATTCACTTATACTCTGCTGCAGTAGCGCACTATTGCTGACGGGCTGTTTAACCGACACCAGTCGACCCTTCGAAGTACCACAACTTGCTCTGTTCAAAGGTATGTATGAGAACGCAGATAATGACAGTTATCTACTTTTTGAATCCGGGCAAGTGACTTATCAAACAACGGATAATTCCGTTACTCGAACCTATCGTGTTGATGATGACTTGATCACCATTGAGTTCAATTCTGGAAGCAGTCGAACTGACTCTAGACTAGTGATGCGCATTCAACAACAGGGCGAGATGCTAACTTGCAACCAATGCCCAGCGATACAATTGAGTAACGTCTGGACACTTATTGAGAAGCCTTTGAAAGACAGTTCGAATTAGAAAAGATCTCCATTCAGCCATAGGTGAGCGGCGATACTGACGGCATAGCCAATCATGATCACTGGCATCCATTTTAGGTGTCCAAAGAAGGTGTATTTTCCATGCGCCGCCCCCATCAATGCCACACCTGCTGCACTGCCTATAGATAGCAAGCTACCACCGACACCTGCGGTTAAGGTGATCAGTAGCCAGTTGCCCATCGACATTTGGGGTTCCATGGATAACACGGCAAACATCACCGGAATGTTATCGACAATAGCCGATAAGATCCCCACCATGACGTTGGCCCAAATTGGATCCCATTGGCTATACATCACGCCCGAGGCTAATTCCAAGTATCCAAGTAAACTCAAGCCACCGACACACATTACGACGCCGTAGAAGAACAGCAACGTGTCCCATTCGGCATGCGAAACTCTTCGAAATACATCGAATGGCACAACAGAACCGAGTCGTTTCAGGGCGCCTTCATCGTTATTGGCGATCGCCACCGCTTTTTTCTTCGCGAGTGAGTTGGGTAAAGTCTTACGTAAGTAATAACCAAAGAACTGCAGGTAGGCGAGTCCCATCATCATCCCCATCACAGGAGGGAAGTGGAGTACGGCATGGAAAGCAACCGCGGTCGCTATTGTCATGATGAACAAGAATACGATTCGTCTTGCACCACGTTTTAATTCAACGTGTTGATGAACCGTGTCGGGCTGAGTCGTAGGTACAAAATAAGACATGATCAACGCAGGGACGAGGTAATTCATCACCGAAGGGATAAACAAAGGAATGAACTCACTAAAACTCACATAACCAGCCTGCCACACCATTAGCGTTGTGATGTCACCGAATGGACTGAACGCGCCGCCAGCATTGGCGGCTATCACGATATTCACACAAGCGAGATTAACGAATTTAGGGTTAGAGCCTGCAACCTTGAGAACAACGGCACACATCAATAGAGCTGTCGTAAGGTTGTCGGCAATAGGCGAGATAAAGAAGGCCAGAATACCGGTTATCCAGAACAGAGAGCGGAAATTGAAGCCTTTGCCTACCATCCACGCTTGCAGCGCATCAAACAGTCTTCTCTCTTCCATGGCGCTAATGTATGTCATGGCGACGAGCAGAAAGAGTAATAGCTCGGCGTATTCCAGAAGGTTGTGTTCGAGCGCTTGTTTGGCGACTTCAACAAGGTTGTGTTCTTGGTAGGTAAAACCAATGATTATCCAGATCAGGCCCGCTGCAAGTAGAACCGGCTTGGATTTTCGGAGTTTTAGGTATTCTTCCATCATCACCACGATGTAGGCGACAACGAAAATAGTCAGCGATAGGTAGCCAGCAAATGAACTGGTTAGCTTAAGTGGCTCTCCCAACTGAGAAGTGGCAGCGCCTGCTACCGAAGAAAAGAGTAACAAAGAGAGAACAGCAGAAAGCTGGATACCTAACATGGATTACGCTCCGAAGTTAATAAGTTATTAACACGGGTAAAAGAGTAGACCTAAATAACCATGTGGGGTGTGATAGATATCTTAATAATTCAATAGATTATAGTGAAAAAGAAAGACGGTGGCGAAAGTATTAGCTTTGATGGATACTCCTGGCAACTCAGGCTTAGCATTGATTGCGTCGCTTCAAAGTACTGATGCTGGCGCGGGGCGATCGTTAACTTCTTCTCTTCAGGTACAGTACTGTTCACCCTTCCAGTTATGGATGGTTCTTTGGCGGTAACTTCGTCAATTGGCCTAGCGGTTGCTGTGATGTTTATCTTCAAGTTTGTTGGTGCAATACATGGGACGTATCATGGGACCAATTGGTATTGAAGGTCGCTATATTCCAGTGATGATCGCGATTTCGGTATTGAATGCCTTTGGTGCAATGTTCTTGATGAACATTATTTTGTAACGTGACTTTTAACGGTTAGCTACTATTAACGGTCAGCTACTAACAGCTTTTAGACGTTACAAAAAAGGAAACCCCGTTTGGCTTTCACCAAACGGGGTCTATTCTTTTCGTAGCCATCCTGCTACTGCGCGTTACTTATCTTTCAATAGGTAACTGGTGCTCCCTGCATCGTTCCTTGACGTGGCTAAATCCTTTAACCTATCCAATTCATCGCCTTCCTAGCGGTGTCCTTGCTAACTCATCATCCTGACAAGCGACTCTATCCTAGAGCAAAACTTCCTTGCTGATAACTCATCCTAAGTCATCAAATCTTCATCCTGAAGATACCTAATCCGTTAGGCTTTTTCCTGTTCCTGCCAACTCCCTGTCGACATGTGTATTAAACACTGCAGAGGCTTTACTCACAATCCACCTCAAGAAATAAATGTACTCACTAGCCGAAAGAAATATGCGTGGATTCATACAAAACAAGGGGTTGGGTTTGTATTTTAGGAATTTTCTGCGAAGCTTGATTGTGATCTCTTACGTTCGGTGTGAGAGATCTCTTACAAGTGCTCGGGCGTGATTATCATTTTATCTTGGCGGTTAATGTCGAAAAGATAGAAAAGAACACTGAGTTAAGACAAAACAATAGGGAAATATGATGGTTACAGCACTTTACGCAGCTCTGCTGACAGTCGTAATGATTTGGTTGGCGATTGAAGTTATTAAGCAAAGACGAATCAATCTTGTTGCTCATGCCGATGGCGGTGTTGAGTCGTTACAGATAGCACGTTCGGCACAAAGTAACGCGATGGATTACATCCCAATCACGGTGATTTTGATGGGGTTGCTAGAGATGAATGGGGCTGGTGTGTGGCTTATTCATGTCATTGGTGTGGCGTTTATTCTGGGGCGAGTGATTCACGCTAAAGGGATCTTAGCGAAGAATTTCAAAGGCAGAAAAGTGGGTATGGTGTTAACGCTTATCTGCATGATCTCCTTGATTGTCCTAAACTTAGCTTACCTACCTTTTGATAAAATGTTCTAGGGAGCATTATGGCATTGCGCCTTCCTCCTGCTTGGGCTATTGTCCTTGCAGGGCTAATACTCAACATCATGGCGATTGTCATGTCGAGCTTGGTGTTGGACAAAATTGAAGCGGAGAAATCGGAATACAACGATCGTAAATACGGCAATGTGTATTCTATACAACTGTCCTGGAATACGATCGAAACCTTAGAGCGTAAGCGTGAAGCGATTCTGATTCACCTTGATAAGCTATCCCCAGAAATCGCTCAACCTGCCACTGTTCTTGATGAAGCGCTTCGCGGACAACTTCGGAGTTGGGTGAGTGACGAGGTGCCGGCCATCTCGTTGGCTAATTTACCTAAGCTTATGATGCTGATAAACAATGCCCAAGAATCGCAACGATCACGAATTGATGACTACTATTTGGATAATCTGACCTTGGTTGAGTTAATCCAAAGGCTTGATGAGAAAATGGCTTTCTATAAGAACATCGCCCTGTTTCTTCAGGTGTTTGGTTTAGCGCTTATCTTAGCTCGCGACCTAGCAAGAAGACCTTAGTCTTTAACCTTATTGACCTATTTACTTGTACCGCTAACGAGACTCACTTGGCAGGTTGGGGTGCTGCTGGCCTTGGTATTTTGGTAGCTGTTCTTTCAGCCCCTTAAACGTGCTCAGCGCACTGCCTATCGATAACTTATTCATCAACCAATTGGGCAAAATACCCCCTGCGTTCGCATATGCGGTGTAGGTGATGTAAGTATTGCCATTAGTGAGCGGTTGCAGCGTCCAAAGTGCGTCCACATCGTAAATTCGAATATACCCCGACTCTTTCGCCAAATAGTTAGATGCATCTTTAATCGACAAGACAAACTGCCCATCCTCGATGCTGTACTTTGAGTAGGTCACCATATCGCGATCTCTAGCAGGCCAAGGCGCTTTGAATTGGGTATAGACGATGTTTTCTGCCTCAGATATCTGCATCAAGACACGGCTTTGCGACACATTGTCTATCCAGTTTGGCACGTTCTCGCTGTCTTCCAGCAACAGTAAAAAACCGGAGTAAGTGGTGGGCGTTTGCATTTGTGCTCGTATCTCTACTAAGCCTTCACTGTGAGGTCTCTTATCAATGATGATGCCGTCTTCACTTTTGACGAACTGCCATGGAGCTGCATAAGTCAGTGTTGATAAGGCGCAGAGCCCAAGTGCAAAAATCCTAGGTAATATCATTATTCTTCCATAAAAAGAAAAGCTTATCTTCTAGGAGTATAGAATAGAAATGGGTTTGATTCGTGCTAAAGGCTGACGGGTTTTCCTGATTTGAGCAACGCATCGCCATTTATTGTGGTGATACCAATAGCTGGAGGCTTATTAAGATTTGGAACGTCGAAATGAAAACGGAAGCGTTCGGTCGCTTCCGTTTTTATTAATGGGCAATGGATAAAGGTTAAAGTTACTAGGCTAAAACTTGTAGGTTAAAGCTTATAGACTAAAGCTTATAGGCTTCTACGGTTTTGATTGTCGTCCAGTTGCTGTTGGCGTCTTGGATGAACTCTTGCGTATCTTCCAACCATCGTTTTTGTACAGATTTGTCTAAGTTCAGATACAGCTTTCCATCTTCGACTTTCCATGCGTTAGGGTCGGTCTCAAATTTCTTACCCATAGCCACACCAAAGGCACAATAGCCACCGTATTTAGGCGCATAAGCTTCAGGATTGGTGCGGAACTGATCTCGGTTGTCACTGTTTGCGAACTGATAAATAGCGTTCTTATAAGTAGCAGTGAATTCTGATGAACCTTGAACGGCACCAGCATCAGTAAAGTAAGCCACTGGGTCATAGCCTTTGATCGCTATGTCATTGCTATCAACGCTCATGTCGATGTCTGCTGCCATCAGTGAAAAGCTGGTTCCTAGTAACGCGGCCAATAGAGTGATTTTTTGACTGGTCGATTTCATGTGTGACATATCAAGTTCCTTGTCAGTGTTGGTTATCTTGTTTGAAGTAATTTAGCCCACTTGTCCGGTCTATAGAGGGACAAAAGAACTTAAAAGTAAGCGAATCGTTCGGAGGATGCATGGATCTGCTTTCACAACTAATGGAACACTTCTCGATACGCACTGGCGTTTTCTATTCTGGAAACCTGTGTGGAGTATCGTCATTTAACGCGCAACAAGGTAAAGAGGGCCACCTTCATGTATTGAGCGCGGAGGAGTTGAGCTTGTCTAGCGCTCACACGGAACACAGGCATTTGTCGCAGCCTTGCATTGTTTATTTGCCGAAATGGCGTCACTGGCCGCGATGTCTCGCACTCAGTTTATTGAAGCATTCAAGCGCGAGGTGGGCGAAACTCCGGGTGATTATGTCCAAAAGTGGCGTGTGTCTGTGGCTCAGTCTTTGCTGTTACAAAACAAGCCATCAATTGGGTGGCGGACGAAGTGGGGTACAACAGTTATTCTGGATTCTCGCGTGCTTTTCAGCATGTCGCGGGAATGTCGCCACGTTTATGGCTAAAGCAAAATGCGTCGTGAAGCGCTGGCCATCCCTACCTGCAATATGGCTATTGGCATCAGGCTGGCCTATGTTTTAGCGGAAATTGAGCGTAGTTTGTTCATTTCTCGAATGACGGTGTAAAAAGGTGGACTTTATTAGCTCGTTGTAACATCCTGCCCGTCCTATTTTATCAGACATCAATGAGACGAAGTGCCTGCTGAGCATTATTCAGCCTCCCGTATCTCATTAAAGTATTAAGGAGTTCAACTTGAACCTATTTGTAAGAGACCTTACCGTTATCGATTCTTCATACATCTGTGAACACAGAGGGGTCGTAGGAGATAGTTGGATTTTAGATGTCACCATGTCTGGTGAACTTAATGAAATGAGCATGGTGCTGGATTTTAGCAAGGTCAAAAAGCAGATCAAACAGCTTGTCGATGAGCATGTTGATCACCGTTTGCTGCTGCCAATGCAGAGCGCTGCAATTGTTCTTCAAGCGAGCAAAGCGGGCTACTCTAAGGTTGATGTGTTGCGTGGTGACAAGAGTCTTCATCTACATTGCCCTGATGAAGCATATTGCCTCATTGATGCAGAAGCGATCACCATCGAGAGTGTGACCGCACACGTTTACAATATTCTTCGCGATAACCTACCAAGTAACGTCACAGGGTTAGAGATCACCCTACGTCATGAGAACATTAATGGCGCGTTCTACCACTACACCCATGGTTTAAAAAAGCATGATGGCAACTGCCAGCGCATCGCGCATGGTCACCGTTCTCCAGTTGAAATTTTGGTTGATGGTCAGCGTGACGGGCAACGTGAACAAGCATTTGCTCAGCGTTGGGAAGACATTTATTTAGGTTCTAAAGAAGACCAAGTTTCAGTTTCATCACTTAACCTGAGTGAAAACGCGAACAGTGTTAATGATGAAAGTCACTATGGCTTCCGCTACACCGCGCCACAAGGCGAATTTGAGCTAGCGATTGCTAAGAGTGAGACGGAAATTTTACCGACAGATACCACGGTGGAATTACTTGCTGGCTATATCGCGGATCAAGTTGAACCGAGCCTAGCAGAGAACCAATCACTACAAATCGTCGCTTATGAAGGTGTTGGCAAGGGCGCAATGGCGTTCCGATAACACTCCAGCGAGTGACACAGTCTCATTACTGACATGATGAAATAAAGGCAAGATAATCCGTTATCTTGCCTTTATTTTTTGTGACTCTTTAAAACTGATTTAGCTGATGATGTTAGGCACAAACACTAACGAAGCAGCACACGTCGCAGTGGTGTTTTTTCGATTCCAACAACCAACCCGAAGCTCAACAATACGGTGCCAAAAAATACCGTAACGTCTTTTGCCAATTCCGTAATGCCTAAAACTCCACAGACATTGAACAGCACGATAATGATCAGCAAATGGCAAACGTAGATGCCTAACATACGATTCGAGATCGCGCGAACCCACGCATAGTCGCCGATGTTTGGATTAGCCAAAAGCCACATAAATACGCCCATTCCCCATAGTGCCGTACCAAACAAGAAATCATTCATGTTGAATCCGACGTCGAACGTGGTGAGCCACGCCGCCTCAGCAAAGTGAATCAACATGCCTAACGCTAATAACGCCAGCGCTTTAGTGGATGACACCTTCCATTGATTCTGACGAATGAGGAAACCTAAGGTCACCATTAACGTGCTAAAGAACGGGCCGTTACGAGTAAAGAAAGGTGCGCAGAGTTCGGTCAAGTTCGCGTAGCTGCCCGCTAAAACACCATAGACGTAAAGTGCAATTGCCGTTGGTAATAGCAGTTTTTCGAGTTTCATTTCGACTATCAAAGCGATGATCAAAACGGCACAAACCAGAGCGGGAATAAACCATAAATGAACCAATCCACCCTCTAAGAAAGAGTTGAGCGGGGTGTTCATTAAAAAGCCCCAATAGTCTTGGCGTTCGCCTAAGTAACCGAACTCTTCCACCTTCGCGAGGTTGAATGGCATGACTAGGCAAATGATGCTCCAAACCACCCAAACCTTGAGGAGTGGTTTCGAGTAGTTGACCACGGTTGTCCAAGGTAAGGCAGTGAGCTTAGGTTGAATCAGATAACCTGAGATAAGGAAGAAAAGAGGCACAGCGAAGCGAGCGGCTTGGTTAAGCACATAGCCAATCCAAGGCACTTCATCGATTTGCCAATAAGTAAGTGCCACTTGGCCATGTAAGCCAATGATCGCCAAGATAGCAATCACTCGACCCAACTCAATACTGGCGATGTGTTGTGAAGGCGTATGTTGAACGGAAGACATATCAGATCTCTAAGAAAATTTTCGTAGAATCTAACAGCCTTTTTATTGAATCAGTTAGCGCTAAATCAAGGGTTGCGACCTTTGTTTTAAGGCTTGTATTGATTATTTGAAGCCTGTCGCAGCTATATTAAATCCATTGCAGTAAGTACAAAAATACCGAGAGTACAAGTGATAAGAGAAACAACAGTAGTAAGCGCGATGATGTTAGCCGCCAGTGTTGAGTTTCCTCCCATCGCACGAGCCATAACGTAGCTTGCCGCTGCTGTTGGTGCTGCGCTCATCAAGAAGATAAGCCCGAGATCGAGCCCTTCAAATCCTAAGTACCCAGCCGCCAGTGTAATCAGTAACGGTGAGGCAATTAACTTGTAGCTAGAGGCGAACCACGTCGATAACTTTTCTTGTTTGAGCGAGCTGATGTCCAGCGACCCACCGGTACACAGCAGTGCCAAAGGTAACGTCATGTTGGCAAAGTACTGACCAGCATCAGTGACCATTTTGGGGATAGGAATCGAAAGCGCATAGAAGACGACCGCTAAGAAAATAGCGATGATCAATGGGTTCTTGGTAATCGACTTAGCGATCACTTTAATCGCTTTCGCACCAGTGTCTTCGCCTTTGGGTGTCAGTGCAATCACGGCTTGAATGTTATACAACACGGTTAGAGATGCGACATAGATAGCCGCCAATGCCACGCCTTGGTTGCCATAGATATTAGCCACATAGGCGAGGCCGATGATCGCGGTATTAGCGCGGAATCCACCTTGGACAATCACACCTTGATCTTTCGAACCTTTGAATACCAACTTGGTTGAGAAAATCGTGAACAAGAAAAAGATAAAGTTAGCGATGACGCCAAACGCCACTAACGCGCTACTGGCTGAAAAGTTGTGATTTGATTGAACAATACTAAGAAATAGCATTGCTGGTAAGGTGACTTGAAATACGACCTTAGATGCGACATCAATGAAATTGTCATTGATCAAGCCGATTCGCTTGAGCATCACACCAAGAAACAGCATTAAACAGATAGGGCCTGTTACTGACGCCGAAAACGCAAACTGTTCCCAAAGTGTGTTCATTCTTTTTCCTTTGTTAGTCGATTTCAATTTCCTTTGAATACTGTCGCATTTTTCCACAATTCTTTGATAATACAAAATGAATACCAAGGGTTAAGTAAAAAACTTGAAAAAAAGTACGAACGTGCTAAAAATAAAGCATCAGATTTATTATTGGTGAATAATGAGCAAAGGAAAGATAACCAAAGAGTATATTTTGAGCCATGCATTCGCGCTTGCAAGTGAGAATGGGCTTGAGAGTTTGACGATTGGCGAGTTAGCCAAGCAGTGTGGCATGTCTAAGAGTGGCTTGTTTGCACACTTCAACTCTAAAGAAAACCTGCAACTCTCTGTACTCGAGTATTCCAACGCCATATTCACCGAAAGAGTCATCATTCCCGCAAGAGAGCTGGGAGATGGTGATATTGAAGCGAAATTGAAACAGCTGCTCGACAATTGGTTGGGCTGGAACCATTCATTCCAAGGCAGTTGCATGTTTATTGATGCATGGAAAGATGCGGGCAGTGAAACGTCTGTGATTCAGAAAGCACTGCAGAAAACCATTTCAGTGTGGATTGATTACTTGACGATTCAGGTAGCAAAAGCGGTTGAGAGCAAACAGTTCAGAGCCGATTTAGATCCTAAACAGGCAACCTTTGAGTTATACGGCCTCTACTTGAGTGCCAACTTGTTCTACTCGTTACGAGGCCAACAAGCGAGCCACACCCACTTTTGGAGTGGTGTACAGCGCTTAATCGCTAGCTGGAAAGAGGTTTAGCTCGCAAAGCATCTGAGTTTTGTTTAACTAAGGCTTATAAGAAATTTTAAGAGAAGTGGCGGCAAGCAGCCATAAAAAGCGCTATCGCCATTTTTTACACTAACAAATAGCACGGTCGTTCGATTTTTAGGGCCGAGCTCGATCCGCCAATGATGATGGCGATACAAGGAACGGTCATGAGTGACAAAATCTACTTTAATACATCGAACAAATTCAGCTTCAAGCGCAGCTTAATTGGCGCAACAACCAACCTGCATTACATTCTAGCGCCGAGTCATGCGAAGAAAACCGCACGTAAGCTGCTGCTCACGCCAATGCGTACCGAGCAAAAAAATGCCGATCCCCAAGGGCTTATCAAGAGTGAAATCAAAGGTCGTGATGGCGTTATAAAAACCTATTCTTTAGGTACCGGACCTGTTTGGGTGCTGACTCATGGTTGGTCTGGCACTGCGAGTCAGTTTTTCCCTCTGATGGAACATATTGCTGCTAAAGGTTTTACGGCTCTGGCTTACGATCATCCTGCTCATGGTGGCAGCGATGGTGTACATGGTCATATTCCTGCGTTTGTGAACGGTCTTGAAGCGATTCTAGATTCGGTAGGTGAGGTAGCTGGTTTGGTCGGCCACAGCATGGGTACGGCTTCTGCGTTGGAATGTAAGCACGTTAAATTGGAAAACAAGCCACTATTGCTGATTGCACCTGTACTGGATTATCTAGAAAACCTATTTGGCAGCGTCGCACGTTCTGGTTACTCAATGAAACTGTTTGAAGCGGTAGTCGGAGAAGTCGAAGAGCAGTTTAACTATCCAATTCAGTCTGTTGATCCCTATGGAAAGCTAGCGCTTCGTGAGTCTCAAACGATCATCGTTCATGATGAGCAAGACAAGTTTACTAAGTTTGATGTGTCTCAGCGTGCTGCTAATGAAATGGGTCGCGTTACTTTAATTGCGACTCAAGGACAGGGCCACGGGCGAGTAATGAAGTGCCCACAAGTGTTCGAGAGCTTTGATAACTTAATTGGCTAAGCACAACGAGCGCAAGTCAGTAGGACGCCAGTAAAAAGATCGTAAGCTCAAAGCTAAGAAAACAAACATTAAAAAGGCCAACCAGACATTATCTGGTTGGCCTTGCTTTTAGGTGCTTAGTTGGTGTTTAGCTCAACCCTATTTTTAGTTAACAGCTTGCAGGACCAATCTCTTTCCACACGCCCCATTGGCCTGTCGTTGTTGGATCTTCACCGGTTGTCCACCATTTCGCTTCCCAAACCTTACCGCCTTGAGTTACTTGGTCGCCGCCAGTGTAGACCGCACTTGAATCCCAAGCGTTAGTACACGTACCGCCGCCTGTGGTTTTCTTAAGAACGTTCACTGAAGTAGCCGCTACCGATGTATCAGTGCCATCGCTGACCGTTACAGAGAAGTTCAGCGTTGTATCTTGCGTGTATTCCGCCGCGACAAAGCTCACTGAAGAACCTTGAACCGTTGCATCAATACCAGCAGGTACATCCCATGTGAAGGTTAATGTGTCTTGGTCTGCATCGCTTGAAGCCGAAGCATCAACCACGACTACGTCACCCGCATTAACTTCAGCTGGAGCTGAAACAATCGCAACTGGTGCTGTGTTTACTGGGCCTGTATCTTTAGGGCTTACTGTTACAACAACGGTGTCAGTAGAAGTAGCACCTTCGTTGTCCGTTACCGTTAGGCTGAAGGTTAGTGTTTCTTGCTGAGCGACTTCAACAACATCGAAGCTCGCAACCGCAGCATTAGCGTTCGCCAGTGTTACTGCTGTACCGCCGACTTGAGACCAAGCGTAGCTCGCGATTGTACCGTCGCTGTCTTTTGAAGCGCTGCCATCTAGAGAAACAGAGGCTGGGCCTTCAACTGATTGGTCTGCGCCTGCAGCTGCCGTTGGTTTACGGTTTACAGGATCTGTTGTACCGCCAGCAAGGCCTTCATGCATTGCGTTGAGGATGTCGCCGTTGTCTGCATCAATTTCCCAAGAGAATAGACCCGCAAGGCCAAGGCTACGAACGTACGCGCCTTTTGCTTTTACTGAGCGGTCATCATCAAATGTGATGAGCTGGCCTGAAGTACGGTTCCAAACGTAAGGCGCTTCTGCCATTTCGTCGTAGCCATATTCGAAGCCGTTGATGCCTTGGTTATTCGCGCCAAGCATGTTTTCTTTAATGCCTTTGTAATCAATAACGCCATCTTCCCATATGCCTTGCGCAGAGCTACCTTTCAGTTTGCCGTTACCCACCCCTGTCATAGGGTCGCTAGGATCGGTGAGTGATGATGGTAATACGCCTTCCCAGCCACGACCGTACATCGCTGTACCAACCACAAGTTTGTTCACTGGAACGCCTTGTTCAAGTAGCAATTGGATGCCGTTGTCTGTGGTGTAAGCTGGGCCTGTGTACTGTTCGCCATTTTCATCAAGGCCTGTGCCATCACATTGACCAGGACGCATGAAGTTACCGCAGTTTAGTGCTGTTTGGTGACCTAACACGTTGTTCCAACCGCCGTAGAAGTCGTAAGTCATTGCGAAGATGTAATCCATGTATTGGATAGCATCGCCGTAGTTCACGTCTTCAATCTTATCGTGACCAACACCGATCGCAGAAGTGAGCTCGTAAGTACGACCGTTTTCCGCTTCTAGCTCATCTAGCATCACGCGAAGTTCTGCCATCAGTGCAATGTAAGCTGGGCCGTCATTTACAGGATCACCAAGGTCTGGAGCAGCACCGCCACCACCAGGGAATTCCCAATCGATATCCACACCGTCGTAGAATTTCCATGTGTTAAGGAATTTCTTAACAGACGCTACAAAGGTGTCACGGTTGGCTTTAGTTGTGAAATCAAAGAACGGGTCAGACAGCGTCCAGCCACCAATCGATGGGATGATCTTCAAATCAGGATTACGCTGTTTGAGCGCCATCATCATTGCGTAGTTACCCTTGATCGGTGAGCTGTATTCGTGTCCCGCTTGAGGGAAGCTTTTCTGGAAAGCCGCCCAAGGGTCATGAATCACCACTTCGTAATCGTTAACACCCTGACAAGCTGTCATGAGTGCGTTGTAGCTGTTACCGCCTACTGATTTAACTGATTCGTTCGGACCACAAATTGGGATGAAGCCATAAAGGATATGGGTTAAGTTGTCAGCGGGTAGGTTATCAACGGTGTAATCACGGCCGTAAATACCCCACTCTACAAAGTAAGTACCGACTACCGTATTTGGATCTGTGTTGTATGACTTGTTGTTCGGATCCACATTCATCGCAAGTGGCGCTAAGTGTGAGCCATCGGTATCAGCGATCGTGATTTGAGCAGGTGCGCTCTTGCTACAACCTGTTTCATCACACGCTTCGATTTCCATCTCAAATAAGCCGCCTTGGCCATATTCGAATGAAGCTGTGGTTTGGCTGCCAGTGATTGGGCCGGTGGCCACTTTAACGCCATCAAAGTAGATGTTGTACGTGTTTCCTGACGTTCCGCTCCATTGGTTGAACTTAACGTCGACCTTCGCTTGGTCGTGATATTTCACCATCTGGTTGTAGCCAGAGGTGGTTTCCATCGCGAGTTCAATTTTAGAAAATTGCAGGTTGTTGGAACCGTACATGTCGATGCTAGGTGCTGTTGGAGCAGCTAATGCTGTACCAGATAGCGCTAGAGCAATGCTTGCAGCACAGGTATTTATACGAATCATACTATTTCTCTCATTCCTTGAAGATTACGAGAACCCAATGGCCCCATAAACGGCTCCAATCAGTTTTGAAGGAGCTTCCCAGTCAGTATTCGAGGGAGTTTTAATTTCATAACTGAAAATAAATCCGTTTTCGATGGACAACTAAAAAATTGTATCTTGTTACAATTCTGTTGCTTAATGAATGAGAGGCTGAGTCCATGTTTTATAAAATAAAACATCCTTTAGTAGGAAAATCTCACAAGTGAAAATTCACGACATGAAGTTATGAAAAGGTGCGACAAACTATAAGAAAATACTGTGGATTGAAGCTGAATCACAAAGTGAAGTATGTTGAGCGAGCGGGGTCGATCGACGGGTAAACTTGAAGACGAATGCTTATGGCAGTATGGATAAGAGGGTTATCTTTTGAATTGCTCAGCTAAGGAAGCGCGTCGTTGTTGCATGACACTATGGGTATCACCAGTCGCAGTATCTTCGTAGCCTTCTTTAATAAATTGCTGAGATGGTACGCTTGGCTCTAATCGCTTTAAGCGAGGCGAATCGTAAGTACCACTGATGGTGTAAACGGTGGTTCCAGAGCCAGTGTTGATCGTGACGATCTTCCCGTCAAAATCGAATGAGGTAGTGATAAGACGATGATTCATCATCACACCGTTTTCTGAAAGTGTCAGGATGTCGGTGTTGTAAGGTGGCGCCGCAATCTCTATCCATGTGCCATAGACGTTGTTTGGGCTGACAGATTGCTGGTGGGCTTGGTAAGCAAAATAGCCGGCGGTGAGGGCAACCATAAAGCCAGCTAATAGGAAGCCGTAGAGTAACGAGTTGGCAAATAGAACTCTGCTTTTAGTCGGCTTTTTTGCCATTATCTCTTCATTTTTCGACTGATATTGTTTTAGATTCTATTAATTAAAACCTTAGTTTGCAAAAATTGTTCTAAGAGTTAGAAGCAGGATCGAATGTTCTAATAAATGTGGTTGCGTTAGTGGTTTTTAGCCTTGCTCCTCAGTATTTACGCTATCAATGAAAGCGAACTCCAGAAATGCTTAAGCTATGCGTATTTATTTCTTGTAGGAAAGTCTCGAATTGGTTAAAACAATTATCACCTAAATTTACGCATAGGCTTACTCGGTGAGCTCAATAATTGCAATTTGAAGATAATAAGGAAGTACAATGATTAAAGAAAACACATACTTTGAAGGTGGCGTTAAGTCGTTAGCGTTTAACCAGTCTGGTGCTGATGTGAGTGTTGGTGTAATGGCGGCTGGTGAGTACACGTTCGGTACTGCGGCTCCAGAAAAGATGACCGTTGTTAAAGGTGCTTTGATTGTAAAGCGTGTTGGTGATGATGACTGGACGACATACCAATCTGGTGAGTCTTTTGACGTTGCGGGTGACTCTTCATTCGACCTACAGGTAAAAGAAGCGACTGCTTACCTATGTGAGTATTTGTAATCAGGTCTAAATTTGTTCAATCAGGCATCGTTTGTCTCTGATTTAATAGAAAAAAACCACGCTCTAGGAGCGTGGTTAAATAAGTGATAGTAACCGGCAGTGGATAGTGTCACTTGTTTTTGTAGTCATCAAATGGATGACCAAATCGTTGTTCGTTGCAAAATCTCTTCAATCTTCAATCTTCAATCTTCAAAGCTCAAAGCTCAAAGCTCAAAGCCAAGACATCAGTAAGTCTCAAACACACCGTTGTTGTAGTCTTGAATTGTCTGTTCAATCTCTTCCATCGAGTTCATGACAAACGGACCATAGTGCACGACAGGTTCATTAATCGGCTGACCAGAAAAAATCAGTACACCTGAATCTTCTAGGCTTTCTAAAGACAACAATTCAGCTTTGGTGAGCAGGGCAAGTTGACTTTGGTTGATGACTTTGTCGCCGATCTTAATACTGCCTCGGTACACATAAGTCATGGCATTGTGATTAACATTAGTCCCTAACGTGACTTTTTGCCCAGAATGAGAGCGCCAATCCGCAACGCTTAATGGCACACCTGTTTTCTGTAATGGACCCTGCGCTCGTAAAGCCTCTGAATCCTTGTCAGTTTGGTTGTGCAGTTCAAACCCTCCGGCAATCACTCTTAACAAACCACTTTGTTCACTTTGATGCTCCGCGATGCTTTCACTTTGGAAATCGTGATACTGAGCTGGCTGCATTTTGTGTGTCGCAGGTTGGTTTATCCAAATCTGAAAACCATGCAGCGCACCTTCTTCCATCATTGGCATTTCGCTGTGAATGACACCACGGCCTGCGGCCATCCATTGAGCGCCACCGCTGCGTAGCTCTCCAACATTCCCCATATGGTCTTTGTGTTGGAAGTGACCTTGGAGCATGTAAGTGAGCGTTTCTATCCCACGGTGAGGATGTGGAGGAAAGCCGCCAACATAGTCTTTGCTTTCATCCGACTTCAGTTCATCAATCATTAAAAATGGAGAGAAACGTGCGTTATTAAAACCTGCGAGTCGTTGGATTTTGACGCCATCACCATCTGAGGTGGCATGTGCTGTAATCACATGATCTACTGCTCTTACATTCGTCATTTTGAAACCCTCATAAACTTGAATAGCTGTAGTTTATGTAATTTGATTTAAAAAGAAGATGGCACAGCGTTGAGTGACTTATTCGAAAATCTTGAACAGGTAACAATATGAAATTATGTCTATACTCAATAGAGAGTATATCGCCAAGGAGGCCGCTATGGCAGTTCAGCAAAAACATGGCGAAAGGCATGGTCGGATAGGTTTTGATAACGACTTTACAACGGAGCAAAGCCAGCGCTTTACAGAGGTTGCAAACAGCGCAGTTAAACGCCGCGTGAAAAAACGTGAGATAGAAGCGCCGTTTATTCAGTCAGCTAAGCAAGCCGCTTTTAAAACCGTGGTGAGGCGACCTAAAGGGAATAACCCAAACCGAACACGTCAAGTCATATGGATTATTATGATCGGGTTAGTGAGTCTTTGGCTTATGTACCTTGCAGGTTAGCAGCGCCGCTCCGTTATAGGAATGGCTAGCGTTGGCGCGTTTTTAATAGCGTAACATTGTTCCCTTCGATCTTCGCTTCAAAGCAATCTTCAAGTTCAGATGAATCCGGTGCTGAGCTAACAAGGCTCGTTGGTAGTTCTTCTATCAGGGTCGATACTGGGTTGTCGTGATAATAAGCATATCGGTTTTTTCCTGAATGCTTGGCAACATACATCGCTTTATCAGCACATCTCGTCAGCTCATGTAATTCTTGGGCATCTTGCGGATACAAAGCAACCCCAACACTTAACGTCAATTCCTTGATTCTCTCGTTTGTTTGGCAGCCGCTTTCGAACAGCCCGCAGATCCTATCTAGAATGCCGTCTAGATCTTTACGAGTTGGCACATCGTAGAGCATCAGAACAAACTCGTCTCCAGCAAAGCGCGCGATGGAATAATCGTATTCATGGCTTTTTCTGTCTCTGGTTCGAATGTTGTTGCTCAAGCGATTGGCAAAATGCTGTAAGACACTGTCTCCCACATCGTGCCCGTAGCTGTCGTTAATGCCTTTAAAGTCATCTATATCCAAAAAGACCAATGCCGTAAGTGATCGCTCACTATCCACGGTGGCTAGTTTTTCTGTCGCCCAGCGTTCAAAGCTCCAACGGTTTGCCAAGCCGGTTAACTGATCTCTGTAAGCGAGATCTTCAATGCCTTCTTTATACAGGCGTTGAATATAACTGACGGCTTTTGTGTAGTAATAGGCGGATGTGTGGCACACCAAGCTCATGGTAAACAGGCTAAGAATAAACCGATGTGTGCTGTTAAATGGCAGAGAAAAGTTATTGGGCATTGCCGTAATCAAGGTGCTGATAAACAAACAAAATGAGGTGCTAAAGATGATTCCAATTCTGAAGTCATTGATAAAAATCACCGCCGCCAGAATAGGGTAGAGCCAAAGAATTCGGTCAGGAATGGCGTGACTGTACAAAAATAGGATGACCCCTTGAACCAGTAAAACACCGCTCAGGATCAATTCTGAATACTCAGGGTTAATGACTTTTCTTACGTAAAATGCATTGGAGATAGCGATAAGTGCAAAACACAGTTCGAAAACCGACAGCGTGTAATGTTGGCCTTGGAAGTAAGCCCAAGTGTAGAAAATGAATAACGCAGCGGCAGTCAGTGAAAAGGAGTGAACAATTTTTTGCTTGCGGGTGGATCGTATGTCCGCCATTTCTTCTAGGTGCCTGCCGACGAGCCTTTTCATGTGATCTGTGCCAAAGTTTTTGATAATGGTGTTAATAGTAGATTAAATAACAAGCTATGCAGAGGCTTAGATGTCTATTTAGTGTGACTACTATCAAGGTTTCATATGAAAGGCTGTTCAATCAATTCCAAATAGTGATGTATATCACCGATGGTGCTGGTCATCTCTAGAAGATTAGATTTAAGCATCAAACTTGTAACCGTTGTTTGATGTTTATCTACTTGCTTTCCAGAGAGTTACTCCACATAGTTTGTAAACGACCAAAATTAAGAAAGGCTCATTATGTTAATTACCTTTAGTTGTAAAGCTCATGCTAGTGTCACGATGTTTGGTGAAGTCGGCCTCCAGTTCATCAAGATGCTTGGGCATAGCGGCTCCATCCCAGGTGCTATGGATGCTTCAGAGGTTCCTCAAGCTCTGGATAATCTACGTGCTGCTATTGCAGCAGAGCAGAGCAAGTCCGTAGAGCATGAAAATACTGATGACGACAATGAAGAAGAGGTGGTTGAAGCGCCTGTTAATATCGGTAGTCGAGCGTTCCCACTGGTTGAATTATTAAAAGCTGCCATCAAAGATGAATGTGAAGTAATGTGGGAAGACGGTAGCGGCAAGCGACTGTAGTACGATTCACGCGAAACGTAACAAGCCTATTGAATCTATTTTAATCAGAATGAATGCTGAACCAGTATCGGACACACCATGACCATGGAGTTTTATGGTGATGAACCGATACTGGTGTTTTTTTAGTGAAGTAATCCACTCGTTTCTGTTTATTTACAAGGTTCGTCAGCCCTGAAATGAGTGACTTTTGTTATCGTAATATCAATCCATAACAGACCGTAAACAAAGTGATGCTGTTCACGCTTTCTTGACTCCCAATTCTGAACTAAGAATTTTTCCTAGTTATTCTAAGACCCTCTCTCATGCGGTCGATTTTTAGACTCCTTATTATTTCACGGTCAACTAACAAACAATGTATGGCCGCAATTATGCCGTGCAGACCTCACAAAAAATAAGAGAGTTCACAATGTTAAAGTTCCTAGATCAGGTTCGAAAACCGACGCTGGATCTTCCGGTCGAAACTAGAAGAAAAATGTGGTTTAAACCATTCCTACAATCTTACCTCGTCGTGTTCATTGGTTATCTAACCATGTATTTGATCCGTAAGAACTTCAATGTCGCGCAAAACGACATGATTTCTACTTATGGATTATCGATGACGGATCTAGGTCTTATCGGTCTGGGTTTCTCTATCACTTACGGTATCGGTAAAACCGTCGTTTCCTATTATGCCGATGGTAAAAACACCAAGCAGTTCCTGCCATTCATGCTTGTCCTTTCTGGTATCGCTATGTTGGGCTTCAGCTTCAGTATGGGCGGTGGCAGTGCTAGCTTATTCTTGATGGTTGCCTTCTATGCGTTGAGTGGTTTCTTCCAAAGTACCGGCGGTCCTTCAAGCTACTCGACCATCACTAAATGGACGCCTCGTAACAAGCGTGGTTCTTATTTAGGCCTTTGGAATATGTCGCACAACGTGGGTGGCGCAGGTGCCGCTGGTGTTGCTCTGTTCGGTGCTAACTACCTTTTTGATGGCAACGTGATCGGTATGTTCGTGTTCCCATCAATCATTGCGATTGTGGTTGGCTTTATTGGTATGCGCTTTGGTAATGACTCTCCAGAAGCCTATGGTCTAGGTACGGTTGAAGAGTTGTTTGATGAAGAAGTCAGCGAAGAAGATACGGCTGCTGAAGAAAATCAAATGACTAAGAAAGAGATCTTTGTTGAATACATCCTGAAAAACAAAGTGATCTGGTTGCTCTGCTTCGCGAATATCTTCTTATACATTGTTCGTATCGGTATCGATCAATGGTCTACCGTTTATGCGTATCAAGAGCTAGGTCTATCAAAAGAAACCGCGATTTCAGGCTTCACTCTGTTTGAGGTTGGTGCACTGGTCGGTACGTTAATGTGGGGTTATCTGTCAGACCTTGCGAACGGACGCCGTGCTTTGGTTGCTTGTGTATCGCTTGGCCTGATTATCGTTTCGCTAGAGTTCTACCAGCATGCAACCAGTGAGTTCATGTACCTAGCATCACTGTTTGTGCTTGGTTTCCTAGTATTTGGTCCTCAGTTGCTGATTGGTGTTGCTGCAGTAGGTTTCGTGCCTAAGAAAGCAATCAGCGTTGCGGATGGCGTGAAAGGTACATTTGCTTACTTAATTGGTGACAGCTTTGCCAAACTTGGCCTAGGTATGATTGCAGACGGCACACCTATTTTTGGCTTAACGGGTTGGAAAGGCACGTTCGCAGCGCTTGATACGTCAGCTGCCATTTGTATCGTGTTACTGCTATTCGTTGCGGTTGCGGAAGAGAAGAAAATTCGTCACGCGAAGAAGATGCACCTAGCGGCTCAAAACGCGTAATTATTATCACGTGCTTTATTTGATTAAAGCACGTGAGATCATACCAATCGCTAGTTCGATTCAGTATCATCTCTATCAATAAACTTAATATTAAATAGCTCCTGTCGGGGCTATTTTTCTTTCTTACTCTTAATTCTGGTTAATATCATGATTAATGTTGCGCTTGTTGATGACCACGTCATTGTTCGTTCGGGCTTTGCTCAATTACTCAGTCTTGAAACTGATATTACGGTCGTGGGTGAATTTAACTCTGCGGCAGAAGCGCGCCTCGGATTGCCAAGTTGTCACCCTGATGTCGTTATCTTGGATATTTCAATGCAGGATGAAAGTGGCTTGAGCTTATTGGAAGAAATTCCATCAGGCATTGCCAGTATCATGCTGAGCGTACATGACTCTCCGGCGATGGTTGAGAAGTCATTAGAGTTAGGAGCCAAAGGTTATCTCAGCAAGCGCTGTAGCCCTGATGAGTTAATCCAAGCCGTACACACGAGCGCAAATGGTGGCTGTTATCTCACGCCCGATATCGCCATAAAGCTTGCGACGCCCATGAAGAATAAAGCCTCTTTAAATCAGCTCACCCGCAGAGAAAGCGAAGTGTGTCAGTTATTGGCGACAGGGCTCGATGTAAAATCTATTGCCGTAGAGCTAGGGGTTAGCCATAAAACGGTGCATGTACACCGTGCCAATGCGATGGACAAACTCAATGTTAAGAATAATGTCGAGTTAGCGAAACTGTTTACACAAGACCAGTACTAATGCGTTCTTACCTAGCCACCTCCCTGTGTGGGGTTTTTATGGCTGGCTGTGCATGGTTCTGTTTATGGGTTATTGCCTTCTATTTCATTAATGACCCTGAGTTAGCCATTCTGCTTTTCCCGTTTTCACTTCGACTGGGAATGACGCTGCACACTCGTACCCACTATTGGCCTGCCATCTATATTGCAGAGTGGGGACTTGCGATCGCTTTAGCTCTGCTGCTTGATGAACCCCAATGGCTGACGATACTCATCGCCAGTGGATTGAGTATTCCTGCCACGCTAATTGCCAAGCGTTATTATTCTGGTGACCAGAATCGTCACTTGTTAGTGATGGCGAGCTTAATCATGGTCACAGCATTTATTAATGTTGCCGTGGTGGGCTCTCATGTACCAGCCGTTTACATGGTGTGGTTAGCGAGTATCACGGGTGGACTGATGCTGGTGCCGATGTGTTATCTGGTCTGGAACTATCTATTCCAAAATAAGTGGGCGCCACTGAGCTCTTATTTAATCAACAATGTTGTTGAGTTCAAAATCCGTCATATTGCTTTATATAGCGTGTTGTTGGTCGCCAGTATTTTGATACAAACCAGTTTGCCTGATGAGCTAAGGCGCTTTGCCCCGTTCTGTATGGCGATCCCTATTATCTTGCTCGCCGTTCGTTACGGATGGCAAGGCGCTCTGCTTGCAACAATGCTAAATAGTGTCGCGTTGATTGCAGCCCACAGCGGAACATCCAAACTCGAAATTACCGACTTACTCTTGTCTCTATCTGCTCAAACCATCACAGGTATACTGCTTGGTTTAGCGGTTCAAAAGCAGAAAGATCTCAACTCGAAATTACGCAGTGAGCTCTCCAGAAATCAAAATCTTTCACGTCAGTTAGTTACCGCTGAAGAGTCGGTTCGTCGTGATATTGCGCGTGAACTGCATGATGAAATCGGCCAAAACATCACGGCAATTCGTACTCAGGCAAGCATTATTAAACGTGTCGACGCGGCTGAGATGAGCGTTCGCTGTGCGGGTACCATTGAATCATTATCTTTGAATGTTTATGACACCACCAAACGTCTACTTACAAAATTAAGACCTAAGATGCTGGACGATCTGGACCTAAAAGATTCCGTGGAACAGCTTATTCGAGAGATGGAGTTTTCGGATCACGGCGTTGATATTCAGTTAAATTGGCAAGGTGATTACTCGTGTTTGAGTGACACGCTTAAGGTCACTATCTTCAGGCTGTGCCAAGAATCTCTAAACAATGCCTCTAAATACGCCAACGCGAGCGAAATCAGAATTGAACTGCTTTTAGGTGACCAGGCTTATCTTCAGATATCAGATAATGGCATTGGTTTTACAGCGCAAGATCTTCTCAAAGGAATGGGTGTTCGCGGTATGCAAGAGCGTGTTCAGGCGCTCGGCGGCAAGATGACAATCAACGCTAATGGCTCATCTTCGGGTACCAATATCAGCGTTACATTACCTAAAGTGTGAGAACGAATATGTTTGGATTTCTGCGCTCAACAACGTCAGAGAGTGATGCTCTAACTGATGATGAGGTCAATCAGAGTTATCGCTATTGGCGCCTTCACATCATGATAGGAATGTATGTCGGCTATGCGGGTTTTTACTTCACTCGTAAAACCTTTAATTACGCCGCGCCTGCAATGATCACCGATCTAGGTTTGGACAAAGGCGATATCGGCTTAATTGGCACGCTCTTTTATCTTTCTTATGGCTTATCGAAATTTATCTCAGGCACGATATCGGATCGGTCGAACCCTCGTTACTTCATGGGGCTTGGCCTAATCGCGACTGGTCTGATAAACATCGCGTTTGGCTTTTCGAGTTCGTTAGCGGCTTTTATCTCGCTATGGGTACTGAATGCATGGTTCCAAGGTTGGGGCTGGCCATCGTGTTCCAAGTTATTGACGACTTGGTATTCTCGCTCCGAAAGAGGCTTTCGCTGGGCAATCTGGAATACAGCGCACAACGTTGGTGGAGCGCTTATCCCTATTCTTGTGGGTTATCTAACGCTGCAGTTCAGTTGGCGAGCTGGGTTTATCTGGCCTGGTGTGATTGGTGTTTTTATCGGTCTTATTGTCTGCTGGCGCTTACGTGACAAGCCCACCACCATGGGACTTCCGACGGTAGGGAAGTGGCGCAGTGATCACCTGGAATTAGCGCAAGAGAGCCATGGGCAAGGGTTAAGCTATCGAGAGATCCTGAAAACCTATGTGTTCAGCAATAAGTACATTTGGTTGCTCGCCTTTAGTTATGTGTTGGTTTACATCGTAAGAACGGCAGTTAACGACTGGGGCAATTTATACCTCACCGAAGAACACGATTACAGTTTGATCAACGCCAACGCTGCCTTGTCTCTGTTCGAGATTGGCGGTTTCGTTGGTTCACTTGTTGCTGGGTGGGGATCGGATAGGTTGTTTGGTGGCAACCGAGGCCCGATGAACATCTTGTTTGCGATTGGCATCTTCCTTTCGGTTTCGGCTTTATGGCTTATGCCTTTAACCAACTTTGTGTTTCAAGCGGCTGGGCTATTCTGCATTGGCTTTTTTGTTTTTGGCCCTCAAATGCTTATTGGCATGGCGGCGGCGGAATGTTCACATAAAGACTCTGCCGGGGCGGCGACAGGTTTTGTTGGCTTGTTTGCTTATATGGGAGCAGCACTTTCTGGTTACCCATTAGCGCTCGTTCTAGAAGCTTACGGCTGGAGTGGGTTCTTCATTACCATCTCGACTTGTGCGGCCGTTATTGGCTTGCTGTTACTGCCTTTCTTACAAGCTCAATCACCTCAGAAAAGTGCAGAAGCTCGCTCTAGCTTTTAAGGAACGATAACAAGATAGTCACTAGTGTTTGTATTCAGATGCTTGTATCGCTGCTGTAACCAGTGCGATACAAGCCGCTATCTTATTTTCGGCGCTTTCTATACGTGATATTCAAATGTGACTATTTTCACGCTTTTCATCGGTCTCACCTGTTTCTAAGAATTTTTCCTATTGCGTCTAAGACCTCATCTCATGTGGGTTCTAGCCGAGCTCTGTAGTCTTTCTAATTATTTACGTTATTAGAAATCAGCTCTCTGAATTGTGTTCAAAGGGCTCACTACGGAAAACGCCATGTCACTCAGCCACTTCTCAGAACACTCATTTTTCCCAATGGAAAACACCATCCAAAATTATGCATGGGGGAGCATTTCTTCGATACGTGAACTGTTTGGCTTTCAGAATGAGTCACAAGAGCCGCAAGCGGAAGTTTGGATGGGAGCGCATCCAAAAGGTTGCTCAATGGTTAAGCTTGACCAGCACTTGGTGCCTCTCTCTGAGCTGATTAACAAGAATAAACCGGCCTATCTATCAAGCGATATTGCGCAGGAGTTCGGTGAATTGCCGTTCTTGTTTAAGATCTTGGCAGCAGAAAAGGCACTATCGGTTCAGGTTCATCCAAACAAGCGTCAAGCCGAAATTGGCTTTGCGAGAGAAGAGCAAGCAAGCATTCCTCTGACCGCAGGACATCGTAATTACAAAGACTCTAACCACAAACCTGAATTGGTTTACGCGATCACTGAATATCAAGCAATGAATGGCTTTCGAGAATTCGATGAAATATTAGGGTTGTTCAGAAAGTTGAATTCGAGCGAGCTGGCTGGTTTAGTTGAAGAGTTTGGCAACCACCTTGATTCTCTAGGTTTAGAGGCGTTTTTCCGTGATTTATTAACGTTGAATGAACAACGTAAACATCAAGCATTAGAGCAACTTCTGACTTACGCGGCTGCTCATCAAGACCAAGCGGAGTTTGCTTTGGTTATTGAGCTTAGTCATCAGTATCCAAACGATATTGGTCTATTTTGTGTTCTGCTTCTTAACTTGATCACATTGAACCCGGGTGAAGCGATGTATTTGAATGCGAATACTCCGCATGCTTACATTAAGGGAACTGGGCTCGAGATCATGGCAAATTCAGACAACGTTTTGCGAGCAGGTTTAACGCCAAAGCACATTGATGTCGCCGAGTTGGTTGCCTGTACAGAGTTCAAACCGATCCCGTTTGAACGCTTGTTGTTAGCGCCCTCAAAACTGGGTCAATGTGATAGTTATGATATTCCTGTCAGTGATTTTGATTTCAATATCTTTCATCGCCCTCAGCAAGAAGAAGTGATCACAAGCGGTGCTGAAATTTTAATGGCGATAGATGATGATTTAACGTTAATGAGTCAGAAAGGTGAACACCTAACACTCACCAAAGGGCAATCGGTATTTATCCCAGCTTATATTGGTCATTATGTACTGAGCAGTAATGGGCGAGTGGCTAGGGCGTTTAATTAGAGATGGTGTTTGTGGTATAGATTGAGCTCCATCCCCACAAAATCATCATCTCCTTCATCAACAACGTGATAGCCAAGCGATTGATAAAAGTTAATAGCACGAGCATTACTTTTAAAACTCGATAGAGTGACTTGACTAAGTTGCTCTGCCATAGCTTTTTTATGTATGAGAGTCATGACTTGCTTGCCAAGCGAACGACCTTGGTACTGGGGGAAAATGATCAGCAAATGAATATGGTATGCGTTGTCATAAGGTTTAAAGCAGGCGAGCCCCACTCTTTTATTTTCGCGATATACCCAATGAAACCAAGATGGATGGTATTCGTTTAAAAGTCGTTGACGTTGAAAGTCGTCATCCCAGCCGAAAACGCTATCTACGTGTATGAAGATACCTTGTTTAACACACGCAAACAGTTCATCGAATTCAGAATTTGAAGCGAGTTGGAGTTGTATGTTCTCTTCTTTCATTGCCACTTTTACCGCTTCCTTATCAAACGCCTTTGAATAAGCAAACAGTAACATAATTGAAGAAGCCGAATTAGCTTAGATTTGCGAAGTGATGAAACCAAAAAGCCATGCGTAATGCATGGCTTAAAATCTGGCAGTAAGAACGTTGTGATTTAAACGATCTTAAGCGCGTGATGTCGAGTAAGTTGCTTATGTAGCGAGTCTTTTAATGCCATGCGTTCTACTTTGAGGTTGTGCATGCTGTCGTCATCGATTGGGCTGCCAGAGATTTCTAGTTGGCGGATGTCGTAGTCGAGTTGGTGGTATTTCTGCATGTCTGCTTTGAATTTTTCGTCGTCGTGGTTGAGCTGAACAATGTCTAATTTAAGATCTGGGAAATCTAAGATAAAGGCATGGTTTTCATTGAGCATTGGCACTTCCTCTCTAGTCGAATTATTAACAGTATAGAAGTAATTTTTCGAAAGAAATGTGGTTCAAAACACAAAGCCGTAAAGCGATCAAAAAAGGGCGTAAACTCGTAGAATTATCCTCGAAATTGCGCCCTTTTGTATGTATATAGCTAACTATTTATAGTTATATGTTTAGAACTATAAGAGTTTAAAGCAGAAAGTTTACTTTGCTTTCTTACCAGAGCGTTGCTGCTCTTTGTGTGCAAGCTTCTCTTTTTTGCGTTGCTCGATAAGGTGAGCAGCTTCGCCGCCTACGTGGGTTTCGCCACGAGCATTCGACAGTTGAACTTGCTTTTCACGTTCACGGAAACGGGCTTTCTGCTCGTCGCTGTGCTTATCAATACACTTAGGGCAGCTTACGCCTTTCTCGAAGTGTTTAGAGGCTTTGTCTTCGTCAGTGATTGGCAGGCGACACGCGTTACACACATCGTAACCGCTCTTTTCTAGCTGGTGGTTTACTGCAACTCGACCATCAAATACGTAGCAGTCGCCTTCCCACATACTCTCTTCTTCAGGTACCTCTTCTAGGTACTTAAGAATGCCGCCTTCAAGGTGATAAACCTCATCAAAGCCTTGCTCTTTCATGTAGGCTGTTGATTTTTCGCAACGAATACCGCCAGTACAGAACATCGCAACTTTCTTGTGCTTCTTAGGATCAAGGTTGTCTTCAACGTATTGAGGGAATTCACGGAAGGTTTCTGTGTTTGGGTTTACAGCATTTTTGAATGTACCGATATCGACTTCGTAGTCGTTGCGAGTATCAACCAGAATTACATCAGGATCAGAAATCAGAGCGTTCCATTCGTTTGGTTTCACGTAAGTGCCGACAACGTGGCGTGGGTCGATACCCTCAATGCCCATGGTTACGATCTCTTTCTTAAGCTTAACCTTGGTGCGGTTGAATGGTTGTTCTTCGTTGAACGACTCTTTGTAAACAACATCAGCCAAACGAGAATCTTGTTTGAACCATTGAAGAAGAGCGTCGATAGATTCGCGCTTACCTGCAACGGTGCCGTTGATACCTTCACTCGCAAGTAGCAAAGTACCGCGGATTTGGTTGGCTTCTAACACGTCAGTGAGTGGCTGGCGAATTTCTTGGTAATCATCAAGTGCTACGAATTTATACAGAGCACATACAACATATTGAGACATGGTTTTTCCTTTCTGCGAGCTGGAACGTAAATCCAGAGCGGTTGCCTTTTATGATACATACTGAGTTTGATTTACTCAGGTTTGCCCATATTGGCTTATTAAAATCCGCCGCAGTATAACCAAGCCAAGGAAGGACAAAAACCAACCAAAAGTAGGGCTATTTAGCATTGTTATTAGTGTGGCTTTTGGACTAAGAAATGCAATGAAACCGTTTTATCTGGTTCGAATTACAACACGTATTCCCAAACCAAAAAGGCCCTGCTGTAAAAATACATCAGGGCCTTGGTATTGAATCTGTCTGACTTAATCAGCGATTACGCTTGGTTAAGTACTTCCGCTAAGCGTTTCACCGCTTCTGTTAATTCTTCTGGGTTGGCGTTAGTGAAGTTTAAGCGCAGTGCGGCTTTTGCTTCATCGGCCTTTGGATAAAATACTGGGCTTGGTACAACCGCCACACCATTCGATAGCAAAGTCTTAGCTAATTCGAAGGTATCGCACTCTGGGATTTCTACCCAAATGAACATCCCGCCATCTACGGCTTTTAACACGCAATCTGCAGGCAGTTGTTTTTTTAGCTCTGAGAACAACACTTCATAACGAGACTTGTACAGTGTGCGAATGTTTTCCATGTGTACGTTGAAGTCTTCATGTTTTAGAAGACCAACAAGCAGTGCTTGCATAGGTACACTTGAGTGTAAATCCGCGCCTTGTTTGACTTTGATCAGTGGCTCAAGGTAGCTGCGTTTACCTGTTACCGCGCCAATGCGTAAGCCTGGCGATGCAATCTTAGAGAATGAACGAAGAACGATAGAGTTGTCAGGGCAGAACGAAGAAACCAATGGCAGTTCCGTACCTGTGAAACGTAGCTCACGGTATGGCGCATCTTCAATGAAGGCTACGTTGTACTTGATACACAGCTCAGCCACTTTTTGACGAGTTTCTGTTGCCCAACATACACCTGTTGGGTTGTGGAAATCAGGCACGGCATAGAACATCTTCGGTGATTGCTGTGCAAAGCACGTTTCCAGTTCGTCTAGGTTCGGGCCAAATTCAGTTTGAGACACGGTCGCAATGTTTGCTTGAACTAGGCCAAACACCTGCATCGCACCTAAGTAGCTTGGCGCTTCCATCACAACCACATCACCCGGGTCAACATACGCACGTGCAATCAAATCCAAACCTTGCTGAGAGCCAGTACAAATCATTGCCGTGTGTGATTCTGGCAATTGGTAGCTTTGTGTTAGGTGGTCAAGCAACGGGCCGTAACCGGCAGTAGAACCGTATTGGAAAACTTCAGGCATGTTCGCTAGGTTTTCTAGCGTTGGCTTCATTAAATCGATAGGGAATGTTTTCTCGTCCGGTAAACCACCGGCCAATGAGATGACATTTGGATCACTTGCGGCTGCGAGGATCTCTCGAATGTATGAAGATTGAATCTGTTGTAATGACTGTGCGATTTCCATGTGTTGTGTCTCGTCGTTTATCGTTTTTATTCTATCGCTTGATATTACACGGCAATTGTAAAAACAAGCGTGTCCGTTTATGCTCTTAAACATGTCCATTTATGCTATTTAAACGATGTCACGTCAACACATATCGCGAATCAATGATGTCCTGTTCCATATTCACCAAGACATCAGTCAGCCTTTGTCTGCCAAAGAGTTATCTGAGATAGCGGCCTATTCAGAACAGCACTTTCATCGCACCTTCAAAAGTGTGGTCGGGGAATCGTTGCATCAATACATCCGACGCACTCGAATGGAGTATGCAGCCAACCAATTGATGTTTGATACCAGTTCGTCTGTGGTTGAGATCGCCCATAAATGTGGCTTTAGTTCGGTGTCTTCGTTTAGTCGAGCATTTAAAGCGACCTTTAATATGTCGCCCGGAGAATGGCGTAAGCATGATTTACAAGTAGCAGAAAAGCCCTATTTGAAAGATCCTGAAGTGGCGGCGGGCTATTTGAATGTGGCGCAGCGAGTGTTGCCTGAACCTAAGATTATCGAAGTGCCTGAACGGATGGCGGCCTATGTTCGACATACGGGATATAACCGATCCATTCGCAATGCGTGGTTGATATTGAAAGCGTGGGCGAATTCAGAACAGCGTGATTTTTCAAGTCAATTTGGTTTGCATCACTCAAACCCTGCTTGGGTTGAGATGGATCAGTGCCGCTATGTGGCGTGTATCGCGATTGATGAGCCGATTAAGTATCGTAGCGTAGTTAATCAGATGGTGATTCCGGGCGGCTTACACGCTGTGTTTCGACTAAATGGCCGCTATGGAGAACTGCTACCACAGATCAGTATGGTGTTAGAAAAGTGGCTACCCACATCTGGTTTCAAACAGCGCTCGACTCCCGCGTATGTGCATTATCATCAGAATCATTTTCTCAACACCGATGAAGTGTTCGAACTCGATTTCTACCTTCCCGTGAGCTTTTACTGAGCCTTTACTAGGTTAACCATTGAGTTGGCTCAGTAATTGGTTTTGTTGTGTTTTGTCGAGCGTGATTTTACTCATTTGTTGTGGCTAATTTGCTCGCTCAATGACAGAAAGGCCTCTTATGTTGATGGTGCGATAGGAGAGAAGCTTGTTGATAAACGACTCTAAGTAAATGATGACAACGTACGGATTAAACGATAGCATCCCGCTCTAATTGCAAATAGTTCTTAATATCACCCGCTAGAATATATGACCATTACCCACAAAGATTATCTGAAAATTGCCTTCCCTTTCATCATCTCAACGGTGACACAGCCTCTACTAGGTGCTGTGGATACCGCTGTTATCGGCCAACTTGGTATTGCTGAACTGATTGGCGGCGTGGCGATCGGCACCATCATTATGAACACCATGTATTGGTTGTTTGGTTTTTTCCGTGTCAGTACCACGGGCCAAAGTGCGATGGCACTGGGTAAGGGAAACCGCACTGATTTGGCGGGTAGCTTGATGCGTCCGTTTGTGCTGTCTGGTTTAGTGGGTTTGATCTTTATCTTGATACAACCACTCATCTGGCAAGGCGCAATGTGGGTGATAGAGCCTGAAGCCAATGTAGCCGAGCACGCGCATATCTACTTCAGTATTTTGATTTATGGCGCGCCTTTCGTGTTGCTTAACTACACCATTATTGGTTGGTTAATGGGACAGGCGAAAGCCAAAGACGTTCTTTATACACAAGTGTTTGGTAATGTGTTGAACATTGTCTTGGATGCGGTGTTTGTACTTTATTTCGATTTGGGTGTCGCAGGTGTGGCTTACGCAAGTTTGATTGCACAAGTTACCACCTTTGCGATTGGTGTGACCTTGGTGATGAAGACCAGCAATATTTCGATCTCTGAGTTCTTGCAAGGCTCGAAGATGACCAAGAAAGACCTATCGACAATCATCTCTTCGAATACCGATCTATTGCTTCGCACCATTTGTATCTTGGTGTTCTTCAACATGATGGCGCGTACTGGCTCTAAACTGGGTACCGATGTTCTAGCGGCTAACGCGATCTTGATGCAGGTGACCTTCATTGTCAGCTATATGTTTGATGGTATTGCCAACGCATCGAGTGTGTTTGCAGGTAAGGCGGTAGGACAGAAGAACCCTTCAATGCTTGATCGTGTTTTAAGGCTTAACTTCCAATGGACGGCAGGTTTCATTGCCGCGCTGACGCTTTTAACTTTGATTTTTAAAGATATGATTGTTTTCTTGTTTACCGATATTCCAGCGCTGGTCACGCTGTACCAAGAGATGGCTCCGTGGTTAATTGTGTTCCCGCTAGTGGCTGGCTTTGGCTTAACGGTTTACGGCATCTTTACCGGAACGGGAACCACGCGTCCGGTTAGGGACTCTAGCATAGCTACTTTGTTGGTTTTCTTAGCGGTACAGGCATTATCAATCGATATGTGGGGCAATCATGGCTTGTGGTTGGCGTTTACCTTGTTTTATCTTGGACGTATTGCCTTCTTGTATCCGTTCATCGCACAAGTTAAGCAGAAGTGCCTTCCAACAGAAGGTGCATCCGCGGCGTGTCATTAGGTTAGAAACACAATCGTTATTGCCAGTACTTTTGAAAGCGCCTGACAGCATTATGCTAAGGGCGCTTTTTCTATCTAATGACCTAGTAAAAATGGTCAATCAAACAACAAATAAAATGCGATACGGTTCAATGTTCGCTTTTCATCATGTAGGCTTAATGATAGAGTTGTTATGTTATAACATCTATTTATGAGTATCTGCGTGAACGCCTCACTTCTGTCTGTTGACCAATTAACGATCAAAACCTCTTCGAGAACACTTTTTCAAGATATTCATTTCGATGTATATCGAGGTGAGCTGTTGGCGATCATGGGTCCATCAGGCATTGGTAAGTCGATGCTTTCACGTGCGATTGCGGGTTTTCTGCCAGAAACGGTCGAGGTTGAAGGTCATATTTCTCTGTCTGGTGAAGCGGTATGTGGTTTGCCTATGCTGCAAAGAACCGCAGCACAACGACCTGCGGTTATCTTCCAAGATGCCCTTCAAGCATTAAATCCTCTGGTTTCAATCGAAGGTCAACTTAGTTTGGCATTGACGGGGACTCGCACTAAGCTTAAATCAAAAGAAAAAATTCAAATTACCGAGTTGCTGAATCAACTTGGTTTTCCTAATCCAGAAACTATCTTGCCGTTGTACCCGAGCCAAATTTCGGGTGGGCAACGCCAACGTGTGTGTATTGCGATTGGCTTGCTGAGTAACGCCGATATTATCATCGCCGATGAACCAACCAGTGCGTTAGATCCCGTGACAGAGCAAGAGATACTTAAGCTGATTCGACACAATGTTAAACAGCGTCAAATTGGTGGTTTACTCATCACCCATGACCTGCATAGCGCGTTGACGTGTGACAAGTTGTTGGTCATCGATGATGGCGGTGTGGTGGCTTATGGTGCTCCGAAACATGCACTTGAGTCGAGCTCTCACGCTTTCTGCTGTTCATTGAGAGACTTAATCGAATGAGCTCGACCTTACCACTAAACTCAGAAGCCTCGTCATTAATGCCAGTGACTGATTCAGAAACACAAGCATCGACAGAGATTACGTTCGACAATGTGAGTGTTCACTACTATTCCGTACCAAGTTGGTTGGGTGGAAAGGCGTTTAAAGCGCTACAGAACATTGACCTTAAGGTTGAAGACAAAAGCTTAGCGATTGTTGGGCGTTCTGGTGCGGGGAAATCAACGTTGATTGAACTGCTATTTGGCCTTAAAGCGCCAACCGTTGGTCAAATAAACTTGTTCGGTTATTCGCTCCCAATTCGCGATAGCAAAGCGCAAGCAACGGTGTGTCGCTTGATTCAATTGGTGCCTCAAGAGCCCCACACTAGCCTCAACCCTTACTATACCGTTCGACAGATCTTAGCCGAACCTCTAAGTAACTTAGATGTTTCGGGTAATCATGAAGCCATCATTGAAGAGGCGCTTTCAGACGTTGGATTGCCTGCCACTTTGTTATCACTGAAACCGAATCAGCTTTCTACAGGTCAAGCTCAACGTGTGGCTATTGCTCGGGCTCTTGTCGTTAGACCCGCAGTGCTGGTGGCCGATGAACCTACTGCCAGCCTTGACCCAGTGAATCGCCAAAGGTTGTTGGACTTGGTTAATTCATTAAAAAAGAAGCGCGATATGCGCCTTATTTTGGTTACTCACGATTTAGGTGCCGCAAAAGCCCTTTGTGAAGAAATACTGGTACTCGACCATGGTGAAATGGTGGAGCACGGACCGACCGATCAAGTGATGAGTAAACCTGCTCATCCTGCGACTCAGATGCTGATCGAGTCTCAGCCTCTTTCGAAATCTACTTGTTAAACACAACCTTATTTATTAAAAAAATACAGCTACAGAGAAAAAATAATTATGCGTTTTAATTCAATCAAACTGGCTTGCACGCTTGCGTTGGCTCTGCCTTTGACGGGCTGTTTTGACTCTCAACCAGGGTCTAGCGATGCCGCAGTAAAATCTGAAATTCGAGTTGCGATGATGCAACCACCAAGAACGGGTTTATCGCCACTTTCTGATGACGCTTTTAAGTTATCTCGTTGGAGCACAGCAGAAACTCTGGTTAACCTGAGCCCAACCTCAGAAGCAGAACCTATGCTAGCAACGGATTGGAAACATCTTGATCCTCTGACTTGGCAGTTCACGATTCGCCAAGGCGTTAAATTCCATGACGGTTCGACATTAACGGCAAACTCTGTAGTGAACTCTCTACAAAAAGCGCTTGAAGCAGCACCTAAGCCGCGCATCCTAGATGGAGTAGAGCTAGAAGTGAAAGCGATGGACAACTACCGTGTAGAGATTAAAACCAGCTTTGATGACCCTCTTCTACCAAGCCGTTTATCAAGCCCTCAATTAGCGATCCTAGCAGCAAGTGCTTATCAAGAAGATGGTCGTGTTAGTCCAATTGGCGCAGGTACTGGCCCGTTTGAGCTGACTGAAATCAACGGCACAACCAGCGCGAAACTGAAACGTTTTGACGGCTATTGGGGTCAAAAAGCACAGGTTGAATCTGTGATTGCAGAATACGTTCCTAATGGTTTTGCTCGTGCTGCAGCACTGAGAACCGGCACGGCTGACGTCGTTGAAGCGGTACCCGTTTCACAAATCGCGACCATTGATCCGAACCTACTTTACGAAGTGGCAATGCCTCGTACTAATACGCTTTACCTGAACAACAAGTCAGGCGTATTTAGCGATATTGAACTGCGTAAGGTAGCGGCAGCTGCAGTAGACCGTGAGCAGATCGTGAATACTGTTTATGAAAACCACGCGGATATCGCGCAAGGCCTATTAGGTCCAGCACTTGCTTGGGCTGAACCAATTCGACCTGAAGGTCAGGCAGTTGACAAAACGCTAAAAGCGAACGGCGAAAGCATTGTTATTGGTACCTTTACCGACCGTGCAGAGCTTCCAGAAGTGGCAGCGCTACTGAAGCAACAACTTGAAGCGGCTGGTTTCAAGGTTGAGCTGGATATTCGTGAATATGCTCAGATCGAGAACGATGCGCTATCTGGTAAGTTTGACGCGTTTATCCTTTCTCGTGCAACGGTTCTAGATTCGGGTGACCCAGTGGCTTACATGATGAGCGACTTTGGTTGTAAGGGTTCATTCAACCTTGGCCAGTTCTGTTCTCAAGAGGTAGATAAAGCACTGAATCACGCTGACCTACAACCGCTAGGTGCGCTGCGTCACCAAGCGATCATCGAAGCTGAACAAAAAATCCTTAACGATTTTGCTGCGATTCCACTGCTTCACGAACGTGTGATTCAAGGTGAGAGCGAGCGTGTAAGCAATGTAGTTCGTGACCCAAGTGAACGTCGCTTGGTTGACCAAACTACACAGGTCAAAAAAGCGACACAAGTTAACCCGGCAACACAGGCTAACTAAATAAATGTTATCTGCTGAGACTCTGCGTCGAACTCTATTTATCTTGACGCCTTGGCTATCAAGAATCGCCTCACTGATTGTGGTGGTGATTCTTGTTGGTTTGATGCCTGACATTGCAGGCATCGATCCAAGCCAATCTATTCTGCGGGCTAGGGCGGGGCAACAACACCTGCTTACGCCTGAAGCTTTAGCGGCGGTACGCGCTGATCTTCAGCTTGACCGTTCAGCCATTGAGCGCCTGCTCGACTGGGTAGGAAGTGCTTTTTCAGGTGATCTAGGTGAATCATGGATTGATGGTTCCTCGGTTGCATTAAGCATTCAAAAAACAGCATCTACGTCTCTGTTCTTGATGTCTAGCGCACTTGTGATGACTTTCGTACTGTGTGGTGCAGGCTTACTTGCTACCTTACGCAGTTGGAAGAAGGGCAAACTAGGGCAGAGTTACAGCAGTTTAAGCACCGTATTAATATCGTTACCAGAGTATGTGGTGGCCTCGGTATTAATATTGGTGTTCTCTATCTGGTTAGGTTGGCTACCACCGTATGGTTGGCAAGGTTGGCAAGATATCTGGCTACCGAGTTTAGCGCTCGCACTGCCTGCAAGTGGCTTGTTTAGTCGTCTACTCAGAGACAGTTTACAACGCGTTCTCAATGAACCTTGGGTGATCACTTGGCTCAGTGCCAACGTTCATTCCAATCAAATTATTCGCTTTGCGCTGAAAAGAGCGCTGAGCAGTCTGATCCCGCAAATCGCGATGATCGTGATTGGCTTAACTGGTGGCGCAGTCGCGGTTGAGCTTATCTTCTCGATCCCTGGTATCGGGCGCATGATTCTTGGTGCAGCCAAGGCGCAAGACTTACCAACGCTGCAAGGCGGCTTATTGGTGTTGCTGCTATTTTCAATTGCCGTGAGCAGCATGAGCTTGTTTGTTCAGCAATTGATTCTTGGCCACAGCCTGAAAAGCGGCAAGCTCATCAGTAGCCACTCTTCGTTTCGTTTTACCCAGAACCGCGCAAAGCGTGTCACTGCTTTTGCGATCTTCTCTTTCCTAATTGCTATCGTTGTATGGGCTGCATTCCGAGACCCATACACTAGCCAATTCGCACGCTTGGCATCACCGAGTTGGCAAGCACCTTTGGGCGCAGATGGCATTGGTCGAGACCTACTGGCGAGAATTGGTTCTGGTATGATTGCGACCTTCCAAGCCGGCATATTGGCAACGTTCTTGAGCTTGGTGACGGGCATCATCATGGGTTTCAACACCCGCTTTAGCCAAGGCCTTATCGAGATCACTAAGGGTATCCCATACATCATTGCAGGCTTGCTTGTTGCAGGCTTAACGGGGATGAATCCGAACAGCGCATTAATCGCGATTGTATTGGTGTCGTGGGCGCCGCTAGCTGCACACTGCTCAAGCTTGATCGTAGAAGCCAAGGCTCAACCTTATACACACCTCGCGCCACTATGGGGCACCAGTAAGCTTAGAATCTTCCGTTTCTACTTGCTTCCGTATGTGTTGCCACCGTTGTTAAGACACGCGATGTTGAGGCTACCAGTCATCACTCTAAGTCTGACCTCGCTGAGCTTCATCGGATTAGGGGCAAAGCCACCAACACCTGAATGGGGTTTGATGATCGCAGAGAACCTTCCATACATTGAGCGCGCGCCATTAGCAGTCATGGGGCCAATTGTTGGGCTGATCCTGTTAGGTGCTGCAATTAACATGATGTTTGATGATTAGCGAAAAAGAACAGGCTGCTTAAGTTTTCGACGTGCTATTCGATTGAGTGTTCGATTTGGCATTTATGTTGTAACCTTGAGCCTGTTTTTTTGAATTGGCTTTCGGATCGGTTGTCGATCGGTTTTTAGCTTAGTTAAGTGTTCAGCGTTAAGGATTCAACATGTATCTCGTTTTGTATTGCCACAACATTGGTATGACTGATTTTTCTTTCTTTGAGACGGAAGGTTTCGACAAAGAAGATGGCTATATCGTGCGAGGAAAATGGCCGAATGAAAAAGCGTTTCGTGATTACTTGACCAAAGAATTTGGTGATATGAGCGACTTCCAAGTGATTGATCTGATCGCCAAAGGCGCAGAAGCAGAACACTACTCGCCAGAAGAGTTGATGAGCTTAGCTCCGTAACCGCTAGCTCAGCAATATCTAGCTCGGTAATACGGTTTAAATTGAACAAACAAATGGCAGCCTGATTGGGCTGCCATTTTTCGTTTCAAGCTAGAGCTCGTTGCTATGAACTTTGAATAAAGCTACTGCGCCACTTCGTCCACCAAGTACAAGATTGATTGATACGGAATGCCACTGTGGTGTGATAAACCGATCTCACAGGTTCGGCTGTTACTAAAGCCACGAGTGCAGTTGCTCGGCACTTGTTCCTTGAGTGGGTGTACCGCCGCCTCATTCAGCTCTGGTGTAGTGAAGCCTTTGTCACCTGCCCAACCACAACATTGAATATGCTCTGGAACAATCACCTCTTCGGTACACGCTTTAGCAAGGTTTAACATCGCGCCTTCTAAGCCCATTCGACGAGAGCTACACGTGACATGCAGCATCACGGTTTCTTGTAGCGGCTCAAGCGTCAGATGTTCAAGCAAATATTGATTCACAAACCCTGTTGGCTCTAACACCTCTAATGGCTTGGTGAACTGTTCAATACTGCGTTTAGCACATGGGCTGGTATCCATCAATATTGGGTATTCACCCTGACGACTGGCTTGCCATAGCACTTCTTCCAACTGCTGAGCCTTCGACTGTGCTAAGTCGGTCATTCCTTTGCTGTCGTAAGGCATGCCACAGCATTGGTCATCTAGCTTCTTCGGTAGAATTACCTCGAATCCTGCCTTGTTGAGCAAAGACATGGTCACTTCAGTAAGAGGACGTTGGTCGCCCGCATCACTTTGTTGCCCCATGGTTCGACTGGCACACGAAGGGAGGTAAACCACTTTCTTCGCGTTGTTCGATGTTTCGGCTGTCATTGGTGAAGCCGTGAGGGAGTGATTGTTGGATTGCGGCATCTCTGGCATCCAAATCGGTGTCGCGCCTTTGGTCACTGAGCGTAGGCCATTGGTAAGCTTGCCGACCGTGTTGGCGCCCAGAACCTTACTCGCCACTTGGTTGGTTTTGAGGCCAGCCTTGGTCAGCTTAGTGGTGGTCGAGAAATGATCCGCTGTCCACTTAGCGATTGGCGTAAATTTCTCGTACTTGGCAATACGAAGCTTTTTAATCAAATCACCGGTGTTGATTCCCACTGGACAACGTTCGGCACACAGGCCGGTTGCGGCGCAGGTATCAATGCCTTGGTATTCAAAGGTTTTCTCTAGTTCGCTTGCTTCTATCTCTTCACCCGCAGCTCGGCGGCGTTGTAACTCGCGGTACAGCACGATACGTTGGCGTGGCGATAGAGTTAAGGTACGAGACGGACAAACAGGCTCACAGAAGCCACACTCGATACAGCGGTCGACAAGGTCATCGGCAGCAGGCATTGGCTTCAAATTGGTGATGTGTGAATTCGGGTTGTCGTTGATGATAACGCCGGGGTTGAGCAGTCTTTCTGGATCAAACAGCGCTTTGATCTGTTGCATCAAGGCATAGCCGTCTTTGCCCCATTCCAATTCCACATAAGGCGCCATGTTACGACCAGTACCATGCTCTGCTTTTAGAGAACCTTGGTATTTCACCGCAACCAGCTCGGCAACATCGTCCATGAAACCGCCGTAGCGATCGATTTCTGTTTGACTGTCGAAGCCTTGAGTAAATACAAAGTGCAGGTTGCCTTCGAGGGCGTGACCAAAAATGATCGCTTCGTTGTAGTCGTATTTGTCGAACAGCTCTTGTAGCTCTCGAATACCGTTAGCGAGGTTTTCGACAGGGAAAGCCACGTCTTCGATGATAACGGTTGTGCCAACTTCACGAACGGCTCCAACTGCTGGGAACATGCCTTTTCGGATGCCCCACAGAGTCGCGACTGTCTTCGGATCGGACGTGAAAGGGACTGATTCAACAATTGTGTATTCAGTCAATGCATCCAAAATTGATTTACATTGTAAATCTAAGTCCTGCTGGGAGCTGGCGTGTGATTCAACCAAAATAGCCGCGGCTTCTAAATCCAAGCTAGGCATAAAGGCGGGCATACCCGGTTTATCAGCCACTGAACGCAGTGCTCTGCCATCCATCAATTCAACGGCAGCAACTGGTGTTTTTGATAGCGTAGTCACAGCTTTACTTGCTTGTTCGATGTCAGCAAACACCAACAGAGCCGAAGCTTTGTTCGGGTGTTCGATAACGGTGTTGTAGGTGATCTCTGCGATGAAGCCTAGCGTGCCTTCTGAGCCAATCATCAGGTGTTTTATGATCTCAATTGGGTCGTGGTAATCGACCAATGCATTGAGCGCGTAGCCGGTGGTGTTTTTAAGACGGTACTTGTGGCGGATTCTGTCTGCCAGTTCTTGATTTGAGCTAGTCTGTCTGTGTAAATCAATAATGCCTTCAAACAACGTTTTGTGTGATTGCTTGAAAGCTTCAACGCTGGCGTTATCTGCCGTATCAAGCAGGGAACCATCACTCAATACGATTTTCATGCTCTCAACGGTGCGATACGAGTTTTGCGCAGTACCACAACACATGCCGCTGGCGTTATTCGCCGCGATGCCACCGATTTTACAGGTATTGATTGAAGCTGGATCTGGGCCGATTTTACGTTGGAAAGGGGCGAGGTATTTGTTGGCATCAGCACCAATCACACCGGGCTGAAGAATGATCTGATTGCCGTTATCGACAATCTCATGGCCGCGCCAGTCGTCGGTTAGAGTGATGAGTACCGAGTCTGAAACCGCTTGTCCTGATAGGCTGGTACCCGCAGCGCGAAAGGTAAAATGAATGCCCAGTTCGCGACAGCTTTGAATGGTGAATATCACTTCATCTAAGTTTTTCAGCCTTAGAACCATTTTCGGTACCAAGCGATAGAAACTCGCATCGGTGCCGTAAGCCAAGCGCTTTGCCTCTTGCGTGACAATGCGTTCTGTTTCTATTCTTTGAGCCAGTATCGCTTCAAGCTGCTGATAAGCTTGTGCGTCTATTACTCGCTCATGGGATGTGTTTGTCTCCATCTTTGCTTCCTTGTGCTTCTTATTTGGCACTGTTCAGGGCGTGTTGAACTTTCGCGGTTAAATTTTGTTCGAGATAAAAGCGTTTTAATCGCGGCGAAGGGGAAGTAGCCTAGTCACTCTAAGCAAATCCCCCTCAACAAAGAGTAAAACGCTTTTTGCGGGGGCGCCCAGCTCGAACCCTTCGGGCAGCGTTTGCTGACCATTTCTACTACGTTATCGGCTTCTCATGTAGGCTAGCTACACATCGACGCCTCTGCCTTGTATAAATACCCAGCAACTCGCTGCAAAAATCAGCTCGAAAGATCAACACGCCCTAGCTTTTTATTTTATTTTCCAGTGCTTAAACGGTGTCACAACGGCAGTGGAATTGCTGTGACACCGATTGAACTTCGGTCTAAGTAGACCAAAGCATTACAGTGAATCAACGGACTTAATCTAGCCCCACCAAAGATTCATGGGTTAAGTCTTTGATTGTCTTGGCGCCAGTTAGAGTCATCGCAACGCGCATCTCTTTGTCGTACAGGTCGAGTAGGTTCTCAACACCTGCTTGTCCTTGCGCTGCTAACGCGTAAACGAAAGAGCGGCCAAGCAAGGTGCAGTCTGCGCCCATCGCCATCATGCGAACTACATCTAAGCCAGTACGAATACCAGAGTCGACCAGAATCTTGGTGTCGCCTTTTACCGCATCTGCAATCGCAGGCAGTGCTTTAGCACTTGATAGAACACCATCTAGCTGACGACCGCCGTGGTTTGAAACTACGATACCGTCTGCGCCAAATCTCACGGCGTCTTTTGCATCTTCTTCATCAAGAATGCCTTTGATAACCATTGGGCCATCCCAGAAGTCACGGATCCACTCTAGGTCTTTCCATGAAATAGACGGGTCGAAGTTATCACCTAACCAACCGATGTAGTCTTCCAGTTTGGTTGGAGAACCTCGGTAAGTAGATATATTGCCAAGGTCGTGCGGTTTACCAAGTAGGCCAACATCAACTGCCCAGCTAGGATGACGCATAGATTGGAATACACGACGTATTGCTGCATTTGGGCCACTCATTCCTGAGTGCATGTCACGGTAGCGAGCGCCAGGTACCGGCATGTCTACAGTAAATACCAGAGTAGTTACGCCAGCCGCTTTTGCACGCTCCAATACGTTCTTCATGAAGCCACGATCTTTTAGTACGTAAAGTTGGAACCACATTGGGCGTTCAATCTTAGGTGCGACCTCTTCTATTGGACATACCGACACCGTCGACATCGTAAAAGGAATACCTTTGTTGTCCGCGGCTTTTGCTGCTTGTACTTCACCGCGTCTTGCGTACATACCCGTTAAACCAACAGGCGCCAGTGCGATTGGCATCGCTAGCTTCTCGCCAAATAGTTCGGTTTCCAAATTTAGGTCCGACATGTCGTTGAGTACGCGTTGTTTTAGCGCAATCTCAGCTAGGTCAGCCGTGTTGCGACGTAGGGTATGTTCTCCGTAAGAGCCACCATCAATGTAGTGGAAAAGAAACGGTGGTAATTTCGCTTTTGCTGCGGCGCGGTAATCAGTCGATGCGGATATGATCATAATTTCAGTCCTAAATTCTTGGGATGTTGCTCTTCTTTGAGAGCTTGGTTTGGGCTGCTTTAATTCGGGAAAATGGCGTTAATACCCATGGGTGTTGATGTGCTCTAGTATCCATCCCGGAACTCATCAACTGTCTTATTAGACGGTGTCGCTGTCGGGGAATTGAGTATTAACGCCAAGTGCTTTTGAACGACTTATGGTTTACATAAGTGCGTCGGTCATTTTGAATCCGTAGATAACCACTAGGCCGATGATGCCTGTCATCACCAAGTAGTAGAACGTTGGAATGATTGTCTTACGTAGGGTTGCACCTTCGCGTCCTAGCAAGCCAACAGTTGCTGATGCCGCTACCACGTTGTGAATCGCAATCATGTTACCTGCTGCTGCACCAACGGCTTGTAGAGCAACAACCACCGCACTAGAGATAGTCAGAGTCTGCGCTACTTCGAATTGGAACTGGCTGAACATCATGTTTGAAACGGTGTTCGAACCTGCAATGAAGGCACCTAACGCACCAACCGTTGCACTCAATGCTGGGAATGCGCTACCAACGAGGTCAGCTGCAAAGTTTGCAGTGGTTACTGGCATACTTGCTAAATCTGCGCCGTTCACACCAGAGTTAATGAAGATACGAACCATTGGGATGGTGAACACCAACACAAAGCCTGCGCCAATCAGAGTCTTGCTCGATTCACCGAAGGCTTTAGCCAGTGGCGTTGCGCTGCGAGATTGCATGAGAACAGCAACCAGCGCGACGAAGACCAAGATACCGCCCGGTAGATACAGAGGCTGAATCGCAGTGCTCACACCGGTTTCACCAAGGATGTTGCTGAACGATAGGCTAACGCTCTTCAGTAGGCCTTTGAATTCAGGGTTCACGCGGCTCGCAACCAAGGTCACCGCTAGCAGCACGTATGGTGCCCATGCCATCGCCATGCTCATCTTCTTATGGCCTTGATTGTTGTCGTCAAGGTCGATTTTCAGAGAACCTAGCCATTCTGCAGGCCACTTGTCTTCGCTCTCAAAATCCCATTTTGATTTAGGTACTAGGAAGCCGCGTTTTGCTGCTGTTACAACAATCGCAAGGCCAACCAAACCACCAATCAGTGATGGGAACTCAGCACCTAGGAAAACACCCGTTAGTGCGTAAGGAATGGTGAAAGCAGCACCTGCGAACAGTGCGAATGGCAGGATATCAAGACCTTCAGTCCAGCTTTTGTTCTTACCGAAGAAGCGAGTCAGCATCATCGCCATCAATACAGGAATCATCACACCAACGCAGGCGTGGATGATCGCAACACTTGATGTGATCTGTTGTAGGTAAGCATCCCATGTTGAACCATTGGCAATCAGGCTTTCACCGATGTTGTGCGTATCCAAACCTTTGTTTACGCCAACAATGATAGGTGTACCAACCGCGCCGAATGATACTGGCGTAGATTGGATCATCATGCCCATCAGTACCGCAGCCAGCGCAGGGAAGCCGATAGCAACCAGCAGTGGTGCAGCGATGGCAGCTGGTGTGCCGAAGCCAGATGCGCCCTCAATGAATGAACCGAAACACCAAGCAATGATGATTGCTTGAACACGACGGTCAGCGGATATATCAGTGAATCCGTTGCGGATGGTGGTGATAGCTCCGGTGTGTTTCAAAGTGTTTAATAAGAAGATGGCGCCGAACACAATCCAGAGAACCGACACTGTAATGCCGAAGCCTTGGAATACAGAAGCCAGCACGCGAGTGCCAGACATGTCCCAAGCAAGTAGGGCGATAGCAACGGTTAAGGCAAATGCCACAGGCATCGCTTTTTTTGCAGGCCAGTTAAGGCCAACCAGCAGAATCGCTGCAACAACTATTGGTGAAAATGCCAATAGGGCTAGTAGAGTTTCACTCATGGGTACTTCCTCGTACTGTTTTCAAACGTTCATGTTTGAAGTAAAGATCACGTTATGGTTTGTCATTATTTGAATCGCTTTGGCCTCTAAACGGGAACCTTCTTTAGGCGAATCTTGTAATTGGAATGACTGTTTTTGTAATTGTTTTGTTAATTTGGCGTGAATTTACCCCTTTATTTTTTATTGATATAGGGAAATAATGAAAATAATTAATTCCAAAATTGGCATAATCAGATGCGAGCAGACGATTTGATCCTGTTTTCACAGGTGGTAGAACTAGGCAGCTTCAGTAAGGTGGCAGAGCAAAATAACCTTACAAATTCGGTAGTTAGTAAAAGAATTGCGCGTTTAGAGGAAGAGATTGGCGTGCAATTATTATATCGAACCACGCGTAAATTGACCTTGACTGAGGCGGGCAAGGCAATGTTACACGGGGCCAAAAATGTGAAGCAGGCAGCTCAAGAGGCTATGGACGCAGTTTCAGGCTTTGGTGAAAATGTCAGTGGTCATATCAAAATGTCAGTGCCTACTATCTCCGGAGATTTGATTCTCGCAGACGCTGTGGCCGAGTTTTGTAATATGCACCCAGGTTTAACGGTCGATATGTCTCTGAATAATCGCTTTGTCGACTTGGTTGAGGATGGTCTCGATTTGGTGATTCGAACCGGCTACTTGGAAGATTCAAGCCTCATTGCTCGTCATATATTGGATTCACAATGGGTGGTGTGCGCTTCGCCGTCTTATATTGCTAAGAACGGTAAGCCGATGCTGCCTAAAGATTTAGTGCAGCACAATTGCTTGCAATACGCCTATCAAACAACGGGTGCTAGCGAATGGCAGTTTCTGCATAGTAAAGATGGCTGTACCGACAATGACAAATATATCGTGCGTGTTGCGGGCTCTTTTTCGACTGACAATGCGACCGCGTTAAGAAAAGCGGCGCTGGGTGGGCATGGTGTGGCGTACGTACCACGTTGTCTGGTTTATCACGACATTCGCAATGGTCAGCTTGTGGATATCTTCCCTGATTTGGTAGGCAAAAAGTTGGGAATTTATGCGGTGTACCCTTTTACTCGCCAGCCACCAAACAAGATTAAGTTATTGATTGAACATATCAGAACGCGCTACTTGACGATTTCTCACTATTTTTAATAAGGATCACGATGAGCTATTTAAAAGAGTATCCATATCCAATCACCAATAAACAGATCGTCAGCGATGACTACTTTGGTCAGATAATCGAAGACCCATATCGTTGGCTAGAAGACGACAGAAGTGACGAGACCGCGAAGTGGGTGGCGAGTCAAAACGCAATCACGTTTGATTACCTCGCTCAAATCCCGTATCGCGCGGATCTGAGAGAGCGACTGGCAAAAGCACAAGACTACAAAAAGAGCTCGCAGCCGTTTGTGCGAGGTGAGTACACCTATTTCTATAAGAACGATGGCCTGCAGAATCACAGCATTCTCTATCGTCACAAAGAAGGGCAACAAGAAGAAATTTTCCTAGATCCGAATACTTTCTCGGAAGATGGCACTACATCACTGGGTGCGGTGTCGTTTTCTAAAGATTACAGCCTAGTGGCGTACAGTATTTCAGAGGGTGGTAGCGACTGGCGCAAGATCTTTGTGATTGATACCGAGACTAAACAGCAGCTTGAAGCCGAAATCACAGACGCTAAATTTACCGGTATTTCTTGGTTAGGTAATCGCGGCTTTTATTACTCTAGTTACGACAAGCCAGACGGCAGCCAGCTTTCTGCACGTACCGAACAGCACAAACTTTACTTCCATGAGTTGGGTACAGAGCAAGCTAGCGACAAAGTTATCTTTGGTGAGAACAACGCTGAGCAGCACCGCTATGTATCAGGCTATACCACCGAAGACGACCGTTACTTGATCATTCTAGGGCGAGAGTCGACATCGGGTAACAGACTGTTCTATATCGATTTAGGTTCAGAGGAACAATCGCTGAACACGCTGATTGATCATGTGGATAGCGACACTTATCTCATCGATAACCAAGATGAGACCTTCATTCTATACACCAATCTCGATGCGCCTAATGGCAAGGTGGTGAGCTTTGATACTAGCAGTCAACAGTGGCTCGATATCATTCCTGAAAAGCCACAGCCGTTAGATATCAGCACTGGTGGTGGTTACTTGTTTGCTCATTACATGGTGGATGTGGTGTCTAAGATTGAGCAGCTGGATTACCAAGGTAGCCTAGTTCGTGAAATTCATTTACCCGGGCTAGGAACGGCTAGTGGTTTGGGTGGTAAAAAAGAGCAAACCCAGCTTCATTACACCTTTACCAACTATGTAACGTCGCCAACGATTTTCTCTTTTGATGTTGAATCTGGAAGCTCTGAAATCTACCAACGCTCTGAGTCTCCGTTTGAGTCGGATCAATTTGAGTCTAAACAAGTCTTCTATACCTCGAAGGATGGCACCAAGGTTCCGATGCTTATCTCTTACAAGAAGGGATTAGTGTTAGACGGCAATAATCCAACCATGTTGTACGCCTATGGTGGCTTTAACGTTAGCCTAACGCCTTCTTTCTCGGGCACTGTGGGCAGTTGGCTAGAACTGGGTGGCGTATATGCGGTGCCAAACCTGCGTGGCGGTGGTGAGTATGGTAAGGCGTGGCACAAAGCGGGAACTCAGCAGAAAAAGCAGAATGTCTTTGACGACTTCATTGCTGCTGCCGAGTTCTTAATTGAAGAAAACTACACCAGTAGCGATAAGTTGGCGATTCGCGGCGGTTCTAACGGAGGCTTGCTGGTAGGAGCTTGTATGACACAAAAGCCTGAGCTGTTCCAAGTGGCTCTGCCTGCTGTTGGGGTGTTGGACATGTTGCGTTACCACACATTCACGTCTGGCGAAGGGTGGGCGTACGACTATGGCACATCCGCGCAGAACAGAGAGATGTTCGAATATCTGCTTGGCTATTCTCCGGTTCATAATGTGGTGCGTGGCACGGATTATCCAGCAACATTGGTGACGACCGCTGATCACGATGACCGCGTAGTGCCTGCTCACTCTTATAAGTTCATCTCAGAGCTGCAAGATAAGCATGAAGGTAGTGCGCCCGTGATGATTCGTATTGATGTTAATGCGGGCCATGGCGCCGGAATGCCGCTCAGCAAAGCGATCGATCTCACCGCCGATATCTACGCATTTACTCTGTTCAATATGGGGGTTGCGTCTCTAGATTCACTTTAACGAATGCTTGATTCTAGATAACTGGGTATTTTACTCAGACCAAGAAGCCTCAAAATCTACCTTAGATTTTGAGGCTTTTCATATATATGAAAACCAATCAAAACTGCGTCATATTTCCTTCACTTTCACACACTGTTTTCCGTGATAGCCGCCACCAATACTGATGAAATGAAAGCGATTTCAAGCTGATATCTCACGCAATATCAACCGTAACCTGTTGATCTTAAATCAGTAGTTTTCGTCATGGATATTCTAAAAGTTTCATGGCATTTAGGCTGATTTATCAGTGTGAACAGCAACCAACTTTTCAACGCTTTCATTGCTTAATATTTCCCTGCTCGATGAAAACTCAAAAAAATAATAGGGAATTACAATGCAAAAATTTAAGCTTTTGCCAATAACAGTCGCAGTGGCGGCCTCGCTTGCTTCACTCTCTTCTTTTGCTGCTGATACAGATATCGAAGCATTAGAAAAACGAATTCAAGAGTTAGAATCTAGGGTTCACTTCTCCGCCTTGTTTACTGCTAACGACCAAACCGCTTACGGGGCGATTAAGGCGCTACACGATCACGGTTATAAAGTGCCAGAAGATGTGTCATTGATTGGGTTTGATGACTTACCAACGTCGAAGTATTTCACACCCGCGTTAACAACATTAAGGCAGCCAATTGAAGAGATTGGTGAAGTGTGTGCTCAGTCGATCTTGAACTTGTTATCTGGCGAGCGACATGAAGCAAGGTTGCCTCCGATTGATTTAATTGTGAGAGAGTCGACCAAATCTTTGTATCGTTAATTTCAAGACAAGCATCAAGGTGGTGCGCCTGTGATGATTCGTACTGATGTCAATGCGAACCATGGTGCAGGAATACCGCTGAGTAAAGCTATCGATCTCACCGCTTATATTTGCGCGTTCATATTGTTCAATACGGGGCAGGTAAGCTAAAACACTTTTGCCCCAAAGTTTGCTACAACAATGGAAAAAGGACTGACGAGTCAGCCATCTTTAATGGTTCGTTTTGGGGCTGTTTTCCGAGGAGAGCTTTGTATGAATCACACACCTCAGGGTTTTAGAAACTTAACCAAGACTTATTCGCATGGAATGGGGTCACTGAATTTCGACTTATTAAATTTCCATTTAAGATTTTCGGTTCATATGGAACAGCTTCATCGCGTAGCTTTAGCGCTAACTTAACAGCATTCTGTGCCATGAGTTCAATCGGTAAGTCTATGGTCGTTAATTCTGGGGTTGAAAACTCACCAAAAGGATCATTATCTATACCAATAACAGATACTTGACTTGGAACGTGAACCCCTTCTTCTGACAAAGCTTTAATCGCTCCTAAAGCCATATTATCGTTAAATGCGAGAATCGCCGTAAACTTCACATTTAACTTCAAGAGGTTGGTACACAGATCATATCCACTTCTTATATGGTAATCACCGGATAACACTAAAGATGGATTATAAGGCAATCTAGATGATTCTAAAGCTCGCTTATAACCTTCGATACGAGCTTTTCCTGTTGGGTTGTCTATTGGACCAGTTATGCATGCGATGCTCTTATGACCGCATGAAATCAAATGTTCCATTGCGGTCACGATAAGACTAGATTGATCAATGGATACTGAATGGTAATTCCCTGCCATAGAGGCACGGTTTAACACAACAAAAGGCACGGACAGTTGTGATTCTAACGTTTGTATATGCTCATCAGATAGGGTTCGGCTATAAAGCAAAATGGCATCAAATTGCCCTTCTAGTTGTCTAATTACTTCATATTCATGTTGAGGGTCATTCTTACCATCGATTACTGTTAGTGTTTTGCCTTCTGATTGAAGTTGAATTGAGATTTGCTGTAATAGTACACCCCACCTAGTACTGTCATAGTTAGACAGTACCAATGCCACTGTATCAGTTTTATTTGTCGCTAAAGCTTGAGCGGTCCGGTTTGGACGGTAACCTAACTGTTCCATCGCGGCGAAGACACTATCTTTTGTCGATTGTTTAACCTGACCTGTGCCGTTGATCACACGCGAGACTGTTGCTTTGGAGACTCCAGCAAGTTTGCTGACATCAACAATGGTACTCATTCTATTCCTTTCATCACTTACCCACGTTACGTTTGGATATTATTATAAGTTATTGTTTATATGGACCAATTATCAAAAAATAAAGTTATCTTACTGTCTACTAGAACATAGTAACCCCTAAATTCGAACCCGATTTCTTACCTAATGTGATGCCCGTCATCAATTGTAGCATTGAGTAACGATATTTTATGACATTTCTCACACAAGTGAAACCGGTTTCTGTAACCGGTTTCTGTAACCGGTTACATTTTTCTCGTACTCTACAACGCTTACTAGATTAAGTGATAAATTAATAAGAAAAGGAACTAAATCATGATCAACATTTTATTGTGCTGTGCTGCTGGTATGTCTACTAGCATGGTCGTAAACAAAATGAAGCAATCTGCGGCAGCGAAAGGGATTGAAGCGCATATTGAAGCTGTGGGATTAGATGAATTCGAGTCGAACCTTCCAAACTTCGATTGCGTTTTACTAGGTCCACAAATTAAATACAAACTCAATGATTTCAAAGAGATTGCTGATGCTGCTAACAAACCAATTTCTGTAATGAATCAAATGGATTACGGCATGATGAAAGGCGAAAAAATCCTTAACGATGCAATCACAATGCTAAATCAATAAGAGGGATATCACGATGAAAGCATTATTCGATTTTCTAGAAAACACCTTAACACCGATAGCAGGCCGACTGGCAACTCAAAAGCACGTGTGTGCAATTCGTGACGGCTTCATTGGCGCAATGCCCTTCATGATCGTGGGTTCTTTCTTGCTTGTGTTTGCTTTTCCTCCTTTTTCGGAAGATACCGCGTTTGCCTTAGGTCAATGGTGGATTTCAATGTCATCCACCTATTTTGATGAAATCATGACCCCTTTTAATATGAGTATGGGGATTATGTCATGTTATATCTCTGCTTGTATCGCGTATAACCTAGCAAATAGCTACAAGTTAGATGCCCTACCAACGGCAATGCTTTCATTGATGTCATTTCTTTTGATAGCAGCACCGATGAAAGATGGTGCTCTGTCTGCAACGTACCTTGGTGGCACTGGTATCTTTACTGCAATCATTGTTGCGATCTTTGTTACTGAACTGACTCGTTTCTTAAAAGTTCATAATATTGGCATTAAAATGCCGGAGCAGGTGCCTGATAAAATTCGTCAGTCATTTAACCTGCTGATCCCAACAATGATCGTGATAGTTACGATTTATCCACTAAACCTTCTAATTCAAAACAATTTCGATATGCTAATTCCAGGTGCAATTATGGCTCTATTCCAGCCATTGGTATCAGCATCTGACACATTGCCGGCGATTTTACTTGCTGTACTTGTTGCACATACTCTATGGTTTGCTGGTATTCATGGTTCAGCAATCGTTTCTGGCATCATGGCACCCTTCTGGCTTTACAACCTAGGTGTAAACCAAGAAGCTCTTGCTGCAGGAATGGAACTGCCTCAAGTGTTTATTGAACCATTCTGGTCGTTCTTTATTGTATTAGGCGGCTCTGGTGCAACATTCTCATTAGTTCTACTTTACCTGAGAAGTAAATCTGCTCACCTTAAAACAATCGGTCGTCTTGGTGTAGTTCCTGCAATGTTCAACATCAATGAACCTGTAATCTTTGGTTCACCAATCGTTATGAACCCTATTATGTTCATTCCATTTGTCGGCGCTCCAATGATCAACGCTATCATCGCTTACTTCGCGACGAGTATGGACTGGATTGGCAAAATGGTTTCACTGGTTCCTTGGACGGCACCAGCACCAATAGGTGCAGCTTGGGGAGCTGGATGGCAGCTAAACAATGCTGTATTGGTGTTCATTCTAATTGGTGTAAATCTGGTTGTTTACTACCCATTCTTCAAAATTTACGAAAAACAGTTGCTTGCAGAAGAGCAGCCTCAAGACACAAATTCTACTCAAGATAACAAATCTAGTGAACAAAGCTTCGCGTAACATTCATCCAACTCAATAGAGTGGGTACTACCACTCTATTCATCAAAAATATTGAGGATATCCACATGGAACTAGAATCAACCGTAATGGAATTGATCATCAATGCTGGCGAGTCAAAAAGCCTAGCAATGCAAGCGCTACAGAATGCAAAGAAAGGTGAATGGGCAGAAGTTGACTCATTACTAACACAATCTACTGAGGCATCAAAGCGTGCTCACAAGGTTCAAACTGAGCTCATTGGAATGGATGAAGGTGAAGGAAAAGTGCCAGTGAACCTAATCATGGTTCACGCTCAAGACCACATTATGACTGCAATGCTTGCTCGTGAGTTGATTGAAGAGCTAATCAACCTACACCGTAAAATTCAATAAAATAACAACAGATTAAAATAAAGAGATAAACATGAAACCTAAGAATCTAACTCCTTTCCCTACCGATTTCTTTTGGGGCGCGTCAACCTCAGCTTACCAAGTTGAAGGCGCTTGGAACGAAGACGGTAAAGGACCATCAGTTATCGATATGGCTCCAATTGTCGAGGGTACAACAGATTTTAAAGTTACCAGTGACCACTACCACCACTACAAAGAAGACGTAACACTATTTGCAGAGCTAGGCTTGAAAGCATACCGCTTCTCTGTGGCTTGGACGCGTATCTTCCCTAATGGTGACGGTGAAATTAACCAGAAAGGCGTGGAGTTTTACAGCAACTTAATCGACGAACTGATCAAGCACAATATTGAGCCTATCCTAACGATTTATCACTTTGATTTACCATACGCTTTACAACAAAAAGGCGGGTGGTCAAATCGTGACACTGTTGATGCGTTTGCACTGTACTCTAAAACACTATTCGAGCTGTACGGTGACCGTGTTAAGTACTGGCTAACAATTAATGAACAAAATATGATGATCTTGCACGGTGATGCCATTGGTACCAAGAGTGTTAGCGGTGAGAACCCGGTGAAAGATCTATACCAACAAAACCACCACATGTTGCTAGCACAAGCCAAAGCAATGGTACTTTGTCACGATATGCTTCCTCAAGCTAAAATTGGTCCTGCGCCAAATATTTCAACGATTTACCCTGCATCTTCAAAACCAGAAGATGTTCTTGCAGCGAACACGTTCTCGGCAATTCGTAACTGGCTATACCTAGATATGGCAGTTTATGGTCGCTACAACCCAACAGCGATGCGATTCTTAAAAGAACGTGATGCAACACCAGAGATTGCAGACGGCGATATGGACATTATGGCTCAAGCTAAGCCTGACTTTATCGCCTTTAACTACTACAACTCGCAAACCGTTGCTGAAAGTACTGGTGATGAGAGCGACATCAACTCAACTGGCGACCAACAAATCACGATTGGTGAAGTCGGTGCTTACCGTGGTACTGAGAACCCGAACCTAGTGAAAAACGAGTTTGGTTGGGAGATTGACCCTGTTGGTTTCCGTACCACAATGCGTGAAATTTACGAGCGTTATGCTCTACCTCTTATTGTGACTGAGAACGGTCTAGGTGCTTTTGATACCGTCGAAGCTGACGGTTCAATTGATGATAGCTACCGCATCGAATATCTACAGCAACATATTGACCAAGTTCAGCTTGCTATCACTGATGGTGTTGAGGTCTTCGGTTACAGTCCTTGGTCTGCAATTGACCTAGTCAGTACTCACCAAGGTTGTGCTAAACGTTATGGTTTTATTCATGTTGACCGTGAAGAGTTTGACCTAAAAGAGATGAAACGTTCTAAAAAGGCAAGCTTCCATTGGTACAACGCTCTTATCTCTAAACACACTGCATAACCAGTCTGAATGCTTGGAGCCTACGCTCCAAGCATTCAATTAAACTAGGAAAAGACTATGAAATTCTCCAACAGTTTTCTGTTTGGCGCAGCCACTGCCGCTTATCAAATAGAAGGCGCAATCGATAAAGACGGTAAGGGCCCGAGTAACTGGGATGAATTCGTTAAAATCTCAGGCAAAACCTTTGAAAATACAACGGGTGAATTAGCTGTAGATCACTACCACCGTTATAAAGAAGACATTAGACTCATGGCAGAAATGGGGCTAGAGTCATACCGTTTTTCTATCGCTTGGCCTCGAATTATTCCTAACGGTACTGGTGAGGTGAATCAAAAAGGCATCGATTTCTACAACAACATTATTGATGAATGCTTACATTACGGCATTGTACCATTTGTGACTTTATACCATTGGGATTTACCATTGGAGCTAGAGAAACAAGGCGGCTGGACGAATAAAGCAACCATTGATGCGTTTGTTAACTATGCCAAAGTTTGTTTTGAAGCATTTGGGGACCGTGTTAAACACTTCATAACCTTCAATGAAACCGTTGTTTTCTGTGGTCATGGTTACCTTGCTGGCGCCCATCCACCAGGTATTAAGGATGAGCCTAAGCTCTACTTTCAAGCCACTCATAATGTATTTTCAGCACATGCGAAAGCAGTACTCGCATACAAAGAGCTAAATCAATATGGTGATATCGGCTTAAGCCACGTATTCTCTCCTGCTTTTTCAGTGGACGATAGCATCGACAACAAATGGGCAGAGCGTCACGCAAATCAATTCGGCATCAACTGGTACTATGACCCTATCTTGAAAGGTCACTACCCTGACTATGTTTTGAAGATTCTTGAAGAGCGTGGCTGGATGCCTGAAATACTTGAGGAAGAAAGACTCGCATTAACCCAAGCTGCTCCACTCAACGATTTTATTGGTTTGAACTACTATCAACCCGTACGAGTAGTAAGAATTCTAGGCCAAGCAGAACACGTTGAGCATTCACGAGAAAATGCCACAGGTGCTCCTGGCAACCCAAGCTTTGATGGTGAATACCGCAGCGTATCAATGAAAGATAAGCGTTACACCAAGTGGGGTTGGGAGATTTCACCGGAAGGCTTTGTTGATGGTTTGAGACTACTCAAAGACTATTATGGTGATGTCACTATATACATCACTGAAAATGGCCTCGGTGATGAAGACCCAATCATTGAGGGAGAGATATGCGACATTCCTCGAATTAACTTCATTAATGACCATTTAGTGGCTGTAAAAAAAGCCATTGATGAAGGTGTGAACATTCAAGGTTATTATGCATGGTCTGCAATTGACTTACTCAGTTGGCTGAATGGCTATAAAAAGCAATATGGCTTCATTTATGTAGACCATCAAAACAACCTAGACAGAAAGAAAAAAGCTTCTTTCCATTGGTATAAGGACATTATAGCGAGTCGAGGGGAAAGCCTTAAATACCCCGCTTAAAATCAAGCGAGCTATTGCAAAAAATGTCAATAGCTCGTTTTTGACCAAAAAGTAAAATCATTAATATTATGACTTCGAGCGCTTTCATAAAAGCAAAGAATAAAAAAAGACTGAACGTAAGAAAGTGTTGGCCGGTGAACTCTATAACCCGGTAGATGATGAGTTAAGTAAAAAGACGTCGTAGGTGCAGAAAAATAGAACGTCAACTTAACAACACAATGATAGGTGCTCCAGAGTAGAGGAATTCAATTGATGAACTTAGTCATCTTTGTGGCTTTTTAGCTAACTTATTGATTGCTAGGTTAACAATGTTACTAAAACACTTCTGTCCAAAAACGAGTTGAACGAAGCCGCTCTGCGACCCGACTACCAGTTAACCCTGTTTAAAGTCCGTTAATTTTAGTAAACCTTCATAATCACTGAGTTGATTTTTCATATACGTCAGAAACGAAAAATGCCGCATCCATGCGACATTTTTCTTTTGGCGGCCAAACCAGTTTTGCTATATCCATTCTAGATTTCAATCCATTAGGAGATTATTCAGAATGTACTTATAAGACGCTGTTAATCTTGATTAGTTCCCTTTACGCGGCATTTTTTTTCGATTTATTTTCTAAGTCGAATGACGCTGCGATTAATTTCTTGGTGTAGTCATTTTTCGGTGCATTGAAAATCTCTTCTGCAGACCCTTCTTCCATCACTTCACCTTTCTGCATCACCAATACACGATCCGATAAGGCTTTGACTACCGAAAGGTCGTGGCTGATGAATAGGAAGCCGATATTGTGCTTGGCTTGAATGTCTTTTAGCAGGTCAATCACCGTCAGTTGTACAGAGCGATCGAGTGCTGAAGTCGGTTCATCCAATAGAATGAAAGATGGTTCAAGAATCAACGCGCGAGCAATCGCAATACGTTGTCTTTGTCCGCCCGAGAACTCATGTGGATAGCGGTTAATTGAATTTGGTTCTAAGCGAACCTCAATCAATGCTTTGCGAGCTCGTTCTAATCTTTCTTTCTTGGATAGATGAGGTTGATGTACCGTTAAACCTTCAGTGATGATTTCCCCAACGGTCATGCGTGGTGATAAAGAACCATAAGGGTCTTGGAATACCATCTGGACATCTTTCTTGAGCTTGTGACGTTCTTTATCGGTTAACAAACTCACATCTTGGCCTTTGTAAACAATACGTCCGGTACTCGGCAGCAAGCCGATTAATGCACGTCCAAGGGTCGATTTACCTGACCCTGATTCACCCACAATGCCTAGCGTTTCGCCTTGTTTAAGATTCAACGAAATGCCTTTTACGGCTTCGAAATACTGACTTTTACTCTTGATGAAATGTGATTTAACCAAGAATTGAACTCGGATATCGTCAGCACATAATAGTTCTGGAGCTGACGCCTCAACAGGAACCTTAGCGCCTTTAGGAATCGAGTTAATCAGCATGCGTGTGTAATCGTGTCTTGGATTCTCGAATAAGGCTTGAGTCATCCCTTCTTCAACTAGCTCACCTTTGCACATCACCAGAACACGGTCGGCAAAATGTTTTACTACGCCAAGGTCATGGGTGATGAACAAAATTGCCATGCCCATTTTGTTTTGGATTTCTTTGATAAGAGAAAGCACTTCCGCTTGTACGGTCACATCCAATGCGGTGGTGGGTTCGTCGGCAATCAAAATATCGGGCTCGTTGATTAAAGCCATCGCAATCATGATGCGCTGCAACTGACCGCCTGAAAACTCATGCGGATACTTGTTGTAAGCCTGCTCTGGCATTGGTAAATGCACAAGATTGAAGAGCTCTAGCACACGCTGTTTTGCTTTTGATTTCGATACATTGCGGTGACACATAATGGCTTCAGCCACTTGTGTGCCCACGCGCAGGTATGGGTTGAGAGAGGTCATCGGTTCCTGAAAGATCATGCCGATTCTATCGCCACGAATCGACTGCATTTCTCGTTCAGTCTTGCCAAGTATTGATTGCCCCTCAAATTCTATTTCAGATTGAGCATCAATGATGGCGTTATCAGGAAGCAAACGCATAAGCGCGTTGGAAGAGACGGATTTACCTGAACCTGATTCACCAACAATGGCCAAGGTTTCGCTTGAGTTAAGGGTAAAGTTAACCTTTTTGACCGCATCAATGATTCCATCATTGGTTGTGAAGCTAACGGAGAGGTTATTGACTTTAAGTATGGCCCGGTCCGACATGATATATCCTTATCAATTTAAGACATTAGGTGAAGATTTCACTTCTGACGTGGTTTTAAGTTGCCCAAAATGGTGATGAGCACGTTGAATTTGTTCTAGTTCGAGCATCCAATACGAACTGCGCTGAGCGCTGCAAAAAGCGATCAGGTGATTGAGCAAACCTTCGCTCTGCTTTTCCAATAATCCAAAGGTACGTTGAATCAGCTCAGTGTTCTCCAGAGATATAAATTGCATCAGAGCGTAAGATTGATTCAAGGTATCGAAGGCTTGTTGGTGCTGACCTAATCGGTTGAGTATCTCTGATTGAGCGACGCTCGCGTCTCTTAACCCGGCAAGCAAGCAGGCAAATTGGCAAGGCTTGATATCGCTTTGGTATGCTGCATCTTGGATGTGGTGAGGAAGTGAGGTTAGAACATCACCATATAGGCGCTGTGCTTCAGGCCAGTGACCTTGTTCCATTAACTGTTCAGCTTTTAGGTAGTGCATCCAGCATCGTTCAATTTCCATATCCACATCCTCAATTTATAATATCAGAAAATGTTAATGATATTTATTATCAATTGCAAATTAAAATCATTCACATGTTAAGTTGGTGAATTAAATGACGAGCTATTCCTAAAAATGGCTTAAATTGTGTGTTATTTGTTCAGTTGAACAGCTGTGTAGCGTAAGTCACTAAATTTGTAGGAAATTACATCTACACTGATTTTATCTACACCCAAGTAATGAAGGACTAAGGAGGCGGCGATGGCGATGCAAAGACTCAATACAGAACAGCTGTATCAGGTAGCGGATTTAGATAAGCTACCATGTAAGTCGACCAAAGAACTGGCTCCAATTGACGAAATCGTCGGGCAGGAACGGGCACAAAAAGCCGTTGAGTTCGCGATGTCAATCAAGGAAAAGGGTTACAACATTTATGCGATAGGGCGAAATGGTCTGGGTAAACGCACCATGATCTTGCGCTATCTGAACCGTCACCCTCAAGAAGTGCAGGAGCTTTTTGATTGGTGTTATATCGCGAATTTCGAAGATATTCGTACACCTAAGGTACTGAAATTGCCTCGTGGCGTTGGCAGCAGCTTAAAGCAAGATATTGAAAAATTGATGCGTAAACTGCTGAAAGGTATGCCTCTAGCATTTGATAACGAGATGTACTTTAGCCGTGCTGACAGGCTTAAAAACCAATTAGCAGCTAAGCAACAAGCCGCGTTAGAAAGCATTAGCCAAGAAGCGAAAGACAAGGGCATTAACCTGACGATCACCACTCAGGGTGATTACCAGTTTGTGGCCATGAATGGTGATGATCTTCATACCGAAGAGAGCTTTGATCTGCTTTCGTCGGAAGAGCAAGACCAGTTCGATAAAACCATTGATGGATTGGAAGTCGGTCTGCGAACCATTTCTCGTGAGTTGACGGAACTTGAAGAAACGTACACTGAGAAAATTCAAAAGCTGAATGATGATACGGCGCGAGACGTGATCACGCACTTCATCAAGCAATTGAAGAAGGATTACAGCCAATATCCAGACATCAAAAAGTACCTAACGGCACTGCGTAAAGACATTGTCGACAACGCTGACATCTTCTTAGAAGAGAGCACGGAGCAAGCAGAAGTTGCAACGGCCTCTTTGGATAAGAAAATGCCGCGTCGCTACAAGGTTAATGTGATTGTGAGCCAAAAGGAGGAGACTCTGCCGATCGTGGTGGAAGAGAATCCAAATTATCACTCTCTGTTTGGCTATGTAGAAACGGCGACGTTCAAGGGTACTGTCTTTACTGACTTCTCATTGATTCGCGCAGGTAGCTTACACAGAGCCAACGGTGGCGTATTACTGATGGATGCGGTGAAGGTACTTGAGCAGCCGTACGTTTGGGAAGGCTTGAAACGAGCACTGCGTTCACGTCAATTGAGCTTCACTTCATTAGAAAAAGAGGTGACCTTAACGGGGGCGGTATCGCTTGATCCAGAACCGATTCCATTGGATGTTAAGATCATCCTGTTTGGCGATTACCGAACTTACCAACTGCTGCAACACTACGATGCAGAGTTTGGTGAACTGTTCCGTGTAACGGCCGATTTTGAAGATGAGATGAAGCGTACTCCCGATTCTGAAATGCATTACGCGCGCTTTATTTCGAGCATCGTGCACGACAACAACATGCTGCATTGTGACCGTAAAGCGATCGCTCGCATCATTGAGCACAGCTCTCGTCAGGCCGGTGACCAAGGTAAATTGTCTCTGCACTCTGCTCACATTGCTAATCTGCTTCGTGAATCAAACTACGTGGCGAGAGGTTCAAAGTCGAACCTGATTCGAGCAACACACGTCGACCAAGCGTTATCTAACCAACAGATGCGTGTCGGACGACTGCAAGACAGTGTGATGGAGACGTTTACCAACGGCACAACACTGATCCATGTTGATGGTCAGGCGGTTGGGCAAGTGAATGCTCTGTCTGTATTAAGCACCACCGATCACATGTTCGGTGCGCCAAACCGAATTACTGCCACCACGGCTTACGGCGATGGTGAAGTGATTGATATCGAAAGAAACGTAGACTTAGGTGGCAGCATTCACTCAAAAGGCGTGATGATCTTGTCGGCTTACCTTTCTTCCGTATTTGGCAAGACAGCCAAAGTCCCGCTCACCACTAACATCACCTTCGAGCAATCGTATGGTGGCGTCGATGGTGACAGTGCGAGTATGGCTGAGTTCTGTGCGGTGGTGTCAGCGTTTTCTAAGCAGCCAAACCGTCAAGACATCGCGATTACAGGCTCGATGAACCAGTTTGGTGAGTCTCAGCCTATTGGTGGTGTGAACGAGAAAATTGAAGGTTTCTTTGATGTGTGTGAAATCAAAGGGCGTTCAAACGAACAAGGGGTGATCATCCCGCGTTCAAATGTTCACAACCTGATGCTACGCAGCGATATCGTGAAAGCGGTTGAAAAGGGTGAGTTTAATATCTGGGCGATTGACCATGTAACAGAAGCGATTGAACTGTTCACAGGCAAAGCCGCAGGTGAGGCGAGTGATGAGGGTAGTTATCCAATTGATACTATCTTTGGTATCGCCCAAGCTAAACTGAACGCACTGCGCAAATAGTTTGAATATCTAGATAGCTAAACAAATAAACAAACAGCCAAAACGCAAAAGCCATCGATTCTAGAGTCGATGGCTTTTTTGTTGGTTGAGGTTTAGTTTGCCAGTGAACTAATTGTAGTTGGTCAGCTTGCTGTATTCGGTGAAAGTCGCGTGTTAAAAGGCGTTACCCATTTCGTAAGCAAAGCTTGGTGCCATCGAACTTCAGTTTTGCCAACAAGTGTTTGGCGTTAGCTCGGCCAATATCATCAAATTCGACACCGTATCGAGCGTAGTGTGTCGATTTCTGTAGATTGCAGACGATGCCTCGCAATGGCGGAATCAGTGGTCCGTTGTAGTTCTCAGGGGTTATCTCAATAGACACGCGATCGGCAATCTGAATCGCACGAGAGGTTGGTGAGGTAACGAAACGACAACCACTTTTCGATAAATCTCGTATCTCACAGTTTGCTCGCTGGTCGTTGAAGATGATTCTTGAAGCCAGATTCACTTCATAGCGTGTTTCTTTACGTAGCTGTGTCACTTGCATCGTGCTTGGTGTAGACAGCACTAGAATAGGGAAGGGTTCACCAATCTTATGGTGAATTTGGCTTCTAAAGTGGATAAGCGCGCCTTCACCTCGTAGAGAATACGCACGAGCGGTCATCCAAAAACCTTCTTGAAAGAAAAAGTTCAGATCTTCATTGGATACCTCGGGAACCTCAACCACAATACAGTTATCACTGTGCGTTCCGATAAACCTGGTGGTGGCGAGAAACTTCGTGCCAACGGGAGTCGAGACATTTAATGTCAGCTCACTGCCGTGCTCAATCATGGCCAGTGCATCAGTGCTATTGATAGTGGAAACGGTGCGATTACGAGGGTCTTGAAGTGCCTGATTATGCTCCAAAGGCTTCTTCAGGGGTGCGTTCATTATATGTTCTCCATGCGCCAACATGCGTCTGTTAGTTATACTGGTAACTTGCTAACAAGGGGTTATTACGTGCTAGATTTAGTGGACGTACTCACATAGATTTATAGAGTGCCTTTTATCATTTCTGATTTTATATTAAGCCGATTGCACTGAATTATTTGCTGTGTTTGTAAGTACTTAGTTTTATTTATATGCACTTGCGCTAGTCTATTACAAGGAACTCATACTTCAAACTTTTATTGTTTGTCGTATCAATTATTTGCAGGAGTTGAGAATGCAGGCAGTAAAATGGGATCAAGAAGTGAACCAGATCACGGTAGAGTTAGAACCCAACCAGTTCGCGGTCGTTAAGTATCAAAAGGACGGAGATGTACTACATATCACGTCGACACGCATTCCTGATGAACTGCAAGGTAAGGGCTTTGGGAAGGTGATGATGGAGTCGGTATTACCTGAAATTGAACAGGCGGGCTTCAAAATTGTGCCGGTTTGTAGCTATGTGGTTCACTACATGAATAGGCAGCCACAGTGGTCACATCTTCTATCCGAAAAAGCATAGCAACGAGTTATATGTCTCAATCAATACCGTCAAACAATCTTGCTCAATCACAAGTGAGTACGAGTCCAAACCAACCTGAGCTTTATCAACAAGAGTTTTATCAAAATGAGCTTTATCAAAAAATAGCGACCTCGCTGGGTTGTCATGAAGGGTTTGATGTCCAAGTGATTCAACGCCTATGGGGTGGATATGGCGAGTTAGTTCGCTTAGTCTTTTCTCAAGAAAGCAGTGCGGAACTCAAGAGTGTGATTGTTAAACATGTCGCGTTGCCAGATAAAGCTGAACACCCAAAGGGTTGGAATACCAAACTCTCTCACCAACGAAAGGTACACTCTTACCAAGTGGAAACAGCTTGGTATCAGTCATTCACCCAACAATGGGATGAGCGTTGCCCTGTGCCTGTTGGGCTGCAATGTGAACTAGAAGAGAATGAGTGGCTGATTGTGATGCAAGACTTAGCGGATATAGGTTTTCCGTTAACCTCTCATTTTGATGTTCTTGCTGCTTCTGACTATCAGGCACCTAGTTACACACGAGAAGAGCAAAAACAACGCGATGCTTGCCTTAAATGGCTCGCTAACTTTCACGCAAAGCATATCAATATCAATCAAGAGCAGTTGTCATCATTGTGGCAAGTCGGTACTTATTGGCATCTAGATACACGTCCTGATGAGCTCAATGCCTTGGCTGATTTACCATTGAAGAACCAAGCCAAGCACATCGACCGTTTACTAAAAGAATGTCCATATCAAACCTTGGTACATGGCGATGCCAAGCTCGCCAATTTTTGTTTTGATTCTGAAAGCGAGCGAGCAGCTGCGGTCGATTTCCAATATGTGGGTTACGGCTGTGCGATGAAAGACGTCGCCTTGTTCATGAGCAGCGCGATTAGGCCACAAGATTGCGCAGAGCTTGAATCAGAAGTACTAGATGCTTACTTCCACTACTTGAAAGAGGCATTGGCGTACTATCAGCCACACCTTTCATTTGATGAGGTAGAAGCAGCATGGCGACCAATGTTTTACGTGGCGTGGGCCGATTTCCAACGTTTCGTAAAAGGCTGGAGCCCAGAGCATTGGAAGATTAACCCTTATACTGAGCAGTTGACCTTACGAGTGCTCACTCAATTAGACGAACAGGAGTCCGTCAATGTTCGATAGAACCGCGAGCTGGAAAACGCCGCAAAACTTTTTATTACTGATTTCGATTGTTGTACCGATCGCGTTTTCGAGCTGGATGGCTTTACTTAATAACTTCGTGATTGAGAAGGCGAACTTTGATGGTGCGGATATTGGCTTGCTGCAAAGTGTGCGTGAGATCCCGGGTTTCTTAGCGTTTACCGTAGTGTTTGTGTTGGCATTCATTCGTGAGCAACGCTTCATGTTGATATCGCTGGCGATGCTCACTGTAGGCACCGCGATTACGGGTCTGTTCCCCTCACTCACTGGATTGTTGCTGACTACCATTTTAATGTCGACGGGCTTTCACTATTTTGAAACGCTGAAGCAGTCTTTGTCACTGCAATGGTTGAGTAAAGAAGAAGCGCCAGAGATGCTAGGTAAGATGATCTCCGTTGGCGCGTTGGCATCTTTAATCACTTATGGCTCTATTTGGGTGATGTTAGAGCAACTCAAACTCGACTTTGCTTGGGTGTATGGCATCACTGGCGGAATTGGTTTTGTTTTAGTTTTGGTGATGACCTTTGGCTTCCCTGAGTTTCAAACCAAGACGCCACAGAATAAGAAGTTGGTACTGCGGAAGCGTTACTGGCTCTACTACGCGCTAACGTTTATGAGCGGTGCGAGAAGACAAATCTTCACTGTGTTTGCAGGCTTCTTGATGGTAGAGAAGTTTGGTTACTCGGCTGCCGACGTCACATTGTTGTTCTTGGTTAATTACCTATTTAACTTCTTGTTTGCGAAGCGCATTGGTCGATTTATCGGTGTGGTTGGCGAGCGTAAAGCGTTGATCTTCGAGTATGTTGGCTTGATTGGTGTGTTTGTCGGTTATGGTTTGGTGCAAAGCGCGGAATGGGCGGCGGCACTTTACGTGATCGATCACCTGTTCTTTGCATTGGCGCTGGCGATCAAAACTTACTTCCAGAAAATCGCAGACCCGGCAGACATGGCATCAACTGCTGGTGTCTCTTTCACCATCAATCATATTGCAGCGGTCGTTATTCCAGTGGTGTTTGGTGTGATTTGGTTGTCTTCTCCTGCAACGGTTTTCTATATTGGTGCTGCGATGGCGGCGGTTTCTTTGGCGTTGTCTTTAAACATTCCTAAGACACCTGAAGAAGGTAATGAAGTGCGAATGTTTAGCTGGCGTTAATGTTGGTCTCGATATTATGAAATAAGCAAAAAGCTCCAATAGTGATATTGGAGCTTTTTGTTTATGTGGGATATGTATATCTAATCCGCAAAATAGGTTTCACGCGGATCAGTTTCTTACGGTTTTTAATTCGGTACGCAGCTTGAAGATTCCCTTTGGTGCTTTGGTTAGCAGGATGCCGCAAAGTAGAGGAATCATCATTACAAGTGACTGTTCAGATAGAACCTCACCATTGATGTAACAAGAGATCAGTAGTGCAACCACAGGGAAAATTAGGAAGCAGATAGATGCTTGGAAAGGTGTCGAAACCTGACCTAATTTAAAGTAAGCAACAATGCCGCCAACACTCGCCACAAAGCCTAGGTAAACCACAGCAGAGATTGAATCCCAAGTGAAAGATTCAATATTCACGTTTTCACCTATAGCTGAAACAGCGAACAAGAATAGAGCTGCAATTAGGCTCGGTACGGCGTTGTAGGTTAGTACTTCAATGCCTTTGCAGTGCTTTTGAACCAGCACATACATCACTGCGTGAATCGCAACAGCAAGGCCTAAGCAAACCGTGCCAATTAGGTAGTCATCGCCACCCATCTGCATTTCATTACCAAGGATTAGACATAGGCTCACAACAGCAGCGATCAACCCGAATATCTGGTGCTTCGCTAGTCGTAGACCTAAGAATAAGCCAGACATCAACATCACAGCCACAGGCATGTTGGCGAAGATGATCGACGCTAAACCTGAAGAGATGTATTGCTCGCCATAGATCATCAACGTAAACGGAATCGCGAAATACATCAACGCAACAATAAGCAGCCATTGGCGCTTACCTTTAGGGAACAGCAGTGGTTGGTTGAAGACTTTCGCCAATACTGCAAGCAGAGGTGCTGCAAGTAAAAAGCGCAACGCAGTAGCAAAAATAGGTGGGATAGAATGCAATGCTACTTCCATAGCGAACCAAGTGGTTCCCCAAATTAAGCAAACAGAGACAAACAGCAAAATAGTTAGCGACTTCGAATTCATGGTGACTACTCATTAATAATTATTTTAAATCATAGGCTTGTAGCGCCTTAATGACGTGGCACAGTATAGAAAGGTAGTCGGAGAAAAGTTTTGTCTTTTTATCTCTAATTTGAGTTTTTTGTGGAAATTAAATCTCTAGTATGATTATTTTATAGAAAATAAATTCGCTTTAGATAGTTAAAGTAAAGTCATTGTTCTTTGTGAGGTTTAATTTAACTTAAGGAATGGTCAACTCAACGAGTATGGCTGTTGGGTTATTGCTGTTAGCGTAGCAACAAAAAACGCGCCCTCAATGAGGCGCGTTTTTGAACAATACGTTTAAGAGGCTGCGTCTACTGCGTAACAGGCTTGACTTGTTTGGATTGTCTTACCGCAAGGATAAGTTGTGGTAGCAGTGACATCACTATCATGCCGGTCATTAGTGAGTATTGTACTGCAGTGAATGATTCACCCATCAACACCATACCGGTCACGATGCCAGCTACTGGGTTTGCGATGCCACCGAAGGTGAAATCAACCACCGACATACGTTGTAGCAACCACACATACATGCCGTAACCCAGCGCTGTGTTTAGGCCAATCACCCACACGAGTCCCATAGCATTACGAGTATCGAAATGAGTCACGGCATTAACATAAGGCTGCGGGTCGATGAATGCATGAACGCCAGACGCGACAGACAAAATCGTACCACCCAGAATCAACTGCCACGTTAATACCTTCCACCAGTGCATGCGGTTACCCAGTGACTTGGTAATGCTGCTGCCGATGACAATACACATTATTGCGGCGAACATTGCGCCTAAACCGATTGGGTTCAGAGCAATTTGGCTTGGGTTAAACAGTATCCACGCTAAGGTGATCAAGCCAATACCCGAAAGGGCCTGAATCAGATGCGGGCGCTGTTTTTTCACTACCCAGTGGAAGATCATCGCGAACACTGGCACAGAGATCATACCCACGCCAGAGATTGCCGAAGGCAGCGTTAGCGCCATCACGAAGATCAAGCCAAAGAAGGTCGCGATATTGATAAGGCCCAGTGTGAAAATGATTTGCCACTCGCCTTTTTTAGGCAGTGTTGGTTTTACTGCTAGCAATAACAAACCAGCAGGTAACGCACGCAAAGCACCCAATAATAATGGTGGCCACTCCTGTAGCGTAAATTGCGTCACTGCATAGGTTGTTCCCCAAAAGAACGCGGGGATCATTGCTAATAATATGTTCATTTAAAATATCTTTACGTTAAGATAACTATTGTGTGAACTGTATACTGAGAACTAGTGGTTGTAAAGTATCTTTATGTTAAACTAGTTTGAAGTAATCAGACTAACAACGGAGCGAGATTGCAAATGGATGCTATCGACCGCGTAGTAGAGCAATGGGCAAAGGAAAAGCCCGAACTAGATACTGAGCCTATGGCAATGATGGGTCGGATTATGCGTATTGCCAAGTATATGGAGACGCAAGTTGCCGAGCTTCATAAAAAATACGACATGAAGCTGGGTGAGTTTGATGTGCTGGCGACGTTGCGACGTTCTGGGAAGCCTTACCGACTGACGCCATCTGAACTGATTGGATCCATGATGCTGACATCTGGCGCGATGACCAATCGCCTTGATAAGCTAGAAGCCAAAGGGCTGATCAGTCGTGAACACAGCAAAGAAGACAGACGCAGCGTGAGTGTCCAGTTAACTAAAGATGGTCTTATTCTGATTGACCAAATGATGACTGAACATGTCGAAATGCAGAAAAAACTGGTTAAATCATTGTCTGCGAGTCAGAAGAAGAACACCAACCAACTTCTGAAAACATGGTTGAGCGCGTACGAGTAGTTTTTCTGATCTTCCTTTAGATTCAATAAAAAACCGAAGCCTAATCGCTTCGGTTTTTTTGTTCCTGTCTAAGAATTTCAAGTACAGAGAGTTAGCGAGTTAAGCTTGCAGCATCTCATCACTGAACAGTTCTGCGCAGCCAATACCATTAATGGCGCAGCTTTCATCAATGTCTGAAATGTCACCGCTCACGCCGATAGCACCCAATACCGTTTTATCCTTGTCTCGAATCAGTAGCCCCCCAGGAACTGGCACCATGTTTCCGTGTGCGAGCACGTTTACGGCGGAGATAAATGCTGGTCGGTTGTCAGCATCTTGGGCGAGTTTTCTAGAGGAACAACCCAATGCGAGTGCCCCCCACGCTTTAGCAATCGCGATGTCTGGTCGCATCATGCTAGAGCCGTCTTGACGTTGCAGAGAAATCAGTTTGCCACCGCTGTCTAAAACGGCGACCGTCAAAGGTTCTGTGTGGATCTTGTTTCCTGCTTGTAAGGTACCATCAATAATGGTTAACGCTTGTTGTAGAGTCAAACTTCCCATGTTATCTCCTAGTTTTTCAAGGGGCCGTGTACCAAGCTAAGTCAGCCAATCATTACTCTTGTTATGAATATCATCGACTGATTCAGCTCGGTACAAGAGTCCTAACTGGACTCTTGTAACAGCCCATAGCTGGGTAAAGTTAGGAAGGCAGCGAACTCATCGGCTGTAGAAAGTTGATAGAAAAGCTCGGCTGTTTCTTCAAATCGACCTGCTGCATAGCGCGAGTCTCCGACTTCATGTTTTATTGTGTCTAGCTCTTGGTAAAGCCAAGAGTGGAATAGTGATTTGGTAAAGGTTTGGCCATCATCGAGTGTTACCCCGTGTTGGATCCATTGCCAGATATTGGCTCTCGAGATCTCAGCGGTGGCGGCATCTTCCATTAGTCCGTAGATAGGCACACAACCGTAGCCTTGAATCCAAGCTTCGATGTAATACAGCGCGATGCGTATATTCTTACGTACTCCTACTTCGTCGCGACTGCCCTCACAAGGCTTTAGCAACGAGTCTGCATTGATCACATGCTCTGGGCTTTGGAAATCCATTTGGTTTACTTTGCCATCTAAGTGCTTATCAAAGATCGACATTGCCAAATCAACCAGTGCAGGGTGTGCGACCCATGTGCCATCATGTCCGTTCTGAGATTCTCTTTGTTTATCTTCGATAACCTTGGCGGTTACACGTGCCATTTCTTGCGGGTCTTTTGCTGGAATAAAGGCTGACATCCCACCCATTGCTAATGCGCCACGAGCGTGACAAGTGCGCACCAACAGTTGGCTATAGGCGTTGAGGAATTCTTGATCCATGCCGATCCCGTGGCGGTCTGGCAAGATGCGGTCTTTATGGTTTTTCAGCGTTTTGATGTAGCTGAAGATGTAATCCCAACGGCCACAGTTCATCGCTACGATATGATCACGCATGGCGTATAAGATCTCTTCCATTTGGAATACGGCTGGCAGAGTTTCAATCAACACGGTCGCACGAATAGTGCCTTTGGGTACGTGGAAATAGTTTTCGGTGAAGCTGAAAATATCGTCCCACCACTGTGCTTCTTCCATGCTCTCAAGCTTGGGAATGTAGTAGTAAACACCTAAGCCTTGTTTTGCACGTGACTGATAGTTATGGAAAAAGTACAAAGCGAAGTCCATCAAGCAACCGCCGATAGGCTGATTGTTGAATTGAATGGACTGCTCTGGCAAGTGAATGCCTCGTGGGCGGGCAATCAGCAGTGCAGGATCGTTGTTTAACTGGTAACTCTTCTGCTTTTTCTCATCGAAGTAACTAATGGTTCCAAGGTTGGCATCTCTTAGGTTGATTTGCCCTTCGACCATATTGGCCCAAGTCGGGGAAGACGCATCCTCAAAGCAACACATGAAGACTTTCGCGCCTGAGTTTAGCGCGTTGATCACCATCTTTCTTTCGATAGGGCCGGTGATCTCTACGCGGCGATCGAGTAGCTCTGTTGGAGGTGTTGCCACTTTCCACTCTTTATTCTGACGAATGGAAATGGTGTCTTTTCTGAAATTGGGTAGCTCACCCTCGTCATATTGAGCTTGTTTTATGTCGCGGTCATTTAGCAGGGTATGACGGCGATCTCCAAACTTATTAACAAGGGCTTCTAAGAACTTTAATGCATCTTTAGACAAGATCTCTTTGTACTCGGAGTTGTCCATATTCCCGAGTACCTGCATACACTGTACTTCTTCTCTCTCTTTTACGTCATTCATCATTGTTGTCTCCTTTGAACAATACGATGTAACTTTGTATACAAAATGCTCTTTTTAAGGATATTTATATTGTAGAAATTGTAAACAAGCAAACGGTATTTAACATTTATTTATCATTTGGTCTTTTTGTAATTTATTTTTACGTAAAGATATTTTATGTAAAGCAATGAATTGTAAGCTTTTCAGGATGAGTGCGTACTTAATGTGATGGGTTGATGTAACAAAATTGTTTCATTTTGGGGTTGATAAATAGCGAGGATGGTTCATAGTACACAAAAGTTAGTTTAATTGTATACAATCTGAACTGGAGGTTCGAATGGCAATTATGAAAGCGATTGAAGCAGCGGTAGAAGTGCTTAAACGTGAAGGTGTAGACATCGCATTTGGTGTTCCCGGCGCAGCAATAAACCCTATGTATGCGGCTATGAAAAAGCTCGGAGGAATCGACCACGTCTTAGCTCGTCACGTAGAGGGTGCATCCCATATGGCTGAAGGGTACACACGTACCAATCAAGGCAATATAGGTGTGTGTATTGGTACTTCTGGTCCTGCGGGAACGGACATGATCACGGGTCTTTATTCTGCGTCTGCTGATTCGATTCCAATTCTATGTATCACAGGCCAAGCGCCCCGTGCTCGTCTTCATAAAGAAGATTTCCAAGCGGTCGATATTGAATCTATCGCTAAACCAGTCACTAAATGGGCAACCACGGTGCTGGAACCTGCACAAGTGCCACGCGCATTTCAAAAAGCCTTTCATTTGATGCGTTCGGGTCGCCCGGGGCCAATCCTGATAGATCTACCGATTGATGTTCAGCTGGCTGAGATTGAGTTTGATATCGATACCTATGAACCGCTAGAACCTTACAAACCGCAAGCAACTCGCGCGCAGGTTGAGAAAGCATTAACCATGATGTCTCAATCGGAGAAACCGCTGATTGTATCGGGCGGTGGCGTGATTAATGCTGGTGCGTCTGAATTGTTGCAACAGTTTGCCGAGATCACTGGAGTTCCTGTGATTCCAACCTTGATGGGTTGGGGCTCGATCCCAGATGATCATGAATTAATGGCAGGCATGGTAGGGCTACAAACGTCTCACCGTTACGGCAACGAAACCATGCTCAACTCTGACTTTGTGTTTGGTGTCGGTAACCGATGGGCAAACCGTCATACCGGCTCTGTCGATGTTTACACTGAAGGCCGAAAGTTTGTTCACGTTGATATTGAACCAACCCAAATCGGCCGCGTGTTCTGCCCAGATTTAGGCATAGTCTCTGATGCCAAGGCAGCGCTAGAGCTAATGGTTGAAGTGGCACAAGAGTGGCGTGACGCTGGCAAACTGCTGAACCGAAATGCATGGGCAAGTGAGTGTCAGGAACGCAAGTCGACCATGCTGCGTAAAACCAATTTCGATGAAGCGCCAATGAAACCGATGCGTGTTTATGAAGAGATGAACAAGGCATTTGGTCGTGACACTTGTTATGTGAGCACCATTGGTTTGTCGCAAATTGCTGCCGCTCAGTTCCTACATGTTTATAAGCCGCGTAATTGGATCAACTGTGGTCAAGCTGGCCCATTGGGTTGGACAACACCAGCCGCATTGGGTGTACGAGCGGCCGATCCAAATCGCGACATTGTCGCTATCTCTGGTGACTATGATTTCCAATTCATGATTGAAGAACTGGCCGTCGGCGCGCAATTCAATCTGCCATACATTCATGTGTTGGTGAACAACTCGTATCTAGGTTTGATTCGCCAAGCACAGCGCCAATTTGATATCGACTATTGTGTACAACTGGCGTTCGATAACCAGAATGCACCAGAGCTTGAAGGCTACGGTGTTGACCATGTTGCCGTTGTTGAAGGCCTAGGTTGTAAGGCAATTCGAGTTCGTGAACCAGAGCAAATTGCGGCAGCGTTTGAGCAAGCCAAAGAGCTGATGAACAAGCACAAGGTGCCAGTGGTCGTTGAGCTGATTCTTGAGCGAGTAACCAACATTGCGATGGGCGTAGAGATCAATGCCATCAACGAATTTGAGCCACTTGCCGAAAGCCGCGGCGATGCCCCAACAGCGTTAGCGTACAAGTAATCATTAAGTCATGTGTATACGTAGAGCTGAGGTTTAGCTCTACGGAAAGTCTCCAAGAAATCGGAGCCTTACTAAGCAACCGTAGCTCCATCAAATAACCGTTGCTTCACTAAACAGTCATAGTTTCACCAAATAAAGAATAAGGACAGAGTCATGGCAAAATTTGCAGCAAACTTGTCAATGTTATTCACGGAAGTTGATTTTATGGATCGCTTTGAAGCTGCCGCAGAAGCGGGCTTTCAAGGTGTCGAATACCTTTTCCCATATGCCTTTGATGCGGATGAGATTAAACAAAAGCTCGAGGCTAACAACCTAGAGCAAGTGCTATTTAACTTGCCTGCGGGTGATTGGGACGCTGGCGACCGCGGTATCGCGGTAGACCCAGCAAGAGTTGAAGAGTTTCAAGCGGGTGTACCTAAAGCCATCGCTTACGCAAAATCGCTCGGCTGTGCTCAAGTGAATTGCTTGGCCGGGATTGTTCCACAAGGTGTGACCCAACAAGACGCGCAATCAGCGTTTGTGATTAACCTGCATTACGCGGCGAACGCGCTAGCAGCAGAAGGCATCAGCTTAGTGATAGAAGCGATCAATACCCGCGATATTCCGGGCTTCTTCTTGAATACCACAGAGCAAGCTAAAGCGATCATCAAAGAGGTAGGGAGCGATAACCTTTCTATCCAATACGATATTTATCATATGCAAATTATGGAAGGCGATCTTACGCCGACCATGCAACAGAACATTGGTCAAATTGCACACGTGCAACTGGCGGATAACCCAGGCCGACACGAACCGGGTACTGGCGAAATCAACTACCCATTCGTGCTCAACTATCTTGATGAGCTTGGTTATCAAGGCTGGGTGGGCTGCGAATATAAACCTAAAACGACAACGACAGAAGGCCTTGGTTGGCTGCACCAGTACCGTTAATTGCGTCTGGTAACCCTCAAACGTTAAGGAGAACAACATGTCTAAAATTGCATTTATCGGAACTGGCATCATGGGTAAACCTATGGCGAGTAACCTTCAAAAAGCAGGTCACGATTTGATTCTGTCTGATCACTTTAATGCAGCACCTGCTGATCTTGTGGCAGCGGGCGCAACGGTCTGTCATTCACCCGCGGAAGCGGCTGAAGCAGCAGATATCATTATCTTAATGGTGCCGAATACCCCTCAAGTAGAAGACGTCCTGTTTGGTGACAATGGCGTCGAGCAAGGCCTTACCGCCGGTGGCGCTGCTGGAAAACTGGTTATCGATATGAGCTCCATCTCGCCTATCGCCACCAAAGCAATTGCAGCGCGAATCAATGAAGGTGGTGCTTCATACCTTGATGCACCGGTATCAGGTGGCGAAGTAGGCGCTATTAATGCAGCGCTGACTATCATGGTGGGCGGTGAGCAAGACGCCTTTGACAAAGCACGTCCGCTATTTGAAATCATGGGTAAGAATATTACGCTGGTGGGCGACAACGGTGCGGGTCAAACCTGTAAGGTGGCGAACCAGATCATTGTTGCTCTGAATATCGAAGCCGTGTCTGAAGCGTTAGTTTTTGCTTCAAAAGCCGGTGCCGATCCAGCACGCGTACGTCAGGCTTTATTGGGCGGCTTTGCTAACTCTAAGATCTTGGAAGTACACGGCGAGCGCATGGTTGAAGGCACCTTTGACCCTGGCTTTAGAATCTCACTTCACCAGAAAGACTTGAATCTGGCGCTAACGGGCGCACAAGAGTTGGGTGTCGCACTGCCGAATACGGCTAATGCTCAGGAGTTGTTTGGCGAGTGTGCCGAAATGGGCGGTGAAGGTTGGGACCATTCTGCGCTTATCCAAGCGATTGAGAAACGTTCTGACCACTCGATTCGTTAATCTAGATAACGGTTTGTCCGTTTAGTGGTTAATCAATCAACCGATTATCCGTTAATTAATTAGGGCTGCTATCGATTCGTAGCTCAATAGTTTGTTTATAAATCGCGTAGTTTCGTCTCCTTTTATACGCGTTCCTGATACGAGGCCGAGGTTGAAGTTGTTCCTTTCCAACTTGATCTTAGCAGGCACCCTTTGGCTTTGTATCGGGGTTCTTTTTTTCTCCGTCAACTAAGGAGTGGCTGATGGATATTGATGCTAAGCAGTTTCTACAAACCCTTTTCTCAAGTGCTGTTAATCAGGCGCTACCTAAAAATCACATCGAACCTTTTCTTCCTAAAGACATTTTTTATCGCTCTGCTAATCAAGCCGGGCGTACTGTGGTGATAGGAGCAGGAAAAGCAGCCGCGTCGATGGCCGTAGAGCTTGAAGCGGTTTGGCAGGCAAAGAAACAACAAGATCTCGCACTGCGTGATCTTGAAGGCTTAGTCGTGACCCGCTACGAACACACCGCACCTTGCGAACACATTGAGGTGATTGAAGCAGCGCACCCCGTGCCAGATGCGATGGGCTTAGAAGTGAGCCAACGTATGCTGCAATTGGTGAGTGGCTTGAGCGCTGACGACACGGTTATTTGCCTACTGTCGGGTGGCGGTTCCGCTTTGCTAAGTCTGCCCGGTGGCGACATCAGCTTGGCAGAGAAGCAACAAATCAATAAGGCGCTGCTTAAATCAGGCGCCGCCATTGATGAGATGAATTGTGTTCGCAAACATCTATCTTCGATAAAAGGCGGTCGACTCGCCAAAGCGGCGTATCCTGCAAGGGTTGTGTCACTGGCGATTTCTGATGTGCCGGGCGATGACATTAGTGTGATTGCATCGGGCCCAACTGTACCCGACACCACCACGCGTTTTGATGCGATGGCAATTTTAGAACGTTACCAAATAGAAACACCATGCTCGGCATTTGAATGGCTAAATAATCCAGAGTCAGAGACGGTGAAACCAGATGACGTATGTTGGAAGAACGCGGAGCACCATATTATCGCGACACCAATGTCGGCATTGGAATCCGCTGCTGCAGAAGCTGAAGGCTTGGGTATTCCCGCTTATGTGTTGAGTGATTGCATAGAGGGAGAAGCGCGAGATGTCGCTAAGGTGCATGCTGCGCTAGCCAAACAAGTCGCTAATAACAAGCACCCATTTGAGACGCCTTGCGTGATACTTTCCGGCGGTGAAACCACGGTAACCGTTAAAGGCAATGGTCGCGGTGGGCGTAACTGTGAGTTCTTGTTGAGCTTGTATAACGAGCTTAAGGGACAAGACAACATATTTGCATTAGCTGCCGATACCGACGGGATTGATGGTGTTGAAGACAATGCGGGCGCATGGATAACCCCTCAAACATGGCAACAAGGTTCGAGCCTGTCGCTTAAAGCGCAAGACTACCTCGATGCCAACAATAGCTACGACTTTTTCAAGCAAGTCGATGTGCTTCTTACCACGGGACCAACGCTGACCAATGTGAATGACTTCAGAGCAATATTGATTCTTTAACTTGAACAGTTCAAAAACATGGTATGGAATGGTCGTTTCTTAACAAATAGAGCGGCCATTTTATTGTTATCAATGCGGTGACCTTGAGTTCTGAGATTATCTTCTGGACTAATGAAGCACGTTGATTACTATGATTTTAGTAACGAGCTGTAAAGGATGCAATATGTCTAGGATCAGACAAAAGAATCAAGATTTAATCATTGAGGTCGCGTGTGAACAATTCGCTACTCATGGTTATGCCGCAACAAAAATGGCCGATATCGCGAAAGCGGCCGACATTCCCAAACCCAACGTCTTCTACTATTTCAGCTCTAAAGATAAGCTCTACAATGCTGTGCTTGAAACCGTCACTCAACCATTACTTGAAGCGTCTCGTCCGATTGAAGAGCTCAGCGATCCTGTTGAAGCCTTGTCTCAATATATTCAAACCAAGCTGATCATTTCTCGCGATCATCCGCACGCCTCTAAGGTATTTGCTAACGAAGTGATGTCTGGCGCTAAAGTATTGCCGAAAGAGATTGGTGACGAACTGTATAAGCAATCCCAGATGATCCTCGATAAGTTCTCAACTTGGTCGGCACAAGGTCTAATGGACGATGTTCCTGCACATCATTTAATGTTTACCATTTGGGCGGCGACTCAAACTTACGCCGATTTTGGCTGGCAGATTTGCAGCGTGATGCAGAAAGATAAGCTCGATGACAAAGACTATGAAGATGCCGCTGAATTTATCACCCAGCTAGTGATTAAAGGATGTGGTGTGAAAAGCTAACGTTATTTGAATGTTTTTTTTGGTCTGCGATTGCAGGCCTTTTTTGTTTGTGCATGTGAGTGAGCATATGTGCAAAGCTACTTTTGTGACTTGTTGTGCAATAACTCATTTATCTTGAATTCGGTTCGATTAGGTATGCCATTTTATTTAAATGACAGGTTATAGTATCGCGAAAATTGGCGGCACTTACTCTTCTGAAAAGCGAAAAGCGAAAAGCGAAAAGCGAAAAGCGAAAAGCGAAAAGCTGGAAACTTATAGATGAAGCCGCTAACAATATTACACGCACAACATTAAGGTTTAGCAATGACGCTTAAAAGTTTGGCATGCACCATCAGCGCAGTTCTACTGGCAGGTTGCGGTTCAACGGTCGCGACGCAAACATACAACGCTGATCTGATCATCACCAACGGACAGGTTCTCACCATCAACTCTGAAATGGATGTGATTGAAGATGGTGTGGTAGTGGTGAAAGACGACCAGATTATCGCAGTTGGTAACGAGGATTTGATCACTCAATATCGCGCTGAAAAGGTGATTGACGCCCAAGACGGGATAGTTATGCCGGGTATGGTGAATGCACACAACCATTTACCGATGATTGCGTTTCGTGGCTTAGGGGAAGAGGGCATCTCGAACCGCTTGTTCGCTTACTTCTTCCCTCTAGAAGCCGAAAAGCTAAGCCGTGAACTGATTTACAACGCAACCAAGCTTGGTTCTATCGAATTGGCACAGAGCGGTGTAACCACTTATGCCGATATGTATTACCACATGGATGAAATGGCAAAAGCGACCAAAGAAGTCGGCTTACGCGCCGTGCTCGGCGAAACCGTGATTAAGTTCCCGGTGGTCGATGCTAAAGAACCTTACGGTGGGATTGAGTATGCCAAAGGCTTTATTGAGCAGTACAAAAACGACGAGTTAATCACACCTGCTTATGCACCACACGCGGTGTACACCGTGAGTAAAGATAAGCTGCAAGAAATCAACAAGCTGTCTGCTCAATACGATGTGCCGGTGCTGATTCACGTTGCTGAATTCCCGAATGAAGAAAAGCGCATCAAAGACGAAACCAAAGCGACATCGCCAGTTGAATACATGGATGAAATCGGTGTGCTTGATGAGCGTGTAGTGATTGCTCACGGCATCCACCTTTCAGAAAATGACCAAAAGCTTCTCAAGCAAGCTGACGTGGGTATCTCATACAACCCAATGGCGAATGCCAAAGGCGCGACAGGCATTGCACCTGCTTGGGAGATGTATCGTGCCGACATGCGCATTGGCTTAGGAACAGACGGCCCAATGAGCTCCAATCAAGTCGATATCATGCGCACCCTAAGTTACGCAGCTAATATGCAGCGCTTAAAGCATTCTGACCGCACTATCATGATTCCTGAACAAGTCATTGAAATGGCAACATTAGGTGGTGCAAAAGCCCTACACATGGAAGATCAAATTGGTTCTCTTGAAGTGGGTAAGAAGGCGGATGTCGTGATTGTAGAGACACAATCGGCGAACATGATGCCTAATTACGACCCATACGCGACTTTGGTTTACCAAGCGAACCCAAGCAATATCGACACGACCATCGTTAACGGCCAAATCGTAATGGAAAACCGAGTGATGCAGACGGTTCAACTGGACGAAATCCGCCAAAGCGTCGATGAGTTTGAAACTGACATCAAAGCGTTTGCCAAAGAGCTTTCTAAGAAGGCGATTAAGTCGAAGAGCTTGATGGATTAAGATGTAAATCGGTTTCTAAAAATCGAACTGAATGAACAAGGCCGACATCACGTCGGCCTTTTTTCGCTTTTCTAGTTAGAGAGTATTTAATTATTCATCGCCAGTTTACCTAGCTTCATTGCAGCTGCATGGTGGCGGTGCATTAGTTGTTCCATGTCTACGCCAATCACAGCGCCATCGTTCACTCGCCACTTACCTGCAACCATCACTTTATCTGCTTGTTGAGCGCCGCAGAGTAGTAGTGCTGCAAGTGGATCGTGGCTGCCAGAGAAGCGAATGTCATCAAGTTTGAACATCGCGATGTCGGCTTGTTTGCCGACCTCTAGCGTACCAATGTCGGTTCTGCCCATTGCTGCTGCAGAGCCGGATGTTGCCCAGCGCAATGCATCAAAGTGTGAAACATTTGCAGAGCCATATTGCAGGCGCTGTAGATACATCGCCATGCGCACTTCGGCAATCATATTAGAGCCGTCGTTTGAGGCCGAACCATCCACACCTAGCCCGACTTTTACGCCTGCTGCTTCTAGATCGTTGTTTTTACAAATACCGGAAGCCAACATCATATTGGAAGTTGGGCAGTGACTGATACCAATGCCTGCTTTACCCAAACGTTTGATCTCTTCTGGATTGAAGTGAATACCATGAGCGAGCCAAGTGCGCTCGTTCAGCCAACCCACATCTTCTAGGTAATCAACTGGGCGCAAGCCAAACTTCTCTATACAGAAGTCTTCTTCATCGAGCGTTTCGCATAGGTGCGTGTGCATCATGACGTTTTCACGCTCACTGATCTTGGCGGTCTCTTTCATCAGGTCGGTAGTGACTGAGAACGGCGAACAAGGCGCGAGTGCGATTTGAATCATCGCGCCTTCATCACGCTGGTGGTAATCGCGAATCAAGCGTTGGCTGTCATCTATAATGGTTTGTTCGGTTTGAATGGTGTGTCGTGGAGGTAGCCCACCTTCATCTTCCCCAAGGCTCATGGAACCTCGGGTAAATATCGCTCTAACGCCCAGTTTCTCTGCGGCCTCGACTTGCAAATCAATAGCGTGCTCAAGCCCGTCTGGTAGCAAGTAATGGTGATCGGAAGCAGTGGTACAGCCCGACATCATCAGCTCAACCAGAGCAAGCTCTGTTGCGAGGCTCATCATCTCCGAATCGAGGTTGGCCCAAACTGGGTAGAGGCTTTGTAGCCAATGGAAGAGTTCTTTATTCAGTGCGCCGGGGTAGGCTCGCGTTAGGGTTTGATAGAAGTGGTGGTGCGCATTGATAAGCCCAGGAGTCACAACATGACGAGAGGCGTCGACGCTGTAATCTACGGGTAAGGTCGGCTCTTTGTGTTTGCCAACCAGTTCAATGATTTTATTACCTTTTATGACGATTCCGCCTTCTGCATCAGCCTGCGAGCCAGTGTAGATTGCGAGAGGATTCTTAATCCAGATGGTTTCCATTCATAGTAGTCCTTAGCCATCTCAGCCTTTTCAGGGAAGAGGGTCTTTATTTGGTATTTGTTGTTGAAAGATAAATTCAAATCAAGGGCGATGAGACATTCACTGTTATCGTTACGCCCGTGATTCTACGGAAATCGGTTTTACGCTCGTTAGCGATTTATCTAGTTCGTTTTTGGCTCAGGGTTATCTGATGCCGTTTGAACTTCAGTTTCTGTTGTTGCTTGTTGAATTTCTAATTGCTCGTTTGAGTGTAGTTCTTCTTCTGCTTGTTCTTTCATTTCTAGCTCAACTTGCGCTTGGCTTTCGGCTAACGCTTCTTGTTCTTCTGCGCGTGAAGATTTCGGCAACACAAGGTTAAGAACAACCGTCATGATGGTGCCAGTCGTAATGCCAGAGTGAAGGAAATTGGCCAAATCGTGTGGCAAATGTTGAAGCAATCTTGGTTCGAAGGTGACGGCTAAGCCAGACGCTAAACCTACACAGATTACTAAGGCATTTCGCTTGGTGTCTGCGGCCTTGATCAACATGCGGATACCCGCGTAAGCAATCATCCCGAACATCACAAAGCCCACACCACCCAAAACAGGTTTCGGAATCGTGACGGCAATAGCGGCTAATTTCGGGAATAAACCGCCTAAAATTAGCAAACCACCGGTTGCAGCCACTACATAACGACTTGCTACACCTGTGATACCCACAATACCGACGTTTTGACTGAATGACGCCAATGGCATTGCCGTTAAAATCGAAGATAAGGTACTACCAAGGCCATCGCCTAGCAGTCCACGTTTTAGATCTTTACCACTGACTTGGGTTTGGCAGTTGTTGCCTAGTGCCATGAAGTCACCCGTTGCTTCGGCGATAACCACGATGTACACCAAACTCATACTGATGATGGCACTCGCAGAAAAGGTAAAGCCATACTTGAAAGGTTCAGGACCACCGACCCAAGCCGCAGAGCTGATTTGCTCAAGGTCGACCATGCCGAGAGATAGCGCCACAATATAGCCGCCCGCTAAACCAATCACGATGGCCGAAGCGGCAACCGCGCCTTTACAGTAAACAGATACGCCAACCACAATCCCCAAAGAGACCAGTGCTAGAAACAGCTTTGGTAGTGTAGCGAATTGTTCCGTATTGGCAGGGGAGTCTCCGACCCAATTCATGGCAACCGGTAAAATGGTTAAGCCGATTAGGGTAACCACAACACCACTTACCACGGTTGGGAACAGCTTCCTAACCTTGTCCATGTAGAAGCTGGCACCAATTACCACAAACGAGCCGATAAGTGCAGAGCCCATGATAGCGGCGACGCCACCTTCGTTACCGATTGAGATAGCGACACCTAAAAAGGCAAAGCTCGAACCCATAACCACGGGCAGTCGAATGCCAACAGGGCCAAAGCCGAGACATTGAGCGACGGTTACAATACCTGACGCTAGTAATGCAGCATTGATCAGTGAGACGATCTCTGTGTTAGGTAGGCCGATAGAAGCACCAACAATAAGGGGTACAGCAACAATGCCACCAATCGAGGCGAGCATGTGTTGCAATGCGAGTAGGAAGGTTAAGCCGTGAGGCGGTCTTTCATTTAGGGTGTACAGAAGTTTCATTTGATATTCCTCTGCCTGCGTTTCCGTTTCCGTTTCCGTTTCCAGGCGATTGGCGGTCAAATAATGACTTCTACAAACTGCGTAGGGTCATAAAAAAGTGCACTGAATCGGTAGGGTTTCTGCTCTCTCGTCATCAATGCAATTAGCTTTCTTAAAAATCATGTTGTTGCTTGGCTTGCGAACCAGCCAAGCAACGTTGTGAGCAATCAAGAAATGACTGCTCAGGAGCTTTAGGGTTAACCGATGAACACTAGCTTGGCGATGAAGATAGCCGCTAGGAAGTACATCGAGATAGACACATCTTTGGTTTTACCTGTCGCCAACTTAAGCACTGTGTAGGTAATGAAACCCAATGCGATACCGTTCGCGATAGAGAAGGTCAGTGGCATCATTAGTGCGGTAATCGCGGCTGGAGCACCGTTAGTGAAGTCTTTCCAATCGACGTGCTGCATGCTGCTCATCATCACGAATGCGACGTAAATAAGAGCACCAGACGTTGCGTAAGCGGGGATCATGCCTGCAAGCGGTGATAGGAAAATTGCCGCTAAGAACAACACACCAACCACGATTGCTGAAAGACCTGTACGTGCGCCTGCTGCAACACCGGCTGCACTCTCTACATAACTGGTTACTGGCGGACAGCCTACACACGCACCTGCCACGCTTGAAATACTGTCGGCTTTCAGTGCTTTGCTTAGGCCTTCAATCTTGCCCGTTTCAGGGTTGGTCAGGTTTGCACGCTCAGCTACGCCCATCAAGGTACCCGCGGTATCGAACATGTTTACAAAAAGGAAAGCCAAGATAACGCTGATCATTGAAACATCGAGAGCGCCCATAATGTCCATTTTTAGGAACGTAGGCGCTAAGCTTGGTGGTGCAGCGAAGAAGCCATCGTAGTGAACTAAGCCAAGCATCATGCCGACCAGAGTGACACTCAAAATACCGATAAGTACCGCACCAAACACTTTACGTTCACTCAGAACCGCAATGATCAAGAATGCAATCGCAGCAAGTAGAGCTTCTGGTTTGGTGAAGTCACCCAATGAAACCAAAGTTGCTGGGTTTTCGACGACGATACCCGCTGTTTTTAAGCCAATTAGACCTAAGAACAAACCAACACCTGCAGTCATTGAATAGCGCAAGCTCTCTGGAATACTCTCGATGATCCATTGGCGGACTTTGTAAAAACTCATCCCGACAAACAAGATACCGGAGATAAACACCGCACCCAGTGCCACCTCCCAGCTGTAACCCATTTCGCTCACAACCGTGAAAGAGAAGAAGGCGTTCAAGCCCATGCCCGGTGCAAGGCCGACAGGCCAGTTCGCGAATAAGCCCATTAACAAACAACCAATCGCGGCACCAATACAGGTAGCGACAAATACAGCCCCTGCATCCATACCTGAAGCGGCCATGATTTGTGGGTTAACGAAGATGATATAAGCCATGGTTGCGAAGGTGGTGACACCGCCGACTAACTCATTTTTTACGCTGCTTCCGTGTGCCTTAATCTTAAAGAGTTTCTCTAAAATTCCGTTGTTCGCATCTTGGTTGAGTATTTCTGTTTTACTCTCACTCATGTCTGCAAGTCCTTTTATGTTGTGATCCATTTATTGAATACAGCGAGATTTCAATATTAAGTTTTAAGGTTTTTCCTAGCTCTAACTCGTTATGAATAAGCTTTTCGTGGCTCATTTTTTAACTGTTAACGTTGTTAGTATTTTTATGTGAGCGTGTTGAGGGTCTGTTGACCTTTCGCGGTTAAATTTTGTTCGAGATAGAATCGTTTTAGGCGCGGCAAGGAGTATGTAGCCTAGCCACTCTAAGTAAATACTTCTTAACAAAGCATAAAACGATTCTAGCCGAACCCTTCGGGCAGCCTTTGTGGTTCATTTCTACTGCGTTATCGGCTTCTCATGTAGGCTAGCTACACATCAAAGCCTCTGCCTTGTAGAAATTTTCCACAAAGCGCTGCAAAAATCAGCTCGAAAGGTCAACAGACCCTACTGAGCGCGCATCTTTTTAAATGCACGCATGAATCTGTTTATTATTGGGTGATAGAGCCTAGTTAGAAGTTCTAGGTCACGAGACTAACTGCCCCGATAGGTTGAGAAACTGTAAGGGGAGACGAGAAGAGGAACGTGATAATGCGCTTCTGGGTCATCTAAGCCGAAACGAATAACCACATCGTCTAGGAAAGGCACGCTATCCAATTCCACGCCTTTACTTCTGTAGTAATCGGCTACGTAAAACACCAATTGATATTTCCCCGGTCGGAAATCATTCCCTGCCAGAATTGGCGCATCGGTTCGGCCATCGGAGTTAGTGATTACCGTCGCCAACTTTTCTGTTGAGTCTTCATTGACCTTATAAAGCTCTACCTTGATCTCTGCACCCGGTAAGCCGTGAGTCGTGTCTAATACGTGTGTTGTTAATCTTCCCATAGTCCTTTAATAGCGCTTTTGGCGCTCCTCTGTTCCGTGGTTTATCTGTCTATTTCGACCTTGCAAAGAATGCAACTGGTCACTTTGTTATCACTAACTATGTACGAACTGTACACAATTAGTAAAGCTAATTGTTGGGAAAATGTTAACTATTGTGTCGTTTTTTCTGACTTTATAGATCTTGATTATCGTTTTTTGGTGAGTTTTTGTTTTATTAAGTTGTTGTTTTTAATTGGTAATAGTGCGTAAATTTAACTTGAATAACAAAATCTTTACATTGAGATAAATAATTGTATACAATAAATGTACAGGGGTAAGGTTGCTCTGTTTATCGAGAATCCATTTGGTTGAATCATTTGGTGACTCACTTAAAGAGCGGCTAAGCCAACCACTTATGTTAGGAGTACTTGGATGAATAAGGATTATTCAAGAAATTTGATCGGTTACGGAGCTAACCCTCCAAACCCTCAATGGCCAGGTAATGCGCGCGTCGCGGTTTCTTTTGTATTGAACTATGAAGAGGGCGGTGAGCGTTGTTTGTTACATGGAGATGACGAATCTGAAGCCTTTCTTTCAGAGATCCCGTCAGCACAGCCGATCAAAGGCGAACGTCACATGAGCATGGAGTCCATCTATGAATATGGTAGCCGTGCGGGTGTATGGCGTGTTCTTCGCTTGTTCGATGAATATGAAATCCCACTGACCGTCTTTGCGGTTGCAATGGCGATTGAGCGTCACCCAGACGTTGCCAAAGCCATGGTCGAAGCGGGTCACGAAATCTGTAGCCACGGTTACCGCTGGATAGACTATCAATACATTGATGAATCTGAAGAGCGCGACCATATGACCAAAGCGATCGAGATCATCCAACAAGTGACGGGTCAACGCCCACAAGGTTGGTACACAGGTCGAACAGGTCCAAATACGCGTCGCTTAGTCGCAGAAGAAGGCGGCTTTCTTTACGACTCAGATGCCTATGATGATGACCTGCCTTATTGGCACACCGAGACTGGTCATCCTCAGCTAGTGATCCCTTATACACTCGATGTGAACGACATGCGTTTTTCAACGGCGCAAGGCTTTAACTCTGGTGAGCAGTTGTTCCAATATCTGAAAGACACGTTTGACACCCTTTATATGGAAGGCGAAACCGCACCGAAAATGATGTCGGTTGGGCTGCATTGTCGTCTGATTGGTCGCCCCGGTCGTATTGCTGCATTAAGACGTTTCTTAGATTACGTAAAACAGCACGACAGCGTGTGGTTATGTCGTCGAATCGATATCGCCAACCACTGGCACCAACATCATCCATATCAACCAAATAACGCTAATCATCAACAGCAAAAGTAACAGTGAAGCAAGGAGGCTTAACGTGACTGAATTTCGATCATGCCAACCAACAACCATGGACCGCGATACCTTTGTAGCTCACTTCGCTGATGTTTACGAGCACAGCCCATGGGTTGCGGAAGTGGTGTATGACCAAGGTTTGAATGCCGAAGATGACCATATCGAGAATCTTCACCTGAAAATGGCATCGACCTTGTTAAGTGCAGACCAAGGCAAACAGTTGGCTTTGATCAACGCTCACCCGGATTTAGCCGGTCGAGCAGCAGTAAACGGCGAACTCACCGAGTCGTCGACCAAAGAACAAGCGGGGGCGGGCATCGACCAGTGCAACGCCGAAGAATTTGAAAAATTCACTTCTTACAACAACAGCTACAAAAGTCGCTTCAATTTCCCTTTTATCATGGCGGTGAAGGGAGCCAATCGTTACCAAATTCTTGAGTCGTTCGAGATGCGATTAGGAAATGATAGTGAAACTGAGTTTGCTACGGCGATTCAAGAGATCAACAAGATCGCGATGTTTCGTCTCTGGGATATGTAAGTTAACGGAGTTAACAGCTATCTCAGCCCAGTCTTAGTGCGCTAAGAGCACGCTTTATAAGCGAATAAGCCACTAAGTTCTCATTTTATTATTACTTGATTAATTGGATAGGATTACACGGACATGACCCAAACATTTGAACAATACATAAACCTTGCAGACGAAAAACTCGGCGCAGAAGCTATCTTCGCAACAGACGATTTTTTCGCGGATAAAAGCCGTCTACTCAGCCATGCAGCGCCAGAGTGGAAAGACGACTTATACGACGATAACGGCAAGTGGATGGACGGCTGGGAAAGCAGACGCAAACGCGGCGAAGGTTACGACTACTGTGTCGTTCGCCTTGGCCTAGCTGGCACTATTGCTGGCGTTGATATTGATACCTCATTCTTCACAGGTAACTTCCCACCTTCGGCATCAATTGACGCGTGTTATTCACCACAAGGTGAGCCAACAGACGCAACAGAGTGGCAAGAAATTCTGCCTTCAATGGCACTACAAGGTGATCATCATCATCTTGAAGCGATTGAAAGCGACCAAGTATTTACTCATCTACGTTTGAACATCTACCCAGATGGCGGTGTAGCGCGCTTACGTGTTTATGGCCGACCAAGTGTGGATTGGGAAGCAATTGATTCTCAGCAACAGGTCGACCTAGCATCGGTTGAACACGGTGGTCGAGCATTGGCATGTAGCGATGAGCACTACGGCAACAAAGCCAACATCTTAGGTCCTGGCCGCGGTGAAAACATGGGTGATGGCTGGGAAACAGCACGTCGTCGTACACCGGGTAATGACTGGGTTATAGTGGCACTAGGTCATCCAGGTAACATCGAACGTATCGTTGTTGATACGGCTCATTTCAAAGGTAACTACCCAGACAGCTGCTCAATTCAAGCCGCTTACGTGAAAGGTGGTACCGACGACCAAGTAGAAACACAAAGCCTATTCTGGCGTGAACTGTTGCCTGCACAAAAGCTGCAAGCGCACGAGATTCACGAATTCATTTCTGAGGTAAACGACCTTGGTGCGATTACCCACGTACGTGCAAACATATTCCCAGATGGTGGTATCAGCCGTTTGCGTCTATTTGGTACGAAGGCGAAATAGGTAAGGAAATCAGATATGAGTAATGGAATACGTCGTTTATCCATCGAACCGTTAACCAAGCAGGCTTTTGCAGAGTTTGGCGATGTTATCGAGTCCGATAATAGTGATTTCTTCATGATCAACAGTGGATCAACACGTCGCTACCACAAGCTAGCGACAACGGATGTGCAAGACCAAGACGGAGAAGCGATCATTAGCATCTTCCAAGCCACACCGTTGAGCTACCCACTGACCATCAAAATGTTAGAGCGTCATCCACTTGGCTCTCAGGCATTCATTCCATTACTTGGTCAACCCTATTTAATTGTTGTTGCGCCAAAAGGCGATGATCCAACATTAGCCAAGAGCCGAGCTTTCTTGAGCAACGGCCGTCAAGGAGTGAACTATCACAAAGGGGTGTGGCATCACCCAGTTCTCGCGCTTACTGATCAAGACCAGTTCTTGATCGTCGATAGAGGCGGCGAAGGGCACAACTGTGATGAAGTTTATTTCGACAGCGACCGAGTGGCATTGCATTTGGACGACTTGCCAACGGACGACAATAAGGAAGAGCAACGCTTAGCTAAAGCGTTGTGATACAGGAGTTTATTATGGATCCGCATATTACAGAATGGTTGAATTTAGCAATACGCTGGGCTCACATGATTGTTGGTGTTGCGTGGATAGGCGCATCATTTTACTTTGTTTGGTTAGAGAACAACCTTAACCGAGTAAACCCAAAAACGGGCCTTTCAGGCGACTTATGGGCGATTCACGGTGGTGGTATTTATCACCTAGAGAAGTACAAACTTGCGCCACCAGAGATGCCAGAGCACCTGCACTGGTTCAAATGGGAAGCTTATTTCACGTGGATCACCGGTGTGTGTTTACTGGGTGTGGTTTACTACCTCAACGCTGAAATCTACCTGATTGCACCAGGCTCTGGCCTTGATTCAACAACGGCAATCGCGATTGGTATTGGTTCATTCGTTGCCGGTTGGTTTATCTACGACTTACTGTGTGACTCGCCATTAGGTAAAACCCCCGTGTTGCTTGGCGTTGTGCTGTTTGTACTACTAGTCGCTGCAACATATGGCCTAACTCAAGTGTTCAGTGGCCGTGGTGCTTACATCCACGTAGGGGCGATTATTGGTACCATTATGGTGGGTAACGTATTCCGCGTTATCATGCCTGCACAGCGCAACTTGGTGAAAGCGATTGAAGAGAAGCGCGAACCGGATCCTGCATTGCCAGCGAAAGGTCTACTGCGTTCTCGTCACAACAACTACATGACCCTGCCAGTGCTGTTCATCATGATCAGTAACCACTTCCCAAGCACTTACGGCTCGGAATACAACTGGTTGATCCTTGCTGGTTTAGCGATCTTCAGTATCTTGGTGCGTCACTACTTCAACACCCGTCATGGCAGTCAGAAGTTTGCATGGACAATACCAGTAGCAGCATTGGGTATGATCACGCTTGCGTTTGTTACCTCACCTTACGCGAAAAAACAGATGACTCCGGTTGTGCAAGCACCAGTGGTTCAAGAAGTGCAAGTCAGCGCGACTGAATCAGCGACAGAAGAGGCTGCTTCGAACGCCACCGCTTCAACGACGGCCAGTTCTCAAGCTGTTCCTGCAGACCACGCAATGCAAACGGCTAGCGCAGGTGTAAGCTTTGAAACCATCAACAAAGTCATTCAAGAGCGCTGTTCTGTGTGTCACTCATCAACCCCGAGCCACGCCGCTTTTGCTGCTGCGCCAGGTGGTGTGATGTTTGATACGCCAGAAGAGATCAAAGCCAACGTCCCAAGGATTGTTGCTCAAACCGTAACAACCAAGGTGATGCCGCTCGGCAACATGACTCAAATGACCGATGCAGAACGTGCACTCATCGGCACTTGGGTAGAGCAAGGCGCTACGCTTCAATAATGATGTGAATCCTTTACCTAAGAGCATGAGTCTTAGGTGAGGCTTGGGGAGAGTTTGGTTTCGGGCACGCACCAAACTCATCCCACCCTGTTTCCCCGGTTCCTATAACCGGGGCTTTTTGTTTTTGGACAAAGGTAATGCAGAAATACTATTTAGTTAATGGCATATGTGTATATATGTCACTTAGAGTGTTTTCAGTGTTTGAGTAATAATATGCCAAGCTATATTATATGCAGTTAATTGCTTTTTTAAGGTGTGTTTTCAATGAGAAAACCAAGAATATTTATAGCGTCTTCAGTAGAAAGTTTGGATGTGGCAGAAGCTATTAATGTCAATCTAGATCATGAGTTTGAGGTTACTATTTGGAAAAATGGAACTTTTAAGCTTTCTTCCACTAGTGTTGATGACTTGGTTGCAAAGTCATCTTCTGTTGATTTCGCGTTGTTTATTTTTGCTCCAGATGACATTGCTATGATAAGAAGCCGAGAGCAACATGTCGTGCGAGATAATGTGCTTTTTGAGATGGGGTTATTTGTAGGAGCTATCGGGAAAGAGCGTACATTTTTTATTAAACCTCGAAATCAAGAAATGCACTTACCCACAGATCTTCTTGGCTTAATGCCAGCAGATTATGAAGCTAATCGAAGTGATGGTGATCTTGTTTCTGCAACAAATAGAGCTTGCTCATTAGTTAAGGCTGAAGTTAAAAGGTTAGGTTTATTGAATAGAGAATCTTTGAAAGCTAACACGGTGTTGGAAGTTAACTCTAAAAATTATCCTATTTCTACAGTAGATCTAAAGTTCTTATCGGTTGTTCTTTCATCACACACATCTCGCCCTGATGGCTTGGATTTTTTTCAAATTTGTAATGATGTTCACGAGTCAGATAGTTTAATCAGTTTGGCTGCAATTAAATTGGAACGTCTTGGTTATATTGAAAAAACCATCGAGCATGATAGTTGGGGGAACGGCGTGTATCAGTACTCAATCAATGAAGCAGGGATTGATTTGTTATTGGGTTCAGATTTAGCGTCATGATGTTTTAGTTAAGTCATCGTATAAAACACCCAATATAACCGCTTTGAAGGGGATTTTACCGTTATAGGCATAGTAAATAAATTTGATATGAATCTCTACCCATGGCATTTTTAGTCCAAATTGACTTTACTTAGGACAAAAAATGGAAGACTTGATAGTCGCGTATTTTAGGGCATTGAGCTCATTCTTTAGGTATCTGTTTCAGTCGATCTTGATTGAGTTCATTGGTTACGGAGCTGGCTGGATAGTCTGTAAAGTATTCACACTAGGGCGCTTTCCCCCATTGATTCCAACTGAAAAAGAGCGAACCAGAATTTCTTATGTCGGGGCGATTAGCATCGTATTGTTTCTGTTAGCAATTGGTGTGTTCAATAGTTTTTAGGCGACGGAATAGAGTGTGGCCATGGATAGTATTCAAAATAATACGGACAAAAAAGACATGCTTGAGAAAGTTCAGAATATTGCTTCGATTAACGGGTTGGAATATGAAGTGAGCGGAAATGTCCTTAACCTTAAGCTAGGCAGAGCTGGTGGAAAGGTAAAAATTAAATACGACTACGCGACGAATTCATACGTCTACAACTGTAATGAATATGCTATTGGTTTTTCCAGTCTCATCTTCTTCGTTCTTTCGTTCAATACTCTGTATCAAGTTACTCACCAAGCATGGTCTGGCTACGTCGCGGGTTTGATGTTTGCGGTGGCAGTATTTAATTTGATCCAATTAATATTGTCTCACGTCCAAATGCTAGACATTAAAGCACAGCTAAGAGAAGTCGGTATTTATCTCAAGTCTGGCGCGTGAGAACCTTTAGCATCTTGTCTATCGTGAACAACTGAGCATTCGCTGAGTAATGAGTGGTTGAGCCTTGCCATCGGTAGCTATACGCTCAAATAAACAGCACTAACGCCAATTCTTAATGCTGTTTTTACTTTCCTCTTACACTCTTTTCAAATATCGAACCTAGTATCAAATTTCTCTTTGTTATACAGGCAAGTCTCTCATTATGAAGAACTTCTTTGATAGCGAACTCATGCTCTCTAGCTCTTTGAATTTCGTTTTGCTATCGCTTGGGCTAACGCTCCTTTTTCATCTTCCGATTTGGTGTGGGTTCAACTTGAGCCGACGAAAGTGGAAGCTCATGGATTATTTATGGCCGTTTCTAGCGGGTATCGGGATGCTGGGTGCAGTGTCTGAGATTCGTGCGAAAGTAGCGGGTGATTGGGTTGAAACAGAACAAACCAGAGCGGTGGCGATTTTAGAATCGGTTCAGCAGTTTTCTTTGGATAAGCTGAGAAGTGATACCTGCACCGGTCAACCATCTTTAGATAATCACGCTCAGCACCATGAAGCGTGTTTGTGGTATTTGAATACGGCGATCACGTTCAAAGATGTCGATTTCACCTTGTTACCCAACGCATCGGATTTTACGGTTCCTGCGCCTAACGTATCGCTGGTGGAAAGTGATGCCGTGTGGGTGGATGGTATGCTGAGTCAGTATGAGATGCAGAAAAACCAATACATAAAAACCAGAGAAGCGCAGGTGAAGCAGCCATTAGAAAGCCTCTTCTGGTATGTGAGTCCTTACTTAGTCTGTTTCGCTATTGCTCTGCGCCTTACTAAAGTGACGGCAGAGCTTAAACTGGATAAGTGCGTAAACAATTAACTCGACATAGACAGCGCGAACGACAGTAAAATAGGCAAGGTAACCACACTTAGGAAGTTGCCGAACAACACCATAGACGCGACTTTAGGCGGCTCGACATTGAACCTTTCTGCGAACAGGTAGTTCATCACGGCGGGTGGCAGCATGGTGAACAGCACCATCATCTGAAGATGCAGCGTAGGCAGCGGGATAAAGAAATAGATGATGGCAAAGGCGATGGCTCCTGTGAATAGCGATTGAGCCGTACACAGCAAGCCAACTTTGAGTCCGCTTAGCTTCAAGTTCACCATTTGCGAACCCAACGACAACAGCATGATGGACACGGCTGCTTGGCCGAGTAGCGATGTTGCTTCGTAGATTGGATTCCATACTGCAATTCCAGACAGGTTGAGCGTCATCGCTAATGCTGCGGCTAAGAATATCGGCATCTTGAGGATCTGTTTGATCGGATTACCTTCACTCAACAGCGCCAAGCCAACACTAATGTGCACGCAAGCCGACACCACAAACAGCAGTACTGCAGGGGCTAATGCGCTCTCACCAAAGGTATACGTGAACAGAGGAATCGCGAGGTTGCCACTGTTGCGGAACATGTGTGGCGGCGCCCAAGCTTTGAAGTTGAGCTTAAAGATCTTACAGATTGGTATCATCAATAAAGCGGGCACCAACACCGCGACCAAAGAAGCGGTGATGAGTGGCAGTTGTTCGGTGTCGAGAGGCATGGTGGTCAGCGAGGCAAACACTAGCGCAGGAATACACACATCCATGTTGATGCGATTGATCGGTTTGAAATCGGGCTTGAGCCAACGACCGACCGCAAAGCCAGCACTGGCTAAAGCAAAAACGGGAAACAGAATGCTGACGACCTGTTCGAACATAGAATTCCTTTCTAGATTTAGTGCTTCCATTTAGCTGAGAAACGAATGTTTTAGAGAGACGCTAAAGTGAAGTATGAAGTCGAAATGTATAAACATTAACCTATCAATATAATGACTTGGCGTCACCGAAGATCGTTGTCTGTGAGCGGTTAATTTATATTTCTTTGAATGAAGCACAAAAAAGACCAGTGGCATCAGCAACTGGTCTTTCAAGGCTAGATAAATCTGGACGGATTTTTAATTAACGACGGCTGTCGCTGTCTAGCGATTGTTACTCGGTTTTCAGTCTAGCTAACGAGCTTTTGATAATCTTTGAAATTCACATCGTAGGCTTTCTCGCCGTAGATGTAAGTCTCGCTGACGGTTCTGTCGTCACCCAGGCTCATCAATACAAATAGCTTCTCTTCAAGCTTGGTCGCTTGTTCCATTCTAAAGCGCATCAATTGTGTGGCGTGTAAGTCCAACACCACGAAATCGGCTTCTTTTCCTACTTCCAAGTTGCCAATCTTGTCTTCTAAATGCAGTGAACGTGCACCACCTAATGTGGCTAAGAATAGCGACTTAGCTGGGTGCAATTTCTTATGTTGAAGCTGCATGATCTTATAGGCTTCACTCATGGTTTGTAGGATTGAGAAGCTAGTGCCTGCGCCGACATCAGTCCCCATACCAACACGAATGCCGTGCTCTTCCATTTCTGGTAATCGGAATAAACCTGAGCCTAAGAACAGGTTAGAGGTCGGGCAGAAAGCAATGGCAGATTCCGTGTCGGCTAGGCGCTTACATTCGCAATCAGACAAGTGAATGCCATGGGCGAAAACCGAACGTTTGTGCAGTAGGCCATAGTGGTCATACACATCCAAATAGCTGTCGCGCTCTGGGAACAGTTCTTTTACCCATTCAATCTCTTTCTCGTTTTCAGAAAGGTGCGTGTGCATATACACATCTGGGTACTCTTCTAGCAATTTACCAACGGTAGCCAATTGTTCTGGTGTACTGGTTGGCGCGAAACGAGGTGTCACGGCATAAAGCAAACGGCTGCGGTTGTGCCATTTCTCAATCAGTTCTTTGGAGTCGGTGTAGCCAGATTCTGGCGTGTCGGTGAGGTAATCAGGCGCATTGCGATCCATCAAAACCTTACCCGCAATCATACGTAGGTTGCGCTTCTCAGCTTCTTCAAAGAAAACGTTAACCGACTCTTTGTGTACCGTGCCGAACACGAGTGCCGTGGTTGTGCCGTTGCTTGCTAGTTCGTCTAGGAATAGCTTCGCCACTTTGTGTGCGTAGACTGGGTTTTTGAAGCGCTTTTCTTCTGGGAAGGTGTAGTTCTCTAACCAATCAAGAAGTTGCTCACCGTAAGACGCGATCATCCCTGTTTGAGGGTAGTGGATGTGCGTATCAATAAAGCCAGAGGTGATCAGCTTGTCTTTGTATTCTTTGACTTCGAGTGTTTTAGGTTGGCGAGCCAATACCTCGTCGACATGGCCCAAGTCGACGACATGGCCGTTCTCAACCACTAAAACACCGTCTTCAAAATAGTCGTAAGACTCATCGATGCCGACGTCTTTTGGGTCGGCGACGCTGTGTAAAATACTGGCGCGATAAGCTTTGCGTTGCGTTGTCATGTTTACTTCCTTTTAATGACTTCAGCGACGTTATGGCCACTGAAGCTTTGCGACTTGTGTTAGGCGATCTTCTCTTCCAATGGTGGTTCGCCTACGTCGCTTGGTTGACTGTGTTGATCGGTCAAACCTTGATTTCGATATTGTTTGGTTGGGCGCTTTTGTTCAAGCGCTTGGCCTTGATAGTGTGCGATCAGTTCACCCGCAACCGATACCGCAATTTCGGCAGGATGTTTGCCATTCACGGCGCTAATGCCAATCGGGCAAAGCATGGTTTCGATTTGTTCTTGGCTGTAGCCGCGCTGCTCTAAGCGGAAGTCGAACTTCTTACGCTTGGTAAGCGAGCCGATCATGCCAAAGTAACGGCTGTCTTCACGGTCAATAATGGCTTTGGTTAGGTCAAAATCGAGCTGGTGGTTGTGGGTCATCACAAGGTAATAACTGTTTGGTTGCATGTGTTTCACTTCACCGACTGGGTCGTCTGAGACAAGCTTTTTAACACCGTGTGGCAGCGTTTCAGGGAACACTTCTTCACGTTCATCAATCCAGGTCACACGGAAGGGCAGAGTCGCGACAATGTGCAGCAGCGCTTTGGCAACGTGCCCAGCGCCAAACAGCACAAGGTGATTCTGCTGAGTGCCAATCGGTTCAAAGCTTAATGTTGCCATTCCGCCACAACACTGGCCCAAACGAGCGCCTAGGTTAAAACGTTCCACTTTGAGCGACTTTTCACTGGCAATCAGCATCTCTCGAGCCATTTTAGTGGCCACATGTTCAAGGTGACCACCACCAATCGTAGCGATGATTCGGTCACGAGTGACAAGCATCTTGGTGCCCGCATCACGTGGCACTGAGCCTCTGTCTTCAAGCACTGTCACCATGACACATGGTTCGTAGCTCTCTTCCAGCTTTGCCAGTTCGTGAATCCAATTATCCTTAAACATATGTCCTCCTAAATCCCTTCTGTGCTTCCTAAGCTGTTTATTACGCCCTATGCCATATCTGTCAGCTCTAAGCCGTTTCTGATTGAGCATCGACCGAAGTCGGGGCTGTTTCAGAGACTTCCTGAATCGCCATCAAAATACGCTCTGGCGTTGCTGGTGTGTTGAGCTTAGGAATCGCTCCATCAACGGCCACGTAGCTAATCGCATCTTTCAATGCACTCCATACCGACATACCCAACATGAAAGGTGGCTCACCCACGGCTTTCGAGTTGAATACTGTGTCTTCTGGGTTGCTGCGGTTTTCCAAAAGGTGCGTTCTGAAATCAATTGGCATATCAGCAATCGCAGGGATTTTGTAGCTTGCAGGGCCGTTGGTCATTAAGCGGCCTTGCTGGTTCCACACCAACTCTTCCGTTGTTAACCAACCGACACCTTGTACAAAGCCACCTTCGACTTGGCCGATATCAATCGCCGGGTTCAATGAAGCGCCTACGTCATGCAGAATATCGACACGCAGAATCTTGTTTTCACCGGTTAACGTATCGACGATAACCTCTGAGCAAGAGGCACCATACGCGTAGTAGTAGAACGGGCGACCGCGTGCTTTCTCGTGATCGTAATAGATCTTCGGAGTGCGGTAGAAACCAGTGCTCGATAGCGATATTTGGTTAAACCAAGCCAGTTCAACAAACGAGTTGAAGGTCATGATCTCGTCGCGGATCTGCACCATGCCGTTCTTAAATATCACCTCTTCAGGCCACACTTTGAAGTGCGAAGAAGCGAAGTCAATCAGGCGCTGCTTAATGGTCATTGCGGCGTTTTGCGCGGCCTTACCGTTGAGGTCGGTGCCCGATGAGGCTGCGGTTGGTGATGTGTTCGGAACTTTGTCTGTGTTTGTAGCGGTGATCTGGATACGTTCGACATCGACTTGGAACTCCTGTGCAACGATTTGTGCCACTTTGATGTTCAAGCCTTGCCCCATTTCCGTACCACCGTGATTCAAATGAATACTGCCATCGGTGTAGATATGGATGAGCGCACCTGCTTGGTTCAAGAAAGTCGCAGTAAACGAGATGCCGAATTTCACGGGTGTGATCGCTAGGCCTTTTTTCAAGATTGGGCTTTGCTTGTTGAACTCGGCAATGTCTTTACGACGTGCGTGATAGTCACTGCTGCGTTCAAGCTGTTCGGTTATCTCAGGTAAAAAGTTGTCTTCAACGGTTTGGTAGTAATGAGTCACGTTACGGCCTTCTTCGCCGTAGTAGTTCGCCTTACGTACTTCCAAAGGATCTTTTTTCAGGTAACGCGCAATCTCATCCATGATGTGTTCAATGGTCATCATGCCTTGCGGGCCACCAAAGCCACGATATGCGGTGTTCGATGCTGTATTGGTTTTGCATCGGTGACCGACTACAGTTGCATCACCTAGATAATAGGCGTTGTCTGAGTGGAACATTGCGCGGTCGACAATAGAACTTGATAAGTCTGGTGAATAGCCACAGTTACCTGCAACGGTAATATCGGCACCTTGAATCACACCATTGTCGTCAAAACCGACCGTGTATTGATTGTAGAACGGGTGGCGCTTACCAGTTTGCTGCATGTCTTCATTACGCAGCAGACGCATTTTGGTCGGTCGGCCTGTAAGGTGGGCAATCACCGCAGCCATACAGGCTGGAGAGGCTGCTTGAGTCTCTTTACCACCGAAACCACCACCCATACGACGCATATCAATCACGACTTTGTGCATCGGCACGCCAATCACTTCCGCAACCAGCTTTTGAACTTCGGTCGGGTTCTGTGTAGAGGTGTAGACGATCATGCCGCCGTCTTCGGTTGGCATTACACTACTGATTTGAGTTTCTAGATAGAAGTGCTCTTGGCCACCGATCTCTAGGTCACCAGAGATCACGTGTTTCGCTTTTTTCAGTGCTGCTTTTGAGTCACCACGCTGTTGAGTGTGGCTTTCTGTTACGAAGTGCTCTTTTGCCAGCGCTTCTTTCACATCAAGAATGGCTGGTAGCTCTTCGTATTCAATAACGGCTGCGTGCGCGGCTTTGCGTGCGGTTTCTAGATCGTTAGCTGCCACAGCAATCACAGGTTGGCCGTAGTATTCTACTTTGCCATCGGCAAGCAGTGGGTCGCCCGGTAGGATTGCACCAATGTCCAATTCACCTGGTACGTCTTTGGCTTGAATGGCAATCGCCACGCCTTCAAATTCGTAACACGGTGATAAATTTATATTGGTAATGTTCGCGTGTGCTTGAGTGCTCAGGCGTGCGTAGACGTGCAGCTGATTTGGGAACTCTAGGCGGTCGTCAATGTATACCGCTTCGCCCGTGACTTGCTTGGCTGCACTGTCGTGTTTTACGCTTTTACCTACGCCAGTTTTTAGGTCTTGTTTTGCAATGGTAACCATCTCTTCGTGGGTCATCGCATTGCTCTTGTGAACAGAGGAATTTGATTTAGACATAAGACGTTACCCTTGTTTCGATTTGGTTGTTTTTGTTCTGCTGTTCAATGAAGTAACGACGCAACATATTGGCTGCCGACAATGAACGGTATTCTTGGCTGGCACGGAAATCAGATAGCGGCTCAAAGTCGTTATACAGTTCCTGCATCGCTAACTTAATATTAGCGTCTGTCCATGGTTTGCCTAATAACGTATTTTCACAACGCGCCGCGCGCTTAGGTGTTGCAGCCATACCGCCGAAAGCGATACGAGCGTAAGAAACCTTGCCGTCTTCGATTTGAATATCAAACGCACCACACACCGCAGAAATGTCGTCGTCTAAACGTTTAGACAGTTTGTAAGCTCGGAAGCTGTCGTTAGTTGGCTTAGGAATGATGATCTGTTCAATGAACTCACTCTCTTTTTGCGCCGTCACTTTGTAGCTGATGAAGTAATCTTCAATCGGCATGGTGCGTGACTCGTCACCGCAACGAAGTTTGATCTTTGCGTTAAGGGCAATCAGCAGAGGAGGGGTGTCACCGATAGGCGAAGCATTCGCTACATTACCGCCGATGGTGCCTTGGTTACGCACTTGCAGTGAAGCAAAGCGATGCAGCAGTTCACCAAAATCTGGGTAGTGTTTTTTCAATAGTGAGTAAGAATCACTGATAGGCAGGTTGGCACCAATGATTAGATCGGTGTCGGTCTCTTCACATACCTTCATGTCTTCAACAAGGTTCACGCTGATCAGTGTTTCAATCTCACGATGGAATTGCGTCACTTCCAGCGCTAAATCCGTACCGCCAGCAACCAGCTTAGCGTTCGGGTGGGCTTGAAAAAGCTTGGCCAACTCATCGGTGCTTTTTGGGGAAAAAGCGGTGAGGTGACCAAGGCGTAAGTTGGCCTCAGTGTCTTGAATGCTTTCTAGCTTCTTGATGGTGTTGCGTTCAAGTTCAGCAAATTGGTCGATCAAAGGCTGGTCTGTTGAAAGCGACATTGCAGCATCAACAATTGGACGGTAGCCAGTACAGCGACATAGGTTACCCGCCAATGATTCCATGACGTCTTCTTTGCTCGCATCGGGTTTGTTTTTGCCTAGCGCAAACATCGACATGATGAAGCCCGGCGTGCAGTAACCACACTGTGAACCGTGAAAATCAACCACCGCTTTTTGCACTGGGTGCAATGAGCGATCTCGATTTTGCAGATCTTCTACTGTGATCAGTTGCTTGCCATGCAGCGCTGAAACGAACGTAAGGCAAGAGTTCACCGAGCGGTATTGCAGTTGTCCATCAACCACTTCACCCAGAACTACCGTACATGCGCCACAGTCGCCCGACCCACAACCTTCTTTTGTACCCGTCTTATTTATCTTGGTACGAAGGTAGTTGAGCACAGTCATATTTGGCGACAGATTATCTTCGCGTCTTATTTCCTGATTGAGCAAAAAAGTAATCAAGAGACCTCCTTGTAAATCGACATATTTCCATGTGTATTCTTTTTGACTTCTAGGTCAATAATTATCCATCCTGACCCTGTGGTCAACTATTTATTTACAAAAATGTAACAAAGATGACTTGTCGTGAATTGTATACAATTTAATTTTGGTCATAGTCGTCTGTTTTATAAGGGTTTGGATTGAGATTGAACAGTTTTATGGTGTGAATGAATGGATAGCTATGTATACAAGATAAAGACAAGATTTATGGCACTGTTGGGAGTGATTCTGTAGAGGCTAAGATCGTTGTTGAGGCTAGAATAGACAGTGTTTTAGATGGATGTGAGCCGATCGTCGTCTTTATTTTTAGGTGAGAGGGCATAAAAAAGAGAAGCAAACGCAGGGGCTTACTTCTCTCCAGTTTTGTTAACAAAAAGCTGTTAACAAAAAGTTGTTAACAAAAAGTTGTTAACAGATGGTTATCAATCGTTTGTTGAATCGTCTATGACTTACTCTTAAGCAGATCTGAGAACACGACATGCAGATCACTAGAAGCTGTGCTGCTGTCTAGGTTGAGCTTCGAACGAATATGGCTTAGGTGTTCTTGCATCAACTCTACGGCTTGTTGTTCATTGCCTGACTCTATCGCATCCAGTAAGCCTGAGTGTTCGTCTAGAGAACAGTTCGAGTGGTTGCCCGTTTCGTACTGAGCGATCAGCAGTGAGGTTTGTGACACTAAGCTGCGTTGGAAAGCGAGTAGCGGTGCGTTTTCAGCCATTTCGGCCAGTTTGATGTGGAACTCACCAGACAAGCGCAAGCCGGAACCGTAGTCACCTTGGTCAAAGGCGCAGTTCTCTTTTGCGACTAATTTTCTGCATTCTTCTATTTGAGCTTTGGTTGCGTTTTTTACCGCCAGCTCAGTGATAGCAATTTCCATCACTTCACGTGCTTTAAAGATCTGTTTGGCTTCGTCAACCGTTGGGGCTGCAATCACAGCTCCTCGGTTAGGACGGATCACCACAACTTGTTCTAAAGAGAGACGCAGTAAGGCACGGCGGATAATGGTGCGGCTAACGCTAAAGATTTCTGCTAAGGCTTCTTCGCTTAATTTGGTGGCTGGTGGCAGCCTTTGTTCTAGTATCGCGTCGAAGATATGGCAGTAAACAACATCGTCTTGAGTCTGGCCTGTTACTTTCGTTTTTACACCTTTGGAGACAGAGTTTTTGAGAGCTGTCATAGAGATAAGGGCCCTTGTTTAGTCGAGTTGGGTAAGTCGAGAATAATTCATGAGAGTTACTCTATATTGTATACATTTATCTATACAATGCCACCGGATGAAAGTGCGATGCACGCTTATTTGTTAATGACTTATAACATTTAGTTTGCAGTGAACTGTGTGCAATCTAAAGCTTTAAGTCATTCTTCTCAAAACTAGACGCGATTATCACCGCAGCTGTACGCAACAATCTGGCTGATTTCGCTCAGGCTACGACCTGACTGTTGCTGCCATTCGTTGAAGGCTTTACTCGCTGCCAGTTGTGCTCGCTTGGTGTTACGACCGCTATCAACCACGTCTGTGCTGCGTAGGTGTGCTTCAACATCTGATGACAAGATGAAGGTATCTTTACCCATTTGGCGCAGAGTGTAGGCTCCAGTATTACCACCTAATCGCTTGCCGTGTTTTTTCAGGTAATCCCACAGCTCGGTGATACGTTCTGATGGCCAGTCGGCAACCATTTGCGAGAAGGAATCCGCTTCACGCTTGGCATTGTGGATCATCATGGCGTTGGCAGGGATGGTCATTACCTTGGTGAGGTGGCGAATAATGCGCGGGTCTTGCGCTTTCTGTTCCCACATCTCATTCGGCAGCATCAGCATCTTTTCAATATCGAACTCAAAGAATACTTCTTCAAATTGTGGCCACTTCTTTCTCACCACATTCCACGAAATACCACACTGGAAGACCTTTTCGGTAAAAGCGGCCAGCCAACGGTCATCAGTGATTTGTGATAACTCGGCTTGTGAAAGGGGCGCACGGACAATCTTTTCGAGTTCTGCTGCGCCACCTTTACGGTGAGCCGCACGTTGATAAATGGTGTCGAATTTTTCTTGGGTCATTGAAGGTTCCAAACTAAAGCGATTCTTTATGATATGGGGACTAATTTCTATATGAAAAGGAGCTTAAGCTTCTGTCGCCAATTGAGCGAGAAAACCACGCATGTAGTCGGTGCGCTTGTTGGCTTCTAATTTGGCAGATTCTGTATTCATTGTTTCAGCCAGCTTGAATAGCTTCACGTAAAAGTGGTCGACACTGTAATGTTTGTCATCCAAGTCACGTTGCTTCGCAAACGGGTCTTGGTGGTTATAGAGTTCTGCGTTAAAGCTCTGGCCCACATACAGGCAGCGAGCAATACCAATCGCACCGAGAGAATCTAGTCGATCGGCATCTTGGACGATCTGAGCTTCTAAGGTTTCAGGTGTGATGTTGGCACTGTAGCTGTGCGTGACAATGGCATGATGGATCTCATCAAGATAGGACGCGGGGTAGTCGATAGATTTGAGGAAAGAGATCGCCTTATCTGCTGCCATTTGCGAGCTTTTGGCTCTGTCTGGGTGATTCTTGGGAAAGGTGAAACAATCATGAAGGTAAGCAGCAGGCAGAACGACCTCAAGCTTAGCTTTTTCTTGAGTACATAAAGCCTTAGCAGTTTTGACTACTCGCTTGATGTGGCTGATATCATGCGCCGCATCTTGTATCATTTCTTGTTGTGCAAAATCAAGCAGTTGGTCTTCAAACTTTTCCTTCACGCGTCTCTTTCTCCCTATGTAGACGTTAGCAATCTTGTTGATCACCTAGCATTTATTTCACATCGACTTTAACAGTTTCAAGCGCGAGTTTTTATCTTTTATAAAAGGAATACCCACAAAAAAACCGACTCTGTGAGTCTAATGCCGTTCACTTAAGAGTGAACGGCATTTTTGTTCTTAGCATACCGTTGTGGTCTGGGTTTAACTCTTCTAGGGAATGTCCTTTCCCTTCGCCCTTCAAGTATTAAGCTTTCAGCCATGTTGTGGAACCCCTTTAGCTGACGAGGTATTGCGCCTGGTGTTGAATAAGGTAAGCCTACAAGTAACGCTGATACATGAGCTAACGTGCCGTTAAAACTCAGTTGATAAGGAAGGTAATTTCCCTTTAAATTGAAGCAGAGCTCGACCATCTGATATCGGATTAAATTGTAAGTAAGCAAGATGCCCCATAACTCCTGCTTGACCAGCTCTGGTAAACGACTTCGCAGCGTAAGACGGTTTCCAAGCATGTATTGTTTTTGCTCTCGGTAGCCCAGCTCTATTTCCCAACGATGCTCATAAAGGCCTGCAATATCTTTTGATGGGTAACGCAGGGAGTCCGTCATGGAGGTTAATATTTGGTAGTCTTTTCCTTTAATTTTACGAGTGACAAGTCGAGCGGTTATCGACTTTGGTAAATCAGGCCATAGCTTTCTAGCTCTTGGATTACTGTGTAATTGAACAAGTTTGTCATTTCGCCCTAAAGATTGAACAATGTCATATTGTGTATTTTTCTTGAGGGGGATAAGCCAATGGCGCTCTGAGCCAGAGTCTTGCCATTTATGTAATAAACCTAAAGAATAGAACCCCTTATCGAACATTGTTACGCTATGGTTTGGTGTTGTTTCTATCAGTTTTTCAGCTAATATCATTTCGTTTGTATTGTAATTATCAAATGCACTGGCCGTAATAATGTGACTGCTTAGTTCCATTTGGCAGACCATTCTCACTTGCGGATATTGCGTCCCTTTTTGTCGAGAAAATGCTTTTTCATTTTGCGGGTTATCGGGCGTTCGCCAAACAACGCCATCGACGCCAAGCAGCGTTAATCCATTCCATTGGGGTAACTTTGCACTGTTTAACCATGACGTAGTCATTCGCTCAAAGACCGCTTTAATTGCGTCTTCACCCAACGTCTTTCGACGTTGAGTTAACGCACTCGGTGCGACAAAAGCTTTACCTGTACGGTCGACAATATCAAGTTGGTTCACTAAATCTTTCATGGATTTACTGTTATAGATAGCCATTCCAACAAGCAGCCACACCATGGATTCTAAAGTTAATTTCCTCTTTCTCATCGTGACAGTATCAGTAAGAGAATAGGCTTCGTCGATGAGTTCAATTGGAAGCAAGTCAGACAAAGTCTCAACGCTGCTAGGTTTCCAATCATTAATTATGTTTAGAGCTTGAGAAACATCCATAAAAAAATCCAAGTGCATTAAATACACTTGGATTTTGACAGCTCTGAAGGATCCTTCAACCGATCGCTTTGGCTTTAACTGATCGGCATTAACTCTGTGAGTCGGCTTAATATTGGTCTTTATTTGTTGTATTGGCTTTTAAGCTGCGGCTTGTTGCAGCTGCGCCAATACATGATGCAGCGATGGGCTGATCGTGTGGCCAAGCGCTTTTACTTCTTCGCAAGGCTCAACCAAATCTGGAATTTGGAAGCTGATCATGTTGGCTGCCATTGATGCGCGAATACCGTTGTTTGAATCTTCAAACGCTAAGCAAGTTTCAGGTGCAACCCCTAGGCGTTCTGCCGCCAATAAGTAGATCTCTGGGTGAGGTTTGCCATGAGTCACTTCGCAGCCTGTGCTTAGTGAGGTGAAGTACGAATCTAGGCCAGCCAGCTCGAGCTTCTTCTTTGCGATATCAAGCTGAGTGGAGGTCGCTACCGCGATTGGAATGTCATTCGATTTTAGCCATTCAAGAAGCTCAATCACGCCGTCTTTTACAGGGATCGCTTGGTTCTTAACAATCGCACTGTAACGAGTTCGCCATTCGTTGTTTAACGCAGGATAATCTAAGCCTTCACCGTAACCATTTCTAAAGATCTGTTCGATAGTTTTTGCGTTACAGCCAATAATGCCTAGGTAGACATCTTGCAAAAACGGAACACCTTGCGCGTGACATGCTTCTTCAAAAACCTGCATACAAAGTCGCTCGGTGTCGAGCAGTAGTCCATCCATATCAAAAATAGCAGCTTGAAAATTCATATCCGTGGTTCTTTATCTATTGTCGTCGTGAGAATGAGTATTTTGACATAGTGTCTAAGGATAGGCGAGTCAGCGTTGAGTTAGAATCGGAAGTATTGGGTGTGCAATATGCTTCTGAATGACTTGAAATCTCATTAATTCAAGCTGAAATAATATCGTTCAGTTATGAGCCTAATCTTTTATAGGTCATCGAGATCTAACAGATACAATTATGACTGTTATACATAACAAATCGAGGTCGGGTGTTTGTTTTACTATTACATTTCATAAACTTACAGGCTTGTTAGCGTGACCATAATCTTATAAAAAACAATTTGCGGTAGCCTTTAATGATAGTGTGACCAAGCAATAAGTAAATGGCTGAGCTTAGAGACAAAATATCATTAGTCCATATTTTTAGCAGGGTTGCTTATGTTGTATTTTGAGTTTCTATTTTTATTAGTCGTACTTTATATCGGGTCTCGGTATGGTGGTATTGGCTTAGGTGTTGTTTCTGGTATTGGTTTGGTTATCGAGGTGTTTGTCTTCAAGATGCCACCAACCTCTCCACCTGTCACTGTCATGTTGATCATCCTCGCTGTTGTGACTTGTGCTTCGATTTTAGAAGCGGCGGGAGGCTTGAAATACATGCTGCAAGTTGCGGAAAGGGTACTGAGAAAGAACCCGAAACGCGTCACCTTGATAGCACCGTTCGTGACTTACTCGATGACTTTCTTATTGGGTACTGGCCACGCGGTTTACTCAATCATGCCAATCATCGGCGATGTGGCATTGAAGAACGGTATTCGTCCTGAGCGTCCAATGGCAGCTGCGTCGGTGGCATCTCAGTTGGCGATTACGGCATCACCAATCTCTGCTGCTGTAGTGTATTACCTCGCACAACTTTCTGATATTCAACACTCTATTACTCTGCTTTCTATTTTGATGGTGACGGTTCCTGCAACGCTGTTTGGTACGTTTTTGCTTTCTTTGTACAGCCTGAAACGCGGCAAAGAACTGAACGACGATCCTGAATACCAAGCTCGTCTAAAAGATCCTGAGTGGAAAAAGCGTATCGAAAGCACTACTGCGACGTCTTTGGATGAAGTGCTGCCAACCTCGGCTCGTAATGCGGTTTTGATTTTCCTATTGTCGATTGTGGTGATTGTTATCGTGGCGATGGTGCCTGAGATCAGAACCATCGTTGACGGCGACAAGCCAATCAAGATGTCGGTGATCATCCAAATGATGATGCTCTGCTTCGGCGGTATCATTTTGCTGGCGACTAAAACTGACCCGCGAGATGTGCCAAACGGTGTGGTATTCAAATCGGGAATGGTGGCGGCGATTGCGATCTTCGGTATCGCTTGGATGTCGGATACCTACTTCCAATACGCAATGCCTCAGTTCAAGTCTGGCATCGTGGAAATGGTGACTAACTACCCATGGACGTTCGCACTAGCGCTATTCATCGTATCGGTTGTGGTGAACTCTCAAGCAGCAACTGCACGTATGATGCTGCCTGTTGGGCTTGGATTAGGACTAGACCCAGCCCTGCTTATCGGCTTGATGCCAGCGGTTTACGGCTACTTCTTCATCCCGAACTACCCATCAGATATCGCAACAGTAAACTTCGATGTGTCTGGCACCACCAAGATTGGTAAGTGGTACTTCAACCACTCATTTATGTCGGTTGGTTTGATCGGTGTAGTAGGCGCATGTTGCTTAGGCTACGCACTGGCTCAGATTTTTATCGCTTAATGTATTAGCTAAATAACAAACAAAAACAGCGCCTGAATTGGCGCTGTTTTTGTTTAATCTGTCTTGGGAATTAGTTTTGATACGAGCTCTTAAGCAGTATTAGCGAGCCTCAAAAGCCAAAGACTGAATCGCTTCTTCGATAGTTAGGAAGTGGATCTTCATTAGGCACACTTCTGCCTTCTGGAACTCGTGATTTCGAATCAGCTTGGTCACGCTTTCAACCGAATAGCGTTCAGGTCGTTTCGCTAGAGACAGTTGATTTGATATCGATTGAAGTGCGTAGCTGTTACCCTCTGAATCAATGAGGTAATCATCTTCACCCAGGATCATGTCTGAGCATTCTGCTTGAAATTCGTGTTCGGATGCGACGTAAATAAGCTCATCATCACCGTCGAGTTTTACCAAAGATGGCCAACTGATCATTACTGCCCTTTCTCTGTGCTGCTTACTGCTTTTAATAGTGGTGACGACAAGCAATTATATAAAAGTTATCGTCATCTGCTTTATACACTAATCGATTCTTGTCATCGATTCGTCTTGACCAAAAGCCAGACAGGTTGCCGACTAGTGGCTCCGGCTTTCCAATCCCTTCAAAGGGCGTTCTTTTAGCGGCTTCAATCAACTTATTTAGTTTCTTGAGCGTTTTCTTGTCTTGGGTTTGCCAGTATAGGTAATCTTCCCAAGCATTATCTGTAAATACAATCTTTCGATCATTCGTCATTATTCAATTCTCGAACGGTTGTATTTCCGGCTTCGAGTTGAGCAATAGATTCAGCCAATCTTTCAGCGTTTTTAGGCGAGCTCATTAGGTACAAGGTTTCTTGCATTGAATTAAAATGATCAAGAGACATGACCACTGCATCTTCTGAATCTCGTCTGGTTATTACCGTAACATCAGAATCGTCTACCACTCTATCGAGCACAGACTTAAGGCTATTTCTGGCCTCAGTAAAAGAAACAATATTCATCACTTATTTACCCTGTTGTTTTTGGATATGTTTAATCTTTCTATATACACAGAATAGTTAATCATTCATGAATTAACTATTCTACATGTTCCGCTTGTTGTACATGTTATATCAGAGGTTACACATGATCAACTTATGGTACATGTCATTCATTGTAAATATGCAGAGAGTTACTGACTCAAAATGCTATTTACTCAAAGATCGGCCTAATGGTGCGAAGTAACCTTGCAGGGCTTGGTATATCTGTTCTCGGTGCGCCATATCAGGATACACGGGGTACATATCAGGCTTGGTTGTGCCATCCACTAGATAAGCGTTCTTGATATCGGAACACGATTCAATCACGGATTCAAAAGCGCGCGCCATCATCTCTGTGGGTAGTGAGAAGTAACGGGCAGACATCGCTTTGTCGGCAATCACACTGCGAGCCACATAATCGTGTTTGTCCAAGTTATTGTCGCTAAGCAGTGTGGCATCAAACAGAGACATCAAACTTTCGTTTAATGGATGAGGTCGCACCGTTCTATCGTGCAACCAACAGTCGCTGGCGAACAGGATCTGCTTGCGAGGGCCAGAGGTATCGCCGATTTCAAACGCTTTCTCAGCGATATAGTGGTCAAATGCATGCCAAAACTCGTGAGCGAGCGCGCCAGCTCCGGCATTCTTCGCGAGGGCTAATTCTCGTTGGTTCGGGGCATAGTGTGCTTGTACGCCTTTTCTGCCGCCACTGCCGAACGCTAAGCCTAATGTGCCGCGAAGGCCAATCGCTTCTGGTGGCAAAGCCAAGATGTAAGCCAAGTCGGCTAGCGAATCGAATATCAGATTTGCGGCCAACTCTTTTTCTTCTTTCGTCACCCAAGCACCCACACGAATGCTGCCCATACCGAAGGTTTGTTTGATGTCCATGAATGACACCTGATCGCCATGTCGGTAGTCTGGGCCTTCGCGCGTTTTGTATTTAAAGTGAGTTAACTTCAAAAGGGTCCTTGGAAACAGACGTAAGAACGAATAGTGTGCTTAGTGAGATGCGCCTGTGTGAGATGCATCTCTTGGAATTAAAGGACGTTAGCACTTTTGATAGCAAATTGCCGAACAAAATTAGTTTAGATTGAGTTCGAAAGCTTCCCATGAAGTTGGGTTACCTTCACGAGTGAGTGGAAAGAGTGGCTGTTGTGGTTTTGCATAGCTTAATCGGTGCAGTCTTTGAGTTACGTGGTAGCTATCAAGCCCTGATACCGTGACCAAATCCAACGCTTCTAAATCAAGGTAGCCATCCGGCATCACGGCGCGTTTGGGTGCGTGAATCGTTATAACTTCACCGATCAACATTTGCGTTTGATTGCTTTCGATTGTTATCTGTTCTTTGAACGCTAACCCTATCTTTAAACTGCTCTCCAAGACGAAGGGAGCGGGGAATGTGTCGTTATAATAGGCCGTTAAGCCGACCGCGTTGAATTCTGAGACTGGTTTAGGGTAGCGAGCCGAGGTTTGATGGGCCTTTTTAACAAAGTCAGCACCAATGCTGTTAACGGTGAAGTACTTAGTTTCTAGGATGTTTTCTAGCGTATGACGTCGGCTTTTATCTGGGCGAACAATAAAACCAAGCAGCGCGGGATCAGACCCTAGGTGAATGACAGAGCTCACTATCGCAAGGTTTTCAAGCCCCTGTTTATCACAAGTACCAATTAGGTTGGCGCTTTTAAATCCAGATAGGGAGTTAACCAAACGAATGCGGTGGCGCGGGTCCATTGTTTGGATCTCTTGTTTAGAAAGGGTCATGTCCTTCATATCTTCTCTTCTTCTCATTTATTGTTATCTTCGAGCATGCTCACTAACGGACTTATATGTACGAAGAATCCGCTTTTATCGATCAAAGAGCGCTTATTGGCCGTGGGCAGTTTGTCTCTTTTATCTCTGCTACAGCACAATGAACGAGATCCTTTGCATAGATTTACGTACGTTGACGTCCCTTTACATCACAGGAGCTAAAGTAATGATGTCGTCTTTATGAGTGTTAACAAATGAAAACAGTCCGCAATATCATTTGGGCAATGATTGCCACAATGTCAGCCTTTTGGTTTGCGATGGAACCGCAATTATTCGCTTCAAGCGATGTCTTTGAATGGCGCTCAGCCATGATTCAGTACTCAGGTATTTTGTCTCTGGTGTTAATGTCCATCACAATGATCTTGGCGATGCGTTTGCCTATGGTTGAGAATTGGCTGAAAGGTATGGATAAAGCATATCGAGTCCATAAATGGCTCGGTATCGGTGGTGTTGCACTGGGTGTGAAACACTGGTTGTGGTACCAAATACCTAAGTCATTGGTGGTGTCTGGTGTGTTAGATAAGCCTGTTCGACACGATGGTTCAGGGCCGCAAGCTGTTTTGACTGGATGGGAGTTATGGGTCAATGAATTACGCGGTATTGCTCAGAGTATTGGCGAGTGGGGCTTCTACTTGTTGCTCATTTTACTGGTGGTGTCACTATGGGCGGCAGTGAAGTACAAACCGTTTAAATTGTCGCACCGTCTGATGTCGGTTGCGTACCTGTTTATCGCTTTCCACTCAGTAATCCTGCTTAAACGAGCGTATTGGGGAGAACCTATTTATTATCTAACTGTGGCATTTGCTTTGGCTGGGTCTATCGCAGCGATTTACAGTTTGTTGGGCTTGGTTGGGCGTCGTAATCGTCACTCAGCGACGATTATCTCGACTCGCTATTTTCCACAAGCTGAAGTGATGGAGCTGGTGTTAAAACCGGAGGCATCTTGGCAAGGTCACAAAGCTGGGCAGTTTGCGTACTTGCGTTTCGGTAATGAAGACCCGCATCCGTTTACCATTGTTTCTGGCAGTGATGATCCAGAGCTGCGCTTTTTGATCAAAGAGCTGGGTGATTTTACTAATGGCCTATATGAACGAGTGAAAGCGGGCGATGCGGTTACGGTTGAAGGACCCTATGGTCGACTTTATTTTGACCTAAGCAAGCCACAAATTTGGATTGCTGGTGGTGTCGGGATAGCGTCGTTTTTTGCAACACTTGAAGCGCTCAAAACAGAACGAGATCATCCTCGTATTCAACTGTTTTATTGTACTCGCGGTGTTGATAAGCAATTAATCGATGAGTTGTGGCACCTAGCACACGCGGTTGGTGTGAAGTTGACCGTGATAGATACCTTGCACTCACCGCGGCTAAACGCCGGAAGAATTGTCAATCAATGTGGCGACCTCAACGAGTACGAGATGTATTTCTGCGGGCCGGAGTTGTTCTCTACATCACTGAAAAAAGAATTAGACACCTATCAATTTGATATTGAAAAGCACTACCACGAAGAGCTGTTTGTGATGCGTTAAAGCCAACTATTGGAGCTGTGATTGTTAAATTAGTCAATCGGCACAGTGTAAAAAGGCGTAAAGTCACTCAATTTGTTATTGCAGCGGTTTGCTATTGAGCGATACCATATAGGGCTGTTTCTTTGGTAAAGATGTAATTATGTCAGATGAAAAACTCGCACTCGAATGGATGCGCCAACAAGCTCATAAAGTTGACCCATACGTTATCGATCCATCGTTTGATGAATGCGTTGAGTTGCTTGATCCTGCCTTCAAGAAAGGCAAGAGTGTTGCTCAACTCAAGTATCTGTTATCAGAAGCAGATCGCCGAGCGGGCGCGGCAGAACGTAAGCATGCGGCTTTAAAATACGCCAAAGAGAAAAGCCCAAATGCTGGTCAAATCTTGCGACTGCAAAGCAAGCTTCAACAAGTTCAGTTGGCTCTCAAGCTTGCCACTGGCGATAACAATATGACCATATCTCAGTTCTGTGCGGAGTACGATGTCTCTAAGCGTGACGGCAATACGGCATGGAATGAAAAGCTGGTGGAGCAAGGGAAGAGAAAGTAGTCATTAAAAAGCCTGAAAATTGATTTCAGGCTTGGTGGTCAATCCGCTTATTCAGATCCAATACCCACGCTAAGGTCGAATGTTATTGAAGCTGACCTTCTGCGTTCCATCTCCAAGTTTCTCCAACTTAACTACGTCTCCTTGATAGTAATACGGTTCCATTGGCATATTGCTGTTGGTCGGTCTTGCGTAGTGCAATACAGCCAGTTTAGCGTCAACTTGCTGAGCATATACATAGCCAATCAGCGCATGTTCAAATTGGTGATAGCCATTACCCCAATGGAAAGCTTTGGTGCGTTTTGGCTCAAGCCCGACACCGCCGTATTTATGGTCGACCCATACATCATGAAAAGTGGGTAGGGTGTATTGCAGGACGTCTTTCATTGAATCATCGACAAGTGAAACCGTCATTGCTGCTTGATCAAGCTCCGCCCATTCCCATGATGAAGCCCAATTTGTGTTTGGTCTGCTTTGCCAGCCAGTTATCTCTTGTCCTTTCCACGCTTTCTGAAGTTCTTCGCCATAATATTGGGATACACTCACGAAATTTTTCTGATATTGCGCATGAACGAGAGTGTGTTTCATCCCTTTGATGCCAAACTCTTTCCATTCAGAGTTATTCAATGTTTGGCCTGTAAGGTAAGTCATCCAATACGCTTTGATGGTGTGCCCAAAATCGTTGTGATTAGCATTCGGCATCTTGGCGGCTTTGCTGTGAATGGCCCCGTAGAAGCGTTGTTCATCTTCAGAGTGGTAGTGCTCGACCATGGTTTGTGTCAGCCAACTTAGATCATCAAGCCATCTTGTCTTGGTGGGCTCTTTTAGCAGGGGAGCGACTAACAGCATGTAACCGTTAATCTGATCAAGTTGCGCGACCAGTTCACGCTGTGTGGCTTTGCCATCTTCACCATCCGCAAGTACCCAAGCAAGACCGCTGTTGTCGCTAAGTCGATATTTATCAAAGATAAAAGCTTGTTGTGCGATGAGTGCTTCTTCTACCTTTTTGTCTTGAGTCAGGTAGTAGTACATGGCAAGGCCAACTAATGCATACGCTTGATCTTGAGAAGTACGCTGCTGCCAATTTTGGCCTACTTTTCCCTCTTTTGTGTAGCCGATAAAGCCGCCGTTTTGCTTATCTTCTAGCTGATCAATGATGTAGTAGGCTCCTTGCTTGGCAAGCGCTAAAGCCTGCTTATCGCCACTAAGGTGGTAGAGCACGCCATAGGCATAAGTTTGACGTGACTTCATCCGCGTAAACTCTTTGCCAAAGTGTGGCGTGATCCAGCCTTTGTTTAGTTCATGGCACACATCAGAAACATCGAGCAAGGTACCGTCATCACAGCGGAAAGTAGGGAAGTTTCCTACCGGTTCTCCTTGAGCGCTAGGCATTAACCAATAAGGTGCAAGCCCTTCAGTCGCATGGTTGAGCCACTCTTCTCCAGAAGGAAGATGGGCGTTGGCAGATACGGCGAAGCTAGTAATACTGAGTAATGCGATCGTTGCTCGTAACATGATGTTTATCTTAACTATTTGAATTTCTTTGAATATAAACAATCACATCTGCACATTGTGATTAGGCGATCACAATCGACCAAATTAATAAGGTTTAGATAAAAGCTCACAGACTAGTGAGCTTTGGAAGGGTGTCTTGTATTTTATACTGGCTTGCCCGCCTCATCTTCTTCAACCACATCGGTTTCTAAGCTTGCCTCTGCCAGCCATTTTTGTATTGATGGACTGTTAAGCACACGTTGTTGATACTGCGATGCCTTTTCGGAAAGTTGTATTCCATAGGTTTCTACGCGCAATGCGACGGGTGCAAACATCGCATCGGCAATCGACCATTCACCAAATAACCATCCCTCTGGGTATTGTTCCATTTGTGCAGACCATATTGCATCAATACGAGCGATGTCTTTCAGTGCGTCTTCACTCAGTGTGAGCTTTCGTTGTGCGCGGCAGTTCATCGGCATTTCATTTCTGACGGCAAAGAACCCAGAGTGCATCTCGGCGGAAATTGCTCGGGCATGGGCGCGTTCTTTCACTGAGCTAGGCCACGCTGCACCGTCCAAATAGGCATCGTTAACGTATTCGAGAATCGCCAATGAATCCCACACCGCAACATTACCATCAACTAGGGTTGGAACCTTGGCCGTTGGCGTCACTTTCGCCAGAGTGTCGTAAAAATCAGAGGTGAACAGCTTGAGCTTGATGACTTCTGCATTCAGGTTGTAGTTGTCGAATATTAGCCATGCGCGCAGTGACCAAGTTGAGTAGTTCTGGTTTCCAATATAAAGCTGCATCGTTGCTTCCTTGCGTTTGGTGGGCATGCATTTGAGATTAGGGGATTGTATTGCGGCGCACTAACGGATAATTTTGATGCAATACATTAACAAAAACGATGGGTGGTGATTTCAATATGGATATTGATGCTTTGCGAGGCTTTCTCGCGTTTGTAGAAACCAGTAGTTTCACTCGTGCAGCGAAACAGATAAATCGCACCCAATCGGCATTCAGTGCTCAGATGCGTAAGTTGGAAGAAGAACTCAACGTCACTCTTTTCCAGAAAGAAGGACGTAATTTAATACTGACTGAAGCTGGCTTAGCGCTGCGATCTCATGCCGAACAGTTGGTCGCCCTTCACAATACCGCACTTAAGCAAGTAAAGCGTTACGAAGACAAACAACCTCTGCGACTCGGCTGCCCTGAAGACTACAATGACACCATTCTGCCGAAAGTGATTCGCCTGTTGCAGAAAGCAGAACCCACCTGTTCAATCCAAATATTCAGCCTGCCCAGCATTACGCTGAGAGAGTGGTTGGATGACGGCAGGCTTGATGCGGCGATTGTCACCCGAGCGCCCGATAGTGAAGAGGGTTACTGGCTCACTCATGATATCGGAGTATGGATAAGCAGCCCTGATTATGTGTTCGATGAGTCTAAACCAGTGCCATTAGCCTTGTTTCAGACCGATTGTAAGTACCACGCCGCGGCAGTGAATGGCTTAACCAAGCAGGGCACGCCTTATCAGTTATTGGCGTGTAGCAATACTGCTTCAGCGCAGCGAGCGATCGTTAAAGCTGGATTAGCCATTGGCGCGATGGGTAAGCTGAGCGTGACTTCAGATTTGAGAATCCTCGATGATATGCCACCGTTGCCTTCGGTCGATATTGTGCTGATCCTAGCGACCAAGCATCACCCGGTATTGGATAAAGAAGTGCTCAATCAACTTGTGGAGCTGGGTTCTGAGTAGCTTAGGTTCATCTTCCTATTGGAGGATTCCCAAGCTTTTCAATTTTCGATAAATGGTATTGCGGCTGATACCGAGTATTCGAGATGTCTTGCTGATGTTGCCTTGGTTCGCTTGATACGTTTGCAACAAGGTATCTTCAACGGTACTTCTTAGATCGTTATTCGTTGCACCTTTGATGGCATTAGGAGTCGTCAGTTGATGCTGATTATCTTGCGCTAACGACGTGAGATGTTGAGCAAGGTGGCTGGGCACATGCTCGAGTGTGAGTTGGGGTTCATCACTTGCTAATAGAGCAGCAACCTTAAGTAAGTTGTCTAATTCGCGGATATTACCCGGCCAAGAATAGGCGCACAGTAAGCTCATCAAGTGCGGGCAGATTGTCTGTTCGTCTTCGGCGTATTTACGATGAATGTGCTCGATTAAAGCGTGCTTGTCTTGTCGGTGTTGTAGGCTTGGCAAGGTGAAGGCTAAGCCATTGAGTCTGTAATACAGGTCTTGCCTAAACTCACCTGTTGCGACTAACTGCTCGAGGTTTTTGTGAGTTGCAGCGATGATCTGACAATCGACTTGATAGCTTTGATTGGAACCAACTGGCACCACGGATTTGTCTTGCAGAACATGCAGTAGTCGGCACTGAGCTTCTAAAGGCATGTCGGCGATCTCATCTAGAAATAGAATCCCTTTATCTGCTTGACGGATCTTACCTTGGAAGCCCTTGTGGCTTGCTCCCGTAAAGGTGCCCGGCGCGTAACCAAACAGTTCAGATTCGATAAGGTCTTTAGGCAGCGCGCCACAATTTACCGCTACCAAGGGCGAAGACTTACGCTGGCTTTGCTTGTGCAGCGCTTTAACAAACTCGCCTTTGCCAACTCCTGTTTCTCCTAAGATCAACAAACTGATCCCTTTATCGATTACCTTGTTGGCTTGCTGCCAAGCGTGTTCGATTTGTTGCTCGCCATGGTGCAAATCACACGATGCTGAAATGGAGCGCGTGCGTTTGGTGGTTATAAGAAATCCGGCATCGGCCGTGAGACACATAAGATGATGCTCGATCACTACCAAAACACTAAGAACCTATTAATTAGCTACGATACTAATCCGTTAGGCTTTTTCTAAAATAGATAGGTTCTAGAACAGTCTAATTAGGAAGTCACTAGCAACGAGATGGCTTAAACAATATAAGTAAAATGAAAAGCAAAACGCCAAGTTCTTATGAGCTTGGCGTTTTTATGTTTGAATCGCTTTAGTTTTTCGAAAAGAAGATCTCTGGCTTATGGTTCGGGCCATAGTTGCCTTCTAGTTGGGTAAGTTCTAATCCTTGTTTGCCTATCAAAGAGCCGACCAATTGGCGGTTAAACGGGTAGCTGTCGGGGTTGTTAATATATTCTTCTACATCTATCCATTTAGCTTCTGCAATTTCATCAGTGTCTTGAATCGCAATTTCTTGAGTTTGAGCGATAAGGTGACAAATAAAGTAGAGGTTTGATTTACCGAATTGATACGGGTGTCTTGTCGCCATGCCAACCACAGAAACGAACGTTGCCTCGATACCGGTTTCTTCCAAGGTTTCACGAACCACCGATTCTTCAATGCCTTCACCCAACTCAATATGACCGCCCGGTAATTTGTAACCCGTCATGCCGTGCTCTTTGATCATCAGAACTTGATTGTGTTCGTTAGTGATTAACGCGCCAGCACCCAAGGTGTGGGTCGGAATGAAAGGCACAAACTCTACAATCTCGGATTTGTGGATCAGCGTAATCTCGTCTTCTAAGCAGTTGTGAAACACAAAGCCAAGCTCAGTCGCCACCGGAATAAGGTGCGAGAGTGAAATAGGTAAGCTAATCCAAATGATGCCTTTGTTATTCTGCTTTGAAAATTCGGTGATCTCGCTGAGTTCGGCATTGAATGAGTCAACATCGTGAGGGGCTGTTGCTGGGTCAATGATGATGCCGTTAAATTTGTCGAGCGTAAATTCCACGGGTGATCCTTTATTATTTTGATTTATTGGGCGTCGAGCATGGTCTGAGCTTATCGTATCTAAAGAGCTTATAACACCTTGAGAGCAAGGGCAGCAGTGAATCAAAAGTAGGCAATGCAGTTTATGTCGAACGGGTCGGGATAAGTGGAGGGTGTTGCTAGAAACAAAAACTGCGCTTGGAAGCCAAAGCGCAGTTTTAAAATGAGGTTTATTGCAGTTCGATTTTAACGAATATAGTTCGCGTTAATACTCACGTACCAGTGTTGAAGCTTGCCATCAGATTTCTTGATCCACAAATCGTTGGTGTAGCTATCAATCTTGCCGTTAACCGTAAGGTTGAATGTGTTCTCGTCGAATTCGCCAAGCTTCACGAACTGGTCCGTGGTAATCAGGAATGGGTCCATGTCGTCTACACCAACCACATCTGAAATCACATAGTAGTGGTAAGTCAGCGGCTTGCTCGCATCATTCGGGTTGCTGCGATACGCAACAAGCTTGAATGGTTCCGTTAATGGAACGTCGAGCGTTTGCTTGTCCATGGTCGCTGGAATTGGAATAAACAGCCAAGCGGTAAACAGACCGCTCAATAAAACCATCAGGAAGAAAAGAGTCTTAATTGCTTTCATAGCAACCTTCAAAATATGGGGGATGTTAATGGGGCTATGGTAACTAGGGAGAGTAAAGATGCAAGCTCTGTTATTACCCTATCTTATCTCAGCTTAATCTAGCGCAAAGAAAGCGGTTCGGTTAACTCGAAATGTAAACACGAGTGCTTAACTCTTGATTATGGCTTAAGAGAATTCGTTATTTGAACCAATCTTGGTTTTTAACCAGTCTCTCGAAACAAGGCGAAGAACTGTCGCGAAATGACCTATATAGATAAAATTCAGTACGATAAGAATAGCGCATGAATATTTTTTGAGCGTTTTCTTATGCATTTAAATCCACGGTTAAGTGGCGAATACCATTCTTATGTCGATCACTCATTTCGTATCGATTGTTCACTTGGCTCCAATCCATTTGGCGCACCAGAAATTCCTGAACATGTGATCAAAGATATTATCTACGGTATTGATAAGTACTATTGCCACAGGGAGCTTTCGGAGCTGACTTATCTGACTCGCCAGTTTATTGGGATTGAAGATTGTCGTATTACGTACACCACGGGCTCTCTTGGGGCGCTAGAACTTATCTTCAATAAACTTATCGATCACAACAATCGCACCATGATAGGCATTGGCCCTCAGTTTGTTGAAGCAGTATCAGAGTTCACTTTGGTGGGCGGGAAGTACCAGTCCATCAACATGTTTGATTATCAAAACGAGTCGGATCTGTTCGGTGTGTTGGCATCAAAAATAAGCAGTCAAAATCCTGCCTTGGTGTATATCGATAATCCCAACAACCCAACGGGTCGAATCTACGACAGAGCTTATCTGGTCGAGATAGCGAGAGTATGTGAGCGTTCTGGCGCTATTTTGATTGTCGACGAGGCATATGGTGAATACCTGACCCCTGAGCAGTCTATGCTCGATCAGACCTTAGTCTTGGACAACTTAATAGTTTTACGAACCTTTTCTAAAGGTTTAGGGCTCGCTGGGATTCGACTCGGTTACTTAGCCAGCAGTGAAAACCTGACTTCTGCAATCGAAGCTGCGGTGAGTGTGTTTACGCCGACTTACCCCTCAATAAAAATCGCATCGGCGACCTTACCCAATGCAAAACACTTCTTAGAAATGAACCGCAGCAAAACTGAATACTTTAAGCAGCAAATGATCGGCTTGTTGTCTGAGAACAATATTGAGGTGGTTGGCACGTCAATATCGACGCCCATTATGTTGTTGAAAAAGAGAGGAACTCACCTTTCAAAGCTATTTGAGAGTATCGGTATTAAGACATGTTCGGGTGTCGATTTTGCTATTACGTGCGACGCGATGACTGAAGAGTATGTTCGATTACGAATTGTTGGCAATGATATAGATTTAGAAGCGTTAAAGCAGCGTATTAAGCAGTTATAAAAGCAACCGTTATAAAATCAGTAGGCATAAAAAAGCCCGCACCTTGCGTTTACAAAGTGCGGGCTAAATTCATCTGGCTACTTGTTTAAGTAAGCAGCGTGGAACTCAATGTGTTCATCAATAAAGCTAGAGATGAAGTAGTAGCTGTGGTCGTAACCAGGCTGCATACGTAGATCTAAATCGGCATTGGTTACCTTAGCGGCTTCGACTAATTGCTCAGGTTTAAGCTGTTCAATCAGGAAGTTATCGGCTTCACCTTGGTCGACCAACATTGGCAGTTTAGTGCCTTTGGTTTTTAGAAGCTCAGAGGCATCGTAGTGTTTCCACTCTTCAATATCCAAGCCTAGGTATTGGTTGAAGGCTTTTTGTCCCCAAGGGCATTGCATTGGGTTGGTGATTGGGCTGAATGCAGAGATAGAACGGTAGCTATCTTCGTTTTTAATGCCAATCGTTAGGGCACCATGTCCGCCCATGCTGTGACCAGAAATCGATTTTACGGATGTAACAGGGAAGAACGACTCAATTAATGCAGGGAGCTCTGTTACCACGTAATCGTACATGTGGTAATGGCTGTCCCATGGCGCTTGAGTGGCATTCACATAGAAGCCTGCACCTTGGCCGAGATCGTAATTTTCATCGTCGGCAACACCTTCGCCACGTGGGCTAGTGTCTGGTGCAACAATCGCGATGCCTTGCTCAGCCGCGGCTTTGAAAGCGCCGGCTTTTTGCATGAAGTTTTCATCGGTACAGGTTAAGCCTGATAACCAATACAAAACAGGAACTGGGTTTTCTTTGCTTGCGTTAGGTGGCAAGAAAATCGCAAAACGCATGTTGCAGTCAAGCGTTGCAGAAAAGTGGGTGTATTGTTTGTGCCAACCACCAGCAACCTTTGCTTGGCTAATGTTTTCGATTGTCATCTATTGTGCTCCGTTAGGTTGATGGTTTGGGAGTAAATTTGTCTGTATTACTTAAAGTTTCACCACCCACCGGGCAGGAGGTGGTGAAGACAGTTTCGCTCTGATGTTTAAGTCAGAACTGTGGTCTCGACACCTAAGTATCGAGACCAAGGGGTATTATTTATCCATGTGTAGAACAGTACGGATAGATTCACCTTTGTGCATTAGGTCGAATGCTTCGTTAACATCTTGCAGACCCATAGTGTGAGTGATGAACTCTTGAAGACCAAACTCACCCGCCATGTAACGGTTAACGATTTCTGGAAGCTCAGAGCGACCTTTAACACCACCGAAAGCAGAACCACGCCATACACGACCAGTCACTAGTTGGAATGGACGAGTTGCGATCTCTTGGCCTGCACCCGCAACACCAATGATTACCGATTCGCCCCAACCTTTGTGACAACATTCAAGTGCTTGACGCATCACGTTTACGTTACCGATACACTCGAAAGAGTACTCAACACCACCGTCTGTCATCTCAACGATAACGTCTTGGATTGGCTTGTCGAACTTAGTTGGGTTGATGCAGTCAGTCGCGCCAAGCTGTTTTGCTAGCTCGAATTTGCTCTCGTTGATATCAACACCGATGATGCGGTTAGCACCAGCCATGCGAGCACCAATGATTGCAGAAAGACCGATACCGCCTAGGCCGAATACGGCAACGTTGTCGCCTTTTTCAACTTTAGCTGTGTTAAGTACCGCGCCCATACCTGTTGTTACACCACAACCTAGAAGACAAACTTCTTCAAGTGGTGCTTCTTTGCTTACTTTCGCTAGAGAGATTTCTGGAAGTACTGTGTACTCAGAGAAAGTCGAGCAGCCCATGTAATGGAAAATCGTTTCGCCATTAATAGAGAAGCGGCTTGTACCGTCTGGCATTAGGCCTTTACCTTGCGTTTCACGAACGGCTTGGCATAGGTTAGTTTTACCCGATTTACAGAACTTACATTCGCCACATTCAGCTGTGTAAAGTGGAATCACGTGGTCGCCAATCTCAACACTTGTAACGCCTTCGCCGATCATCTCAACGATACCGCCACCTTCGTGACCAAGAATTGAAGGGAAGATACCTTCTGGATCGTCACCTGATAATGTGAATGCGTCAGTGTGACAAACACCAGTAGCAACGATGCGAACTAGAACCTCACCAGCTTTAGGAAGTTGTACATCAACTTCTTCCATTTTTAGTGGCTCGCCAGCTGCCCATGCAACCATTGCTTTTGATTTGATATGAGTTTGACCAGGTTTAATTTCGATTGTCATTGGATGTTTCCTATATATGTCAGTACAGCGGATAACCGTGCAATTAGCTTCAACCCGTTAAGCGTAGTTGAGCTTAATTGTTTCCGCTCTCTCGTTTTGTTGGAGCTAGTATAGGTGTGAGTACTGGTTTTGATAATGCCCTCAAATAGAAAATGATTATTACTTATTTGTAATAATAGAGCATTTAGGTTCCTCGTGTTAACCGAAAGTCACACTTAAGAATTTTTAAGGTACGTCATAATAATTGCTTACTGAAAATCACATGAATTGGAAATAAAACTACAATATTCTGAGCGCCGTATTTAATGTTGTGGACTCATACATGCTTTTATCTCTTCCGCCTCCAGTGATGCTGTCACTTGCCATCGTGCTTGAAGTTGTCGCGACTTCTTTATTGCCTAAAACGCAGCAATTTACTTCCCTTCCTGCTACCGCCGCAGTACTCGTCGGTTATGGCTTTGCTTTTTATCTGTTGTCTCTCACGGTTCAAACTATGTCTCTGGGTGTCGCCTATGCGATTTGGTGTGGGGCAGGGATTGTGTTAGTCGCGGCGTTATCTTGGTTGGTCTACGGGCAAAAGCTAGACATCTACGCGATCATTGGCATCGCTTTGATTCTGTCTGGTGTGGTGATCATTAACCTGTTTTCAACGTCGGTGAGTCACTAAGAGTCTATTTCCTACTTCTGAAGGAACAAACTAATTGGAATCTAGAGTAGTTAGCCTTCAACTTAAGGTATTGAATATAATATAGTAATTCCAATAAATGCATTTTGTACATGTATTTTATGAAAACAGCTCACTTTACTCATAGATTGGTCGGTTTAGTATAGCCAGCAGAAACCAATGATTATAAATAATCATAGATATTATCTTTTTATCAATAACTTAGGGGGTCATTATGACTATTCCGACAACCGATATGATGGAAGCTTGGACGGGATTTCAAGCTGGCGACTGGCAAACATCCGTTAATGCACGTGATTTTATTCAGCGAAACTACACCCCTTATGAAGGCGATGAGTCTTTTCTTGCGGACGTGTCGGAGTCGACGACACAGCTATGGGAGTCGGTGCTAGAAGGTATTAAAGAAGAAAGCCGCACTCATGCCCCTGTCGATTTTGATACTGATATCGTTTCCACTATCACCTCACACGATGCCGGTTACATTGTAAAAAACCTCGAAAAAATCGTGGGTCTACAAACCGATAAACCACTGAAACGCGGCATCATCGCCAATGGTGGTATTCGAATGGTGAAAACGTCGTGCGAAGTGTACGGTCGTGAATTAGAGCCACAAATCGAAAAGATCTTCACTGAGTACCGCAAAACGCATAACCAAGTAGCGTTCGATCTTTATACCGACGAAATTAAAGCATGTCGCCGCTCTGGTATTATTACTGGTCTGCCGGATGCTTATGGTCGTGGACGCATTATCGGCGACTACCGTCGTCTTGCTTTGTACGGTATCGACTTCCTAAAATTAGACAAAAATGAGCAATTCAAATCGACTCAGAAGATGCTTGAAACGGGTGGTGATTTAGATAAGACATTGCGTCTACGTGAAGAGCTTACTGATCAAATTCGTGCCCTTGATGAAATGCGAGAAATGGGTTTGAAGTACGGCATTGATATGTCTTCTCCTGCTCGTACTGCGCAAGAGGCAATCCAGTTTACCTATTTTGGCTACTTAGCTGCGGTTAAGTCTCAAAATGGTGCTGCGATGTCGCTAGGCCGCACATCAACCTTCCTAGATGTTTACATCGAACGTGACCTTAAACTTGGTCTGATTGATGAAAAACAAGCGCAAGAGTTGATTGACCATTTCATCATGAAGCTTCGTATGGTTCGTTTCCTTCGCACTCCTGAATACGATTCATTGTTCTCTGGCGACCCAATTTGGGCAACAGAAGCAATGGCTGGTATGGGCGTTGATGGTCGTACTCTTGTTAGCAAAACGACTTTCCGCTACTTGCACACATTGCACACGATGGGCCCAGCACCAGAGCCGAACATGACGGTTCTATGGTCTGAACAACTGCCTATCGCGTTTAAACAATACGCGGCTAAAGTGTCTATCGAAACCTCATCACTTCAGTATGAGAACGATGATCTAATGCGTGCGGATTTTGATAACGATGATTACGCGATTGCGTGTTGTGTAAGCCCGCAGGTGGTTGGCCAACATATGCAGTTCTTTGGTGCTCGTGCAAACCTTGCTAAAGCGTTGCTTTACACCATTAACGGTGGTGTTGATGAAAAATCTAACATGCAGGTTGGCCCCCAAGTTGCTCGTATCGAAGATGAAGTTCTCGATTTTGACCGCTTAATGCCTCGCTTTGATGACATGATGGATTGGCTTGCAACGCAATACGTCACTGCGCTGAACGTGATCCATTACTCGCATGACCGTTATAGCTATGAAGCATCGTTAATGGCGTTAATGGATCGCGATGTTCATCGCACAATGGCTTGTGGTATTGCAGGGCTGTCGGTTGTTGCTGACTCGCTTGCGGCTATCAAATACGCGAAGGTAACACCAGTACGTAACGAAGGTGGCATCGCTGTCGATTTTGAGATTGAAGGCGAATATCCGAAATTTGGCAACAACGATTCACGTGTCGATGATATTGCTTGTGATTTGGTTGAACGTTTTATGAAGAAAATTCAGAAAATGAACACCTACCGTGAAGCGGTTCCAACTCAATCTATCCTTACGATTACTTCAAACGTTGTATATGGTAAAAAAACTGGTAACACACCAGATGGTCGCCGCGCAGGTATGCCATTTGGCCCGGGCGCAAACCCAATGCACGGTCGTGACGAGAAAGGTGCGGTTGCTTCACTTTCTTCAGTTGCCAAACTGCCGTTTGAATTCGCTAAAGATGGTATTTCTTACACCTTCTCAATCGTACCAAATGCACTAGGTAAAGATGACTTAAGCCAAAAAGTGAACCTAGCAGCACTAATGGATGGTTACTTCCACCACGAGGAAAATGCAGGTTCGATTCGTGTTGAGGGTGGACAGCACCTTAACGTGAACGTGCTTAACCGTGACATGTTGTTGGATGCCGTCGAACATCCAGAAAAATACCCACAGTTAACCATCCGAGTGTCGGGTTACGCTGTGAGGTTCAACTCGTTAACACGTGAGCAGCAACAGGATGTAATTAGCCGTACGTTTACTGCTAAGATTTAACCGTAAACTTCAAGATATACGGTTCTAAAAAAGCGCGAGAATGACATCCGTTTCTCGCGCTTTTTTGTGCGCGGAGTATGGCGCTAATGATGTCGTTGGGCGTCGCGTTGTCTTGGCTAGTATATGGGCAAAACCGATATTTACGCGGTGATTGGAATTACTTTGATGCTTTTTTTGGGGGGATTCGCTTGTTTTTTATGTCAGAGATCACTAGGAGCTCTAACTTATTTTTGCCCCATTGTGCGTTTTGACAGGTTGACCACTGATGCAATCAGAAAGATAATTGATTTAATTTTTTCAAAACATGTAACCTGTCGTTAGGTTACATAATATCAGTCACTTAGGGATAGTCATGACAGCGTACAAAGGAATCTCCGAACTCACTTCAATCAAGATTCTTTCATGGTTTTTTGGGGTGACGATTTTTATAGTTACGATTTTGATATCGACTTCAGTTATACCTAATTACTCGCTTTCCCTTACTCCAAAAGGGTTCGAAAATTTCATTACACTCTTCAATGCGCCAATTAAGTTAGCCGCAGCTTACGCTGCAATTGTGGGCTTAATTTCATTAAATCACAGATCAATACAAACTAAAGAGCAACTCGATAGAGCAAGTACACAGATAGCGCAGATTCAAGCTCAGAACCTTTTTGCAAATTACTATAAACATCGAGAAGAGTTCGTAAAGTACAGTGACAAAATCGCTGGAGCGTTAGAGTGTCAACCTATAGATGTAGCTGGATTGGTACATATCAACTTATTCCCTAATGCTAAAGGCGGTGATTATGCTCCTTATGAAATTACAAACACCGATTTTTTTGAGCGTTTAGCTAAGATAATTAACGAGTGTCAGATCTGTATCGATGAAGGGAAGTACAACAGAGTAAAAAGCTCGTCGTTCCAATTTCCACTAAGTAAAGCATTTAATGATCTTGAAATCCTCACTGGTACAAGAAGAAGCAAAAATTGGAATTTTGACAACACTATCTCACCATACAATTTTGCAAATAGTGTTCACTCTATGGCATCAATTTTCTTCTTACTTCTAAGTGACTACTGGGTAATGGCTCGATTCGAAAAGGACATTCAAACTGCCGAGACCCGTAAAGTTATGTGGGCTTTGGGCGACTTTAAAGATAACTTCAAGTGTAATGTTGAGTTAGAGATTAATACGCAAATAAAGCCATATCTAGAAAATATAACAAGGGCTATTTCCAACCTGTAAGTCGCTTTGACCAATCGATGAGAGGTTTTCAACACCTCAGATTATCTGTTAAATGTTAATTTAATAAAAGATGTAACTCGCTTCTGTCCAGAACCTTCATAAGCTGAATTTTTACCCGTGGTACTTCCTAGTTCGAAAGTCCCTCTTTCCAACTTAGAACCGATCTCAATATGAGTTGTCGGGAGATTTTCATTTACCCTCCCGACATCAAACGGATACATAGCTGATCTTCCTAGCGACTTACAACGTAAGAGGTTAGCTAAAAGGGAGAAAACAATATGTCCACCGTCTATGTCAGCATCGGAAGCAACATTAACCGCGAACATCACATCACAGAATCTCTCAAAGCATTGAATAGTCACTTTGCACCTCTGAACATTTCTAATTTCTACGATTGTGAGCCTGTTGGTTTTGAAGGGGACAACTTCCTAAACCTAGTCGCAGGGTTTGAATGTGACCTTTCTATCGCTGGACTGGCTAAGGTTCTGCATCAAATCGAATTAGAGAATGACCGCAAGCGTGAAACTAAAGAATACGCTTCGCGCACGATGGATATCGATATCCTTCTTTACGGTAACGAAGTGGGCACTATCGATGGAGTAGAGCTGCCGCGAGGTGAAATCACCGAGTACGCTTTTGTGCTTCGACCGTTAGTTGATGTTGCCGCGCAAGAACTTCATCCCACTCTAGATATCTCTTTTCAGCATCTCTGGAACAACTTCGATCAGCTGAGTCAGAAAACCGAACTTATACCGTTCGAGGTCAGCTTCACTTAGTCCCTGTAACTGCTTTAAACAGAACGCTTGAGCTTTATTGATCTTTTCCTCTAACAGGCACGTAACTCACTCTACCTTCTAAGGATCGGAAACTGTTATGAATCACAATGCGATTATCACCATCACAAATCTCAGATTAAGAACCTTCATCGGCTTCAACGAAGAAGAAAAAACTAAGCAGCAAGACATTGTTATAAATGCGGAGATCCATTACCCCGCAAACAACCTTTGCCTCTCTGATGATGTGGAGAACGCACTTAACTACAAAAATATCTGCAAAAAAATTATTGAACATGTTGAATCTGGACGGTTTCTGCTTTTAGAAAAGTTAACCAGCGACGTACTCGGTATTTGTATCGACCATTCATGGGTTCGATACGCTCAGGTGAGAATTGACAAGCCTCATGCTCTACGTTTCGCCGATTCCGTCTCGCTCACCCTGAGCTATGAAGCAGAACTTGAAGATTAACTCATAAGGAGCGACTCAATGCTAACCACAGAAGCTGAAAAAGTAAGAGAAGCTTTGCTCGAAAAGGGGCTTGAAACCCCGATGACATCGAGCGAAATGAACCCCGACCAGAAGTACAACCGCATCAAAGGGCTTTTGACGGAAGTTGTCAGTACGCTCGGGCTGGATTTAACCGATGACAGTCTCGCTGAAACACCTCATCGCATTGCAAAGATGTACGTTCACGAGATATTTTCAGGGCTCGACTACAATAACTTCCCCAAAATTAGTGTTATCGACAACAAAATGTCAGTTGATGAAATGGTTAAGGTATCGGATATAGATTTAACTTCGACGTGCGAACATCACTTCATCACCATCGATGGTTTAGCACAAGTGGCTTATATCCCAGAATCCAAGATTCTTGGGCTATCTAAAATAAACCGTATTGTTCGATTCTTTGCTCAGCGTCCGCAGGTTCAAGAACGCCTTACACAGCAAATCCTGGTCGCGATACAGACTCTAGTCGAAACAGAAAATGTGGCTGTGACGATTAAAGCAACTCACTACTGCGTTAAATCGAGAGGCGTTATGGACGCTAACTCTGAAACCACCACAACCGCGCTTGGTGGCAGTTTCAAAACTAACCCTCAAACTAGAGCTGAGTTTTTACGATGAGTGAAACGATTCTAATAACTGGAGTGGGGAAGCGTTTAGGATTCGCTCTGGCGCAGCAACTTATATCTGACGGATACAAAGTCGTTGGCACTTACCGAAGCGACTATCCCCAGCTGAAAATACTGCGCGACAGTGGAGCCGACTTGCAACAGGTAGATTTTTATCAACAAAGTAGCTTAGAGGGTTTTTTGCATTATGTTGGTCAAGAATATAAGGCGATTCGAGCCATCATCCATAACGCTTCCGACTGGCAACCGGAGAACAAAAAAAATCCCAGTGAAAACGCATTACAAATCATGAACCAGATGATGACGGTTCACGCTACCGTGCCTTATCTGGTTAACTTAACGCTCAAAGACCAATTAATGTCTGGCGATAAAACGTCGGACATCATCCACATCAGTGATTACGTTGCGGAAAAAGGCAGTAAAAAACACATCGCTTACGCGGCCAGTAAAGCTGCACTCAACAACCTGACGCTGTCGTTCTCAGCGATGCTGGCTCCCAAGGTGAAAGTCAATACTGTCTCTCCTGCCATGATAAAATTCAATGAACATGATGACGAGGCGTACAAAACCAAAGCTCTGAAAAAAGCACTGATTCCCGCAGAGGCAGGCTTTGAAGAAGTGATAGATGGCATTAAGTTTGTTTTGGCTAGTCACTATATGACAGGAAGGACTTTGCACCTTGATGGCGGCAGGCACTTGAAGTGAAGTTCATGCGTTGTGATCTTGAGGCAGGATAGTCAACTAATCTATTCGTCTTTCATATCGTCTAACTACATTTTTTTAAGTTGTCCCTCGACACTTTTTGGGTTTTAGACATTAGAACGTGTTTGCATGGGCGACTCACCAAACAACTGCTTGTAGCTTTGGCAAAAATATCCCAGATGAAAAAAACCAAAGTCAAAGGCGATTTCATTGATGCACCGTTGTTCGCTCGGATTTTGCAGAATGCGCCGTACCTGGTTGAGACGTACATTTTGTATAAATTGTTTTGGTGATATGTCACAACAGGACTCAAAGGTGTATTGCAGCGTACGGCGACTGACATAAACCGCATCGCACAGTTCAGACACGGTGACGGGTTTACGGTACTGCGAGTTATCTAGGTACTGCCTAATTCGACGCATTGTGTTCTCACGCTGTGAGGCATTGGTTTTTTGCATATTTTGATTAGACGATTGAGCGAACAATTCGACCAACATATCTTGAACAATGGATTGATGAGTTTGAAAAGACCAGCGAGATTGACTCGGGGAGAGTAGTAAGCTCAAGTAAGCTTTTATTTGTTGGGTGTAGTGTTGAGAGCAACCAAGAAAGTGGCTCTTGCTGTTTAATGATTCAATCTCTAGCTGTTGCTGAATCATTTCAACCAGTGAAGGGCTTATGACTAACCCATAAATAGAAAAGGTTTCTGGCGTAAGTAGCTCAAAATCCGCCCCAGCCTCACGGATCAAAATACTATCAGGATTACCTTGTGCGTAATTGATGTGTAAAGGTCTATCGTTAGCACTGATCCCTAACCAAATCCCTTCATTAATACGACATTGCTGCTTGAGTTTTCGGTTGCTGTCTTCTCGAAATAGGTGCACGTGAGAAAATTTTCGTTCACGGATCTGACCTAGAAAACTTCCTTGACTCAGTTGGTCATATTCTTGCTGCCAGTTAAAGAGGCTGGCTGCCTGCTGATTTGCATCAAATGTGTTGAATGTGCACAAATTAGGTGCATAACGCATCAATTCTTCATCCTTTCTCATCATTCCATGACCTACCCATGTGACCCATATTAGTACAGTGTGTCTTTAAGTTTATGTTTATTAGTGCTTTTTTATGTTTGCCGATTCTTGATATTCATTCGGTTCAAAAATCGCTTAATTACTCATATATACAAAAGGTTATTGAGCAAGAACTGAACCAGTTTATGAAGAGGGAATTTATGACAGCAGCTTATCGCCGACAACAAGGGCACCTGGTTTTTAACTTTGAGTCGTTAGCAGATCTGATGGCAAAGGCTACGCCAGAGCGTTCAGGGGATGTTTTGGCTGGTGTATCTGCGACTTCTGCTGCAGAGCGTGTTGTAGCTCAGATGACACTGGCAGACTTGCCCCTAAAGACGTTTTTAAATGAAGCGGTGATCCCTTATGAAAGTGATGAAGTTACTCGTTTAATCATTGATAGCCATGATAGAGAGGCGTTTAAAGCGATTGATCACCTTACAGTGGGAGACTTTCGGAACTGGCTGCTAAGTGATGAAGCCGATAGTCTCACGCTTGCAAAGCTGCGTCCTGGTTTAACTCCAGAAATGGTGGCTGCAGTGAGTAAGATCATGCGTAATCAGGATTTGATCCAAGTCGCCAAAAAATGTCGGGTAGTGACTGCGTTTCGTAACACCATTGGCTTGCCTAGTCGTTTATCCACCCGTTTACAGCCCAATCATCCAACCGATTCTCTCAATGGCATTGCCGCCAGTATTTTTGATGGTTTGATGTATGGCAATGGTGATGCTGTGATCGGCATTAATCCCGCAACAGATAATGTACCACAGGCAATTAAGTTGATGAATCTGATGGAAGAGGTCATTCAACACTACCAGATCCCGACCCAATCTTGCGTATTAACCCATGTTACAAACACGATTGAAGCGATTGAGATGGGCGCTCCGGTGGATCTCGTCTTTCAATCTATTGGTGGCACTCAAGGTACGAACGACACCTTTGGTATTAACCTTTCGATCCTTAAAGAAGCAAACGAAGCGGCGCTTTCGCTGAACCGAGGCACAGTTGGAAGTAACGTCATGTACTTTGAGACAGGGCAAGGAACATCTCTCTCTGCCAATGCTTTTCATGGTGTGGACCAACAAACTTGTGAGACACGGGCTTATGCCGTAGCGCGTCATTTTAATCCATTGTTGGTTAATACCGTGGTCGGCTTTATCGGCCCTGAATATCTCTTTGATGGAAAACAGATTATTCGAGCAGGGCTTGAGGACCATTTTTGTGGCAAATTGCTTGGCCTGCCGATGGGGTGTGATATCTGCTATACCAACCATGCCTATGCCGATCAAAATGATATGGATAACTTACTGACATTGCTCGGTGTCGCTGAGTGCTCGTTCATTATGGGGATTCCGGGTTCCGATGACATCATGCTCAATTATCAAACAACCTCGTTTCATGATGCACTTTATGCACGCAAGGTGTTGGGTTTAAAACCTGCGCCGGAGTTTGAGGAGTGGCTAACTCAGATGCAGATTTTTGATGATGTAAAAGATGTGCGCCTAAATGAACGACTCTCCGGCTCATTTGCTGGCGCTCTAGCACAACTTAATGGAGGCCCCGCACATGGGTAAGGTGGTCTCTATGGCAAAACATTCTGCTTCTAAGTTGGTAACTCAAAACCCTTGGCACGAGCTTAAAGGTTTTACATCGGCACGTATTGCACTGGGTCGAAGTGGAAATAGCGTTCCAACTAAAGAGTTGCTTTCATTTCAACTCGACCATGCACAGGCGATGGATGCCGTTCATTGTGCTTTAGATGTGGATTCATTGGTTGAGCTCATCGCTCAATCAAACTCGGTCATTCAACACACTTCTCAGGCACCAATTAAGGCGCACAGCAAAGCGACAGACAGATTCATGTATTTGCAAAGGCCGGATCTTGGTCGTGAGCTTGATGACGTCTGTTGGAATCAGTTGCAAGCCGTTCTTCATTCAGAGTCTCCCCCGTTTGATCTCGCGATAGTAGTGGCTGATGGCTTGTCTTCAATTGCCATTCAAAATCATGCAAATCCAGTCATTGAGCATCTGCTTTCTTTATTAGGGGAAGACGAAGTGCCGTGGCATGTTGCTCCTATTACTGTTGTGAGGCAGGGCCGAGTGGCAATAGGAGATGATGTTTGCGAGTGCTTACAAGCCAAGATGGTGGTGGTTTTGATTGGTGAACGCCCGGGACTGACCTCTCCAGATAGCATGGGTATGTACCTGACTTGGCAGGCAAGAAGAGGAGCAAAAGACTCTGATAGGAACTGCATTTCTAATATTCGCCCACAGGGGTTGGCTTATGAAGATGCGTGTAAGCGAGCGGTATACCTATTGAAGGAAGCTCGTCGGCTAGAGCTTTCTGGGGTCAACCTTAAAGACCGTTCGAGTATCGAGGAAGAAGGTGGTGAGCAGTTAGAAGACAAGCACACAGGCAATTTTTTAATTGGATAAAAGACAAAAATAGAGGGATTTACAATGTCAGAACATCAGGAATATTTGGCGCAAAGACAACTTAAAAGGGGCACTGCTGGGTGGATTTTGCTAGCAGGGTTAGGCGTTTCATACGTGATCTCTGGTGACTTTGCAGGCTGGAACTTTGGTATCGGTCAAGCTGGTTGGGGAGGCTTTCTTATTGCTGCAATTGCTATGGCGGTGATGTACTTTACCCTTGTCCTTTCTTTGGCGGAGATGTCTGCGGCTATTCCCGCTGCAGGAGGTGGCTATAGTTTTGCTCGACAAGCCATGGGACCAACGGGGGGATTTTTTACCGGCTTATCCGTCTTAATTGAGTATGCCCTTGCACCTGCCGCGATTGTCATTTTTATTGGCTCAGCGGTGAATGAACTAATGGGTATCGATGGTCCTCTTGTTTACGCGATCTTTTATGCCATCTTTATCGGTATTCATATGGCAGGGGTAGGAGAAGCTCTGAAAGTCATGATGGTCATCAGTGGGTTAGCCGTACTAGCAATTCTTATGACAGCAGGCGTATTGGTTAGTGAGTTTGATGCTAATAATCTGTTTGATATCGCTCCGGCAACCGCACAAGCCACAGAACTACTTCCTTTTGGTTGGTATGGTGTATGGGCGGCACTACCGTTTGCAATGTGGCTTTTTCTTGCGGTAGAAGGGGTTCCATTGGCTGCTGAAGAGGCGAAAAACCCGGCCAAGGATGTACCCAAAGGCATTATCGGCGCAATGCTATTCTTACTGGTCACCGCTACCTTAGTCGTTCTGCTGCTTGCGGGCGCTGTGGGTTCTGAAGCGATTGCGAATAGCGCCGTTCCTCTAGTCGATGCATTGAAGTTGACCGGTAATCCAACCGTTGCAACGGCTGTTAATATACTAGGACTTGCAGGACTTATTGCTTCATTCTTCTCGATTATCTACGGTTATAGCCGCTTGGTGTTTGCATTGTCTCGTGCGGGTTACTTGCCTCAAAGCTTGTCGCTTACAAACCAAAACAAAGTGCCTGCTCGTGCTTTAGTGGTGCCGGGTGTGTTTGGTTTTGCTGTGTCATTGACCGGAGAAGGCGACCTGATCTTGGCGATGGCGGTAGTGGGGGCGACAGTGTCTTATGCATTAATGTCGCTTAGTCATATATTGTTGCGTATCAAGCAACCAGAGCTTCACCGTCCATACAAAACACCGGGTGGCATGCTGACTTCCGGCACTTCACTAGTGCTGTCGCTTATTGCAATGACGGGTGTTTATGCTTTTGACCCATCTGCATTCTTTATGACTATGGGACTCTTTGTGATTGGTGGTGCTTATTATGGCCTATATAGCCGTAATAAATTGGTCGCATCGACCGCTGAGGAAGAGTTTGAGATGCTGTCGGTTGCAGAGAAAGAGCTTGAGGCTACTAATTAGATTCAATTTCTAATGGTATTTAAGGCTCTAGTGCTTTGCTGGAGCCTTTATTACACTACTTGTAGTAACTTGCGTGTAAACCCCAATCGTCATCACCTCTAACGATAAATATTAATTTAGAAATAGTGCTGTTTTAGGATCATTTTCTTGGAACGTTTTTGTCCAGACACTTGTCATGATTTTTTATAACGAGTTAGATTCATAGCGACGAGCCCCGAAGTTCATTGATAGTGAAGTTTTCATCGCGCTAATCATGTCGATTGCCTTTCTCTAAAGATAAGTTGAAATGATGCAAAGGAAGAATTCGGCATAGATTATGAATGGGATTGATTCAGTAGACGGAATATATGATTCACTAGTAATTAGGATGAATTACTGTTCGCATGTGTATATGTAGCCTACTCCAGACTAACTTCCCTCACACCCCAACACAGCCACAAACGCATCCAAATATTGCTCGATAGTTAAATCCGCAGAAACGGGCGGCAGTTCTACGGTAATACACGGTAAGTTTCTTTCTTGGCACCATGTACCGAATGAGCCTGGGGTTTCGTAATCCACGTCTTCCACGAGTGGTAGGTTGAACTGCTTGCCTAGCCAAGTGGCGAGTTCCGATTGGGTTGGGTCGTCGACCATAGCGAGTGGTTCGTGGAAAGAGATGACGAACTTGGGTTGGCGTTGCTCAATGAGGTTAATGAGCGACTGCACTTCCGGTTCAAGCAGATCGGCTTGTCCCGTTTTTACTTTTACATCTCTGACTGGTGTGTGAGAACTCCAGCGATAGACGGTCCCGTTTTCTGTCCAGTTCTGAGTCGGAAAGGCGCGGTTTAGATCGACTTGGTTAGCGTTGGCACGAGTACCCAATTGATTGCCGTCCGGGTTCATCGACAGGATTACATCGTGTCGTAAGTTGGCGGCAGGCAAACATCTTAGCGCGCAAGATAAACCTGCGATAGAAGCCGTTTCATCACCGTGTGTGCCTGCTAAAATCAGCCCGCGAGACTCGCTTTCTACTTGCGCGGGGAAATAGAGCAAGGGTGCGCCCAATACCGAATTTCCATATGACAGCGGCTTTATTGAAAATGCAACTCTTTCCGTTCTTGGAATTAAACTCACCTTTATCTCCTGATTGATCAAGTACTATCAAGTATTAACGATTACACAAACTTACTTAAATAAACTAAAGCGTTAAAACTCGTCAACAGTCGCATTGTTAATTTTATTACTTGCTTCAAAGATAGGCTAGGAGAGCAAAAACATATGGATTTTAAGAAACATTCAACGGCTTTACTCATTTCATCTCTATTGACCCCTTTTATCTCAGTAACTGCCGTTGCTGACACATTGCCTGCGGGAACTTCTCTGGCGAAAGAACAACATTTAGTTCGTGCTAACGATGCAGAAGCGGCGACGCTTGACCCTGCGAAAGCAGAAGGCCTGCCAGAAATGCACATTCTACGTGACCTATTTGAAGGTTTAGTGATTCAAGATCGCGATGGCAATATCACCCCAGGTGTTGCACAGTCTTGGGAAACCGAAGACAACCAGACGTTTGTATTCCATCTGCGTAAAGACGCGCAGTGGTCGAATGGCGATCCGGTGACGGCCGATGATTTCGTGTATGCGATAAGACGCGCGGTAGACCCTAAAACGGCATCGCCAAATGTGTGGTACCTAAAGCTTACTCAAATCAACAATATTGCTGATGTGGCAGAAGGTAAGAAGCCGATTGAAGAACTAGGCGTGTCGGCTATTGATAAGCACACCGTCCGTTTTGAACTCGACAGCCAAGTACCTTACTTTGTGGCAATGACGGGCCACACATCTATGATGCCAGTGCATCAATCAGCCCTAGAAAGTAGCGACAAGCCGTGGAGCGACCCTAAGCAATTTGTTGGTAATGGAGCATTTGTGCTAGACGAGTGGGTGGTGAACGAGCGCATTGAGCTGAAGAAGAACCCGAAATATTGGGACAGTTCAGATACGCATTTAACCGAAGTGACTTACATTCCGTTTGAGAACCAGAATGCCTCGATTAACCGTTATGCGGTGGGCGAGGTCGATATTACTTCGGACGTGCCTACACACATGGCGCAGCAGCTTAAAAGCAAATATCAAGATGCGTTTACCACAGTGCCTCTGTTGTGTACTTACTACTACGCATTCAATACTACGCGACCACCTTTTGATGATGCGCGAGTCCGTAAGGCTGTCTCTTATTCCATGATGCGTGACGTTATCACCAATGGTGTTACTCAGGTCGGCAACTTACCGGCTTATACCTTTGCTCATGAGTACACGGCTGGTTTTGATGCGACACAACCTGAATACAGTACTTGGACTCAGAAGGAGCGTGATCAAAAAGCAAAAGAGCTACTGAAAGAAGCGGGCTACGATGCGTCTAATCCGTTGGACTTCAAACTGCTTTACAACACCAGTGAATCGAACAAGTCCATAGCAGTGGCGATTGCATCAATGCTGAAAGGCAACTTAGGTGCACAAGTTGAGCTTGAAAACCAAGAGTGGAAGTCTTACTTGGTGTCACGTCGCCAAGGTGATTTCGATGTAATGCGCGCCTCTTGGTGTGGTGACTATAACGAAGCATCAACCTTCTTGAGCCTATTGCGTTCTGGCTCTTCAGGTAACTTTGCTCGTTACAATAACGACAAGTACGACGCAGCAATGGACAGCGCCTTAGCTGCAACCAGTGAACAAGATCGCCAAGGTTTCTATGATCAAGCAGAACAGTTGTTGGCAGAAGATATGCCGATCGCACCAATTTACTACTACATGCAGGCTCGTCTAGTACGACCAAGTGTTGGTGGTTTTGCGAAGAACAATGTAGAAGGGCGTATCTATTCTAAGGATCTCTACATCAAAGAGTAATTGCGTTTGATTCACGCGGCGACACACCGCTAAGAACATGAAATAAAGAAAAGGGACGTTGATCATAAATATCTGATCAACGTCCCTTCGTCATTAATCTGTAACGGTAAGCGCAAAAAACTGAAACCTGATTGAAGTATTTTTCACTTTTATTTCAATCAGGTGAAGCCATGTTACCCCCTCTACGTGCTCTTGTTGCGTTCGAAGCTGTTGCTCGCCTCGGTTCTATTGGCGCTGCTGCGCGCGAGCTTTGTGTCACGCAAGCGGCGGTTAGCCAACAGCTCAAAAGTTTAGAAACCTTCCTCGATACCACCTTGTTTGAACGCAGCTCTAAAGGCGCAAAGCTGACGTCAGCTGCTCAGCATTATCAACCGATTGTTGCGGGTTCATTAGCACACCTGAAATTACAGACTCAGATCTTGTTCGGTGAAAAAGAAACCGACGTGTTGAGCCTGCGCGTAAACCACACCTTTTGTCATAACTGGCTGTTACCTCGACTGCCAGCCTTCTATAAGAAATACCCTTTTATCAGGCTCGATATTCAGCTGGTGGACTGGCCATCAACCAACCCTTGCCAGAATGTCGATATCGAACTGACTAACGGCAAGGTCGAAAGCGAAGACACCCATTGTGAGCGACTGTTTCAAGAACACTGGCAGTTGGTGTGTAGCCCAGACTTTAAAAACCAATATCAAGATTCCTTGGTTGAGCATGATTTTTCTGCTCTGCCGACCGTGCAAGTAAAAGGCTACCGAGAGAACTGGCTGCAATGGTTGAGTCACAACCAATTCGAGATGACCCTACCGAAGGTGTTATTGGAGGTGAGTAATTCTTTGCACGCCTTAGAAGCGGTCAAACATGGCATTGGCGTGTTGTTGGTGCGTTCGCTTGCGGTGTCTGAGCTGTTAGAGAAAAACGATCTGGTTCTGGCGACAGAGTCCTCAATGCCTGCTGAATCTGCCCACTATTTGATTACTAAACACCGACGCAGTGCCAAGGTGAATTTCTTTTGTGATTGGCTTTATCACCAGATGGAAGACGGTGAACTGGAAGAAAGATTTTCTAATGGGTAGCCATAAAAAAAATGAAGGGCGCTCTTACTAACCTGTCACACAAACCCCTTAATTTAACCGCATACAAATAAGGACGAGGTCACCATGAGTGCTTTCTCAGAACCAATGAAAAACCGCTTAAAGGTACTGCTATTTACTGCACCGTTGTTGGTGCCACTGTTTACTTTTTGGCTCGTACCATTTGGTTATTCGATTTACATCAGCTTCACCGACTGGGATTACATCTCGCCAGATTATTCGTTCATCGGTTTAGAAAATTACGAGTACATGGTTGAGGATTACGAGTTCATCCAAGCGATGCTCAATACGTTTTGGTTCTCTGTGGGTGTGGTGATTCCCACCATTATTCTTGGGCTTGTGTTTGCGATGTTGTTGCACAAAAACTTCAAGGGCAGCCAGTTCTATCGTGCGGTGATCTTCTCTCCTTGGATCACGCCAACGGTCGCGGTGTCGATTGTGTGGTCTTGGGTGTTCGAGACGAAGTCAGGCTTGGCCAACCACTTATTAGAGTCGGCAGGGTTTAGCGCAATTCCATGGTTAGAGAACGGAAACACAGCCTTGATTGCGGTGATTATCGTGACGGTTTGGCAGGCGATTGGTTGGACGATGCTGTTTTACATCAGTGCGCTCAACAAAATTCCAGAGTCCCTGTATGAGGCCTCTTTGATCGATGGTTGCAGCAGCTTAACGCGATTTTTGAAGATAACGTTGCCGCTGATTTCACCAACCACATTCTTCTTAGTAGTGGTCAACATTATCACGGCAATGCAGGCGTTCGATCAGTTCCAGATCCTAACGCAAGGCGGGCCGGGCGGTGAGACTCGTACCTTGTTGTACTTGTTCTACCAACAAGCGTTTGAGCGTTACGAAATGGGACCTGCGGCCGCAACATCGTTAGTGATATTCCTGATTACTGGATTGTTGGCACTTATTAATACTTACATCGGCAAGCGCTGGGTGTACTACTAGTCGATTTTTGAAAGGACAGAATTATGACCACGCAAGTATTGGATGCCAATCAAGTCTTAAATCAAAGAGCGGCTGAATCTAAAGTCACAACCCAAACGAAAGCGGCCAAATCAGAGATTGCGTCAAAGAGAAGCTCAGTGGATCGCCGTTCGTTTATCGCACTGGCTAAGCACCTGTTCTTGGCAACCTGCGGAACCATTATGGTGTTCCCGTTCTTATGGATGTTGTCTGGTTCTCTGAAAACCAATGATGAGATCTTTGCTAACCCACTGGACTTGATTCCAGAGCAGTTTCGCTGGGAAACCTTTGTCGAAACCTTCCACAGCGCGCCGTTTGGCTTGTACATCTTCAACAGCTTTAGCGTGGCTTTGTTCACGACTCTGTTGGTGATTGTGAATTCCGCGATGTTTGCATACGCGCTGACTCAGCTGAAGTTTCGCTCGAAGACCGTGCTCTATTTCATCGTGATGGGCTGTTACATGCTGCCGGGTGCAGTGACTTACATTCCGTCTTACATCACTTTGGCAAAACTGGGTTTGTTGGATTCACACATGGGCTTAGTTGCGTCGAACGCGGCGTCGGTTTTCGGTGTGTTTTATCTACGCCAAGTGTTTATCAAGGTGCATCCGTCGCTGATTGAAGCGGCACGAATTGATGGTGCAGGTGAGCTCAAGATCTTATGGGCAATCATCTTACCGCAATGCCGAGCAGCAGTCGCAACACTGTTCCTCATCACTTTTATTACCAATTACAACAGCTACATGTGGCCAAGCCTGGTGATTACGACTCAGGATTTAAATCTGATCGCTACTGGTATTCGTCACTACTTTATTGCCGAAGGTAACTATGGGTTGAACTGGTCGCAAATTATGGCGGCGAGCACCATTGCAGTATTGCCTTTGTTAATTCTATTCGTCATTTGTCAAAAGACGATTCTTTCAGGTATCGCCGATAACGGCGTAAAAGAGTAAACGGAAATGAAACTAAAAACTCTCGCACTAGTGTGTGCTGGCGCAGCAAGCGCGTCTATGTTCTCTAGCAGTGTTCTTGCGGCAACCGAAGTTAACTTTTGGTATTCCGGTGGTACTAAGCCACAGCAAATGATGACTAAGCTCATCGAAGAGTTCAACGCGAGCCAAGATGAGTATGTGGTGAAGCCTGCATTGCAAGGTAACTACACGGAAACCTACCAGAAGCTGCAAGCTGGTTTAGCGTCGAAAACGGCACCTGAACTTGTGCTATTAGATTCAGGTCGTGCGGAAGCGATGCACGGGCGTGGTCTGAGCCGTGACCTAACGCCGTTCATGGATGAAGAGTTCAACTTCTCTGATTTCATTGGCGCGTTTAAAGACCAAGTGACGGCAGACGACGGCACCATCATCGGCTTACCTGCTTACGGTACGACTCAAGTGTTTTACTACAACAAGCAGGTATTGGCAGATAACGGCTTTACCGAGCAAGACCTAAACACATGGCAAGGCGTGGCTAAAGTCGCGGAGAAAGTTACTCAACGTGATGACAAAGGCAACGTGACCTTTTACGGCTGGGAGCCGATGTGGGGCCAAGACAACATGATTGACGCGGCTTTCTCTAACGGTGCGAAGATCATCAGTGATGATGGCAAAACAGTGCTAATCGATTCAGCTGAATGGGTTGAGGTGTGGGACAGTTTCCGTAAGTGGATCCACGACGATCAAATCATGCGTATTCACTACGGCGGTCAAGGCTGGGAATACTGGTACAAAACCATTGATGACGTGATGAAAGACAACGCATTGGGCTATACCGGTTCATCAGGTGACCAAGGTGACTTGGACTTCACTAAGCTTTCAGCAACTACACAGCCGGGTTGGGGTTCAAACCCTTCTGCGCCACAAGCGGGTGCGCTGGTTTACGTAATGCCAAAAGGCACAGATGACGCAGCGGCGAAAGGTGCATTTGAGTTTGTTGAGTTCTACACCAACGCGAAAAACACGGCAGCATGGTCGATGTTTACGGGCTACATCCCTGTGCGCAACAGTGTTTCTGAAGTTCCAGAATACCAAGCGTTCACCAAAGACAACCCACAAGCTCTGATTCCGTTGAAGCAAGCAAACACGGCGACCAAAGATTTCCTTGACCCTACCAACGGTAAGATTATGGATGCGCTGAAGGTGGCTGCAGACCAGATTCAAATCCAAAACGTGCCTGCTGACAAAGCGCTAAAACAAGCGGCTAAGAAAGCGCAACGTGCACTAGACCGAGCGAATCGTTCTTAATCTGCAAAGTGGATTAACACTATCTTTGCATGCATAAAGGCCCATCTACTCGGGTGGGCCTCTTTTTGACCCAGTCCTTCAATTAGGACGAATTTGGTGAAGACAATGACCCAATTTCAAGGTGAACTGCCGTTTGGCAGAGTACGTATCCCCTTTGATGTACCAGCAGGTTCTCACTGCGTAACCATTACTGGTACGACGGTGAAAAAAGGATTCTTATACGCTGCGGCATACGATGCCAACCAAGCATTTCGTGGCAAGGTGTTGTTTGAAAAGGCGCACAAGTCACTCACTATCCAACCGGAAAACTCTGGCTTAGGCGCGATTGATGGTGTGACCCCGCCGGGCGAGTGGTTCTTAGAACTTTATAACCTTGAAGGTGAGTTTCGCACTGAGCGCGCGATGCAGTATCAAGTGGATGTTCTTTGCTCTGATGAGTTAGTGAATAACGATATTGAGCTAGAACTGAACCCAACGGTGACAAGTGAACATGATATCGAGTTCGATTACAGCCACATGCTGAGTTCTGATTCTCGCTGGTATCGTGGCGACTTACACGCTCACACTCAGCTTTCTGATGGTCACAATACCTTGGCTGCGGCTAAAGATATTGTTGAATCTCAAGGGCTCGATTTTTTCTTCTTCACTGAGCACAACATTTGCCAGCCTAAGCTGCCCGTTTCAACACAGTGTTTGTTTCTACCAGCGTTAGAAGTCACGACCGATCTCGGGCATTTTAATGTGCATGGCCCGGTTAAGTCTTTAGACCTTAGAGACGTTGAGCACAGCAGCCAAGCGACGATGGAAGCAGGATTGAACTTAGCCAAAAGTGGACACAGTTCCCTTGGCATTAATCACCCGATGATGAAGCCGTGGCATTGGCATTACGATCAAGTGGATCTTAGCCAAGTGTCTACGTTTGAAGTGTGTTGTGACCCAACGTGGTCGACCTCGCCAAAAGCGACCGAAGAGGCGTTATTGGTTCTCAATGAAATGTGGAATTGTGGCCAACGCATTACGGCGATTGGCGGCAGTGATTCACACCTTGAACCCCATGAACGCAATCCAAAATCGGATGAACCTTCTATCTACGGTGACCCATCAACTTTCGTTTACAGCCATGGTTTGAGCGGCGAAGGCATCTTGTCTGGTTTGCGTAATGGGCAGGTTTACCTAGAGCGCCGCTGTGGCCTGAAGTTTGACATCAACTTAGGTGATTTGCTGCCGGGCAACGACTCTCAAGGGCAGGCTCTCACTTATCGTATCGCTGTCACTGATTCAGAAAACCTTTACTACGCTGAGTGCGTGGTGGATGGCGAGATTGTTGAACGAATCGCTCTGAATGATGAGCTGCAAAGTATCCATATTGATGAAGGCTACCGTTGGTGCCGAGTGGATATCCGTCGTGGAGAACTTTCTTCTGCATTAATCAACAGCACTCAATCTGCATGTGACGAACGTGAGTTTGAAGGCTGCATCAATGCCGTATTCGACGGCAAACAACCAGAATTTAACCAACCCCTAGTGCGTACTTGGGGAGAACTAATGGAGCGAATGAGCCGTGATGAAGTTTAAGGCGATGTTATTTGATAAAGACGGCACATTGATAGAGTTCCACAAGATGTGGCTTAACGTTTCTCGTGGTGCTTGTGAGCGTGTGAAATCTTACAGTGACCAGCATCAGGGTAATCAAACTGTCACACCTGCTGAGTTACTCTTGGCTATCGGTGTTGAAGGTGATGTGGTTGATAACTATGGACTATTAGCCTCAAATCCAGTGGAAGATACCGCAACAGCGTGGTTCAACATGCTGCAACCGAATGTCTCGCTCACTGAATTCACTAAGGTGACCAAAGCCGCTTTCAATGATGAAGTGGAAGAGAACCCAAGCTGGATTGAAGCCCTGCCGGGTGTGGCTGAAAAGCTTGACCTGTTTAAGCAGCAAGGCATGATTTTAGGTATCGCGACCGCAGACACCAAAGACTCGACCATCTACACACTGGAGCAATCGGGTTTGAGCGAGATGTTCGATTATGTTGGTTATTCTGATGGCGATATCGAACCTAAACCAGCGCCAGCACTGCTCAATGCCTTCTGTGAACAGTGTGGCATCGAGCCACATGAAGTGATCATGTTTGGTGACACGGTTTCAGATATGGAATTTGGCCGCAATGCAGGCGCAAGCAGTGTCGGTGTTCTGACGGGGACTGCACAACACAGCGAGTTAGAGCCAGTGGCGGATCTGGTTATCGCATCAGTCGCCCATTTTGAGCTCAACCAACTGTAAGAACGTGGCTAAAACGTCCGCGACAGATTGCAAAGATAGTATTTAACGAATTGATTTAAGGACAGGTTATGGCTGAAGTCACACTGAGAGGGGTAGAAAAAACCTACCCAAATGGTTTTAAGGCTGTGCACGGTGTCGATCTGAATATTCGCGAAGGTGAGTTCATGGTGTTTGTTGGGCCGTCTGGCTGCGCAAAATCCACGACACTTCGCATGATCGCAGGCCTTGAAGATATCTCAGAAGGCGATGTCTACATTGGCGATAAGCGTGTAAACGAATTGCCACCTAAAGATCGTGGTATCTCGATGGTGTTTCAGAACTACGCGCTTTATCCGCACATGTCGGTGTACGAAAACATGGCTTTTGGCCTGAAGCAACAGAAGCTGCCAAAGCATGAAATCAATGAGCGAATTGAAGATGCAGCCAAGACTCTCGATATCGAACACCTGCTAAATAATAAGCCGGGTGAAATGTCGGGTGGTCAAAGGCAGCGTGTGGCGCTTGGCCGTGCGATGGTGCGTAAGCCAGATGTGTTTTTGTTTGACGAGCCCTTGTCTAACTTGGATGCCAAGCTGCGTGTTTCGACTCGTGTCAGCATTGCACAGCTGCACAATAACCTGAAGCAAGAAGGGCAGAACGCCACCATGATCTATGTGACACACGATCAGGTGGAAGCCATGACCCTTGGCGATCGCATCTGTGTGTTGAATCAAGGTGAGATTATGCAAGTCGATACGCCAATGAACCTTTATCAGTACCCAGCAAACAAGTTTGTCGCAGGCTTTATTGGTTCGCCAGCGATGAATCTTCTCAAGGTGAGATTGGATGAGATTGATGGCGTGATGAACGTGGTCTCTGAAAGTGGGACTCGTTGGACACTGCCACAAGACAAGCAGATTATCGCTCGTGAAAAGATGGGTGAGTGGGTATGGTTTGGTGTTCGTCCAGAGCACATTCAACTGGCTAATCACGATGCGCCGCTGGCGGAAGTGAATAATCAAACGCACAGGCTTGATGTGGTTGAGTCGATGGGTAATGAGCTGTATCTCTACTTTAAACTCGGTGCAGATAAGCTGGTGGCTCGCGTGCCTTTTGATGCGGATCGCACGGCAAACAGTGGTGAAGAAACGGTGCTGCATTTCAACACCAGCCAATGTCACTTATTCGATTTAGAAACCGAAGAAGCATTGACTGAATAAACGAGTTGAAAAAGGCCTCCTAATCGAGGCCTTTTTCTATATCAACATTTGCTTGATTTAATTATATCTTTAAGGTCTGCTGGAGATATGTAACCGTTCTCTTTTCCACGCTTGTATTTTACCAATAGGCCCATACTGACAAGTTTGTCTAGATAGCCCCGTGCAGCGGTGTGAGAGACGTTAAAGTCAGTTTGGATCTCTTTGACCGTAAAAGTTCTTCCTGGATTCTTAAGTGCCTTTTTCAAAACGGTTAAGTGCTGAAGTTGTAGTCCTTTCTTCAGTGGGGAGTTGTCCAGTATCTCAAGAACTTCTCTTGTTTCATCCAACTTGTCATTTATGTAAGCGCTGAACCTCTCAAGAGCCTTCAATATCACTGTCAATTGGTAGTCAACAAAGTGGGTTAGATCATTTTCATCTGTTTCTGTGCAGACATAGCTTTTAACGTAAGCTTTTGGGGCGTCCTTAAGTAGTGATGAAATAGAAATGTATTTGAAGTTTTCGTAACCATTTTTAAGCATGAACCAATAGAATAGAGCCCTTGCTGTTCTTCCATTACCGTCCATGAACGGGTGTATATAACCTATCATGAAGTGCAAAATACAAGCTTTTACTATTGGATGAACGAAATCCGAACCTGTCTCGTGCTTTGCATTTGCATAGTAGCAAAGCATGTCTATCATTTTTTGGACATCTTCAGGTTTTGGTGCTTCGTGAATTATTTCGTTAGTCGCAACATTTCTCACCATTACATCGTCATTCCTGAACTCACCGGCAATATGATCGTTTTCAATAGCTCCGTCAGTTGCTATCTGATTGAATGTTCTAATCAGCTCTGGAGATAGCTCGATATCTCTAAATTCGTCAGCCATCTCTATCAGACGCCAGTTGTTAACTATCATGCGCTCTGATATATCTTTAGGCTCTCTCTGAGTCTCTAGTAGTTCTTTTGCTACCTTACGAGTAGTAGCGGCGCCTTCAAGTTGGGCGCTGCTTATAGCCTCTTCCATGATAACGCCTTTCACAAGGTGAAAGTTTCTATCTTGAGCTGATAGCTGAAGATGCTCCAGCGTTGCCTCTTTGTCAATCTTGAAGAGTTTTGCGCTTAAGCTCATGCTACTAATGTTAAATAGAACTTTGTTTTCATCCCAGAGTGGTATTGGTGAAATACTTCTTTGAAGTTTCAGAGCGTGCCAGGCCAGTTCTTTATCTTGTCCTTTAAACTCTTTGGAACGAAATTGAAAGTCATGCCAGTGTAGGTAGTTTCCTTTACTATCGAATCCGTGTGTAGCGTGGTGCACTTGCCCATATAGGTTGAACACATCATTCATATTGTCAGGTTTTTTGGGTGGAATGCTTATCCCTTGTATCTTATTTGGCATAACGTGAAACTTTTTTAAAATGTTTAATGAACTCAGTATTGCACACTCCGAATCATAGTCAACAGACTTATCACTTTACTATGTAGTGCCATTCTAGCCACTTAGCGTCATGCATGCTTTCATATCATTACCTGTTTAGTTCTAGTGGTACTTTTGCCTGTATGTCGTGGGTGCTTAGTAGTACTTGCATTATGGTGGCACGCGTGCCTTTCGATGCAGATCGAACGGCAAACAGTGGTGAAGAAACGGTGCTTCATTTCAACACCAGCCAATGTCACTTATTCGATTTAGAAACCGAAGAGACGCTTGATCCTAAGAGCTGATTCTATTGCTCCTACGAGTTATTCTGTAAAAAGAAATCCCCATTCGTTGACTAGACGAATGGGGATTTTAGTTACTAGGGGGTAGTAATTTTATCTTTTAACTTGTTTCAGGTTTTAAATGGCTTTGTTGCGTAATTCAATGGAACTAAATCAAGAACCTACGATCTGATCAGCTACCACCACTCTCTCTCGTAGCCTTATGCCTAAACCTTGTTACAAAACAACCAACTGGAAGCAATACAACCAATCGCTCATTAACCGTGGTTCTCTGACCTTCTGGATCGATGAAGAAGCAATAAGTGGGTGGGCGCAAAGCAAACAGAATAAGCGCGGGAGGCCACGTCGGTTCAGTGATTTAGCTATTACGACAGCACTCATGGTGAAACGAGTTTTTTCTATGCCACTGAGAGCGCTGCAAGGATTTATCGACTCGATATTTAGGTTAGCCCATGTGCCGTTAAGTTGTCCGCATTACACCTACATCAGTCGTAGAGCCAAGCAAGTTGAGGTCTCATTTAAGACTAAAGCGAGAGGAGCGATACAACACCTAGCCATTGATGCAACTGGCCTTAAGGTTTATGGCGAAGGTGAATGGAAAGTCAAAAAACACGGGACGGATGGCAAGCGGAGAGTCTGGCGAAAGCTGCATATTGCAGTTGATACAAGCACTCATGAGATCATTGCCGCTGAGCTAAGTTTATCAACGGTTACAGATGGTGAAGTACTCCCGAACCTACTGAAACAAACACGTCGAAGCATCCTTGAGGTGTCTGGTGATGGCGCTTACGACACGAGAGCGTGTCGCGCTGCTATTAAGATGAAGCGAGCCGTTGCGCTTATTCCCCCAAGAGAAGGGGCAGCCTTCTGGGAGCGTGGTCATCCTCGAAATCTCGCCGTGGGTTGCCAGAAATTATACGGCTCAAATAAGTATTGGAAAGAGCGGTATGGATACCACAAACGTTCATTGTCAGAAACAGCGATGTATCGAGTTAAACAGTTGCTAGGAGGACGATTGAGCTTAAGAAATTACAATGCCCAGGTGGGTGAAACTTACGCGATGATAAAAGCGTTGAACAAGCTTACTGGGTTAGGTATGCCTGAAACTTGTCGTATTGATTAAGAAATACGCGAAACGGGGTTGTTCTATCTTTAAATTTAATTACGCAACAAAGCCGGTTGGATGTTTAGAACGTTCACCAGTACAACCAGTGATTATTTCCGCGGGGGCGGTAACATGCTTTGGTGGATGGTTGGCGCGACTGCGTTTATGACACAGTTCAGTGCTTGGACCTTCACTGGCGCAGCGGGTAAAGCGTATGCCGATGGTATGGCTGTCGCGGTTATCTTCTTAGCGAACGCATTTGGTTACCTGATGAACTACCTGTACTTCGCTCCGAAATTCCGTCAACTGCGTGTGGTAACGCCAATTGACGCGATTCGTATGCGTTTTGGTAGCTTCAACGAACAAGTATTTACTTGGTCTGGCATGCCGAACAGTATTGTTTCTGCAGGTATCTGGCTGAACGGTTTGGCGATCATCGCATCGGGCATCTTTGGCTTCGACATGACGACAACCATCGTTCTGACTGGTCTTGTTGTACTTGTTATGTCGGTGACAGGCGGCTCTTGGGCGGTTATCGCGTCTGACTTCATGCAGATGGTTATTATCATGGCGGTAACCGTAACGTGTGCTGCAGTGGCTATCGTACAAGGTGGTGGCGTTACTGAAATCATCAACGATTTCCCTGTAGCAGAAGGCGCATCATTCGTTTCTGGTAACAATCTGAACTACGTAAGCATCTTCGGAATTTGGGCATTCTTCATCTTCTTCAAACAGTTCAGTATCACCAACAACATGTTGAACTCTTACCGTTACCTAGCGGCAAAAGACTCAAAGAACGCGAAGAAAGCGGCACTGTTGGCATGTATTCTGATGACCATCGGTCCAATCATTTGGTTCATGCCACCTTGGTTCGTTGCAGGACAAGGCGTTGACCTTGCAGCACATTACCCAGACGCAGGCTCTAAAGCAGGCGACTTCGCTTACCTTTACTTCGTAGAGCAATACATGCCAGCGGGTATGGTGGGGCTTCTAATCGCAGCGATGTTTGCGGCAACTATGTCTTCTATGGACTCAGGCTTAAACCGTAACTCTGGAATCTTTGTAATCAACTTCTATCAACCGATTCTTCGTCCAAACGCGACAGAGAAAGAGCTGATGATTGTGTCTAAGTTGATGTCTACCTTCTTCGGTCTAGCTATCATCCTTATCGCGCTGTTTATCAATTCGCTAAAAGGCTTGAGCTTGTTCGACACCATGATGTACGTGGGTGCACTTATTGGCTTCCCAATGACCATTCCAGCATTCTGTGGCTTCTTCCTTAAGAAGACTCCGGACTGGGCAGGTTGGGGTACGCTAGTGGTCGGTGCGATTGTGTCTTACATCGTTGGTTTCGTGATTACCGCTGAAATGCTACAAAACTTGTTCAACCTAGAGCCTCTAACAGGCCGCGAATGGTCTGACTTGAAAGTTGCAGTAGGTCTGATTGCGCACCTAGTGTTTACTGGCGGCTTCTTTGTTCTTTCGACATTGTTCTACAAACCACTAGAAGCGTCTCGTCAGAAAGATGTTGATACCTTCTTCAACAACCTTGCGACACCATTGGTTTCTGAATCAACAGCACAGAAGAAACTGGACAACAAACAACGTCACATGCTGGGCTCACTGATCGCAGTGTCTGGTGTGGCAGTGATGGCGATGTTTGCTCTACCGAACCCATTCTGGGGAAGAATGATGTTCGTACTGTGTGGCGGTATCGTATTCGTAGTTGGTTTGCTGTTGGTGAAAGCTGTAGACGACTCGGTTGAGGATGCGAAACAAGCGAAAAAAACAGCTTAAGTTAGCTAACCAGTTAAACAAGTAATTAAACATAAAACGGCTGAGCTCTAATGCTCAGCCGTTTTTTATTGTATGAGAAAATGAGCTTATAACGATTGGATAGGTGTCACAACGGGGGATTAATGGATGCTTTGAGTTTGACCAGAAGAGATGAATTAGATAAGGCGTGACGAGATGTACATCAACAAGGCTTGTAGGTCGACACTGCTTCGAGTCTTTTGCAGACGTTCATTGACCTGATCGTGAAGCAGGTTTCGAGTTAGGTTGGTCGCCGCGACAATGTGCTCACGCTGTGGCTTGGTTGGCAGAACAAGAGCAATGGCCACATGCACTTCGCCGATACGTGATGCCCAGTCAATTGGGTCGTCACTGACGATAACCGCAATCGAGAGATCTTGAGTCGATTCAAACATTACATGCGGCAGTGCAATACCCGGTGACACGCAGGTTGAAGAGCGTTCTTCTCGCTTAATAAATGCCAGAATCAATTCATCTGGGTCTTCTGGGTAAACAAGGTGAGCGAGCCCTTTCAAGCACTCAAATTTGGTCAGTTGGGTTTGCGCCTTAGCGTGGTGCCATTTGATATCACAAGGTGGGCATATTTGTGGCATTCGCTGAATTAGATCGCTAGAGAACTCATGGCTCACCTGTGAGCCAACCATGTCGTAATGCTCTGCAATTATGTCTTTGAGAACGAAACAGGCAAGCTCCGCATCAATACCGACCGCGGTTATCTGACACAAATCACCACGAAGTAAACCTACTTGCAGCATCGCAACGGATTTGGAGAGATCAGCCGTTCGATTTTGAGTGATGTTGATAATGCGGATGTTGCTTTTGAACTTCTTCGCTAATCGAGTAAGGGGCTGCGCGACATGTGAGTTCGCGGAAGGATCGTTAACGAAGAAGGTGATCTGGTATTCGTTCATGAAAAGTTTAAGTTCGACAATGCTTAATAAAGACTTTATCGACACTCAACAACACCTCTTCCATGGGAATGAATACGGTTTTAGCTGGGTCGAACCGGCTTGGTTGTTCAATATCGATATCAGAGACGATCAACACTTTGTCTGCGAGGGTAATATCTTGGGCGGTCAGTAAGTTTTCAATACCCATAGCGCCTTGCGTCTCAACCTTGATTGAAACGTTGAACTTAGGGGCTGTTTTATTTAGAGCATCAGCTGCCATATAGGTGTGCGCAATGCCTGTAGGGCACGCAGTTACCGCTACAATTCTCATTATTATTCTCGGCTTAATCTCGTCCCTGTTACGTTACAAAAGCTACCTTTCAGAAGCTACCTTTCAGAAGCTACCTTGCAAAAGCTATCTTGTATGGGAACTTCAGTATAGAAAGCTCGCATGGCGGAGGGACGATATTGTTATGGGTTCTGTGGATTTTATGGATTGGCGTTTTTTATTCCAAGGTGAAAGTCACACTCTGAGTTCTTGGTTACAATAATCCAGTTAATGCACCTTTCGTCCTATATATTGAGTGCCTTCACACCGTTAATCTTTTCATCTTATTAACCTTATCACTTACGTAATTACTTCAGTCTGAAATCAGGCGAGGCAGAGCAGCATATGGATATCACCAACATTATCGAGCCCGAGATCATCTGCTTAGATTTACAAGCAGACTCAAAATCGGCGGTATTTGAAGAGCTTGTTGAACTGCTCGACCGTGCCGGTAAGCTCTCCAATAAACGTGAATTCCTTGACGACATTTGGAAGCGTGAAGCCATCGGTAATACGGGCTTTGATGATGGTATTGCGATTCCACATGCGAAAAGTACTGCCGTCGCTAAACCTGCTGTCGCAGTAGGCATTAGCCGAACGGGCATTGATTATGGTGCTGATGGCGGTGAACTCTCCGATGTGTTCTTTATGCTCGCTTCACCAGACAACAACGACGACCATCATATCGAGGTACTGGCTCAGATCTCGACCAAACTGATCGAAGATGGCTTTGTTACAAAATTAAAGGCAGTCGAGTCGGTCGAAGAGGCTCAAGAGCTGTTTCTCGAAGCCAATTCAGATTCCTTCGACAGCTACGCTTCTAGCCATCATGAAGTGTATGTCGAGCCGCTCAGTCCTTGGGCACAATCTCTCAATAGACTCAAAGAACACCTGTTATATGGCACTTCGCACATGATCCCATTCGTGGTTGCGGGCGGTGTGCTTTTGTCTTTGTCGGTAATGATGTCGGGTCATGGCGCAGTGCCTGAGAGCGGCGTTCTGGCTGACATTGCACAGATGGGCATCGCGGGGTTAACCCTGTTTACTGCCGTGCTCGGTGGTTACATCGCGTATTCAATGGCCGACAAACCGGGTTTAGCGCCCGGAATGATTGGTTCTTGGGTCGCGGTCAACCAATACAATACCGGCTTCCTCGGCGCGATTGTGGTCGGCTTCTTCGCGGGCTTTGTGGTTAATCTACTCAAGAAGATCAAACTGCCAGATAGCATGATCTCGCTGAGCTCGATCTTCATCTATCCACTAGTCGGCACCTTTGTTACCTGTGGTGCGGTGATGTGGGTGATTGGTTCTCCGATAGCTCAAGTAATGCTTGAGATGAACCAAATGCTCACGGGCATGGCAGGCTCCGGAAAAATGGTATTGGGCAGTATTTTAGGTGCAATGACGGCCTTTGATATGGGCGGCCCGATCAATAAAGTAGCAACGCTGTTTGCCCAAACTCAGGTGAATACTCAACCATGGTTGATGGGCGGTGTCGGGATAGCGATTTGTACGCCACCGCTAGGTATGGCATTAGCGACTTTCTTATCGCCAAAGAAATTCAAAAGAGACGAACGTGAAGCAGGTAAAGCGGCGGGTATCATGGGTATGATTGGCATCAGTGAAGGCGCGATTCCTTTTGCTGCCGCCGATCCTGCGCGCGTTCTGCCTGCGGTTGTTGCTGGTGGCATTGTCGGTAACGTGGTTGGCTTTATGTTCCATGTAGTGAACCATGCACCATGGGGTGGATGGATAGTGTTGCCAGTGGTTGATGGCAAGATTGGCTATATCGTTGGCACACTAGCGGGGGCTCTAACGACAGCCCTGATCGTGATTCTTCTGAAGAAGAACGTGGTCGAAGGTGAAGTGAATTCTAATCAGTTGACCTGTGGTTCGGTAACGGAAGAAGGGCAAGCAGATGTATTGGCGATCACTTCTTGTCCATCTGGTGTTGCCCACACTTTCTTAGCGGCGAAGTCTTTAGAAAAGGCGGCGCATCATCTTGGGGTTCGGATTAAAGTCGAAACTCAAGGTGCCAACGGAATAGGTAATCGCATTACCCAGAAAGACATTGAAAGGGCGAGGTTGGTGATCTTTGCTCACGATGTGGCGATTAAAGAAGTTGAACGCTTTGCGAACGTGAAAACCTTAGATGTCAGTACTAAGGAAGCAATGCTTAATGCTCAGGCGTTGATCATGAGAAAGGTGTAACTCTTTAAACCGCAAAGTTTATCATCTATAAAGTTAACTAGATCAAAACTAAAAAGACTCCGCTCAGACCTGTTAAGGCGAAAGTGGAGTCTTTTTGTATTGTGCCCAATCAGTCAGGTCAAACGCTAAAAAGGGTGGTACTTAAATACGTCTTCAACCATTGAGTTGAGTAAATCGATATCGTCACAGGTTTTGGCGTAGGTACGCAGGCCTGCGATTTGAACCTGAACATGACGAGCAAGCTGAGTCGGTTCACGCTCTTTGCTTATCTCACCCAATTCTTGTGATTCTGCGATCAGCTTAGCGAACTCACCTTCCATGATTTTGAGTGATTTCTTTGCTTCTTCTAATAATTCGGCGTGTTCATCAGTCAGTTCTGCTACCGTTTTTGCCAGCATACACATGCCATTTGGCGAACTTTGTTTTGATTCGACCACAGCACGTTTGACGAAGCTTTCGAGCGCTTTGATTGGAGAGTCTGTTTCACTGCGGAAGCGGTTCAGATTCAGGATGCCAAGTTCGGTATAGCGAGCAAGCGTCTCTTTAAACAAACCTTCTTTGCTGCCGAACGTCGCGTAGATGCTGCCCGGACGCATATCAATCACGTCTTGCAGGTTGCGCATAGAAGTCGCATGAAAGCCCTTTTCCCAATACAGGTTCGTTGCTTTATCTACTACGTCTTGTCTATCGAACTTAGCGGTCTTAGCCATAACATCTACTTCATTAATCTGAACATATGTTCAATATTTTATGCTGAACGCCCGTTCTAGTAAAGGTGTGTTTAGCTGCTTTGCGCAGGCTTAGAACATCAAAGAGTTAATAAAACATCCAGATCATCAGGAAATAATCTTAATCATCAATAACTTCTACGGTCTTGTGCTGAGCGCCGTAGTAGGTGCCTTCATCGATGGTGTACATCAATGTTGCTTCGCACTCTGGACAATCGAATTCCTCATTGGGTTCAATAGCCGCTTCTTCTACCCATTCCCAACCGATATGTTCTTCGCAAGCGGGACAATCCATACAATATCTCTCAGTTGTTGTCGCATATTTATTGCGAATCTCTACTTTGATAATTCGGCATTATACATATTTAGTTAACGAGGAATAGACAGTTAATCAGCGCAGAATAGGGAGTTGATTAGTTGTGAATCAATCGCTGGTGAGCGTTGAATCTATAGTTAGTTCTGAATATATCGTTTTCTCTGAGCACATAATTGGTGCAGGCCTACCCCTTTTGGGTAGTTAAAGTGTGTCAGATTTCAGTCGCTTACGTCAATAAAATGTTGTCGCATGTGTTTTGGGTATCGTTAGGTCGCTTAGCTAACAGTTTTATCGGTAAATCAATGAATTTTGTAAGGTTAAATGTTACCTTCATCGCATCGCGATCTGTGTAGCACGGTAATTGATGCACATTGATCAAGTTGAATAATTATACAGTCACAATTGAGGCGCATCTTATTAAGGGTGTGCGAGTTAGATGACTGAAAAGATTTGTTAGCTGCTAGGGAAATGATAATGAAATTAACCGATATGTCTTTTAAGCAAAAAATCATCGCTTTGCTTATTTTACCGATCTTGGGATTTCTATGGCTTAGCGTTTCTGCGATTTCAAAAGGCGTAGAAACCACCAGTGAATTGTCTTCATTAAACCAACTTACCCGTTTGTCGGTTGTATACAGTGAATTAGTGCACGAGTTACAGAAAGAGCGTGGAATGACTGCCGGTTTTATCGGCTCACAGGGTACTCAGTTTGTCAGTGAACTACGTTCACAAAGAGCAAGTGCGGATACTCGACGTGACCAGAGATGCGAATATTGGCAGTCGGCTGATATCGATTTACCGCAAATCACAAAGTTGAATACAGAAATCAGCCGAAGCCTCAATCAGATCACTTCTATTCGTAATCGGGTCGATTCTCAATCGATTCCGCTGTCTGAGGCTTTGGGTTATTACACCCAACTTAATGCAAAGCTGCTGAGCGTATCGGCGTTAATTGCTGAGCTTAGCTCTGATGCTGCCATCACCACTGAAACCATCGCTTACTACAACTTTTTACAAGGTAAAGAGCGAGCGGGTATCGAGCGTGCTGTCCTAAATAATACCTTCTCTAAAAATGAATTTGGCCCAGGCATGTTGGTTAAATTCATCTCTTTGGTGACTGAGCAAAATACCTATTTCTCAAACTTTGAGGTATTGAGTAACCCAGCTAACGTTCGTTTCTTTGAACAGCAATTGAATGATCGTTCGGTGGCAGAAGTAGAAAAGCTTCGTGGTTTGGCTGAATCTAAGATGAGCGGTTTTGATGTTGATCCTGTGTACTGGTTCTCGCAATCTACCGCTCGTATTGTTCAGCTAAAGAAAACAGAAAACCGCCTAGCAGAGTCGCTTATCGCACTGACAGAGAAAAAAATGTCAGAGGCGCAGTCTGCGATGATGATGAGTATTGGTCTGTTTGCTTTGATAACCTTGTTCGCGACCTTCGTGAGCTATAAGGCGATCAGCGACCTGACGATGAGAGTAAAAGATCTTACAGTGATGTTGTCTAAGGTTCGTAATGACAACGACTTAACAGTTCGTGCTAAGTTCGTTGGCAACAGCGAGCTTGGACAGATCTCTTCGGCACTCAACGAAACGCTAGAGAAGTTTTCAAACGTTATCGACAACCTGTCTCAGTCGAGTCTGACCTTAGCTTCAGCCGCTGAAGAAACCTCACAAACCTGTCACTACAATTCGAACACGCTAGTGCAACAACAAGACCAAATTGGCTTGGTTGCGACGGCGACAGAAGAGTTATCAGCAACGGTAAATGAGGTGGCGGCTAAAACTCAGCAGACAGCAAGTTCCGCTAAACTGGTCGATGAGCAGTCTCAAGAAGGTTTGAGTACGGTTCAAAACTCTTACCACTCTATCGAAAAACTGGCATCTGAAATTAATGATCTAGCGGAAAAGATCACGCACTTACACGAGAGCAGTAATAACATCAACAGTGTGATTGATGTGATTAAGTCCGTCGCTGAACAGACTAACTTGTTAGCATTGAACGCGGCAATTGAAGCGGCAAGAGCGGGTGAGCAAGGTCGTGGATTTGCGGTAGTGGCTGATGAAGTTCGCACGTTAGCACAGCGTACTCAGCAGTCGACAGCTGAAATTGAAGGTTTCATCAGCTCGTTACAGTCTGATGTGCAAACCGCGTTTAATGTGATTGATAACAGTCAGAAGATGTCGTCTAAAGCGGTTGAGGATTCAAAAGAGGTGGAACACACCTTACAAGGTATCTCAGCATCGGTGAGCGAGATCTTTAGCATGACTGAGCAGATCGCAACCGCTACCGAAGAGCAAGCGGTAGTGACTCAAGATATTGCTCAAAACGTCATGGCAGTAGAGCAGAAGTCGACAGAATCTACGACAGGTGCAACGCAAATAGCTGCAACAGCCAAAGAACAAGCTCAGTTAGCAGCTTCATTGAAAGATATTGCGAGTACGTTTAAGAGCTAACTAGCAAGCACTCCAATAAGAAGTAAAATGCCCGTTAGTCTCTACTTTTAATAGCAGGACTAACGGGCTATTTGTATCTGCTGTCTTCTAAATGGCAACAGATAGTCCATTCAATGGGGATCTACCCCATAAACCAAGACACGAAAATCAACGCACCAAAACCAAATGTCGCCATTAATGCCGTGTCGCCACCGGCTGCTGTGTAGCTGCCTTCGGTTTGTAGGTGAGGGAAGTCAGGTCTGCGAACCTTAACTACCATTGCGAGTGGGCCCCAGATAGCTAGGAACACCAGGACCATGCCTGCATAGTCCAGCATGCTTACAAACTGGCTAGCGAACAGCTCAGCTAATACCAAAGGTAAGATGAAGGTTAGCGCATAAGCCAACGCTTTGTTGTTGGTCACCGCATCTTTGTTTTGGTCGTAAAGCGCCATCGACACGCCGAGGAAAGAAGTCACCAAGGCCAGAGCAGAGAACAGAGCGATCACCACTTTCAACCAAGCAGATTGGCCGCTGAACGCAGAGATCAACTCAGAGATATTGTGGAACTGGCTTATCGCGTCTGTGCCAAGGTTGCCGATAATCGCGAATAACCAAGTTAGGTAGCAAATTAATGGAATCACTGAGCCTAGCAGAATCATATTGCGGATCTGCTTTTGAGTTGCTTCACGGTTGTAGATAACCAGTGACGGGATCACCACCATAGAGGCAAAGCTAGTAAAGATAACTGCGCTGTATTGCACCACGTCGTTGGCCGTGTATTGGCTGGTTTGAGTTAGGTAATCAAGGCGAATGTTGCTAAATAATGACGCGATAACGATAAACAGCATCACGACCATCAAGATGAATAGCCCGCGATTCAGTTTGTCGATATAAGACTTGCCCGAGACGACGATAGCACCCATCAATAGGCTGAAAATGGTATACGCAACGGATGCTGATACATCGACACCAACGTCGAGCAGTAGCTTATGAATGATGTCACCGACACCCAAGATATAAGCGATCAACATGCATACTAGCAACAGGTAAAAGAGTGCATTGATAAAGTGTTTACCTTTGCTGCCCAGAGTGAGGTAAGCAACACTGCTCATGCCACTGTTGTCTTTAGTTTTAGTGCATGCTTCTGCCAGGAGGAGTGCAGAGTATGTGGTGCCGATAAAGATAAGTAGCATCAGCACTGAGCTGATCATGAAGCCAAATTGGGCCAACACCATGGGAATAGCGAGCATGCCAGCCCCTAATGCAGTTCCTGACAGAATCAAAGAACTGCCGAATAATTTCATATTCAAGAAAAACAACCTCAAGCGATCCAATTAAATTTTGTTTGGATTGTAAATAATTGTTTCCAAGACTAACAAAATACTCAGTAAAGTTAGGGGTTAATTTCTAATAAATTTTGAATTTTTCTAAAAAATTTAAGCAGGAATTTCTGGTGTATATGTGTGGTTGATTTAAGTATTCACTCGGTGAGTTTATTTATCGTTTAGTTAACGTTCGTCCATTGTTGAATAATTTAGAAGTTAGCAAAATTCGGTTAGAAAGAAGTATGTTTATGAGCCAATTGTTTTCAATTCATCAAGTTTAATCCTCTCCTTTTCCTGAATCCCGTTCAGGCAATGTCGATGACTAACCGTTCTATGGGTAAAAGACACGCTCAGATCGCTTTATCAATTTGAAGGTAAATAGGTAAAGAACGAGAAAAGTGTCGAAAATTCTGTTGACCTGACTACAACTTCATAGTTTATCTTTACTACTGAAATGAGGGAGAAGTGGATGTATCGCATATCTGAATTAGCGGAGCTCGTTGGCCTGAGCCGTTCAACGCTTTTGTACTATGGAAAGTTGGGTTTGATAGAAGCTCAACGCACCAATAATGGTTATCGAAGTTATTCCGAACGCGACTTGCAGCGTGTGAAATTGTTGCAGCAGTTACAAGCGGGTGGACTGACGTTGAAAGAGTGTCAGGCGTGTTTGGATGCCAAGGTTGACCGCTCCTTGTTACAAAACCGACTCGAACAATTGGACGAAGAGATCGCTCAGAAACAGCGTTCGAGAGATCTTTTATCGGCCTTGTTAGGCGAGAGTGGTTTGCAAGATTGGCATGAATCGATGGACAAGGTGGCGCCTGATGCGCATCTCGATTGGCTCATTAAGCAAGGCTTTGATGAGAAGCAAGCACTGCGACTGAAATGGCTTTCAAAAGACATGAACGATCATGACCAGTACATGGCGGATTTTGAGGTGATCTTTGAGGGTTTACAGCGTTTAGGGCCAGGAACAGCGGAAGATACTTTAGCGGCGTTGGTACACGTTTCGGTTTCTCCTAAACGTGTGCTTGAGATCGGTTGTGGTAAAGGTATTGCCACCTCTGTGTTAGCGAAAGCCTTAGTAGAACATCAAGTGGATGTGCAAATAACGGCGGTAGATAATGATCAACCGAGTTTAGATGTTCTGACTCAGCAAGCACAGGTTCTTGGCTTAGAAAGCAACGTCAAAACCGTATGCGCGAGCATGATGGATCTGCCGTTTGAAGCTAAGTCGTTTGACCTAATTTGGTCGGAAGGCAGCGCTTACATCATGGGTGTTGAAAAGGCGCTAAAGCAGTGGCGAAATTTACTCAGTGATGACGGCATATTGGTCGTTAATGATTTGGTGTGGAATACCGAACAACCTAACGAATCGAGCAAAGCGTTCTGGCAGAAAGAGTACCCGGACATGACGACGGTTTCCGAGCGTATTAAACAGGCAAAAGCAGCGGGTTATGAAGTTTTGGATCACTTTGCAATGAGTGACGCTGGTTGGCTTGCGTATTACCAGCCCTTTCAAAAGCGAATAGAAGCGCTTAAAGCAACGATGCCGAACTCAAAAGCGCTCGTCGATTGCGACAATGAAGTTAAACAATTTTTCGATAGCAGCACATCAAAGAACGGTTTGGGTCAAGAGCCTTCGAAAGGTTCTGAACAACGTGATTTTGATTATCAGTTCTTTGTGCTCAAGAAATTAAAGTAAATGAGTAACACCATGAAATTTAGGCAATATAATTCAAATGAAATCGAAACGATCACTCAAGTTTTCACTCAAACCTTTACGGATTCAGAAGGTGAGAACGAAGGTAAAACTTTGGGTGAGCTTGCCAACGATCTTTTAACGACCACAGCTCCGACAGAGCTATTTTGCTTTGTTGTTGAAGATGATTCTAGTGAGTCGGATGCGGATAGTACGATTGTAGGCTCGATTATCTTTACGTCGCTTTCATTTGACGATGAAACCAAGGCATATTTGCTTTCGCCAGTCGCGGTGAGCACTCAGGTGCAAAAGCGTGGTATTGGTCAGCGCCTGATTAACTCCGGTTTGCAGCTCCTAAAAGAGCAGGGTATTGAGCTTGCAGTGACGTACGGTGATCCTAACTACTATTCAAAAGTGGGCTTTGAGCAAATTACCGTTGAGCAAGTCCCTGCGCCCTTTGAATTGAGTTTCTCTCACGGTTGGTTGGCTCAATCGTTGACTGGTGGTGAAATTAAAGTAACAAGTGGCAAGTCGAGCTGTGTTAAAGGCTTGGCCCACGCAGAATATTGGTAGCCGCTTGCAAAAAAATTGAGAAAAAGAGAAAGCCCATCAGGTGTTTGCCTGTTGGGCTTTCTTGTTATGAACGAAGACATTCTTCTGGCTTCAATGTATAAATTGAACAACTGTTCAAAATAACACTTGAACGATCGTTCTTGTTTGATCTATATTGTTTTTACACCAACGGAGAACATTCATTAATTGCTCCGTGATTGAATAACTTTAGAACCGAAAATTGATAGGGATAGAGCAATGAGCAACTTCAAAATTCACTCAGTAGAATCCGCGCCAGAGCAAAGCCAACCTATTCTTGAGGGCGCTAAAAAGCAGATGGGCAGAGTGCCGGGCTTGTTTGGTGTGTTGGCTGAATCTCCAAACACACTTAAGGCTTACACTCAGCTTCATCAGGCGTTTAGTGACTCATCTTTCGATGCTGAAGAGCTAACGGTTGTTTGGCAAACCATCAACGTTGAACACGAATGCCACTACTGCGTTCCTGCACACACTGGCATTGCACATTCAATGAAGGTCGATCCTGCAATCACCGAAGCACTGCGTAATCGCACAGATTTACCCACTGAAAAGCTGCAAGCCCTGCATGATTTTACGCTGAGCATGGTACGTAACCGCGGCAATGTGCCTGAAAGTGAAATGGCAGCATTTTTCGAAGCGGGCTACGGTCAGCAACAAGTGCTAGAAGTGATTCTTGGCCTGTCTCAGAAAGTGATCAGTAATTACGTAAACTACGTTGCTAAAACGCCAGTCGACAAAGTTTTTGAACAGTTCGCTTGGCAAGGGTAATCGTATTTAACTAACCATCGTATTTAAGCAACTCAAGATATGATAATGATGAAAGCCCCACTCAGTTGAATGGGGCTTTGTTGTTTTGGTCTAAATGGTAATTAGAAAGGTAACCTAACGCACGTGCTTAGCGATTATTTTCGCTAGTGTTACAACCCCTTCTTTCCACTCTTTGCTCTCTTCAATATTGGCGACAGTGAAGCGCAGGCAATGTTTATATTGGTCGTTGGTGCCAAATACTGTTCCGGGTAAGATCCCGAGCTTATGCTTTAAACAGTCTTGATAGACTGCGTAGCTATCGACCGATTCAGGCAGTGTTATCCAGTTTAAAAAAGAGCCTTCCGGTTTTGATAGGTGGTATTGCCCGACAAGGTGTGGGTAGCTATCTAGTGCTTGTATTAACAGGCTTTGGAATTGCTTTTGATTGGTTTGGTAGAGCCGCTTCATCTTAGACAAATGACTGCGATATTTGCCGGTCGTGAGGAATTGCCCCACCGCCGATTGCATTAGGTTTGAGCTGCCCATGTTGTCGCATAAAAGGTACTTTTCGACCAAAGGTTGGTAGCGCCCAGACAGTAACCAACCGATTCGCAAGCGTGAGTCTAATGTTTTAGACAGTGAGTTGACGTAGATGACTCTATCTTGATCATCAAGCTCTTTGAGGCTAGCGATTGGTGTATCGAATGCCAAGCTACCGAACACATCGTCTTCGATAATTGGCAAAGATCCGGTGATCTCCAGTAATGCTTTTCGATTCGCCAATGGCATCCGTGAACCGGTTGGATTAGTAAAGTTTGGCGTTAGCAGTAAGGTTTTCACTTCCCATTTGTCCAACGCACTCTGTAGGGATGGTATATCAATACCGTGGCTAACGCTGCTTGGGATTTCTAAAGCTTGCAATCCAAGTGATTCAAGTAAAAGTAGATTACCGAAATAACAGGGCGACTCGACCGCCACGATGTCGCCGGGCTTGGTGAGCGCACGCAAAGCTAGACTGATCGCCTGTTGAGCACCATGAGTAATTGCAATCTCTTTCGAGCCCGCAGGCACACCAAGATCATGAGTGATCTTTAACAATTGCTTTACTAATTGCTCGTCGCCGGGGGGTAGTTGGTAATAACCGGGAAGCTGAGTTTGTAATCGACTGTGACGGCCAATCTCGGCATACAAGCTACGAATCGCAGGATTGTTGATGTTCGGGTGCGCGGAGCCTGCCAACAGTTTCAGGCGACCTTTTGGACGAGAGAGTACCGATTTGGTGACAGACAACAGATCGACTTTTTGAGGTTGGCTTGATGCATCCCAGCTGGTGGTGTTCGGTGCTTTCACGCGATAGCCAGATTTAGGTACTGAATAAACCCAGCCTGTGGCTTCCAGTTCTTGATAGGCGCGAATTACGGTATTTTTGCTTACGCCAAGCTGTTCGCTTAACTGGCGGATCGAGGTAAGGCGATCGTCTGGATGAAAGAGCCCCTTATCGATCTGAGCCTTAATATGTTGTTCGGTAGCAAGGTATTTATTGCCGCTGAGTTCTGCTTCCACGTGTTTCTCCCTCGTTGCACACTCTCAATCTGTAACCATTTAAAGTGTTATATCTGTATCTTTATTAGTTATCTGTACCCAACTAAGGTAACAGCATTGATGAAGAGTTGACCAGAGGTTTGTAATGCTGATTAAAATGATTCCGTTTGTGTTTGTAATATTGTGGTCGTCAGGTTTTGTCGGCGCACGTCTTGGTGTTGAATATGCCGAACCCGCAACATTACTTTCATTGAGGATGGTAGCCAACGTGGCGCTGTTCTTGGTTTTGATTGCAATCCTTAAGCGTCGTATTCCTCGTGGTCGAGCATTCTTCCACGCAAGTGTGGTTGGCATCTTGATTCATGGTTTCTACCTTGGTGGCACCTATCTGGCGATTGATATAGGTATGCCCGCCGGGTTGAGTTCTCTACTTGTTGGCTTACAACCGATTCTTACCGCATTGATTATGATCAGCTGTACTTCGCAGCGTTTTAATTTTGCACAGTGGTTGGGGTTAGCGCTTGGTTTTGCGGGTATTAGTTTGGTGTTGATGGGCAATATTGAATGGCAGTCAGACGACCAAAAAGGCTTGGCAACGTTATTGTGTTTGGTTTCTTTGGTGGGTATTACCTGCGGCACTTTGTATCAGAAGCGCTTCTGTCAGGGGACAGATATGGTCGGCGGTGCGATGGTGCAATATTTGGCTTCTGCCGCGTTGTTTCTGCCGTTCGCAATGCGTTACGAAACTATGCAAGTAAACTGGACGATAGAATTCACGTTGACTCTAATTTGGCTGGTGGTCGTTCTGTCTTGTGTTGCCATCCTATTGTTGCTTTACATGGTAGAGCACGGTGCATCTTCAAGTGTGGCTTCGGTCTTTTACTTGGTGCCACCGACGACAGCAATCCAAGCGTGGCTTATTTTCGGTGAGTCGTTCGACATGTATGGCGCGATGGGCTTTGCTTTGTCTGCTGCGGCGGTTTATTTGGTGGTGAAAAAGCCTGAGTTAATTAAGGCTCGTAGGCGAACAGTGTTAGAGCGGTAGTTTGTATACCAAACTCATCCTACTAAAAATCGATGACTAGAAACAAAAAAGAGCCTGAATATTCAGGCTCTTTCTATATAAAATATTGGCTAGCGACTTTTGATTAGCGCTTCATCAAGCAAGCGTAAGCCGTTGTAAACGGTGCTTCTTGGTATTGCTTAAGGCCAGTTTCTTTGAACTTCATCATAAGAGGGTTGCGCTTAAGGCTCTCCTTGATGTCAGCAGGTGATACAACGGTTACGTCTAGGCCGTCGATCAACTGAATTGCTGCTTCTAGTTTGAAGCCGAAGCCACCGCCAGCAAATTTGCCTTTAGTCTGACGTTGGCGAATTACAACTTTTTCTACTTGGTAATCTTCCATTAACTTTGCAAAAGAGAATTGAAAGTCTTTCATATTCTGTGTGTCGTTTGCGTCGCTAATCGCAACCTTAGAAACTCGGCAATCAGGAATGTTAAATACGCCGTCTGACAGAGAAAGAAGACAGATGACTGCATCGTTACCTTTGATTTCAACACCACAAATTTTCATGTTCTTACCTACTTATTTTAGAGCCCTACATTATGGTGTTATTTCTAACACTTCTCCAGTATTTGCGCGTATCAGCAGCAAATAAGTCTAAATCAGAGAGTATTTTAGTCGCCGAAAGTTAACCTTTGATTGAAAAAGCATCACACGAATTTACGGTATCGTTTGCTATGAGATGAAGCTCACAAAAGCTTAGCGGGATTTTATATGTGTGCTGTATATTGCGCGCGCATCCCTATTTGAAGTGTGGTTATTAATCCCAATGAATATCAATAATCTTTCGATTAAGAGTAAAATCGCGATCCCGCTGTTGGTGATTGTGATTGTTTTTTCTACCGTTACTGTGCTTAATGTCATTAGATCTAATGCTCAGGCTGCGATTAATAACGAGCTCAATAATGTGGTTCAGCCAGTGCTAGATAACCTAGAAGATGGCTACCGAGATATCTACCAAATTATCGCTTCGGCACAAGGTCTGTTGCTTGCGAAAGACCAAGCGGCGGTCGAGTACCAAAAGTTTGAATTTAAAGACAACGCTTACAAAGCGGTTCCTCGTTTTCAAAGTGTCGAAACCTTGTATCAAGCGGGCGTGTTGGACCCATCTTCACGTGGCGAGTTAGCAAAGCTTGTTAACGCGATGAGCAAGTGGGTGGCACTGCACGAGCCAATGTTCGCTGATCCAGCAAACGCAGACCAATACAATATTGATTACTCGCCAGCGCTTGACGCAGAGTTTGCGATCATTCGTACTCAACTGCGCGATATCCGAACTCTGATCGAATTGAAACAGAAAGAGCTTCGCCAGCAAGCCGATGACTCTATTGAATCGAGTAAGTTGATCATTGAAGTGGGTATGGCCGTTGCTGTTTTCGCTGCACTTTTCGCTATGTGGTTATCCAATCGCTTTATCGTTCAGCCAATCCAGAACGTAGAGAAAGCGATGAATGAGATCGCATCGGGTGACGGTAACTTGTCTCAACGTATGAAGGTCGAAGGTAATGATGAGATCGCTCGTTTAAGTTCTGCTTTCAACCAGTTTGTTGGCAAGATCCATGTCACCGTCGAACAAGTTATTTTTACATCGAATGCGGTACGCGCTGAGATGGAAAACATTAAATCGTTAACGCAAAGTGTTGCTGAATTTTCATCGAACCAACAGCGTGAAAGTGAAGTAGTCGCGGCGGCGGTTCATGAGATGCAAGCAACCAGTGAAGTGGTGATTGGTAATGCATTAGATGCGGCAACCGCCAGTAATGTTGCCAATCATGAAGTGGAATCGGCAGACACCACGCTTGGCTTGACCGTGACTTCGATTGAACGCCTTGCGCAAGATATCGAGAACGCGGGCGGTGTTGTTCAAGAGCTGGACACAGACGTGAAGAACATTGCCTCTATTTTGGGAGTTATCAAAGGCATTGCAGAGCAAACCAACCTACTTGCTTTGAATGCGGCAATTGAAGCGGCACGAGCGGGTGAACAAGGTCGTGGCTTTGCGGTTGTGGCTGATGAAGTTCGAGCGCTTGCGAGTAAAACTCAAGACAGCACTGGCGAAATCCAATCAATGATTGAACGCTTAGAAGTGGGTGCTAAACACGCGGTTGGTGTGATGACTGAAAGCAAAGTGAGTGGCGAGAAAACCATTGTTCAAGCAGGAACTGCAGCATCTTCATTGAGTGAGATTCGTAACTCAATTGGCAAGATGAATGACATGAACACACAAATTGCTACGGCGGCTTCGCAACAGTCTCAAGTGTCTGAAGAAGTGAATAAGAATGTTCAACGCATCGCTGAAAGCACCATGCAAATGGTTGAGATGGCAAGCAGCGCAGAAAATGCATGTATGGCATTGGCTGAACAGTGTGAAGCGCTAGATAGCCTTGTGTCTCAGTTTGAAGTGTAATTTTCAAAATTAGACAGACGAATATGAGCTGATAATGGTTGCTCGTATTGAGTCCCATTAATCAGCGGTGAACGACAAAAAAGCCCGCACTCTATGAGTGCGGGCTTTCTTTTTGACTAGGTGATCAGTCTTTTGACTAGGTGATCAGTTTTTAGACCTGATCAATCATTCGGTGTTAGCTGCTGCGACCGTCTTTGTATGTGTAACGGTAGTCAACTTTTACGTTCGCTTGGTAATGAATGTCACCGCTCATGTTAGTGATTTTCTTCACTTCCATATTCGCGTCATCAATCTTGAACGAATCGTATTTGGTTGTCTGTTGGAACTGTGGCAGTTCTCTTGAAAGCTCAAAAGGTGTTTTTGCGCTTAACTCATCCATAAGGTTGGTGCCTGCATCGTATGCTTCCGCTTCAGTAACAAATGTATCAGATTTTAGCGTTGTTTCTTGAATTGTTGTTTTAGTTGCTGCAAACGCAGTGGTGCTGAGTACAAGAGTTGATACAAGTATGATTAACTTCTTCAAAGGGATACCTTACTTTGTTGTACCAGTGTTTTAGAGATTCTCACCCTAGCAATAGGGGATGAGGTTAATGTTAGGACAAAAATATGGTTCTGTAAGGGAATGACTATAGGTGCCGAAGATTAATGCACAGCGCATATCAAGCAAGGTGACACTGATATCTAACTTCAATACACTGTATGGGTAACCAAAGTTCAGCATAAGGTAAAGGCATGGCCAATTGGGAAGGGGTAAGTGAGTTTGTTGCAGTGGCAGAGCGTGAAAGCTTTACTGGTGCGGCGCAGAAGCTCGCTACGTCGGTGGCTCAAATCAGTCGTAGAGTAGCAAACCTCGAAGAACGACTCGCAGTGAAACTGCTCAATCGAACGACTCGAAAGGTGTCTCTTACAGAGGCTGGGCAACTCTATTACCAACAATGTAAGTTGTTGGTCGAAGGTTTAGAAATTGCTGAGCTTGCGGTCACGCAGATGCAATCCACACCCAAAGGCTTACTGAAAGTCACCGCGCCTGTGACTTATGGTGAGCGCCAACTCGCCCCAATACTGCATCAATTCTTAAAGCTTCACCCGCAAGTAGAGCTTGAGCTGATGCTGACCAATCAAAAGCTCGATCTTATCGATTCGGGTGTTGATGTTGCGATTCGTCTTGGCCGCTTGGAAGATTCAAGCCTTGTGGCAAAGAGGCTGTCTCAACGCCAACTTTATGTATGTGCAAGCCCTGAATATATTGAACGTTATGGCGAGCCGCATACATTATCAGAATTAAATAATCACCAATGTTTAGTCGGTGGATTTGAACATTGGCGTTTCAAAGAAAATAGACGCCCTCGCTCAGTTCGTGTTAATGGGCGAATTAGGTGTAACAGTGGACTAGCCTTATTAGACGCAGCTAAGCAGAGCATTGGCTTGGTGCAGTTGCCTGAATACTATGTGAGTGAAGACCTTGATTCTGGTGAGTTGGTTGAGGTGCTGTCCGATTATCGAGATGACAAAGAAGGGATCTGGGCGCTTTATCCTCAGAACCGCAACTTATCTTCAAAGGTTCGCCTGCTGGTGGACTTCCTTTCTGAGCAATTGGATTAGTGTATGGCTTAAAACCTCCACCGATAAAAACGGGCTTCAGAATAGAGATTCTGAAGCCCGACGTGTTTTAGGATTAATTATCGTTTGATTACGGCTTACTAGACCGAAAATGTATTAGACGGTGAAGCGATCCACCAAGTGATACAGCTCATTTGCACGACTGTTGAGGTTTTGGCTACCTGTACGGTTTTGATTCGCGAGTTCTGCCGATTGTGAGCTTTGGTCAGAAATCACCACGATGCGTTGAGATATTTCTTGTCCTACAATATTTTGCTGTTCAGTGGCTGTCGCAATAAGCGAGTTCATGTCCATGATGGTATCAATCGACGCTTGGATCTTCGCCAGTGCTTTGGCTGCGGCATTCGCTTCTTCCACGGTTTGCGCACTTCGGTTTTGACTTGAATCCATCGCTTTCACAGCAGCATCTGAGGCAGCTTTAAGTTGCTCAATCATCTTGTGAATGTCGCCAGTGCTTTCTTGAGTACGGCTTGCCAGTTTACGAACCTCATCGGCAACCACAGCAAACCCACGACCTTGTTCGCCTGCACGTGCAGCTTCAATCGCGGCATTCAACGCGAGTAGGTTAGTTTGCTCGGCAATGTCTTGGATGACCGCCAACGAAGAGGAGATATTCTGCACATCACCTTCTAAACGAGACACGACAGTGTTGGCTTCTGATACTTCGCTCGCTAGGCCTGCCACCGAATCTGCAGCGGCGTTTACTATCTGTTGCGCTTCTTTGGCATTGCCCTCTGCAAGTTTAGCGGAATCCGCCGCTTGGCTAGCGTTGCTCGAGATCTCTTGCGCCGTTGTGGTCATTTCAGTCATCGCCGTTGCAACTTGTTCAGTCTCTTCACGTTGCCCAGTAGCAATCTCGTCGACCTGCGCAGCACGAGAAGACATGTTAGATGTCTCGGCTACGACTTGCTGACCGACATCACTTACGCTGCGAATGATGGTTTGCAGGCTTGCCACAAAGGCATTGAAGTTCTCGCTGAGTTTTGTGAACTCGGGCGCTTTGAAGGTTTCCATTCGAGCGGTTAAGTCAGCTTCGCCACTCGCGAATGCGCTGATTGAACGATCAAACTGCTCGAGTGGTTGCATGATGGTACGGTTGACGGCAACGGCAAACACAGCAACTACTAGGGCAATCAAACCACAGAATATAGCGATGGCCGTCAATGAGCTTTGTAACGCAGCATTTGAGCTCTCTTTCATCTCTGCGATGACCGCATCGATGTCGTCAGTATAGAAGCCTGTACCTAGCATCAAGTCCCACTGGGGAACGAATATCGAGTAGCTCAGTTTCGGTAGGGCTTCGGATTGACCAAGTTTTGGAAAGTAGTAGGTGGTGAATTCACCAAGCTTTGAGTTCTTGATCAAGTCACGAATCAGGTAGTTGCCTTTTTTGTCTTGCAGGTCGTAGTAGTTGTTACCAATACCATCGTTGTTTTGTCCAACAACCACTCGAACGCCTTTAGAGTCATAGCCAAAGATGTAGCCAGATTCGCCATATTCGAGTGTTCTTAATGTTGGTAAGGCTTCTTCTAATGTTGCACCTCTATCCAAAAATGGGCTGATCGAAGAGTAGGCCATTTGTAGATACGCTTTGAGTTCCTTTTCTTTCATCGCCATCATATTGCTACGCGTCGATTCAACTTGCTGTGCGGTTAGCTCGGTGCTCTTCATATACGTCACGCTCATCATGCCAATTGCCATTAGTAGCAACGGAATGAAAGAGAGAATATAAAGGCGGTTTTTGATGGTTAGGGTCATGTCACGCTTCCTGTGTGATTATCTCATGCAATTTTCAACACATTATTAATGTGGTTTTAAAATGTAAATGGACTTGTTGTTGAATTGTTATCCAGAAATGTTTTTGTTTTATAAACATGATGGCGGTTAGGTTTTTGACGTTAGAAGCCTTGCAACTAGGGGCTTAATGATAAAAAGAGCGGTTTGTTACGATGCTTTTGAATTTGGCGCTGCTTTGGTAGAATGCGACGCTTTGTAGCACCCTGCTATGTCTATTCGTTAAGTGAGAAAGATTCATGAACAAAAGCCATGTGACTATTGGTTTAACTAACCCAAAGAGCCCGACAAACGTTGGTGCTGTTATGCGCGCGGCTGGTTGTTACCAAGTCGACGAAGTTAAATACACAGGGCAACGCTACGAAAAAGCCGCTAAATTTCATACCGATACCAAGAGTGCTGCGCGTACTATCCCACTAACGGGTGTCGAGTCGTTTTTGGATAACCTTGATCCAGAAACTAAGATCGTTTGCGTAGAACTCGCAGAAGGTGCAACACCACTACCGCGTTTTAAACACCCAGAAAATGCCATTTATATCTTTGGCCCTGAAGACGGCTCTATTTCTCAAGATGTCGCCGACAGAGCCGATCATGTTGTGTACGTACCAACAGTTGGCTGCATGAACTTGGCAGCGACAGTGAATGTGCTGCTTTACGATCGTCTTGCTAAATCTGATGAAATGGATGAGAGCAACGAACTGATTAAGAAAAGCCGTGATAACCGTAACCATCTGCTAATCAAAGAAAAGTAATTCTCTGCTTCTAGTGTTATCTATCCCGTACGCAATCGGATATTATCTTGAGTTCATCATCAGATAATTGAAGGGTTAGATAACACCATGGAAGACAAGCAATTACTTGCCGCGCTACAGCAACACTCTGTCCTCGATCTCTATCAGTTATTCCAAGAAGTTGGTCAAAACCGCTCTTTGTATGCATTACTAGAGAGGTTATCTTCCCTTAAAGAACATCATCAACTGAGTACTCGTCTTAGCCCTTTTAAGCCTCATATCGAAGGATTGCTAGCTCAATTTGATAGCGCCACGCCAGATAGCGAGATCCTCAAGGCAGTCGCTCTTCAGTCTGAGATTCAACAACGAGGCCACAGCATGAGCCGTTACATCATGACATCAGATAACCATCGCCATTTTTCCCCAAGTGCAGATCTAGTCATGTTTGGTGATTCGATCACCGAATGGGCCCCGTGGGCGGATATCTTTCGCGATGTTTCGATGGTCAACCGTGGCTTAGCGGGTGACACCACAACTGGCATGTTGCGCCGTATTGATACCACGTTGAATGTGAAGCCAAAGCTGGTGTGTTTTATGGCAGGGATAAACGATTTAGCTCAGGGTTATGATGTCGACCATATCTACCAGAACTACATTGATATGCTTAAGGTGTGGCAAGAAAATGAGATTCGCATATTGGTGCAATCAACGCTTTATGTTGGCTCTAAACTGCAAGGTTTAAATCCGTCGGTTGAACTGCTCAATAGCAAGCTAAGCGAGTACTGTACACAGCAAGGCATTGCGTTCTTAGATGTGAATTCAGTATTGTCGCCTAATAAGCTGTTGTCGAACAAGTACTCGTGTGATGATCTGCATTTGAATGCGAAGGCTTATCAAACTTGGGCTGAGATACTTCAACCTACGATAGCTGAGCTACTAAAATAGACTCACGCAAATAAATAGAAAAATAGACAGCTAATTAAACAGATAGACCGTTAACCAGCTTAGCTAATACAAGAAAAGCCAAACCCTAGATTTGTTTCGCGAACCATAAGGACATCAATGTGAACCTAAGACAATTGGAAGTCTTTTACGCCATTATGCAGACCGGAACCGTATCTGGAGCCGCTCGCAGCTTGCATGTGTCGCAACCAAACGTGACCCGTATTTTGGCGCACACGGAGCAACAACTTGGGTTTGGCTTATTCGAACGAGTTAAAGGGCGCTTAGTACCAACGGTTGAAGCGAAAACCTTGCTGCCAGAAGCGGAAAAGGTCTATCAGCAACTGGGTCAATTTCGTTCTTTGACCAACAAAGTCAAGCAAGGACATCAACATTTACGCATTGGTGCGCCACCGATTCTAGCCACTAAATTGCTGACACCAGTGATCGCCAAAATGTATTGTGAGCAATATTCCAGTAAACAAGAGATTTCTTTTGAGTTACTGACAGCAAACCGTGATGAGTTGTGTGAAGGTTTACTCAAGCATGAACTAGATATTGCTATTGCTTTTGGCGATGAAGCACCGCCTGCGATATTAAGTGAAACGCTATTAACCGAATCACTAAAGGTTTTGGTTCCTTCCAATACGGTTGATCATTTCCCCGCGGAATTAACGTTAGATGATCTGATCAATTATCCGCTGCCAATCATCGGGCTCGATAGCCGCGATCCATTAGGCCTCCTGTTACATCAAAGCCTTATTGCACGCGATGAGCATTATCACCACCCGATATCTGTACGTGGGTATAGCGCGGCGGCGGAACTGGTCAAGCACCAAGCGGGGTTTGCGATTGTTGATCCGTGGACGGCAGAGCAATATCAAAATGACGATGCGGTCTGTGTGTTGCCGCTTCAACCAGACATCCAATTTTCGGTATCGATGCTTTGCGCAGAGCACACCCCTCAGTCGATTTCCGTTAAGCAATTTATCGCTTCATTGAAAATCCATACTCACCCTATAACTTAAGGTTATAGGCTCGCCATAAATAGGCATTCGGCAGCTTCGAAGTTCTTAATTAAAGTAAACCCATACAAGGGCTTATTAATTAGGAATACTCATGTCGATCGCTCAACCTTACCTTCTTTTTCTTGGGGATGTTACTGACCCACTCGCTGCAAAAACAGCTCGCGGTATTCATCAATGGCGACCAGAAATCTGCCTAGGTCAACTGCGTTTAACGGGTGATACCGTTTCACTGGGCTTAACGGATATGACCCTGCAAGAGGCGCAAGCGCAGGGCGCGAAGACGCTAGTGATTGGTACCGCAAATCCGGGTGGTGTTATTCCTGATTCTTGGCAGTCAACCATTATGGCCGCTGCAGAAATGGGATATGAGATTGCATCTGGCATGCACCAACGATTGAGTGAATTTTCACCGCTTGCTGACATGCAGCAACAAGGATTGACTAAGCTTCATGATGTACGCCATTTTGACGGTGTTCTTAATGTTGGTAACGGTAAGCTTCGTCAAGGTAAGCGCCTGCTTACTGTCGGAACTGATTGCTCAGTAGGCAAAATGTTCTCGGCATTAGCGATTGAAAAGTCGCTTAAACAAGCGGGAACATCCGCTCAGTTTAAAGCGACAGGGCAGACAGGTATTTTGATTGAAGGCAGCGGTATTTCGATTGATGCGGTGGTTGCGGATTTTATTTCTGGCGCAGTTGAAGCGATTAGCCCTGATTTTACCGACCACGATTGGGACATCATTGAAGGGCAAGGCTCTTTGTTCAACCCTTCGTTTGCAGGCGTGAGTTTGGGTCTTTTACATGGCGCACAAGCTGATGCCTTAGTGCTGTGTCATGAAGTTGGGCGACCACATATTCGTAACCTTCCTCATGCTAAATTACCAAGCATAGAACAGACGATTGAAGCCAACTTGCAAGCGGCGCGACTGACTAATCCAGACGCGAAGCTGGTGGGTATCTGCTTGAACACGTCGGCGATTAGCATTGAAGAGGCTGAGACATTGTGCCAAGAATGGACCACACTCTATCAAGTGCCAGTGACGGACCCAGTGCGCTTTGGTGTACAACACATTACTGATCATTTGCGACATTCACTTTAACGACTTCATCATTTCTACGTTTCCATTTGTTAAAGTGAACATCAACCGAGTGAAATTATGAAGATTACAGCTGAACCCATTATTATCGCGATGCAAACGCCTTTTCGCATCTCTCGTGGCAGTCGAACTGAGTGTCACGTTGTTCGTGTTTACATTGAACATGGTGGCAAACGAGCTCAGGGCGAATGCACGCCTTACCCACGATACGGCGAGTCATCGGAGTCTGTGTTAGCGCAAATCCAACAAGCGTCTAGCGCACTTGAAGCTATGTTTGAACGAGGCGTTACTGATCCGGCAGAGCTAAGAGATCATCTTCAGTCTTTATTGACCGGAGGGGCAGCGCGAAATGCGGTCGATTGTGCGCTTTGGGAGCTTGAAGCCAAACAACATGACCAGGTCTTCCCAAATAGCCTGTTTGAGTTACCGAATCAAATCGTGACAGCCATGACCGTCTCGATTGGCACGCCAGAAGCGATGGCGATTCAGGCTCGAGACTATGTCGCAAATGGAGCGAAACTCTTAAAAGTGAAGCTTGATGGAGAGCAAGTGGTAGAGCGTGTTCGCGCGGTACGAGAAGCTGCGGCAGATGTTCAGATTGTACTGGATGCCAATGAAGCGTGGACAGGGCTGAATCTCGAAGAGTTGTTTAATCAACTAACAGAGTTTGATATTGCGATGATCGAACAACCTCTTCCACAGCAGCACGATGCGTCACTGGCACACATCAATCACCCGATCCCACTGTGTGCGGATGAAAGCTGTCATACTACTTCACAGCTCTCATCGCTGTTGGGTAAGTATGAAATGGTCAACATCAAACTCGATAAAACGGGCGGTTTGACTGAAGCATTGGTTCTTGCAGAAGAAGCCAAAAGGCTAGGATTTACGCTGATGTCTGGTTGTATGCTTGGTACATCATTAGCGATGCGTGCAGCTCTGCCTATCGCCGTTCAATCTGAAATCGTCGACCTCGATGGCCCAGTCTTACTTGGTCAAGATGTAACACCAGCACTGACTTATCGAGATGGGATGATTGTTCTTTAAGTTCCTAACAAATTAGCTAGGAATCTCTCCATACAAAAATCGCATAAGCGTTAACTTATGCGATTTTTTGTTTGTACCGTTTTACAGAGATAAGTAAACCATACTGCAACTACTCACTTGCTTCATTGAGTGGGGTGTACTGAACTGCTAAATACAACCCACCTAGAAAATGCAGTGCTTGGCAAAATCGCCCGCTTCATTAGCCGTCCAGTCACCTTTAGGCTTTTCTTTCATATCCGCACACCAAGCTTCACTGCCAACCTCGGTACAAGCCATTAATTGAGTAGCAAGGAAAAGTATCAACGCGATTTTCTTCATAATAAACATTCCGTTGTGGTCTAAATTTCTGCTTATAACTGTATCAAATCCCACAAGTGATTGTTATAGCTGCTAAGAACTTAAGGGCGTTAATAATGATGTGGGGTTGAGCTGAATTCGAGGGACGGTAAAGAAGCGAAGGTTTGCTTGGCTTTAAGATCGAAAAAGCCAGCAACGTATGCTGGCTTTGAAATTCTTAATAAGTTTCTATTCTTTATTTCGCTTTAACTACTTATCGATTTATACCAATTTCATCTCTTGGATGATGTCCGAAGCAATCTCTGGCTTCGTGCTTGTTGGTTTCTCGTGTAGGTCGGCTTTCAATTGTCCCTTACGGTTACTTAGGCCCGCTTCAAGTTTCTTAAGTGCTGCAGCGATAGCTGGGTACATAACATCGTCTGTCGATTTTGCTGTTACTCGTACACCTTCGTAGTTGGTGAATACTTCAACCTGATGTTGACCGTGTTCTTTAGTAATGATGATGTCGCAACTGATCAGTGATGGGAAATGGTTAGATATCTTCTCGAATTTACCTTCGATGTCTTTGCGTGACTCGTCGTTAATTGATACATGATGTGTTTGAACATTTATTTTCATAAATCATACCTTTCCAATGACTGTGTCATTTAAACGTAGCAAACATCGCATAGATTAACCAACTGAGAATTAGCACATGTGTGATTGACTTCAGTGTTATCAAATATTCTCTTGTTACTCCCTTGAAAGTCCGATGAACTGATCGCATATTATGTTTCGTGTTTTAAAGACATGTTCAAAAAAACTCCATCCTTGATAATTTGCGCTAACCTACAGAGAATTCCCAGTGAATCTCTCTTTATCGGTTTTATAATTCCGAACTTGTCACTCCATTGATTTTCTTTCCAGCTCACTCACTTTTTCTTCTTTGATTAAAAAATCAGCTTAAGTTACTAATTTATAGACACTCAACTGCCCACTCCATATTGAAGTGAAACTCTCCTGCTGTGAGTTGAGACTCGGGTATGGTAATGCGTGCTCGAATATCGACTTCTTTATTGGATGCCAGTTGATCGACAGGAAATTCGACGCCCTGACGCCAATAATTAATGTCACCTTCATAGCGAACCGGCGTTTCGACTTTGAATCGCACAAGTTCTGAAATGCGAGACTCATCAATTGAGCCTAGATCAATATGTTGCAGTTTGAGCAACAATCGAGAATCTTTGCGATTGGACTCAAGCTTAAGCGTTATCGCTCGGCCATCGTATTCTCGGCCACTGAATTTAAGCCGTTTAAGCGTATTAAAACCATCAAAGCCATTAAGATTGATGCAGAAATGCTGGAGCTGTTAGGCAGTGAAGATGGCAACACGGCGATGATCAAAGTGAGCTGGGATGAGAAGGGAATGAAGGTCTATAAGGATGGCTACTTAGCGGATTATGAGTACGGGATTGCCCCTCATGAGATGCAAGAAAACTACGAATTAGCACCTAAGTAACTCGATTCGATTGCAGAAAAGCGCCTTACTTATTAGTGGGCGCTTTTCTTTTGCTCACCAAAGCATGACGAAACTCACACTTTTCTGACAATTAATGACTCGTTGTGCTAGTATGCGCCGCTTGTCTTTGTAATTGATAAAAAACGCATTACCAAAACAGACTTTTCTGTTTACCTGCTTGTAATGACCTCATTCAGTTTGGCCTGACTTGGCTGAACATCTGCATTTTGCTCGGACGCAAAGAGAGTAGTTTTCACTACTTCACTATGTACATTTGAGAGCACCATCTATCAAAGGCCTTTTAGAAACAGCCTAGTTAGCGTGAACTATGTTCTGCGTGAAGGGTTTCGTTTTTCCAAAATCCCCCTGGCGCCAAGTATTGCTTGGTTGCTGACAAGTAAGGAGTCTATATGATGTCTACGGTATCTACATCCGTACCTACATCTCCAGCTGGTAATACAGCTTCGACAGAGAAAGAAGTAAACCATCCATTTCTTTCTTTGGTCATCATGGTAATCGTTGCAGCAATCGCAACCTATTTTATCCCTGCAGGCGAGTTTGAACGAGTGGTCATGAATGGCCGCACGGTTATCGACCCAGACAGCTACACACAATTGACCAGCAACCCAACAACATTAGCCTCTTTTTTCGAATCATTTTTTAAAGGCTTCAAATCCGCTTCTGGCGTGATGGGCGTTGTGGTATTTGTGGGTGGTGCTTTTGGCATTATCAAACACATGGGCTTGTTAGACGCATCCGTTGTTGCACTAACCACTAAGCTAAAGAAGCAAGGCTTGTACGTAATTGCGCCTGTGATCATGACGGCGATTTTCTTCAACGTCACCTTCACCGGTATGCGTGAACTTGATGTCATCTTTATCTCTTTGATGATCCCGATCTGTATCAAGCTTGGCTATGACGCGATTACGGCACTTGGCGTTGTTTTACTGGCAAGTTGTGCCGGTTTCGCAGCCGCTTTGGCTAACCCATTCTTTACGGGTATCGCACACACTATCGCTGAACTGCCTATGTATTCAGGCATGTGGTATCGCTTTATTGTTGGCATGTTCATGTTGCTAACAGGTGCTTGGTATGTACTTAACTACGCGCGCAAAGTTAAGCAAGACCCGACCAAAGGTTTGTTGCACGGTACGGGTTACCACTACGAATCAAACGTTGAAGCTAAGTCTCTGACGGTTCGTGAGAAGCTAGCAGGTATCGCATTCTTAGGCGTGTTCGCATACATGATCTTCGGTACTCTGACGATGGGCTTTGGCTTTACTGAGATCGCAGGTGCGTTTGTGGCAATGGCGATCATTCCTGGCTTGGTGGCAGGATTGTCTCCTAACAAGATTTGTGAATATTGGACTAAAGGTGTCAGCGATGTATTAGTTGCTGTGTTGATCATCTTCTTTGCGCGTTCGGTGTTGACCATCATGGAAGACGCGAAGATTGTCGATTCGATTATCTACTATCTTGCGCAGATCATTTCTGGCAGCTCTAAGCTTGTTGCGGCGGCAGGTATCTACTTCTCACAAGCTGCGATCAACCTGTTTATCCCGTCGGGCAGTGGTCAAGCGGTGATTACTATGCCAATTATCATTCCACTGGCAGATATTGGTGAAGTGACTCGTCAAGTTGCTGCGTTGGCGTCTCAATTGGGTGATGGTATCTCGAATTACATTTATCCAACCAACGGTGGCTTGCTGGCGGTACTGGCGATTGCGAAAGTCCCTTATGGTAAGTGGGTGCGTTTCTTCTTACCACTGTTCTTGTTCTGGTCGGTAGGCGCTTTGGTTTCTGTTGTGATTGCTCAAATGATTGAGTTAGGGCCTTTCTAAGGTTTCTGTTTAATCGAATACATGGACAGTTAAGGCTTAACTGAAGCTGTGTGAGTAAATAAGAAGGCAGCGAATTCGCTGCCTTTTTTCGTTTAAAGAAAAGCTATTCCAACGTTAAAGGTTACTCTTCAAATTGGTAAGAAGAGGGCACCACAATCACGCCTTGTTTTGATATGTGGAAGCGTTTCGCATCGGCAAGGCTATCAAGACCGATCTGGGTTCCGTCAGGCACCTTAACGTTCTTGTCGATGATGCAGTTTTGAATGTGGCAATTTTTTCCAATCTCAACATCTTCAAACAAGATACTATCAATCACGATTGCCGCGTTGTTCACTTTTACCTTCGGGAAAAAGATAGAGTTTTGCGCTGAGCCACCTTCAATCACTACGCCATTCGCGATCATCGAGTTGATGAAAATCCCTTGATTTCCCTCTACCGAAGCAATGGTTCGTGCGGGTGGCAGCTGCGGTTCGTAAGTACGAATTGCCCAATCTGGCTGATACAAATCGATTGGCGAAGTTGGCTTTAACAAATCCATGTTCGATTGATAATAAGAGTCGATCGTACCCACATCTCTCCAGTAAGCATCTTGGGTTACGCGACCTTCTTCGTCACCAAACTTATACGCGTAAACACTGTTGTTGCCGACTAACTTGGGAATGATGTCTTTACCGAAATCGTGGCTTGAGTCTGGATCTTCGGCGTCCGCCAGTAGCGCTTGTGTTAGTACTTCTTTATCAAAGACGTAAATACCCATTGAAGCCATGCTTCGAGTTGGCCTACCAGGTACACATGCAGGGTAACGTGGCTTTTCGGTAAAGTTATTGATCTCTAGAGATTCATCTATCTCCATCACACCAAACTCTTTGGCTTCGTCAATCGAAACCTCCATGCACGCCACAGTTAGGTCGGCCTCGTTCTTTTTGTGCTGCTTGAGCATTGGTGCGTAATCCATGCGATAGATATGGTCACCGGATAACACCACCACATGCTTGGCTTCACTGCGTGAAAGTAGATACAAGTTTTGATAAATCGCATCGGCAGTACCGCTGTACCAGCTATCACCGGTTCGCATTTGTGGAGGAACATTGGTGATGTATTCGCCGAGCTCAGGGTTAAGCACCGACCAACCATCTCTTAAATGTTTTTGCAAAGAGTGAGATTTGTACTGAGTCAGCACCAAAATTTGGCGTAGCCCAGAGTGTAAGCAGTTCGCGAGAGTGAAATCGATGATTCGATATTTGCCACCAAAGGGTACCGCAGGTTTTGCACGGTTATCAGTGAGAGGGGAAAGCCGAGAGCCAACACCGCCGGCCAGAACGATTGTTAGAGTGTCTTGCATGATCAGAACCTCAATGTATTTATGATTATGAACATAGACTTGCAAGCACTAAGCCAAATGTAACTCATTGAATATTATACGCGGCAAGATTGATTCTTGTAGAGCTGCACCAAAATGATGCGTGCGAGATATTGGCTTGCTCTATTTTGATCCAAAGAGAGCTGAGCAAAGTGAAGGGATTGGATTAACAAAATGACGCACGGAAAAGTTGCATTACAAAACTGTCAATAAAATGAAGAGATAAAGTGATCGGGTCGATATAAATTTACATAAATAATCACAACTTTTCACAAATTGATTTCCATCAATAAAGTAGGGTTATTCTATGATACCTTGCACGCAAAATAAGAAATGATTACTCATTCACCAACAAAGATTAAGCCCCCAAAAGGAAATTATAATGAAAAAAACAGTATGTGGTATTGCGGTTATTGCGGCTCTTATGTCAACCAACGTTCTTGCTCATAAAGAAGGTGATTTCATCATCCGTGCAGGTGCAGCAACAGTATCTCCAAACGACAGCAGCGGCGCTGTACTTAATAACCCTGACCTGGAATTCTCAGTTGATTCTGATACTCAGCTTGGCCTGACTTTCGGTTACATGTTCACTGACAACATCAGCTTTGAAGTATTGGCAGCGAGCCCTTTTTCTCACAGTATCTCTGTTAATGGTCTAGGCAAAATTGCCGACACGAAACACCTCCCGCCAACGTTCATGGTTCAATACTACTTTGGTGAAGCGAACAGCGACTTCCGTCCTTACGTAGGTGCGGGTATAAACTACACGGTATTTTTCGATGAAAGTTTGAATGGTACGGGTAAAGCTGCAGGCTTAAGTGACTTATCTCTTGATGATTCTTGGGGCTTGGCTGCCAACATCGGTATTGATTACATGATCAATGAAGACTGGTTCCTGAATGCGTCAGTTTGGTATGCAGACATCGGTACGACAGCTAAGTACAAGCAAACAGTAGGTGGAACTACAACACAATACTCTACAGACGTTGATATCGACCCATGGGTATTCATGATCGGTGGTGGTTACAACTTCTAACCTACGATTCAGTTTACTAAGGCGCTCAAGCACCAGCCAGCTTGGGCGCTTTTTTTTGCTTGCTCGTTAATTAAACGCTCAATCTAACCTAGTGTTGTTATGGGTAAAGCGAACTGATTGTCGTCATTTATTGTTAATAAAAGAGAAAGATAACTGTCATAACAGCCCTCTATGATCGCGGTTCTAATTATGGAGGATATATGAATCGTAAATTTAATAAGCTGACTTTATTACTGCCTATCGCGGTAAGTTCTGCTCTGGTTGGGTGCTCTCAGTCAACTTCAACGACTGCAGGATCATCTCAAACATCACTTGATGCTTTTAGCCTTCAATGCCAATCCATTCAACAACCGAACAAGACAGATGCCACTGTTACCGGGATTAGTCTGGTTGGTCGTGCTATTGCTGACGCCCCGTTTGATACTTCTGCAGCCGAAATCGTCAGCTACGATTCATGTACCGACAAGCTTTATGTGGTTAACGCTCAAGCACAGAAAGTTGATGTGTTATCGATGGACTCTGATAGTGCACCCACATCTGAAGGCTCTATCGATCTTCAATCAGCAGCCGCAGCTTCTGGCATTAATATCGGTGCTGCAAACAGTGTATCGACTCATCAGGGCTTAGTTGCGGTTGCAATTGAGAACGCCGACAAGCAACAAAACGGCATCATTGCACTTTATCGTTCAGACACGTTAGAGCTGATCACTACTTATACGGCTGGTGCATTACCGGACATGGTGAGCTTCTCGAAAGATGGTCGCTATATTGCCTCTGCAAATGAAGGTGAGCCGAATGCGGATTACAGCATTGATCCTGAAGGTTCAGTAACGCTGGTGGATCTAACCGGTGGTCCTCTGCAAGCGACAGTCACTCAGATTGATTTCAAGGCATTCAACCAAGGTCAGCCTCGGCATGCAGAGCTGACCGACAAGGTTCGAATCTCTGCGCCGAATGCAACCGTAGCTCAAGACCTTGAACCGGAATACCTAACGTTTGCGGATAACGGAAAACTCTACGTTGCCCTGCAAGAGAACAACGCTTTGGCCGCGATTGATGTGGCGAGTGTACAAGTGGATGCGATTCTTGGACTAGGCGGCAAGCCTTGGGACAGCGCTAAGCTAGATGCGTCAAACAAAGACAAAAACATCGGTAATCTACAAAGCTACGCAATGTTAGAAGGCCTTTACATGCCAGATAGCATCACCAGCTACAGTGTTGATGGTAACACCTACATTGTGACTGCGAACGAAGGTGATGGTCGTGAATATGGCATCAAAACGACGCAAAAAGTGTGTGACGAGAAAGGTTTTGAGTGGGATGGCGATGACTATAAAGGCACCGAAAACTACACCACAGAAAAAGATTTTTGTATCGCTTATGTCGATGAAGTGCGTGGCAAGAAGTTAGACGTTGACGCTAACCACCCATTAGCGGGCGCATTGAAAGACAACAAGCAACTTGCACGTCTTAAAGTGATTAAGCCACAAGGGATACTCGCTGCTGACCAAAAGGTTCAAGCATTTGGTAGTCGTTCTTTCTCTATCTGGGATGAGTCGGGCGAGCTAGTGTTTGATAGCGGCGATGATTTTGCTCGAATCGTACTTGAGCAAGATCCTGCAAATTTTAACAGCACCAATGATAACAACCAAAGTGGTGACGATCGCAGTGATGATAAAGGGATTGAACCTGAAGCCATCGAAGTGGCTGAGATCAACGGAAAGCAGTATGCCTTTATTGGACTTGAGCGCCAAGGTGGCATCATGGTTTACGATGTAACGCAGCCCAAGAGCGCAAGTTTCATCAGCTACTTGAACAACCGCGACTTTACTCAGCCAGTGTGCACCAAGGTTGATGAAGACGGTGATTGCGACAACGATACTTACAACTCGAAAGCGGGTGACTTAGGTCCAGAATCAATCAAGTATTTCACTCGCTCTGGTAACCACTTTATCGCGGTCGGCAATGAAGTGAGTGGTAGCACGTCAGTTTACCGCGTTGAGTTCTAATCTCGCTTATTGCTAACAATTAAATTGAATCAAAACAAAAGCGCCACGACTTGTTAAGTCGTGGCGTTTTTTTAGTTCATAGCTTATTTCATCGCTGATTTAGTCGCGATAGCAAAGGCCTATGGCTGTTGCTTAGTTGGTGCTAGAGCAATCTCACGGATACATACGTTTTGCGGTTGTTGGTAAGCGAATGATACTGCGCGAGCAATATCGTCAGCTGCCAATACGCCGCCCATGTCTTCTTTCCAAGAATCGTAACCGTCTTTGATCTCTTGAGATGTTGTGTGAGACAGAAGCTCAGTCTCTACAGCACCCGGTGCGATAGTGGTAACACGAACATTTGAAGCAGCAACTTCTTCACGAACGTTCTCAGAAATCGCGTGTACTGCGAATTTAGTACCACAGTAAGCAGCATGGCTTGGGAAAGTTTTCTTACCCGCGATAGAGCTGATGTTGATGATAGTACCAGTGTTGCGTTCCATCATAGGCGCAAGTACAGATTGCATGCCGTTTAGAAGACCAATTACGTTCACGTCGAACATTGTCTTCCACTCTTGAGCGTCTTGAGTATCGATTTGACCAAGAAGCATTGCACCAGCGTTGTTGATAAGCGCGTCTACAGGGCCAAATTTCTCTTCACCTTGTGCGATTGCTGCATCAAAAGACGCTTTGTCTGTTACGTCTACTTTTACTGATAGTGAGTTTGGTAGGTTCAACGCTTCAAGGCGGTCAACACGACGAGCTAAAAGTAGAAGAGGGTGACCTTCATCGCTTAGACGACGAGCGATTGCTTCACCAATACCAGAGCTTGCACCTGTAATTACGATTAGTTTTTTCATTTTATTTCCTCTGTACTTTTTTGCGTCGGTTGGCTACGACGTATTGTTTAAGTGCATTCGAATCAAGTGCTTGCTGCCTTGCTTCGTTGCGATGGAGGTATATTAAGGAAAATAGCATTGTTGATATATAGCGCTTTACTTGAAACACTGTTGCTGTGGTGCAACAATAAGTGCGTTCATTTTATTACTTCATGCTTTTTAAATTTCACAAGTAAGCTGGCGGCCATGCTCAATCAAATTAACCTGTCTGATATTCGTTCTTTCGTGCTTATCGCTCGTTTAGGTAACTTCACCAAAGCGGCGGAGGAGCTGGATGTGTCACGCTCTCACGTATCACGCCAAGTGAGTAGCCTAGAAAAGCAAATGGGAGTGACTCTGTTTATCCGCACTACTCGAACCTTAAGGCTGACTCACGCTGGGCAAGATCTGTACGCGAGATGTGAACAAGCCTTAGATAATATAGACCAAGCTCTGATTGCTGCTGTGGATGATGTCGAAGAAGTACGTGGCGACATAAAAGTAAACTGTGTTGGCGGTTATTTGGGTGAAGTGATCATCGCGGATTTGGTCAATGAGTTTATGCAGCTCTACCCAGACATCAGCATCAGCCTTGATTTCAGTAGTAACCGAGTCGATTTGATTGAAGACGCCTTTGATATCGCTTTTCGTATGGGGAGCTTAGAAGACGCGGGCTTTATCGCAAGAAAGCTATTGGATATTGAAATGGGAACACTCGCGAGCCCTGAGTATTTCACTCGCAAAGGGAAGCCAAGCCATCCTAAAGATCTGATCCGCCATGATTGCTTAACGGGATCGGTGCGTAAGTGGAGCTTTCAAGCACTGGACGATACTAAGAAAACAGTCGATGTGCATGTGACGGGCAGGTTGCAATGTAAGAATGGACGAGTGTTGGTACAGGGCGCGAAGTCGGGCAACGGAATTATTCGTGTTCCAACTATCTATTGCTTACAAGAACTCAACGACGGGCAACTGCTGCAAGTGTTTGATGAGTGGATAGTACCTAAAGTGGACTTTTCAGCGATCTACCATCGAGACCGCTATCAACCAAGTCGAATTCGAACCTTCATTGATTTTGTAAAAGGTCGCTTTGAGCAAATGCCAGTGAGCTAAGTGCTGCTTGTTGCCTTCCTTTTTCTGTCTGCTGTTTTTGGCAATAGTTGGACTAGCTCAAACTTACATCTCGTCGATTTCGTTTTGTAGGTTTTCCAGCTGGTCTAGAATCAACAAGAACTTTTCGCCGAACGGCGTCACTTGGTATTCAACTCTTGGTGGTAGTTCGTTGAACATTTGCTTGTCTAAAATTCCAAATTCTACATTTCGCTTCAAACATTCATTCAATACCTTGGTCTATAGCCCTTCTACTGAGCGCACCATTTCACCGGGGCGATTAATGCCATTTGCCAATAATTGGTAAACCGTTAGCGACCATTTACAGCCATAGATGGTTTCTACCATGCGAGCTGAGCGCTCTGGTGCTGATTTTCTTGAAAAAAAGTTTTCCTGATTTTTCATAAAGATGTACCAATAAGTACCTACCTAACCGATTTGTACTTACTATTCATAGTGTTAGTTCAAAGCCTAAGATTACCACGTTCACATGACTTAGGAGATAACAAAATGAACTTCACTAAAAATGGTATTGCAGTCGTAATCGGTGGCACAAGTGGTATGGGCTTTGAAACCGCGAAGCAGTTAGTCGCTCAAAACATCCATGTGTTGGTTGTCGGCAATAACCCAACTAAGTTAGATAAAGCGGTGTCAGAGCTGCAATCGTTAGGTCACGCTTCAGGTTGGCAAAAGCTGGCTTGCACGCTTTAACACAGCACATGGCGATGGAGCTTGCGGACTACAACATTCGCGTGAATGCGGTTTCTCCTGCTGTTGTTAAAACGCCGATTTACGAATCTTTCATCAAACCTGAAGAAGTGGATCAAGCGCTAGAAGGCTTCAACGCGTTCCATCCTATTGGTCGAGTAGGTTTGCCGAAAGACATCGCTAATAGCATCTCTTTCCTACTGTCAGACAGTGCAGATTGGGTAACGGGTGCAATCTGGGATGTTGATGGCGGAGTGATTGCTGGCCGCAATTAATTAGGATTCTTTTTAGGTGGCTATCGCGCAGGCAAAATAGCAGCGAGATAGCCTCCTTGATCAGTATTCGCGTAGAATAGAAACGAGAAAGACAACAATAATAATTAAAACGATAACAAGAGTAAGGTCGCCATTATGTTCAATATGGACTTTTCAAAGAGACTGGTTATAGAAACCGAGACATTAGATTGGGTCGCAAGCCCTGCTAAAGGGGTTTGGCGTAAGCCACTTGAAAGAGAAGAGAAAGAATCGGGCCACACGACCAGCGTGGTGAAGTACGATCCTGACTCTTCGTTTTCTGAGCACCCACATCCGCAAGGTGAAGAGATCTTCGTATTAGAGGGTGTGTTCTCTGATGAAACCGGAGATTTCCCAGCGGGCACTTATATCCGTAATCCGCCGGGCAGCGCGCATTCCCCATCCAGCAAAAATGGCTGTACGATCTTGGTTAAGCTCAACCAGTTTGACGCGAGAGACTTAACTCAAGTTCGTATTAATACTTTGGAAACAGAATGGCTTCAGGGTATTGGCGGCTTACAAGTGATGCCACTGCATGAGTTCGAACACGAGCATGTCGCGTTAGTGAAGTGGCCGGTTGGCGAACGTTTTCAGCCGCATCGCCACTTTGGCGATGAAGAGATATTTGTACTTTCTGGCACCTTTAAAGACGAACATGGTGAGTATCCAAAACACACATGGATGCGCAGCCCACACATGAGTGAGCATTTTCCTTATGTGGAAGAAGAGACGGTTATCCTAGTGAAAACAGGGCATCTGCCATTGGATTAAAGGAATGCTTAGTAAAAGATGAGAAAGCCGCATTGTTTTGAACAAGCGGCTTTTTTTAGTTTTTATATATGAGCTGACTAGTACGCAACACCAATACGTTGGCGTGGGAATTTGCCAGCTTCGAGTTCATCAATCATCGCAATAGCTGACTGAAATTTTGCTGTTACCATCTTCGTCGGTGAGAAGTTGATCGCCACCAGTGCGGTAGGTCGATAGTTTCTCGCCCGGGAATATTTCTGCGGCAGGGCTAACGAACGTCCAGTTAACTTCGCTATTAGATTGCTTGAACACTTCAAGAGCTTCGCCCTGTGCTAGCGCTTCGTTTTTGTAATCCGCAGGGAAGTCAGGAACAGTCACTAGCGGTACGTTTGGCGCTACTTCTAATGAGCCAGCTCCGCCAACCCAAAGTAGGCGATCGATACCGATGCTCGGTAATGTTGCCAGCAATTTAGTCGCAGTGTTTTTTACGATGTCGTGATTACCCAGAGCACGTCCGCCAATCGAAGTAATGACTGCATCAACGCCGGATAGTGCGTTTGCTAGACTTGCCGCTTCATCTTGTAAATCAAATGAACGAACCTCAACATCGCTAATCTCTACACGGCTTGCATCTCTTACAACAGCAACGACTTCGTGTCCGCGATCTTGAGCTTCTTGAGCGATGTGACTACCAATTCAACCTGATGCACCTAATACTGCAATTTTCATAATGTCTCTCCAATTATCTAATTTATTGAGTCTGTTTCTCGACAGCCATTGCAGTCTAATAGCTCACTAGGTTGCAATAAATATCATAAAATGATGTAAATTGTATCTATGTAGCTAGCTAATAGGTTTTATTCAGTGGATAAGGGAAAGTGTGATGGATAGGTTGACGGCAATGCGTAGCTTTGTCGAAGTTGCGAATTGTGCCAGCTTCACCCAAGCAGCTGAGCATTTGGACATGAGTAGGTTGCAGGTTTCACGTCATGTTCAAGAGATAGAAGGGTGGCTGAAGCAGAGGCTATTACATAGGACGACTCGAAAGGTGAGCTTGACGGCGGCAGGGGAAATCGCTCTGCAGCGCTGTGAGAAAATCCTCCATGAGACCGCTGAGTTAGAAATTACGTCACTCAATCAAACCGATGATCTTTCTGGAACCATTCGAATTGCAGCCCCCATCGGGTTAACTCAGCATATGTTGTTGGATGTGGTCGAGCAGTTTACCGAGCGCCACCCTAATATCACGGTCGAACTGTTTGCCTCAGACCGCTTTACTCAGCTAGTGGATGAGAGGATCGATATTGCACTTCGTTATACCGATCAACCTGATGATAGTTTGATTGCACGAAAGCTAATGGTCATTGATTCAGTGGTGTGTGCCTCGCAAGCCTACTTGGACAAACATGGTGAACCTGAAACTGTCGAAGCGCTTCGACAGCATAATTGCTTTCGGCATTTGAATGTTTCTAAGTGGGATTTTGTTAAGGACAATCAACACTATTCGGTTGAGGTGTCTGGCACTATCAAGGCTAATGATGTTGGAGTGCTAACTCGCGCCGCACAGCACGGGAAAGGGGTAGTTCGTTTACCTTGTGACTTAGCCAACCCACTGATTGCGAATGGCAAATTGATACGAATATTGGATGAGTTTGTTTCGCCAAGCAGCGTGCTTTGGGCGGTGTATCTGTCTCGCAGCTATCAGCTGCCGGTTGTTCGTCAGTTTATTGATTTTGCGGCACAAGCTTGGGCTAGCGATATCAGGTCTAATGATGTTAGAAACTTCATAGGCAATGATACATAGCGACAAAAATTAAAAGCCCATAAATACAAAAATCCGATATCAATGGTGATATCGGATTTGAACTCAATAATTCAGAGTTCCAGCACGCTCTCCTCTCACGAAGTCTTTACATGTAATGATGTACGGATAATCGGGTATTTATTACCTTTTCGTTTACGTCTGGTAAAGGCTGATACAAGCTTCTCGTAATGTCGGATAATACTTGGTCGTAAACTTGCGACACGACGCTAGAGATATCACTGGTTAATTCGTACATGCTATCTGCCGGTTGGGTCGCTTCAGTGCTTGATGCGATCTCGGTGAGTGCATGCATCGCACGCGTACAAACCGGTGACCCACTACTAAGAGGGCAGATAATCGATAACTGATTGAGTTTTCTGTGTGTCTGAGAGGCGTAGAATTTGAATCTCAAATACTCCTCAGGCTTCTCCATATCAGGGATACACATTCGTAATTTGGTCAGGATCTCCATGCAATCTAAGATCTGTTGCCAATTCATGTGGTACTCACGGCTCATGTCTTCACGCTCAGACTGAATTAGCCAGATGATCATTACTTCATCCATCAAGAACATGCTATGGCGAATTGTTTTGCCATGAATCGATTGGTTACGCACCAAGCTACGGTTTTGCCAGTCGCTGTGCATAGCGATGAGCTTGAGGTGATAGATGCGATACATAGGGCGGCTGTCAAACGACACATGGGATTGAAGCAGCTCAGATACCTCAAGTATGTTGTCGTAAATCTCGTTCACTTTACGAATCGAGTCGCTAGACAATTTATACGCCAGAGCGTAATGCGTTGCCGCGCGGTGTTTGCGTGATAACAACAATAACTCTCTAAGCAGAACTAAGGTTTCAAACCTGTGTGATAGCGCTGTTTGTCTCTTTTTTGAAAAGTGAAACAGTGCAGCAAGCACTGCAATCGATAAACCCACTGAAATAACTACAAACATATTCAACTCCTAATATTTGCATACCTACTTAGTGGTAGTGCAGACACCGTGCCAAAATAAATAAATCTTATATTTCAATTGCTTATGTTTTATCGGTAATTATGGGTGATCAATATTGGTGCATAAGGTCACCAATTGAGTGAAAACGTTTCAGTTATTGCGGTAATTTTTGAGAGGTTAAACTTATTGATTTGGTGTGTTTTAATACAAGGCTTTGTCATTAATCACACTCAATGCGCAGCATGTTTTAGGACAAGATACAGAAACGAAAAGGCCTCACTCTTTATATGCTTTTAACTAGAAATAGCAATAAGTAGTGAGGCCTTTCAATATTCATTCTGACGTTTGTATCTATTTTGATGATTGCTGACCGTCAGTATTGAGAGTTAACGATTAAACGTTATGCAAGCTTAAGGTCGAACTCGGTGCGGTACATCACCATATCTTCAATGGTCAGTACTGGCATGTTGTGCATTTTACCGAAAGCAACGATCTCTGGCGCTTTTGCCATCGTGCCGTCTGGATTGGTTACTTCACACAGCACGCCTGCTGATTGAAGACCTGCCATTTGCATAAGATCCACAGTGCCCTCTGTGTGACCGCGGCGTGCAAGTACGCCACCTTTACGAGCACGTAATGGGAATACGTGGCCAGGGCGAGCAAGGTCAGTAGGCTTAGCTGTTGGGTTTGCAGCTGTCTTGATCGTTGTTACACGGTCAGCGGCAGAAACACCTGTTGTTACGCCAACTTTTGCTTCGATAGTGACGGTGAACGCAGTTTGGTTTGCGCTGTTGTTATCAACAACCATAGGTGGAAGTTCAAGTTGGTTTGCTTGCTCGTCGGTTAGACATAGGCACACAATTCCACTGCATTCGCGGATCATAAGCGCCATTTGAGCATTGGTTAGGTGTTCTACTGAGTAGATGATGTCGCCTTCGTTCTCACGATCTTCATCGTCAAGTAGAAGTACGCCACGACCTTCGCGCAGAGCTTGCAGTGCGTTTTCAACGCGAGTGATTGGTTCGCCAAATTCGGCAAGTAGTGAAGACTGATTCATGGTTAAACTCCTAAAATATCACCAGAATCAGGGCTGTATGAGGGATCTCAACCGAGCACAACAAAGCCTACTCATTACAAGTAACTTGTACCAATCGTAGTAAACAACTGGTCATTCTAGCTAGTTAAAACCCTTGATAACGGCGTTAGAATTTTTGACTGTAGAATAACTACTTATCGAAAAATTTTGCCTTGTTCTCAAGCGTTTTTCCTGCGCTATCTCTGATCATTTATTTACTGTGATTGGTATTAGCTCATTATGGTTTTATCCAAAACGAAATGCACCCGCCTAAGTTGGAGGTACGAACCCAACTCACGCGGGTACGCTTTTCCAACTTAAACGAGTGTGTTTTCATTCTCTCTCATCCGGACTATAACCGTCGGCTCTGGCATCTCACCAGATCTGCTGACCTCGACGAATCGAGCGCTCGCGGGCTTATCTTTAGATTTTGCTAAGGACATACCGCCGGTGGGGAATTTCGCCCCGCCCTGAGAATAAAAATTAATAATTTGTTTTGCTTTGAAAGCAGACCAGATGGTAATCCTTTCGATAGTGGATTTAAAGGACTGACAGCAAAGTTTTTCAGATTCTGGCCTTATAATCCGGTAAGTGTTCACTTTATCGGCAGACCTTAGCGTGTGGTGTATAGCGGTGCGCAGGCTATGTTTAGTGGGTTTTGATGTCTATATGTACACAAGTGGATGGTCTGGATTATTGGTGATGGCGTGACAGTTCATCAGCTCAATACTTAAGAGGCCCTTTAATCGATTATTGTTACACCATGACGGCTTACTGACCGTTTTGACATAAAATTGATATTGGCGATGCTAAGCTGCGATAGCATCCGAGCACTTTATCTCAAAGATCTTAGCCATGACTTCTCTGTTCTCTAACAAATCCAAAGGCTTATTACTGCTCGTTTTAAGCTTGTATTCTCTAGTGCCTTTTTTGATCTTTGGATCTGACTTCGACCTTGGAAGCGCGGTTCTGCCTTTCTACGGTGCTTTTATGACGTTCGTGACTTACTCGGCGGGTAATCAAGGGTTCTTGGTCACGCTCGCTGTTTTGTCTTTAGTCCTGCTCACGATGAAGTTTTCCAAAGCTAAGTTAGTCAGTCTTTGTCTGCAGCTCGGCTTGTTGTTGGTGCTTAGCTTTGCAGCGAAAACCTTCTTAAAGTATTCCACTGAGAGCCCTCGTCCTTATTCTGAGTATTTGGTAACGCAGGAAGTCGTTGAAATGCCAGAGCTGTTTTACGAGCTGCCTTTGGTAGAAAAAAATGCCGCGATTGAATCTGTGCAAGATAAGGTCAGCGAGTGGCGAACTCGTCATTGGCATGGAGAAACGGATTACTCTTTCCCATCTGGACATATGATTTTCGTCGGTGTGTGTTTGGCGTTCTTTGGTGGTCTTCTCCTAGAGGCGAAACGCTTTTATCTAGTCGGCGGTTTACTGGTTTGGGCTGGTGGTGTCGCCTATAGCCGTGTTTGGCTTGGCATGCATCGACCAGAAGACTTAGCCGGATCTATTGCCTTTGCGGGTTTGATCTATTTATTGGTGCCGCTTATCTCAGAGCAAAAAATAGAACGCTATTTACCTGCATTTTTGAAACAGACTTCTTAGGGATCCGTCCTCACTGCAAAAGAAGGGCTCAGATTAGCAGTACGTAATAAACGCTACTGATTGAGCCCTAGCTCTGCTTGCTTCTTTTTGGTTAGACCTAAGGACACAATTCGGTGTGACTCAATGAGATAGTATCTCAGCTCCTCATCCCTTTGTGGCGTGCTTTCAAACAGCTGAATCCATTTCATACCGCGTGAAGCAAAGTAGGGTGCGGGTTTATAGCCCGGCTCTTCTTTGAGAAAGTCGAAATTCTGATCGGACGCCTTGAAGATAAACGCAGGCTCATCTTTCGGTCCCCAACCACCAATCGCAAACACCTTGCCACCCACTTTCCAAACGTGCGAGTTATTCCACTGCATCACATAACTGGTTGCAGGCAGTGACTCGCAGAATGTATTGAATTCATCGTAAGTCATAGTACGTCCTTTTATCTATTGGGTGTTTGATCTGTGGTTTTTAAGATGTCTTTCTACTTCACGTCTTTAATTCGCCAAGCACTAGCCAGCTAAACCCTGCCAGATTGCCGTAAAGCCACTGATAGAACATAGCAGCAATGAACCAATGCGTATCTTCTCTTTAGGGATGCTTTGTGTCGTCATCAATGCCACTTTATAACCCAACCAAGCCGCAGGCAGCAAAGGGATGGTAATGATCAAATGGTGCATGGTGAAGAAGCCAATCGGGATCTGAACAATCAACGATATGATCGAACTAAACACGAAAAACGCAGAAAGGTTACCACGAAGCTGATTGGCATCTTGGTGTTGTAATAGTAGTGCCATCGGCGGACCACCAATACCCGAGCTGGTGCCAAAGAACCCAGAAAAGAACCCCGCAATACCCATCTTAGTTGGGGTTGGTTCGAGTCTAAAGGGCAATAGGCTAACAATCACGGCAAATACTACCAATAAGCCCAACCATAGTGATAACACGCTCGTTGAAACCATCACCAACAAAGCACCACCTGCCAGTGACCCAGGAATACGGCCCAGCAATGCGATTTTTAATCCGCCAATAGAGATATTTGCTCGATGTTTAAAAGCGTTGAATAACGAGATAAACAGACCGATTAAACAGATAGGTGCAGGTACATAATCAGGAGAGACCAAAAACAGCAGTGGAGCTGCAACAATGGCCAAACCAAAGCCGATTGCGGTTTGCACAAATGAGCCGACAAAAATAAGTGCCATTGCGATAAGGACAGTCTGATCCATGTATTCCATAAGCCTGCGGATTAGTTTTAAAGGAGCGGGTGGATACTATAAATGAAAACCAAGAGAATAGTCTTATTATTCAGTGAGCTTTATGCCAGTTTCGCTAGTTATAGTTTCTATTATCGCGACCAACAAAAAAGCGAGTGAGTATCTCAGGATGCTTCCTTTCAATACTCACTCGCTTTATTGGAACGACTTGTTGTTTACGCTAGTGGGGGAGTCAGCATAAAACGTTAAGCCATTGCCAATTTCACTCGCTCAATCGGCTTGTCATTGATTGGTAAATGGATAAGTGCTGCTGCAAATGCCAGTACCACCGTTGACCACCAGATTGGCTCGTAAGAACCGTAGTAATCGTATATACGACCACCCACCCAAGCGCCTAAGAAGCTACCCACTTGGTGAGTAAAGAAGACCAAACCGTACAACGTTGATAGGTAACGGGCACCGAAGATCTGACGTACTAAGCCAGACGTTAGCGGAACCGTACCCAACCAACAGAATCCAATTGCCGCACCGAAGATAGCCGCGGTTGATTCAGTCACAGGCAGAGTAACAAACGCACCGATAACCACAGTACGCACTAAGTACAGTGCAGACATAACGTGGCGTTTGCTGAACTTGTCGCCCATTACACCCCAGAAGTAAGACCCGAAGATGTTGAAGATGCCAACGTAAGCCAGTGCCATTGCAGCGCTGCTCGCGGGTAGGTCTTTATCTGCTAAATAGCTCGGTAAGTGCGTTGCGATAAACATTACGTGGAAACCGCACACGAAGAAGCCCGCGTGAATCAACCAGTAACCTTTGTGAGCAAACGCTTCAGACAACGCTTCTTTGAGTGTTTGGTTCTCTTCAGCTTGCGCTTGTTTGTTTGAGGCTGCTTTAGGCGCTCGCATGAACAGCGCAAAAGAGATCATCAAACAACACAGTACGCCAAACACTTGCATCGCACTCTGCCAGTCAAATTCATTCAGCATGTATTGTGCGCCCGGAATTACCGCGAACATACCAAATGAACCTGCAGCCGTGGTTAAGCCAAACGCCTTAGCTGCGTGCTCTGCTGGTACAACTTTCGCTACTGCGCCAAGCACGATCACGTAACTTGTCGCACTCAAGCCAAGACCAACCAGTGCGCCTAACGAAACGTAAAGCATGCTCGATTCGGTAGAAATTGAGGTAAGAAGTAAACCCAAACCGTAAGCACATGCGCCAGCAATAATGATGCGTCTTGCTCCCCATTTGTCAGCGGCCATACCAACAAAAGGTTGGAACACACCGAACAATAAGTTTTGTAGAGCAATTGAGAAGCTGAAAAACTCTCGACCCGTGCCGAAATGCTCTGAAATTGGCATCATGAAAATGCCGAATGATTGTCTGATCCCTAGACTGATAATAAGTGTGCCTATCCCTAGCCATACCAGTAAAGGAAAACGGAAAATGCTCATTCTAATACTCTTAAATTAATGGTGGTGATGTGAGTGGTCTTGCGCTGACATGTGTTGGTCAGTCATCTCATGGTGATGTTCGTGCCCAGAATGATCATGCCCTGACTGCTGGTGGCAACCACTGCTTACGGCATGCTGAGCCAAGAGATCAATCAATGGCTGACTGTGATGCACAATAACCAAACTAATGACGAGGAATAACGTCATTCTGGCAAGTTGGGCAAAAAGAGATTGTGAAAACATACGGTGTTGACATGCGCTCAATGTTGTAAGAAGTCGCGCATCATAGTGATGAGTCGGGTATGTATCAAATGACCATTTGTGATGTAGTCTATGCGTTTTATGCATAGATTGTCGCTTGATTGGAATTGGTATAAAACGCGCTCAATAAATAAGAAAACTTGAAGCTCGTTAGTTAATAGAAACAAGTATCTAATTAAGAATGAAAGTCTAAATTAAGGCTTATAACTAGCTGTTTAATTTAAAGTTTCACAAAGCTGTAAAAACTAATATACAAACTAATCACTAAGCAACATTGCTCGTTCACTCGACTTATCTGTCAAACATCGTAAATTTGGGCATAAATCGTTTCAAGACTACTGAAACGCGATGTTAAAAGATTCAGGGAGAGTCATTCACATGGATAAAGATCATAATCTTCGCGAAAACTTACTGGCACTGATCTTAGGTAGCGCATTGGTTTCACTCGGCGTTATCTTTTTCAACCAAGTCGGTTTGCTCACCGGGGGCACGGCTGGTCTAGCGATCTTCATTACCAAAGTAACAGATTTGAGCTTTGGCCAAGTATTCTTCGCACTTAACTTACCTTTCTATATTTTGTCGGTTGCTCGTATGGGCTGGCGCTTCACAATCAATACGTTTATCGCGGTTTCGATTGTTTCGTTCGCCGTGGATCACTTGTATCACGTGATTCAAATTGCCGAAATTCATGCATTGTATGCAGCTTTACTTGGTGGTGGCTTGATTGGTACCGGCATGCTGGTGATTTTCCGTCACAAGATGAGCTTAGGTGGCTTCAACATTCTGGCGTTGTTCTTACAAGAACGTTTTGGAATTCGAGCAGGTAAGGTTCAGATGGCATTAGACTGCACGATTGTTGTGCTTTCTCTGTTCATTGTTGATGTGTCATTGGTTCTTCTGTCTGTGCTTGGTGCGATAGTCACCAACTTGATTCTAGCAATGAATCATAAACCGGGGCGCTATCAACCTGTGGTAAAAGCGGAAGCAGCATAGTTCGGTTCGCTCAAGCTCTAGATTTGCTTAAGTAAAGAGTGATTTGCAGATTATGAAAACAACAAAGCCAGCATTAATTGCTGGCTTTGTTCTATTGAAATAACGGATTCGATGTAACGATTAACACTTGCCGCAGCTGGCGTTCGGCTTAAGCTCGCAATCAATCACATTGCCTTGTTGATCAAGGGACAAGTTACAACACTCTTCAAACAGGTTCTTAAGATCAGCACGGCTTTTTTGCACGCGGGATTTAACCGTTGAGTAACTGACGTTCTGCGCTTCTGCGATCTCTTTTTGGCTTTGGCCTTTGATGTCGACCGCAAGCAGTAGCGATGAACTTTGTTCTGGCAATGCCTGAATAAAAGGTTCAATACACAATGAAAGTTTCTGCTTAAATTCAGAGTCGTGGTCTAAATCGGTAAACCACAGATCTTCAGCATCAATTTGGCTATCACGTTGTTGGCGTGCATGCTTACGGTAGAAGTCGATAATGGTGTTGTTGGCTAACTGGAACAGCCAAGCCTTAACACTGCTAGCATCTTGTACCTTATCTAAGTTCTGATAGGTCTTAATCAAGATATCTTGGAGCAAGTCGTCTACATCCGCAGAGTTGTTGACCTTTGAGTGCAGGAATGACTTTAATGCTTGCTGATACTCGGCCCAGACTTGTTCGAGCTTCAAAGGTGCATTAGTTGCACTGTTCATTTACGCAACATTCGTCTTGTAAGAAATCAATCACACCTTCTAGGCACTCATACTCCGCCACGCAGAATAGAGTTCTTCCTTCTCGTCTTTGGCTGATTAGGCCCGCAGACGCCAAGCTTGATATGTGGTGAGACAAGGTAGAACCGGGAATGCCTAGCTCTTCTTGTAGGCCGCCAACTGCAATGCCTTGGTAGCCAGCTTTAACGACACTCTTATAAATGGTTAGGCGAATAGGGTGCCCCAACTCTTTAAGTGCTTTCGCAACGACTTCTAAGTTCATATTAACTCCTCAAGATTTAATTTCGATGTTAGTCGAAATGTATGTCGAATTCAAATTTAAAAACGGTGTCTGTGTAAGTTATTGAAAAACTGTGTTTTCGAAAATCATTTCGATTTTTATCGAAATAATGCTTGTTCTGGAGCTGTTTATTTCTATAATTCGAGAATATTCGAAATTAAGGGTTGGTTACTTTTCTCATAGAGCCCGACCTTCAATCCAGTTTGGAGTTAATTATGAGCAATGAAATGTTAACAATGCTGAAAGACGCACTTGATATGTTCGCTTTCTTAGCAGTAGAGCTAATTATCCTTTTCTTAGCGATCAGCTACATTGTTGGGATTCTTCAAGAGTTCCTTACACCAGAAAAGATTCAATCTATCCTGAGCTCACGTAATGGTAAGGGTTATGTAGTAGCAGCACTACTGGGTGCAATTACACCTTTCTGTTCATGTTCGACCATTCCTTTCTTAAAAGGATTGCTGCGTGCAAGAGCGGGTTTCGGTCCAATGATGGTGTTCCTATTTGGTAGCCCACTATTGAACCCAGTGATCATTGGTTTGTTTGTGATTACCTTCGGTTGGCAAGTTGCTGTGTTCTACTTCCTTGTAGCAATGACGGTGTCTGTAGTGGCTGGTTACGCACTTGAGAAGCTTGGCTTTGAGCGTTACGTAAAACCTGAAGCGTATGAATCAACAGGTTCAGCTTCAAGCTGTGGCACTAGCTGTGGTGATTCTGATCCTAAGAAAGCAGCACCGGTTAAAGCGGAATCTTCATGTGGTACAAGTGCATGTGGCGAACCTTCACCAGTAATGGCAAAAGAGACATCTTGCTGCGATTCTAAAAAAGAAGAGCCACAAGTAACGGTTTCATGCTGTTCAGCGGATGGAAGCGCAACAGCTGAAATCGTAGAGAAGAAAGAACCTAGTCGTTGGATGAGAATTTGGTTCTCAACTTGGAAAGACTTCAAACAAGTTTTCCCTTACCTAATGATGGGTATCGCGATTGGTTCATTCATCTACGGCTTCATTCCTACAGACCTAATTGCACAGTACGCTGGTGAAGGTATGTGGTATGCGATTCCAGTAGCTGCCGTGATTGGTATTCCACTGTACATTCGTGCTGAAGCGGTAATCCCATTAAGTGCAGCTCTAGTACAGAAAGGTATGGCGTTGGGTTCAGTAATGGCATTGATCATTGGTAGTGCAGGTGCAAGTTTGACGGAAGTTATCCTGCTTAAATCAATCTTCAATAACCAAATGATTGCAGCATTCCTATTCGTTATCCTAAGCATGGCGATGGGTGCAGGCTTCCTATACAGCTTCATCTTTGGTTAATCAGGTCTGATTTCGAGATAACACCATTGATACAAAGAGATAGATAATAAAAAAGAGCTCACATAGTTGAGCTCTTTTTTGTTTAGCTTATCAGTCCGGAGGCTAGAAACCGCGAATATCCAGCTCATTATTGATCAATACAACGCACTGAGAAGCAAACAGCATGTTCGGGCCTAAGCTGATTTTTTCTGTCCCTAAGCGCTTTAAGCTGTTGTAGCTTTTCTTCGGCATAGGGATGTGATCAGTAAGAAGGAAACATGGGTTTTCAGCAATCTCTGCATCACGGATAAAGTCACCTTTCTTATCCATCATGTATAGCTGGTGGTCTTCAGCCAGTTCTTTGACTAGTTTTTCAAAGCTCATAGTGCGAACGACGATTCCCGGTTCAACCTGACGAGTCTGCTCTTTGGTCATACCTTGAGAAGCATCAACCGCTCTTACTACCGCTGATAACAATGCCGATTCATGAAAGCCACCAATGTTGGTGATCTCATTTGAATCGAAAGTGATCGTACGTGAAAAGTCTTTAGTACTTTCTAATACAAGGTGTACGGTGACATTCTCACGGTGAGATTGAGCAACGAAGATCGTGTTCATCAGAGTATGAGCCAGAATCTCAGTATGAGCATCTTGCCCAACACCTTCTAAGATAAGTTTGCTCTCTGTAGGGGCTGCGCGAGCGCGTAATACAAATGAACGCATGGAATGTACCTTGTCAGTATGTGATAAAGCGAAACGGGCTTTATCAACATGAATTGATGAATAACCAAAATTGTGGCGGTATGTAACTCTTTTCTATTAATGAAGTCAAATAGAGTTGCGTATAGCGCCAACCAGAAGAACTCTGCGTATTAAATAGAGAATGACCACATTACAAGATGGTAAGGGTTGAAGCGACCCAATGTTTACGTAGATAGTATGCGCAAATTATTAGGTGACTTACATAAGGAAGTAGTCGATGAAGTTACAGAAGATCAATAAAGAAGAATATAGAAAGAAGATGAACCTGCTGTTGGTTTCGTTGGTTGGGTCACTCGCAGTGTTCGCCATTGTATTCGGAACCATACTGATCGAGCTATTCGGTTCAGGGCAATCAATCGCAGGCGAATCGACAGGTAATTTCCACTTGAACGTATTAGGTGTGATCTTATCTGTTGCATTGAATGCAATTATCGCGAATCGTGTGAAAGGGCATGATTACTTCAAAGAAGCGCTTTATGTATGGAACCTTAAACAAATCCATAATCAAATTTATCGTAAGCTCAAGCGTATTCAACCCAAAGCTGAACAAGGCGACAGAGACGCGCTGACCATCCTTTATTTCTATTACACCACGCAAAAACAGGTATACGACCTAGACAACAACACATTGACGATAAAAACAGTTCAGCAATCGCTAGATAACATCCTAGAAGTGAGTGAGAAATGGAGCATTGAGCTAGATATAGAGGCTTTTTCGAAAGATCTAATCGCAAAGTTTTAAGTAATACACCCATTATTGTATGAGCTTTGAGCTACGAAAGAGCCTTTTGACGTAAAAGTAGCCACTTAAGCAAGTTTTTTGAATTTTTATCAAAAAAGGGGTTGCCATGTTTTCGATGATCTCTATAATGCCGCCTCACTGACACGGCAGATGCCATAAGGCTTCAGCGGTAATCAGTAAGACGGAAAGTTCGAAAGAAATTAATTTTAAAAAGTGTTTGACACTTAAGATTAAATCGCTAGAGTTCACGTCCGCTTTCAAGGGTTTCTTTGTAAAAAGAAAGTTTCGACAAGCAAAGCTCTTTAACAATTTAAACCTATCAATCTGTGTGGGCACTCGTTGATGAATATCAAAACGTCATTCTCAGGAATGGCAGTTACTTCGGTAACAAATTGATTTCAATGAACAGAGTGACCAATCAAGTCTTAAGACTTGGCACAGTCAATTCATTACCATTCTGTTCCTATTTATTTAAGAAGAGAGGGGTAATAGCTTTAAAATTACATGTTTACTTCGGTAAATATTAGTTTTGAAGTCAGTATTCGTTGAGTCACACCTATTAATTTAGGTAATCAAAACTTTAAATTGAAGAGTTTGATCATGGCTCAGATTGAACGCTGGCGGCAGGCCTAACACATGCAAGTCGAGCGGAAACGACTTAACTGAACCTTCGGGGAACGTTAAGGGCGTCGAGCGGCGGACGGGTGAGTAATGCCTAGGAAATTGCCTTGATGTGGGGGATAACCATTGGAAACGATGGCTAATACCGCATAATGCCTACGGGCCAAAGAGGGGGACCTTCGGGCCTCTCGCGTCAAGATATGCCTAGGTGGGATTAGCTAGTTGGTGAGGTAATGGCTCACCAAGGCGACGATCCCTAGCTGGTCTGAGAGGATGATCAGCCACACTGGAACTGAGACACGGTCCAGACTCCTACGGGAGGCAGCAGTGGGGAATATTGCACAATGGGCGAAAGCCTGATGCAGCCATGCCGCGTGTATGAAGAAGGCCTTCGGGTTGTAAAGTACTTTCAGTTGTGAGGAAGGGGATAGTGTTAATAGCGCTATCTCTTGACGTTAGCAACAGAAGAAGCACCGGCTAACTCCGTGCCAGCAGCCGCGGTAATACGGAGGGTGCGAGCGTTAATCGGAATTACTGGGCGTAAAGCGCATGCAGGTGGTTCATTAAGTCAGATGTGAAAGCCCGGGGCTCAACCTCGGAACTGCATTTGAAACTGGTGAACTAGAGTACTGTAGAGGGGGGTAGAATTTCAGGTGTAGCGGTGAAATGCGTAGAGATCTGAAGGAATACCAGTGGCGAAGGCGGCCCCCTGGACAGATACTGACACTCAGATGCGAAAGCGTGGGGAGCAAACAGGATTAGATACCCTGGTAGTCCACGCCGTAAACGATGTCTACTTGGAGGTTGTGGCCTTGAGCCGTGGCTTTCGGAGCTAACGCGTTAAGTAGACCGCCTGGGGAGTACGGTCGCAAGATTAAAACTCAAATGAATTGACGGGGGCCCGCACAAGCGGTGGAGCATGTGGTTTAATTCGATGCAACGCGAAGAACCTTACCTACTCTTGACATCCAGAGAATCCAGCGGAGACGCAGGAGTGCCTTCGGGAGCTCTGAGACAGGTGCTGCATGGCTGTCGTCAGCTCGTGTTGTGAAATGTTGGGTTAAGTCCCGCAACGAGCGCAACCCTTATCCTTGTTTGCCAGCGAGTAATGTCGGGAACTCCAGGGAGACTGCCGGTGATAAACCGGAGGAAGGTGGGGACGACGTCAAGTCATCATGGCCCTTACGAGTAGGGCTACACACGTGCTACAATGGCGCATACAGAGGGCAGCAAGCTAGCGATAGTGAGCGAATCCCAAAAAGTGCGTCGTAGTCCGGATTGGAGTCTGCAACTCGACTCCATGAAGTCGGAATCGCTAGTAATCGTGAATCAGAATGTCACGGTGAATACGTTCCCGGGCCTTGTACACACCGCCCGTCACACCATGGGAGTGGGCTGCAAAAGAAGTGGGTAGTTTAACCTTTCGGGGAGGACGCTCACCACTTTGTGGTTCATGACTGGGGTGAAGTCGTAACAAGGTAGCCCTAGGGGAACCTGGGGCTGGATCACCTCCTTATACGAAGATACTCACGATAAGTGTCCACACAGATTGATTAGGTTTAAAAAGAAAAAGAGATGAAGAACTCCCAAGGTTCTTCAAAGTTTGTTTCTGCTTTTAAAGTAGAGATAAATTGCAGTGTCCCGTTCGTCTAGAGGCCTAGGACACCGCCCTTTCACGGCGGTAACAGGGGTTCGACTCCCCTACGGGATACCACTTCCTTCAAGAAGTAAAAAGGGTCGTTAGCTCAGTTGGTAGAGCAGTTGACTTTTAATCAATTGGTCGCAGGTTCGAATCCTGCACGACCCACCATTTCCTCCCAAGGAAATAAAATTTGGGGCGATTAGCTCAGTTGGGAGAGCACCTGCCTTACAAGCAGGGGGTCACTGGTTCGAGCCCGGTATCGCCCACCATTTCCTCCCAAGGAAATAAAAATATGGGGCTATAGCTCAGCTGGGAGAGCGCCTGCCTTGCACGCAGGAGGTCTGCGGTTCGATCCCGCATAGCTCCACCATTCTTTCTCCATGAGGGAATCAAAACTATCATGGGCGATTAGCTCAGTTGGGAGAGCACCTGCCTTACAAGCAGGGGGTCACTGGTTCGAGCCCGGTATCGCCCACCATCTTTAAGCACATTTTTCTTAGTAATAGAAAGCTGAGTGTATTTAAAAATGGTTTTGAAAGTTTAATGCTTTAAAAACTCTTGCTCTTTAACAATTTGGAAAGCTGACTGATTGATTACTTACGAGTAATTCAATCAAATTTAAAAGTTCTCAATGTTTATCTGCTCTTATTTAATAAGAACGGTATAAACACAACAAACACATTCAAGTGTCTTGTATTCGATTCAAACTTGTTTGAATCACAATTGAGTCCGGCAAACAGTCATTGAGAATTAACCCTTCTTAATGACAACCAAAAACCTTGGTTGCTTTTTGTCTTCACTTTTTAAAAGTGAAAGCAAATTTGTATCATACACAAGACCCTTTCGGGTTGTATGGTTAAGTGACTAAGCGTACACGGTGGATGCCTTGGCAGTCAGAGGCGATGAAAGGCGTAATAACTTGCGATAAGCCCAGATTAGGTAGTAATAACCTTTTGAGTCTGGGATTCCTGAATGGGGAAACCCACTTACATAAGTAAGTATCCTGTTGTGAATACATAGCAACAGGAGGCAAACCGGGGGAACTGAAACATCTAAGTACCCCGAGGAAGAGAAATCAACCGAGATTCCGAAAGTAGCGGCGAGCGAAATTGGATTAGCCCTTAAGCTTTTAATGATGCAGGTGAAGAGTCTGGAAAGTCTCGCAGTAAAGGGTGATAGCCCCGTAACCGACACATCATAATCAGTGAAAACGAGTAGGGCGGGACACGTGATATCCTGTCTGAATATGGGGGGACCATCCTCCAAGGCTAAATACTACTGACTGACCGATAGTGAACCAGTACCGTGAGGGAAAGGCGAAAAGAACCCCTGTGAGGGGAGTGAAATAGAACCTGAAACCGTGTACGTACAAGCAGTAGGAGCACCTTCGTGGTGTGACTGCGTACCTTTTGTATAATGGGTCAGCGACTTAATTTTAGTAGCAAGGTTAACCGTTTAGGGGAGCCGTAGGGAAACCGAGTCTTAACTGGGCGTACAGTTGCTAGGATTAGACCCGAAACCAGGTGATCTAGCCATGGGCAGGTTGAAGGTTGAGTAACATCAACTGGAGGACCGAACCGACTAATGTTGAAAAATTAGCGGATGACTTGTGGCTAGGGGTGAAAGGCCAATCAAACCTGGAGATAGCTGGTTCTCCCCGAAAGCTATTTAGGTAGCGCCTCGGACGAATACTACTGGGGGTAGAGCACTGTTAAGGCTAGGGGGTCATCCCGACTTACCAACCCTTTGCAAACTCCGAATACCAGTAAGTACTATCCGGGAGACACACGGCGGGTGCTAACGTCCGTCGTGGAGAGGGAAACAACCCAGACCGCCAGCTAAGGTCCCAAAGTATAGCTAAGTGGGAAACGATGTGGGAAGGCTCAGACAGCCAGGATGTTGGCTTAGAAGCAGCCATCATTTAAAGAAAGCGTAATAGCTCACTGGTCGAGTCGGCCTGCGCGGAAGATGTAACGGGGCTAAGCTATACACCGAAGCTGCGGCTACGTACCTTAGGGTATGTGGGGTAGGGGAGCGTTCTGTAAGCCGTTGAAGGTGGTCTGTAAGGGCTGCTGGAGGTATCAGAAGTGCGAATGCTGACATGAGTAACGATAAAGGGAGTGAAAAACTCCCTCGCCGGAAGACCAAGGGTTCCTGTCCAACGTTAATCGGGGCAGGGTAAGTCGACTCCTAAGGCGAGGCCGAAAGGCGTAGTCGATGGGAAACGGGTTAATATTCCCGTACTTCTTACAATTGCGATGGGGGGACGGAGAAGGCTAGGTGGGCCTGGCGACGGTTGTCCAGGTTCAAGTACGTAGGCGGGTGGTTTAGGTAAATCCGGACCGCTACTAACGCTGAGATACGATGTCGAGCTACTACGGTAGTGAAGTCATTGATGCCATGCTTCCAGGAAAAGCCTCTAAGCTTCAGATTGTAAGGAATCGTACCCCAAACCGACACAGGTGGTCGGGTAGAGAATACCAAGGCGCTTGAGAGAACTCGGGTGAAGGAACTAGGCAAAATGGTACCGTAACTTCGGGAGAAGGTACGCTCTTATCAGTGAAGTCCCTTGCGGATGGAGCAGACGAGAGTCGCAGATACCAGGTGGCTGCAACTGTTTATTAAAAACACAGCACTGTGCAAAATCGTAAGATGACGTATACGGTGTGACGCCTGCCCGGTGCCGGAAGGTTAATTGATGGGGTTAGACTTCGGTCGAAGCTCTTGATCGAAGCCCCGGTAAACGGCGGCCGTAACTATAACGGTCCTAAGGTAGCGAAATTCCTTGTCGGGTAAGTTCCGACCTGCACGAATGGCGTAATGATGGCCACGCTGTCTCCACCCGAGACTCAGTGAAATTGAAATCGCTGTGAAGATGCAGTGTACCCGCGGCTAGACGGAAAGACCCCGTGAACCTTTACTACAGCTTGGCACTGAACATTGAACCTACATGTGTAGGATAGGTGGGAGACTATGAAACCGCGTCGCTAGATGTGGTGGAGTCGTCCTTGAAATACCACCCTTGTAGTTTTGATGTTCTAACGTTGGTCCCTGAATCGGGATTACGGACAGTGCCTGGTGGGTAGTTTGACTGGGGCGGTCTCCTCCCAAAGAGTAACGGAGGAGCACGAAGGTGGGCTAAACACGGTTGGACATCGTGTGGTTAGTGCAATGGCATAAGCCCGCTTGACTGCGAGAATGACAATTCGAGCAGGTGCGAAAGCAGGTCATAGTGATCCGGTGGTTCTGAATGGAAGGGCCATCGCTCAACGGATAAAAGGTACTCCGGGGATAACAGGCTGATACCGCCCAAGAGTTCATATCGACGGCGGTGTTTGGCACCTCGATGTCGGCTCATCACATCCTGGGGCTGAAGTCGGTCCCAAGGGTATGGCTGTTCGCCATTTAAAGTGGTACGCGAGCTGGGTTTAGAACGTCGTGAGACAGTTCGGTCCCTATCTGCCGTGGGCGTTGGAAAATTGAAAGGGGCTGCTCCTAGTACGAGAGGACCGGAGTGGACGAACCTCTGGTGTTCGGGTTGTCATGCCAATGGCATTGCCCGGTAGCTAAGTTCGGAATCGATAACCGCTGAAAGCATCTAAGCGGGAAGCGAGCCTTGAGATGAGTTTTCCCTGGCGCTATAAGCGTCCTAAAGGGTTGTCGTAGACTACGACGTTGATAGGCAGGGTGTGTAAGTGCTGCGAGGCATTGAGCTAACCTGTACTAATTGCCCGTGAGGCTTAACCATACAACACCCAAGGGGTTTTGTGGACTCAAAGAAAGACCAGACCTTGAATGAGTTTGAAGAGATAGACTTTTAAATCAGTTTTCCAGATTATTTTGCCTTCAGTTTTTAAAAAAGCTGAAAGTAAAAGCAAAATTTGCTTGGCGACCATAGCATTGTGGACCCACCTGATTCCATGCCGAACTCAGAAGTGAAACACAATAGCGCCGATGGTAGTGTGGGGCTTCCCCATGTGAGAGTAGGACATCGCCAGGCTCCAAATTTATTTTCACTTTTTTGAAAGCTGAAGACAAAAGGTATCGTTACTTGCATTAGCAAATAACAACCTCAACAGTGTACTAATCTGTTGATGACAATTTGTTGGAGGGATGGCTGAGTGGTCGAAAGCACCGGTCTTGAAAACCGGCAACCGTTAATAGCGGTTCTAGGGTTCAAATCCCTATCCCTCCACCACTCTTAAAGATTAAATCGCTGTTTTTACAGCGGTTTTTTCGTATCTAAAGCCTCGAAAATCATCTCGCACAGAAAGGTAGCACAGATGTACTTATTGAGACTTCCAAATAGCGTATACTACACACGCATCGCCACCCCACTTTCACTGCGTAGCAGCGGTTATCCCAAAGAGTTTAAATTCTCTCTTCTAATACCAATCCGGAAAATTAACTGATCAGGTCAATCCAATCTCTTGTACACACTTTTGTGACGCGATCTTTGCACTCAAGAAATCCATTCCAAGCGCTACAGACCTTCGAAACAATATCGTTATAATCAATGAAGTTTTGGTTTGCTAGATAGTGTTGCCTTAACCAACTCCACACTTGCTCTATAGGGTTAAGCTCTGGTGAGTATGGCGGCAATTTGATAATACTGACATTATCAAATGGGTTAGCAATATCATCGGTATGCCATCCTGCGCCATCCATTATTACCACTGAATGACGGTCTTTTTCTGTGACTTTAGATATCTGCTCTCGATGGGCACACTGAGCCAAACAAATAAGCGTATTCAAATTGCTGCTGTTTTACTACGCGAGGTCTCGTTCCACGAGTAGCCCAAAGACGTGTTGTTGTGTTCTGCTGACCAAACCTAGCTTCGTCTTGAAACCAGACATCAACACTCTCTAGCCCAATATGGCCGGGGATCTTAAGGATCGTTTCGATTTGGAATTTTTTTAAAATCGTCTTGTATTTGCTGTGATTGTTTAGGGTGTTTGGAACGAGAAGTTATCCAAGAAAAACCCATGTGGTCGAGGAGATAATAGATGGAATTAGGGTGGTAGTGCTTGTCAAAGTGTTTAACGATGTAGTCATGTATATCGCTTCCAACAAGGCGGCCACCAGAAGGTGATTCAGCTTCTTTTTTTATGAAGGCACTGAGTTGAGCCCGCTGCTCATCGGTGAGGTATGCAGGCCTACCAGTCCGAGGTTTTTCTTGAAGTCCTTCTAGGCCTTCTTCAAAAAAAATCCGAACCCATTTATTGACACTGGTTCGACTGACTTTGAGAGATTTTGCAATTTGTGTACGAGAGAGGCCGTCTTTAAAGTGTGCGAGCGCAAGTAAACGCATCTTCATCTGAATGGTTTTTTGCTGGCTCGCAAGCTTTTTGAAGTCAGTGTTATTAAGGCTATCCATGGCTAAATTTCACAATAATTCATCAATCTTAATTAGATCACATTTTTACTTTAATTGGTATAACTTCCTTTTAAAATGGTCCCGAATGAAACTGAAGTACTGCAGTTTTAGGCTGGTGAAGTACTTTGATACAATGGAATGATTAACTCATTTATGTTGATGCAGGGCCTGAACTGCTTGATTGTTTTCGTTGGCAACCGCTGCTTAAGGCGTACCGCCATACTCGATTGCGTTTGGCAACTGCGTCCTCGGTTTGATGCTCCTAGCTATGCCGAGCGATTAGAAAGCTTTGAATGGTGGCATTGGGATGATGAAACACTAGCAGAAATATTGCCACCATTCCAAAAAGATTGCGGTGAGTTTTTGGCTTACTTTGAGCAAGTCTAACCCCAATATATTTTAAGTCTGAAACTAAAAAAGCAGCCTAAGTGGCTGCTTTTTCGTTTAATAACTTTATAGCGGTTTAGCTGGCAAGCCGTTTAGTTCGCTAACTGATTAATTAGAAAGCTTAGCCTCGACTTGCCCAAGTGCGCGTTGGTACATAAACCAAGCACATGTACCGGCAAGCACATTACCCACCATGGCACCCCAGAACAGGCCTTCAATACCAGCAAGCTGCGAACCAATCCACAAGCAAGGCAAGAAGAAGGCGAACAGGCGCAGTGCTGATATCGTTAAGGCAGTATAAGACTTACCAAGCGCATTCGAGATAGAAACCATCAGCATACAGATACCCAACGGCCCTAAACTGATAGGAACGATAAGTAAGTGGTAGTTCAAAATGGTCGAGACTTCGTCTTCGCTGGTCATGAGATTTGCCAACCCGCCAGAGAACACCCAAGTTACCAGTGCGATCACCAATTGGAATCCTAATACAAACATCACGGCAATCTTCACAAGACTACGTATGTTCCCTAGGTTCTTTTCTCCCAACATTCGGCCAATCATAGGTGGCATCGACATAGTCAGAGCAAGCACTGCAACAATCGAAAAGAACTCAAAACGTGAACCTAGCGCCCAAGCTGCAACGGCTGCTGTGCCGTAGCCTGCAAGCAGTTTGGTGGCGAGCATCGAAGAGACTGGTGGCAGTAGCTGACTGATCATCGCAGGCCCCATGATGTTTCCTATAGAACGAATACTCTTGCCGATATCAAGATCGTGCCAGTCGAATGTCATCCAATGCTTCTTAGTTACCTTAGGAGCAACGATAAAGATACCCGCACCGAACGCCAAGATGGTCGCAATCGCGGCTCCGTTGATGCCCATGTCGAGCGTGAATATGAAAATCGGGTCCAATATCAAGTTGATGATGCTGGTCGCGATCATCATCGAACCGGGCAGCATGGTATTACCATTGGCACGACACACACTGTAGAAAAAGTAGAGCAGTGCGCCTGTCCAAGAGCTTACCAGCCAATAGATCCAGTAATAATCAATGATCGGCAGTACCGTCGGTGGTGCATCGAGGAGTTGTAAAATAGGACCACGCAACAGATAGATGATGACCGAGAACAGCGCGACACTCACACTGCCCATCGCAACGACTAATCCGCCGAGCTGTTTGGCATAGCGTATCTCGTTAGCCCCAATAGCTCTCGCGATCACAGCCGTTGTCGCGATGCCTAGTCCGACTTGAATCCCGATAATGATCATTTGAATTGGTAGCGTGAAGCCTTGAACCGCGAGCGGCAGTACGCCTAACTGGCCAATAAAAGCACTGTCTACAAGTTGGAAGCTCATCAGGGAGAGCACCCCAAACAGCATTGGCCATGTCATTGTATAGAGTTGTCGGCCAAGAGAAGGCGAGGGAGTTGCGGTCGTAGAATTCATAACACTCTTATCAGTCTTGAAGGTAGGTTTGTCGTAGTGATAATCCACTCAATGAAGAATTGCGTAAAGGATAACGTAACGTTAGCTCGATACCAATAAATGTCATTAAATCTATCGATATTACCTTTGCACAGTTTCATCGGTATGTGAGCATTGTGCAATGCAACTTTATGCGTTCGCTTATTGAAATTTAAGGTGTCGTATCTTGTTTCTGAGTTTTATATTAGCGGATTGGGTCTAAAGGTTTTCCATTCGACTATTTCTAATGTTTCGCTTTATCCCGATAACTTGGTGGCGTGACTCCAACCCAACCTTTGAATGCACGATTGAAATTACTCAAGTCGCTGTAACCCACTTGCCAACTGATGTCTTGAACAGAAAGGTTGGTCTCTTCAAGTAGCTGTTTTGCTTTAGCTTCCCGAACTTGTTCTTTGGCTTGTTTAAAGAGAATGTTTTTGCTCTTCAGGTTTCTCTGCAGCGTTCGTTTTGTCATGCCGAGCATGGTCGCAAACCACTCAATATTGAACCAAGGTAGAGTCGCATAGGTGTCTATTAATATCTCGACAGCGTGATGCCAATCTTGGGTACTATTTCGTTCTGAAATGGCACGATAATCATCGGGCAGCGGAATCGAGAACGCACCGTATTGCTCTTCAAACTGAATATCAGAATCAAAGAAATGCTTAGGTAATTTACGTGCGCTGTTGTGCTTAGAGACCAACTTGGCGTGTGATGGTTGCCAGCGACTGTCAATGAACTTACGGCATAGGCTAATCACGGTCAGGGCGCGAAACCATTCTGCTTGTTCAAAACCTGAGGTCGATGGGTGATAGCAACTTCGATGACACAGCCACCACAATCCATCGCTTTTTTCCGTCCATATGGTGACGTGATTACTTAAGGTCGATATTTCAGTAATCAAGCAGCGTACCGCTTGCTCGAGAGAAGTGCATTGTTCAATTTTTCGGTCTAGCTCAGGTGACAATTGCTCTAGAGAGGCCTTACGTCCAACCTCAATCCCTATCGAATAGCCAAACTTACGCTCAAGGCCATGAATGAAGCGAATCACGTCTTGTGTAGGAAGCCATTGATTGGATTGTGTCAGTTCAATGGGTAGACCGCACGCAACGGCGACGGTGCGCCAATCCAGTCTATGTTTGTCACAATACTGAATATATGGAGCAATGTTACTGGTCGAAGTGAGCAGTATGCTGGTGGTGTTCGATGATGCTTTCATTGTTTTGTGCCTACCATTAAATGTCATCAAGTGACCTAATTAAGTGTAGCGCATCTCCCTATACTTTTCCTAACCCAAACAGGAGAACAATTATGAAACTTAAACACATTGCCGTTCTAGTATCGTTAGCGACCCCATCATCATTTGCTCTTGCAGCAAACCCAGTTGAAGAAGCTCTGAAAGTTGAAGGTGCTCAAGTTACCTTGACCGTGAAAGAGGCGAGCACAGCATTTACCCCAAGTTTTACTGACTCAGCTCGTGAGTTATTCAATAACTTTCATTGGCAGATGGGCGGCGACCACAGCGTTTACTACAACATGCACATGAGTGAGTTTCTACCAACGGCACTGGCGGCTCCAAACGAAGAGTACAAGCCTTTAGTCAAAAATATCGACCCACGACTCGCTGCACTGAAAGTTGATACTGAAAGCAAAGGTCAGTTGACAATGGATGAGTACTTGGCGGATGAACAGTTCCGTACCCAAGGCTTTATGTTGATTCACAAAGGGGAGATCGTTTACGAAGCTTACCCAGGTATGAAGCCGACAGATACGCACGTTTGGGCATCTACAGCAAAAACGACGGTTGGCACAGTGATCGCAATGTTAGTGGAAGAGGGCAAAGTCGACCCTGAAAAAGAGATCGCTGAGTATGTTTCTGAATTGAAAGGAACGAACTGGGATGGCATCACAGTACACCAAGTTCTGAACATGTCGACCGCGCTAGACAATGAAGAGACATTAGAGTCTATCTTGAACCCAGACTCTGATGTGGTGCGTTTCTTTGCGGCATCGTTTAACTCACCTCGTGCAAAAACGGGTGAAATGGAAACTTGGATGGAAGTGGCTCAAGGTGCACAGAAACTGGAAGGTGAAAAAGCCGGTGACCATTTCCGTTACGCATCTATCAACACCATGGTGCTGACTAAGTTAGTTGAAAACGTTGAGAACAAAACTTGGACTCAAGTATTCGAAGATCGTGTTTGGTCAAAAGTGCACGCACGTCAACCAATGCAATTCAACTTGACGCCAGATGGCATGGCGATCGCGGTTGGCTTGGTTTCATCAACGGTAGAAGACATGGCTCGCTGGGGAACACTATTTACACCTAGCTGGAAAGCGGTGGCTGATGAGCCAGTGGTGTCACAAGCTGTGATTGATCGTATCCGCAACGGCGGTGATCCAAAAGCATTCGTAGGTACTAGCAAAGAGAGCAGTTCACTGCACGCATACAACGAAAAAGCAGACTACAACGCATACCAATTTGATTTCATTTTCAATGACGGTGCAATGTCGAAAAGTGGCAACCTAGGCCAATTTATTTACATCGATCCTGCACGTGACTTTGTGGGTGTGATGTTCTCAACCAACCCATACCACTCAGGTTTTGGTGAGAATAAAGGCCCAGCACTAATGCGTTCAGCGGCAAAACTACTTGCTGACAAGTAATCTATTTATTACCTAACAGGATGTTCCAGGCTTCAAGGAGGAAGCAAACGACTTTCGAGAGATATAATGAAAAAATTTGCTCTATTAATCCCGTTGAGTTTAGGTCTAGCCCTTCCTGCATATGCCGATTCAGATTCCGAACGTGTTATCGATCCTGCTGATGTCACTAAAGTTTATACTCAAGCAGCATTGATGTTGAATGGTAGTTCAGATATCCAGTTTCAAGGGCAAGTTTCTGGCGGTTTAGAAAACGGTCAACAGTTTGCCCTACTGGCCGAAGGGACGTTTGTCGATGAAAGCAACACAGCGCTTCGCGATCCAGACAAATTCGGTACAGAGTATAGCAACTCTAGAATCCAGTACTTCCACGTCTTTGAAACGGGGACGAAAGCTACGCCTAAAGTGGGTCTTTCATTAGATTATATTAATACGCGCAACAGTATTAAAAATGACTTATTGTCGGTTGGCGGTGTTGTTGCGATTAACCCAGCTTATACCGGTGGATTCCTTGTGTTTCCAAGAGCAGGACTGATGACAGGTAGCATGGAGATCCCGGGTGTCACTTCATCTAAAGATGATTTAACGGGATACTCGCTTGGTTTGATTACTGCGAAGCATCTTGGTGATTCTGGCGCTTATGTGTCTTTAGTTCCTGAGTGGCAGGATCTTTCTGGTGATGATATCGACATGCAAAACTTCTCATTTAAAACATCGTTAAATGTGCCGATGAACACTGCAAGAACTTGGTGGTTGAATACGCGCTATGACATTACCAAAGCGGATGTTGATGTGAAAGGTGTGTCAATGCCGAATGGTTGGCAAACCGAGGCTTGGGTTGGTGTGAGATACTACTTCTAGCGCTCTAGCCAGCTAATTTGCAAAGAACCTAAAAAAGCCAGTCAACGTGACTGGCTTTTGTCGTTTAGGTACCGCGTGAAGCGTTACTTATTCGTAACGTTACCTAGCTTCAACCACGTGTCGATAACCGTATCTGGGTTTAGTGAAACAGAGCTGATGCCTTGTTCCATTAACCACTCGGCTAGGTCGTCATGGTCTGATGGGCCTTGGCCACAAATACCGACGTACTTACCCGCTTTCGCCGCTGCATCGATAGCCATTTTCAGCATCGCTTTAACTGCAGGATTACGCTCGTCAAATAAGTGCGCAACATCGCCTGAATCTCGGTCTAGGCCAAGTGTCAGCTGTGTCATGTCGTTTGAACCGATAGAGAAGCCATCGAAGTACTTCAAGAACTCATCAGCCAATATCGCATTCGATGGAAGCTCACACATCATGATGACTTTCAGACCTTGGTCGCCACGACGTAGGTTAAACTTAGCCAGAATATCGATAACCGATGCCGCTTCGCTCGGAGTACGAACGAATGGGATCATGATTTCAACGTTCTTCAGTCCCATCTCGTTACGAACACGTTTTAGCGCTTGAGTTTCAAGCTCGAAACAGTCTTCAAATACTGGAGAGATGTAACGAGATGCACCACGGAAGCCCAGCATTGGGTTCTCTTCATGTGGTTCAAACGTTTTACCTCCAACAAGGTTGCTGTACTCGTTCGACTTGAAGTCAGACATACGTACGATCACACGCTTAGGCCAGAATGCAGAAGCGATAGTCGCGATGCCTTCTGTTAGCTTGCTTACGTAAAAATCGATTGGATCTTTGTAGCCACGAATGCGTTGGTTGATTTCTGCTTTGATCTCATCCGTTTGCTCATCGAAGTTCAGCAGAGCTTTAGGGTGAATACCGATCATCTTGTTGATGATGAATTCAAGGCGAGCCAGGCCAACACCTTCGTTCGGGATTTGAGCAAAGTCGAAGGCACGATCTGGGTTACCCACGTTCATCATTACTTTGGTTGGCAGCATTGGTAGCTCATCAACCTCAGAACGTTTGATTTCAAAGTCGAGTTCGCCATTGTAAACGTAGCCCGTTTCACCTTCTGAACATGACACTGTCACGGTGTCGCCATCATTTAGGCTGCTTGTCGCAGTACCACAACCAACAATCGCAGGAATGCCTAGCTCACGAGCAATGATTGCTGCGTGACAAGTACGGCCACCACGGTTAGTCACAATCGCGGACGCTTTCTTCATCACAGGTTCCCAGTCTGGGTCTGTCATGTCTGTTACTAGTACGTCGCCTTCTTGAACCAGTGACATCTGGTCTAGAGAATCAACCAAGCGAACAGGGCCAGAACCGATACGTTGACCGATAGCACGGCCTTCAACCAAGACATCAGCCTTGTTGTTTAGCTCGTAACGCTCGATAACGTTTTGGTCGCTTTGAGAACATACGGTTTCTGGGCGAGCCTGAACGATGTAAAGCTTGCCGTCGATGCCATCTTTCGCCCACTCAATGTCCATCGGACGTTGGTAGTGCTTCTCGATGATCATCGCTTGTTTCGCTAGTTCTTTGATCTCTTCATCGTTCAATGAGAACTCGTTACGCTCTTGAGTGTCGGTGTCGATGATATCGACTTGCTTGCCGATTTCTTGATTGGTCGAGTAGATCATCTTGATCAACTTAGAACCAAACGTCTTTTTAACGATTGGGTAGTGACCCGCTTCTAACATTGGCTTGTGAACGTAGAACTCGTCTGGGTTCACTGCGCCCTGTACAACCATTTCACCCAAGCCCCAAGAAGAGGTGATGAATACCACTTGGTCGAAGCCAGACTCAGTATCAAGCGTGAACATCACACCTGAAGAGGCTTTGTCTGAGCGAACCATGCGCTGGATACCCGCAGACAATGAAATGCCACGGTGGTCAAAGCCTTGGTGTACACGGTAAGAGATAGCGCGGTCGTTAAAGAGTGACGCGTAAACGTGCTTGGTTGCTTCGAGTACCGCGTCGATGCCTTTCACGTTAAGGAAGGTTTCTTGCTGGCCTGCGAATGAAGCATCTGGAAGGTCTTCTGCGGTTGCAGATGAACGCACAGCTACAGACAATTCTTCGTTGTCTTCGATTAGCTCGCGGTAGTTATCACGGATGTCTTGCTCTAGTGATTCTGGGAAGGGTGCGTCTAGAACCCATTGTCGAATCGTTGCACCTGTCTTACGCAGTGCGTCAACGTCTTCAACATCAAGTTCATCAAGTAGTTGGTGGATGCGCTCATCAAGACCTTTGTAGTCAAGAAAGTCGTTAAACGCATAAGAGGTGGTAGCAAAACCATTAGGTACAGAAACACCAGCATTGGACAGGTTAGAAACCATCTCGCCCAGTGAGGCGTTCTTACCGCCGACTTTGTCGACATCTTCCATGGATAGGCCATTGAACCATAGGGTATTATTTTGCATTTATTTCTCCAGAAACATAGCAAGCATTGTAGGGATTTAAAGGCAAACGATTACGTGTCAGTTTAAAAAAATGTAAATTATTTTCTAAAGCTGTGGGGGACGTAATAGTCAGCAGGGTTTTATTATCTATATTATGGTTACCATCCTACTCAAAATAATTTTAAACATTAAATAAAAAATGCAAATTGATATTCAAAGTCGTGATGTATTCTATGTTTCTGATGGAACGGCCATAACATGTGAGACTTTAGGGCATGTTGTTCTAGGTCAATTCCCTTTTAAAGCCAATGAAAAAACCTTTCCGTTTGTGGAAAGTGAGGACAAACTTTCTGATTTATTAAAAGAGATTGAAATTTCGTATCGTGATACCGGATTAGAACCGCTAGTGTTCTTTTCGATTGTGATACCTGATATCAAAACCAAATTGCTAGAAGCGCCCGCGCACTGTTATGACGTGTTAGAGAGCATCGTGCAGAAAGTACAGGATGACATTCAGATGGCGCCTGTTCCTAAGTTGCAGCGCTCACGCAGTGTAAACAAGGACTCGGTGAAGTATTTCGACCGTATTGCTGCGATTGAGTACACGCTCGCGCATGATGATGGCATCACGCTAAAAGGGCTGGAAGAAGCCGACATCATCTTGTTGGGTGTTTCTCGAAGTGGCAAAACACCAACAAGTTTGTATATGGCGATGCAGTTTGGCTTACGCGTAGCAAACTACCCATTTATCCACGATGACTTGGCACGCTTAAAGCTGTTGCCAGAGTTTGAGATTTACCGACATAAGCTGTTTGGTTTGACCATTGATGCAGAAAGGCTCACTGAAATTCGTGAGAACCGCTTAGCAGGCAGCGAATACGCCAGTGACTCACAATGTTTGTATGAATTGCAAACGGTAGAGGCGATGTTCCGTCGAGAAGCGATACCTTACATCAACACCTCTTCACTATCGGTTGAAGAAATTTCGACACGAATCTTGGAGCGAACAGGTTTGAGAAGGCGTCTGCTGTAAGACAAAGCCTTAGAGAAATAGAATGGCCAGATAAAAGAAAATCGAAGCTCGCAGTTTACACCTGAGAGCTTCGATTTTTTGTTTGTGCTCGTTGTAGTCGCTTGCGAGTCAGAGCTTGTTTTCTTAATCAGAGCTTGCTTTCTTAATCGAGATAGCTTTCTAGCGAAGTAAAGACAGCTTTAGCGTTTCACTTTTCTTTTCTAACCAGCGTTCAAGTGCTGGTGGCCATGTGATGCTTGGTTCTACGCAAAAGCCACGAAGCATCGAGAAATACACCGCTTGATCGACTAGAGGCAGTGATGACTCACCATTCTCTAGATCCAGTAAGAGTTCGGCATCTTTCAGTAATGGGTTAATCAGTTGAACGAACTGAGGCGTCTTTTCTAACAGTTCTTCAAAGTTAAAACCTTCGGTCTCTTTACTGGCACGCCAAGCTTCTTTGGCTCCAGCAGAGCGATATTCAGCCAAGTCGAGGTTCCACCAACGTGGGCGTCCAATCTGTTGAGTAAGAGGGAATGCGCGAGTTTGGAACACAGTCACTTGCTCAGATGGCACACGCTGCTCATCGCTTGATTTCAAGTCCATGAAGTACGCGATGATATCTAGGCTCTCTGCCATGATAGAGCCATCGTCTTTTTGGAAGACGGGTACCATCTTTTTACCGATCAGATCGATAAGGGTTTGGGCATCATCATAATCGACAGAAACAAGCTCAATGTTCAAGCCTAGCGATTGAGCAATGTAGGAGACTCTTGCACAGAAAGGGCAGTGATCGTAAATGTAAAGCTTCATAGCTTCCCTCATTCGGGTCATTCTTAGTATAAGATGATGCTAATGTACCAGAAACTTTCGCAGACAATAAGCCTTTGTTAACAAGAACTATTCACTGCGATTAAGTGCACGGGAATATCAAGAGAACGATGAGAATAAGCACCTAGTGTAGAAACTCGTTGCCTAATTCTATTGTCAGTTGAGTGCGGTTTTATTGTAACGAGTAAGCTAATTAGAAAGCTGGTGGGTAAATGACGGGCATAAAAAAGGCTCTGGCTGCTTACTCTAATGCAGAAGAGTGAAGTCAGCCAAAGCCTCAATTTTGTTACCTTTAGTAGAGTGACTACTAAAAGGGCAGAGTGGTTAAACTATGCTTTTTTAAGATCTTGCGCTGGGTAAGTAAGCGTCATTGCGCCTTCTACCGTTGTAACGTGAACGTAGCCGCCACCAGCACTTAGGCCAGTTACTACCATTTCACCTAGTTCAACACCTTTTGTTGCTACAACGCGATCATCAACTGAAAACACTTTACACACCTTCAATAAATTAAATAAATACGATAGATATCGAACGCGGATTTAAACAGATGGGACCTCAATCAACTAATCCGGTTATTTGTCGTAAAGATTAAATTCAGTTATGTATAAATAATTATGTATTAAAAATCAGTTTGTTAACTTACGCTGTGACGTTATTTATCCGCTGGATACACTACACCAACTTGTTGGCGCATCTCTGTAATTAACTTCGCAACCGTTAAAGCGCGCAGTTGGGCCTGCGCTTGTGTTGCGTTGTCGCCAGCAATGCAGCTAGCAAAGGCCTGCGCTTCGTAACTCATGGAGTTTTCGCTTTGTGCTTGAGTAAGGTTTTCTACCGTGCCATCGCGGTAGCGGATCTTAACGTCAGTACATTCAGCGATGTGATCGATGATGATCGCCCCTAATTCACCTTGGATCTCGCTTGGCGCGTAAGAGTCGCTGACTTTGGAGTGCGCAAGGGTCACATCAAACTCAGGGTATTGGAAGATCGCACAGCCATGAGCATCGACACCTGAATCAAGTAGCTTTGCAGAAGCCTGTGCGTTTTCAGGTTTGCCAAATAGCGCGACTGTCGCGGCAACACAGTAAAAGCCAATATCGACCAATGAGCCGTTAGAAAAAGCTGGGTTGAAGGTATTTGGGTTCTCGCCGTTTAGGTATTTTTGGTAGCGCGATGAATACTGGCAGTAGTTGATGTGTGCTTTATGTACCTTGCCAATCTTTTCTAACCCAAGTTGAACTTGCTTAAAGTTCGGTAGGAATTGAGATTTATACGCCTCAAACAGCACCACACCGTTTTTCTCAGCGACTTCGAACATGCGTGTTGCTTCATCAATATTTGATGCAACCGGCTTTTCACAGATAACATGCTTGCCGTGTTCCATCATGAAGATAGATTGCTCGCAATGCAGTGAGTTAGGGGAAGCGATGTACACGGCTTCTACAGTGTTGTCATTGGCCAATGCGTCGAGTGAGTCATACGTGGTTTCAACGTCAAATTCTTGGGCGAACTGTGCCGCGCTGTCTAGATTTCGAGAGTAAACCGCAGCAAGTTGCATCGATTGAGATTCGTGCGCAGCTTGAACAAACTTTTGTGTAATCCAATTGGTTCCAATTACAGCAAACTTAATCATATAGGTATCCAGTCGTTAGTCGTCGTTAGTATATTGATTCTGCAGAGATAGTAGCACTCAACGGCTGGTAATGTGCCTGAGATTTACGGAACAATTTCCCTAAACATAGTGCCTAATATTAATGTTCAGCCTTCACAGAGCGTCTGAGTTGACCAGTGTAACGGTGCACAACTAAGCCATTTTTGCTAAGGTGTTATTGAATTTAAACAAGGTGATGATATGCAAATCCGGACGGCCAAGGTAACTGATATTAACGCGATCTTAGCGCTCTCTGAGCAGATAAACCGTCAACATCATCTTGGTGCGCCTATGGTATTTGCACCAGCGTCACAAGGCTTGGCCGACAGTGAAGAGTATTGGTTAGGTTTGATGCTTGACCCACTTGGCGCTTTCTTGGTTGCAGTAGACGACAAGCAAGTCGTTGGCTTTTTAGCGGGTAAGGTAACGCAGAACAAAGGCGTCAGTTTTATTCAGCCGCACAAGGTGGCAAGGGTCAATACGATTGTGGTGAACGATCAGGTTCAGAGCCAAGGTGCTGGTCGAGCGTTAATGAAGTCTTTTAATCAATGGGCGCAGGCGAGAGGAGCGATTGAACTTAGGTTGGAGGTAATGGAGTTTAACCAACAAGCTCAGGGTTTCTATGAGTCGTTAGGAATGGAAACTCAGTCACGAACCATGTCCATGCGTTTTGAGGAGATCTAAAGGTGCGTCTGTTTCTGCCTTTATCACTGTGTTTACTGTTTGTGGCTTCGAACGCGAATGCTGAGCAAGTCGTGGTCGAGAAAATAGTCTCTGACGCGACCGCTATCGAAACCATCGTATTCGAGTCTGCACCGGCTCATTCTCAACGTGTCTCAACGTCTTCATCTAACTCAACCTCTTCCACGAGCTCAAACTCCGAGCATGTGATTATTGTGGATGATGTTCTTAACAGTAGCCCTGATGAAAAGGTAGCTCAGTTTTCTCAAGGGTCATCGAAACGTCCACCTCAAAGTTCCTCTCGACAGTTTTACAACGTACCGGATAGCGCATCTGAGATAGATTCGCTGTCGCAAGTGGTTACGTTAGTTAAAGTCGATAAATCGAAACGTAGGATGTATCTGCTAAAAGGTGAAGAGGTGATTCAGGAGTTTCGTATTGCGCTAGGCAAACAACCGAAAGGGCATAAACGCTTTGAAGGGGACAACCGAACGCCGGAAGGGGAATACCAGCTCGATTATGTGATGGAAGAGTCGGACTTTTATCGCTCAGTACATATTAACTATCCGCAACCTTCGGATATGCAATGGGCAGAGCAAAATGATGTAGATCCTGGAGGAAACATCAAAATCCATGGCATCAAAAACGGCGAGCGTCGTTCGCCGAGCTTTATTCAAAGTTTTGATTGGACGGATGGCTGTATCGCGTTAACCAATCAAGATATGGATGAGTTTCTCCAACTTGTAAAAATGGGTACCCCTATCCATATCGAATGGTAGTCATTGGTACCCAGTTTTCTTAATCACTTTCCGCAGTCAATTAGCGCAATCAATTCGCGAAACCAATTCGTAAAAGCAACGTCCAAAATTAAACGCTAAAGCCGTTACAGTAAGACTCGACCTGCACTGAATATTGCAATCACAATCAGCAATGCAATGGTGACTGGCTTAAACTTCGCTCCACCAAATCTTTCGAACAGTTTAGAACCCACATAACCGCCAAACATGCTGCTTGGTAGAAGCGCGAGAGTCAGCCAAACTACATCGCGGTCGACTAACCCAGCGATAGATGCCGAAACAAACGCAGTGGAATCAGCCAATACAAAGAAGGCTATCAGGCCTGCTCTGGCAATGTGCGGACCGACTGGGCTTGCTAATGCATGAGTGCCAATTGGAGGCCCTGACATCGAAGCCGCGCCGTTCATTACACCCGCAAGGCTTCCTAGAATATAGGGAGTAAATCTAGGTTCGCTTTTGTACTGGAAACCTTTGTAGATCATAAGTGCAGACGCAAAAATGAAGGCACTGATGATCAAGATGATCGTGTCTTGGCTAACGGATTTAAGCAGAAGTAGGCCGACTGGTGTGAAGGCAAAACAAGGGATAAACACCTTTAAAACCCAGCGCCAGTTAACGTGCTTTCGAACTTTAGGCAGTAATTGAACATTGCCTAGGAGATCGATCAACATGAAGACAGGAACCAGTTCGATAACAGGCACGAATAACGCACTTAATGGCAATGCCACTAAGGTGAAACCGAAACCTGAGAAGCCACGAACAATAGCGGCGAAAATGAAGATTGCACCCAAAATTGGGAAGGTTGGACTAAAAATGAGATCCATAAATTAAGTAACCAATGAAGCTGTCTGTATAGAGCGAGCTAATGAAACCAAGTGAGTAGCGGAATGTACTCCTACTCACTTGTGTTTGCTACCTAATTTTAAGGTTTCCCGAGAGTTAATTTTAAAGTCTCTCGGGGTTGTTTTTGCGGTATTTGTTTGGTCAATTTATAGAGGTAAATTGATTCGGAAAATCAGTGAATACGGCATCTACTTTTGAGATGAATTTGAAGTGAGACGGATCGTTTACTGTGTAGCACCATGTTTGGATGTTTGCTTCACTGAGTGTATCAAGATCGCTCTGATTCACATGCTCGTAGTTCATGTGACAGCTGAACGCTTTAACCTCGTCAATCAACATCAAGTCGGCTTGAGTCAGTTGCTCTGTGATCAGACCTACGCGGTATCTCGGCAGGTGACGAGCCATTTCAGAAACGACTTGATGGCTGAAACTTGAAAGCAGAACTCTGTCGGTGTCTAGATTTGAACGAATCAACTCGGTATGCAGCAAATCAACGACATGAGGCGCTTGATGTCGACTGTCGACTTTGATCTCTAAATTCATGCTGAGATCATGCTGTTCAGCAAGCGCGAGCAACTCTTCCAACGTTAATATTCTTTCACCTGCGAACTGCTCAGACTTCCAACTGCCAAAATCAAGCTGACGCAGTTCTGCAAGGGTGTGTTCGTCGACACGCCCCTTGCCATCGCTGCAGCGCTCAAGGGTGTGGTCGTGACAAACCACAAGTTGATCATCCTGAGTTGGCTGAATATCTACTTCAATCCATTTCAAGCCGAGTTTAGCGGCTTGTTCAATGCTTGCTTTGGTATTTTCTGGGTGAGTACCTGCTACACCCCGATGACCTACGATGATAGACGACATAATTAATCCTTCTTAAAGACGCACCGTAAAAACGCATTAAATATCAGTGTACTCGATTAAGCGAGGGCCGTCGTTATGCTTGTCGTCTCTTCGCGTGACTCTTGTGAAGTAAAGTTATTCGGCTGAATACGCTTTCCACGACTGTCAAAAATATGCAGGTTAGATTTATCAATGCTTAATCCGAGCGGCAGTACTTGGCATAGTGTCGTTTCTGGCGTGACGGCGATAAAGGGTTGGTCGTTCACCAGGCCATGAACCAATTGATTCGGCCCCAATGGCTCAACCACACTGATACGCAGTTCGAGAGGCAAGGTGTTCATTTTTAATTCGGAACAAACCTCAGAGTGTTCAGGGCGAATGCCAAGCGTGATAGTCGCGTTCTTAACGTGCGCGTACTCTGGCAGGTACATTTGTTGATCACCGATTTCAAGATAGCCATCATCGAGCGTGGCAGTAAGGAAGTTCATCGCGGGGCTGCCAATAAAGCTTGCCACAAAGATACTGGCAGGCTGGTGGTAAACTTCTCTTGGTGTGCCGACTTGTTCTATCTGACCTTTGTTGAGAACCACGATTCTATCTGCCAGTGTCATGGCTTCGACTTGGTCATGAGTCACGTAAACACTGGTTACGCCTAGCTCGCGTTGTAGCTTTTTGATTTCTAACCTCATGTGAGCGCGCAATGAGGCATCTAGGTTAGACAAAGGCTCGTCAAACAGGAACAGTTGAGGGTCGCGTACAATCGCTCGTCCCATAGCAACGCGCTGGCGCTGACCACCCGAAAGCTTGGCTGGCTTGCGATCTAGGTATTCTTCGATCTTTAGTGTCTTGGCGACTTTCTCAATCTTCTCTTCAATTACGTGTTGGCTGACACCTCGGTTCTTTAAACCATAAGCGAGGTTTTTGTATACCGTCATGTGAGGGTAGAGTGCGTAATTTTGAAAGACAATTGCGATATCTCGTTGAGCTGGCTTTTCGTTATCAACACGGCGGCCACTTAAGTGAATCTCTCCGCCAGAGATACTTTCCAGCCCCGCTATTGAACGTAGGATAGAAGACTTGCCGCAACCCGATGGGCCAACCAACACAAGAAATTCACCCTTTTCGATATCAAGCGAGACATCTTTCACTGCACGATGACCGTTCTCATAAGTCTTTACTAAGTTTTTGATGCCTAACATGGTAGGTGCTTTGTGCGTATGGTTGTGAGTGGCTTGGGTGTGCGCTAACGTTTGTTTTAACTTTGGCATCGGGGTGTCCTCTGTATTTTTGTGGATAGCTTGGTGAGAATGCAGGTGAGACATCTTGTACTCAGCGAGTGATTGAATGCGGTTATCGTTCATTTGATTTTTGTCGTTATTATTTTTCACTTTCTACTAGCCCTTTTACAAACCAACGCTGAAATACAACCACCACTAAAACGGGTGGCAACATCGCTAAAATCACCATGGCAAAAACATAGTCGTAGCGCGGTAAACTGGTTTCATTGATGTTGTTGAGTACTTGTTTGATGCCCATCACGATGGTGTTGTAGCCTTCGTCCGTGGTCATCATGATTGGCCACAGATATTGGTTCCAACCCACCACAAACATGATGATGAAGATTGCGGCGATCATGGTTTTAGATAGAGGCAGCAAGATATCGACAAAGAATCGAAATGGACCTGCGTTATCTAACTGTGCGGCTTCTAACAATTCATCGGGGATGGTTTTGAAGAACTGCCTAAAAAAGAACGTCGCGGTGGCTGAGGCGATCAAAGGCAGAATTAAACCTGTGTAGCTATTAAGCAGCCCAAGCCCTGCGACAACTTCATAGGAAGGGATAATGCGCACTTCTAATGGCAGCAAAAGCGTCACGAAGATCAACCAGAACCAAGCTGTAGCATAAGGCAGTCTGAAGTAGACCAAAGCATACGCCGCCATCATCGAAATGATGATCTTACCGATCGCAAAACCTAGCCCCATGATCATTGAGTTGGCGATCATTTTACTGGCGGTGACTTCGCCACTGAAGCCCATACTTTTGTTCCAAGCTTCGCTATAAATAGCCGTAAAGTTATCGCCCGGTAGCCATTGCAGGCCTTCGCTGACAATGGTGTTCGGATTATGCGTCGAGCTGGCAAAGATTAGCCAGATAGGGACCAACATAAACAGCATCCCTGCAATTAAAATTAGGTGGTCTGAGACCTTATTACTTTTCATAAATAACTCCTGTCGCGTTAAATCCTAGCGGTGAGAGGCTAGTAATGGACGCGCTTTTCTACAACGCGAAACTGGATAAATGTAAGAGTGAGGACCAGCAGTAACAGCACAACAGATTGTGCGGAGCTGCCGCCTAAATCTGCGCCAACAAAACCATCTCGATACACCTTGTACACCAACGACGTTGTGCCGCCCCCCGGGCCTCCATTGGTCATGGTGTCGATTACGCCAAAGGTTTCAAAGAAGGAGTAGGTGAGGTTGATGACCAGTAGGAAAAATCCAGTTGGCGCGAGTAGTGGGAAAGTGATGGTCCAGAAACGTTTCGAGTCACTGATACAATCCAGCATCGCTGCTTCTTTTACGGCGTAAGAGATCGATTGAAGCCCAGCCAGAAAGTAGATGAAATTCACCGAAACCTGTTTCCAAACCGAAACCAAAATCAGAGCAAACGTGGCATCTAAAGGGTCGGTTTGGAAGCTAAAGTCCCAGCCTATAACCGCAAATATCTCGGTAAACACGCCAATGTGTGGGTTAAACAAGAAAGCACCGATTACGCCTGCAATCGCAGGAGCAACCGCGTAAACCCAAGTAAGAGTGACCTTGTAAGCGCCTTGTCCGTGAATGATGTTGTCGGCTTTAACCGCGAGCAGCAGCGCTAAGGCAAGCGATAAGAAAGAGACCACGATTGCGAACATTAATGTGAAGCCAATCGAGTTCAGATACTCGCTCGATTCGAATAGCATCTGATAGTTTTCGAACCACACGAAGATGGAAGAGGTGCCCCAAGGGTCTTCTAGCATGAAGGACAGGTAAACTGCCTTTGCTGCTGGGTAGATAAAGAAAACTGCAATGATGAGTATCTGAGGCGCCAAAAATAGGTAAGGCAGCGGAGAGTGAAAGAATTGCTGACGTCGTTCCACAGGGTAATCCCCAAAAATTAGTGACTGTTATCACTGTTAGTTACGGTGAGCACTAGCGCTATAGCAAAGGAATGCATCCAGTTGAGTTGTAGTTTTTGGAGCAAGAAATGGCGCTAGTGAAGAATCTCCTCACTCCTTGCCATTACGTTTTTAACGACGCAGTGACAAGTGGTGAGGAGCAATGAACGGCTTTGGTTTGTTAAGCCTTTAGCTCAGTAATCTACTTTGGTTAAAAAGCCAAATTAGTTCATCGTACGAGCGAAGCGTTTCAGCAGTTTGCTGCTCTCATCTTCGACTTTATCTAGGCTGTTCTCGACGCTAGAGCGGTCGGCGAAGATATTGTCGAATTCACGATGCATCACTTCACGAATTTGAGGGTAGTAACCTAAGCGGTAACCTTTAGTCCATTCGCCCGATTTTAGGCTTAGCTGCTTAACGCCCACTTCTGCATCTGGTTGTTCGTTGTAGTAGCCAGACTCTTTCGCTAGCTCATAGGCAGCCGTTGTTACAGGTACATAACCAGTGGTTTTGTGCCAGTAGACTTGAGTTTCAGGCTTCGTCAGGTAATCAAAGAACGCTGCTACACCTTTGTCTTGCTGTTGGTCATGGCCATTGAGTGCAAACAGAGCAGCACCGCCAATGAAGGTTAAGCCTGCGTCTGGGTTAACCGATTTCCAGTATGGAAGGTATGTGGTGCCGAGTTCGAAAGGTACGCGATTACGTAAGCCACCGAATGAGCCTGAAGAACCCATCCACATCGCCACTTCTTGGCGCTCGAAAGGGGTTTGGTTTGCATCCCAGTCGCTGCCGTAATACTTGTAGTAACCTAGATCTGACCACTCTTTCATCTTGCTAACGTGCATCATCATGTCTTTGGTGTTGAACATGATCTTAGTGGACAAGCCATCGTAGCCGTTGTTTTGATCTGCGACTGGCAGGTTGTGGCGAGACTTAAAGTTCTCGAACATGATCCACGGCGTCAGAGATTGAGAAAACGCGATGTGTCCTTCAGCCTTCAGTTTCTTAGCGACCACTTCTAGTTCTTCATAAGTTTTAGGCGCGTCTGCACCCACTTCCGCGAGAAGATCTTTGTTGTAGTAAAGAACCGGTGTCGAACTGTTGAAAGGCATACCAACCATCTTGCCTTGGTTGTCGGCATAGAAGTTACGAACGCCCGCTAGGTAGTCGTTTGAATTAAAGTTGTAACCCGACTCAACCAGAATATCCTGTACCGGTTTCGCGACGTCTTTCGCGTTCATGATGGTTGCTGCGCCTGCATCGAAGACTTGCAGAATATTGGGTGCTTCACCTGCTCGGTATGCCGCGATACCGGCTGTTAAGGTCTCTGTGTATGAACCTTTGTAGATTGGCGTGATCTCGTAATCATCTTGTGACGCATTAAAGTCGGTCGCAATTTTGTTTACTGTTTCTCCAAGCTGGCCGCCCATTGCGTGCCACCAAGTGACTTGAGTCGTTGCGAACGCTGGCATTGCCGCTGTTGCGGAAAGAACGCCTGCCAAAATTAGCTTATTCATCTTCGTTTCCTTTTGGATGAAATCGATATCGAGGTATTGGATTAGAGTGTTAACGAGACGGTAGGGGTGTCGTTTGAAGCTATCTTGAACAGGCAATATTTCACTTACGTGGCTAAACCGTTTCACTGATATGAAAGATTCGTTTCGATTTTATTTAAGAGAAAAGTTATTGATGGTTTTGATGTTGAACATGTTCGGTTTTTAAGACGTTTTATTGGACAACTGTTGTTCAATAAAAAAGCCTCTCGATGGAGAGGCTTAGAAGAAGGTTCGATGTGGATACAGTTTTAGTGCGCGATGTCCAATTGGTTGTCTTTCACGCCGTTAATACGGAACCAACCTGCAATACTGAATCGCTCTGTGTTTGTCGGCAGTACCTCGTGTGGAACTGTTCAGATAAGAACACAAATAAGCGGCCTGACTTTGGTGGAATGGTCGCGATGTGGTTGTCTTTTAGGTCGTAAACCACAAGTTCACCAGCGTCTTCTTCTGTCCACTCATCATTCATATAGAACACAGTGGTCAGGCGGCGGTTTTCATTGCCCTTGAAACAGTCTAAGTGCTTCTGGTAGAAGTCGCCTTTTTCGTATTTAGCAAAGTGCGCTTCGTACTCGAACAGACCCAAAAAGAACGCTTGGTTTGCCGCTAAACGAATTTGTTCCATTTTGTCTAGGAACAGAGATGCTGGCTGACCCATATCGCGGCGCACCCATTGAATCTTGTCACTACGAATGGTCGACTCTCGCGTTACTTCATCGTTACGGCCAATCCTAGCCTTTTTCCAGTTCTCTGGAATGCAATCCCTCAATGCCACCACTTCTTCTTGAGTTAAGAAGTCATCCCGTACGAAATAACCTTGGGTAGAAAGAGCATCGATTAGTTGGTTCATGTATAGCACTCAGACAATAAATTAGAGGCGCATATATAGTCCTAATAACTTAGGTCAACAAATCACGTATTTTGTCGTCACGATAAAAGAGCAGAAGAGCATGGTACTTTGATGTGATTTTATAGTTAACAAATTTGTTACAAATAAATGTGAGTTTGCTATGGTGTAGGTCTGACCAGTTGAATTATCACAAGGAGTGGGTTTGCAGCTGCATACCATTAAAGGTTACATCCAAGACATGTATCTCGTAGAGTACCCAGATAGGTTGCTGTTACTTGATGGTGCGTGCCGTGCGGATATTCCTCATCTTAGGGCTTTCATTGAAGATGAGCTTGGCCGTGAATTTAGCGACCTACATACTGTGGTTGTTACACACATGCATCCGGACCATGCAGGGGCAGCGCACAAGCTCAGAAAGCTCACGAGCTGTAACTTGGTGGCAGCAAACCGAGATAAAGATTGGTATCACGGCATCGATGGCATTTTGATGCACCTGACCGACTTAGCGCTTGCTAGGTGGATGGCGAACCGCTTAGGCAAGCCTAAAGCAAACCTATGGTATTCAAGAAAGTTAAAGCCGGACTACAAGCTGTCTGATGGGGATAGTATTCCAGGGTTTGATGATTGGTTGGTTCTTGAAACACCGGGCCATACCGACCGTGATCTCTCGGTCTATTGCCCATCACACAGCGTGGCTTATGTGGCCGATTTAATGGTCGAGGTTAAGAAGAAGCTGATTCCGCCGTTTCCTATCTTTCACCCTAATAAGTATCGAGCGTCTGTATCGCGCATTTATGACATGCAGCTCGATACCTTGCTGGTGGCACATGGTGGGCAAGTCGATTTCAGTCAGAAGGCTTTTGAACACCTGTTGATGAGTGCCCCAAGAAGGCCTGTTACACATTGGCGAGTGACGAAAATCAAAACCAAGAAATTACTTTTATCGATTGGGCGATTTGGTTTTCAATCTCATGGTAAATCGAAGAAATAGATCAGAAGCTTGAATGCAAAGTCGTGTATTCAGAGCTGAAAGTAGAAATAGAAAAATAGATAGCAATAAGGCCAGTCATGAGACTGGCCTTATATCGTTGTGAGTAGCTTTAGTTATAACCTGTGGAGCGGTTACGATGACTCGGATTAGTGAGTCAGCAGGAATTCACCCGCAGGGTCAACAATCACTTTGTCACTCATGCCTTGACGTCCAAGCAACATCATGTAAGTCATGTCTTGACGGTTGCTTAGCGTGATATCGATAGGCCATTCCTGACCACCGATTCTTAGCATGGTTTCAATCACGCAACGGTGTTCAACTTCGCCGTTAGATGATTTAATTTTCTTACTTGTTTTCAGTTTCGCCTTGCAGCGCACCGTCTCTTCTAGGTGATAAACGTCTGGGTGAAGGTCGAACTCTACGAATTTCTCACCATTTGATTTAACACATAGTAGATTGTCTACGTGTAGAGAAGAGGTTTTAGCCCCTGTATCAACACGTGTATGTAGTCCAGTTATCCCTAACTCTGGTAAGCAAAGTGCTTCGGTATTCCCTATGATCATTTTATTGTTCATTTTCTTTCCAATCATGAGTTATCGGTATTCAATCAGCCCTTGCCACGAGTACGGTTAGCGTTTGGTTTTGCATTCTTCTCGATGAATTCGAAAATCATGTCTGCTACATCTTTACCCGTTGCTTTCTCGATGCCTTCTAGGCCTGGAGAAGAGTTTACTTCCATTACTACTGGGCCGTTCTTAGATTGTAGGATATCTACACCACATAGGTTTAATCCCATGATTTTCGCTGCATTGATTGCTGTTGCGCGCTCTTCTTTGGTTAGTTTAACCAGCTGAGCAGTGCCGCCACGGTGCAGGTTAGAGCGGAATTCACCTTCACCAGCTTGACGCTTCATTGCAGCAATTACTTTGTTGCCAACAACAAAACAACGGATGTCTGCGCCATTTGCTTCTTCAATGAACTCTTGAACCAAGATGTTCGCTTTTAGGCCCATGAACGCTTCGATAACGCTTTCTGCTGCTTTGTTTGTTTCTGCTAGTACAACGCCGATACCTTGAGTGCCTTCAAGAAGCTTGATCACAAGTGGCGCGCCGCCTACGTTTTTGATCAGGTCTTGAATCTTGTCTGGGCGGCTAGCGAAACCTGTTTTTGGTAAGCCAATACCTTTACGAGACAACAGTTGTAGTGAGCGCAGTTTGTCGCGAGAGCGACTGATTGCTACTGACTCATTGATACAAAAAGTGCCCATCATTTCAAATTGGCGAACAACCGCAGTTCCGTAAAAGGTAATGGAAGCGCCAATACGTGGAATAACAGCATCGTATTGAGGTAGCTCTTCACCCATGTAGCGAATCTTCGGATTGTTACTCGCGATATCTATATCACAGTGCAACGTGTCGATAACATCGACCTGATGACCACGTGCTTCTCCAGCCTGCTTTAGACGAGCGGTAGAGTATAGATTTTCGTTGCGAGAAAGAATTGCGATACGCATGGCGTTTCCTTAGTTAATACCTGATTGGTAACTGCAAATAAATTAGTTGTTAGCTGAGCTTTCAGTTTTTTCTGAGGCTCCTTGCTTGCTTCGGGGCGAACCTTAAGGCTTTTCGTTCAACTAAGAAAACGAATTAAATTTGTCGAGTCGACAACGGAAATTTATCGATTGTGTGAGCTATTGGTACAGCAGGCTTGAGAGGGGAATTGGAATGGAAAAGCGAGTTGAGACCTAACTCATATTGGGGGTAGGAGCATATTAGGTTGTACCCAACTCGCGTTTACTCGGTGCTAAAAAGTGTACTAATAACGCCAGTTACATAGATCTAAAAGTGTTCGTAGTGCTTCTCTTTCGAGCTTACTGCAGGTGCTTTTTAGCTTGTTAAGATAGTATTTTCTCATGGTCATTACTCTCTCTGGTTAGGCTTTATTTACAACCTATGGTTTGTTGCTGACCCGTTCATTATGGATAATTAAGAGGAACTAAAAAACAGATGGTATTTTTATTGGTTGTTCCTGTTTTGGTCGCATTACACTACTTTTTGATGAATATGTTTTATAATGAGCTTAATTAGGAAGAGCTATCTTTAAAAGGTTCACTATTTGTCTGATCTAAACATGATGCGTTACTACACGCGGCTAGAATCGTTCGAGCCAAACATTTCTCATTCAGTCACCCTAGCCGAAGTAGCGGATATGCTGTTTACTAGTTTGCGCCATGCACGAACCTTGTTAGGCAAGATGCATCAGGCTGAGTGGGTAGTGTGGGAGCCTAAAGTGGGACGGAATCAACGTTCTAACCTGACATTACGTTTTAGTAATCAAGAAATGACTCAACATGTTGCCAGTAAATTGATAGAGCAGGGCAAGTACGAAAAAGCACTTTCCATATTGGATAATGACCGCGCTGTGTTTGGTTCTTTACTGCAAGAAACTTCCGGCGCGACCATGCGTGAAGGGCTGCTGCACGTTCAATTAACCTATAAGCGTAAGTTTGAGGATTTGTTTCCGCACCATATACACCGCAGTAGCGAACGATTTTTGATAAGACAGGTTTTTAGCTGCCTAGTGACGTGTAATGGTAAAGGTGAGTTAAAGCCTGAATTAGCTCACCATTGGGAATATGACACAGAGCAACTGGTTTGGACTTTCTATCTGCGCCCCGGTCTGACTTTTCATGATGGTCAGCCAGTTGATGCCAAGCAGCTGGTTGCTTTGTTTACTGCTTTACAAGCTCTGCCTTTCTATCAAGCTGAGTTAGATCATGTTTCTTCCATCTACAGTGAACAGCCATTGAGGATCAGCTTTCAACTCACCAAAGCAGACACCGGGTTCGCGGGCTTATTGGCTGGCGTTAAGTATTCGATTCAACCTGCTGCGCAAGTCACACGAGAGCCATCGCCATTAAATTCGGTCTCTCATGCTGTGATTGGAACCGGCCCCTTCAAAGTGGTTGAGACCAATAATGAACGAATCAAGCTCGCCGCATTTGAGCATTATTATGGTTGTCGCTCGTTAACCGATGAGGTGACCATCTGGCAGTTTGAGGAATCAATGACGGGCACTGCTCGTTTCGATGATAGCCAAATGCACGTATCGCCTTATGAAGATTCTTCTTGCTTCCATCAATTAGGGAAAAGCGATGCGGACCTTGTTTCAGCAGACACAGACGGCCTTCGTAGCCGAGTCGAGGATGGATGCTTGTTTATCCTGTTCAATCAGAACTCAGCGGCTAGCCCACTAAATAATGAGCAGCGCAAATACCTTTCACAACTGACCAACCCACAAGCGATTTTGTCTCAGCTGGAACACAACAAGGGTTTGTTTAGTGTCTCTTTAGCTCAAAATATACTGCCAAGTTGGCAGAAATTGTATCGAACGCCTTCGAAAGAGGCACAACTGCCGAAAAAGATGAGTATAGCGGTTTACGATTATTATGCGTTGTATCGATGTGCGATTTGCGTATCTGACATACTCAAACGACATGGAGTGGAAGTTGAAGTGAACACCTATAGCTTTCGAGAGTTGGCGCTGCTTTCTCAGCGGGGCGATTTAAAAGAAGATTTGGTATTGTGTAACCTGAATCTCGATGATAATGCGCCATCTTCGCTGTTCTCGTGGTTGATGAATGACCCTGTATTGCATTCCGCGCTCGGAGAGATGAACAGTGATTGGCTTAAACAGCGCTTAGATCATCACAAAGCCTCAGTTGAACTGCCGAATTACTTGGCAGAGTTGGAGCCTGTTGCATCGACGTTGATTTCTGATTATTGGCTAGTGCCTATGTTCCATCACCTACAAACCGTGCGTTTTCAAGGCATTTTGAAAAACGTGGCCATTACCAACTGGGGATGGCCAGATTTCAAGAATGTATGGTCTGCTGATTAACCTTTCTTACTAGCTAAATAACTAAGTTAACTCGTTGCCAAAATTGGTTTTTCCAAAATCGACTTTGACACGCTTACGTCTAGATAAATTAAAAATTACACTCGATGGTTTACTTTTTGGTTTTGGCATATAAACTAGTCGGTGTAGTTTATGTGTTGGGTCTATCCCAACGGTTAAAGAGATACCAATGAAAAAATATCTATTACCGATTTTAGGAGTACTTGCCGTGGTCGCTATCGTAAGCACAGGTTCACAATCAAACGACAATCTAGATAAGCTTCCAAAGAAGTTTGCTAACAGTGAGTTGGAATACAAATCGGGTATGTCTGATATTTTTCAATCTTGAAAGCATACGTGACTGTGGAAAGAAACGAGCCAGTGCCGCGCGCTGCATTGCCTTTGATTCCAATGACAGCTGAGCAATTGATCGAAGAACAAGACGACGTTGCTTACCGCTTAGGTCACTCAAGCGTGATGATGAAGCTGGATGGCAAGTTAGTGATGACTGACCCTGTGTTCAGTGATCGAGCATCACCAGTGCAATGGATGGGGCCAAAGCGCTTTCACCCAACCCCAATCTCACTGCAAGATCTACCTGACATCGATGTGGTAGTGATCAGCCATGATCACTACGACCATTTAGACAAAGGTGCCGTGAAGGTATTAGCCGACAAAGTAGGGACGTTCTTAGTGCCATTAAGAGTGGGCGCACTGTTGGAAAAGTGGGGCGTGGATAAAGAGAAGATCATCGAATTGAACTGGTGGGAATCGGCAACGGCCTCAGACATTGAGTTCACGTTGACACCGACACAGCATTTCTCTGGTCGTGGCTTGCTTGATCGTGACCAAACACTGTGGGGCAGTTGGGTTATTAACGCTTCAGACAAGAAAGTCTTCTTTAGCGGTGATTCTGGTTACTTCAATGGCTTTAAAGAGATTGGCGACCGTTTTGGGCCGTTTGATTTAACCATGGTTGAAACGGGTGCGTATAACTCACTTTGGGCGGATATTCATATGTTCCCAGAACAGAGTGTTCAGGCACACATTGATCTGCAAGGTAAGGTGATGATGCCAATCCACAACAGTACCTTCGACCTTTCTATGCATGATTGGCAAGACCCAATGGAACAAGCACTGGCGATAAGCAAAGAGCGAGATGTACAAATGGTAAGCCCGGTGATGGGTGAACGTTTGGTGATCTCAGAGCCTGTACCTGTTCAGGCATGGTGGAAACTAGCATCGAATTAGAGCTGTCATCCAAATAGACATAGCTAAACCACTAAGCTGTACAACCCAACTTATACACGAAACGCCACCGATCTTACGATTCGGTGGCGTTTTTTCGTTTTATTTTTAAGATCAGCTTTCTAAGTTCTGCGCCATTTTCTTCGCAATTTTTCTGAATTGTTCTAACTCGTCTTCGGCCATGCCTTTGGTCATTCTCTTCAGCATGTCTCGATCGATATCCGAGACCTTACTCATGATCTCTTGACCCTTATCAGTCAGAACCAATAACTGGCTGCGCTTGTCTTCCGGGTTCGGAGACTTCTTCACAAGTTCCTGATTGATCAAGGCATTAATGAGCCGAGTGACCTGTGCTTTATCACGATCTAGGAAGTGTGCAATATCGATAGCGGTACATGGAGACTTCTTAGTAATGATCTTCATGACACGAATGTTCATAGGTGCGATCTCTGAGTCTAAGCTCTCAATCTGTTCGCTCATTTGACGTTTCAAAGAGTGCACTAGACGAAAGATTGATTCTAGCGATGTGTTATCAGACATAAACTATCCTTAGAAATATAGTTGACATTATCAACTACTGTATTTATAGTTGACATTATCAACTTAATTGTTCGTAAATTCAAGACAGGAAATAGATATGACGATTCAAGCAACTCTAACGCCAACTCTTCCTGAGCAAAAAGGCACACCGGTTTTATACAAAGTTTTGGTCATGATGAGCTTAATGCTGACGATTGGCGGCAGTTTAACGGCTGTGATGACTTACATGAATGTTGGATTCGGCGAGGAATTTATTGGCAACTGGCTTTCTTCGTTAGCCCTTGTTGTCGTGATCATGATGCCAATAGGCACGGTGATGATGGCTTTAGTCACCAAAGCCGTTGCTAGAGTGTTCACAACTTATAGCGAGAAAGTTCGCAACCTGATCGTAGGACTGATCATGGCATTCATAATGGAGTCCATGATGGCATTTGTAACAGCGGCAAATAACATTGGATTTTCGGATACATCGGCGTTTACCAGTGGATGGTTTAATGGATTTATTGCCGCACTTCCCATTGGCCTTGCGATCATGGTCGTGATGTCGATGACGGTTAAACCTAAGCTCGAACGATTCATGAAGAGCTAACCAAAACACTTTTTAAGCATTTTAGGAGGTCCACATGAAAGCATTCACAGGCAAACACAATAACTACCGTATCACTATCGAAGAAGTGAACATCAAAGAAGATCGTGAACTTCAAACCATGCAGTTTGAAATTGAAGACAGAGAAGATATGTTCGCGATTGTTGAGAAGATCAAACATGACAGCGGCTTAGACGAGCAATCAGCAGCGCGACTAGGAGTGAGCATTCGCTTGTTAGGCCCATTGATGATGCAAGATAGAAAACACCCTCTGTTTGTTGATTTCATGCCTCACTTCAGAAACTTCATGCAGAATTTGAAGAAGACGTTGAAAGGGCAGTAAAGCCTGAACATCAGTAATACATCGAAAAGTCAGTAATCAAATTACTGGCTTTTTTACATTTAAATCAAAATAGTTTCAGTTGTTTGCGTCTAGAATATGCGAAAATTGATGGCTGAATTTTCGGTGTAGCACCGTTGTTGAATTGTCTATTCAAGCTTTAAGAAATCCGATATTATACTGGTCATAAAACTAAAGGTGGTATTATATGACAAATGTATTTAAACAAGCAGCTGAAGAACTGTTGAGTCGTCGTGTTGCTGGCACCAAAGCACCAAGATTGGACGAACAGTACCGTCCGAATAACTTGGAAGATGCGCTAAAGATCCAATCTTCAATGATCGATTTGAAAAGCGATAAAGTCGGCGGTTGGAAGTGCTTACTTCCTCTGGCTGAAGACAAGTTTGTTGTTGCGCCAATCTTCTCGGGCAGCGTTCAACAAGGCGAAGTTTGTGAACTGTTTGCTGACAACGGCGTAGTACGCGTTGAGCCTGAAATCGCATTTACGCTTGCTAAGAGCCTGCCTGCAAGCCAAGAAGGCTACAGCGAAGAGCAAATCAACGAAGCGATTGGTTCTTGCCACATGGCACTTGAGTTAATGCAGTCTCGTTTTGCGGATGACAGCGGCGCTGAGTTCTATGAAAAGCTGGCCGATGGCCTAGTAAACCAAGGTCTATTTATTGGCCCAGAGATTGACCGTGAAAAAGCATTCACTTCTTCTGAGATCAATATCGAAGTAACTCAAGGCGAACAAGTTCAAGCGTTCGCAGGCAAGCACCCAAATACATTACCACCAAGCCCTATCTACTGGCTGATTAACTACATGACTCGTCGTGGCGTTGATTTCCAAGCGGGTGAAGCGATCATCACGGGCTCATACTGCGGTATCGTGGAGCTCGGCTTCGATAAGCCGACGACTTTCCACTACGAAGGCATTGGTGAATACCAAGTGACGTTCAAGCAGAAACGCTAACTTCTAGCGGCGCACTATCTGTTATCGAAAGGCTGTTTACTGATGAGTAAATAGCCTTTTTTATTACGTGATGCTCAATAGGGTTCTTATTACTTTGCATTAAATTAGGCGTTTAGACGTCTAGACGTTGACAAGTTCTAAGTGTGACATTAGTCTGCTCACCTTCCTGTTCTATTGTGTTGTCGTTCCATGTCCAATTCAAAAAATTCTAACGCGGTAATTGCCCCTTCTGCAGTGGCGCTTATCCCTCTGATCGTTTTCCTTGCGCTGTTTATTGGCGTGGGTACATACCTGTCGCTACAAGGCGTCGATTTTGCTTTCTATCAACTTCCAGCTCCGATTGCGGCTCTGCCTGCTGTGATGTTAGCGTTGCTATTGAGCAAAGATAAATTGAACCGTGCGATTGAGCAGTTCTTAGGTGGCGTGGGTCACAAAGACATTATCGCAATGTGTATGATCTACCTATTGGCGGGTGCTTTTGCTGCTGTGGCTAAAGCTTCTGGTGGCGTGGACGCGACGGTAAACCTTGGTCTATCGGCTATCCCAACGAGCATGATCCTACCGGGCATCTTCCTTATTTCGGCGTTCATTGCGACAGCAATGGGCACCTCTATGGGTACTATCGCTGCGGTTGCTCCTGTTGCACTAGGCATTGCTGACTCAGCTGGTATGAGTATTCCTCTAACCGCTGGCGTAGTGCTAAGTGGCGCTATGTTTGGTGACAACCTTTCTATCATCTCAGATACCACGATTGCCGCGACTCGCTCGCAAGGCTGTGAGATGAGAGACAAGTTTAAAGAGAACATCCGTATAGCACTTCCTGCTGCACTTATCGCGATTGTTATCTTTGCTTTCAACAGCACAGCAACTCAAGTTCCTGAAACAGGCCCAATTGAATGGCTGAAAGTCCTTCCGTACATCACTATTTTGATTCTTGCTGTATCGGGTATGAATGTATTCGTTGTGCTGACGATTGGTATCTTGCTGGCGGGTGGCGTGAGCCTAGGTTCTGTTGAGAACTACGGTATGACGGATTACGCTCAAGATATCTACGCAGGCTTCGGCAACATGCAGGAGATCTTCTTACTGTCGATGCTGATTGGTGGTTTGAGTGAGCTAATGCGTCGCCAAGGTGGATTGGCGTTCCTGACTAGCTTGGTAAGTGGTGTGATTCGTGCGTTTGGCTCTTCACACTCTAAGCAAGCGAATGGCCGTGCGAGTGAGTTGGGTATTGCGGGCTTGGTATCTATGGTGAACATATGTACTGCAAACAACACGGTAGCGATTATTGTGTCTGGTAGTGTGGCTCGCCAATTAGCTGAAGAAAATAACGTTTCTCCACGTCGCTCTGCCAGCTTATTGGATATCTTCTCTTGTGTGATTCAAGGCGTATTGCCTTACGGTGCACAGGTATTGCTATTAGGTTCGGTATTTAACTTATCGCCTTTGGATATCGTGGCTAATTCTTACTACTGTTTCGCGCTTGCAGTCGTTGCTGTGGTAGCTGTGTTTATTAAACACCCAGCACGTCAAGTGGCTCAAGCTTAGTAACAATTGACCAAACTGAGTGCTCACTGGCTCTGATAAGAAGGCTCCTTAATAGGAGCTTTTTTGTGCGTGAAACTCATGGCTTGAAAATTCAATGTACGTCTTCAAATACAAGAAAACCGCCTATGTAGACGGTTTCTAATTTCGTTATAGCGGTTTTCAAGTTTATTGTAGTGTGAATGACAATTAGGCTTGAGAGCTTTAATTCAGCTTATTAGTCACGAACTCTTTGTTTCTGACCATTAGCCACATCAGGCCGCCTAGCGTACCGATGGATAATTGGATAAAGCCTAGGTTTTCAATCAGTGACTCTGGGCGGATTGAAACTAATACCATGCCAAGCGAGCCACAAATCATGCTGAAGAACTGTATCAGTGCGACGGCAGAGCCCGTGTCATGATCTTGTTGATTCAACATCAAGTTGGTCCCCGGTACTCGCATGATGATCGCCATTAATGTCGCTGGTGCAGCGATGAACATGAAGAACCAAGGGGACAGGTCGCCAATGGTTAGGGTGAAGATTCCCGCAAGCGCTAATAAAGCAAAACATCCTGAGATGACCTTTTGAACCGGCATTCGGTAGGACAACTTCATGTAAATTGTTGGACCAAATGAGGCGCACAGTGCATTGAATGCGAACGCGTAACTAAACTGTTGTTCGGTCAATCCAAAGTGATCTATGTAGATATAAGAACCCGCCGCAAGAAAGCCCATCAACGCCATCGGTATGATAGAGAAAATGACCAGCAGCTTGACGAACGAGCGGTTTTTCATGACCACGCCCATTCTTCCCCATGATCGGAATATAGAACCTTGGTATTTGTTTTCGAGTGTTTCTCGGTAGCAGCAAGCTAATACTGACGCAAATGCACCAAAAATGGCGAGCGTGACAAACATCATTCGCCAAGAAGCAATTTTCAGTAGAAAGGCACCAAATACAGGCGCAACCATTGGCGCGATGATCACCAGTGACATGATAGTCGCCATGATCTTTTCACGTTCTCGGCCGTCATAAAGATCTTTGACAATGGCGGTAGCGATAACGGTGATAGCACTGCCAGCAAAGGCTTGGAATACACGAGCACTAATCAACTGTTCGATGCTATTGGTCATCGCGCACAATATGCTCGCGACCATATAGCTCGCTAATCCAATTAATAGGATCGGCTTACGACCAAATTTTTCGCTGAGCGGCCCCCAGAACAAAAGACCGATGGCGTAAGTAACGAAGTAGCTGCTCAGGGTTAGGTTGACCATTGATCGGTCAGTATTAAACACCTCGACCATCTGCGGAAGCGCAGGTAAGTAAAGGTCGATGGTCAATGGAGGGAAAGCACTTATTATGACGAGAAAAAATAGCATACCGGTCTTTCCCAGTACTGGTTGTGGTCTCTTCAAGGTCGCTCTCCGTTGTCCAAGGTAGGTTTCTAATTGATGTGATATTGATATACAGAAGGTTAAGGCACGTCAGACAAGAAGGATAGAGTTGTTCAAGAATATGGTGAAAGTATCGATGAACTTATCTCTATGAGTCCGAATCTACGAAGTCGGTCTGTATACTGAATTGTATTACAAAACATTATTACTTTTATAGCTAACGAGTTCAATCAGTTAGTAGCAGGGTAGCTTGTGATCGCCAACGACACATTGTAATGATTATCGACTTGGCTTGTTATCTTTTCTTTGGGCGTTTTTCGACTAAACCGTTACGCTCTAAACCACGTCGAACGCTGCTGCATAGTTTACCAAAGCGGCGCAGTTCTTCGAAGTTAGGGCCTTGGCCAATGGAAATACTGTGCTCCCAATACATTAACTCGCTGTCGACCATCTCTAGTAGTTTCTTAGAGCAACCCGAGCAATTTCCTTTTGGACCACAGATAAACGTCTCTGACTCGTAAAGTGGGAGTTCGTTTTTAACTTCTTCAATTAAGTTAAGCATTGCCGAGTTTAAGTCTGGCTTTTTGGATGTAAGTGGCTTCAAGCTCGGTGCTTGAGTCGCAATTAATGGGGAAGTCAGTTTGTTAGGTTGTAAATTCAAAGCAGCTGATGACATATCAAAGGCCTCAAGGAGAGAAGAAGGTGGGCATGCTACTCTTCACAACAAAGTGAATCTTGATGTAGTGCAATAAGCGTGGATATATACCCAAAAGAGGTAGGAGCCACAAGCGGTTGTGACTCCTTATCAAAGCTCGCTACTAATGAGAGATTTTAGAATTCAGCGTCGAACTGGAATTCCATCCACTCTTTGGTGACTGGGTGGTGCAGCGCAAGTCTTTCTGCGTGTAAGTGCAATCGGTCGGCTTTATTGCCATACAAGCCGTCACCGACGATAGGCATGTTAAGGCCTTCTTGGTGTGAACAGTGAACACGCAACTGGTGTGTACGCCCTGTTTTAGGATGCAGGTAAACCTTAGTGGTTTGCCCGTTTCGCTCAATCACTTCCCATTTGGTTTCTGCTGGCTTGCCGTGTTCGAAGCAGACAATTTGACGAGGGCGGTCATACAAATCACCACGTAATGGTAGTCGAACATAGCCTTCATTTTCTGTTAGAACGCCTTCAATCATTGCCACGTAACGCTTTTCGACTTCACGAGTAATGAACTGCTTCTGTAAGCTCTTGTTCGCACGTCGTGTGAGAGCGAAGATTAGAATGCCAGAGGTCGCCATGTCTAAGCGATGAATCACAAATGGGCCTTCAACATCGGGATGCATTTCTTGAACACGTGTGTAGGCGGAATCTTTGATGGTTTTACCCGGCACGGATAGAAAACCTGCTGGCTTGTGTACTACCACGATGTGCTCATCTTGGAACAGAATATCCAGCTCTTTGCCTTCTGCTGGGTTCTCTAGCAATGGGTTTGGATCGACTTCTAGGCCTTTCATCATATGGCCTAAAATCGGCACACATTTACTCTGACAAGAAGCGTAGTATTTCTTGTGCTTGCGGATTTCCGACTTTGGAGAGCGGCCCCACCAAAATTCAGCCAATGCCAGTGGCGTGTAACCATGTAAGTACGCGTATTGCAGCAATTTAGGCGCAGCGCATTCACCAGAGCCAGCTGGTGGTATCTTGTTTGGCGTGTTTTCAAAGATTTGGTTAAGGTCTTCAACGTTTCCTTCCGCATTTTGGAAAGCGTATTGTGAAAACAGCTTGTGTTGAAGCTGATGAGAAATGTGTGCTCTTTGCTCTTTTAGCTCAGCCAGTTGAGTGTTGAACACATCAACTTTAGCTTGCAACACTTGCAGGGTCTGTTCCCAGTTAAGTTTTAGGTACTTCTGCTGGTTCTTGTCGGCAACACTGGCTTTGTTTAGCTCATTATTTAGCTGTTCGAAAGCTTGCTCATCAAGGTTTTCTTTACCTTGTTCACGTTGTTCTTTACGCGTTTTTCGGCCTTCAATAATCAATAGACGTTGAGCTTCAATCTCTTGCTCGGCTTGCGCTTTTTGCTGTGCCAGTTGCTCGCACAATTCAAGGTATTCAGTATTTGCTTGCAGCGCTTTAAACTCAGCGTTGACAGCCATCATGTCGGCTGTGTCTTGATGGAAAAAGCTGTCGCTGCTGAGCATGTCGAACACGGGCGGTACAAAGTGAGGCAGTAGGTTTTGGTCGGCGATTTTCCCTGAAAAAGCAGAGAAGTACCCCAATTCACCTTCAGGGCTTTTCACCAATAACACACCAAACATTTTGCCGCGACCAGCGTCAGTATCAAGTCCGAAGTCATGCTGCCAGTCGGTTTGAGTTTCTAGATATTGTTGAAGCTGATGAGAAGCGATTTCACACAATGGGTGCGGTTCGTAGTAGAACGGGAATGTGAAACGCTCAGGCAACGAATATGACTCGATCGGCTGTTGAAAACGAGTGAAGCAATGCTCAGGTGTGTGGCTGTTTTCTGAGTCGTGCGTTGGTTTTGATGAGTGCATAGTCGTATTAATACTTATATCGTGGTGATAAATGGTTGTGAGTCTACTGTGTATGTTCAGAGACGTTAAACACAGTACAAGGCGGCGATTCTACTCTTTATCGAAAAGCGCCTCAAATAAGAAATAGTTCTATTACTGGATAGCCAAGCGACGAGCCTATGAGTTATGGCTTGAACGCCATTAATTGATGAGTAACTTCTCGTTTTTAATCATAGAAGACAATTTAACAAACCAAGGGTGGTAGCCTTGCCGCCCTCTTATTAAAACTAAGGTAACGTTATGATTCCACTCAATACTTCGATTGTTTCCGGTGTCGCTATTTCAGAGAGCGACGGACAAATGAAAATGCTATTAATGAAGCGTGTTAAAGGTGAGTTTTGGTGTCACGTCGCAGGCTCGATTGAAGCGGGTGAAACAGGCTGGCAGGCTATCGTGCGCGAGTTTGAAGAAGAGACCCAAATTAAAGTGGAAGCTTTGTATAACGCGCAGTTTCTGGAGCAGTTTTATGAGGCGCACGTGAATGTGATTCAGCTAATCCCTGTGTTTGCGGTGCTATGCCCACCCAACCAAGCGATTGAACTGAATGACGAACACACCGAGTACCGCTGGTGTAATTTAGAAGAAGCAAAAGCGTTAGCGCCGTTCCCCAACCAACATGCCGTCTACGATCATATTTGGTCGTATTTTGTCGATAAGCCAGTCAATCCGCTTTACCGAGTGAAATTGAACTAATACTGGCTGTTTAAGATCTAGGACTTACCAAGGTAAGGGGTTAAAAAGGCGCTCACTTGCGCTTGGCATAACCCCACATCCACCTTCACGCCGTGCGATTCAAGGATGGCAACTCCACGACCATTATTACGAGGGTCTGGGTCTAGCATCGCCACGACTACGTGTTTTACACCTGCTTTAACCAATGTATTGGCGCAAGCGGGTGTTCTGCCGACAAACGAACATGGCTCTAAAGTTACGTAAGCGGTAACCCCTTCCATTGTTCCGTCCGTTTTGTCGTTATAGTTATTGAGTGCTTCAACCTCGGCGTGGTTTCCGCCGACTTTTTGCGTGTATCCAACAGACACCACCTTATCGTCTTTCACCAAAACACACCCTACTGGCGGGTTTGGTTGGCAATCAGGTAAGGCTTGGCGCGAAGCTTCGAGTGCTTGCAGCATGTATTGTTGGTTCATGGTCGTTACTCAGTATGACGAGAGAGCGTAGCAGCTAGTCGCCACGCGTGGTTGATGAGTTGGTTAATTACTAACTTAATAAGCTAATAAGTGGGGCATGTTCGATCTGATTGGACTTTTAGTCAATGGTTTTAGCGTTTGAATTCGACTGCTAGTTAACTGTGACTCATCGTTAACTTGGGCCACTGGGTTAGCCAACCTTTGGATTGCACTCTTTGATCAAAGATATCTCGGCTACGCTTTGGATTGGGTGTGATTTGCAAATCAAACAAACTCTCTAAGCCAAAGGCAGAAATACACTCGATGTTTCCATGGAGGCTTTGTTTCACGGCGACGGCGGTTTCTTTCTCTGGCCAATAACTCATCGCATCCAATGAGCCTTGGTAACGTTCATCCCCATTTCTAGTGTGCATGTAGGCTTGATTGCGAACTTGCCAATTCAGTTCGGGTAACCGTTGTTTAAGCTGAGCCTCGTATCTAAGATCCGATTCGTAAGAGGTATCAATGGGATCAAAGTAGATCACATCAATATCATTGAATGGAGTCGGGGAGGCATAACCATGCTGGTGATCCCAAACGAGGTTTCTCACAAAGCCCGCAGCGACATAACACTGCGGCAAATCCAACTGAGCGACACAGTCTAAAAGCTTCATTCGTAAGGGATCTTGTTTGATCAACGTGACGATGCGTTTGGCTAGCGGATGTATCATTATGATGTCGGAACATCAGTGACTTGGTAATGGCGTGTCACGTTCTGGGAGATTTCACCCCATTCAGAGGCTTTTACTCGCTGTTGGTGCATTTCGAATGCTTCTCGGCTAGTGAATTCTTCATACACTTCAAAGCGATTAGGTTGAAGCGTGCTTTGACTGACTCGAAACACAATACAACCAGGTTCTTCTAGTGTCAGTTCTTTGTGCACAACCAAGGCATGTGTCACTGCTTCTAGGTCGTTGTCTGGCACTAGAATATGCCCTTGCAGAATTACTTTACTCATAATTACGTCCATTTAATTACGTCTATTTAATTTGGTCCATTACGGCTTTTTTCTATCAAAAGCTCTATCCGTTACAAACATAATCCCATTTTGATGTTGTAACGTATAGGCTAATGTGGCGATTATTAGTTCACATTGAATGTATTTTTTAGTTACACTGTAACTTTAAAGGTGATGTAATCAACAAATGATAAGACACTGGAACTAAATCAGCGTTGGTCCGGTCTATTAAATTAGTATCATTGAACTGTATTGATACTGAAATGAATTTGTCATCTGAGAGAACTAACCTTAATTTTGAACAGCGGCTCATAGGATTGATTTGAGCCATAGTTGATATCTAGGTCGTACTTTGATGTAAATGGTACTCAAAACTCTATATATTTTGTGATTTGTATCATTGATCTGGGCATCAAACACCGTTAGATTCGAATAGTTGGCAATAAAAATAGCTCCTGAAGAGCAGTTAAAGAAAAGGAAATATCCCTTATGAAAAAAATGAGAAGAGCACAGCTTCATCGCGTTCGTATCCAATACTGGAAAGACACGTCAAAAGAAGCATCAAAGAAATAAGCTTTAATCGTAGAGCTTTAAAAGCTGAAAAGCTTAATCAAATGTAAAACGCAACAAACTGATTTCATTAGCACTCTCAAGGACCTTCATCTGGTCGGCGACTAACGAAATCATCCCCAAAGAGCTGGCAGGCATTAACAACAATGCAATTCAATGTCAGCTCATTAATACCTCCTCTAAGTTTATCTTCGTTTGTTAAACCTGTTACCCCAAACTAAAGCTTGTTCCTTGTTCCTTGTTATCGCATCCCTGTACTCGTTAACGTCTTGATAATAAAAAAGCTCCCGATTTCTCAGAAGCTTTGATTTAGATTTTGATATCTGATGTGACTGCCCGATAAAGGCTCGTGCTTAGGATAGACTCTAACGTTGGAACAGCGTCTTTAAGCTCACATCGTCCGTTCTATTTAGCTTTAGGCTCAGTAGATAGCCACCAACACCGATCAGTGCGTAAATACCTAAAGATAAAATCGGCGCTTCTGCAATCGCACTTAATGGGTTGCTTGCTATGAGTACATTCATTGGTAATGACGCGATGAGAGATAGGAAGTCATTGATGCCATAGAACCCAAACACTGCGACAGAGAGGAACTTAATCGCATAGCTTGAGATGAAAATGACAAGCAATGGAGAGTTTACCAGCTGCGAAATCGCTAGAGTGACGGTTGCCAGTGGCAATAAAACCAGTGCAACTAACATCATTCGTCCAAAAAACACGACCCAGTTGCTCAGCACATAAAACAGAGATTGTTGTTCAACCAATAGCGCCAGTTGTTGTTCACTTGAGACGTTCAATATCCAGAATAGAAAATCTGCGAACAGTACTAACAATGCACAGATAGCCGGAATCACCACTAAACCGAAGCCGAGTTTCACACCGTGAGTCATTGCGTTAGATACCGGCATACTTCTCCAAAACATCGAACTGCCTTCTTGGCGCTCTTTACGCAGCGTTTTAGGGATGTAAAGCGTTGATAGGATCAGTGAAATAAGGCCCGCGCCAAAGTAGATCACTGAGTTGAGGTCTTGTGCGAACTCTCTGTGGATGTCGCTCACGTCACCGTTCACTTGCATTTCAAAGAAAAACTCATGCTGCGCTGCGCCATTGAAGAACAGACTAACGAACAGTAAGAAACCACATAACGCGACAAACAGAGGCAATCGAGTGTTAATTTTGTGCTCGATGAGTTCTTTTTCTAGCATGTAAAAACTTGGATGCATTATGCCTTCTCCGTCTGTGTTGCAAGGAATAGATCTGCGAGACCAACGTTATAGATGTTACCCAGTGATTCAACCTGCGCTTTGTATTGACCTTCCAATAACCACTTAGTGGTGCCCAGGCCTGATTGCGAGGTCAGTGGGTTGAGTTTCTGTATCTCGCTTGAATGGTTATTTGCGACTTCGATAATGAAATAGTCATTTTCGATGTCTTCCATGCTCTTTTGCAGCACACAATGGCCTTGTTTTAAAATCAGAACATCCGTTAATAAATGTTCAATCTCTGAAACCTCATGGCTTGCAATGATCATGGCGCGTTCGCCGTCGTGGAACCATTCTAGTAGGTGGCGATAAAAAGTATCGCGATACAGCAAATCTAAGCCCAGTGTAGGCTCATCTAAGATCAACACTTGAGTGTCAGTCGCGATGATGATCGCAAGGTGAAGTTGTACTTTCATCCCTTTAGAAAGCTGCTTGATAGTAGAAGACAACTTAATGTTGGTGCTGCTTAATGTCTGTTCTGCTTTTTGCTTGTTGAAGCTAGGGTGCACACCTTGTGTGTATCGAAGTAGTTGTTTAACCGTCATCCACTCTGGTAACACGTTAACATCTGAGATGTACGACAAGTGCTGCATGAGCTCTGCGTGCTGGTGGATAGGGTGGTAGCCGTTTACTTCAATCTCACCTTGATAGTTGTGTCCACCAAGCAGTGATTTGATCAGAGTCGATTTACCTGCGCCATTGTGGCCCAGCAGTCCAAGCACTTGCCCCGGTTTTAACTCAAAGCTGATGTTCTCGACACCCACTTGATTTGAATAGGTTTTGGTTACGTTTTTCACGGAAAGTAAAGTACTCATGACTTGTCCTTTATATGTTGTGCTAGCTGTTTCACGAGTTCTTCGACACTCATATCAATGATGCTTAGCGTCTCAGCGATGGCTGGGATCTGTGTGTTGATGAATGATTGGTGTGCGGACTCTTTCAATTTTTGAAGTGCCCCTTCGGCCACATACATGCCTTGGCCGCGTTTTTTCTCTACCAAGCCTTCATCCACCAGTAACTGGTAGCTTTTCATGACAGTAAGGTGGTTGATCTTGAGATCGGCGGCAACCGCACGCACAGAGGGCAATGCTTGTAGCTCTAGCCAAACACCCTGAAGAATTTGGTCACTGATCTTGGCGGCAAGCTGCCTAAAGATCGGCTGGTCGTCTTTCCATTCGGTCATAATTAAAACTGCATGGTGATATACATGTGTATAACACTAACCTATTTATTCGAGTTGGCAAGGATTTTATGAAAGTGCATCGGGTATTTTTATGTTTAGATAAAGCACGTTTGGTGGGGAGGGCACTTGAAGCCTACATCCTTGTGGGCTCTCAAGCAGCTGTATAAGCGATGATTATTTGAATAGGGAATGGTTGCTGATCAAGATTTCTATTAGGCCGGCTATACAGGTAACCTTGATGTAAAACTGACACAAGATATATTGCTGCCTACGCGTCTCGACACCTTCATAAATCATTGTGATATTTGATAGGCGTCCAATCTCCGAGATATTGAGCAATACACCCTGATGATGCTCTCCTGACTCGATATCCTTAACAAAGCAACGATCCAGTTTTAGATAGGCCGGAGAGATAACATTGATGATTTCGATGTTGTTATTGCCCGTACCAAAGTCATCCAGAGCGATAGTGATACCAAGCTTTTTGATATCCTTAATGTTATCGATAACCTCACACCCATAGCCAATGTTCGAATATTCAGTAATCTCTACGACAAACTCATTCGCTTCCATCGCGGCTAAATGCTCTCTGAGCCTTGCGAAGTTCGACCCTACCAAAGCACTCGGACACACGTTGACACCATAGATCTCATGGCTGTTGTTTAACTTCGCTTTTCTGACTGTCTCGATGAGTAAAATAGTATGAAAGGTGAGTAAATTGGTGCGTCTCATGGTGTTGATGAAGCTTAAAACGCCAACGTTACGCACACGAGATAACAACTCGTAGTAGAGAACGCAGTTGTCTTCGGTGTTGATGATCGGCTCTTCTTCAAAGGAGATGTGTTTCCAACGAAACAGGTAGATCACGAAACCCAGAATATAGGAGCGATAAAGCAGGGTGGCGAGTATCAGAGAAAGCGCAATCCATAGTGCAACAATGTCGTCACTGTAGAAGGTGATGGTTGCACCCGTTGGTAGGGAGGTTTGATAGATAGATTTACTCTCTTCGCCAAGGTTTAAGATGTGGTAACCATTCTTCTGGATGGAAATCGAATCGACTAATAGAGGCAATGTGAGTTCTTGTATCGAGCTTCGATAGATCGTTTAGATATTCGAGCAACCATCTCAATGTCGTGCTCGGTATCCATGAAGCGTGAATAGGCAAAGTCAGCACTATCGTAGAAGTCGTCTAATTGATTGAGCTCTATCATCTTAGAACGTGTTTTAGAGATATAGCAGGAGTCATAAGGTGTGGTCATGACGACAGAATCAAGGTTGAGCGAGTGCCTTAGCGAGTGCACAGCCCCGTGGCTATCGCAACCGTAGTCCATGACTTCTGCGGCAATGTGTTTGGTGTTCTCACTGTATTCATTCGCAATCTTCGTCGTATAAAGGATTTGGGAAAAGTAGACAACGAATAGGAAAAAGGAAGAGATGGTGAACACGGCTATCAGAGCCTTAATCAGCTCTCGATGATAGGTGTTGAACATCAGTTTCAACATCTCGAACTGGCTGGGCTTGAACTGGTTGATGTCGTACTTAGGTGCGATACGGTTGGTTGAGCTTTTATCGAGATCGATAAAGTAACCTACCTTATAAAGGTTAGAGATAAGTTCGCTATTATTATCTACCTTCGCTTTCTTACATAAGCTTCGATATTTCTTTCTTATAGAAGCAATAATATTTTTTAACGCGTATAAGCTAAACTCTTCGTCAAAGTGTAATTTAAAAGATTCTTCAACATCTCGTGCAGATTGAGGGTTTGATATTGACGAGTGTTCAATAAGGTATTTGAAAACAAAACTCTCTTTACTATTAAGAGTTTCCTCTGATATCTTATTACTGTCTCTTTTTATGTATATTTTTTCTTCATTGTAGATTAGTTGCAAGCTCTCATTATTGTTATTTATATTGAAAGAACAGTGCATAGCTTAACTCCTAAGCGATAGTTATTATATTTGTGTGATGGATATGTGATGGCTGGGATTTTCATTCAACACAAGAGTTCGATCTAAATAATATAACCAAAATGTCACCATTTTATCTCAAGATGTTGATACTAATCGCAGAATTTGGGCTTTAATGAAAGGTTATGGAGATGTTCACCCAAAAGTTGAATTTATAAATGAAAGCCAATGATTTACAAGAGGTAAGGGGGATTTATCCATTTGTTTTGGTATTTATCCATTTCACAGCTTCTACGCGGTAGGTTTAGCGACTGGATTTAGAGGTTTCTAATGTAGCTTCTGATGGTATTCATTCGGTTTATCGATGTGTGAGATTTATCAGAATTTTTCATGATAAAATTAAATTATGTCATTTTATGTGATATTAATATAATTTATGTGGCGTATTGTTTTGGTGATTTAATTAAAGTAATCAATGATAGAATTAATTATATTTGTTGAATGATTGACTTTAATTTATTCTGTTACGAAATTTAAATAATTAAACTTTAAGGTGGGATATTTAAAATAGGGAAAGGATGATTTTTATCATGATGTGTTGATTAAAGAATTTTAATGGAATTATTATTGACATATGTATCAAATATGTGTCTATGTAAATATTAATCGGCTAGTGATGAAAGTAAGATATGAATGAGGTTGGTGTTATACCATGAGCACTGCCTAAAGTATAAGCAGCAACAAGTTAGAACAATTAGTGTTATTTTTGAGCAAATGTTAGCGTAACCACATGATATTCAAAGATCTGTTGCGGTGGCTTTGTGTTAACTATGGAAGCGTGCAATCGTTGAGTATTTAACATGCACCATCAAGCACCACGATCTGTGGTTCTTTTTCTGGCTGATAAAGCACCTGACAAAAGTCTCCTTCTGGCGAATAGGTGTAGTTTTCGGTGTCGAAAGAGATGGCGGCTACTCTTTCTGCATTGCTGCCAGAGTCTACTTCTTTGTTGATGACATGAAGCTCTGTTGCGTCGATATTGAGCAGTCTTCTTAGTGAGTCAACATAGGCGATTGGGTAACCATGACAAACGTAGTAGGTCTCAATCTCCGTCTTTTCAACATAGTTGCACTCATCCTCAACGCCAGCAATCGCTGACTTCGCGTAGATCATATCGATACCCGTGCGAAGGTTACCAGCCACATCATGTATTTTACTCGCCCGAGCACTTCCTTGAACGTCTAAGAACTTGACCATAGCTGTCGCCGAAACGATCGCTAAAATTAATACAGAGATGATGAGTTCTAAAAGAGTGAAGCCGTTTTGTCTGTTCATGGTTACCGATTATTTGCTCTGCTAAAGGGACGGAATGAGGGTAATCTAAATACCAAAGTCATTACAGTTAGTGGGTATAATGGTTTGGTGTTTTATTGTGTGAATTTCTAAGTAATTTTCTTTATAAACAATAGCTTAATTATTTCCTCTTACTGTTAAACGCTATGTAAGCATATGTAAGCATACGTAAGCGTACACACCCACAGCAGCCGATTGTTTAGGAAGCATTCAAACGACTTAATTTATTGATAAATAAGTCTTTAATTGTAGGATTGTCGACCATTCAAAAACTGACTTTCGACTTCATTTGAGGGAATTGGTTTACTAAATAAAAATCCCTGAAGATACTGGTATCCACAATCGATTAAGAACGCTTTTTGCGTTTCGGTTTCGACACCTTCAGCAACCACTTTTAGCCCCAATTTTTCACAGATAGCATGGGTGGCTTGGACAATCGCTTTGCTCCCTTTGTGTGAACCGTGGACGAAGCTTTTATCGAGTTTCACGGTGCTAATCGGTAAGTCATGCAACATCGACAGTGACGAGTAGCCTGTGCCAAAGTCATCAAGGTGAAGCTCTACGCCCAATTTAGAAATATCGCTTAACGCTTGCCTGACTTCACCATGCTTGAAGATCATGGAAGATTCGGTGATCTCAAGGGCGATGCTTTGAGGTTGGATATTGTAGAAGTTCAACATTGCTAATAGCTGCTCGGCAAAGGTCGCGTGCATCTGAATACTCGAAATATTGATACTCATCATCAACTCACTATCAAACTCACGTTGCCATATCGATAGCTGTTTGAGTGCAGAGTTCAGAACCCATTTCCCGAGCGGTACAATCTGCCCCGTCTCCTCCGCTAAGCTAATAAACTCATCAGGGCCTATGTTACCTAGCTCTTTGTCTGACCATCGAAGCAAGGCTTCAAACCCTTTCACCTTGTCGCTGTTGGTGTTCATGATCGGTTGATAGTGAAGGTTGAGATCGTCGTTTTCTATGGCGCGTGCCAGTCGATGGCGGATCTCTACTTTGCGATGCAGGGTTTGTGCTAAGTCTGGGGTAAACGTTTGGAAGCGGTTTCGACCATTCGCTTTTGCAAGATGCATCGCCATACCCGCTTGCTTTAGCAATGTTTCTTGGTCAACCGCGTTATCAGGGAAATGCGCGGTACCTATGCTGCAACCGACAGATAAACTGCCGATGCCTCTGATATGGAAACTTCGGTTTAAGGCATCAATGATGCGAGGGCAAAGTAGTGGGATATTTTGATTTCGGCAGGTGTGGGCAATCACAATGAATTCGTCGCCACCAAATCGCCCTATCATGCATTTCTCATCAACCAACTGTTTAAGGCGTTCACCAACCTGTTTGAGTAGTTGGTCTCCGACAGTGTGCCCATAAGTGTCATTAACTAATTTGAAGCCATCAAGGTCGACAAACATCAATTCAAACGGTGAGCGATAGGCAATGCTGGTTTCTAGAAGGTTGCTGATCCCACGGCGATTATAAAGCTCCGTTAAACAGTCGTGTTCTGCGTTGTATCTGGCTTTTATCAGCTTCTCTTTTTGCTTTGTTGTACAGGTTAGGTTTAGCAGCAGTTCGCTTTTATCAAAGAGCCACTTTCCTTGCACATCAAAATGGTGTGCTCTGAAGGAGGAAACCTTGATAAACCAAGGCGCACCGGTTGTTGGTTCTCTATTCTGTAAACGTGTATGTACAAAAGTGATTACTATGTTTTGCGTACGGTAAATGTAGGGCTCTGATTCCAATATTGATGATCTATGACCAGTATATATACTGCCTTCGCTTTTAATAAATACTGGTGATAGGAATGTCGAAAACCAAAGTGCTCATTGTTGAAGATGACCAAGAGATAGCTCGTCTAACGACGCTTTACCTCGAAGCTGAAGGTTACAATGTTAGCGTTGTTCATGAAGGGAACTTGGCACTTGAAGCGATCCGTAGTATTGAACCTGATTTAGTGCTGTTGGACTTGATGCTTCCAGGGATTAGCGGCGCGCAAATTTGCCGTCAAGCCCGTGAGTTTTACAATGGAATGATTTTAGTGCTAACGGCTTCCGCCGATGAAATGAGCGAGGTCAGCTTGTTTAAATTTGGTGCGGACGATTACGTTGCCAAACCGATTCGTGGCCATGCCTTGTTAGCGCGAATTGAAGCGTTATTGCGTCGAGCGACTCCCGTAAAAACTGCGCAAGAAACTACGGCTGAAAAACAGTGCGATATTGTAATCAACAGCTCTGCTCAAAGTGCCACGCTCTACGGCCAAAACCTCAAGCTTACTTCTGCTGAATTTGAAATCTTAAACCTTCTCGTTAATAACATCTGTCAGGTCGTGACTCGAGACCAGTGCTGTCAGTTATTTAGAGGGATAGATTACGCGTTCAACGACCGCTCGATTGATATGCGCGTGTCTGGGTTACGCCGAAAGCTGCGCATTCACGCAAAAGACAAACAGTTGATTCGTACGGTTCGCAACAAGGGGTACATGCTGGTTGCGTAAGTTCATTGCTACGAAGCTTCGCTCGGTTTCGATGTTTGCTCGCTTATACCTTGGGATTGTGACTGGGATGTCGGCAACGATATTTTTGTTCTTGAACCTTGGTGAGGGGTACATGCGACGCACCGAGATCGAAACCTTCCTCAATGATGGCATCTACTTTGCGGAGCAGTATGTTCGTCAACACAATCAAGAAAACTCACTCTATAAAGAGCTCGATAGAACAGGCTACCAACAATTTTATATCTTCAATTTACGCCTGTTGGAGAATTGGTCGGGCGAGGCGCCTTGCCAACAATGTGAGTTATACACAACCTTAAACGGTGTGCCGATATATCTAAGTGATGACAACCTCTATTCGACCGTGTTTCAGCTACCAAACTCTAAATTCAGTTTTGGGTTCAGTGAGGTAGGGGACTTTTTTTCTCCTGACATTGAATGGTACGAAGACTCAGAACGACACTTTTTGTTAGGGCTGTTGTTGGCTGTGATTGTGGCGATTGGAGCAAGTGTTTACTTACCTGTGAGGCGTTTTCAAGAAAGAATAGAGTTGCTCGTCGAGAAGCAGAAACAGTTTGGTAAGGGCAAGCTTAGTACTCGATCTGACATGGACGACATCCATCCTGTTTCTGATTTGGCCAGCAGTTTTAACTTCATGGCTGAAGAGATCGAAAGCAAAGTAAAACAAAGTCATATTTTCGCTCAAGCTATCCCACACGAAGTACGAACTCCGCTAAGTCGTATTCAACTGGCGACCGATATCCTAAGAAGGGGAGCCCCCGATAATCATCAGGTTCTTTTCGATGACATTGATACCTACATTGAGGATATCAACGAGCTCACGTCAGAAATCATCATGCTGTCGAAGTTGAATGTCATGGATAACTCTTTCTTTGAGCTCGTTAAAGTGACCTCCGATCTTCGTGAGTATTGCCTAGACCGAATTCGTTACTCGAAACTAGACAATGCCACCTTTGAATCTAAGGTACAGCTAGAGTGCAAGATTAAGTGTGATTGCTCAATGGCACGCTTGGTGTTCGATAACGTTCTCAAGAATGCGGGTAATTACACACAAGACAAAGTGTGGATGACGCTGGATGAGAACTCAGAAAACTGGCTGGTGGTGATTGAAGACAATGGTTCTGGAATACCAGAGAATAGGCGTGATGAGGTATTCCTTCCGTTCTCTCGACTAGACTCAAGCAGAACGTCGACCAACGGTGGATTGGGGGTGGGCCTCGCGATTGCTCTATCGGCGGCTAAAAAACTTTCTTGGGATATCAAAATCGACGACAGCAACCATGGTGGTGCCAAGTTCAGTATCGTGATTCCTAAGATCGCATAAACTGTAGCTTTAAGAACTCTTCAGGCTCGTCAAATAACAAAGCCACGGACTAATACCGTGGCTTTTTCATATTCCGATTTACAAGCGAGTGACTTCTTAGTACTACTGCTTAGAGCTTAGAGCTTAGAGCTTAGAGCTTAGAGCTTAGAGCTTAGAGCTTAGAGCGATGAAGTCCATAAATAGCGTGGTCTACGATGCGGCCATTCAAGTTCTCGTTACGAGTTATAATACCTTCTAACGTGAAATGTAAGCGCTCACAAACCTTGCGGCTGCTTTGGTTACCGGTTGCGGCTGATATCTCTACCTTTTCCATATCTAACTCATTGAAAGCAACATCAATCAGCTTCTGGACAACGCGCGTCACAATCCCCTTTCCTTGGTATGTCTCAGATAACCAATAACCTATGGTCACCTTTTGCTTATCATGATCAATGGTATTGAAACTGCAGTTACCGACGACCTTGTCTTGATACACGATTGCACAAGTCATGCTTTTCCCTTCGGCATAATCGTGTAGCGAGCGTTGGATGAAGATCCTAAAGTCTTGCTCGGTTTTACAATGTGGCGGCCACACGAGCCATTGACTTAGGTACTCATTCTGGCTTTGTGAGATTTCCGCGTAGTGAGAAGCGAAGCTCTCTTCAACCAATGCGATGGAGAGTTCGTTGTCGATAACCGTTTTAAACATGTCTTTCCTTTTCTTATGGCTGCTTATTTAAGCGAATCTTAGTCGGCAGGCTATAATGTCGCATGATTTTTAATATGCAACCATTTGTAGCACGGATTTTTCGTGATACGTTGGTTCTATCACGAAACTCATTAAACCTTACAATAGTTGTGTATATAATCATTAGCTATGCATTAGTATTAACGGCCTAAATATATAAAAAATATAAAAATGCTAGGCTTAAATAATGAATCAACATTGCCAGGACGTGACCGTGGACCTAAGGAAGGCTCTATTCGGTATTGCTAAGGCGCTTGATAACGTCGGTTTCGAAAGTAAAAATCATGGACAGAGAGTGGGCTATATCGCGTATCGATGTGCTCTGAGTGTGGGGTGGGAAGAAGAGCAAGCGCAGCTCGCGTTTTCGTTAGGCTTGATTCACGACTGTGGTGTCTCGCAAATTGATGAACAGCTCAGTTTAACGTCTGGGTTTGTACCTGACTCAAGCTATCACCATTGTCAAAAGGGCTACCAAATCTTAAAAGAGTGCCCAGTTCTTTCTATATTTGCTAAGCCGGTTCTTTATCACCATACTCCGTGGTCTGAGCTAAGGGCTATTCATATCAGCGAGTTAGAAAGAGAACTAGCTGCCATCGTGATGCTTGCCGATAGAGTCGATTATCTATACGGCATAACCTCTTCTGATCGTTATGGAAACCTAACACCAGATGGCAAAGCGAGCATCATTGAACGTTTGACTGAACAAGCGGATGAGATGTTCGAAACCAACCTTGTGCAACACATGTGCGAGTTGGTTGATTTGGATGACTTCTGGTTTTCTATGGAGATTCCATACATCGAGAACATGAGGGATAACTTTGAACCTGTGCCATTTTTCTCCCAGCAAATGTCGCTGGATGAGACGGTGGCCTTTGCCGAGTTTATCGCCAATGTTGTTGATACCAAAAGTTCGTTTACCTTTAAGCACTCTTTAAAGGTTGGGCAGCTTTCAGAATACCTCGCCAAACAGCTGGGTTATTCCTACACCACTCAGCGCAAACTCTATCTGGCTGGGTTAGTCCATGATATCGGTAAACTGCAAACCCCTAATGACATTCTGCATAAGCCGGATTTACTCACTGAAGAAGAGTATTGCTGTATTAAACGCCATGCAACGGACACTCGATTCGCATTGCAGGAGTTGTTCAGTTCACCTCAGGTTTGTCAGTGGGCATCTAATCACCATGAAAGGTTAGATGGTTCGGGTTACCCAATGGGAAAAACGGCGGAAGAGTTGGATCAACCCAGTCGAATTGTTGCTGTGGTGGATGTGTTTCAAGCGCTAACTCAGTCTCGACCTTATCGTGGAGGCATGACGTTAGAAGAGACTCTCGCTATTTTGAGGGACCACGTTGATAACTTTAAGTTGGATCGAGAAGTGTTTGAGTGCCTTAATAAACACGCGCAATATTGCTTTGAATTATCGACAGACAAACGAATGTACGCGTTTTAACGCCACTGAATGCTTTCGAGGTGTGACGCCTAAACTCATACTCGGTCGAAATGACTAAACACCAGAAACAGAAAAGCGATAGCCGAGGCTATCGCTTTTTTTAATGGGGGCTTATCAGGATTTTTAGATCGAGATTAGTATCGCTTTAAGATCTCGATGATCGCTTGCTCAGTTTCCGCTGCGATGATGGCATCAATGTCATTATCATTTTGGAACAACTCTGATAGCGCCATAATCGTGTGGATGTGGCTGTCTGAGTCCATTGCCGCCAGAGTAATTGAAAGATAAACGTCACCGTTGTCTTCCGACTCTAAATCAACACCCTTCTTGAATACTGTCACTTGCAGTGATGCTTCGTTCACACCATCCTCAGGACGAGCATGAGGCATCGCAATTTTTGGTGCTAGAACATAGTACGCGCCGATGTCCTTGTGCTTTTGCTTGATAGCTTGATAGCTTGATAGCTTGATAGCTTGATAGCTTGATAGCTTGAACATAATCTGTTCATTTCATAACGTTCCGTTACAAACCCTTGTTATTGACTGATGACTCAATAAATTTAACCCGATGTGTGAGCGAATTTACATAAATAACAATTATGTAAAATATTGATTTTATGAATGTTTACTCATTAAGTCGATTTTTGTTAGAACAGCCTATTCAAAACAATAAGATAGGTAAATCTATGAAAAAACTCGTCAGTTTACTGCTCGCTGCAGTATCGTTAGGGCTTTCTGGTTGTGCAACGGTATTAACAGCAGAACAAAGTGCGCCTCAACTCAATGAAGTTCCACAGGAAAAAGCGTTGACCGTCGCTGTAATCGATAAGAGACCATACGTTCTCGATCATGATAAAGAGCCAAAATTTGAGGGAATTATTCGCAGTTCGTTAGGTATTCCTTATACCTACAACACGGCGACACAGCAGCCAATGTCTCAATTTTTGACTGACAGATTGGTCGCAGGCTTGAAAAAACAGCAAGTAGCTGTTGAGTCGGTTGAGACGACGCCTGAAGAGGATATCACCAAGGTTGCTGAGCAGATGAAAGCATTCGACAACAAATCGATGATGTTTGTCTTGAATGAGTGGAAGTATGACTTCCACGCATTTACGGATAACTCTTGGTACAACGTTAATGTGATTATCTATGATGAAGCTGGTAATAAGCTACTCAGCAAAAATTTCCAAGGCGAGAATGATGTACCTGATGGTGGTGCAATCATCAATGAGATGCAACTGATCTACAAACAGCGTTTTGAAGAGATATTCCGAGATGCTGAAGTGAAAAGTGCCCTGCTAAACTAGTTATTCCCACTTTGATCTCATATTTTGAAAAAGCCACACTCTGTGGCTTTTTGTTTTAATGATGGTTTTTTTTGCATTATTTCTTGCTGGGGAAATGAATTATTGCGAGAAGTAGTTCGATTTGTACGCTTTATGACCGCGCGATCGTTTGCGTCAAAAAATGTGATGAAAGTCTCACTTAACTGTTTATACTTCTTTTCCGGTTTTAAGCCGGTGCTTAGCCAATACAAGCCGTCACATGGATATGTGAATGACCCCACGGACCGGACCAGCTACGTTCCACTGCTTGTATAAGGTGATTTTTTACATGAACAACTCGTTGTTACATTCGCTAACCCTGTTAGCTCCTTCATCGCGTAGCGTTTTGCTTGCGGTTCTTTGTCCTGTTCCTTTGATGTCATTTGCTTGGCTCATGTTCACTCTTTAAGGATTACTAGGACACATTATGAATATTCTATTTGGTTTTGTCGGTGTTCTTGCACTGATTGCTTGCGCGTACCTGTTATCTGAAAGTCGTTCTTCAATTAACTGGAAAACGGTCTCTCGTGCACTATTACTTCAAATCGGTTTTGCAGCCTTAGTCTTGTATTTCCCATGGGGACAACTGGCGTTAACAAGCCTAAGCAATGGCGTTTCGAGTTTGCTTGGTTTTGCAGACGTTGGTATCGCTTTCCTATTTGGTGATCTGGCTACTGAAGGTTTCATTTTCGCGATTCGCGTACTTCCAATCATTATCTTCTTCAGTGCTTTGATCTCTGCGCTCTATTATTTAGGCGTTATGCAGAAAGTGATTCAAATCTTGGGCGGAGCGGTGCAAAAACTGCTGGGTACAAGTAAAGCTGAATCTCTGGTTGCTACAGGTAATATCTTCCTTTCTCAGGGTGAGTCTCCTCTTCTTATTCGTCCCTTTTTAAAGTCTATGACTCGTTCGGAACTGTTTGCTGTAATGGCAGGTGGTATGGCGTCGGTAGCGGGTAGTGTACTTGGTGGTTATGCTGGCCTTGGTGTTGAGCTTAAATACCTTATCGCTGCAAGCTTTATGGCGGCTCCGGGCAGTCTGTTAATGGCGAAGATCATTGTTCCTGAGCGCAGCACACCAAGTGATTACGACCATATCGAACTAGATAAAGCTGACCAAAGCAACGTGATTGATGCATTGGCAAGCGGCGCGATGAACGGTATGAAGGTTGCGGTAGCGGTTGGTACTATGTTGGTTGCCTTCGTGAGTGTGATTGCGATGGTCAACACTGGCCTAGAAAGCCTAGGTGAAACGTTCGGTTTTGCGGGTATTACGCTACAAGCTATTTTTGGTTACCTGTTCTCGCCTCTTGCATGGCTGATCGGTATCCCAAGTGACGAAGTATTGATGGCGGGTTCTTACATCGGTCAGAAGATCGTTATGAACGAGTTTGTTGCTTTCATCGACTTCGTTGAGAACAAAGCTCTGTTATCTGAACACAGCCAAGTGATCGTGACTTTTGCTCTATGTGGCTTTGCTAACATTGGTTCTATCGCGATTCAGTTAGGTTCAATCGGTGTTATGGCACCAGAGCGCCGTGCTGAAGTTGCAAACTTAGGTTTGAAAGCTGTAGCTGCTGGTACGCTAGCAAACCTAATGAGTGCATGCTTAGCGGGTATTTTCATCCTGCTTTAAGCTAGATTCAGTTAAAGCGGACACTTTGCTTACGGAGTTAACGTAAGGAGGGTGTCCGCTTTTTTGTGCCTGTTAATCAGGCGAAATCAGGTTTTGGCCGTCGACTGTGATTTGTCTATCGTGAGTAAAAGCTCACTCGGAAGAGTAATAGAGCCAGTTCCTTTTATCCGATATACTTGAATATCATCAGGTTGCGATTAATAACATTCGGCTTCGATTAAGAACATTCGATTTCGATTGAGAACATTCGGTTCCGACTAAGCATATCCGCTTTCGATTAGGAACAATGGCAACCAAGCTAAATTAATCAAGGGTCTCTCCATGAACATTCGCGTTCTCATCGGTCTTATTGTTACCTTCATTGGCTTGTTTGCGATGGTTTACCTAATTGCTGGCGGCGCTCAGTTTCCTATCTACCAGTGGCCAAAAGAGGCTTATCTCGGTTTGGTGTTCAGCGTGGTGTGGGGGGCTGGTGTCGCAGCGTCTGTAGCGTATTTCTTCTCGGCATTGGTGTTTGTTACTGTCGCCGTGGTTTGCTATGCGATCGGTTATAAAATCGGTGGGCTCTTTTCTTCAAGTTCTAAAGCTTAATCTTATCAAGGTGTGCTGATGTTCATTGAAGTAGGGCTGATTTGAATGCACTGGCTCGATCGTTGGAAGGTGTATCGCTATCATCGGAAACAAACTAACCGCTCGAATGGCGACAAGGCTAAAGCTTTAGGTTGGACTAGCGAAGAGAGTCAATTGTGTCGCTTTGAAGTAATCGCTCGTGCGGCGGACTTCGAAAAGAAGAGTGTTTTAGATTTGGGTTGCGGCTATGGCGAGCTGTTTGAACTGCTCGACAGCATCTATCGTATTCAATCTTATACCGGCGTTGACCAACACGCAGGCTTTCTTAAGAAGGCGAAGCAAAACTACACAGAAGATCGTTGTCAGTTTTTGGCGGGTGATATGAGCAAAATGAACCTTGAGGCGCACGACATTGTCATCGCTAGTGGTTCACTGAACTACATCTCTCGTGATTCTGATTATCTGACAAACATGATTACTCGCATGTATGAACTGGCGAATCAGACGGTGATTTTTAATCTTCTCAACTCAAGCCAGTATCCTTCGCGTAATACCTTGATGAGTTATCACCCTCAAGGTGTCTATCGTTTCTGTAAAACGCTCTGCGATGATGTCTCTTTAACGGAGGGCTACGCAGAAGGGGATTTTACGATAGTGATGAACAAAGCCGTGTCAGGAGCTTGATGTCGTCTTTGTTTTTATCTTTACGCAGGTTTTGATATTAACAACTTTTGATACGAGTACTGACGTAGTAAACAGCAAAAAGCCGCAGCCTTGAAAGGTATGAGGCTTTTTGGGTTCTATGATGAACCTAGGCTAGGTATGTTGCTAGTTCTTCGGTGGTTGGTTTTTAATGAGTCCGTAAGGGATGTTAGTAAACACCTTAGGGTTGCCTTCATAAGTCGGCGCTTCATTCACTTGCTGCCAATCGAGTAGCATGATTGCTAACACGTTGCGGTGTTCACCGTACTCAAGATCAAAATCACCAGTGATAGAAGGGATCATGCCTTGTTTCTCATCGATTGAAGCTTGAATCGCGAGTCGAGTTTTCTCTAGAACTGGGTCATCTTCTAAACCTGCCAACAAGAAGGTTAATCCAACCTCAGCAATGACATCTTCTTTCGCACGCAGCAGAATCGTATCGATGTTTTCTCTAAAGTAATCGTAGATCCATTGATGGTCTTGTTCGCTTACTTGATGTTGGTAATATTCTGAGTCGCCGAAGATGACGTGTGTCATACCATAGATCTTATTGCCGAATTGCTGGCTTGAGAGTTTTTTGTCTTTATCGTCTGGATACGCTTTTTTGAAGGTATCGACAAACTCATCAACGACATCCTGCTCGCCCAGTTGGCGCAACCAGTAAACCTGATTCGCTAATTGAGCGGCCCACGCTTTCACCATGTCTTCATTGGTCACGTATCGTGAGAAGTCATAGCGACGAATGATTTCGCGTAGCTTGGCATCGTTCTTGTGTTCTAAACCGTATTCGTTAGCACGAGCCATAGAGCCTAGAAGGTCAACACCAAGGTAAAGGTATTCAGGCATGTGCTTGGTGATGTTGTAGCGTCGAATACTGCGCTCATCGTTATCACCAATATAAGATGCAACTCGCTTCTCTGAGTAGAGTACGATTTGTTCCATGGTTTGAACGTCATTCGACAGGGTGCTGAGCTTGCTTGCCACTCGAGCCATGTCGCTCCACACCGCAGCAGAATACTTATCGTCTAATGTTTGGCGATACATGCGCAGCCCGTAATGACCTTCTTTGAATGCAGGCAGAGTGTAAAGCTGGCTTTCGTAGGTGGTGCGAATTAGGTCTGCAGATTGCTTGAAAGATTGTTCTTGAGAATTGAGCGAATCTGCTTGGGATTGAACGTTCACTGCGGTTGGCGCTTGAACGTTTTCTTGTGCGTGAACGGCAACCGAGGCTGATAGCAATGTACACAGTGTGATAGTTTTTAACTTCATGTCGTGAGGTACCAAGCTGATTATTAGTCTATGTAAAATAACATTGATGAATCCTTTAATGTAAGCGTTGAGTCAATACAATGTAAGCTTTATAAGGTTCACTAACCCTTTTTGATTAAACCATTCGTTTAGTAAAGAAGTTTGAAGTGATGGATCACCCAATATTTGATAGATAGTCGACGTTAGTATGGATTTTTAATGACTTAGCGGCATACTGGAGCAATAAGCCAGAAATGAGCCGTTATAAGGCAGTATATAGAACAATAGTGTTAGAGGTTCGTAAATGCCAAGTGGTTCTAGCAAGCAGTGGTCTGCCAGAGTAGTAGCTTTTCTTTTTTTCCTTGCGATAGTAAGCGCAATTGAGTTCTTTCATGCCAAGCAATTAACTTTTCTTAAAAACGAATCGTATTCACAGGCAAAAAAGCAACTATCCATTATTCGTTCTCGGATTGAAGCCGCGATCGTGTCAGATATGTATATCCTCAATAATTTCTCGACCTTAGTGACCATCAACCCCGATGGTGAGGTGAAAAATTGGGATAAGATTGCTGAGAATATCATTCAAGATGGCTTCCATATTCGACTTATCGGACTCGCCAAAGACGACATTCTAAATTTTGTTTACCCGCTGGAAGGTAATGAGCAGATTCTCGGTATTAATTATCGTGATCACCCAAATCAATGGGAGTCTGTTGAGATAGCCCGTAATCTTGGCAACACCTTTATTGCTGGTCCCTTTGAGTTGTTTCAAGGTGGGCAAGCCCTCATTACGCGTACTCCGATCTTCCGAGATCCGCCTTTTAATCAAGATTATTGGGGTGTCTCCAGTGCTGTTATCGGTTTAGATGAGCTGTTTGAAGATGTTGGAATCGGCAAGATCGAGAAAAAGTATGAATTAGCAATTCGTGGTGCAAACAGTTCAGGGAAAGATGGCGCTGTCTTTTATGGTACTCAGGATGTGTTTGATAATGCGTTTGCCACTGAACAGGTGAGTTTTCCATACGGGGGTTGGTACCTTGCTCTCTCCGGTAACGAACATGTATTGATGGATGAGCCTTGGTATCGCATCCAAGCGGTAAGGCTGGTGGGCTACTCCATAATATTAGTGCTGGCGTTTGCTTTCTTTACTATTTATCGCCTTTACCGCATTGCAGATAGCCGCTCTATGCATGATGAGTTAACGATGTTACCGAATCGTCGATACTTCATGTATAGCCTCAAGCAGGCCTTCAAAACCACTCAAAAACAGAGAGCGAGAACCTTTGCCGTTGTAAATATCGACCTCGATGGGTTTAAAGCAATCAACGACACTTATGGTCACGCGGCAGGCGATCAGGTATTGATTGAGTGTGCTAACCGCATCAGAAGTGAGCTGCGTGTTTCAGATATCGTCGCAAGGATAGGCGGTGATGAGTTCTTGGTCTTGTTGCCACGCATTATCGATGATCAACACGTATCGTCGATCGTGACTAAACTACGAAAGGCGATATGCTCGGCACCAGTTGTGTACGACGCGCACTCTATTTATCTCAGAATCAGTGTGGGTTGGGTTATTCACAATAACAACTACAATGATGTCGATGCGCTCTTAAAAGCCGCTGATGAAAAAATGTACGAACAGAAGCGACAAGTTATCTAGGTTGAATTTTAGCTGCGATTAGAATTTAGTTGCTGAATGGGGGGAAAAGCCTCAGAATACCGCGCTTTGCTCCGTATCAATGTATTTGATGAGCAAAAGCTGAAGCAACGCACTTTTTAACGTGTTGCTCATACTAAATGTTATTCAACTGAGAAAATAATCTATGAGTTTTACCTCCCTTGGCCTTTCTGAACCGATCCTTAAAGCTATTGAAGCACAAGGTTACGATAAGCCATCACCAATACAAGAGAAAGCCGTGCCAGCTGTCCTAACGGGCAAAGATGTTATGGCCGCTGCTCAAACAGGTACAGGTAAAACTGCAGGCTTCACGCTACCTATTCTTGAAATGTTATCGAAAGGTACTCGCGTACGTCAGAACCAAGTTCGTGCGCTCGTGCTAACGCCAACTCGTGAGCTTGCTGCGCAAGTGAATGGCAGCGTAGTGAAGTACGGTATTAACTTACCGCTGACTTCGACGGTCGTGTTTGGTGGTGTGAAGATTAACCCTCAGATGCAAAAACTGCGTAAAGGCAGTGACGTGTTGGTGGCAACACCTGGTCGTCTCCTTGACCTATACAACCAAAATGCAGTGCGTTTCGACCAACTAGAAATCCTAGTGTTAGATGAAGCAGACCGTATGCTAGATATGGGTTTCATCCGCGATATCCGTAAGATCTTGGCTTTCTTGCCTAAGAAGCGTCAGAACCTACTGTTCTCAGCGACGTTCTCTGATGATATCCGCAGCTTAGCGAAAGGCTTAGTGAACAATCCTGTTGAAATTTCAGTAAGCCCTGCAAACTCGACGGCAAAAACGGTTGAGCAAAGCATCTACCCAGTAGACAAAAAGAAAAAAAGCGCAATGCTAGCGAAGCTAATCAAAGATAACGATTGGCGACAAGTGTTGGTGTTCAGCAAGACGAAACACGGTGCTAATAAGCTTGCTCGCTTCCTTGAAGAGCAAGACATCACTGCTGCACCTATTCATGGCAACAAGAGCCAAGGTGCACGTACTAAAGCCTTAGAGAACTTCAAAACAGGTAAGGTACGAGTACTTGTTGCAACTGATATCGCTGCTCGTGGTATCGATATCCCACAACTGCCTCAAGTAGTTAACTTCGATCTTCCTCATGTATCAGAAGACTATGTACACCGTATCGGTCGTACTGGCCGTGCTGGTGAAGTAGGTAAAGCGATTTCATTGGTTTGTGCGGATGAAGTGGGTGAGCTGTTCGGTATTGAACGCCTTATTCAACAAGTGCTAGAGCGTCGTGAACTGGAAGGTTTCTCTCCAGTAAACAAGTTACCTGAGTCTCGCTTGGATTCACGTCCAATCAAGCCTAAGAAACAGAAGAAAGCAAAACAGCCACGTGAGCATGCTGATGGTCAACGCTCTGGTGATAACGCTCGCGGGCACAAGCCAGCAGGTAAGAACAAGCGTCATGTAGCTGGCAATGGTTCGGCGCCAAAGCGTAAACCAACATCTGGAAAGAAACCGGCTGAAAACAATTCAGCTGCGACAGGTGAAGATAAGTCAGTAAGAAACAACGGCAGCAACTTTAAGCGCGGTAGTGCGGGCAATAAACCTGCTGCAAATAACGCGGGTGCTCAGAACACTCTAAGCAAACCAAGCGGTGCGGGTAAATCTAACGGTACTGGTAAGCCAAATAACGCGGGTAAACCTGCAGGCAAGCCTAAGAAGTCTGGTTACGGCGGTAGCTACGGCCCAAGCAAGTCGTCAAATAAGCCAACAGGCAACAAACCTTCACCGTCGAGAAGCCGCTCTAAGCCAGCTCCTCAGAAGTAATCTTTTCTGAGATATTGAAAGAGCAACGAACATGAGTCGCTTTATAAAAAGGCGTCTCGTGGGTTAAGTTCTTTCTGTCATAGAAATCGAATAAGCGCGAATATTGAATCTCAATGTTCGCGTTTTTTTATGGGTGTTGTTTATGTTGAGTAACCGTATAGCTTGAGTAAGCTAGGGGAGGTTTATTGCTGTTTAAAGTGATTGAATCTAAGGGAAATATGATATTTTTGGGAAGGGTAATGAATCTTTAATTATTCATTAATAATAACATAATCACTAGCGTTTTTGTTGAATTTTGCAATTTGCAATTCCAGTTTGCAAAACAAGCAAGGATATCCGGCCAATACGTGTCCAGATGCGTAGTAAATACGTGTTTTAAAAGTTGGCACGCATGCTGCATTAGTAATGGTGACCCTTCTTAAGCCGAGGGTCACCTAGCCAACTGACGTTGTTAGTGAACCTTTTTTGTTCACACAAAATATATGACCAATCACCCTTATTGTGATTGGTTTTTTTTTGCCTGAAATTTAGGTTCTATTTTTTGTTATTACTTTTTTACTCACCACACTTAGAGTAACAGCTTGGTTGGCGTGGGCATTCTCCACCTCTGGAGCAGATAAGCCTCGCCTCTGTCTCAATCCCACGTTCAATCCAATTTATATTTAGAATCTTGGCTATTGTCGTGAGATCTTTTTTGATGTTACGCGGAATTGCCACAGAGCCACCATTGTTAACGCATGACGCTTTAAGCTGCTCTGCTATGTCTCTTGAATTACCGCCTTGAGCATCAATCGCAGGGTTGAGATCTATACCAGCACACAACACACGATTGTTACCCGCAGGATCCGTCATATTGATGGATTCACAGCAGTAGATTCTTGGCTCATCACCCACGTTCAAAATGGAGATTTGAGCCGAGCTTCCCGCTCGAGGTTCTGATAATCGACGGAACACAGCCCAATGTTGACATGGGTCAGCGACCGTTCTCATATTTCCCCAAGGTAGCGGAATCCCGTTCCCGCGATATACCGCCTTGAGTTTCCCCGGCCCATAAGCATCAAAGTAGTGCCAGTGAGGGTAGGGCGATACTACAGTCATTCGACGCATCGCAACAGAGGGGGAAACCCCTGCTCTTTTGTGAACGTCGATTTCGTAACCAGTGCGGTCAAGTAGCTGCCTAAACGGGACTTTCGGGCACAGAAGTGCGCCAGCAAAGAAGCTGGATTCAAAGTCTCGCCATGCTTGAAGAATATCTTGGGAGTTGAGCTGTGAAGATCCCGATATCTGGTTGTCGTCCCACGTGTTGTTGTTACCGACCGACAACACACTCTTTAGGCCCTCTTTGCTGTGCAGAATGCAATGACCGATATAAACCGAAAGGTCGTATTTCAGACGGGTTGGGTACTCTTTAAGGATCTCGTTTAAGAAGATAGTACCGGGAGGCTCAAAGAAGGATGTCACCAACTGCTTAGCGTTAATTCCGAGCTCATCGACTACGTCTTGCGGCGTTCGCGTTACCCAGCGGATGTTGATTCCTAGGCTTCTAGCGATGTCTATCAGGTCTTCTACGCTGAGGTTAAGACGTTTTAAGCCTACTTCTTCCGCAGCGCGCTCAAGGTCAGGGAAGTGGTTCTGGTTGCTCTCTTGGTGTGCTCGAATCAAGAGGTGCGCAAACTGGCGGCCTGAAATGCCCGTTTGTGACAGCATCTCAGGAATCGCAATTTGCAGGATATCGTTTGAGAATAGGAAGCTCGGCTCGAGCGCCATGCCACTTATCCCACCACGATTCCCCTTATCAGGAGCAATGGCTTGTTGTTCAGATTCGTCGTCGAGGAACCACGTCGGATTCTTCTGAAAGACCTGTGCAATCACTTCCAGCATATCGATGCTCGGAACCCGCTTTCCACGTTCAATCATTGAAAGGTAAGAAACGGAAGGAGCACATTCTGGGTCGATTCTAATACAACGCGCAGACAGGTCTTCCATCGTTAAATGGTTACGTTTTCTTAGGTTACGTATTTTCGTACCTAGGAAATGTGACTGACGAACTAAACTTTTTGACAAGGCCATATTTGTAAAATTCACATTGTAAAATTTTTGTTGTGAAATTGTATGTAAAAAAGCGCTAATCTACAAACTAAGCAATTCACAAAATGACAAATAAATTAAACGTTAGTTTGGAATAATTGCTCTAGGACACATTTTTGCTGTAGAAATCGGTGGTTATCACCGGACTGGTCAAGAGGGAAAGACTATGAATATGCTTACATTCGATAAAACAGAAATCCAAAAACAATCAAAGCCATTTATCGCTGAAGCTGTCTTTGCCGTGGAGACAATCAATGCTAATCAGCAAACTGAAAAGCAAGTGAAAGCAAAGCAGCTGCTTGATCGACTATTCCCACTAGAGAATGGCTCACATCAAGACGTAACCAGCTACGTAGTCGATTACCGCCATATTATGGCTTACTTTAAAGACGGTCAGCACAGCGGTCTGAAGCACCCTAAGCAGTTTGTAGCGTACATGGGTGAGAAGAACGACCCAGACTCTATCTTGTTTCGAGATGGCAGTGGCAGCCACCTAGAGGTGATGTTTGGTTGCCACAAAGGGACAGGTTGTATTGAGCTAGTAGAAATTGATGATATTCAGTTGGAATCATGCACCACGTTTGGCCAATCACCAATGGAAGCAACAACCACAATGCGTGAAGAGACCATTGCAGCGATGCGCCACTGGATCAGTTTGATTCAAGGTGACGCAAAGGGTAAACCAAAGGCATGCAGTGAAGATAAAGAGTTCAGAGCAAAGAGTGGTGAAGACTACTGCTTGAATTATTGCTTCCAGATCTAACGGTGAATCCTAGTTAGCTAAAGTAATTTATACAACTAAAGAAAAAAAGCCCCGAAGATAATGAACTTTGGGGCTTTCTAGTCTCAATACGAGCCGACTAATATGTCGATAAGAGCATTGTTGGTGTGTTTTACAAAGGCATGACTCGGTTACGGCCAAGTGATTTCGCTTCATAAAGTAGCTTATCAGCACGTTCAATCAGCGATTGAGCTGATTCGCCGGGTTCAAGTTCAGCGACACCAAACGATGCAGTGATACTGCCGACTTGTTGACCACTGCGGCGATCTTTAATCGACAGCTTTTCTAGAGAGCGACGATTGGTATCAGCGAGTTGACGAGCAATACGCAAAGACTTGTTAGGCACAATCAGCGCGAACTCTTCACCACCAAATCGATAGGCAGAAATACCTTCACGGCAACTTAACTTCAGCTTGCGAGCGATCGCTTTAAGCACCATATCGCCAAACAAGTGGCCATAGGTGTCGTTGAAATTTTTAAAGTGGTCGATATCGAGAAGAATCAGACACAAAGATTGTTGTGCTTCACACAGGGTTTCTATGTCACGGTCGAAAGAGCGACGGTTATAGAGTGTGGTTGTACTATCGAAAAGCGCATCTTTCTGAACTTCTACTAACTGGGTTTTTAGCTTGGTGATCTCTGAGGTTGCAGAGTTTAGCTGAGAGTTTAAAAACTGAGTAGAGTGACGAATATGACGGGATTCAGACACCAGCTGTCGAACTAAGGACATGACTTCATCAATAGATAGGCTTTCATTATCAACACGAGCCAAGTCCTCGAAGCTTTTATCGATCATGTCAGAAAAAGCGGAGGTGTCGGTCAGGGTGTCATTCATTGAATTGGAAACTTCAGAAACTAACAGTTCCAAATTAGCGCGAAGGTCATTGATATTGGTTTCGGATTTGCTGGCAACATAATTGTTGTATAGCTGCTCACCAACGGCAGGAGGACAAATACCGTAGTGTTCTAAAACACCATCCATGTCTTGAGTTAGCTGGGGAATAGCGTTATCGACATAGGTGTACCAAAGTGCGTAATTTGCAGGTGTCGTTGACACCCTGTTCTTCATCATAAGAGGCACCGCTTTTTTTAGATTTGCGGTGGATTTCTGAAATTCGTCTTTGTTCATTATTTTTACTGCAGATACCAAAACAACTAAGCCACTTGCGAACAAGGTTAGCGGATTTCGAAGGTCTTTGCTTTAAAAATTATATAATTAGTGGATGAGGATTGGATAAATAACTCATTTTTATTATGAATATCGATTGCGTATTCATAAGTACAATCTAATGGATTGTTCTTTAACCATATTTGGGCTTATCAAACTTTCGGCGTAGCGTGAGTTAGTATCAAAAGATTGCTGAGAAATGAGTGTTGTTGTCTCTGGAAGTGCATACAAAAAGTGAAGTTATTTGGGCGTCGAGCTTTAACTGAGAGTGGTTAGATTGGGAGGCTTGGCTGGTGATTTGTATTTGTTCAGAGTTAACGGGTGAAGCTTGCATCAAGAGGGGAAATGTTTATGAGCAGGCATAAAAAAGCGCCGATAAAAATCAGCGCTTTAAAATTCTTTTTAGCTATAAGAGCTAATTATTGAGCAACAACGTTTGCTGCTTGTAGGCCTTTTTGACCGTTTTCAACTTCGAAAGAAACCTTTTGGCCTTCTTTCAGAGTTTTGAAGCCTTCAGAAACGATTGCACGGAAGTGTACGAATACGTCAGCGCCGCCGTTGTCTTGAGAAATGAAGCCGAAACCTTTCTCTTCGTTAAACCATTTTACAGTGCCAGTATTTGTGTTAGACATAATTTGTCCCTTATTCATAAATTTTCTAAGTTGTTGATTGCATTTAATGCAATGCGCTGATAATTGAATTATTTAATATTGCTAAGAAATAAGGAAAAACTACTTACAAAAACGGGTAACGATTTTACATGTCAATTTTTTACTATTCATCTAACTTAAATAACTCCGGCTAACAGAGCGAGAGCATGTTAACACAGTCTTTTGAGATGTACACGCATTGCTTAAGAAATTTGTGCTTTTTTTGTCATACCGTGCGAATGTACAAGATTTACACTGATTTAGTGATAGTTTTGTCGCTTCGTCCAACACAACAAAAGGAAGCATCTCAGCTTCCTTTTGATCATTAGTATAGACGATATTAACGCTTAAAGTTGATATCTTCAGTTTGATCTAAATTTATTTTTGTTTTCGCTGGTTGAGTCTCTGCAATCACCTTACCGTGGCGTATTGAGTACTGCACTGGTACTTGGCGGCGTACTGCATCAAAGCCATTGTCAGCAGGAAGAATCAGCAAGCTACCTGGCTTACCTTCTTCGATACCGAAGTTGTCTTGAATGTTCAATGTGCGAGCAGAGTTCTTGCTGATCAAATCAAGTGAGTTGTTGATTTGGTCGTAGCCCATAACCTGTGTTACATGCAGTCCCATGTGCAGAACTTGAAGCATGTTCGCTGTGCCCAGTGGGTACCATGGGTCAAACACATCATCGTGGCCAAAACAAACGTTGATGTCTGCAGCTAGCATCTCTTTAACGCGCGTTACACCGCGGCGTTTCGGGTAATCGTCGAAACGGCCCTGTAAGTGAATGTTCACTAGCGGGTTTGCCACGAAGTTGATACCTGACATCTTCAATAGACGGAACAGGCGAGATGTGTAAGCACTGTTGTACGAACCCATTGCAGTGGTGTGGCTAGCAGTTACTTTCTCGCCCATTTCAAACTTATGAGCAAGGGCTGCTAATGTTTCCACAAAGCGAGACTGTTCGTCGTCGATTTCATCACAGTGAACGTCGATCAGACAGTCGTACTTGCGTGCAAGCTCGAACACATAATGCAAAGATTCAACCCCGTATTCACGAGTGAATTCGAAGTGAGGGATAGCACCGATAACGTCAGCGCCGATCTTCACTGCTTCTTCAAGCAACTCTTTGCCGTTAGGGTATGAAAGAATACCTTCTTGAGGGAATGCAACGATCTGGATGTCGACCCACTCTTTCATCTCTTCACGAACTTCAACCATCGCTCTTAACGCAACGAGTGTTGGGTCAGACACATCAACGTGTGTACGAACGTGTTGAACACCGTTAGCTATCTGCCATTTCAGTGTTTGCTTGGCACGAGACTTTACGTCTTCGATTGATAGCAGTTCTTTGCGCTCAGCCCAACGCTCAATACCTTCAAACAAAGTGCCAGAGATGTTCCAGTTAGGCTCACCAGCAGTTTGAGTAGTATCTAGGTGGATGTGCGGTTCACAGAAAGGAGTAACTGCAATGCCACCTTCAGCATCAAGGATGTCGCCTTGATGATTGATTTGCGCGCCATTATCGAGAATGCGAGAAAATTGACCATTTTCAATCAGAATCTGTTTCAAGCCTTCTTGGTCTTGAAGTTTCGCGTTCTTGATTAATAAGGTTGTCATAGTGTGTCCTTAAGCGGCCTGAGATTTCAGAGCTTTTTTGTTCAATAGAGGATTAAGCACGAGGTAACTGATTGCACCACCTAACACTGCGTTCAAAGGAACAACGCCAGGTAGGAAGTGACCAGCGGCTACGCCTGTTGCTACCGCGATAATGCCAGCCCAGTTAACGGTTTGGAACTCTGCATTTGCAAAATCTTTGTAACGTTTACGGTTCGCGAAGAAGTCGGCGATGATTACGCCACCAATTGGTGGAATCGCCAGCGAAAGGAAGGTTAACCAACCAACGAAGTTGTTGTATAACCAAAGTGCGAAAATCGTACCGATAATGCCGTTAATGATTGACATTGTAGTACTTGAGCGACCAGTGATGTTAGATAAACCCAAACCGGATGCATAAAGTGCATTTTCATTGGTTGTCCAGATATTCAAGCCAAGCACGATGATGGCTGGAAGCAGCAGACCTTGCGCGATCATCACATCTGAAATATCAGCCTGACCGGTTGCTGCTGCTCCTGCTGCGCCGAAGATAAACATCAGCGAGTTACCGATGAAGAACGCAACCATAGTAATTAATACTGCGCTTGCTGGCTTTTTACCAAAGCGAACGAAATCGGCCGTTAACGTACCCGCACTTACGAACGAACCTACAACCATTGCAAGAGCCATTGAAAAGTCCATTGGCGTCTCTGGTTTAATAAGTTGCAATTGCTCTAGTCCACCAACACTGTCTACCGCAGTCAGTACTGAGTAACCACCCAGAATCGCAATAGCAGGCACTGCAATCGCTGAAAGCACCATTAGCGCTTGAATGCCGAAGTACACTGTACCCGTCATCAATAAGCCAGATACGATAATCAAGGTGTTGGTATCAATGCCCGTTGCTTTTTGTACTGGAATAGCAAACATCGCAACACCCACACCAAACCAACCGACTTGTGTACCACCAAGTAAAGCAGAAGGAAGCCATGAGCCTTTAGTACCGAAAGAGAAACGAGCAAGGAGGTGGGTAGAGAGGCCAGTAGATGAGCCGATGTAGCCAAGAAAAGAAGTGTAAATACCGAGGATTAGGTTACCGATGAGAACGGCGAGGAAGAAATCGTTGAATGAAAGACCTGTCCCGAGTGAACCACCTGTCCACATACTTGCAGAGAAGAAAGTGAGTCCAAGCATTACCATGGTGAGTGAAGCGACTCCTTTCCTAGCCGATGTAGGAACCGGCCCTAGACTGTAGTTATTATCAGCAGCCATTTTTTACCTCCGCAAATGATCAAAATTAAAATTAACGGTCGCCGTATTGCAGGAAAACTTGCGCATTATGGTGATATAAATCACATAGTCAATGCTAATTTTGTCAATAATTGCCCATAAAAACCAGTTATTGCGGTAATTATCTTGTAAAACATAGGGTTATTTTCTGTCTTTATTTAAAAAAAACAAATAGAAAACGTTTTCTATAATGCGTTGGTTATCTGCTGTTCTTGGTTGGCTATGAATGCTTATTATTATACGTCTGAATGGGTGTCTGTATCGAAAAAGAGGGCGGTTGGCCAAACTGCAGGCAAAAAAATAGCCAATCGCAATAATCGCAATTGGCCTATATATTTTGTGAACAAGAATAGGTTCACTAACAACGTCAGTTGGCTAGGTGACCCTCGGCTTAAGAAGGGTCAATATATACATTGCAGTTAGTGTGCCAACTTTTAAAACCACGTAAAACGGCAGTTTTATAGCAATCTGGTGCGTATTTGAGCGTTTAATTTGCGTTTTTGAAATACCCAATTGCAAAATGCAATTGCGATTTGCAACTTTAGAGTGTTTATTCGTTTTTCGGGTTTGTGTTCTTTCTGGCGACGAATGGTGAAATAAACAAAAAGCCCGTGCGATCTAAGAGCGCACGGGCTTGGGTATTGTTTCACCAATAGGAAGTATTAGATGGAGTAGAAGAAGTACAGTTGAGACTTCATTCTAATGATGATCCCGCGTATTACGTCTAGGAACGCCATAAAGCTGATAGGCTTCTCACCGCTTACCCACGCTAATCCGACAGAGCCAACAGGAATATCGTAACCCTCTGCCTCATCAATTTTTAAACGAACAAAGTGGTGCTTGTTCTGAAGGTTTTTGCCTGTGGTAACACGAACCTGCTCATCGATACCCAGCAAACTTGCTTGCGCTTCACCAGTGGCTTCTACAATGCCTTCTACGGTTGCAGAGAACACTTTTCCTGGGTATACCGCTGTCGCAAATTCCGCAGGTTGACCGACCTTAATATTACGAATCGCTTGGTGGTTAACTCGCATCAGCACGTACTTCTCTTCGGTATACATCTGGATACGAGGCATCATTGAAACACGCTGACCTTCACGAAGAATAAAGTTCGTTACAAAGCCGTCAGTCGGTGCCGTGACTTTGGTGCTGTTCAAGTCCCATTGTGCTTGTGCCAGTGTTGCCTTTGCTGAATCGACCTCAGTTTGCTTCTTGCTCACATTGGTTTCAGCTTTGTGGATGTTCAACTTCGCATTCTCGGCATCGACTTCTTTCTTGCTAAGCTGGGATTCCAATGTCGTAACGTTATACGTCGCTAAGTCTACCTTTGCTGTTTGTTGGTCGATGTCAGTTTCAGTGATCGTATGTTCTACCACTTTGTTTTGCTTCTGGTAACGATCAAGCGTCTTTGACTGCAGTACTAAGTCTGTTTTAGCCGAATCTATTTGTGCGACTGAAGCTTTGATGTCTTCAAGCGCCGATTGATAGCTGACTTTTGCAATGCTCACTTCTTGACGAGCTGTGTCTAAAGCGACCTCTGCAGACTCAAGTTGAACGCTGGCTTTGTCTCTTGCGATGACATATTTAGTGTCATCAATTTCGTAAATTAGCTGTCCTTCAGTCACATCCTGGTTTGGGTCGATGTGGACTTTGGAAGTTTTTCCCGACACATTAGTTGAATCGGGACGCAGCTGAATATGTGGAGACTGAACCACTGAGCCTCCCGATAGATCCATCGGAGTAAAATTGAGTAGGCCAACCCATACAAACAGCAACCAAGATGTACCCCCTAGGTACGCAAACGCCTTGGTGCCTTTGTTCCAAGGCATACCAACAAGTCTGAGTAAGTAAATGAACAGTGCCCAAATTGCCAAGCCTTCTAACATGTTTGGCTCTCCTCATCTTGCTTGTCGGAAGTTGTTTGCTCCTTGGTTGTGGTCGGTGACTTCCATGTGTCTCTTAGATTGATGATGGCTTTTTCCATATCAACGAAGGCCAAAATTACTGCTAGTACCCATACCCAGTGCCATACAAAACCAATCCATGTTAATGCGGTGATCAAACCGAGTTGTTGATGCTCTTTACTGTGAGCCTTGTTGATTGGTAATTCATGCACACGCCAGAAGCCGTAACATGCAGCAGCGATGGTTGCGACTAACACTACGCCTGCAACTACGTGTAGTGCGGTATCTGCGCCGGTTCCGACAAATGGGACACTAACTAAACTCATTGATATACCCTAGGTTAAATTGAGCACCGAGTGTTATTGATATCAGATTTAGAAGTTGATAATTTACCAATTACTTTAATAATGATGTCATTATGATTTGATCTGTAATAGTGACTTCTAAGTATGGTGGCTAATGAACAATTGTAACTTCTTAAGAGCATTGGGTATTTGGGGTATTTACCAATACGCAACGACTAATAAGGCTGTGAATACTGAGCAATTAGGTATTCCTAAATCGGTGTTTAATAACCCGATGAACCTTATCCCCGTAAGTGAAGTGGACAAATGGTATGGCTTACTTGAACAACAAACCGGTGATTCCGATATTATCTTGAAGCTGGCTGATAGAGTGGATATTGAAAGGCTAGGTCCTCTCTCTAACTGGTTTTTCTCGGGGCACGATCTGGCGTCGTCTATACGCCGAGTTAACATCGGGTTGCACTGTTTGCAGTCCGGGGCTTTTCTATATGGCGCTCAAGTCGGTAATTTCATCAAATGGTGCTACGACAATCCTGCTTATACTGAGGTGGGTAAAGTTCATGACTCAATTCGAGTTGCCATCTTTATGATGAAGATATTAAGGCGTTACTTGGGAGACGACTTTACTCCCGCAGCCGTCTCTATCGCAGGTTATCGCGAGAACACTCAACTCTATCAAGAGTATTTTGGGTGCAATATTCAGTGGGGCCAGCCACGAACTGAAATCTGGATACCAAGCCAGTCGAGGTTATCGAGCAATCAAGCCCCTTCTAGCGGCAAGATGAGCTTGGCAATGAACTTTCATGACTTAGATAATTACCTCAACATGCCTGATGCCGCGGATGAGCATAAGGTGACCTATGAGATGATCAATTACAGTCGCCATTTCGGCCTGCCAACACTGCATAAAGTGTCGAGTTTGCTTGGGTTATCTGAACAGCAATTTCAACGTCGATTGCATAACTTAGGCATCAACTTTTCTACCATTATGGGCTATGCGTTAAGTAATGTGGCGGTGGAGTTGTTGATGTATTCAGTGCCAATAGATAAAGTCGCGACGAGGCTCGGCTATACCAATGTCGCGAGCTTTAATCGGATGTTTAAGAAACATCGAGGTTTGACACCCAAGCAATATGTTGAGCGCCTAAAAACTGGCCTGTAACTATTCAGAGCTAACTTATGGTTCGTTTATGGATCAGGCTGGACAAGTAAACCATCCCCCAAGTACTCAAAATGAAAGGGGCGGTGAGTGGTAACAGTGACAGTTCATGAAAACCAAGTGTGATGAGACAGCTTAACAGCATGCCTAATAGGATTAACGGCCAACGGATTCGCGGATAGGGCACAAGTGCTAAAGTGGCAAGAATGGCGTTGTACCCGTAAAGACCTTGGGCTACCAGTTCGTTAGAAGCGCCAATCAACCCGCTAAATACGGTGCTAATTATTACTGCGAGCATAACCCAAATGGCATGCTTGATATTGTTGAGTGCGATGGCGACTAAGATAACGAGCCCCGACAACGCATTTTCGATGAAGCTGACTTGGCTTATCCCTTTTAACAACGGGATCACCACTGTCGGCAGGTTGAACCACGAGTTAGCCTCAATACTGATGAGTGGCATCAGTGCGGAATCAGGTGCAGAAAACGCTGACAGCTCAAAGGTTGATTGGATAATATAAATCAGCCAAGTGGTGAGGATAAAGGCGCTAGTGTAACCGCGATATTTCTCAAAACTGAATACGATGTGGGCAATCGGCACCGTGAGTAATGCACCTAACGCAGTCACTAAAGCCAATAATGGTGTCACACCAAAAAAGTTACCGATAAATAAACCAATCAAAGCGCCATTTAGCGCGTACATTCCACTATCAATGTCGTCAACTGACTTGTTGGTGTTGGTGTTGGTGTTGGTGTTGGTGTTGGTGTACATATAGCCATAGAAAGCTAATGCATAGCTGCAACTGGCGCCAAGTAAGGTAAGAAAAGCCAGCGTCAGTGACTCAATAGAAATGGCAAGCAACAGCAAAGTCGACGTCATGATAGACGGTGTGAAATAGACTTGCCCAATGCCATTGAGCAAGCCTTGAAACGGCAGAATATCCTTGTTCGTTTTCATCGTCTGATTACATTATTGAGTCATGTTAAATTTTTGTAATTCAGATTGTATACAATTTTATCAAGTTCACCATCTTCGAGTGTTAATTCTGATACCAGCGTTCACCATAAGCTTGTTGGTAATCTGGTGTTTCAATGATGCCTTCTTGTTCTGGAACGGTTTCTAACGGCCCAACAACAGTTCTATAGGGTAATACGCCAGCCCAAACTGGAATGTCCATATCGGCTTTATCATCATTCACTCCATGTTTACCAATCTTCACGGAAGCTTCTGTTAAAGGTATCGCCAACAACTCGGTCGCAGTGAGTTCTTTTTCATTACTGAGCCTCACTTCATCGGTTCTGCCCGGTGCGATTTGCTCAATAAATATATTCAACAAGCGATCCTTTTCTTGATTGTCATCGATGACTGAAAATGACCCCAATACCACAGCAGAACGATAATGCGCACTATGATGAAATGCCGAACGAGCCAGCACCCAACCATCGAACAAGGTGAACGTTAAACAGGTTGGTTCTCCCTTTTTTAGTCCTTTTAGTAGGCGACTGTTTTTAGCTCCATGAATGTAGACTATATCACCCACTCGCCACGCGAGCATCGGGATGACCATTGGTCCTTGTTCGCCCTGCAATGCAATGTGTGCGATTAAGCTCTCATCAATAATTTGGTGCAGTTTCTCTTGTTCAAATACGGCTTTGTGAGCCCCTTTTTTAATCGTGGTTCTTTTCGTGTTAGATAACATAATCGCTCCTTAATCATTGCCTTTTGATTAATGTAGCGATTAACTGGTCTATTAAATAGAGCCACTTTTAAACACTATTTGGATCCAGTTATGCAGCCTATCGATGTCGGTGATCTACAGTTAGACGAACAACACGGCACGCGTCAAACCGCCTTGTTCCACGCGATAAGAGAGAAGATCGTTCAAGATTTATGGAGCAAGGGCAGTAAGTTACCTTCAACACGTAAGTTGGCTGTCGAGTTATCGGTGAGTCGAAATACGGTGATTTATGCGTACGAACAACTGGTTACTGAAGGCTATATCGAGAGTAAGCAAGGCTCAGGGTTTTATGTCTCGGTTGAACAACCAGAACACTTTCTAAGTTTGTCTAAGCCAAACAGTGTTCAGGATCTGAAGGTCAAACAAACAGTCAGTAAACCGAGTACAAACATAGCGACACCTAACGACAATAACCGCAGCTTTGCCCCAGGAGTTCCTGACTTAGATGCGTTCCCTTTTGCGAAATGGCAGAGGTTGCTGCAACGTCACTCTACACGTCAGAACATTGCGGGCAATCAAGAGGTTCAGGGAAGCTCAGCCTTGAGGGAAGCGTTGAGTGGGTATCTTGCAAGCAGTCGTTCCGTTCATTGTAATGCCGACAGAATCATCATCACCGCAGGTGCGCAGCAAGCCATCTCAATCGGATTAATGGCAACGTTAGCGATGGGCGACAAAATCCTCGTGGAGGAACCCGGTTATCGACAAGTACATAAAATTATCGATCTGTTGAGACTAGAGTTAGAAGGTGTAAGTGTGCGTGAAAAGGTGGGGTTGGATATTGAGAAAGTGTTGGCCAGTAATGCTAAGGCTCTGTATGTCACACCGAGTAACCAATACCCAATGGGCACGACTTTAAATACTGAGCAGCGCCTTAAACTGATCGATTGGGCCAATCAACATCAGTCATGGATCATTGAAGATGACTATGACAGTGAGTTCCAGTTTGCTCATCGCCCTTATACCTGCATGCAAGGGTTGGCGGGAAAGTTGGGGTTCGATGATCGCATCATCTATGTCGGCTCTCTGAGTAAGGTTATGTTCAATGGCCTTCGATTAGGGTACTTAGTGGTACCAGAAAGTCTGGTGGCGAAGTGTCTTGAGATCAAAGACGCGCTTACTGGAGACACGGCGTCCCACACACAGGAAGCTTTGGCGGATTTTGTTCGAGAAGGCGACTTGCTGCGTCATATTAGAAAGATGCGTCGGTCATACAAACTCAAGTATGAAGCCATGATAGAAGCGATTGAAAGCGAGTTTAACGGTGATCTTGAAGTGATCAGTCAGGCAGCAGGGCTACATGTGACCGTGAAGTGGTATCAAGGTATATCTGAGACTGAATGGAGTCATAGAGCTGAGCTTGAAAATATCATCATTCGTCCGTTTGATTTTTATGAATATGGATCAAGTGATGCTCGTGATTGGAGTGGGGTGGTGTTGGGGTTTGGAAATATCCGATTGGCTGACATAAAGCCGAAGATCAAACAGATCGCTCGGCTTTTTTATCAGTAATATTGGTAGGGCTTGTTTACCATTTTCTGATTCATCACGAATCGAGTTACAACTTGTCGATAGAGACGGTGGGTTTACCTTTACCTAACCACTTCCGCCAAGGGAGTGACAATGTCACAAAAACAGTCACAGCATAGAGCATCGACCAACTTAAACAGATAAACACCAAGGTACAGATGACCAATGAAAGCATGGCAGTGTATCTAGATGCGCCTGTTAGTAATCGGCAAGCGGCTAACATTGCGAGCAGATAAACCAGAACAAAAATACCGTTGGCGAGCTTGAGAAAGAACTCAAGGTCTAAATTAGACAGCTCACCAATCACACACGAAATAAGCACGACAAAGCCAATTGCTAACGTTGGGTAGAGCGGTACGCCGCGGCTGTTCAGTTGAGCCATTCGACTTGCAGGGCTGTGTTGGCGGGCCTGAGCCCAGATCATCCGAGACAGGCTTTGTGTGTAAAGGTTTAGGCTGGCAAAGCAAGCAAAGAACCCCAGCACGCTGATGACGGTTTTGAAGCCATTACCAAACAGTTGTTCTGTTACCCAAGGGATGGATGCGGCATCGAATTCAGATGAACCGAAAGCACCCAGCTTAAGAATCACTACTGAACAAGCCCAGTACACTAGCCCCGCAACAAAACAGCCTGCAATGATGGCGATTGGGAAGTCACGTTGTGGATTTTTGAATTCCTCTCCCATGTGAGCAAAAGCTTCTATTCCGACAAAGCACCAAAACATGACAGCTAAAGCAGCGCCGATAGACCACATTGAATTGGATGAGATGGCAGGAAGAGCAACATCGGTTGCCGTGATGTCGGCTTTCCAAACAAAAGCGCTGACTAAGGCAAAAATCGACAATGCGATCACGGTTTGCAGTCGGCCAGAAGATTTACTGCCCATCAAATTGACGGCAATAAGCAGGGCGACGGTAAAGGATTGAGCACCAAGTGGTGTATCGAGAGGTGCGGGTAACAATTGTTGAGCAAAACCACCAGCCAGTGCAATGGCCGCTGGAATACCGACAGGAATAACACTCACAAACAACCACGCCACGCTTGTTTCTAATCGCTCGCTAAACGCCTGGCGCACAAAATAGGCAGTACCACCTGCATTCGGGTAGCGTTTTCCTAATGATGCGAAGGTCAGTGCAATCGGGCAAATAGCGATAAACAGGATTAACCAAGCGAGAAGAGACAACTGTCCTGCAATGCCTGCTGCGATCGCAGGGATCATAAATAATCCAGTGCCTAGCAAGGTCGTCGAGAGTTGTCCGATTCCTGAAATAAGCGTGATTTCTTGTTTGAGTTGTGTCATTCGCTCTCCTAGCTATTTGATTCTGGTCACGGTCTTCCAGTAACTTTCTTCTGGTGTGTGAGAAGTTATGATTGAGAGCATACATTGTTGACATCAATAATACAGCTAGCGAAATGTCGTAAGACACCGTCATTTTAACGGTATTAATCCGATTCAGTGTGAAAGTGTCGGCTGTCAGAATGGCTGTTATAAGTAGGAAAGTTGTGTCAAATTAGGCGTTATAAATAGAACAATAAATGAAAAGAATCAGAAGCATGGATAAATTTGATCGCCAGATTTTGGATATTCTCAAAACCAATGCACGATGCTCAGTGAGCGATATCGCCCGAGATGTCAGCCTCTCGCGCTCAGCGGTGAACGCCAGAATCAAGAAACTGGAAAGCGACAAAGTGATTACGGGCTACTGCGCTCAAGTGGCAGAACCCAACCAAACGAAGAATGTGTGCGCTTATATCTTGTTGAAGTTCGACATGTCGAGTAGTGACCATAGTTGTGAGTCTTACGCGAAACAAATCCAGAGTATTGATGAGGTGCAATGGTGCCACTCTATTAGCGGTGAGACAGATATGATGTTGTACGTGGAAGTGGAAAGCATGGAGAGCTTGAACCGAGTTCGCGATCAGCTGCAAAGTTACCCGGATCTTCGCCACTTAATGACTCATACGGTTTTGACCGAGTTTTTCAACAAACAGAATGCGACGGTGCATTCATGTTAGGCAATATCAACTTAAACCTACTGCGTTCACTGCATGTACTTCTTGAAGAGTGTCATGTGAGCCGTGCCGCCCAACGTTTGCATATCACACAATCCGCGGTGAGCCGTCAGCTCAGCCAGTTACGTGATTTGTGTGGCGACCCTTTGCTGGTCCGTGACGGCAACAAACTGGTGCCGACCAACCGTGCATTGCTACTCAAAGGTAAACTCGACGACCTGCTTGGCGAGTTTGACCACCTGTTAGATGATAAACCCTTCGAGCCGCAAGACTGGCAGGGTGAATTGGTGTTGTCTTCGAGTGATTATGTCGCTCAGTATATTCTTCCTGTGATTGTGGCAGAGGTGTCTGCTGAAGCGCCGAACATTAATTTGGCTTATCGATTGTGGCAGCCAAACTACCTTGAAGCACTGAACGAGTCTGGGATTCATTTGGCTTCCAGTATGTTTCCCACAAAGCCAGAACATGTCTCAAGTATCAAACTTGGTGAAGATAAGTCGGTGTGTTTGATGCGAAAGTCGCACCCGCTGGCTCAACAAGCGGTTTTGAGTGCAGAAGATATTGTTCACTACTCTCACATCAAAGTGACGGGTGGTGGAGATAAAGACAGTTACGCGGACATAGCATTGAATAAGCAAGGGCTGAAGCGAAGAGTGGCTTTACAGGTTCCGTTCTTTTCATCTGCTGGTACTGTGTTATTGCAAGACGACTATCTGATGATCGTGCCAGAACATATCGCCTATAACCTAGGTCGACACCTCGATACTACCTACTTTTCGTTGCCATTTGATACGGAAATGCATACCTATTGGTTAATGTGGCATCCTAAATATGACAACGACTCTGCCCACAAATGGGCGCGAGAAAAAGCATTCCAAGCCATGCAAAAGTCGAGTTACAATATCAGTATGACTTGAAATCATAGGTGTGATGATAATCTTTGATTTCAAATAATACCTCCTGCGAATTATGGTAAGTGCCAAGTATTGAGTATTAAGCGTAGAGCGTTCAGCTGGAACGCTTTATTTTATTAGGAATGGAATGATGACAGTAACAATTTGGTTTTCTTTATTAGCGATTTGCTTGTTGGGTGCAATGTCTCCGGGCCCAAGCTTGGCGATGATCGCTAAACACAGTTTGGCTGGTGGCCGTATGAACGGGCTTATCGCAGCTTGGTCACACGCTGCTGGTATCGGTATTTATGCGTTCGCAACCATTGTTGGTTTAGCCGTTGTGCTTGAGCAATCCCCAATGTTATTTAAAGGTATTAGCTTAGCGGGGGCTGCTTATCTGCTTTATCTTGGTGTTAATGCGTTACGTTCGAAAGGTGGTGTTGCCGCGAAATTAGAAGCGGGTGAAAAGATGAGTTACATGCAGTCTGCTCGTGAGGCTTTCTTGATCTCTATCTTGAGCCCAAAGATCGCATTGTTCTTCATCGCTCTGTTTAGCCAATTTGTAGCGCTAGGTAATGAACTGACCAATCAAGTGATTATTGTCTCAACGCCGCTGATTGTCGACGGCCTTTGGTACACCTTTATCACCTTGGTACTGTCTAGCCCGTTGATTGTTGAACGTATTCGCTCGAAAGCTCAGTTGATTGATCGACTATCTGGCGTGGTGCTGATCCTGCTTGCTGTTCGCGTGGTGTGGACGATATAGCAGTAAACGATAAGAATAAGTAACTAGGGTCTGTTAACTTTTAGTGGTTAAATTTTGTTCGAGATAGAATCGTTTTAGGCGCGGCAAGGAGTATGTAGCCTAGTCATTCTAAGTTAATACTTCTTAACAAAGCATAAAACGATTCTAGCCGAACCCTTCGGGCAGCCTTTGTGGTTCATTTCTACTGCGTTATCGGCTTCTCATGTAGGCTAGCTACACTTCAAAGCCTCTGCCTTGTAGAAATTTCCCACAAAGTGCTGCAAAAATCAGCTCTAAAGGTCAACAGACCCTAGACGTTCACCAGAAACGACACTCATTAAAAAAGGCTCACTAGACGTTATCTAGTGAGCCTTTTTGATTTCTCTGGATTAGCTTTTGGAAGACTTGAGCTTATTAGCCTTCAGAGTTCAGTACGGCATCTAGCTTCGCCATCGAGTCTGAGAAGTAGGGGTTGTAGGTCAAACGCGCATGGTTCTTCCCTTCTTCACGATAGCCCCAAGCTGAGTACCAAACCTCACTGGTTGCATTGCATTGTTCTTCAAACCCTTCTGCCTGACCATTGGAGCAAATCTTCTCGCTACCATTGATTCCGTAATAAGGGTTGTTTGGTGAGAACAGTAAGCCCATGTGAGAGCCGTTCGAGATGCGTTGCTCTGGGATCTTCATGCTGTACTGAACAGCGCGAGGATCCTCGAGAGTCGTCTCTCCTTGCCAAACCAACACATTGTTTGGATTCGGCATAGATTCAGTAAAGGCTTGCTGAACGTAGTTGGTGTCAATCACGCTGTCGCCTTCACTCATCATAATAAAAACTGGTTTATCGAAGTGTTTATCTTGTAAGTCACCACGTACGACTTCTGATGTCTCGTAGTAAACCGATGCACCATTCATTGGCAACGAGTTGTAACGCAACACATTGTCTTCAGGATCTTGATCCGCCCAAGTGACAAAGTAGCTTGCTAGTCCCGCGTATTGAACGGCAGACGAGCTCGGTTGAAACGCAGGTGAGAACAGCAGTAACCCAGAGATCTTTGGATCGTTCATCGCCTGTGAAGTCACGAGGTTCGCGCCGGTTGAATAGCCGCCTAGCCAAACAGAATCATACTCTTGCTCAAGTAACTTCGTATGATGAGCCACCACACCTTGCCAATCTTCTAGGCTCGGCTGCATTAAATCACCCACGCGACTGCCGTGACCCGGAAGTAATACGGTTCTCACTAAGTAACCTTGCTCTGCCAAATGGGTAGCGATGTCTTTAAATGAGTAAGGTGAGTCGCCTAATCCATGAACCAATAATACCGCCTTGCCGTTTGGCGAGGTTGGTTGATACTCGGTTGGTGAATTGAGTTGGATCTCGAGTTGCTTGTCTTCCGTCATGAACACGCGGTTTTTCAATAACCAATCTTGTGTGTCATTGACGTAGGCATCAAAGCTGTCTTGCTGATAGCTAGGCAAGTCTGGAGATGTTTCGTAAGCGGGTATCGGTGTCTCGTTGGAACAACCAACGAGACTTAAAGTCGTTAAGGCCAGCAGTGCTAGGAGGGGCTTTCTTTGCATTATGTAATCTTGTCTCTGTTGTGCTTTCACTATGTCTGAAACTAAAGTTTAGGTTACTTTTTGCTTGAAAGGTCTTCGTATTCACCTTCAATAACACCGGCATCATTGGTTGATGACTGACGAGTGTTCATATGAGCTGCGAAACCTTGTTTCTTCATTTGATTCTGAATGCGCTTGCCAGTAATTAAAGCTGCAATAGCTAAAGGAATAGCAAGGATCAAGCTTGTGAATAACGCCAAAAGGCCAGTAAACAATGCAACAATCGTAACTAATATATTTTTCATATTCATTCCTCTTTTTCTATGTTGTTACTTTATCGCTTCTATTCTGAACGAAACATGAACGCCGTTAATAAATCTCTGAGAGTCACTATGACACGGATGTGTGCTGTTAGGGAGTTTATATGTAGTCATAATCACGCACTAAAAACATGGAATAAAACTAAGTTTAATAAAATCAATATGTTAAAAGTTGGCACGCTTGATGCTCTATAGGGGTTGGAATAAGTCACTGTAAGCAAAGTACTTACAGTTAATAAAAATTACTGGAGCCCTTATATGTTCTGTATTCAATGTGAACAAACAATTCAAACCCCAACCGTAAAAGGCTGTTCTTTCGCACAAGGTATGTGTGGTAAAACTTCGGAAGTATCCGACCTTCAAGACGTGTTGGTGCATTCTCTTCAAGGTGTTTCTTTTTGGGCCAATTTGGGCCGTGCGTGTGATGTTATTGATACTGAAATCGACGAGTGGGCGCCAAAAGCGTTTTTCGCAACACTAACCAACGTTAACTTCGACCCTGCTCGTATCATCGAATTCGCACAACAGTCCCATGAATTCAAGCAGCGTTTAGAGCAACAGGTTCGCGCGGCAGCGACATTGATTGGTTTTGAGATCCCAGCGCTTTCTGCTGCTGCTCAATTCGACCTTCCAACGGACTCTTCAGAGCTATTGGCGCTTGCCCCTCAAGCGGCGGTAAACCGTGGTCACGACTCTCAACACGAAGATGTGATTGGTCTTCGCCTTCTTTGCCTATACGGTCTAAAAGGTGCAGCAGCTTACATGGAGCACGCACGTGTTCTTGGTCAAACTGATAATGCTATTTTCGCTGAATACCATGAAATCATGGCGTTCCTAGGTACAGATCCATCAGACCTAAAACAACTGTTAGATACGTCTATGCAGATCGGCTTAATGAACTACAAGGTCATGGAAATGTTGGATAAAGGCGAGACAGATACCTTCGGTCACCCTCAACCAACAACCGTGAATGTGAAGACGAAGCGAGGTCACTGTATCCTTGTTTCTGGTCACGACCTGCATGATCTAGAAAAGATCCTTCAACAAACGGAAGGCAAGGGCATTAACGTTTACACCAACGGTGAGATGCTACCTGCACACGGCTACCCTGAACTAAACAAGTACCCACACCTTGCGGGTAACTACGGCAGCGCTTGGCAGAACCAGCAAAAAGAATTTGCGAACTTCCCAGGTGCGATCGTAATGACATCTAACTGTCTGCTTAACCCAGATGTGGGCTCGTACGCTGACCGCCTATTTACGCGTAGCATCGTAGGCTGGCCGGGTGTTGCTCACCTTGAAGGTGACGATTTCAGTGCAGTGATCGATTGTGCTCTTGCGCAAGAAGGCTTTAAGCATGACGAGATCGAGCAAATGATCACTGTCGGTTTTGGTCGTAACGCCTTGATGGAAGCAGCGCCTGCGGTTGTTGAACAAGTGAAAGAAGGCAACATCAAACACTTCTTCCTAGTGGGTGGTTGTGACGGCGACAAATCTGAACGTAGCTACTACACAGATTTCACAGCTCAAGCGCCAGAAGATTCAGTAATCCTGACATTGGCATGTGGTAAATTCCGTTTCAACAAAAACCAATTCGGCGACATTAACGGTATTCCACGTCTGCTCGATGTTGGCCAATGTAACGATGCATACTCAGCGATTCAGCTTGCTCTTGCGCTGTCTCAAGAGTTTGATTGTGGCATCAACGAACTACCACTAACACTTGTTCTTTCTTGGTTCGAGCAAAAAGCGATCGTTATCCTGCTTACTCTGTTCGCACTGGGTGTGAAAGGTATCTACACAAGCCCAACAGCGCCTGCATTCCTAACTGAAAACCTACTAAAGATTATTCAAGACGAGTTCGATATGCGTTCTATCTCAACGCCAGAGCAAGATCTTAAAACAATCTTAGCGGCTTAATCTAAGCCCACTCCCAAGCCCCGTTGTTGCTGTTCTCTAGGAACGTGCAGCGGCGGGGCTTTTTAGATTTAATTCTTTAGTATCAGTGAGGTGTGTGAACTATGTATGCATGGTCGGATAGCGATTCAATCAATTTAGTGTGTTTAAAGAAATGGCACGAGACGCCAGATACGGTCAGCTTTGAGCTTGGCAGTGTTCCACAAGATTTACATTTCAATTTTAAGCCCGGTCAGTTCATCACCTTGGGTTTAGATATGCCGACGAAAACGGATTACCGTGCTTATTCCGTGGCTTCTTGCCCCGAAGATAACCGCCTGAAGTTGACGGTCAAGCGTGTGGAAGGTGGCTTGGTTTCGAACTTTATTGTTGATGAGCTTGATGAAGGTGACGAGGTTTCTGTGTTGAAGCCGGCAGGCGCGTTTAACTGTATTGATTGCATGCCAACGGCAACAAAGAAAGTAACGCTAGTGAGTGCGGGCTGTGGCATTACACCCGTAATGGCGATGGTAAAATATTGGCTGTCTCAAGACAGTGACAGTGACATTGAGATTGATTTCGTCCACATGGCACGCAACAAGCTTGAGACTATCTACTTTCAAGAACTTCATCAGCTCGATGAATCACATGCGAATTTCAACTTAAAACTGCTGTTAAAAGACAACGAAGGAACAACCGCCCCTCAAGGTCGTTTAGATAAAAACTGGTTGGTGAAACTGAGCCCAGATATCTTAGATAGAACGGTTTACCTGTGTGGGCCTGTCGGCTTCATGCAAGATATTGAGAGTTATCTGAAAGAGCTTGAGTTCAACATGGATAACTTCTATCAAGAAAGCTTTACTCCTGCTACTCAGGATGCTCAATCAGAAGCGTCAAACGCCGAAATTGCTGACGATACGAATAGTGCTGTTAAGGTATTTGTGCCTGCGTTCGGCGCTGAAGTTGAAGCGGAAACTGGCACACCATTGGCGGATTCATTAGAAAAAGCAGGCGTTCCAATTATTATCGCTTGTCGTAGTGGGATTTGTGGTTCGTGTAAATGCAAAGTGACCAAAGGATCTGTGGAATCAAGCAGCCAAGAAACATTGACGCCAGAGCAGATTGAACAGGGCTACGTGCTTGCATGTTCAAGCTCGATTCAGTCAGATGTTGAGGTTGAGTTATAACAGACGTAAAGCTGTGCAAGAGTGATGAAGACAAGATCTTATTATAGCGATAAAAGTTAGGGCGCTAGATGTAAAAAGGCCACCTAGATCAGTTAGAGAGAGCAGATCTAAGTGGCAACCCTCTTGTTTATACGGGGGAGTAAAACAAAAGGGGTTGCGAAGTCCATACAGACTTCGCAGATATAGTTATTATGTTGTGGAGCTTGTTGCGATGGACGTATCTACAAGAGCGAAGTTAATTAAACTTCTGGGTATGTCTTGTAGCGTACACCCATCATCTGTTCCATACAGTGAACAACTTGGCAGCTGTAGCCAAACTCGTTATCGTACCAAATGTACAGCACGGCACGGTTGTCTTGTGCGATAGTCGCCACACCGTCAACCACACCTGGGTGACGAGAGCCAACCAAGTCGGTAGATACAATCTCAGTCGAGTCTGTGTAATCAATTTGTGCAGACAAAGCAGAAGACAGCGCCATTTCACGCAGGTACTCGTTCAACTCTTCTTTGTTTGTGCCTTTCTCAAGGTTTAGGTTCGCAACTGCCATTGAAACGTTTGGCGTAGGAACGCGAATCGCATTACCTGTTAGCTTACCTTCCATTTCCGGCATCGCTTTTGATACTGCTTTAGCAGCGCCAGTCGATGTCAGTACCATGTTCAATGATGCAGCACGACCACGACGATCACCCGAGTGGAAGTTATCGATTAGGTTTTGATCATTGGTAAATGAGTGCACCGTTTCGATGTGACCAGACAGCACGCCAAACTTGTCGTGAACCGCTTTCAATACTGGCGTGATTGCGTTAGTAGTACAGCTTGCTGCAGAGATGATGGTGTCTTCTGGCTGAATAACATTTTCATTCACACCAAATACCACGTTCTTGATGTCGCCTTTACCAGGTGCAGTCAGTAGCACTTTCTTCGCACCGTTACACGCAACGTGTTGGCTCAGGCCTTCCGCGTCACGCCATACGCCTGTGTTATCAACCACAAGTGCATTTTCAACACCGTAAGCCGTGTAATCCACTTCTTCTGGTTTGTTTGCGTAGATAACTTGGATGAAGTTACCGTTAACGATGATCGCTTTGCGTTCTTGGTCTACAACAATGCTGCCGTTGAATTGGCCGTGTACAGAGTCACGACGAAGCAGGCTTGCACGTTTTTCTAGGTCGCCATCTTTGCCGCCGCGTACAACGATTGCACGTAAACGCAGTGGGTACCCCGGGCCACTTTTCTCGATCAACAGACGAGTTAGCAGTCGGCCAATACGACCAAAACCGTACAATACAACGTCACGAGGTTCTGTCATTGCATCGCCTTCAAGCGATTCGATAAGTGCAGTTTGTAGGAAATCATCCAACCCATGTGTGTCTTCGCGATCTTGCCAGAATGAATGCGCAAGGCGACCAACATCAATACGACATGGAGATAAGTCCATAGAGAGAAGGTGTTGAATAATAGGTTGAGTCTGTTCTGCTGTAAGAGGAGAACCAGTGTAACGTTTTGCGATGCGGTGAGCTTTGATGATGTCGATAGTTGTCGCGTTAACTAAGGTCTTACCAAAGAGGATAACTTCTACGCCTTTTTGACGGTATAACTGACCTAAAGTTGGAGCGATGGATTCAGCAATGGTTTGACTAGTTTGCCAATCTAGGAGGTGCTTTTCGGGACTCATCTTTACTCGGGACCTTTCACGTTAAGTTTCTGCATTCATGGCGGTTGTAGGGAAGCCAATCAGCATAGGGGATTTGAGGCATCAGTCTGTGGTCTTTATTGCCACTTAAATGTGCTGATATACCTTGTGTGTAACTTGTAATTTTTATGTGGCAGGATTGTAAGGTACGACGGGTTATTCTGCTAGGAAAAATAAATGCAGACAAAATATCTGCAAATTGGCTTTATATTAGCCATAAATCAAGATTTGAACGTCGATAAAGACTATTGACTTTAATAATCTGTAGCACTTATTTTTCGTCAAAAAATACTCAATTCAAAGGATAATATGTAATACAGGTCATATTGAACATTAAAGGTGTGATCGCTAACTCAAGTTACACGTAAACAGTAAACGATAAATAAGGGAATTAACGAGTATTGATGTTTGACCTTTGAATAAGCCTAGCTTGAGTGTGAAAAGTGCATCACGCAAACGATTGGATGTCACAATTTTAACCTAACTATCCACTTTGTTAGCACGCAGAGTCATTATTCACAGTCTAGTTGAGCCGCAGAATGTGGATGTGTACTTGTTATGCCGGTGATAATAACTGGAGAAAACGTCTTTTGTTTACATTTTGCTCACTAAAACCTCGCTTGCTTACATCTCATTTGTAGAAACCTCCTCGAGTAGACCTCTCTCACGTAACGTTCACTTGTCTAAAATCGGCTTGTCTCAATCTCACTTAGTAAAGCAGACTCCTCCGCTTTAAAGCCCTGTTTTGGATGCCTGTTGATTCTAATTTTTCGTTCTGGGCTCAGAGTATCATTTGTTCATATCCAATTTGATCAATAACCCCCTGTTAATGTCCTATTCTTAATTTGGGCTAGGTAAATTACTTTCGGGAAGGGAGTCGTTATAAAAATGATAAATATGTCAATTAGATGGCGTCTTATTTTTCTTTCCACGGTTTCTGTACTCATTATGTTCGGGTTTACAGTGAATGAAGTGCTTAAGAACGATGAGAAGATGAATCACCTTGAAACAACGCGTATTAAGGTCGAAGCGCTTCAATTTTTTAATACGGTTTCAAGTGATGCTTATCGATGGTTGGTGCTGTCTAATGATTCCCCTGAGAAAGGTCAGTTGCTTTTAACACTGCAATCAGAACTGGATAGACTGACTCAGTATGGAATGCGACTTCAACGGTTCGACAGCAATTGGAGTATTGACCCTCAGTTAGCTGAATTGAAAAAGTTGTTGATGATCCTAGCTAGTACACCTGAAACGACAGACAGCAGAAAATTGACAGAGCGCGCTTTCGACTTGTTAAAAGACGTGCTGATGGAGCTGTCCGAATATCGCATGGCTTTAGTCGATGAAAATATCGGTCAAGCTGAAGCGATGTTTATCAATCTTACGCATTATGTGTTTTGGACTCAGAGAGAAGCGTGGTTAAGCTTCAGTTTGAATCGCTCCCCAGAGTTTAAAAACCAATACTTGCTTAGCTATGTCGCTGCTCTAGAGAGGCAGCAACAGCTATTAGATACATTTTTCCGTTCGGATACGCGTTCTCCAAACATTAGACAGTTGCTAAACGCTGTCGCCAAAGATGAATTCCAAGACAAATTTACATCTCGAATCCTCAAAGGGGACTTTTCATCACCCGAAATATATCAACACTTGAAAAGCTTAGAGGTTAAAAAACGGGCTATTTCAAACGCGATTGGCGCTTACACCAATCAAATACAGTTTGAACTGACCAAGAATATCGCGTTGCAGAAAAGGCAAACCTTGGTCATGACGTTGCTTATACTCATCGCTTCTGGTGTTTTGATGTGGCTTGGGGTTGCGACATCTCTGCGCTTAAACAGAAACCTGTCGATTATCTTGAAAGGTGTGTCGGAATGCGCTGATAGCTACGGCCAGCCAAAGGTGATTCGTATCCAAGGGAACGATGAGCTTGCCGAGTTCACTGAAACCCTAAATCGAGTGATGGAACGCAACTATCTGCACAACAAAGAGTTGATAACAGCAAAAGAAGACGCGATTTCGGCTAACAAAGCCAAAAGCGCATTCTTAGCAAATATGTCACATGAAATACGCACGCCACTTAACGGGATCATTGGCATGGCTGAGATCTTATCTCAAAGCCAACTGAGCCCAAATCAACAAGAAGTACTGGGGGATATCGAATCGTCCTCTCACTCTTTACTGGTGCTGCTGAATGACATACTCGACCTGTCTAAAATCGAGTCGGGTAACTTGATGTTGTCACCACACAATGCTGATTTGCGAGAAGCGGTTTATGACTCTGTGAGTGTGATTCAGTCGAAAGCGATAAGTAAGGATATTGAGCTCGACATCAATATCGATTATCAAACGCCGTCACAACTGTTTTTCGATGAGTACCGCGTGAGACAGGTGCTGACCAATCTGCTTTCTAATGCCATCAAATTTACGTCTAAGGGCACAATTACAACTGACATTGCTTATACACCTATGTCTATGGGCAGGGGCAAGCTTGAATGCAGCGTGTCTGATACCGGGATTGGGATTGAGCCCGAGAAGTTAGAGTCCATATTTGAACCTTTCACTCAAGAAGATGGCAGCATTACCCGTCAATTTGGCGGTACGGGGTTAGGGCTTGCGATTTGTCGACAGCTTGTTGATTTGATGGGTGGTTACATTACCGCGCGTTCAGTGAAAGGAGAGGGCTCTACATTCACTTTTTGTTTGTATGTCGATGTTGTAGAAGCGCCTGTTCAAACTTTCGATAACCTGAGCCGAGCGACCATCATCTCGAACTCTTTCAATTACCTCGATCAGCTCGTTAAAGAGTGTGAGCGTTTGAATGTTCGAGCCAATGTGGTGTCATCCATTGCTGCTCTTAGTGAAAGTGTAAAAGAAAGTGACTTCATACTTTATTGTCATACCTTGCACCACTCTATGGAAAAAGATCTTGCGACGTTGAAGGTGATATATCCTCTTGCTCGCGTCATCGTTTGTCAGCATCACCTATTTAAAACCAACCTAATCAGAGAAACGGTCCACTCGACTCATACCTTGCCATTCTTGGGCCGACGTTTCTTAACCAGCTTACAATCTCTCGATGTGGGCGAAGAGCAAACGCCTCAAGTGGAAGCAAAAGATGAAGAAGTTCGCTCTCTGAATCGACGCATTTTGATCGTTGAAGACAATCTGATGAATCAAAAAATAGCGAGCTTCTTCCTTGAGCAAGCGGGTTATGAATATTTGATTGCCAGTAATGGCCAAGAAGCGGTGGATGTCATCACCCAGGGTGCTCAGTTTGATGCAGTCTTAATGGACTGCATGATGCCTGTTATGGATGGCATAACGGCGACTCGTGCGATACGTCAGTGGGAAGCCGATCAACAAGTCACACCATTACCCATCATAGCTTTAACCGCCAGTGTTCTAGAAGAAGACATCAAAGATTGTTTTGAAGCCGGTATGAACGCCTACTTACCTAAACCCTATAAATCTCACCAGCTGTACGATCTTTTCAGTAGCCTTGATATTGTCTAGGGCTCCCGTATCAAGGCTAGCGCGGCGCTACTTAACGAACTTCCAATCCAAGGTTGTATTGTGCAAGGCAACGACCGACATAGCTGATGTTCAGCAAGGCTGCGACTAAGATGGTGCTGATGTGGGCGACGATTTGAATTGGCAGTGAGAAGTGATCGGCCATTGGATAAGCAACAATAATACTGAGAAGCATAAGCAAGGTTGTGATAGCTAGACTGAAGTTTGAAACAGAAAGCAGAGTTTGAAAGCGTTGAGTCATCGTCTTCATATTGAATTCCTAATTGCTATTAATAATTATGATACTTGTTATTAATATTAATTAGCGTTCCAGTTTTAATTTACATTTAAAATCATAATCTTATGTAATTTCGCTTGTTTTTAGAGTCTAAGTGACACGTGCGAATTGCAGGTCTTTATGACTTGATCGTGTTTCTTTACCATTGTCTAAACCCACAAGTATCGATGTGGAATCGAACACCTGAATATAAACCAAGCCCAACATTATTTTTTTGCCCGAATTCCGAATGAATCTTTTTAAGTTTCACGTGTAGATCTTCGCGAGTAATGTCATTTGCAGGCACTAGGTCTAAGGCACAAAACTCTAAGTGCTTACTTCGCAGTGCACCACCAGCTTGTTGATTGTAGATATCGGTTCGCTCTCCAGATACTGGTATAACAACACCGATTTCAGGCTCAATATATTGTTGTATGTACTTCAGGGTATTGATCATGTTTGGCACATGTTTCTTATTTGGGAGGGTAAACAAGGTTGTATTACTCATTGCCCAATCCGTCCCTTGCAATAGAACGAGATGCAGAGGCATGCTCTGAGTAACGCCATTGTCCTTGAGTTGTTGTCCGATTGCTCTCACTTGGTCTTGAGCGTGATTGAGGAGCATCCAACCTCGAAATGCTGATCGGGTCGGAACCTTGTAGCCATGAACATCGACCACGAGATCGTCATAAGTGATTTCGGTTTCTTCGGTATAAAGTTTCTCAAATTTTTCAGGGTAAGGTTGTGTCGTTGATAACGCCAAGGTAATCAGAATACTTCCGTACATAAAGTCTCTCCATCGCTAGTGTACACTCGTTATTTAGTTTGATACTGCTGTTGAGTTTCATTCATTTTGCTTAGGTACGCTTAGGCCTAGACGGTTAGGTTTAGATGCTTAAGTATAGACGCTGGAGTTTAGGTAAAAAAAACCCACTACTAAGAGTGGGTTACTAACATTGTTACAAGTAAATTAGCGAGGTTAGATTACTTCTTACCTTGGATTTGCTTGTCTTCTTCTGTCAGTTCACGAATGCGACGGCTGATGTCACGGCGAGCTTTAGAAATCTCAGCGCTCTTGATGATGTGGTCATCAACACGGTCTTCGTAGTCAGCTTTCATATTTTTGATAATGCCTAGGATCTCGTCGTGGGTCATCTCTGGCTTGATGTAATCAAGTAGGTTATCAAGAAGGTCGACACGCTTACGGTTGTCACGAACTTTCTTTTCGTTGTCTAAAAGTTCACGCTTAAGTTTGTTCTTACGTCGTGCTTGGTTAACAATTTCAAATACGCTGCTCATAGATTCCTTTTCCTATTCGTCAAATACGTTGTCTGCTTCTGATTAAAGCACATCAATTGATGATGTAACAGTCTTTAGATCAAAGCAAAAGTAAGGTTGTTTAATTATTCATCACTCTCGCTGATGTGTGATTGTTTTTATCTTACCGTTCAAGTTAGTATCCCATGTAGATACTGCATTGATACGAAATGTGAAATGAATCAACAACAATTGGAAAACGAAGAATTGGACGACAATGTCACTGAATCTTCAGCAGAACAAAACAAGCTTCGTGATGCGTATGTACAAGAGCGTACTTATTTGGAAGTCGTGGAAATAGAGCTAAACCGTTCTAAGATCATAATGATTGATGAACAGGGCAGAAAGAAACGAGTACCAATTTTGTCTGAACACTAGTTACTGCATTGTTAGGTGTTGAGATGGAATTATCAAAATAATAAAAAGGAAAAACGATGAACACAGTACTTTCCCCAATTGAAGCGAGAATTATCGGTTGTTTGATCGAGAAAGAAGTCACTACTCCCGATCATTACCCACTGACACTGAACAGTTTAACCACGGCATGCAATCAAAAGAGTAACCGTGAACCTGTTCTCTCTCTTTCTGAGTCAGATGTTTTAGATGCAGTTGATGGTTTAATCGGACGTCGCATGGTGAGTGATGAGAGCAGCTTCAATAGCCGTGTTAATAAGTATCAGCATCGTTTCTGCAACACTGAGTTCGGCGATCTGCAATTTACAGAGCAAGAGCGTGCAATCATCTGCTGTATGTTACTGCGCGGTGCGCAAACACCCGGTGAACTTCGTACTCGAACGGGTCGCCTTGCAAACTTTAGTGATGTGAAAGAAGTAGAAGCAACATTAGACAAACTCGCTGCAAGAGAAGCAGGAGCCTTGGTTGTGAAGCTGCCACGCGAAGCGGGTAAACGTGAATCACGCTACCAGCATTTGTTGAGCGGTGAAGTGGACGTTGAAGCGTTTGCGATGGCATCAGTAAGCGCGGCTGCCCCCTCTGCAACGAGTGAAAAGTTTGAAGAGCTTGAGTCTGAAGTTGCAAGCCTACGAGCAGAAGTGGCAGAGCTTAAGGCTCTGGTTGAATCACTGCTTTAAATGTCAGATGCTGATAAAAATGCGGATTGGGTCGTGTACTTGATCCGCAATCGTCACAATGCCCTTTATTGTGGCGTGACGAACAATCTAGAACGTCGATTTGAACAACATCAAACCGGTAAAGGCGCCAAAGCTTTAAAAGGTAAAGGCCCACTTAAGCTGGTTTGGAGCTTTGGTGTTGGCTCAAAAAGTGAGGCGTTGAAAACCGAATACGCGATCAAGCAGTTGCCCAAATCCCGCAAAGAAAAACTGGTATCACTCAAACTGATTATTGAGTGGCAAAAAGACAAAATTCAATATATCGAAGTCTCATAATTCATAGCTAAAATGTTTGTTATTGATTAAATCTTAATAGTGTAAGGAGCTATATCGGCTCTAGCTAAGCTTATGAATTTAAATGGTAATTACTCTTACCGTGAATGGGCTGAAATCATAATTTAACTCGTTGTTCTTAATCTCCATTCCAAATTAACATATTGCTCATTTAGAATGTCGTTCTAATTAGTGTTAGACGCTATCATTTATCATCGTTGTCCTACATAATATCCATTAGCCATACAAAGAGATGGTGTCATGCTAGGTTAAAAAATGAGCCAAAGTAGCTCATATAAAACGAGAAAAATATGAAACGTTTACTGATGTTGTTTGGACTTGCCGTATTTTCTGCGTCCGCTCTTTCCCATGGTACTCATGTCCTCAATAGGTACTGGGAATACCAAGATTATCTTTCCACTTTTCCAGAACAAAGAGCATTGACCGATAAAATGGTCGAGGCTGTACAAAATCACCCTGTGCCACTGAGAAGAATCCAAGACGAACCAATTACGATTTCCGTGGTGTATCCGGGCCAACAGATCTCGGATTACTGGGTTCGTAATATTCAAGCTTTTGAGAAGCGTCTCGATAGGCTGAAGATCCGCTACCAAATAAATCAAGTATTTACCCGTATTAATGCCGATCTCGCGCAGCAGAGTATTTCGTTGCAAGAAGCGATTGAAAACAAGACGGATTATTTGATTTTCACGCTAGATACCACGCGCCACCGCAAGTTTATCGAGCACGTGTTGACCTCTACAGACACCAAACTGATTCTTCAAAATATCACGACGCCAGTGCGAGCTTGGGCAGATAGACAGCCATTTATGTATGTGGGTTTTGACCATGCGACAGGCAGCTTAAAACTGGCGGACTATTTTAAACAAGTAAGTCCGCCAGACAGTAAGTATTCTGTTTTGTATTACTCACAAGGCTATATCAGTGATGCGCGTGGAGATACTTTTATCCATGAAGTGAATACGGTTACCAACTTTACCCTTAAGTCTTCGTTTTACACAAAATCAAACAAAGACAGTGGCTACCAAGCGGCTAAAATCAGCATAGAGAACGATAAGGATCTAGACTTTATCTATGCATGTTCAACGGATGTCGCTCTCGGTGCAATGGAAGCGATTCGTGAATCGGGCCAAGACATCTTAGTGAATGGTTGGGGAGGCGGCTCTGCTGAACTTGAAGCCATTGCAAGGGGCGACCTAGATGTTACTGTCATGCGTATGAACGACGATACAGGCATTGCAATGGCAGAGGCGATCAAGTGGGATCTAGCTGGTTTGGAAGTGCCTACCGTTTACTCTGGTGAATTTGAAATTGTCACCAAGGAAGATTCCCCAGAACGTATTTCAGAACTTAAACAGCGAGCATTTAGGTACTCAGGTCACTAATGAAGAAAAGTTACGCCAGTACACCTAGAAACACTTTAGCTAGACTCATTACGCGTATCGTTATTTTGGTGATAGGCGTGATGGCACTTGGCGTGCTTATTCATAATTATGAAACCAGCAGTAATATCGTACAGCAAGAGACGAATCGAACGGTACAGCAAACCTCAAGCCTGATCCAAAACATGTTTGATTATCGTTTGTCGGTGCTGCAAATCCATCAAGACAGTAGCTCACACAGTGAAACTCTCAGAGAGTACATTGATACGGGTAATGACGAGACTCTGAGCTACTTTTTCTTTGGTGTTGACCAACGTGAACCGGATCATGCACCAGATTTACGCTTTGTCTCAACCCACGATGGTTTGGCTTGGGAAGACGGCAACAGTCAATTTTATGGTTTGGATGAGTCCAACTTAAAGCATATTTCTGATGAGGTTTCGTTCAGCAGTAATTGGCATTTTATTAAACTGAGGACAGATATAGGTAAGCGTCACTTGTTGGCTCGCCGTACCCCTATTGTTGATAACGCTACTGGGGAAGTCCTTGGTCAACTCTATATCGCCATTGTGCTTGACAACAACTTCTCTTTGGCTGAGTCAATCCAACAGGGCAGTAATAGCGAAAATATCGTGATTGAAGCGCACGGTACACCGGTGACATCGACATTCAGTGGTGATGAAAGCTACACCATTACTGACATCCTCAATTACCAAATGTACGAACAGTTGCCGCGTCATTTCGTTACCATCGCAACCATTAAGATTAATGCTGTTGAAACTCCTTTAATCATTCGAGCTGTTCAAAAAAATAATAATTTCATTGCGTTAGAAGAGAATTATCAGCGTGCGATCATCGTGGTGATTGTGGTGATCATATTGATGTCTTTTTTTGCTCGAACTTGGATTCAAAAGAGAGTCTCAGCCGAGCTTGATAAGCTAATGGACTTTACTCGTTCGGCAAGTGCTAGCGAAGAGTACAACAAGTTCGATGGCTCTAACATTTTCGAATTTCATCATATTGGTTGTACTCTTGAAGACACCTTTGAGCGCTTATCTGAACAGAATCAAAAATTCCAAGATCTCTTTAACTTTGCTCATTCGCCTATCTTAGTTTGGTCTGAAAAAGGCGATTTGATTCAGATGAACCCCGCCGCTCGCATGGCGTTGTTCGATGCTGATGACAATTATGGTCCAATTGCCCAAGAGTTTGAGCAGCGAATGCTGCCTAATATTCAAATGGTGGTTCAGGGTTCTAAACTGACGGGTATTAACGTACCCATTGGTGAAAAGGTGTTTCGTTGGAACATGTCTGCTATTCGCGTGGAACACGGCATCACAGGAGTGGTGGTACAAGGGCAAGATATTACTAAGCTAATCGAGGCGGAAAGACAGGCTGATCGAGCAAGAGAAGAAGCTGAGCATCTTGCGAATGTGCGAGCAGACTTCTTAGCTAAGATGAGTCATGAGATTCGCACGCCGCTCAACGGTATTCTCGGTGTGTCTCAGCTGCTCAAGCGCTCTATGCACAATGAAGATAATCGCGAGCAGGTGGATGTACTGTGTAATAGTGCGGAACATTTACTGGCGGTACTTAACGATATCTTGGACTTCTCAAAGATTGAGCAAGGGCAGTTTAATATTCAAAAGAAAGACTTCCGTTTAGGGGAGTTAGTTAATACCTTAGACAGCATCTATCGACCGCTGTGTGAAGATAAATCCGTCGAATTTACCATTGTGAATCACTTGGTTGATGACATTGAAATCAATACCGACCAAGTACGCCTCAATCAGATCATGTTTAATCTGTTGAGTAATGCTTTTAAATTCACTCATCAAGGCGGTATCTCCGTCAGCTTTGAGCTCGAGAGTATCTTTAACTCCGATCACGCCAGCTTGATCGTTCGAGTGAAAGATTCTGGCATTGGTATTGATGAAAGCAAAATTGATGCTGTTTTTGAACCCTTTGTTCAAGCCGAAGAGACCACCACTCGTGAATATGGTGGCACTGGTTTAGGACTTACAATTGTAAAAAATCTGGTCGATATGCTGGAAGGGGACATTCAAGTCCGCAGCGTGATAGGTCAAGGCTCAGAGTTCACGATAGAAATTCCTGTAGTCGTACACGCCAAGCCGCTATTAGTCGATGCTAAGCAACAAGCTGAGGTTGAGCCAGAGGCGTTGTTTAGTCGACCTTTGAATGTGTTGCTGGTGGAAGACAATCACACCAACGCCTTTATTGCTCAGGCTTTCTGTAAGAAATATGGCATGGTCGTCACCTGGGTAAAAGATGGCTTAGAAGCGATTGAGATGGCTAAGACGATTACCTATGACTTGATCTTGATGGATAACCAACTCCCTAATCTCGGTGGTGTTGAAACCACTCAGCAGCTAAGAGGTGAGATTGGTGTGTCAGCCCCTATTTATGCGTGTACCGCTGATGCTCAAGAGTCAACTAGAGACAGCTTTATGGCCGCAGGGGCGAATTACGTGATTGTAAAGCCGATTAAAGAAGAGTCGCTCCACCAAGCGTTTGTTCATTTCAAAAACTCATACTGGAATGACACAGAGCACTAGGCTTTAACTTAGTGCTCTTTAATGGAGTCTGTTGAAGAGAAGTAACTAATTTTCTGCCTTTATATCGAGCCAGCGACAAAGGCTTGTTCCAATAGCAGCGTTTTCAACTCATCACTCATATCTAGGTGTTCAGGGAATTGGATACCTAGCAGCCAGCCTTGTCTTTGCCTTTTCTTACTTACCACCTTGTAGACAAGATCGTCATCTAAGTACTCATTTAAGTCAGAATTAACTTTTATCTTCCAGCCGACATCAATATCTGATTGCTGGGTAAGATAGATACCGCACCCTGACGCTGAAAAGTCGACTAGTGTGGCATCCAGCGACAAGGTATCAAAAGTGACTTCACAGCTGAGACGTACTTTATACCTTTCGTGTTCACGAATAGGCTTGGTTGCAAAGTTTGAGGGTGGGCGAAGGAAGATTAGATGTGCTGGAGAGGTGATATGAGCCAGTACATTGGTTTTGAACGCGACAATGTGCCCAAGTTCGGTGTCGGTAATCGCACGAACAATAATATCAACGTTTGTGAGCTTTCTCAGCGTCAGTGCTTCTGTCGCTTTTTGCGTAAGCTCTAGGATGAGGTACTGATCTTCTTTGTGTCCGATATAAAGTGTACTGATCTGGATTGAGTCGTCTGGGCCAAATTCCAATACACCTGCTGTTTTTGTACCTGGCTTTAGGTATCTGAACAGTTCTAAGTTTTTATCTTTATGCATATTCGTTACTGAACAATGTTAATCGTTTGATAAAATAATATAACGCCCTGATAAAACTATGTCATTAGTTTCATTGAAGTCATTAGCAGCGTACAACAAAAAAGTGAATCGCTATCTCAAGTAAACAACGGCTTACTCTTGTCGTAAAACAAGATACACTGCTGACAGATATATACTTGATGGAGAAATAGTAAATGGAACTGGAAACCTTATTGAATACTCTGGCTGAAACCCCAGAGGCCGTGCAATTTGAAGATACAATGCAAGTGATCGAAGCTCACTATGATTTTTCTGAGCGCGAATTTCGCAATGGTGAGGTAGTGAACGCTGCAGGGCAGAATAATGGTTCGTGTAAGATTTTTGCTTTTGGTTTAGAGCAAGGCCTATCAGCAGAGCAAACACTTGCTTGTTTTGGTCAATTTTATCGTAACGACGTGCTAGGTTTTCCTGAGCACAGCGACCATCAAAATATTCGTAACTTTATGGTTCATGGCTGGAATGGTATCCAGTTTTCTCAGCCTGCGCTGGTTGCAAAAGTGAAGTAGACACTAACCAGGTAACGATTAGGTCGAAATTTAATCTCAGTATTTTGAAGCGAGAAAACAACCTCTCGCTTTTTTTGTCTATGTTGAACTGGCTAGTAACTTGCTATCCAGTAACTTACTAAATGGGCTCTAAACTACTGAACGGGCAGGGCAGACAAGCACTTACGACACATACAAACTCCAGCCTTTGGAATATCGCTAGTATCTCGTTTTTCTAACTCAAAACACCAACACGTCTCTTTGCCCGCACTGATATCGCATTGAGCTGGCTCATTACACTGTGGACATTGGTGAGTCGAACTCGCGCCACTAAGATTATCCATAACCGACGTTTGCTCTTCTTCAGATAAGCCTTTCCAACCTATAATTTCATCCATTGTTCGAAAGCAGCCACTACACATTCCGCCATTATTTTTACAAGCCGCTCGGCAAGGTGTTTTCATTTCTCTAACCTGTGATTCATTTGGGCTGAAATGTAGCATATTTGTTTCTTCTTGAAGAGCCGTTAAGCTAAGAAATTACTCAGTTAAATTTAGAAATGACCTCGTAATTTTTAGGCTTTTCATGTAGCATCTCGCCCCTTTTGTTGAGTGGGGGGATATTATGTTTATTGGATTTGATTATGGAACAGCGAACTGTTCTGTCGCGGCGATGGTTAATGGAGAGCCAAGCCTGTTACCGCTAGAAGGTAACAACCACTATATTCCCTCAACCGTGTTTGCGCCTACTCGTGAGAGTGTTTCTGAACATCTATTCCGCCACTTGAATATCAAGCCGAGTGATGCGATCGGTGAGCAAGTACTACGACGTGCGATTGCGCTGAACAGAGAAGAGAGTATCGACTTAGTGCCAGAAGACATGGCATTTGGTCAGGCTGCGTTGGACTTATATTTAGAAGACCCTCGCGATGTTTATTATGTTAAGTCCCCTAAATCTTTCCTTGGCGCGAGTGGACTGCATGATGTGCAGGTGAGCTTTTTCGAAGATTTAGTGTGCGCCATGATGGCAAATATCAAGAATCAAGCCGAACTCACGACTCAAGAGCAGATCAAGCAAGCTGTTATCGGCCGACCAATTAACTTCCACGGTCGAGGTGGTGAAGAGGCGAACAGACAAGCTGAAGACATACTGTCTCGCGCAGCTAAGCGTGCCGGTTTCCTTGATATCGCTTTTCAATTTGAGCCCGTAGCCGCAGGCCTTGATTACGAAAGCACATTAACTGAAAACCAAACAGTATTGGTTGTTGATATTGGCGGTGGTACCACCGATTGCTCATTATTAGAAATGGGACCAACGTGGTCTGGTAAAGCGGATCGTACCCAGAGCTTGTTGGCACACAGTGGGCAAAGGGTAGGGGGGAATGACCTCGATATCTATCTTGCATTCAAACAACTGATGTCACCTTTTGGTATGGGCAGCAAAGGCATTTCGGGTATTGATATGCCACTGACTCAATTCTGGAACCCAATTGCGATTAATAATGTTGAAGCTCAAAAGAACTTCTATTCAAGAGAAAACCTAGCGGCATTAAAATTACTTCGTAAAGAAGCGTCAGAGCCTCAAAAGCTAGAACGTTTGATGAAGGTTTATCACGACACTTTGGGTTACGGTATTGTGCGTAGAGCGGAAGAGGCCAAGATTGCGCTGGCAGAATCCCCTCAATATCGTGCTGCGATTAATGTTGCCTCTGAACTGGTCGAGGTAGATATCTCAGTCGAACAGATGGTTGAAGCGATTGAAACACCAAAGTCTAAGATGATTGAGTTGGTTAAAGAAGCGATTCAACAAGGCCAGAAAAAGCCAGACGTAATCTACATGACGGGTGGTTCCGCTCGTTCACCGATACTTCGTGAAGCCGTACAACAAGCTGTGCCGAATGTACCGATTGTGAGTGGTAATTACTTCGGTTCAGTAACTGCAGGTTTAGCTCGTTGGGCTGAGGTTTGCTTCAAATAAGAGTTCAATGATGAGTTATGAAGGGCAACCAGTCGCTGATTAGTTGCCATTTTTTGTTTTTCTCTAATGAACTTTCTATTGAACGATTTTTCCTAGCTCATATTGGGATTTGTTTCACAAAGCTAAATATTTCAGCTGAGCTCTACGTGTTACAAAATGTTTCAAAGGCAAAGGCGAGCCTCTCGATGGTCTGATGAGTTACCTTGGGTTTAGATTTTTAATGCTTTTTTAGTGATTATAAAATCAAAAATAATCAAAGTAATTATCTCAAAGAATGAAAAGAGCTCCCAGTGATTACTGTGTTATTTATTTGTTTTAGAAGGGATTTTTGTTTTTTATAGTGCGATTTTTTTTATTTTATATATTTTAATGCAACTTTATTATCATTCGTATATTAGGGTTTGGCTACTTGTTAAATACAGGTAACAACTTCTCCGTAAGCACGAGGTTGTTAGTGAATAACTCACCCAGTTACATAATGGATATGACAATGAATAAGAAACTTTTAGCGCTAGCAATTTCTGGTGCAGTATTTGGTACACAGGCAGTTGCAGTAGAACTTTACAACGAAGACGGCACAACATTCTCAGTTGGCGGCCACGTTTCAGTAAATGTGAATGGTTCAGAGAAAGGCGACACTGACGTTGGTACAAACTCTCCACGTATCAACTTCAATGCTACTCAAGACCTAGGTAACGGCTTCACAGCTGACGCTAAAGGTGAATGGGCTCTTAACTACCTTGATGGTGGTGACGATACATTTACAACTCGTCTTGGCTACGTAGGTCTTACTCATGAAGAGTTAGGTCGTGCAGTAGCCGGTACACAGTGGTCTCCGTACTACGATGTAGCTGCAGCAACAGATATGCCAATCGCTTTTGCGAATGACTTCCTATACGACAACCACGGTGCACTTGGTACTGGTCGTGCAGACAAAATGGTAAGCTACCGCAATGCTTTTGATTTTGGTGAAGCTGGTGAATTTAGTTTTGGTCTAGGTTGGCAGGGTGATAACGATGTTACTACTGAAACAGAAACGGTTGGTAACAACGGTTTAGTTATTACAACGCGTTCAACTGCATCTTACGGTGATCGTGTTCAAGCAACGCTTGGTTACTCTATTGCAGGTGTTAAACTAGGCTATGCATTTAACACTGGCGACTTCACTGAAGGCGGTGTCTCTAAGACTGCTGAATCTCACCTAGTATCTGCAGCATACGGTTCATACGGTTCTGGTTTATACCTAGCTGGTATCTACGGCTTTAATGAGAATATGAACGCTGGTCTTGTAAGTGGTACAACTCTTGAAGAGAGCAATGCTTACGAACTACTAGCAGCTTACGCACTTGCGAACAGCTTGAACCTAAGTGTGAACTACGAAGTTGTTGAAGGCGAAGTTCTTAAAGGTGGAACAACTACTACAGCTCGTGAAGAGTTAGCTCTACAAGCTGAATACAACTTCACTAGCAACTTTGTTGGCTACACTGGTTACCAATTCGATCTAAACGACGAAACTGGTTACAAGTCTGACGACAAGTGGACTCTTGGTGCTCGTTACTACCTATAAGTCGCAGACTTATTTAGCATAGTGTTTACTTCTTAAGTTTACCTTTTAGGATACTGTCCTAGACACCATGCTAAGCCCTCTCAAGCCTTTTGGTTTGAGAGGGCTTCTTTCGTTTTAATGCTCTTCAAATTTAACTGCCTACTTTAGTTTCATTTTCTCTAATTGATGTAAGCCGATGACTCTATTTCTGGAGGGTAGGTCGAGATATACACCGATATTTACCTAAAAGTATTCAAATCAATGAATTGAGCTCAAGATCAGAATTTAGAGATCGGTAATCATCTTGTCGAAGACTCTCATTTTATGATGCGCTAAACTCTGCTCTCTAAAAATAGTTCAGGGATAAACTATGAGCAGCGTTGTAGATCAGAAACAATTGATGAATTCGAAACGAACAGCAACCCCAACAAAAGTACTGTGTGTTGGGCGTAACTATGTCGATCACATTGAAGAACTTAACAATGCGATCCCTGACTCTATGGTGGTTTTCAATAAGCCAAGCACCAGCGTGACTTCCTCTCTTTCTTCGTTTCATCAAGAAGCACTGCACTATGAAGCTGAAATCTGCTTTATCGTTGAAAATGGCCAATACTCAGCCGTGGGCTTAGGGTTAGACCTCACCAAGCGTGAGTTGCAAAGTAGCTTAAAAGCGAAAGGCTTACCTTGGGAACGCGCCAAAGCTTTTGATGGCTCAGCCGTATTTAGTCGCTTTGTTCCAATTGATAACTTAGACCTTGCAGACTTAAACCTAGAGTTGTTTATTAACTGTGTTCGTGTTCAGAAAGGACATGTTGAGCAGATGCTTTACTCTCCAAAAACTATCCTAGAAGAGCTGTCTTCTTATACCACCTTACTAGACGGCGATGTTGTGATGACAGGTACGCCAAAAGGTGTTGGGGCCGTACATCGAGGCGATATCTTCCTTGGTCGCCTAAAGTGTGGCGATACGACATTGATTGAGATCGAATGGGTAGCAAGTTAATTAGTCTTTTCTATTTAGTTAATAAATTGGCTTTGTCGCTTAATGTTGGTTTTTAATTCGATTAAATAAACGTCGAACAACTGATTGCATCTGGAAGGGTGTTGGTAATTGATATAAAATCCGCCTCCGTTTTTATCAATGCTGACCCTCATGATCGACTTAACCATTTTACCTGTCTACCTGACTGCCGTTGTTGCACTTCTTCTTTTACCTGGCCCTGATATGTTACTGATTGCGAGTTCAAGCATGAGCTATGGCCGTAAGGTCGGCGTGTTTGCAAGCCTAGGTAATGCGACTTCTGGAATCATTCTGACAGTATTAGCGGCTATGGGTGTATCAGCGTTGATCGCAATGAGCCCAATAGCGCTTAAAGCTCTACATTTGTTAGGCGGCGCGTACTTGTTGAAGATGGGATGGGACTGCCTGCGAACAGAGCAGGGTAACGCGCCTGAGTTAAGCGATAACTTTGCAGCAAAAGCCTACTATCAAAGAGCGCTAATCAGTAACCTGCTTAATCCTAAAGCCTTGGTTTTCTTTGTGATGTTTCTGCCTCAGTTTGTGTCGACGAATATTGAAGCGACTTCCGGTCAGCAGATGCTTGTTCTGGGTTTATTACTGAATGTTCTCGGCTTAACGTTTAACTTTTTGCTGGTGGCGTTAGTGGGTACGATTGGTAAATCTCTCGTAGAAAACGCGAAGTTTCGTACCTATCAACAGAAAGTCATGGGCGGAGTTTTCATCGTGTTAGCTATCTGGATGTTGTCTTCTTTCTTTACTTCGTAGACGAATCAAATCAGACATCTTCTCGTGGTTAGCCGCTGAGACAAAAATGGACGCTACGAGCGTCCATTTTTTATATTTAACCGTTACATGTTGAACGCGCTAAATCGCTATGAATTCAACTCTTGTTGGTGTTGTTCAATCAGTTTCTCCATGTACTTCTCACCGCGCAGGCGAGTGTCTTCGTAGGTTTCTGTCCCTTCAAATTTTGTCACCGTCTCATAGTAGATCTTAACTTTTGGCTCAGTACCGGAAGGTCTTACGATAATGCGTGAACCATCTTCGAGATGATAGATGAGTACGTCACTTGCAGGCAGGTTAATGGCTTCAGTATTGCCTCCAATGACGAAGCGTAAAGAAGACTGCAAATCTTCAATTACAGAGATAGCGACACCGTTGATTGCTTTAGGCTGTGCCGAGCGGAGCTTAGAACCAATCGATGGTGAATCTGGGTCTAGTGCAATACTTCGCTGAGCGTTGGTATGAACCCCATGTTCAAATGAAATTTGAGCGAGAAGATCCCAAACTGTTCGACCTTGAGATTTTAACTCCTCAACCAATTGAGCAAACACGACAATAGCAGACAGCCCATCTTTGTCTCGTACTTGAGTACCAATTGTGTAGCCTAATGCTTCTTCATAGGCGAACAAGAAGGCGTTCTGATCATTTTCCAATTGCATGCCAATATTCGCTAACCATTTAAAACCTGTCAGCGTTTGGAAATAAGTCGCCCCGTGGGATTGAGCTACTTTTTCAAGCAATGTTGAAGATACGATACTGTTACCAACTAATTGGTTTTTGGTATGTGGCTTTGAGAGTAGATAATGAGCGAATAGCACGCCGACTTGGTCACCTGTTAGCATTTTGTATGAGCCATCATCTGTTCTCACTGCAACCGCAAATCGGTCTGCATCTGGATCGTTGGCACAAGCAATGTCGGCATCGACACTTTTTGCTAAGTTAACCACCAGATCCATCGCGCCTTTTTCTTCCGGATTCGGGAAGTTGACGGTCGGGAAGTTACCATCGGGCTCTCTTTGCTCGGCGACGCTGAACACCTTATGGAAACCAGAATCGTGAAGTAGATCCTCGGCCATTTGTGCGCCGACACCATGCATTGCGGTATAGGTGATGGTGGTGTTCGCCGATTCGATCTCGTCACTCACGTATGGGCTCTGATTGATCGCAGCGCGGTACGTTTGATAATAGCCTTCAGTTAACCACACCAACTTACCTTGCGTCTCAGCGTCACTTAGGCTCATTAAAGGGAGCGGCTTGGTCGATGCGATATCGATTTCAGCGGCAATACCCGCATCGTGAGGAGGAATGATTTGAGCGCCATTCTCCCAGTACACTTTGAAACCATTGTATTCCGGTGGGTTGTGGCTGGCCGTCACCACAACGGCAGCTGCGGCGTTGAAGTGCTCAATACCAAAGGCAACGATAGGGGTCGCCGCGACGTTCGAGGTTAGATAAACCTTAATGCCTAAAGCCGTGAGTACGGAAGCGGTATCAATCGCGAACTGCTTTGAATCTAAACGGCCGTCATAACCGACGACCACACCGCGAATGGTCGCATTAGCGACATGTTCGATTAAGTAGTGGCCGAGCCCGGTTGCTGTTTCCTGTATGACTAAACGGTTCATTCGATTTGGGCCGCATCCAACTTTGCCTCTAAGTCCTGCCGTTCCGAACTCTAATCGTTGAGTAAAGCGGTCTTCAAGTTCGTCGTGCATTCCCTCATCGATGAGGTGTTGAAGTTCTTCACGAGTTCTTGGGTCTGGGTCTCTCGCTAACCAATTCATAGCATCTTGCATAATCACTAAACCTATTAATGTCTGTATGACTTACTGTTGATTTAATTTAAGTGATATTGATTATCATTTCCATGAAAGCAATCGTAAAACTCGATATAAAATAAATTCCAACGGCAAGAGGGCACGTAGATTAAGCCACTTCAAATAATTGACTGTTTAGTAAGTAAACTTACCTTGAACAATTGGATATCACTAACTAGCCTCTTACATAAATATAACAAAATTTAACAAATTCGCCGTTTTTGAATCTTTCATGGAAACCTCCAACGCTTTTGAACCGTATTAGTTCTTAGGTTATATGAGGTCAGTAGCCCGTTCACAGGCTAGTTCCATGTGAGTTGTAGATTGAGATTCAGCCTTTTCATGTGTAGCCGGAATAACAATGAATGTTGTCCAGCTCGCAACGACATTTAGGTCGCAAGTATCCAATTAGGAAGGATAAGGAGAGATCTTTTGAAGAGATTACTGGTTAGGCTAGCGTGGCTTTTGAAGAGTTTTGTTGTGCTTTTAGTATCGCCTTTAGTGCACGCAAGCAGTGATTACAACATGACTCAAGGCGTCACTGAGATCAGTGGTAAGGTGTATGAACTTCATATGCTGATCTTCTACATCTGTTGTGCGATTGCCTTTGTTGTTTTTGGTGTGATGTTTTATTCGATTTTGAGGCACAGGAAATCGAAGGGCGCAGTTGCTGCCCATTTTCATGAAAGCACGAAAGTCGAAATTCTTTGGACCATCATCCCTATCATCATCCTCATCGCTATGGCGATACCTGCCACCAAAACCTTGATCGCGATGGAAGATACCTCCCAATCAGATCTGACCGTTAAAATCACTGGTTCACAATGGAAATGGCATTACAGCTATTTTGGTGAAGACGTCGAATTTTTCAGCCTTCTAGCGACCAGTGACAAAGAGATTGAAGGCCTCGAAGTGAAAGGCGCGCATTACTTGCTAGAAGTTGATAAGCCACTTGTACTGCCTGTTGATCGTAAAGTCCGTTTCTTGATGACTTCCGACGATGTGATTCACTCATGGTGGGTGCCAGCATTCGCCGTTAAGAAAGATACCATTCCGGGCTTTATCAATGAGGCTTGGACAAAGATAGATGAGCCCGGTGTTTATCGAGGTCAGTGTGCTGAGTTATGTGGTCGCGCTCATGGCTTCATGCCGATAGTGGTTCAGGCTATGGAGGAAAACGAGTTTGATGCATGGTTAGCGGACCAGAAAGAATTGGTGATAGCCGCACAACAAGCCGCGCAAGATGCATTAGATGCGTCACTTTCCTTGGCGGAGTTGAATACCATCGGTGAAGAGGTTTACAAAACTCGATGTGCGGTTTGTCACCAAGCAAACGGTGAGGGCATTCCTGGAGCATTCCCTGCCATCAAAGGAAGTCCTATTGCCCTTGGTGATGTGGATGTTCATATCGACACAATTGTTTATGGTCGTGGCGGTACGGCGATGCAAGCATTCGATAATCAGTTAACCGAGAAAGAGATCGCAGCGGTAGTAACTTATCAACGAAACGCTTGGGGTAATGACACCGGCGATATTGTTCAAGCTTCAGATGTGAACGCTTATAAGGCCAAGCAGGAAGGCAGTTCTGAAAGCTCAACGGATGATGCACAAAATGATGCTAAGGATCAGTTATGAGTTCACCAATCAATAAGCCGGTGAAATCGGCTCCAGCAGAAGACCAAGTACTGAGCCATTCTGCGGAAGGCACTTTGGGCAATAATGATTTGCCTGTTGATGATCACGACTCACATGCGGCACCTAAAGGTTGGGCTCGTTGGCTTTATTCAACTAATCATAAAGACATTGGTACACTTTATTTGTGGTTCAGCTTTGCAATGTTCTTAACGGGCGGCGCAATGGCGATGGTGATCCGTGCGGAGCTGTTCCAACCGGGTTTGCAACTCGTTGAGCCAGATTTCTTCAATCAGATGACTACAGTCCATGGTTTAATCATGGTATTCGGTGCCGTAATGCCTGCATTTACGGGTTTGGCTAACTGGATGATTCCGATGATGATCGGTGCACCAGATATGGCGCTGCCGAGAATGAACAACCTCAGTTTCTGGATCTTGCCTTTTGCGTTTCTAATCTTAATCGGATCTTTGTTTACAGAGGGTGGTGGCCCGAGCTTTGGTTGGACCTTCTACGCGCCACTCTCGACAACTTATGGCCCAGACAGTACCGCGCTATTCGTATTCTCAGTTCATATTATGGGGATCAGTTCGATCATGGGGGCGATTAACGTCATCGTAACCATAGTGAACATGCGCGCTCCGGGTATGACTTGGTTCAAGCTACCGATGTTCGTATGGACATGGTTAATTACCGCTTTCTTGCTGATAGCCGTGATGCCCGTTCTCGCGGGGGCTGTGACTATGGTACTGACTGACAAGTATTTTGGGACTAGCTTCTTTGATGCCGCTGGTGGTGGGGACCCGGTGATGTTCCAGCACATATTCTGGTTCTTTGGGCACCCCGAAGTGTACATCATGATCTTGCCATCTTTTGGTATTGTCTCAGCCATCATCCCTGCATTCAGTGGTAAGCGCCTGTTTGGTTATCACTCGATGGTTTATGCGACCTGTAGTATCGCACTGTTGTCATTCTTGGTTTGGGCACACCACATGTTCACCACGGGTATGCCAGTATTTGCCGAACTGTTCTTCATGTATTGCACCATGTTGATAGCGGTGCCGACCGGTGTGAAAGTCTTCAACTGGGTAGCGACCATGTGGCGGGGTGCTTTGACCTTTGAAACACCAATGCTGTTTGCGATTGCCTTCATTGTTTTGTTTACGATTGGCGGGTTATCTGGATTGATGCTCGCTATCGTGCCAGCTGATTTCCAATACCACGATACTTATTTTGTTGTGGCTCACTTCCATTATGTTCTGGTAACCGGTGCCGTGTTCTCGATTATGGCTGCTGCCTATTATTGGCTGCCTAAGTGGACCGGACATATGTACGACCACAAGCTCAGCCTGTGGCATTTCTGGACGTCGGTGATTTCAGTTAATGTACTGTTTTTCCCGATGCACTTTTTAGGACTAGCGGGCATGCCGCGTCGTATTCCTGATTATGCGATTCAGTTTGCTGACGTTAACCAAGTCGTGTCGATTGGTGGTTTTGCGTTTGGGTTGTCTCAGCTAATTTTCTTATGGCTAGCGATTAAGTGCGTAAGAGGGGGAGAGCCTGCGCCAAGTAAGCCTTGGGATAGAGCTGAAGGTCTTGAATGGACAGTACCAAGCCCTGCGCCTCACCACACCTTTACCCATCCGCCGAAAGTGGATTAGAGGGCAGAACCATGAGTGATAAGCAAAGCGATCCCAATCAAGATAAAAAACAACCTAAGCGCCTGTCTAATAAGCGATCGACCAAAAAGCTGACGGGCTACTTGGTGTTGAGCGTGGTTGCGATGTTTGGCTTCGGTTTCGCTTTGGTGCCGCTCTACGATGTCATGTGTGAGGCCTTAGGCATCAATGGCAAAACTAATACTGTTTCAGCGGTGCAACCTCAGGGAATGCAGCCAGACTACTCTCGTACGGTTCGAGTCGAATTCATGTCCCACATCAAGCCAGATATGCCATGGCAGTTTTCGCCTGAAGTTCGAGTGTTAGAGGTTCATCCTGGTGAGGTGGTTCAGACTAACTACATTGCCAAAAACCTTTCTGGAGCCTCATTGGTTGGCCAAGCCGTACCGTCGGTTTCTCCAGGTATGGGGGCAACCTACTTCAATAAGATGGAATGCTTTTGCTTTAATCAGCAGCCATTGGACGGGCACAAGAGCGCAGAAATGGGTTTGATATTTTACATTGAGCCAGATATTCCAGAATCGATACATACGCTGACGCTCTCTTACACATTATTCAATATCACGAATGAGGTGGGTGCTGCGGCCAATAAATCTGAGCCTAACGTACTCGCAAGTAACTAGGAATTTACAGAACCAGTATCAACATAAGGAGTTGAGCGATGAGTTCTAAAAAGGAAGTTTATTTCGTTCCACATCAAAGCCACTGGCCATTGGTGGGTGCTGTAGCACTGTTTTTGGTCGCGGTTGGCGCTGGCTTGACGGTGCAAAACATGGGTACCGACGCTGCTGGCGGCGTGTTTGGCAAAGCGGTGTTGTTAGTCGGGTTTGCTGTGCTGCTTTACATGCTCGCAGGTTGGTTTAGCAATGTGATCACAGAATCATTGAGTGGTCTCTATTCTGAGCAGATTTCTCGTTCTTTTAGACAAGGAATGAGTTGGTTCATCTTTTCCGAAATCATGTTCTTTGGCGCTTTCTTTGGCGCGCTTTTCTATGCTCGAATGATTTCTGTGCCTTGGATTGGTGGTGCGGGCAATAATGAAATGACCCATGAAGTATTGTGGCCGATGTTCCAATCAATTTGGCCACTAACGACGACCCCTGATGGCGTAACGACACAAGCCATGCCTTGGCAAGGTATCCCGCTTAAGAACACCATTATTCTGCTGCTTTCCTCTGTGACGCTGCACATGGCACATATCAGTCTTGAACAAAATAAGCGTATGGCTTTGATCGTGTGGTTGGAGATAACCATTGTTCTGGCTGGCTTCTTCCTGTTCTTCCAAGTTGAAGAGTATCTTCACGCTTATCAAGAGATGGGGCTGACACTTCAGTCTGGCATCTACGGTAATACCTTCTTTTTGCTTACTGGGTTTCATGGCTTACATGTCTGTTTAGGGACGATCTTTTTGATTGTGTTGCTGGTAAGGGTTGCGAAAGACCACTTCACTCCGAAAGACCACTTTGCGTTCCAAGCGGGCAGTTGGTATTGGCACTTTGTTGATGTGGTTTGGTTAGGCCTGTTTGTATTTGTCTATGTGCTTTAACTGCTGAGCCTATCGGGGATTAATAGGGGCGAGGGTTAGGAGTTATCACTCCTGATCCCAAAGCAAGTAATAAAAGTAGCACGACAACGGCTGACCACATGACACGACGCCCCAAGAAGTGACTGAGCCTTTTTCCATTGTGTTTACCTGAGGCGATTTGGATTAGACCTTTCATCAAATTGAAAGCGATAAAAAACAGCAAAGCGACCAATACGACTTTAAATAACAGAACAAAGGTAGATGACGCCATAGTGATAACTCCAAACCGATTGATTGATGATGAACACAAGTTCCGCAGTAAAGGTTTTTGGATAGCGGTTGTTTTAACTGTGGTTTCAGTCGGCGCTTTAATCAAGTTAGGTTTATGGCAACTCGATCGTGGTAACGAGAAATTACGTTATGAACAGCAACTATCAGAAAGAGCGCAGCAATCGTTTAGGTCATTGGACACGGTTATCTCTGAATGGAAGGGCTCGCGTACACAAGCCCAAGGTACATCTGAACAGCAGTTTTTAAATGGTTTGAAGGTTGATGTTGAATTGGAAACACCAAGTGGTTTGGTGGTCTTGTTAGACAATCAGATTAACCAAGGAACGGTGGGGTATGTGATTTACATGTTGGGTGAGGTTCAATCTAAAGAGCAAGGCAACCAGCTTTTACACGAAAAGCAGTTATTGATCGATCTTGGGTTTGTTCCGGCAAGTAATGACAGAAGAGAACTACCGCAATTAGGAAGTATCACTGTACCAACCAAAATGTCAGGGCGCTTGTATACACGCTCAATTAATCCTTTAAGTCATGAGTTGGGTTTAGAAAATACGACACCGAATAGAATCCAAAACCTAAACATAGCAGCGTTATCACAGTATACAGGACAAGAAGTGCTGCCCTTTGTCTTCCAACCTCAGAGTTTAGATTCATGGCCCTATGAAATGTTATGGCGTCCAACGGCGATGAGGTCTGAGAAGCATTTTGGTTACTCATTTCAATGGTTTGTTATGGCTGCGGTACTTTTGTTTTTGATGTTGTTGATTGGCTATCGGTACCTAAAAGCAACACCTATCACGAGGAATAAGGATGGATAAATCTCAAGCACAAGTGAACAGGGAAATTACCGAGGCAAACATGGCTGAGCTCAGAAGCCGTCGTACTAAAGGACGCTTGGTATTAATCGGACTCGTTTTAATTTTCGCTTTGCCAGCCATTATCGCCAAAACTGTGTTGGATCAGAATTGGTATACGTCAGGTGTCACTAACTCAGGCGAATTGGTAGAACCAAGAATTACACTAGCGGATTTTGGCGTAACGGTACCCATGGCAGGAGAGGGTTGGGTTGTGGGGTATATCGCACCGATGGAGTGCGAAAGCTTGTGTGAACAACAGCTTCATTATTTGAATCAAAGCTACTTAGCGTTAGGGAAAAACAAAGAGCGAGTGACCGCCGTTGTTTTCGTCTCAGAAGGTAACTCGTTGTCGGGTTCGCTCAACAAGCCTGATTTATCTTTGTTAGCTGGTGGTGATCAGTTAAGCACCGAGTTTTCGCCGGCTTCCATTGTCATTATTGACCCGCTAGGACAGTTGGTTATGGAGTACAAAAGCGTGTCGGAACCGTCGCAGTTAGTCGGGCAATCCAAAGGTATGATTCATGATTTAAGAAAGCTACTTAAGCTGTCACGAGTTGGGTAGTTGATGGCGCAAATGCTTGAGCTTAAGCAGCGAAAGGGAATAAGTATAGGGAGATAAGTGATGCAGAATAAAGCCCCTGATTTACTGATGCTTGTGATGAGATTAACTATCTTGTTAACCCTTACCGTGATTGTTCTCGGAGCTTATACACGCCTGTCTGATGCTGGCCTTGGCTGTCCTGACTGGCCGGGTTGTTACGGTAAGATCACCGTTCCGTCTGATGCCCAAGCGGTGAGTCAAGCCAATCTGCAATTTCCAGAGCGAGCTCTTGAAGCAGACAAAGCGTGGATAGAGATGATCCATCGCTACTTTGCAGGAACATTAGGGTTGCTTATCTTTGTCGTTGTAGCTTGGTGTATTAAAAAGAACATCACACCAGTTGGTCTTCCATTACTTATCTCTGCCACTGTGATTTTTCAGGCTTTGCTTGGAATGTGGACGGTGACTCTTAAGTTGATGCCCGTTGTGGTTATGGCGCATTTGATGGGGGGCTTCACGTTGCTGTCACTGTTGTGTCTGCTCTACTGCCGTTTGTCTCAATTCCAAAGCCGTTTTGGCGAGGCTTCTTATTCTCCAACACTTAAATTTTGGGCGTTTTTTGGGTTACTCATTGTGGTTGGGCAGATACTGCTTGGTGGTTGGACATCGTCAAACTATGCCGCTTTGGTGTGTACCCAATTGCCTATTTGTGAAGGTAACTGGATGAGCTACCTCGATTTCAAAAATGCGTTCGATTTTGCTCAACACGGACACGATAACTATGAGTTTGGTGTGTTGGAGTATCCCGCGAGGCTTACCATACATGTCATGCACAGGTTCGGGGCTATTGTGGCGACATTAACGGTGCTGATGGTCGTGTACCAGTTATGGAAGTTTGGCCAAGTGCCTCACCAAAAGCTGAGCATGATTGTCGCAATAGTGTTGTTTACTCAAATCAGCCTTGGGATCAGTAATGTATGGTTTCACCTGCCAATCTCAGTTGCGGTTTTGCATAACCTAGTCGCAGTAATGTTGCTCATCAGCATGGTTGTAACCAATTTTGTGGTGTGGCAACGCAAACCGAGTGAGAGCTTGGTGAAGAACAGTGTATTACAAGGAGGTAATCATGGTCAGTAGAACGTCAACACAGTATGAAGTGGTGGCTCAAGACGCAGCCTTAACTCATAAGATAACAGCCAATAATGACATAACTTTAAGTAACGAAAAGGCTGAAAAAAACAAAGCCACTTGGAAAGTTTATTTAACGCTGACTAAGCCTAAAGTGGTGGCTTTGATGTTGCTGACAGCATTGGTTGGGATGTGTTTGGCCGTGCCGAATGGATTGCCTTTGCAACAAACTTTGTTCGGAATGATTGGGATAGGGTTAATGGCAGGTTCAGCGGCTGCGTTTAACCATTTGATCGATAAAAAGATCGACGGCCAGATGACTCGAACAAATCGACGCCCTTTACCATCCGGTGAGCTGAGTAGTGTGCGTGTGTTTAGCTTTGCAGCAGGTATCGGCTTATTTGGGTTCGCTACGTTAGTGGTGTGGGTCAATCAACTCACGGCTTGGCTAACCTTTGCAAGTTTATTGGGCTATGCGGTCATCTATACCATGTACTTGAAGCGAGCGACGCCACAGAACATCGTAATTGCAGGGATAGCTGGCGCAATGCCACCGTTATTGGGCTGGACGGCAGTCACCAACGAGCTGCATTCAAATGCTTGGTTGTTGGTGATGATCATCTTTATTTGGACGCCTCCTCATTTCTGGGCGTTGGCAATTCATCGTCGTGATGAGTATGCCAAAGTGAACATCCCCATGTTGCCTGTGACTCACGGAATCGAATACACCAAGACGTCTATTCTTCTGTATACCTTTTTGCTTAGCATCGTGTGTATATTGCCTGTATTGGTTGGCATGAGCAGCTGGATATATCTGAGCGCTTCATTGGTGCTCAACGGCGGGTTTGTTTATCACGCTTGGGTACTGAAATATCGTGATGAACCCAATATGGCCATGAAGACCTTTAAGTTCTCCATCTATCATCTCATGATCTTGTTTGTGGCTCTGTTGGCAGACCACTATCTACTTTGACAACTGGCGTTTCTACTTTTAATGAACAAGAAAACGGATGCTTTGGGCATCCGTTTTTGTTTGGTTGATGACTAAAACTCACCCAATACAAAGTAAGTATCTAGCGAGTACTTAGTCCACTTTGTTCCAAGCACTTTGCCAGTGTGAACCGACACCTGGTTCGTACTGAGTTGCTGTTGGAGCCCATTGAACACAGTAGCCAGAGTATGGGAACTCTTTACACTGATAAACGCCACCATCGCTGCTTAGAACCTTTGTTCCTGCTGTGTAAGACTCAATGCTTTCTGGGAACACGAAGTCGTAGTCGCCTGCTGGTGGCGGTGTTTGCTCGTCCATTAGGTGGAAATCAAGCGTGTTCTGATCCACTAAGTTACCTTGGTCATCTTTCGTCACAACCACAAGCATGTGGTGGCCAGCTTCAGACTTAGAAAGAGTCAGTTGAACATCTTCAACTTGTCCGTCTGTTAGATCCGATTTCTGAGATGCAAGTGCTTCACGGTGATGGTTGTACACGGTAAGCTCAGCTTGGATATCGCCTGTTGCCGCTAACGTAAGATCAAGCTGAGTAGGTTGGCTCTCATCGATAATGTACTCTGATTCTAAGCCCGAGACTTCAAGATCATGCTCGGGTTCTGGAGTATCAATCTTGTAGCCGATTTCGACACTGTTAAAGCCAGAGCCTGCTTTTAGATAAACAGGATTCGTGCCGTAAACGGGTGCGAAATCGCCTTGGTCATTCAATTGACCTGCTTTGATTTGCGTCTGCTCTTGGTTGATCTTAGAAGCAAGCGCGTAAGACCAGTTATTGGCTTTGCCTTGTTCAGAAGTTTCAATCACAAGCTCAGTGCTGTATGAAGCGTTCTCACCAGACTGGTCGAATACACGCGTATAAACAGCGTCACCAACATTCAGGTCTTGTGTCGGGTTGATTTGACCACCTTGACCCCAATCAGGAATGATAGGGCCGTCACCATCAAATTTCACGTCGATAACGTTGTAGAAAGCCGCTGCAGTGTCACCTACATCCCATACCGCAAGGATCACTTGATAACCTTCACGCTCTGGCACATTACACAAGTGACTGACTTGCATCGGTGGCTGTTCCATATTGCCTTCAACAACACAGAATGGCGTTAAGTCAAAAGAGCTGCGAGCCAACGGCTGGTTTGGATTCCAGTCGGGTTGAGTAATGTAATATTTCCAATCGCGAGTCTTGTGGTTAGCTGTGAATGTCCACTCGAAGTATTGAGAACCAGACTTGATAGGGCGTTTAACCCAGCGGTCTGCCTTTTGCTCGTCTAGTGCTGCTGCTAAAGAAGATTGCGCACTGGCGATTCTCCCATCAGCAGGGCCAACTTCTGGGAAGCCTTCAGGGCCTTCTACACTTTGTGGTTCGTATTGGATACCACCACAGTTGGTGTTTTTCTCTTGCGTATCACTCGCAGGGAACTTACATAGGGCAACACGGCTCTCAGCTACGCCATTGTTGTATGCCGAGACATAACCGTGACCGAAGCTTGCACCGCTCACGCTAAGAAGCGATAGCGCGATGAGTGATTTTTTTTGGAGTTGTTTCATTATTTGCCCTTACTGTATTTGGCCGACAAAAAAGAGAACACCCCGGCATGCATTTACACTTAAATTCTATTAAGTGGCGGCCCCGCTATCATAGACAGAATATTTGTCGACAGACCGGTGGCTTTGCGTCTTATTCTTTCAAATAGTTTGCCAGAAGTGCGTTTGAGCAATCGAAATGTAGCCAACCAGTTTTATAAATGCGAATCAATCGATTGAAATGTGGAATGCCAATCTCGAACTTTTAATTCTTGATACAAATTAACTTGCTATATGTTTAGTTCGTTAACGTATAAATTATTGATATAAATAAAGAAAGCATTTGCTCTAATCGTTTTAGTGAATGACTTTGGGTTGTTTCGCTTCGCTCTGTACAACAATTGTGCACATATCAAAACCAAACCTTTGGTTTCCACTAACCGAACCCTGACACGCCATGTATGAAAAACCGGACAATTGATTGGTATGAATTATATAAAGGAGCCGGTATGGAATTCACAGAACTAGACAGAGACGCGTTGTATCAAACGTGGATGTCACAAAAATCGAGAATGCGAATTACGCAGATGGAGTTTTCAAAAAAGCTAGGCATGAACCAGCTTGATTTCTCAAGAGTGCTAAGAGGGGAGACGCCATTAACCATGTCTTTCATTAGTCATTTTTGTCGTTTACTTCATTTGGAACCAAGGAATGTATTCCCCTCGCTAAAAGAGGGCAATGAATCGGGGCCTAAAGTGGTCTACCTGAAAAGTAGAATGAGTGTTGATGGTGAGATCCAAAATGCTTATATTGAAGGAAATCAGGTAATTGTAGAGTACGCACACACTGTTCAACATGATTAATTTTAGAGTTAGCTCTGATTTTTAACCCCCTTTTTCTACAACCTTTTCACATAGGGTATGTCATACTTAATTAGATTCCTTAATTTTGACTAAGTGCGTTATGAACCCTTTAAAAGTCCTTTTGCTTGTTGCAACCAGCATTTTCTTGCTTGGTTGTGCAGGCGGCCCAATTAGAACCGCTACTAAATTTACCAGCTACGAAGATTTTCAGGCTGGGCCTGACGGAGGCGTCGACTTGGTTTGGGCAAGGGTTGGGCTACGTGACGCGCAGCGTTTGAAATCCAAGTTAGATGACTACGATTCTGTAGTGATCGACCGTGAAGCGGGTAATAAAGACTTTTCAACCATGATTGACTCGCTTGATGATGCCAAAGATGCGATCAACTATTGGGTTGAACGTTTAGGTGATACTCTACAGAATATCGATGACGCTTAGAAAGAGCCTGTAATGCTAGAGAAAGAGAACCTGATTAAGTTGGCTCGAATGCAGATGCCATTTGGAAAGTACGCGGGTCGTACACTGATTGACTTACCTGAAGAATATTTGCTGTGGTTTGATAAAAAGGGATTCCCGTCTGGTGAACTCGGCGATTTATTGAAACTGTGCCTTGCTCTGAAAATTGAAGGGCTTGATAGTGTCGTCAAGCCATTGAAAAGAATGTAATTAAATAAAAGCTCACGCTGATCACGTGAGCTTTTTTGTTTTTGAGTTCGACACAATTTTACATGCATGATGTAGCTTGAAGAATGGCTCTTCTTACCTTGCTATAAAATACGCAATCGATAGCGTGTAAATAATGGTATACAGGGTGTTTTAAATATAAAACACAAAAAAAATTGCGTTTATTTTTAATTAGTGATTGAAACTAGAGTTTTTACTAGTTAAGTTACAGGGAACAAGAAGATTAGTGCTGATAGAAAGTGACGTGAGACAACGTACATTCAGCTCAAGGATAGAAAAAAGGAAGAAGTAAGCAATGTTCCAGACTGATGATGTAAGAATTAACAAAGTAAAAGAGTTATTACCCCCTGTTGCTGTTTTAGAAAAGTTTCCAGCGACAGAAGTTGCTTCTTCTACAACCTTTGAAAGCCGCAAAGCGATCCACAATATTTTAGAAGAGAGCGATGATCGCTTGCTTGTTATTGTCGGCCCATGTTCTATTCATGACACAGAAGCTGCTCTTGAGTACGGTAAACGTTTGAAAGTGTTGCGCGACGAACTTGGTGATAACCTTGAAATCGTAATGCGTGTTTACTTTGAAAAACCACGTACAACTGTTGGTTGGAAAGGTCTAATAAATGACCCGTACATGAACGATACGTTCAAGCTAAATGATGGCCTTCGTCTAGGACGTAAGCTACTGCTGGACCTAACTGACATGGGCATGCCAACGGCAAGCGAATTCCTAGACATGATCACGCCTCAATACGTTGCTGACCTAATCAGCTGGGGTGCAATCGGCGCACGTACTACAGAATCTCAAGTTCACCGCGAACTGGCTTCTGGCTTATCTTGCCCAGTTGGATTTAAGAATGGTACTGATGGCAACATCAAGATTGCAACAGATGCTATTCGCTCTGCTAGCGCTTCTCACCACTTCTTATCAGTAACTAAGTACGGTCACTCAGCTATCGTTGAAACAGCAGGTAACCCTGATTGTCATATCATCCTACGTGGTGGCAAAGAGCCAAATTACAGCGCAGAACACGTTGGTAAGATTAAAGAAGAGCTAGCAGCTTCTGGTCTTCCACAAAAAGTGATGATCGATTTCAGCCACGCAAACAGCTCTAAGCAGTTTAAGCGTCAAATGAACGTATCTGACGACGTAAGCGCACAAATTTCTGGTGGCGACAAAGCTATCTTTGGTGTGATGATTGAATCTCATCTTGTTGAAGGTCGCCAAGACCTGGTTGAGGGCAAAGCTGCAACGTACGGCCAATCTGTTACTGATGCGTGTATTGGTTGGGAAGACACTGAAACAGTACTTCGCCAGCTGGCAGACGCTGTTGAAGCTCGTCGTAACAAATAGACTAATTACAGTCAGCGATTAAGCTACTGAAAATTCAAAGCCCTTAGTTAGCAACAGCTAATAAGGGCTTTTTTGTGGATCTTAGTTGAAAACTGGAAGTGTCTGTATTCTTAAATGAGAAAAGACAGTAACTCGTCGACTTTAAGTGACAGTAAAGCTTTATCTTGTTTGGTTTCAACGTTAAGGCGTATTAATGGCTCGGTATTGGACTTTCTTAAGTTGAAGCGCCATGAGCCCATATTCATGCTGATTCCGTCTGTGTGATCGATCTCAACGGCATTATCTTGGTAGTGCGATAACACGCAAGCCATGACCTGCTCTGGGTCTGAGACTCTTCGATTGATCTCCCCGGAAGAGGGGAATCTATCTATACTAGTACTCGTTAATTGGTGAAGAGATTGTTGAGTTTTCGACATCAGCTCGATAACCAATAGCCAAGGAATCATGCCTGAATCGCAATATCCAAAATCACGAAAATAATGGTGTGCGCTCATTTCGCCCCCATAGACGGCATTCGTTTCACGCATCTTCTCTTTGATCAGTGCGTGTCCTGCTTTAATTCCAATCGCTTTTCCACCATGCGTTTTTGCGATTTCAATTGTGTTCCAGGTCATGCGCATATCGTGCAATACAGTCGTGTTAGGCTGTTTGACCAAGAATGCTTCAGCAAGCAACCCTACAATGTAATAACCCTCGATGTAATTGCCTTGCTCATCAAAGAAAAAGCATCGGTCGAAGTCTCCATCCCAAGCAATTCCAAGGTTGGCAGAATGCTCTAAAACGGCATCTCGAGTGGCTGCTTGGTTCTCTCTAATCAAAGGGTTTGGAATACCATTTGGGAAGTTTCCATCAGGGTTATGATGAACTTTGATGAAGGTGATAGGGACACCGAGTTCGTTAAATTTATTATCTAAAGCATCAATGATATGTCCTGCAACACCGTTCCCAGCATTAACCACAATCTTCATCGGTGACAGCTTTGATGGGGTTATGTACGAGAGTAGGTGCTCAACGTACGGAGCAAGAATACTGTTCGATCTACTAGAGTTACTTGGTTGTGCATGAACGAACGGTAAATTGCAGTTCAGCTCTTGATGAAGTTCTTCAATGCGTCGTTTGATTTCATCTAAACCACTGTTTTTACTGATAGGGCTAGCGTCTACACCGACCATTTTCATGCCGTTGTAATTGATTGGGTTGTGGCTGGCTGTGATTTGTATTCCGCCAATCGCTTTTAGGTAACGAGTCGCAAAGTAGACCTCTTCAGTGCCAGTCATACCTAGATCAATGACGGTAATCCCTGACTCGATTAAGCCTTTGGTCATGGCTTCTTGTAATGACAGGGAGGTTTTGCGGTTATCACGACCAATCACTACCTGCGCCAAACCATCGAGTGAGGTTTCAGGCTTAGCGGATAGGACGTATTCGCCAAATGCCTTACCGAGCAGGTAGGCGAGTGGCTCATTGATTTGTTTACCAATGACGCCGCGGATATCGTTGTTCTTAAAGCAGTTTAGGTCTAATGTTGGTTTCATCGATTTGTCGCTGCTTTATTTCGTTTGGTTGTGCTTTGATGAGTGGACTTGTTGCTTGCGCACGTCTCGCCCATAACTGTCTTGATATCGAATGATGTCGCCTTCACTTAAATGACTGCCTGTTTGTACTTCAATCATCTCGAGTGGAAGATCCCCTGGGTTCTCTAGGCTGTGAATATGACCTAAAGGGATGTAAGTGGATTGATCTTCTTCAACCAGATAGGTTTTCTCATTGTTGGTCACTTTCGCAGTACCCGCCACGACTACCCAATGTTCCGCTCTATGGTGGTGCATTTGTAACGACAACTTGTGACCGGGTTTAACGGTGATACGTTTAACTTTGTCGCGCTTGCCTAGGTCGATAACATCGTATTTACCCCAAGGTCTAAACACCTCACGATGATGCACATGTTCTGTGCGACCCGCTTGATTTAGTTGACTGACAATCGATTTAACACCCTGAACCTTGTCTTTATTTGCAACCAATATAGCGTCTTTGGTTTCGACAATAATCAGGTTGTCGACACCTACCGTCGCAACCAGCTTATTTTCAGCATGGATGTAGTTGTGTTGAGAGTCGACGGTTAACACATCACCTTCAATGACGTTATTGTGCTGATCTTTTTCGCTTACATCCCAGATCGCGGACCATGAGCCAATATCGTTCCAGCCGACATCCATCGGGATCACCGCGGCGTGCGAGGTCTTTTCCATCACGGCGTAATCGATTGAATCACTTGGACTGCTTTTGAATGCTTCAGCGTCTATACGGATAAAGTCGAGGTCGGTATTTTGCGTTGCAAGAGCGAGTTTACAAGCCGCTACTATCTCAGGGTGGTGTTCGGCGAGTTCTTCAACATAGCGTGATGCCTTAAACATGAACATGCCACTGTTCCATAAGTATTGTTCTGAGCGGATGTACTCTTCTGCTGTTGCTGTGTCTGGCTTTTCTACAAAGCATTCTATGGCGAAGGCGTGATTGATTGGCTGCTCTGTTCCATTAGTATCAGTTTGAGCACTGGAGGAAAGAGGCTCTCCCTGCTTGATATAGCCATAGCCAGTCTCTGGGGAGCTAGGTGTTATACCGAATGTCACCAGCTTGCCTTGTTTTGCATAATCAACACCACGACTAATCGCTTGTTGGAATTCAGAGGTTTTCGCGATGTGATGATCAGCAGCCAGCACTAACAAGATAGGGTCGGATGCGCTTTGTTCATTAAGCGGTGGTTTACTTAAAGCCTTTAGGGCGGCAAGCGCAATGGCTGGGGCTGTATTTCTACCGACTGGCTCTAGCAGAATACCACTATGTTGAATGTTAGCTGATCGAGCTTGTTCAGCGGCAATAAAGCGATGCTCTTCATTACAGATAATGAATGGGGCATCGCATTTACTATCCATCAAGTGCTCTTCAAGGCCTTGCAGGCGTTGAAGTGTGTGCTGAAGCATTGACTGGTCGCCGGCAATATTGAGAAATTGCTTAGGGTAAAGCTCGCGAGACAGTGGCCAGAGACGACTTCCGGAGCCGCCGGCTAGAATGACAGGTAAAATCATAGCGTGGTAATTAGGTGCATTAGAATACTGCCAGCATATTACCACGCTTCACGCTTATTACTTATCGATAACCAAGAAGGATATGACTATCGATGACCTTCCGTAGGGGAGTTCAACATGTCTTTGGGATCGCTAATATTCTGATTATCACCTAGGCTTTGAACGCTGTTATGATCTTGAACATTAGAAAAGTCTTGAGGGTCAATCTTGAGTGTCTGTGTTGGGAACGCGATGTCTGCATTGTGTTTATGAATAATCGCCAGAACCTGTAACAGAACGTCTTGCTTCACTTTGTGGTACCTGATCCAGTTGACTGTTTTTGTGAAGGTATAGATAAAGAAGTTGAGCGTTGATGGCCCAAATTTGTCAAAGTTAACGATCAACGTCTGTTTGGCATCAATATCAGGGTGGGTCTCGAGCATGGTTCTTACATCATCAACAATGAGCGCCAATTTGTCTGCATCTTGATAACGAAGACCAAAGGTTTCATTGATTCTACGATTCAACATTCTCGATGGATTCTCTACCACAATACTACTGAACACCGAATTTGGCACGTACAAAGGACGCTTATCAAAAGTGCGGATGATCGTCATGCGCCAACCAATGCGTTCGACAGTGCCTTCGATTTGACGATCGGGAGAACGTATCCAATCACCGACTTTAAAAGGGCGGTCGAAGTAAATCATCATGCCACCGAAGAAATTCGACAGTAAGTCCTTAGCCGCTAAACCGACGATCAAGCCACCAACACCACCAAAGGTGAGTAAGCCTGATAGGCTGAGTCCAAACGCTTGCATGATTGTCAGGCCGCCCATGACCATAAAGAACAGACGAGCTACTTTTGCAATCGCCTGTACAGTTGTCTCATCCCTGTTTTTTTGCTCTAAGACGTATGCTTCAGCATTGGTGATCATTCGTAAGGTGAACCAAACGAAGGTACATATGATCAATATGTGCTTGAGAGTTTTTAACCAGTTGATTTCATTGCCAAACTGATCTTGAAGAATCAACCCGATAGATACGGTCGCTGGCCAACACCAAAGTAACGTACTGACAGGGGTTTTCAGTGCCTCTAGTAGTAGGTCATCCCAGTGAAAGTGGGTTCTCTGTACCAGAACTTCCAAGCGATTATGGATAATTCGCCAAGCTACCCAAGCGAGAAAACTCGCAATAGTGATGCATAGGACGCTGTTTGCCCAATCACTATGGCTCTGGTTGATGTAGGTTTGTACTTGGGTTATGAATTCATTCATTGTGTGTGCTGCCGCAGAAATTATGAATTGGAAATTAGCAGAAACTCGAGTTGTTCTCTACCTTTATAAATCAAGCGATTATGACAATAGTATAACCTTATTCTTGCAGAACTAACTTTTTTTGAGATAGAAACTAATGTAGGTTTGGCTATCCCGTGTAATTAAAATTTCTAAACAGGATTTCAAATGAGCGACAAACAATATGCAGTTATCGGTTTAGGGCGATTTGGTCTGTCTGTTTGCAAAGAGCTACAAAGTTCAGGGGCACAGGTACTGGCCGTCGATATTGATGAAGAGCGAGTGAAAGAAGCAGCGGCTTTTGTTTCACAAGCGATTGTTGCGAACTGCACGAGCGAAGAGACGGTGAAAGAGTTAAGACTCGATGATTACGATATGGTGATGGTGTCGATAGGCTCTGACGTTAACTCAAGCATTCTAACGACTTTGGTGGTGAAAGAATCTGGAGCAAAAGCAGTCTGGGTTAAGGCGAACGATAAGTTTCACGGCAAGATTCTCTCTAAGATTGGTGCTGACCATATCATCATGCCTGAACGAGATATGGGCATTCGTGTTGCGCGTAAAATGTTGGATAGACGCGTTCTTGAGTTTATCGATCTTGGCAGCGGTTTAGCGATGACGGAGATTGTTATTGGTTCTAATTTGTTGGGTAAGAAACTTGGCGACCTTAAGCTGTGTAAAGAAAATGGTGTTGAAGTACTTGGCTTCAAGCGAGGACCGAACCTAACTAAAGCTCCAGAACTGGATGTGAGTTTAGAAATTGGGGATGTGGTGATCATCGCTGGGCCGAAAGAGACCTTATCTAGAAAGCTACGCAATTGGTAATTGGCAATAAGGTAACAGTATGAATTCGTTAAAACGAAAAGGTACTTTCTACACGCTTAAGAGTGATAAAAAGCCACGTAAAGGCTCTGAACCTAAGATTATCCTTACGAGCTTCTTAGGCGTACTTATCCCCTCTGCAATATTGTTGACGATGCCTGTATTCTCTGTGACAGGCCTAAGTTTTACGGATGCACTGTTTACAGCAACCTCGGCGATCAGTGTGACAGGATTAGGTGTTGTCGATACCGGTGAGCATTTCACCTTGGCGGGTAAAATCTTACTGATGTTCTTGATGCAAGTCGGCGGGTTAGGGCAGATGACTCTATCTGCGGTACTGCTTTACATGTTCGGTGTTAGGTTAAGCCTTAAACAACAAGCACTCGCGAAAGAAGCGCTTGGCCAAGATCGTAAGATTAACCTTCGTAAATTGGTTAAGAAGATCATCATCTTTGCATTAGTGGCTGAATTTATCGGTTTTGTATTGCTCTGCTTCCGCTGGGTACCTGAGATGGGATGGTCAACGGGCAGTTTTTATGCTCTATTTCATGCGATATCTGCATTCAATAACGCAGGTTTTGCACTGTTTTCAGACAGTATGATGAGTTTTGTTGATGATCCGCTGGTGATCTTCACCTTAGCTGGCTTGTTCATTTTCGGCGGATTAGGCTTCACAGTCGTCGGCGACCTATCGAGTAACTGGCGTAAAGGTTTTCGACATCTTCATTTACACACCAAGATTATGCTAACCGCCACTCCGACTCTATTGTTGGTAGGTACGGTATTGTTCTGGCTGCTAGAAAGAAATAACTCAGCAACCATGGAAGGGTTATCGACTCAAGGACAGTGGCTAGCCGCATTTTTTCAGTCGGCAAGTGCTCGTACTGCTGGCTTTAATAGTGTGGATTTGTCTCAGTACACACAGCCTGCGTTGCTGGTAATGATTGTACTGATGTTGATTGGTGCAGGTTCTACCTCAACAGGTGGTGGTATTAAGGTTTCGACCTTTGCAGTAGCCTTTGTCGCAACGTGGACCTTCCTCCGTCAGAAAAAGCACGTGGTGATGTTTAAGCGCACTGTGACTTGGCAAGCGGTAACAAAGTCATTGGCCATTATTGTGGTAAGTGGGGCGTTATTAACCACCGCGATGTTTTTGTTAATGCTTACTGAAAAGGCAGCGTTTGATCGAGTCATGTTTGAGGTGATTTCTGCCTTTGCAACGGTTGGTTTAACAGCTGGCTTAACCGCAAACCTGACTGAGCCAGGTAAATACATCATGATTGTGGTTATGGTGATTGGACGTATCGGCCCCCTGACCTTGGCTTATATGCTAGCTCGTCCAGAACCTTCCTTGTTGAAATACCCTGAAGACACGGTGTTAACGGGTTAATTAGGTCCACGGGCTGATAAATAAAGCTCTGTAAATAAAAACAAAGCTAGCGATATGCTGGCTTTGTTGTCATAGGCTGATCGTTAATTGCTGAATGCCTATCCCTCAAACATCTCAACGTATTCCTCATAGCCTTCTTCTGCTAATTTATCCGCAGGGATAAAGCGCATTGCGGCTGAGTTCATGCAGTAACGTAACCCTGTTGGTTTTGGACCATCTTTGAATACATGCCCCAGGTGGGAATCGCCAAACTTACTGCGAACCTCTGTTCTTGGGTAAAGCAGTTTGTAGTCAGTAGTTGTGACGACATAAGCCTCGCTGATTGGCTGTGTAAAGCTCGGCCAGCCTGTGCCTGACTTGTATTTGTCTTTTGAAGAGAACAATGGCTCCCCAGTTACGATATCAACGTAAATACCTTCTTGCTTGTTATCCCAGTATTTGTTGTCAAATGGGCGCTCAGTAGCGTCTTCTTGCGTTACATCGTATTGAAGTGCCGTTAGCTTCGCTTTGATCTCCGCGTCAGACGGCTTAACGTAGGTTTTAGCATTGGCTGTCGCATTCTTACTGTCGATGATCTGACGTAGTGTTTTAGGGTTGTCCTTTCTATCATCACCGAAGATTTTATCTAGGTACTGATCGCGGCCAGAAGCATAGCGGTAGTAGTTATAACGAACTTTACTCTTCTTGTAATAGTCTTGGTGATAGTCTTCCGCTGGCCAGAATTTTTCAAACTTAATCAGTTCTGTTTTTAGTGGTTCACCAAAGATCTGAGCTTTGTCTATCTCCATCATGAAGTTTTGAGCGACGTCTTTCTGTTCTTGGTTATGATAGAAAATAGCAGGTCGATATTGTGGACCTCTATCTACGAAAGAGCCTTTGTCGTCGGTTGGGTCGATGTGTTGGAAGAATTGGTCAAGCACCTGTTCATAGCTGACCACATCAGGGTTATAGGTCACATTGATTACTTCGATGTGGCCAGATTTACCCGATGAAACTTGTTTGTAGGTTGGGTTTTCTAATTTACCACCAGAATACCCAGAGATAACGTCTGTCACGCCTGTCAGTTTTTCTAGATCGGATTCTGTACACCAAAAACAACCACCAGCCAGTGTCGCGATTTCAGTTTTACCTGAACTAGCCGTTTTATCCATTGTATTGGCAGTGCCAGTCTGGCTTACAAACAGCGAAATCAGTGGTAGTGTAACCACGAGTGATACCAATATTTTAGATAATTTATTCATAGATACCTCATCTTGACGTTTTTCTCATTCGATTTTGAATGTACGAATAGAGACAGGTTTTAGATGGAAAAAATTACACTATTCATGAAAAAAATATCTCAAATAGAAAATCTTGCTCATAAATGCTGCCAGTAGTAGGGTGTAGGCATTGATATAAAATACCAAATAATGATGACGTTTTCGTACATCTAAGGATCAACATGCAAGCAGAAGTTAAATGGGTCGAAGGCTTTAAATTCCTAGGTCAATCTCAATCAGGTCACTCTGTCGTTATGGATGGAAGTGGTGGTGCTACTGCGCCAAGCCCGATGGAAATGGTGCTAATGGCCGCTGGTGGTTGTAGCTCTGTTGATGTGGTAGATGGATTGAAATCTGCTGGTCAAAGCATTACAGGCTGTAACGCGAAACTTGAAACTACACGTCGTGAAACCGCGCCAAAAATCTTTACTGCGATTAACATTCACTTTGAAGTTTCAGGTGACAACCTTGATCCTAAGTTGGTTGCAAAAGTATGCGCTGATTCATTGGAAAAGTACTGTTCAGTGTGCCTAATGCTAGGTGCAGGCGTAGAAATGACGCACAGCTGGGAAATCGTCTAGTCTTCTGGCTGTATAGCTTGGCTTTGAGTCGTTACTTTTCGGCTTATGAGCAAACATAGATAAAGAAAGGGAGGAGCACTTAGCAGTGCTCCTCCCTTGTTATTAAGGAAGTCGTTATTACGTTAGAATACGATTATTCCACTGTTTCAATGATAACTTCTTCAACTTGAACATCTTCTTGGTACTCGAAGCTTGGGATTGTTGCTTCCACACGACGGTTTTGAGCACGACCTTCAGCCGTATCGTTTGATGCGATTGGGTTTTCTTCCCCTTCACCAGAAGCGGTAATGCGATCAGCTTCAATACCTTGCTCTTCGATGTATGCTGCTACTGCTGCCGCACGTTTCTTAGAGATCATCATGTTGTACTCAGCTGCACCTGTTGAATCTGTGTGACCAACAATGTTAACGGTAGACTGAGGGTATGTTTGTAAGACTTCCACAATTGGCTGTATAGCGGCTTTACCTTCGTCTGAAAGTTCTGTGCTGTTAGTCGCAAATGTACCTTGAGAGAAACTCTCAGTTTGCGCTTTGGTAACCACTACCTCCGCTTCCTCTTCAACGACCACAGCTTCTGGCTCTGTGATTGGTTCAGAAGGTGCTTGAGTTACAGCCGCCGCAGAAGCTGCAGCCGCTGATGCGGTTGTATTACCCGTGCCGAAATTGTAGCTAAGACCTACTGTGACAAGGTTGGAGTTTAGGTCTTGGATGATCTTATCGTCAAAATCATCGAAGTATTGGTATTCCACTCTCAGCGCCCAATCGTCTGAAAGCTGTTTCTCGGCACCGATACCTAAGGCTAAAACAACGTCGTCTTCGTCATCGTGCATGATGTAAGCAGGACCTGCTTTAAAGAAGATATCAAACTCTTGTTTAATCGCTAGTCGATACATTGGGCTTAAAGAAATGGCTACGATAGAATCGCTGTATCTTTGAGTCGCTCCGTTGTTGTTAAAGCTGGTGTCATAATCACCTAAGTAATCTGCATTCAATTCTAGAGCAATGTTATCGGTAAAGTTGTAACCACCGTAAATACCGCCCGCCACTGAATCATCTTCACAATCAATGTTGTCGACACAAGCGCTATCTAGCCAACCCATGCCAACTTTTGCGCCTACGTATGTCGTTGCGGCAATTGATGGAGCAGCAGCGAAACCTGAAGCAGCTATCACAGCACACATGATTTTTGACAATTTTTTCATAATCTTATCCTTGGATTAACTCTTATTGTTATCTGAATGAGCCTTTAAAGCGACGACTTACTGATTGGGACACTGCAACAGTAGATCGTTCAAGGCGTAGATTCAGGTCGAACCTATCTTGGAATTGTTATTACATTGTTAGTACAGTTGCTTATTATGGTCAATGAAATTGTTAAAAATTATATATTTAAGGTGCTATTTACAGAGGTTTTTGTCAATTAATTGCTGTCTCAAATGTTGGAAACGAAGAAACCTCGTATCATTTTTAGGCGATACGAGGTTTCATTTTCATGTGTACGGAATGTTTGGTTGGGTAATCTAGGTGATTACCGTTATGGGCGCTCACCAGCTAACAAACGTTTTTCAATATCTGCAATGACACCTGGTAGGTCTGCAATGGTATCGATTAGGTAGTGTGGGTTTGATTTGTTTAGCTTAACGCTTGCTTTTTCACGTGCAGCTGCAAGTGTTGTCTCGTCTGCATCTAAATATTCTTGATACGTTAAGCCTGCTTCGTTCCCCGATAATACAAGTCCAACTGTCCACATGCCTGCGTTGTGACCCTCATCGATCCCCGGTGCTGCGTCGTCTACTTTTACACACGCAGCAACGCTAGTTACACCTAGATCGATTACGTTTTTCAGTGCCATAAATGGAGCAGGGCGACCACCTTGAGGTAAGTCATCGGTCGCTACCACGTTATCTGGTCGGTAACCGTAATCTGCAGCAGCAGGAATTAAAACATCCATCACTTCACGTGGGTAACCTGAACAAGACCCGATCTTCACGTTCTTCTCTTTTAGGTTATTGACCACTTCTATCGCATTCAAAATAGGTGCTGCGTGATCGGCTACTTTCGCTTTTTGAAGAGGCATGAATGCCGCGTAGATCGCGTCAACGTCTTCACTTGTCATGGAGCGTCCGAACTGAGCCTTCCAACGAGCGTCAACAGCTGGAATTCGACCCACTGCTTGGATGTGGTCCCATTTGCCGATCCCCATAGGTTCACGCGCTTCAGCTAAGTCGATGTCAAAGTCGAAACCTTGTTTGAATGCTTCAACGAAGATGCTAGTTGGAGCAAACGACCCAAAATCAACGATAGTGCCGGCCCAGTCAAAGATAACCGCTTGGATAGGTGATGTCGTGTTCATAATAGTGTCCTATTTTTGTGTCACTCCCAGTTCAAAGTTCTGGGAAACAAATGGTTGTTTAAGGTTATTGGTTTAAATGTTGATTTCGAGAATTAAAGGTATTCAAAATCTTTGCAGACTTTGGCTATCGCTTTTTCGAATACAGACAGAGCGACTTCTAGCTCGCTACGGCTGATGATCAATGGTGGGCTCAATTGAATCACGTTACCTTGTGAAACCTTAAAGCTCAGGCCATCGTTCAGACATTGGTAAAGTACTGCTTCTGCTTCATCGAACGCTCGGTTTTTGGTGATATGGTCAGTGACCAATTCCACTCCCCAAAGCAGACCGATGCCGCGAACGTCACCAATGACTGGGTATTTCTCTTTCATTTGAAGCAGTTGTTCACGCACGAATGCGCTGTCCGCTTGTACTTTTTCAAGTAGATTTTCTTGCTCAATCACTTCCATCGTAGCCAGTGCCGCTGCGCAGCCAATAGGACTTTTCTCGTGGGTGTAGTGACCAAGTGATACTTGCGCTGCCGTGTTGTATTTGTCTTTAGTGACCATGGCTGCAATTGGAACCAAGCCCCCGCCAAAACCTTTACCGATACAAAGAATGTCAGGTTCGATATCAAACGCTTGGTGTGTAAACCATTCGCCGCTACGACCCATGCCATTTGGGATGTCGTCAATGATCAATATGACGTTGTGTTTGTCACAGATCTCACGAATGCGCTTCCAATAAGCCTTACTTGGCACTTGAACGTCTGTGTTACGAACCGCTTCTGCAATGAAGGCTCCAATACCGCCTTCTTTTTCAATCACGTACTCTAGGTAATCCGCATAACGCACATCACATGTGGTCTCGTTCGCATCGCCGGAGTTTTGCCCGCGAAGCGATAAAGAGTCATTAAGCGGGAAAGCACCACGATAAGAGACCGCTGGTGGAATGCGCTCTACGCCAGCCATTAATGGCCCCATGCCTTCGCGGAAACACGCTTCGCCACCTACTGAAATTGCATCGAGTGACGCGCCATGGAATGAGTCCCACAAAGACACTACTTTGAAATTGTTGGTGACATGTCGAGCAAGTTTTAGCGCCATGCCGATCACTGATGTGCCACCGGGAGCAAACAACACGCGATTCAAATCACCACCGCAGATCTGTGTGAGTTTCTCAGCACACTGAACGGCCGTCTCATTGGTAAAGCGACGCGGTGAAAACGGCAATGACGCCATTTGCTGAGTCACTTTATTGATGATGTGTGGGTGACCATAACCTAGCTGGTGAACATTATTGCCGTGAAAGTCCATGTACTTCTTGCCCGTCGCATCTTGAATGTAGATGCCTTCGGCTGCTTCAAGTGTGTCTAGGCAAGGCGTTGACATGGCTTGATGAAGAAACACGTCAGCATCACGCTTTAACATTACTTGAGTCGCATCATCGTTTAGCGACTCGTTCCATTTTTCGCGTGCTGGCGTGGTGTTCACATCGCCTTCGCTTCGAAAGTGTGTCGCCTTTAGAACTGGCTCTGGATTGGTCGTCGTCATTATTTGATGTCCCAGTACATAGCGTTTTTCACTGCGCTAATGAGAGCTTCAATGTCTGACGGATACACTTCACCAATGTTACCGATTCGGAAGCAGTCTGCGTTTGAAACCTTGCCCGGGTAAATCACAAACCCTTGCTCTTTCAAACGGTCATAGAATTCCTTGAATTGGTAATCGCTATGAGTTGGAGAATAGAAAGAGGTGATGATAGGTGAATGAAGGTCATCATTAAGCAGTGGTTCAAAACCAAGAGAACGCATACCTGCAACCAATGTGGTTTGGTTGGTTTGGTAGCGATTATGACGAGCTTCGATGCCGCCTTCTTGTTCCAATTCAAGTAGAGCTTGGTAGAAAGCGCGCACTGTATGAGTCGGAGAGGTGAAGCGCCATTTACCATGGTTGCTTTCCATGCAGTGCCACTGGTCAAACAGGTCAAGGCTTAATGAGCGAGCTTGGCCTTTGCATTTTTCCAGTTCCGATTGCTTCGCAATAACAAAGCCGAATCCAGGTACACCTTGAATACACTTGTTTGCCGAGCTGATCATGTAATCAATACCTAAGTCAGCAATATCCATAGGGATGCCACCAAAGCTCGACATCGCATCAAGAATGACGGTTTTGTTGTGCTGTTTTGCCAATTTGGCAATCTCTTCGATTGGATTCAACATACCTGTAGTGGTCTCACAGTGCACAATCGCAACGTGAGTAATATCTGAATCCATAGCCAATGCCGTTTCCATTTTGTTCAAGTCAGGCTGTGATGTTTCACCTGGGGAAACGACATGGCATGGAATGTTTAAATATTCTGCGATTTGAGCAATACGAGCACCATACGCACCGTTATCGACCACAAGAAGCTTATCGCTGTTAGAGATAACGCTACCGATTGTTGCTTCAACTGAAGCAGTGCCGCTGCCTTGCATTAATACACTTGTATATCCCGCCTGCTTAGTCGCCAAAGTAACAAGCTTGCTACGAATCACTTCAACAACGTCTTTGTTGTATTCATCATCCCAAGTACACCAGTCTTTTAGCATCGCTTGGCGAACGGTTTCAGAAGTAGATAAAGGGCCCGGTGTAAGCAGTAAGTATTCGTTTCTCATGTTCAATTCTCGCGATTTGTATTTTGGACTATACCAATGTTTGCGATTACTTTAACAACCAATTTAAACGGTCGTAAATAGCCCAAACGTTATTTTCACAAAAGCTTCATATTCAAATTTGTCACTTTTGTTGAGAAATTTTCCGATCTTTAAATTGCCATTTTTTGTTCATTTAATCGTCATAAAAGCCAGTTAGCTTAATACTCGAAATCTGGTACATACCAATGCAAAGGTGTGTGTTAACAACCTAAATGAATTTATGGATATAGAAGCCTCTAGATGGAGCTTCTAGCCTTAACAACTTTAACCTTGGCAATTCCTAACCTTGTCATCGGGCCTGACTGGAGAAAATGATGAAAAACCGTTTTATGAAAGGATCACTTGCAGCTTTAGTTACTCTATTGGCTGGTAATGCTTATGCAGCACAGGAAGTGACGGTTTACACCGCTTTTGAAACTGACATTTTAGCGAAGTACAAAAACGCATTTGAAAGTGAAAACCCAGACATCAACATCAAGTGGGTACGTGATTCAACTGGGATCATGACGGCAAAATTATTGGCCGAAAAAAACAACCCGCGTGCAGAGGTAGTTTGGGGACTTGCTGGTTCTTCAATGGCACTGCTTAAAGAAGAGGGCATCCTGAAACCTTATATGCCTCAAGGTGTAGAAGCATTACGCGCTAACCTTAACGACCCACAGTCTACTCAAGCTTGGTACGGTAATGATGCATTCTTCAATGCAGTTTGTTTCAACGAAGTGGTGGCTAAGCAACTTAACTTACCTGCACCTAAATCTTGGGATGACCTAACGAAGCCTATCTATAAAGGCCACATTGCTATGCCAAACCCAGCATCTTCTGGTACGGGCTACATGCAGGTTTCGGCTTGGTTACAAAACATGGGTGAAGACCAAGGTTGGAACTACATGCAGAAGCTAGACCAAAATATTGCTCACTACACGCACTCAGGTTCTAAGCCATGTGTTCAAGCGGGCATGGGTGAAGTCGCTATCGGTATTTCTATGGCGAGCCGTGGCGCTAAGCTGAAAACTCAAGGCGCTCCACTTTCAGTGATTACACCTGAAGGCATCGGCTGGGAATCTGAAGCGGTAGGCCTTGTTAAGCCTTCTGATGCTGCGCAACGCGTGGTTGATTGGTCTATCTCTAAAGCAGCAAACGAGCTTTACATCGAAATGTACCCAGTTGTTGGTCACCAAGATGTGACGGCAACAATTGAAAACTTCCCTAACGTCGAAAAGAACATGGCAAAAATGGACTTTGCACGTATGGGCAGCGAGCGAGCAGACGTATTGAAAACATGGTCTGAGAAGTTTGACGCTAAATCAGAGCCAAAATCTTAATCTATCGAGCTACTCAGTTAATTAACTATTTAGCTATTTAACTGTTTAGTTCATTGGAAGTTAGAAATCAGTAAAGGAAGGCTTCGGTCTTCCTTTTTTAGTTTTACGCCTTTAGGTTTTAAGTAAGGTACAACAAATGACAAAGCACTACTCATATTGGTTCAAGCAAGCGTTGGAACAAGAGTTTGGCAACATCCATGCGGGGCTAGATTCGGCTAAGCCGCTCCAAAAAGACGTCAACTGTGATATCGCCATTGTTGGCGGTGGCTATACGGGTTTATGGACGGCGATTTTAATCAAACAACAGCAACCAGAAAAGCATGTTGTCGTGATTGAAAAAGGTCTATGTGGTAGCGGTGCTTCTGGTGCGAACGGCGGTTGCATGCTGACGTGGTCAACTAAGTATCCGACGCTGAAAAAGCTCTACGGAAAAGAACAAGCGAAATGGTTGGTTAAGGAATCGGAAAAGGTTATATACGAGATTGAAGCCTTCTGTAACGAACACAAGATTGACGCGCATCTATATCGAAGCGGTACTTACTACACGGCGACCAATGAAGCGCAAAAGGGTGGAATGGAGCCTGTTGTTAATGAGCTGGTTAAGCAGGGTATCAATAGCTGGAAGAAGTGCGACAATTCTTTGGCTGATAAAGCGGGATTTGAACGCCACATTGAGGGTTACTACTCAGAAGCTGCGGGTAGTGTGCAGCCAGCGTTATTGGCGAGAGGCTTACGCCGCGTTGCGATCGAATTGGGTGTCGAAATTCACGAAAACACAGAAATGACATCACTCGACTATGGCTCTCCCGCTCGAATTCAAACCAAAGGCGGGTCAGTATTTGCGGATAAAGTGATTTTGGCACTCAATGCGTGGATGCTCGATCACTTCAAAGAGTTCAAACGCAGCATTGTGGTTGTCTCTTCAGATATGGTGGTGACCAAGCCCATTCCGGAAAAGCTCAAGCAATTTGGCCCAGAGAAAGGGGCGGCGGTGGTAGATTCGCGTATCTTTGTCCACTACTACCGAGATACCCAGGACGGACGACTCATGTTGGGCAAAGGCGGCAATAAATTCTCGTTTGCGAATCAGGTTGAAAGCATGTTCAACCAAACGACTAACTACCTACCGATTCTCAATCAATCGTTCCAAAAATTGTTCCCTAAATTGGAACAAAGTGAATTCGATTACAACTGGTCTGGCGGCTCAGATCGTTCGGTCACCGGATTGCCATTTTTCGGTAATCTAAAAGGCCAAAGCAACATCTATTATGGGCTTGGTTACTCTGGAAATGGCGTTGCTCAAACCCGTATGGGCGGGAAGATTTTGTCAGCAATGGTACTCGATATCGACAATGCTTGGACGCGAAGCGGTTTAACTAAAGGCCCATTAGGACACTTCCCGCCAGAGCCATTCCGTTGGGTAGGTGCGATGATAGTGCGTGATGCGGTACGAAGAAAAGAGAACGCGGAAGATTCGGGTAGCACGCCATTGTGGCTAGATAAACAGTTATCCAAACTCGCAGGTGCGGCGGGCAAAGCCGACAAGGTTGAATCATAGATTAATCTAGCGTTTAAATTAGAAGTTTACATTGAGGCTCTCAGTGATTTATGGGCAAGTCACTGAGGGCTTTCAACGTTGAACTAACTTTCAATGTTGAACAAATAGCAATTTTTAATGCTTATTATATCTGCAATATAACTGTCATTTAGCTTCTATAAATTTGTCACTCAACTGCAATATTCTCAGTATAAATTTGGTATATACCATATAGAGAGTGCTGTAGTATGAGCAACCAAACTTATTTGAATATTGAAAACGTTGTAAAGCAATTTGGCCAATTTACAGCGTTAAAAGACATCTCCCTATCGATAGATAAAGGCGAGTTCGTCTGCTTCCTTGGCCCATCTGGCTGTGGAAAAACCACCTTATTACGTGCGATTGCAGGCCTAGACTTACCAACGTCAGGTTCTATTGAGCAGAACGGTAATGATACGACCTTCTTGCCACCAGAAAAGCGCGACTTTGGCATCGTGTTCCAATCTTACGCTTTGTTTCCAAATCTCACTGTGGAAGAAAACATTGCGATTGGTCTGAAAAACCAAGGCATGTCGACCAAAGAAGCCCTTGAGACGGTTGAGTCTTGGTTAGAGACCATTGGCTTACCAACGTCTGGTCAGAAATTTCCAAATCAGCTATCTGGTGGACAGCAGCAGCGTGTTGCTCTGGCTCGCGCATTAGCCTTGTCTCCAGGCTTGTTGCTACTCGATGAACCGCTTTCTGCGTTGGATGCGAAGGTAAGAACACACCTACGTGATGAGATCTGCCAACTGCAACGCAAATTGGGTATCACCACTATTATGGTGACGCACGACCAAGATGAAGCGTTAACGATGGCAGACCGTATTGTCGTGATGAATCATGGTGTTATCGAGCAGGTCGGTGCTCCTCAAGAGATCTACCAAAAACCTGTCAGTCGTTTTGTGGCTGAGTTTGTTGGTAGCATGAACTTCATTCAAGCTTCTGTCGCAGCGCAAGGCAAGATACGTATTGCTGAGTCGATGCTACCGTTGCCGCGTTTAGATAACCTCACTCCAAAACTTGGTGATGTTTTCGATATTGCCGTTCGTCCAGAGCAAATCCAGTTTGTGGATCGTTTTAGTGAATCCTTGCCAGTGAGAATCGTTTCAAGCGAATTCTTAGGGGCGTTTTATCGTGTTGAGTGTCAATTGCAACATGACTCAACGGCGAAAGAGATCATCGTTGATGTATCAGTCAAAGAGTTCAACCGATTGAAGCTGCGTCGCAGTGATATTCGTTACGTGGCGTTTGATCAAGATGGCCTTAGAGCTTACCCATCGAAAAGCCTGCAAGTGATGAAAGACGAGGCGGCGTAAATAATCATGGAATCGACTCAAATGATGCAATCTAAGCTGCTAATTCAACGACGAGTACAACCTTTTCTGGCTCGATTAAGTAAAGACAACGTAATCCTATTTGGGCTGTTGGCTTTTTTGTCTGTGTTCATGACGCTGTTTATCCTGATGCCACTGTGGGCAATGTTGAAAAAAAGCGTTCAGAATGCAGACGGAGAATTTGTAGGATTACAGAATTTCGCAACGTATTTTGCTTCTCAAAGCCTGTGGCAGTCGGTAGGTAATACGTTCACGCTTGGGTTGTTAGTGACCGTTGTCGTGGGGGTACTAGCGTTTGGTTATGCCTATGCTTTGACTCGTTCATGCATGCCTTTTAAGGGGCTTTTTCAAGTGCTAGGTTCAGCGCCAATTCTTGCTCCTTCATTGCTTCCTGCTATCAGTTTGATCTTCTTATTTGGTAATCAAGGTATCGCAAAAGAAGTCTTGGGTGGCAACTCGGTTTATGGCTTGATTGGTATCTCACTGGGCTTGATATTCTGGACGTTTCCACATGCCTTGATGATTCTGACCACTTCGTTAAGAACGTCTGACGCTCGTCTGTATGAGGCGGCACGTGCACTCAATACTTCATCGCTAAAAACCTTCTTCATGGTGACGTTACCAGCGGCAAAGTATGGTTTGATCAGTACTCTGATCGTTGTATTTACGCTGGTGGTTTGTGATTTTGGTGTGCCAAAAGTGATCGGTGGTAGCTACAACGTTCTGTCTACCGATATCTTTAAGCAGGTAGTAGGGCAACAGAATTTCTCTATGGGCGCGGTGACTAGCATCCTATTGCTATTGCCTGCGTTGCTTGCGTTTACCGTTGACCGCTGGGTTCAAAAGAAACAAAAGAGCTTGTTTGATACTCGCTCCGTCGCTTACCAACCAGAGCCAAACACTCTACGTGATGGCGTGTGTTTACTCTATTGCACCGTAATTTCAGTGGCTGTTGTTATCGTGCTAGGCATGGCGATATACGGATCTATGGTCACCTTCTGGCCTTGGAACAAAGCGCTGACGCTAAACAACTACAACTTCGCAGAAATGAGTACTTATGGTTGGGCGCCATTCTTCAACTCCTTAACGCTTGGTGCTTGGACTGCGGTTATTGGTACTGTTCTGATTTTCTTAGGTGCATACTGCATTGAGAAAGGTCGCGCCTTCGGTCCTGTTCGTCAAGCGATGCAAATGCTCAGCGTTGTTCCGATGGCCGTTCCGGGTATGGTGCTGGGTTTGGGTTATATCTTCTACTTCAATGATTTGAGTAATCCACTCAACTTCTTGTATGGCACGATGGCGTTCTTGGTGATTAATACAGTGGTTCACTACTACACAGTCGGTCACATGACGGCGCTGACTGCATTAAAACAACTACCTGATGAAATTGAAGCGACCGCAGCCTCGGTGAACTTACCGCAATACAAGCTGTTCTTTAAGGTGACGGTGCCTGTTTGTCTGCCTGCGATTTTAGATATTGCGACATACCTGTTTATTAATGCACTTACCACGACATCTGCGGTAGTATTCTTGTATTCTATCGATACGATACCTGCGTCAGTTTCAGTACTGAATATGGACGACGCGGGGCAAACGGGTGCAGCAGCTGCCATGGCGGTGATGATTATGATATCGGCAGCGAGCGCGAAGTTGATTCATATGTTAATCAATAAGTTATTCGAGAAGCGCACCCAAGCTTGGCGTAAACGCTAGCAAACCATTTTATATTGCAGTTGGCCAAGGAGTGGCTGACGACAAGAACAAGAATAAAAGGAAATGAAGTGCAGTACGTAAAAATCAAAGATGTCATCGTAGAGCAGATAGAGTCGGGGATGTTAACGCCGCGACAGAAACTGCCTGCTGAGCGTAAACTGGCTGAATCGTTCGATACCACACGTGTTACGTTACGCGAAGCCTTGTCTTCACTTGAAGCGGAAGGGCGCATTTATCGAGAAGACCGACGTGGTTGGTTTATCTCTCCCGAGCCGCTTCGTTACGATCCAACACAAACGCTGAACTTCACCAATATGGCTCTATCGCAGAATCGACAGCCGAAAACTGAGTTGGTGGCGGCGAAAGGAATGTTAGCAACCAAGGAGGCGACTCGGCTTCTTGAGTTACAACCTTTCTCGGACGTTTATCGAGTAGACAGAGTTCGTTATCTTGAAGATAGGCCGGTTGTGTATGTGACCAACTACATTCGACCAGAGTTGTTCCCTAACTTGCTTGATTATGACTTGTCTAAATCGTTGACGGACATCTACCGCGAACACTTTGGTGTGGTGTATCAGAAGATCCGTTACCGAGTGAGCACAACGTCTTTACTTGGCGAGACAGCGCAAGCCCTGCGTGCGACTTCTGGCTCACCTGCAATGGTTGTTGAGCGTGTTAACTACAATCAAAACGGCGATCTGATTGACTGTGATATTGAGTATTGGCGTCATGACGCGATCAGTATTGAGTCAATCGCGCAGCTAGAGCGCTAGTCATACGTTAGAACGTTAGCATATCTGCAATTATGCAGGATTGCCCAATTGAAAAGTTCAAAGGTCTCTTATTCGGAGGCCTTTTTATCACCTGTTGTCAGCCGTTGTGCTAATTCATCTATAATTTAGGAATGAAATGGAATTCTCTGCCATCGTCATCGTGACTATTTCGGCTTTGCTTCACGCGGGTTGGAACGTTCTAGGTAAATCGAATCAAGGATCGGGCTCGTCTTTCTTCTTAGCCTCTGGCTTTGCCGCTGCTGCGATATTGACTCCCTATTTGATTTGGTTCATTTACAGTGTCGGCTTTGTGGATATCACGCTTTTATTCTGGAAGCTACTTCTTTTAAGTGGTATTTGCCAAATCATCTATTTAATCGGCTTAGGTGTAGCCTACAAGCAGGCCGATATTGGGGTGATTTACCCGATGGCACGAGCGCTGCCCGTGTTGATGGTGGGTTTAGGCACGGTGTTGATAGGCTATGAGCTGTCACCTAATCAATGGTTTGGCTTCACCTTGATTACCTTGGGTTGTTTGTTTGTACCACTTAAGAAGTTTTCAGATCTTAGGTTAAAAGCGTATCTCAACCTTGGCGTACTGTGGGCGTTAATCGCGGCCATTGGTACCACGGGCTATTCCATCATTGATAAAGAAGCGCTTCTGTTACTCGATCCTTTGAGCACACCAGTTATAACTAACAAGCACACCGCGATTTTCTACCTAGGTATCCAGTTCTGGGCAATTGTGATTCCGTTGAGTGTTTGGTTATTCGTAACCAACCAAAGAATCGAGTTTACTAATGCTTGGATACTGCGAAAGAAAGCCACGCTTGCAGGCATTATGATGGCTTCGACCTATGGCTTAGTGCTGTTTGCGATGACCATGACTGAAAATGTCAGCTTGGTTGTTGCTCTTAGGCAAGTGAGTATCATTTTCGGCGTAGTGATGGGGATCTACTTTTTAAAGGAAAAGTGGCACGCGACTCGCGGTGTAGGCGTATCTCTAATTATTGCTGGCTTAGTTATCTCATTGACTTAAAAGATCGCCTGAGTGATTGGGGATTTGTGAATAGGTATCTCTATTAAGTTAAATGAAAAAACGCCCTTAGCGAAACAAACTTCGTTAAGGGCGTTTTCTCTTTATCTAGTAAGAAGCTGTAGGTAGTAAAGACTTACCCCGCTAAATCTTGAGCATCTTGCTGTTTCAACACTTTGTGGCCATCTTCAGTGACACCACGTTTCCAGTAGCTGCTGATGTAGATGTTCTCTTTCGCGACTTCTTTTTCGTTGCGGAAGTATTGTCTTAGCTCACGCATGCTTTCAAATTCACACGCTGTCCATATTGAAACCTGACCTTCTAACCATTCTGTGTTGCGCACGGTTTGTGAAAGTGACTCTGAGGTTTCATCTTCAATCAACCAGGTTACTTTGATACCTTGAGGAGTCTCAAGTACCTGCTTATCTGCTGCTGAGTTGATCTGAATGATAGCGTGACCAGTTGCTGTTTCTGGGAGCGTTTTTACTTTTGCAGAAAGCGCAGGTAGGGACGTCATGTCTGCAACTAAGAAGAACCAGTCTGACTCTAGGTTAAGCCCCTGAATTAAACCAGGACCAGCCACTGAAATAGTTTCACCCACTTTCGCGTTCATTGCCCACCTTGCAGCAAAGCCACACTGCAAATCTTTAGTGATGTGACGAACGAAATCGACTTCAATCCACTGCTCTACAGGATTGTACTGACGAATGGTGTAGGTACGCATGGTTGGGCGCTCACCTTCGTTTAGCTGGCTTAAATCAGTCGTGCCAAGTGGCGAGAATAAAAGCTTGATGTAGCCGCCGGCACATTCTGTTGGGTATTTACTTAATCCCTCACCGTTAAGCGTTATGCGCTGCATGTTTGGAGTAATTGTTGAGGTTTGAGTAACGGTTAATGTGATAGGGCTAGGCTTGCTCATATAAGGCTCTCTTAGATTTGGATTTCCACATCATAATCCTGAACTAAAAAACACTCAATACTAATAGTTATCATTTACTTTTATTTACACATGTACTACCTAACTTATACGACAGATCCTATTGAGAAACGGATCCTACAAAAAAGAGCCCTTTAGAAAACTAAAGGGCTCTTAGGATTGGTTTGACTCAGCGAACAGAGTTAGCTGTTTGCTTGCTCTAGTTCAATCGTTTCTTCAGCGGCTTTCGCAGCTTCTAGCATCTTACGAATAATGAACGATGCTGCCATTGCGATACCTACCATCACGACGGCAAGAACAGTCAGCATTTGGAAGTAATCACCGTAAACCGTTTGCACGATCTCTTGTGTGATCTCTTGACCTTTCTCTAGTGCAATAGACGTTGAGAATACCGCGCCAACAATGCCTGATAGTGCGATAGCAACAGAGAACAAGCTTACTGAGAAGTTTTCAATGTGCTTAGGTGCAACAGACAGGATGAAGGCTACAACCATTGAACCTACAATCACTTCACCGAATGCTAGGAAGAAGTGAATCGCTAGGAAGACTTCTGGGCGGATCAGAACATCGTCACCAACTGTCGTTACTGCCATCGTAAGGATACCGAAAGCGATAGCCGTAAGGATGAAAGAGAAACCGACTTTGGTTGCAGTTGAGAAGTTAATGTTTTTCTTTTCTAGGCTAGAGAAGATACCCGCGATGATAGGACCAGCAACCATACACCATAGTGGGTTCATTGCCATTGAAGCTTCAGGTGCAACAGGGATAAAACCAAATAGATCGCCACGCATTGTGTTGATCGCTACCATTGTCATCGAAGTCATCATCTGACCGTAGTACACGAAGAAACATGTCGTCAGGAATGTGATGATTAAAATAGTGCCCATTTTCAGCATGTCTGATTTCTTCGATTTCAACATCAAAGAAACAAAGTAGACGATTGCTGCACCGCCAATTGCGTATACGATGTTTTGGCCAATATCCATGTTCGAGAACATGAAGAATACCAAGCCAATCATAGCGGCAGAAAGACCAAGGAACGCTGCCCAGTTTTTAGTGCTTACTGGTTTTTGGTCGATTTCAGCACTTGCTTCAACAAGGCCTTTGCGAACAAAGATCATCATCAGAAGCGCAGCACCGGCTAGAACCGCTGAAAGAAGGAAACCACCGTGGAAACCAACAACAAGTACTAGCATTGGGAACAGGTATTGGCCTAACAGAGCACCAATATTGTTTACTGAGTAGTTGATTGGGTAGCAGTTCTCAAAATCTTCTTGAGTTTTGAACGTGCGTTTGTAAAGACTTGGGTAAGAAGGGGACATCAAACCACGTGCATAACTTGCTAACGCAATACCACATAATGCCATCGGAACATTGGTTGCTGCTGCACCAAGTACCAGTAGAACGTAACCACTTGCGAACCCTAGGAAGGCAATGGTTAAAGATCGGTAAGCGCCTAAAAACTTGTCGGCGATAAAGCCACCTGCGATAGCAAATAGCGGTCCGATTGCAGAGAAAGCACCAACAACCATCATGGTGTCGGCTTCATTGTAGTTCAGATCTTCAAGGAAGAAACGAGTCAAGATCACCATGACGCCATAGAACGAAAGTCCGAACATCATTTGGCAGAACATCATTGATTTGTTTAATCTATTCCACATTATTTTATTCTCACGTTTGTATTAATATGTAGTGTAATTACCCGATTATAATATCATTAGTAGTAATACATAAACTGAAACATCTGTCCCAAACAGAACTATACTCGATATATCTTTTCTTATGAGTGCATTCATATTTCTCATGAATGAGATTTGCAACGTTAGATTTTGCAAGTGGATGCATGGCGGAATGAAATTTAGCCATCATCATTTGTGGCTAAGTAATGAACTAATAAAGGGAAAGTTAGTGGTAGTCATTCTGTAAGTTATTTTGAGTGAGTATCACTTTCAATTAGCTGTTGGGCTTTAGCCAATAAAAAAGCCAGCTTGGTGGCTGGCTTTGTTGAGATATTGAAAACTAAGTTTACAAGAATGCTGTCTCTATAGAGGCTTTCTCCACTCGTGTTCCTGTCTTTTATTCACAAGGTGGTGCCATGTGGATCACGGCTAGGCCGCCTAGAGAAGTTTCACGGTACTTCTTGTTCATGTCTTTACCTGTTTGATACATGGTCTCGATAACCTTGTCTAACGAGATAAGACACTTGCTGGTACGTTTCAACGCCATGCGCGATGCATTGATGGCTTTCATTGCACCCATTGCGTTACGTTCGATACATGGCACCTGAACAAGGCCACCGATCGGATCGCATGTCATGCCCAGTGAGTGTTCCATCGCGATCTCAGCGGCAATACAAATCTGTTCGTTGCTACCACCACGTAGGGCAGTTAGGCCTGCTGCGGCCATTGATGAAGAAACGCCGACTTCACCCTGACAACCTACCTCTGCGCCAGAAATCGAAGCGTTGGTTTTGTATAAGATGCCGATTGCGCCAGAGACTGCCAAGAAGTCTTTAAGCTGCTTGGTGTCTAGCTCCTTGATGAAACGATGGTAGTACATCAATACCGCAGGAATAACCCCAGCCGCACCGTTGGTCGGTGATGTCACGACCTGACCGCCCGCTGCATTCTCTTCACTCACGGCAAAGGCAAATAGGTTAATCCAATCCATGATCTCCATTGGATCGTTTTCAATCGAGGCATTCGCTTCAAGCTTTTTAAGCAGAGCAGGTGCTCGACGAGTGACTTCTAGGCCGCCATCAAGGATGCCTTCCGTGTCAAAGCCACGCTGCATACACAGAGACATCACCTTCCAAATTTGGTCGGCTTTCTGGTCAATCACATCCATACCTTGGAATGAAACTTCGTTACATAGAATTAAGCCACCAAGGCTCAGTCCTTGTTGTTCGGATAGTTCAAGCAACTGATCAGCAGAAGAGAAAGGGAACTCAACTTGAGTTTCTGCTTCCTGTTTGCCGTTTTGTAGCTCATCAGCGGTTGCGATAAAGCCACCACCAATCGAGTAGTAGGTTTCCATATCCAGAAGGCTGCCGCTTTCGTCAAAGGCAGAGATAGTCATGCCATTTTCATGCAACGGAAGGTTAGTTTTGTGGAAGAGCAGATCGCTTTCTACATCGAAATAAATTTCATGGTTACCGCTAACCAATAGAGATTTATCTTCAATCGCCTTACGCATTGCTTGGTTAGCACTGGTGATTTTAATGGTGTCGGGGCGGTTACCTAGCAAACCTAACAAGGTCGCTCTGTCTGTGTGGTGACCAATACCCGTCAATGATAACGAGCCGTATAAGTCGATTTGAATACGCTTCACTTGCTTAAGCTGAGCATCAATTTTTTGGGTAAAGTTAAACCCAGCGATCATTGGTCCATTTGTGTGGGAGCTGGATGGTCCAACCCCAATTTTGTAGATATCAAAAATAGACAGCATAGTAACTTCCTGTGAAGACGGTTCGATGGATGAACTCTGTGTAAAATTTGTATTTGGTTAGTTGCACTTCTTTGAGTGAACCTGTTCTGTGGGTGAAACAGTTATGCGATAGAGCGTATTCATTGATTGAAAGGGCTCTTTTATCGACTAGTGCTAACAAGCATAGAGCGATGAAATACAAGAGCGTGCTATGTTTGCTGTAAAGCGACACGTTTATTCTTGTATTACCTAAGATGTCGCTATCAATAGTGAGCATTATTGCGAGCAACATATAAGAATTTCAAAATACTTTTGTTAACAAGTATTGTATACATAATTCACTCCATCTAATCCCCAAAACGAGACTTGAACATAAAATGAGCATTAATCACCTCCTTATTGTGCTGGGTAAGCGACTTAATGAGAATAAATTGACTGATGAAGGAATCAGTCGAGTTGATGCTCTGGTTGAATATCTTGCTGAGCTTTTGGTAGAAGAGTCGAATCAGCAAACTGCGGTTGCATTTTGTGGTGGAGTGACAAAGGGCCAGACAATCTCCGAAGCTGATGCAATGCACGCGTATTTTCGAAATCTGGAAAGTCAATGTGAAGTTCCGTTTATGCTGAGTGCAGTTTTACTAGAACAGCTTTCGACAAATACAGTAGAGAATATTCAAAACCTAGCTTCGGAAATGATTGACAGTGGATTGTTTACTCGTGGGCAGAGTGTACGGGTAACATTCATTTCTAATGACTATCACTTGCAACGTATTTTTGACATCCAGATGTTGATGGACGAGCAAGGTTTGCTTAAGGTTCTAGTCGAGAAGTGTTCTGCACTTGGGGTAGAGCTGCAAATAGATCGTCAGCTAGAGGCTCATGTTGCGGTGCCATATCCTCATCAAAGTACTCAAGGGCAATTGTTTCTATTGATGGATGTACTGACGACCTACCGAGTCTATCTTGAAGGTGTCTCTGCGGGCGCATTTGAGAGAGACTTGGAGTCCGTAAGGCGTGAGCCTGAAAGGTTGTCCTTGGAAGCACTGATAGCCGCAAAGGAACTCGTTGGGCGTTCATCTCACTTTGAAATTGTGGACAGTTTACTCCCAATATTGGAGCGCTGTATCCAGCAAACTCCTGTCGATACTGACATAAAAAAAGTCAGGGAATATCTAGCACTGCTAGATACTAACCTGACTTTATTGAACCGTTATTTAGATCCGGAATCGGATCTCACACATCGCTGGTGGCGATAGGTGATTATTTCTTTCTCGTGATGCCAATAACGGCCTTTAAACTCGCAAAGGCAATCAGACAGTAAGCTCGAAGCTTTGTGCCTTCTTCTGCTCACGCGAACGTAATCACCGCCCGTCACATTGGCCAAAAGGCTCATGTGTTGTATTACAGTGATTAACTTTGGGTTTCTGAATCTTGCTCGTGGTGGTTGCGGTAGTATTCCCACTGCTCAATGCGTTCACCGTCTTCGAATACACAGTAAGTTGTACGTTGATCGTTTTCAGTGACAGTATCTAACTCACCATTCTGTTGAACACAGTAAACCGCAGCAGGGTTAGCCACTGATACACGTTGGCCTTCGCTATATTCTGCATAATCGTTCGCACAACCGCCCAATACAACGGCAAATACAGCCATCAAACCAATTTTCTTCATGTTCATCTCCTACGTGATAAATCTAAAAGTGAATACGTTAAGTTCTACAGAACCAGTTTAGAAGCTCTATGAAATGAGTATATTTTAGATTTCAGAAAAGGTTGTCCTAATTTGGTCAAGATATTGAAATAGGTTGATATTTCTTTATGTTTAATAACTTTTTGAGTGCTTGATCAAGCTAACTTGAGTGAAGTGACTATTGAGCTACTTTCGGCTGGTTAGTGGTGTACGCTGGTTATTGCGAATCGAGAGCCATGAATTCACCAAGGCAACATGGAGAAAGCAGGTGTACTTGTGTGGGGATGTGAGCCTCGAATCTATTGATGATTATGATATGATGCCGCCAAATTCAGTAAAGCAGTCAGAATCATGAGACACCTAAAAACAACCATCCATCCTGATATCGATCATCTAGACAATAAAACGGTCTATAAGCGCAACGCTGCCCGTGCCATTGTGTTAGATGGCGAAGACATTCTGATGCTTTATACAGAGCGTTATCACGACTACACCATCCCTGGTGGTGGCTTGGACGAAGGTGAAGATGTCATTGCTGGTATGGTTCGTGAATTGGAAGAAGAGACTGGCGCTAAGAATATCCATAGCATCAAGCCGTTCGGCATTTTTGAAGAATTTCGTCCTTGGTACAAAGATGATGCGGACATAGTGCACATGATTTCTTACTGCTACTCATGCAAGATCGATAGTGAGCTTGGTGAAACGGCTTACGAAGATTATGAAGTGAAAAACGGGATGAAACCGGTTTGGATGAATATCCATGAAGCGATCGCTCACAACGAGAAGACCATGGCCGAGAGCCCTAAAAAGGGTATGAGTATTGAACGTGAAACCTTTTTGCTGCATTTGATTGCCAAAGAGATGCTTTAGCCTTTATCAATACAAGCCTGTTAAGCTTTTTACTTGCCGCCACTTTTGGCGGCAAACTTGTTTCTAGCGATGCTAAAATGTAATAGCGAAAACTAATTATTAAATATGGTTGATATTGTCAACTATGTGTTTTTGATGTACCTTTACCTCAGCGATGAACCTATCTAGCTTAACTGCCCGGTTATATCGTTAAATCTCGCTGTGAGCCTGCCCTAAACAAAGAATACTATGAATAAAAGACAGTTTATTGCCCATTATCTGCGCATGAATCGCACCTCGTACTTATTGGCGATTGTGTTCATCTTTCTCGTCAACTGGTTACAAGTAGAGATCCCTCGTTATATCCAATTGGCGATAGATTTGATTGATGATGCCTCTTCAACTGGCCACCAACAGCTTCAAACCTATGTTTGGATTGTGGTCGGGATGTCGGTTGCCATGGTGGTGGTGAGAATTCTGTCTCGTATCTATGCGCTTAATCCGGGGCGAATTACAGAGGCCGCACTTAAAAGTACACTTCTACAAAAGTTGAATCGCTTACCGAGCAGCTTTCACGAACGCTTTGCTTCGGGTCGACTGATCTCGATTATCAACAATGACCTTAGTGGCATTCGACTGCTGTTTGGTGTCGGCTTCTTGCAGTTCTTCAATGCCTTGCTTGCGTTGTCGTTGACGCCTCTTTACATGTGGCGCATATCGCCAGAACTCACACTGTATTCGATCATTCCTATTTCAATCGCTTTTGTGATTTTCCGTGTGGGCTTCAAGCGTATGAAAACGCTGCATTTAGAGCACATGAAGCGTCTACAAAACCTGTCTGCTCAACTAATGAGTTACCTGTCTGGGATTGACTTGATTAAGAGCCAGCAGATGTCACCTTGGGTGAAAGCTGAAACTGAAAAACTGAACCAGTTATTGCTTGAATGCCGCCTTAAAATTACACGCATTCAAGTCTTCTTTATGCCGGTACTCGACTACGCCAATGACCTGATGAAAATCATCATTCTTGGGCTTGGTGGCTACATGTTAATGAGACAGGAACTCACACTTGGTGAGATTACCGCCTTTCTGACTTACTCAGTTTTGCTCGCTATGCCATTGATGCAACTTGGCAGAATCGCGACCATTTATCAGCGAGGCATGGTCGGTATCCAAAGTGCACAAACCATTCTTAATGCCAAAGTCCCAGAGCTAGATGAAGATAAGCTTACTGAATTAGATGTTGAATCGCTGAAGGGAAAAACGTTTTCCGTTCGCAATCTCAGCTTCAGCTATTCAGGTGAAGAACGCGTGATTCTCGATGACATCAGCTTTGATATTCCAACAGGTAAGAAAGTGGGTGTGTTAGGCGGGATCGGATCGGGTAAAACGACATTAGTGAACTGCTTAAACCACCACTTGGATGTACCACAAGGTTCTGTTTTCCTTGGTGAAAGAGATGTCACTAGCTTCTCACGCAGTGACTTACGCCGTTACGTGAAAACCGTGACTCAAGACCCTTACCTGTTTTCAGCAACCGTCGAAGACAATATCCGCTTTGGTAGCCTAGATACCGATTTGGCAAAGAGTCAGGTTGATGAAGTGCTAGAGCTCAGCCAGTTGGCTAGTGATGTGACACGTTTTGAACACGGCGATCAAACCTTAGTCGGTGAGAAAGGGATCATGTTGTCAGGTGGTCAGAAGCAGCGCTTAAGTATTGCGCGTGCTTTATTGCAACCCACCGACCTGATCATCATGGATAACGTTCTATCGGCTGTCGACTATGAAACAGAACGTAAGATCTTGGAAGGTTTGTTTAAACGTTTGGAAAATCAATCGGTTCTTGTGGTTTCACACCGCGTTAATGCCCTTGAATATATGGATGAAGTCATCGTGTTGAACGAAGGTAAAGTGATCGCGAAGGGCGACCACGCCACGTTATTGAAAACCTGTGATTACTATTACGATACATGGCAACTACAGCAGAATGAAACGGAGGCAGCAGCATGCTAAAACGTGTTGATCTCAAGTACCTCAAGCACTTTTTTAAGTTTGCTAAGAAATACAAAGGCTCTGCGATTCTGGGCATCGCTATGCTTCCTCTTTCTGTCATCACGAGCTTGTTGTTCCCTTGGCTGATCATTCAAGTGATCGATGTTCACCTGAGTCACGGGGATATGGATGGTCTGCTCGAATACGTCTTCTATCTCGTTGCCGTGCTGGTGGCGAGTTATGTGGTGGATACCACCTATTCGTACAATCTGCGTAAAACTGGTCAATACACGATAACTGACATGCGCTCAGTATTGTTTGCTCGCGTGCTCAAACTACCGCGCAGCTATTTTGATAACACACCGATTGGGGTAACGCTTTCACGATTAACCAGTGACTTGGAAACCATCGGCGAGACGTTTGTTCAGTCGGTTGTAGGGCTAGTTAAAGACAGCATCAATACCATTGCTCTGTTGGTGATGATGTTCTTCATTGATTGGCAGTTAACGATGATTGTATTGATCATTATGCCGCCAGTGATGTATTTGACGGTGTATGTGAGAAACCGACTTCGTGCTCTCTATAAGGTGACTCGTTCTTCTCTCGCTCGCGGTATTGGCTTTTTACAAGAAGTCTTATTTGGCATGAAAACCGTTCAGATGTACCGAGCGGAAGAGCAAGTCGAGCAACGCTACCAAGGCTATACCGATGAGTTTTTAAGAGCGCAGAAGAAGATCAATAAATACGATGCGATTTTGTTCTCGTTTATCTCTGGCATCACCTCCATCACTATCGCGATTATGATCTGGTATGGCTCTGAGCAAGTGTTAGAAGGGGCGCTCACCTTGGGTGTGCTGATTGCGTTCATCAACACCTTAGAGAAAGTGTTTGTTCCGATTCGTGACTTTACTTCGCAGATCGCTTCGATTCAGAGTTCATTTGCAGCGTTTGACCATATTGAAGAGCTGTTTGTTGAGCCGACTGAAGAAGAAGGGCGCAACCTGTTGTCATCTAACAAGGTTGAGAAGCAGCTTGAACAGTTTGTGAGCCTAGAGTTTAAGAACGTAAGCTTCCGCTACAAAGACGACTCTCCCTACGTTCTAAAGAATGTCTCGTTTGTATTGGAGAAAGGGCATCAAATCGCGCTTGTGGGTTCGACGGGCTCGGGCAAGTCGACGATTCTGCGTCTGATCTCTAAAGCCTACCAAGATTATGAAGGCAGCATTTTGTTGAATGGAATAGAGCTGTCACAGATCTCAAGTGAAGACTCTGCTCATTTGTTCTCAATGATGATGCAAGACGTGCACTTATTTGAAGAGACCATCCAATTCAATATCGCGCTGGGCAAAACGCATCTATCTAGAACTGAGGTTGAACAGGCGGCGCGCTATGTTTATGCCGATAAGTTTATTGAACAATTGCCACAAGGTTATGACTTCCACTTGGAAAAGAACGGCTCTAACTTGTCTGTAGGGCAAACGCAGCTTATCTCGTTCGCTCGAGCGGTTGCACAGGGTGGTCAATTGATGATGCTTGATGAGGCGACCAGTTCGGTAGATTCAATCACTGAAGACCTGATTCAAAAAGCAATGCAGCGCCTTTTCAAGGAAAAAACCGTGATTGCGATTGCACACCGTTTGAGTACCGTTCGTCACTCAGATACGATTTTGGTGTTGGAAAAGGGTGAAATTGTTGAGCAAGGTAATCATCAACAGCTGGTGGCACACAATGGTATTTATGCTGGCTTGTTACAAGAATCGATTGTAGAAACGGGCGATTCTCAAGTAACGGTTGCCTGATCACCTCAAATCAGGTTTACCGTTATCGATACTATGAATTGGTGTTGCTTATGTTTCACCAATTTCTATTCTTTTCTAGTATTCCCAGTAGCTTAGGGAAAATAAAACATATTTTACGATTATTAATATGTTATGATCTCCCTACTACTAAAGGGGTGTCTTAGGGCATCGGGATGTATGCAAGCAAAAAGAACCGGCTTGTGTCAGTCACTTTCTGGCGAATATGGAATCGAAAATGTTGTTGGAAGAAGTTGTAGAAATTATCGAATTAACCGACTCAGACCATTTATCTCAAGCAATGGAACTGTTTAACGAGCATGGTTTTGTTGATGCTGAGTCTTTACCTTTTATGAATGTTGTTTTTGAAACAGCACCAGATCAACTTGCGAAGAAGCTGTCGCAGATTGGTTTTAAAGGTTTAGTGCAAGTCGAAAAGAATGAAGATGCATCAGGCTTCACCATTATTGATGCTGACCGTGTTCTGCTAAAAGATTCTGCTTAGTCGAAAGGCTCTGCTTAGCTGCAAGATTCTTCTTAATGACAAGAATAAGATTCAGCTTAGTGAAAAGACTCTATCCAGTTCAGTAACACCCGTTATGATTATTTGAGGTTAACACAGTGACAACAGCAACCGTTTCATCAACAGAACAACACATTTCCAATGAACATGCGCTTTTAGGTGCATCGTTATTAGCGTCTCAAAAAGTTGAGTTGGCTCTGTTCAGTGTGATCTCTAAATTAGCTAAAGCCCTATCAAAAGAGCAGCAACAGTCATTAGGTTTGGATTTGGATACCTTTTTAAGGGAGAAGCCAAGTGAACAAGCCTCGACTCTGAGCCGCTACGAAAATACGTTTGGTGAACAACTTCCTTTGAAGGCTAATGAACTCAACGATTTTATTTATCATCGAAACTTGGTCACTCGTGGCTTTTGGCGTGTGACTGGTGCTGATGTTAAAGGCGGTGAGAAACTTGCTAACCCAGAGCTTTATTTAAAAGAGTTCTTGGCTAAATGTGAATACTGGCAAGTGATGATTGATACTCAAACCAAGTAATCAAATTGAAATAAGAAAGCCATAGCGAACATGCTATGGCTTTTTTGTTGTTTGTGCAAATTGTCTTGAATTCTTTGAATCTAGAGCATCATCTTCAATACATAGTTCCTAGAGACAAAGTGATGTTTAAGTGCGGCACTGATATGCAGCACAATTAAACAGGCTAGGGCAATACAACTGGCACGATGTAAATAGAAAAAGAAGCCGTTGATTGCAGAGTCGGTAATTAGATTATTTACGCTCACTAACCAAAATAAAGAGTACGGTTCTTTTAGCATTAAGTAGCCGGTGCTGAAAACCATAAACATCACAAGATACATCAAAGAGTGTGCAAGCTTGGCAACGCATTTTTGCCCTTCAGGCACAGAGGTTGGCATGCTTGGCGACGAGCGAAAGTGGCTCCAGATATAACGAACCACAAGCAGTGGCGTCGCAACGGTCGCCAATGACATGTTGAGCACTGACAGAAAAGAAAACAGCTCTGGATGACTGGTGACATAGTGCATCACATACCCTGCGATCGTTGCATAGATGATTACAGAAGCCATTACCCAGTGCAGTACACGGCTTACTAAATCGTATCGTGGATTATTCAAATTAACCTCGTTCTGATCGTTATTAATATAAGATTCATCTCGATGCAATAAACCATTTTTCGGTATATTCGCATCGCGAATTAATCATATAGAACAGTATTACGCGGTATTTTTATAATTTAGAAATTAATGATGTTGCTTCAGGTGTTTTATAATTATCAATGATGTTTTAGAGTGTTAATTCCAATATGGACATAGCAAACTTGTCGACTTCCTAGCTTGTATGCCTATTACGAGATACAGTTAGTCTAAATATAAACATATAAGGAATGTATAATGCTTCGAATCTTATTGGTTGCAGTTATCTCGGTGTTCAGCACGATGAGTTTTGCAAGCGCAGAGGTTAAGTACTCGGAACAAGAGTATTTGGATAGACCGCTGATGGAACGCTATATCTTGGATGAGTTGAAGCAGCTTCGAATGGAACAGCAGGATCTTGAAAGACGCTTGACCATTCAGATGACTGACCGGGAACTGACTGTGGCAGACAAGTCTCTGAATTACGCCAATGTAACCGTAACCTACTTCTTCTACATTATTGCTGGTGTGGCCTCTCTTATCGCGCTGGTGGGTTGGCAATCCATCAAAGAGCTTAAACACACAACTCAAGACATGGCTGATAAGCGACTTAATTCTATCGCTCAAGACTATGAGAAGAAGTTTAATGTTCTTGAACGGGATCTTAAGCGCAAGACCAGAATCATTTCCGACAACAACCGCGAAATTGAAATTATCAATGAGATTCATAACCTATGGTTGAGAGCACAGAACGCACAAACGGCAGAGCAAAAAATTGAAATCTACGATGAAATACTGAAGGTTCGTCCTGGAGATTTAGAAGCACTTACTGCCAAAGCTGACGCTGCTATGGATATACAGGAATACCACTGGGCAATGAGTCTTTGTAACCGTGTATTAGAAGTCGATGACCAAAATGCTCATGCCTTGTATCAACGTGCTTGCGCCTATGCTCGATTAGGGGCAGAAGGTCAAGCTATCGATGACTTAGAGCGCGCTATTGAAGCCAGTGGGTCCATGAGAGAGCTGCTAACTGAAGAGCCGGACTTTGAGATGCTGCGAGGCTTAGAACGCTTCGAAGTACTTCGTGAAGAGTAATATGAGGTAAAGATCCGTGTTAACTAAGGTGGTGGGCTTTGCATGCTCACCATACTTTCACACCTATCGCGCTATGGTTTCTTACATTTCATTTATTTTTTTGATTTAATTGTTATGTTATAACACTTTCTAAGTTCCTCGTTATAACCGCTAAGTATTTTATGAAGTTCCTCCGTATTGGTCTGATCGTTACTGCGATCAGCGCATTTTCCCTTGCTGCTTTGCTCTCTTTTCACTCCAAACCAGCACCAGAAATCTCTATCAAAATAACACCTTACCAAGGTTCTCAACCTAATGATAAGGAAGTCATCGACTCGCAAGCGACTCCCAACTCTTTGGTTAAGGTCCATTATTTTGTGAAAGTTGGCGATACGCTAAGCAACATCTTTTCGTCATGGCAACTGCCATATGGAACCGTTCAAAAGGTGATGGAAGCGGATCTGGAGTCTTTGAAACTCGACACAATAAAACCTGGTGACCATCTAGAGTTGCTTTTGGATAGTGACTCAAAACAGCTTGTGGAGCTGATTTATCACGAGAGTTTGGTTGAGCAAGCAGCCTTTACTCGAAACGATAATGGTAGCTTCACCTATAAATTCCACGAGATCCCAGGCGAATGGAAAGAAAAACTCTATGCGGGTAGTGTTCACGGTAGCTTTTCAACGTCAGCCTACAAAGCGGGGTTAACTACTAACCAGATAGCCAATATCACCCGCACACTAAAAGACAAAGTCAACTTCGCTCGAGAGCTGAGAGCTGGTGATAGCTTCAATGTATTGGTCAAAGAGCAGTACACGGATGATCACCTAACGGGTAAAACAGAAATTCAAGGTATCTCAATTCAATTAAGAAACCGAGAAGTCGCAGCTTTTCTAGCACCAGATGGTCTTTTTTATGACAGAGAGGGAAATAGTCTAGAGCAAGCCTTTGATAGATACCCAGTCGACAGAAAATTCCGAAGAATCACTTCTTCGTTCAATCCGACACGAAGACACCCAGTAACTGGGCGAATCTCACCGCACAATGGTACCGACTTTGCGACACCTGTTGGTTCACCTATCTACTCAACTGGTGATGGTCGAGTGGTGGCACTTCGTGACCACCCGTATGCTGGTAAATATTTGGTGATTGAACACAACAGCGTATATACGACGCGTTATCTTCACTTGAGCCGCTTCTTAGTTAAGAAAGGTCAGCAAATTAAGCGAGGTCAGAAAATTGCGCTATCGGGTGCTACTGGTCGTATTACTGGCCCGCACTTGCACTTTGAGGTATTGGTTCGTGGTCGCGCCGTCGATGCGATGAAGGCGAACTTACCAATGGCAAGCTCAATTATGCCTAAAGATAGAAAAGAGTTTTTGGCTCGAATTGCCTCTTTTGATGCCATGCTCTCTGAGCCCGCAGATCGCGCGAGTTAGAGATATTCATATCTAACTTGGCAACGCATACAATCACGCCCCTTAGTTAGCGATTTAGCTAAGGGGCGTTTTTTTAAAGAATCACACGATTAAGCGACTGAATCCGTTATTCGATGGATAGAGCTATTGAGCGATAGGTTTGCCACTGATTAAGCAACCACCACTGCCGTGCCACTAGCAGAGACCATCAACATGCCATTACCTGTTCCCAAGACTTCGTAATCAATATCTACGCCTACCACCGCGTTGGCACCCGCTTCAATCGCTTTCTGTTCTAACTCTTTGAACGCGTAGTTACGTGCTTTTTCCAGTTCTTTCTCGTAGGTGCCAGAACGTCCACCCACAAAGTCACGAATTCCTGAAAACATATCTTTGAAAACGTTCACCCCTAGAATGGCTTCTCCGGCAATAACCCCTTTGTAATCGACAATGCGCTTGCCTTCGACTGATTGTGTGGTGGTAATAATCATAATGGCCTCTTGTAAGCTTGCTGAGCTGTCACTCGCTTATTGATTGATAGTTTGGTCTTGCTCTTGAATGTCATCGTTCAGTGCTGTCTCTGAGCGTGTGAATTCATGTCTTAACCATGTTCTCAGTTTTAGCACACTTTCTTGTTTTAATTTGTTTTTTGGGCAAACAAAGTAAAAATCTTGGTGCGGGTTAGCAACCGGTTTACCCAGTTCGACAAGCATCCCGTGGCTGATGTCATCCTTCACAAACAAGCGATGTGTAACCAATACGCCTAGTGAACGAATCGCAGCTTGTACTGCTTGAATGGAGACATCGAACGTCAGGTTGCTATGGAATGTGGGCATTGGGATTTGGTAATTGTCGCACCACACTTGCCAGTCGTGTTGTCGCCTGAGGTTAAAAACGCCAATGGTCGGGTTTTGTTTGACGAGTTGTTCGACGCTCAATCCGGTCTGGTTTTTTAATATCGTAGGGCTACACACCAAGATTAGGTCATCGTCGCCCAGTTTCTCGCTGTAATATTGTTCCCACTCGTTGGGTTTGCCATGTACAAGCGCAACATCGACCCCTTCCTGCTCGATATCGAAAGGGCCAGTTAGCGTCGAAATGCGGATATCAAGTGAGGGAGCGAAGGCTTGGAAGTCGGGAACTCGTGGGATCCACCAGTGCATCGCTAGCGAATTGACCATGTTGAGGGTAATGCGGTGGTCGTTAGGCGTTCTGGCAAGCTCTTCGGTCGCCTCTATCACTTGCTCAAGTGCGGGAGCAACTTTGCGGTAATATCGCTTACCTGCGGCATTAAGAACAACACGACGACCGACTCGTTGAAACAGAGGCTTGTTGACCAGTTGTTCTAACGACTTTATCGCTTGGCTTACCGCAGAGTGACTGACGTACAATACCCGCGCGGCGTCGGTCATGCTGCCAGTCTCAGCAACAGCAATGAAAGCATAAACGGATTTAAGCGGAACAAGTTTTTTCATTGGTAAGTTTTCCTTACAGTTATAGTTAATATTACTCGCTATTTTTCATTACGTCACGCCTCTAAAATAGATGTCATAGGAGGTGATAATTATGTCTGATATTACCAAGGCAACGACTTTCATGTTGTTGTCGACGTTCAGTTTGTCTTTAAGTGGCTTGATGGCCAAGTATCTATCTGAAGTGATGCCCACTTCGTTACTCAGTTTTGTGCGTTTTTTGTTACCCAGTCTGTTTTTATTTCTTTTCCTGACCTTTTACAAAATCAGCAAGCCGACACGAGAAATGTGGAAACCTTTGGTGATGCGGGCGATCTTTATGGTGGCGTGTCAGTGGTGTTTCCTTACTTCACTGCAAACCTTAACGCTTGTTGAAGGGGTTGTGTTGTTCAGTACGGGGCCTCTGTTTATTCCATTGTTAGAAAAGTTAATATTTAGAACCAAGATTCATACAACGACGATAGTGTGTTTAGCTGTCACCTTTGTTGGCGTAGTGATGATGGCGGGGGATTGGTCGCAGTTTGAGTTGGGTTCGGAGTTCTTTAGACCTGCGCTTCTGCTTGGGCTTCTCGCGGGGGTATTTAATTCTGGCTCGCAAGTGAGTTTGTACCGAGCGTCTAAAACCAGCCTGACTCCGGCAGAGCTTAACGCGTGGACCTTTTTAGTTGCGGCAATTATTGTGATACCAATGGTTGTGTTTACTTCAGTGTCTGCGGTTCCTGATGTACTTGAAAGTGCAGAGAAAGGAACCTTGTCGGCGTTGCTGTCTTTTGACGATTTACGCTGGATTGTTCTCGGAGCACTTGGTCTTGCAATGTTTACCATCAATACCCAAATCTTCCGTTCCAAGGCGTATAAGCTTGCAGACAGTGGCTCCCAGTTGGCACCTCTGATTTTTACTAACATGCTGTTTAGCGCGCTTTGGCAGGGCTTGTTCTTTGATGATGTGTTTTCTACACAGCAGATGATTGGCATTAACCTGATTGTCGTGGCGAGCATCACCAATACATTGCTGGCAAAAAGACACAGCAAGGCGAAAGCCAAACAAAAACCGCACACCACAGTGGCTGTAGCGACTGTAGTGGACGTTGCGGTATTGGACTCGGCAGCTAAAAGCTAACCATTGAGTTATGGCTTATCCTCTGAATGGTTAATTTAAAACTTAGAACAATGAGCGTATGTATTCTTTTACTCGGTCGATGTGTTCGTGCGGGTCAATCTCGCAGCGTTGGTTCATTTCTAGGAATCGCTCAGCGTATTTATCGTAGATTTTGTTTTCCAAAAACAGTAAATACAACTTGGGATCGATATGACCGCTGGTGGCCATGTCGGTCATGATGTTGAGTGATTCGCTTAAGAGTTTACCTTTCTTATAAGGGCGATCACTAGAGGTGAGCGCTTCAAAGACATCAGCAATTGCCATTGCTCTCGACGGCAGAGGTAACTGGTCTTCGTTTAAGCCTCTTGGGTATCCCTTACCGTCGATACGTTCGTGGTGTCCGCTGGCGATATCCGGAATGTTTTGAAGGTAAGGCGGGTAAGGCAACTTGTTGAGCATGGTGAAGGTTTGGATAATATGATCGTTGATCATGAAACGTTCTTCATCGTTTAGCGTACCACGGCGTACTTTCAAATTGTGCAGTTCACCTTGGTTGTATTTAGCTTCTCCGGGCTTAAGTACAAACGCTTCTTGCCATACATCGGCAGGGTTAAAGCCATTGTCCCAAGGTATTTTATGCTCCGGTTTGTCGGCAAGCAGAGGCTCCATGACAGGCAAACCCTTTTCCTGACTTGTTGGCTCAGTTCTCTCTTTCTCAACCGACTCTTTTTGGGTGTTAAATCTCTCTTTTTCAGACCAAGACAAACCCAATTGATCATCCAGTGTACGTTTCCATTGGCGTTTGGCTATTTGATCTAAGCGTTCTAGCTGCTCTTCCGTCATAGATTCGCCGCCAAGATTACACTCAGCAACGAAGGCAAACTCCTCATCCAGTTCAGACAGGCTTTGTTCGAGTATTTTGAGTTGTTCTTCTTGTAGTGCACCGTTCGCCATCGCTTTCCAGTAATCGGTTTCCGCTTGCTGTTTCAACAACTCAAAACGCATTCGCACTTCGTGGATTCGGTCGTAAATGGTTTCCAGTTTTGTTGCCTTATCTACCACATATTCAGGCGTGGTCACCTTGCCGCAGTCATGAAGCCAAGCGGCGAGCATCAACTCTTCCCACTGTTTACTGTCCAATGAGAATTGCGGGTAATAGCGGTCATCATCTATGGTTGCTTGAGTTAGCCATTTGGTGAGCTCAGGCACTCGTTGGCAATGCCCGCCCGTATAAGGTGACTTGGTATCAATCGCCGATGCAATCAGCTCAATAAAGGCATTAAGCATGTCTTTTTGTTGCTGCATTTGGTCGATGTTGTCTTTCGCTATTTCCGCAAAGCTGAGCAACTCTCTTAAAAAGGCGTGCTTGTCTGCCTGCATCTTGGTAATTGGTCTCTCATAGCCAATTGCCACAATCCCTACCAACAGTTTCTCTCGGTTTAATAGTGGAAATAGGTACAGGTCTGAATTGAAGATCGAATCTTGGTAATAGTTGAGAACATTGTCTTCTCTGTTTAAATGGATCGTCTCACCAGATTTAAGCTGACACAGCAACCAAGGCGTGTGTTTGATGAAGTCATTGATGTCGGCCTTAAAAGGAAGAATGGCAAGGTTGGCTGCCGTATCAAACACGTCTTTCTCTTTGGATTGAGTGAAAAGGACAATGGTTTCTGCTTTGGTAATTAAATAGCTTTGATGAGCAATGTTCTTGGCTAAGATCGAAAACTCCTGATTCCCGGCGGTGTCTCGAAGTAGGGTAATCAGATCATGAAGCGTGTGTTCCATTAGCTCAATCGAATGGGCGAGGTTAGCCACTTCTTGAATCATGCTTTTGGGATAATGAGTACGCCTGAAGTCGAACCGAGCGATGTTGTCGGTGAGTTGCATCAGCGTATTGAGCGGCTGAGACAGTCGATTAGCAACAAACCATACGATAGCGAAGCAGATGAACAACATCCCAATCGCGACCGCAACTTGCTTGTCTCGCATCGAGATAAGATCAGCGAGCAGCTCATTGTGTGGCGTCGCTTCTGCCAAGTATAAGGTGACATTTTGAGTCAGTTGAACCGGCGTTAGCGTTAGTGCCCAAGTGTTTAAGTTGTACTCAACGTTTTTTAGATTGAGGTTAAACTTCTCTTCATCAGAGATAAGCGGCGCAATAACGGACGCTTTCAATGCTTCCATCTGTTCACGTTTGGGCACATTAAAGAAGCTTTGGTCTTGCTCACTGCCAGAGAGATTCCCCGTCGTTTGGTTGTTCGTTTGCTCAGTTTTACTTGTGTCATCAGATTGGGAGTCAGGCTTGGGCACTGATAGCTCAAGTTGATGCTGACCGAGAAGATTAAAATGTTGATCGAACAAGGCGAGTCGGGTTTGCGGAGAATAAGCTAATTCACTGATCTGAGAAGAGAGGGAACTCAACGTAAAGTCGGCACCAACCACATGCTTGCCATCGGCAGAACGCCTAGAGAGTGTAATGCCATTGGTTTGCAGGAAATAGAATAGATAGGGCTCAGAGAGTTGTATTGAGCCATCAGGCTTTGCGTTACGAAACCAAGGACGAGTGGTGGGGTTGAACTTACTCTCTGCTTGTCGAGTACTGATCACTTGATGTGCGCCATCAAGATAGGTAATAAAGTTTTCACCGTCTAGATTGGTGCTGCTGACCATCATGGTCGCTTTAGCGGGCGCGCTGTTTTCGGCTCTCTGTTTATTGGTGCTTAATGGACGAAAGATTCTGAAGTCACCATCTTCAGAACCATAAAATAGAGCGACCAAATTGGTGTTTTGCTTGAAGATGATATCGACCGAAGCAAGCCAAGAGTCTTTTTCGACAGCGGAAGCTTGATGAGCAACAAACGGGCTCACCGCCATCACATTTAAGGTTGTGATAACAGGGGCAATGGCTTGTTTAAATACTGATTCCAGTTTGTCGCGGTGCTCATTACTGATCTCGCGCACTGTGCCTAGCAGCAGCTCTTGGGAGTGCCGATAACTAATCGAAATCAATACCGCACCGACAAGTGTTGTCAAAATTAGGAAAAGGCTAGTGATGTGGATACTCAGCGGATATCGTCTTCTTCTCATCTAACACTCCAGTTTGTAGGCTGGTTTAAGTATTGACGAACTTGGGTAGGTTGCAAAAAATTGGCGCAATTACCGAGTGTGTGCGGTTCGACTTAGATAAGACCAAGCGCTGGCTGGCTCTGGTTAGCCACGTATTCCCGTGTCGTGTAAATGAACCAGTAATAAACCTTTATGTTTGGGTGCTAATTGTCACTTTCAGCTGATAAACTGGCCGAATTGTTGCCATTAGGCATTCATTTTCTGAAGTATTCTTTTCCTGAAAGAGATTCAGAGTTACTTTCTGAAAAACGTATTTTGACCGAGCGAAGAGGGCATTGATTCATGGAACTCAAAGTAGATACTCACACCCACACATACGCAAGTGGTCATGCTTACAGCACATTGATCGAAAACGCCAAGTCGGCAAAGCAAAATGGTTTAGCCATGTTTTGTACTACTGATCATTCAGAATCAATGCCGGGCGCGCCACACTATTGGTTCTTCAGCAATCAGCGTGTGCTCCCTCGTTTTATTGAAGATGTCGCAATTATTCGAGGTGTTGAGTCAAACATCATGAACACACAGGGTGAAATCGACATTCATCCGAGTGTGGATAAGAACTTGGATTGGGTGATCGCGAGTTTTCATGAGCCAGTATTTCGCCCATCGGATGTCGCTACCCATACAGAAGCATTGTTGAATGTGATTAAGGGCGGTCGAATTGATGCGCTTGGTCACTTAGGCAATCCTAATTTTGATTTCGATTTCGAAGCCGTTATTCAATGTGCGGTTGAGAACAACGTGGCGATTGAGATCAACAACACCACACTCAAAGGCAATAGCCGAGTTGGCAGTGTTGACCGCTGCTATGAGATTGCAAGAATAGCGAAAGCGAAGGGTGCATTTATTACAACAGGCAGCGATGCGCATTTCTGTTTAGATGTCGGTGGCTTAGACTTAGTCGCAGCATTGTTAGATGAAGTGGGCGTAGATTCGAGTAAAGTGATTACCCATTCGCCAAAGCAGTTCCTAGCCTTTTTGGCCTTGCGCGGTCGTAATGAAATCCCAGAATATTCAGATCTTGTTTAAGAGAATGTCGGCGGGTTTGCATTTCGACACAATCAATTTTTGTGCCTGAAAGATTTTTGTATACACTAGCCGAAAATAATAAAGTCGAAGTGCCACAGTAATGACGGCTCTAACTTCAAAGACACCGCTTCACTTGGAGAAACAATGAAAACTCGCTCAATCCTTTTATCTGGCTTAATCGCTGCTGCGTTATTGTCTGGCAACGCATTTGCTAATGTCGATCTTAAGAAAAATATGCAAGAAATGAAGCTTGCATTCAAACAAGCGGCTGAAGCTCAAAGCATCGAAGAGATGCAAAAGCCTATAGTACGTATCGACACGTTAGTTGCTGAGCTGAAAACGGGTGTTTACCCAATTGAAAAAGAAGAACACTTCATGGAAGGCTTCAAAAAAATTAGTGTATCAATTGATAGCATTGAGCAGAAGCTAGACCAAGGTGACTTTGAATCTGCACAGCAAGAACTTCGTACTCTTGACGGCCTTCGTGAAGAGTATCACGAGAAGCGTAATCCGAGTATTTGGAGCAAGATCTTCGGTTAAACAAACCAAGACTAAAACAAGTAACGTATATAGCGCCGACTTACATCTCCTTCTTGAGAGGACGAAGTAAGGCGGCGTTTTTTATTGCCTATTTTCCCGAAGGCTTACTGCAAAGAAATACGCAATACTTTCTTAGCTCTGATGCTGTAACCGGTTTATAACGAAAAAGAGTGTGCGTTAGCTTCAATTTTTTAACCTGATGTTAATCTTTACGTGTACCTATATTCCAAGTGCCTCATAATAAGGGAAATTTATAAAAATTTGGAATGATGCGCCGAACCTCGTTCAACTTCTCTATGTTACTTGCAACAGCACTAAGCTGGGCATTGGTAACATTAATGCCTGTTATCAATGCTCATGGTAATAGTGCGGGAGTATGGGCGTCGTTATGTACGGTTAATGGCTTTGAACTGGTTCAAATTGAAGAAGGTGAACCAAACACACATAAAGGTAAACCGTGTCCGTTTAGCCATTTTTCCACGTTTCACCAAGATGAACTTCCAACTACACTACTGACAACTCGACTGAGTTCTATTGTCTCTGACAGCTACGCTTTTTTGGCTCTAAGCGAACGCTATACGAGGCAAGCCCCGCGCGGCCCTCCCTTTGATATTTCTTAAACCTAACCCACTAAAATAATTAAAAAATAAAGTATTAAGTAAAGTTAAACATGCTCAGATTACTTTCTGATTTTTCAGAAGGTATGTTTGCATGTGTCAAAGGAAATAATAATGTTGAGAAATGAATCTCAAAGCTCTGCGAAAGCACAAGCGACTTCGCAGTCTACAAGCAGTGCAACAACCGGTTCGAGAACCAATATAAAAAACAAAGACCGCAATAAAACTCTCTACTTCCTCACTTGGCGCTGGCACTTCTATGCCGGGCTATTCGTTATCCCATTCATGTTGATGTTGAGTATTACTGGTTTGGTGATGTTGTTTGATGATGAAATTGAACTCGCTTTCCATCAAGACGCGATTGAAATTGTTGCATCGGGCGAACCGATCAAGGTGTCGCAACAATTAGCTGCCGTACAGCATCAATACCCACAAGGTACGGTGACACAGTTTGTTCCGAGTAAAGTCCCTGATCTTGCGAACCGATTTTCTGTATCGCTTGAAGATGGCACTTCCGTTTTCGCCACGGTGAATCAATACACTGGTGAAGTGGTAGGAGAAATCCCGCGCAGCGATAGCCTGTACCAACTGGCGAATGACATTCACGGCACTTTGTTGATTGGTGATTGGGGTGATTACCTAATTGAAGTCGCAATAAGCTTGTCTATTCTGTTACTCATCAGTGGCATTTACTTATGGCTTCCTCGAGATAACGCTAGCCGCGCTGGTTTTCTGAAGCTTAGATTTGGTTCAGGAACGCGTGTTTTAATGCGTGATTTGCATGCGAACATCGGTGGAACACTGTCATTCATTCTTCTGTTGTTTATTCTATCGGGGTTATCATGGACAGGTTTTTGGGGCGGTAAGCTAGTGCAAGCATGGAGTACTTTTCCTGCTCAGATGTGGGACGACATTCCCTTGTCTAACGAAACGCATGCTTCTTTAAATCACGGTTCTGAAGAGGAAATGCCTTGGAACCTAGAGCAAACGCCATTGCCTTTATCTCAAGATAAGCCAGCCGAACATGTACATCACGCAGAAGAGGCGACTGAACCTCATGATCACTCCAAGATGGGTGAGGATCATTCTCAGCATGTGTTATCCGCCAGTAATTTCTCTATTGATGGTGTGATAGCAAAAGCTCAATCACTTGGTTTTACGCAGTATAAAGTCAATTTCCCACGTTCAGAGTCGGGTGTTTACACCGTGGCCGCGAATACTATGGGAGGCGACATCATCGATCCAACCCAAGATCGCACAACTCACCTCGACCAATATTCTGGACGCATTCTAGGAGAGGTGACGTGGCAAGATTACAATTTCTTCGCCAAAACTTTAGCCGTTGGTATTCCTCTGCACCAAGGTGACATCAGCATCATCAACAAGCTTCTAAACGCGTTGTTCTGTTTGGCATTCATTTTGGTGTCAGTGACTGGTGGAGTAATGTGGTGGATGCGCAGACCTTCAGGCCAAAGAAAGTTGGGAACGCCACCGAAGTTTGGCGATGCGGGCTTATGGAAAGCAGGCTTAGTGACTGTGGTTGTTATTTCGGTACTGTTTCCACTCGCGGGTGCAACGATTGTGGCTGCAATGCTATTGGATTGGTTACTGTTTTCACGCGTTGAGAGATTTAAGACGGCATTGAGTTAATTGATATAAAAACTGACCTTCTTTCTGAGGAGGTCAGTTTCATTAATCAGATGGGTGATTCCTTTGTGAGGAATACTTTAGACTTGATTCAGCTCTAGATTTGATAAAGCTTTAGATCTGATAAAGCTCTAGCGGCAGGCCGTCTGGGTCGGCGAAAAACGTAAATGATTTCCCCGTAAACTCATCCACTCTAATCGGTTCAACTTCAATGCCTTGTCTTTCCAAATAGCTTTTGATTTGCTGAACGTCATCAACACAAAAGGCTAAATGTCTCAACCCTTGAGCTTCTGGAAAGCTTGGTCTTTCAGGTGCGTTAGGGAAGCTGAATAATTCTATTTGAGCGCCATTAGGTAGCGCTAAGTCGAGTTTGTACGATTGGCGTGCTTCACGGTAATTCTCTGCAATAATTTCCAGCTTTAAAATCTCAGTGTAAAAGCGTTTTGAGGCTTGGTAGTCTGAGCAAATAATGGCGGCGTGGTGTATTCCTTTTAGCATCAGTTTATTTCTCCGGCCAGCTTATCGCTCAAGTGTTCCATTGCGTAATCGATGAACACACGCAATCGAGCAGGCATGTATTTGGTTTGAGCAAACTGCATCGCGATTGCGCCATGGTAGTTACTCTTGATGGTCCAATCTTCTAGCACTTGCACAACAGAACCTTCAGTCAGCGCATCTTGGATTACAAAATCATGGAAAATACCTACACCAAGTCCTTCTTTAACGCCTTTAAGTCGCATCTGTGAGTGGTTTACAGCGTAACGCCCACTGACGGGTACTGTGTGAAATTCATCATCTTTAAGAAAGTCCCAAATGTGGTCTTTGTCTGTTTCGGCAAGATACAAACAATCGTGCTCTGAAAGCTCTGTCGGGTGGTAAGGAGTTCCTTTCGCTTCAAGGTAGTCAGGGCTCGCACACAGTACGAGGTTAGTTTTCCCTAACTCCTTCAAAACCAGGCTCTCGTCGGGTTTATCGGTAAGACGAAACGCGATGTCGATACCTTGACGTAAGATATCGATGTCGCCATCAGCGGCTCTTAACTTAAGTTGAATCTCAGGATATTGATTTAAGAAAGGAACGACAAAGGGTTGTAATACCGAATTCAAGAAGGCTTCCGGCGCTGCTACCGTTATTGAGCCTGCAGGATCTGTATGATCGGACGTCGACAGTTCAACAGCCTGTTGGGCGGCATTTATCATAACGACACTTTGATCGTAAACCAGTTGCCCAGCTTGCGTGATGATCAAAGTACGAGTCGTGCGTTCAAACAGCTTCACTGAGAGCGCTTTTTCTAAACGTGTGATTAATTTACTCAACGCTGAGGGTGTCACGCCTAGCTGCTTTGCTGCAGCAGTAAAGCTCCCTTCATTCACCACTAAAATGAACGAGGCAAGATCAGGAAGTAGAGCAATGAGCTTAGGATTAATCATAAATATCCAGTTAAACAAGTTTCAACAATTAGCATAACGACAATTGTGAGTGATTACGTGTGATTTGTGAATCAATTTCATTAATTGCATTAATTACGTAGTCTGATCGGCCTGATCGTTTTATGTGTTTCGATCTCATCTGTATAGCGTCACAGAGGCTATACATTCTGAGGTAAGCGGAGAATCATCACTATATCGTATTGAGATGAAAAATTGAGATTTGATATGAAAGCGAAATTAGACGGAAATTATAGCTAATTTGGCGTTTAAAAAAGCAGGTGAAGGGCGTTAATGTGCCCTATGTCACTGGGATGAACTATTATTAGTGCCTGTGATTCATTAATGTTTTTCCAACTAAAGGGATAATCGGAACGGGGATGTTCAACTAGAATATAGGCATAAGTTTTACAGTGTAAATGATCGTGTTGAGATCGTTTACATCCCTACATAAAGCGGCGCGCGATGCTGCTAAATTATAACTAGGAAGGAATGAGACAATGTCTTCTGCATTTTACCAACAGATTCAAACTCAAATCGAAGAAGTTAAAGAAGAAGGTCTTTACAAGTCTGAGCGCATTATTACTTCTGCACAAAAAGCAGCGGTTTCTATCTCGACTGGTGAAGAAGTACTAAACTTCTGTGCAAACAACTACTTAGGTCTTGCTAACCACCCAGCTCTTATCGAAGCAGCTAAAGATGGTATGGATCAGCACGGTTTTGGTATGGCTTCAGTACGTTTCATCTGTGGTACTCAAGATTCTCACAAAGAACTAGAGCAAAAGCTTTCTACGTTCCTAGGTAAAGAAGACACTATCCTTTACACATCTTGTTTTGATGCAAACGCTGGCCTATTCGAAACAATTCTAGGTAAAGAAGACGCAATCATCTCTGATGCTCTAAACCACGCATCTATCATCGATGGCGTTCGTCTGTGTAAAGCAATGCGTTTCCGTTACTCGAACAACAACATGGAAGAGCTAGAGCAGCAACTTATCGCTGCTAAAGAAGCTGGCGCTCGTCACACACTAATCGTAACTGACGGTGTGTTCTCAATGGACGGCGTAGTGGCTAACCTTCCTGCTATCTGTGACCTTGCAGACAAGTACGATGCACTAGTAATGGTTGATGACTCTCACGCAGTGGGCTTCATGGGCGAAAACGGCGCGGGTACTCACGAGTTCCACAACGTTGTAGACCGTATCGATATCATCACTGGTACTCTTGGTAAAGCAATGGGTGGCGCTTCAGGCGGTTACACTTCTGGTAAGAAAGAAGTGATCGACTGGCTACGTCAGCGTTCTCGTCCATACCTATTCTCTAACTCTGTTGCTCCTGCAATCGTATCTGCGTCTATCCGCGTTCTAGATCTTCTTGCGGAATCTGGCGACCTACGTACTCAACTATGGGAAAACTCTGCTCACTTCCGTACTCGCATGGAAGAAGCTGGCTTCACTATGGGCGGTGCTGACCATGCAATCATCCCAATCATGCTTGGTGATGCAAAAGTAGCGGCTGAGTTCGCAGAGCGCGCACTAGAGAAAGGCATCTACGTTGTAGGTTTCTCTTTCCCTGTAGTACCAAAAGGTCAAGCTCGTATCCGTACGCAAATGTCTGCTGCACACTCTCGTGAGCAACTAGACCGCGCAATCGATGCGTTCATTCAAGTTGGTAAAGACATGGGTATCATCTAATTTTAAAGGGATGCCACGAGCATCCTTTAATTAGATAGAGCAACACCCAGTAGAATATATAGATTTTTGATTCTCGCCTTACAGTTAGGCGAGATGAACTAGGTAACATTATGAAAATTAAAGCACTTTCTAAGCTAAAGCCTGAAGAAGGCATTTGGATGACCGAGGTTGAAAAACCTGAAATGGGTCATAATGATCTTCTTATTCGTATTAAGAAAACCGCAATTTGTGGTACTGACGTACATATCTACAACTGGGATGAGTGGTCACAAAACACAATCCCAGTACCTATGGTAGTAGGTCACGAATACGTGGGTGAAGTTGTTGGCATTGGCCAAGAAGTTCGTGGTTTTGAAATCGGCGACCGTGTATCTGGCGAAGGTCACATCACATGTGGTCACTGTCGTAACTGTCGTGGCGGCCGTACTCACCTTTGTCGTAACACAACAGGTGTTGGTGTTAACCGCACTGGTGCGTTCTCTGAGTTCCTTGTGATTCCTGCGTTCAACGCATTTAAGATCCCTGCAGAAATCTCTGACGATCTAGCTTCAATCTTTGACCCGTTTGGTAACGCAGTACACACAGCACTTTCTTTCGACCTAGTTGGCGAAGACGTGCTAATTACTGGTGCTGGCCCAATCGGTATCATGGCTGCAGCTGTTGCTAAGCACGTTGGTGCTCGTCACGTTGTAATCACTGATGTAAACGAGTACCGCCTAGATCTTGCTAAGAAAATGGGTGTGACTCGCGCAGTAAACGTGATGGAAGAGAAGCTTGAAGACGTAATGTCTGATCTTGGCATGACTGAAGGCTTCGATGTAGGCCTAGAAATGTCTGGTAACCCATCTGCGTTCAACAGCATGCTGACTAACATGAACCACGGCGGTAAGATCTCTCTACTAGGTATTCCACCATCAGACATGGCAGTAGACTGGAACCAAGTCATCTTTAAAGGCTTGGTTATCAAAGGTATCTACGGTCGTGAGATGTTCGAAACTTGGTACAAGATGGCTTCTTTGATTCAATCTGGCCTAGATCTAACACCAATTATTACTCACCACTACAAAGTGGACGACTTCCAGAAAGGCTTCGACATGATGCGATCTGGTATGTCTGGTAAGGTAATTTTAGACTGGGAGTAGGATACTACCGGTTTTGAATATCAGAAGGCAACAGGTAAAACTGTTGCCTTTTTTGTCGCCATTCTTAATTGATAATTAATTTAAACTATTGATATTTAGTGGTTATTTTTGTTTTTTCATATAGTGGCAAGTTTGATTCAATCAGGGTTAGACCTATCACCAATCATTACTCATCACTTTAAAATTGATGATTTCCAAACTGGCTTCGATGCTATGCGTAGTGGGCTTTCTGGCAAGGTTATCCTTGATTGGGAATAGAAAAAATTAGGCTCTAAATAGCAAAAGGCGACAGTGAAAATGTCGCCTTTTTTACGAATAAAACCGCTAAATAACGGTCGATTACAGTGTCTGCCGCCACTTTGTCGCCATTAATTCTCTAATGGATTGAGGTGTACAGCTTGTATCAAATGTTCTGGAGCAAAATGAGAATACGCCATTGTCTGCTCAATCTTAGTATGCCCAAGAATACGCTGTAACACCAAGATATCCCCTTTGTTCATCATAAAATGCGAAGCAAAGGTATGCCGTAGAACATGCGTCGCTTGCCCACTCGGAACGTGCTCTGGTAAAGCTTTTTTAATGTAGCGCCAGGCGTCCTTGTAACTCGTGTTAAAAATTTCATGGTCGCTCACGGCGATATCTAAGATCTCTTGATATAAAGCTGGTGAGATGGGCACACTTCGATTCCTCTTACCTTTTGTCTCGGTGTAAGTCAGTTTAAATTCAGCTACCTGTGAACGGGTAAGAGTTAGAGCTTCACTTATACGGGCACCGGTGGCTAAGCAAATCTTAGAAATTACAATGAGCTGCGGAATCGAGACTGTAATGACTCGGTTGAAATTTTTCAGGTTAACTAAGAACTCTTCAATTTGTGGCTTGGTTAGATATGCTAGGTTCTTCTCACTTGTTTTGATTGTTTCGATAGCTTCAAGTGGATTGGGGTATTTCCATTGATTGTACTTAATCAGTTTCTTGAACATTCCCTTTAGATAAATCAATTCCGTGTTATGTGTTGTTGGTGAAATCTTAATAGATTTATTTTTGCCACGGTAGGGTATTCGCGCTGCACGATAGTCTAAGTAGTCTCGTTCTTTAAGGTGGGAGGCAATTGGATTCCCTAATTCTTCAATTGTCTTGGCTATTAGCTCCCGAGCTTGTTTACCCGATTTCAACGTATGACCGTGTATGGTCCACCAAGTGTCTAACAGTTCGCTCATTCTACGGTGATCGGTTTTACTTCCCATCCATGGCTTATCGTCAATCTCCTTCATCGTGTGAAGCTCAAAAGCCTTTGCTTCTCCCTTAGTCGTAAACTTTTTACGAACACGTTTCCCCGTTCGCCCATTCGGGTAACATTCGCAGAGCCAAGGTTTGGTAGAACCATCTTTTAAATTGCGGATAGACATAATAAAGCCTAAAATCACTGTATGTAAAAACAGCATAATTAGAGCTGAAACGTAGAACAATGTTTTATATCGGACAAAAAGCACAGGTTAGGCTCCTATCTCAAAGTGCTAAGAAAGCTAATAGGTTATTGCTGTGTATCAATCAATTCATGTGACTGCTGGCTACAGTCATTTCAAAATCAACAGTGATGGTCCAATTGGAGTAAGTAAGAAGAACCAAGGGGTGATTGATGCGGTTTTGAAACTAGGTAATCGCTTTACGGCACCATTTGGTGGGTTTATAGAAGCTGAAAACGTGATCGGTTTGAAGTGGGTGAAGCTGGTCGATATTAAATATCTGTGTACTGATGAAGAAGCCGAAACTATCGAGTACGTGATACAAAAAGACCACTATGTAGTGGGGACGTATCAAGACCGGAAGTTGTATATTTTATTGTTTGGTGGAGAACCAAAGCACCATCAGATCAAATGCCTTGAACAAGATGGGAAAAATAATGTGTTTGGGTTGTTTTAATGTAGAGGTGATAATTTATAAATCAGTTAGGCCAGAAACTTACAGTCCGTATTGTCGGCTCGATCTTCTAAATTAGCAGGTTGGCTAGCTCATTTTTGCCCCATTCCTTCTCAGCGCGAAAATTCACTCACAATCTGTGATAATACGTTTGCCTTACCTGTAGTTATCCGAAGGAGTCTCGAATTAAGCTTTTTAAAAATTATGCGCCATTTTGTAATCTAATACCTAACACTTCTCATTAACCTATTGATTATGAATTGAAATGTGATTGGAAAGGCTGCATGATAGGAATATAAAAAGCGGCTAAAAGCCGTATAAAAAGCGTTATGAGCTTCCAAGAATTAGAAGGAAAATATGGCAGTTTTAGAAATCCTGACTGCACCTGATCCAAGGCTTAAGGTCAAAGCGGAAAAGGTGCGAGATATTACGACGGTACAAACATTAATAGACGATATGTTGGAAACGCTCTATGCGACTGACAATGGTATCGGTTTGGCGTCGATTCAAGTCGGTCGTAAAGAGGCAGTTGTTATTATCGACCTTTCAGAAAGTCGAGATGAACCGCTAATTTTGGTTAACCCAGAAGTGATTAGTGGCTCGGATAAAGCATTGGGTCAAGAGGGTTGTTTATCCGTTCCTGATTACTATGCAGACGTAGAGCGTTTTACTTCAGTTGTTGTATCTGCTTTAGATCGCGAAGGTAAGCCAATTACCATCGAAAGTGATGAGTTTCTAGCCATCGTAATGCAGCACGAAATAGACCATTTGTCGGGTAATCTGTTTATTGACTATCTTTCGCCACTTAAGCGTCAAATGGCTATGAAAAAGGTTAAAAAGTACGTTAAAGCGCACTCTTAACCCCGCATATAACAAACGTTTAAGGTTTAAAGATACTTTTTCTTATGCGAGCTAATGTATCTAAGTTATTTAAGCTAAGAAGCTTTTGTCCAGAACCGTCACAGGCTTAATTCTTACCCGTAGCACCTCCTAGCTCGAAAGAGTGTCCAAATGTTTGATAAAAATAGGTTTCGACTCTTCAGATCATTTATTAGCAAAGTACTCTCGGTAGGTCTTTTAACTTTGTCGTGTATTGTGGTGATAAAAAATTGCGCTTCATAGCCCAGTCATGTGTAGTTCCCTGAGCGGCTAGGAATATCGAATCTCGCCCCAACTTGTTATTGAGTTTATCTATGGCTTGCATCAATGCTGGGTTGTCAGGTTCGGAAAATAAGTCCTGTTGACGCTGCCGATCGGATACTAGGTTCATCGCACCTACGCCAATCTTGTAATAGCTGACACCTGGCTTAAACAACCTAGTTGCCATCAACGTCACTGCTTTAGTCAACTTACTTGTATCATTAGTTGGAAATTCAAATGTGCAGGTTTTTTTGAAGTTTTGTGGTATGTCATCGAAAGGTGATGTGTTGGCAAAAGCCATGAGAGTAGCGCATGAGCTCTTTTGATTACGTGCTTTTCTTGCCACTGTGGCAGCGTGAAAGGCGAGGGCTTGTTTTAGCTCTTCAAGTGATGTTATTCGGTTGCCGACACTGCGAGTGCTAAATATCTGTTGTTTGTCCGCTCTGCATTCGTCCCAAACTTTGCAAGGGTGGCCATTTAACTCACGAACGGTGCGTTCAATTTCTACATTGAAAGAGCACCTTGCTTGTTCAGGACTTAAATTCGCAAGATCTAGAGCTGTTTCAATCCCCATCAACTTCATACGTTGTGTCAATCGCCTTCCAACGCCCCACAAACTTCAGATACAGGTTGTGATGTCAAATATTGTTGGCGTTTGTCTTCAGAATCAATGATGCAGACACCATTCAACTTTTTATCAACTTTGGCTACTCTGTTTGCCATTTTTGATAGTGTCAAAGTATCACCCGCACCAAAGCAAACGGGCAGTCGACATTCTTTCCAGACCGTTTGACGAATTCGTTGACCGAAAGAGGTTAAGTCTGACTCAACATGTGAAAAACGGCTTATATCTAAAAAGCATTCATCTATTGAGTAAATATGGCTCCTTGGTGAGAACGTCGTAATTGTTGCCATCATTTTTGCAGACAGATCAGCATATAAAGCATAGTTTGATGAAAAAACGTTCACACCACGCTTTTCAATGAGTGTTTTTTGCTTGAAATAGGGCTCAAACTTTTTGACTCCAGCTTCTTTTGCCAACCGATTTGCTGCTACAACTGCACCATCATTGTTTGATAAGACAATACAGGGTAGGTGTCGTAAATCAGGCCGAAATACTTGTTCACAAGCGACATACATAGCGTTGCAATCTATAAGAGCAAACATTACATGAACTCAGGCAACGGTTTATGTAGACGAATAGAACGTATCACAACCCCTTCAATAGCAAAGGCATCTTCTGGATGGATCTCAATAGGTAAGTGATGAGGATTTGCTGACAGCAAAAGCCTGTTATGCAGATCAAGGATTTTGCACATAAATGCACCATTTAAGCTGACGATAACGGTATCAAAATGCTGAGCTTGTGGCTTTCTGTCGATGACTAACAAGTCGCCATTGAAGATGCCAATTCTTTCCATGGAATCTCCGTTAGCATAAGCAAGATATGTAGCATTGGGGTTATTTACCAAGACAGAATCCAGTGAAACACCAAGCTCAACATACTCAGCTGCTGGTGATTCCCAGGAGGTAAGAGAGCAAGAAATACTGGATGGAGAAAGCGGTAGAATGTGCATGTTTACGACCTAAGAACCTATACTGTATAAATATACAGTATAGGTTCTAGGGCCGTCAATGTTTGTAAAACTAAGTGCGGTTTAATTAACCTTTTGTTCGAATTAACAAAGCGTACGTTTAAAAGTTGAGCTTGTTCGAACCCATTAGGTATGCGAGCGACTGCATCGTGATTTTCTTCACATGATGGCAGTCTATTCCAATACTTTAACTGTGAGTGTTTTTATTATTCTGTACGTATGAATACTAAATCAATTTTTCTAGAGTATATCCATCGCGCAAATGCTCATTGCGATAGCTGTTTAAACCAGTTGTTTGTATTGATGACTCAAGCTGTGATGAAGGTCGATTCTGACGATATAGCTTTGCATTTGATGAACGATGTATCGGAGCCCGATTTGTTGTTGCTGATCGTTTTAACCGATATTGATTTAACTACTCAGTATGACGAACTCATACTTGCGATTGCTGTCACTCACGTAATGAACTTTGAAAGTCATCCACTTCACTAGATCTGTAGCTTGGTGTTCAAAAATGCAGTCGCCTGGACAGTTCATTAGTACAATCATCCATATAACTTGTTAGTTCTATCACTGGATTGCTAATTTGAAATGGTCTAAATGTATAGGGTCACTTTCACCCTAATATTATATATAGAGTAAAAGTGACCCCCATGAAAACATCCCAAAGCTACGCTTTGAAAGACCTCTATTAGTTCATGAGCGTAGCTCATGGTTGTTCCTAAGGTAATTTCATAGACAGAACCTTAAGCACTAAGCTCAGCGTAAATTCCGTCTAACGTAATGTTTTCTTTAGACTTCCTCTGCGCGGACTTTTGAGCGTTCCTTGATATATAACTGGTAGCCCATTCGATTTTATTGCTGACTTCTGACCATGCGCCGTGACTGATACATTCAAATATTGGTAACAGCCAGACATCCACATTTTTTGCCGCTTTAAACAATGAGACCGATGGCATTATCTGAAGCGCAATACTACGCCTAATGATCAGCGCAAGTAAACTGGCCCAGATGAGCCCATCAACGATGGCCTTTTGTGCGGTGACAAATCGTTGCCAGTTGGTGTGAGACTTTAACTCTTTAAAAAGCAGTTCCACCTGCCATCGACAGCGGTAGATCGCCATGATGTCATCGGCAGTAAAGGTGTCTGAAGGTAAGTTAGTTATCCAAATGCAGAATCGTTTTTCTTCAGCAAACCATCGTCGCACGACTCTAAACTCTTGTTTACCTCGACGGACTTTTAGGTCAAGGACCTGCGAACGGTTGGTACCTCGAGTAATGTCTTTCAGCTTCTTCCCTTCTAGCTTAGGCAGCAGTCGCCCCTTGCCGTTCCTTGCCTCAATAATCATAGGGTTCAGAGACTTAGCACCTCGGACAATATAGAATCCGCCATGCTGTTCAAGCTCTCGAAAGAAGTGGAAATCAGGATACCCTGCGTCAGCTAACAGCAATTTGTTGTTCATCGTTTTGGGCTCAGGTAAAAAATCTCTTTCTGATGCCGTATCAGCGCTGATGTTCATCGCGACTGGAGAAAAGCTTTTCAACGACATTGTCATATGACATTCAACCGCTGCAGGGTTACGTTTAAATCGACTCGGATAAACATCCGCCAGGTCACGATGGATGTGGAAAGAGCTGCCATCTTGAAGCAGTACATCATCAAAGGTGTCGAGCTTATTTGGTAGACCGACATTCTGCTGGCGAGCAAATTGAGCTATTGCACGCATAACAAGTTGCCGCATGAAATTAGGAAACTCATTTTTCCTCAACTGGTTATGGTAAGGCTTGTATGCCACGGCACCTTCAGGGCTCAAGCACATCCCATTGAATTGTCGCAGTAAATCCGCAATGGAAGTGCAGTTTCCTTTGCTTAACGCGGCCACTAAGCTAATGACTAGCTGCTCGGGTAATATCGCCCGACACCGTTTCATCAGGCCTGTACTTTTCGCCATTTTTTGGAGGGTGTCAGCATTAAAGAATTGCTTAAATTGCTTCTGTAAGGAGATAATCGTCATCGGCTTCACTATTGATGTAGGTAGTTTGTTTGGCGACGATTATCTGATCATAAATGAAGCCTTTTTTCTATCTAAATAAACAAGTTAGCTCTTAAGATCCTGTCTATGAAGGTAATTTAAGTAACTCAATCCTATGAAGAGCTACTTGTTGTAGTGGATTAAATCGCTTAATTACTGATTCGTAGTTACACAGCATGTTGGAAGTCGGATAGTTAAATGGAAGCGCGGCATAGCTACAACTTCGAGCATGTTCTGAGCTGAGCAATTCGAGCCCAAACAACCTTAGTGTTCAACAACCTAAACGTTCCAATATTTCATTACTATCAGCTAAACCACTTGGCAGGGTATATGGAACGATTGATCTCAACTCTGATACTGCCAGCTTTCTAGTGCAGTAATTTGTATCTCTGGTTGTGTGTTGGTTCATGAAAAAGGCTACAGAATTTCCTTTCTCGTCGTACACAATTTTGTAGTAATCCGAGGGTATTGCATGAGGCTCATCAGCTTTTGGTAAAGTATCCATTTCGTTACGGTAGAGAGTCCCCGTAATAACGTACAGGTTCTCTCGAAACCCAACGGCATCCCTAACTGCTTCTTCCAAGTTTTTCCATGCGCCTTGGTTTAAGTCTTTTGCTTGGGGAGTGATATTCGACAAATAGTTAAGAGTAGGCCAATAGCGGCTGCCGACAAAACTGGCTAAGGGAGCCTGATGCCCACGGTCAACATTGAGCTTACTTGAAGCCCCAGTATAATCACCTTTCTCTAATCGCTCAGCTTCAACAAGTAGAGGGTTATTTTTCCAAGTTCGATTAGTTGTTGTTCCGAAGTTAAGAATATCGACTTCATATGCGACCCAATCTGCAAATTGTGTTTTCTTGTTTTGAGAGAGCGTGTATAAACGCTCAAAGATGACAACATTACCGTCAATTTCTAGGCTAGGGCAGCCAATTGGGCAGTTTGGCGTCCGAAATTCAGCAGCACTCAAAATACCTGAGGCTAGCACCGTAATTGCTATCCATGCTTTCATTGTCATTCCTTTAGATGAGCTTCGCCTCAAATTTAGCATAACTATCAAAACGGTAGAAGTAGAGTGGGTTAACGTTTCTGAAACGGGAAGACCCCATTTGGTTTCCTCGTGAGCTTCCTTATTCTGACGTTTTTCACAATTTCGGTCTTCGAGTTGAGGATTAACTGTGTACAGAAGTGGTTTAGTGCCACAAGAAAAAGGCTCTTCACTTGTTGCCCAATTCGTCTGAGTAACTTTTGCCCGAAATGGGTTTCGTTCGATTTACATAACGAGTTACGGTATGAGATTTGACCTAAGTTTTCTTATACATGTATTGCCTCTAAAGTTCAGGCTTTACCACCTAAGCTAGACATCAAGATTTCCGCTTATTTAGTGAACTTAACTTTGGTCTTGATAAATTGGTTGAATACGAAAACACTCGGCATATACCAAGTGCTTTTTGTTTGTGCTTATCCGAACTGAATAACCGTTTAAACTTGCTTACGAACCTGCAACACGCTCAGTACCGATAGTGAAAGGAAAAACGCAGGATCAGTCCAACCAAAGCCAACAAAGATACCAGTGAAAGCCGCATACAGTGTGATGATCGCCCCAAGCATATTGGTTACAACCAAACCTAGGATGAGCTTTTTGGCGCTGAGCCCCGCTTCAATATCTCGTAATAACCAAGTTATCGCTGCGATGCCGCCAAGAAAGATACTGGTGTGCTGAGAGAGAAAATACGCGTATTTATCATTGATCTCTACACCGTACATTGGCCACATGACAGTGGGTAAGAAAAACAGCGCTAAGGCAAACCCTGCGTATATGATGCCGTGTAGGCTTAAAAACATTTTATTGTTCATTTGGTCTATCTCTATTTCGTGTCTTTTGCTATTTCTTCTTTCATTTCACTATTTTTATTTTCACTCAGGAGTGAACGGTTGAACTAGCCGTTGATTGGGCCTTTATTAATGGTAGTTAATGGTTGGTTCACGTCAAAAATCACGCCGCGAACTTTATCCACGCCCATCTCTTTTAAGCGTGCGCTATGCATTGCTAGGTAAGTCTCTGCACTGAGTTGGTCTTCAAAAAGGTAGACTCCACCACCCAGTTTTTTGGCTTGGTTTTCAGTCCAGATTTTCCAGATCAGCCCCGATTCATTGTTGATAGACTTTGCTAGGCCAACGAGTGCGTTCGACATCTCTTCACCAAATGGGCCGTTAAATTCAAAATCGACTTGTAATAATTTCATGGTTATTTCTCCAAACAGATACTTGGTATTGCGCTGAGACTCCTGTCATATCGCAAACATAGGAGGCTTTATTGTCTGTTTAGATATTACCTTTAAAAAATGGACTGGAAAGTTCATAATATTGCCATTAAATGTCAGGATTTTAGACCAATGAGATTAAAGACCACCCTCGACCAATGGCAAACACTCCATGAGATAGATCGTGCTGGTAGCATTCAGGCAGCGGCATTGCAACTCAATAAGAGCCATACCACGCTGATCTATGCGTTGAGAAAACTGGAAAGTCAACTAGGCGTGTCGTTGGTTCAGGTTGAAGGTCGAAGAACGGTGTTATCTGAAGACGGTAAAGCGTTATTGCGCAGGGCTAGCAGCATGCTGGAACAAGCGCGAGAACTAGAGCTGATCAGTGAGCAGTTAGCAAAGGGGGTTGAGTCAGAAATAGTAGTCGCAGTTGATCATTTGTGCTGTCTTGAGCATCTTTATAAGCCGATGGCTAATTTTATGGCAGAGAACAACAGTACATCGATACAAGTGGTAGAAACATCACTGTCGAAGACCACTGAAATGGTCATTCAAGAACTGGCTGATGTTGCCATCATTAATCTACCCATAATCAATTACCCTGCAGAAGCCTTTGGTTTTACCAAGATGGAGCCTGTTGTGGCGAGTTCGCATCCGATAACTAGGGGGACGTCTATATCGCTCAACCAGCTCTCGTCGCTGCCACAAATTGTGGTGAGAGATTTAGGCTCGATTGAAAAACTGGGCGAGAAAAAAGATGTGGGCTGGTTAAAGTCGAGTCAGCGCATTACGGTTGATAATTTCGACCATGCCTTTGGTGCAGTAGAGCAGGGGGTGGGCTATTGCAGGCTGCCTAAGCATATTGTTGATAGCCGAGGTAGTGAGAAACTAACGGTACTGAATGTGGAAAATGGCAGTGGCTATCATGTTCCATTGCATCTGACTTTACCTAAAGGGATAAAAACGGGGCCTGCGACAAAACGTTTTTATGAGTTGCTTCTTGAGTCAGCCTCACCCTTACCTTCTATCTCCTGAGCAACTTCCAAATCAAGTTCGATTTGAAACTAGCGAGGCGGGAGACCGTTCAAGAATAGCACGCCACATTCACCAGTGTAGGGAAGCCTTTCTTCCTCCAACTCGTTGCTATCGTGTTCGAAGAGTTTCAAAGTTATTCTTGTGTAATGTTTAACGAGATTTGGTCTCCAGATTAGTAGTATTGCAATACCTTAGATAATCCATTGTTCTCTAATTTAGTAATGTAACTAGCTCATTTTTGTCCAAAAATGTTTCAGGACTACTTAGAGATTGCACAACGACCAACACTGACCCAAAGACTGCCATAAGGCAGTCTTTGTCTTTGCAAGTGCCACTCCCCACGAGGGAGGGTGATAAGAGGCTCGTTAAGTATCGGTGACGCTATTAATCAAATTAGCTGCAGGGCTCTCAAACAGATGAGTGTAACAGTTAACGCTTTTCTATCACTAACGCGACTCTACCTACAACCCTTACTTCATCTTCTTCGAGGGTTAGAATCGAACCGTTAAAGCTGATGGCTAGCTTTTTGCCTGGTAAGCGCTGGATGTCGTTTAGCGAGAGTAGGCCGTCCATATCAACTAGGTATGTACCGCTTACTGCATGGTGAGATTCTTTATTTATAAGGAACGTAGTAGTTCCATCTTTGATTGCTATTACATTACTCACACCTAACTCGTCTAGAAGAGCTTTATCGAATGCAAGTATCCCTTTCCCAACCAATTTACCGTCGTCAATAGAGAAACAGTCGATATCGAAAAGAGTTTTCGATTCGTTCTTCTTATTAATATGCTTTTGGGTTGGTGTTTTAGGGTACGGTTCGCCTTTATCTAGAAGTAACCATTCAAGTGAGACTCCAGTGCTCAAATGAGTCCTTACTGCAATTTCAAAGGGAGTAAGGTTTCTCTGTCGCCAAGTCGCGATTGTTGATTTTGGGATGCCAAATACGTCTGCTACGTCCTGTTGGCGGTCTGAATTCGTGATATCTATCAACTTCTTGATAATATCTCTACCTCCCAAATACGATATTTGGTCTATTTTAAGTTGCTTGTTATTCATATGTGATCAATAATCGCAATTGAGTTCGAAATGGTGGGGTGCAACTCGTCATTCCGAAATTAAACATTCAATGACCAAGCAGGATATCATTATGCTCTCATATCAAGTAGTCCTAAATACGCCTTTCATGACGTACGACCAATACTCTCAGTTCTCCGGAATGCCGAAACGCACCATCATGGATTGGGTAGCTGATGGTCGCTTACCTATTAAAACTAAAGCAAAAGGTAAAGAAACCCCTCTCATCAATATGGTCATGTTGCTAGAAATGGCAACGCGTGAAACGTTGGAGAGAATGGGGTAAATAGCCATGCGTTTATCTTTCATAACTTCGACCAAAGAGCTTTGTCCGTTGGGGCTAACATTCTTGGTTGGAGTTTCGTTGTCATCTCGTCTTTCTTCAATTGAGTATTGGTTATGAACGGAATTGACTCAATAGGCGAATTTTCTCGCACAAAACAAGGGGCCTTTAATGAGGCGTGTTGCGTGTTCGCTAGGTCAGAGAATATGGCTAGGCTGGCAGAGGTCATAGGGATGAGTCCGACCATGCTGCGGAATAAACTTAATCCTGATCAGCCTCATGTCCTGAGTTGTGTTGAAGCCATCACTCTCGCCAAAGTGAGCGGTAATCACATTATTGTAAACAGCTTACTTCTTGGACTTGGGGTGGTCACCGCTTATATACCGCCCAACACTACCGATGATGCCTTTGTTTTGTGCGCACTAGAGAGCTCGACCCATTCGGGTGAGTTGTCTCGAATGGCTTTGGAGTATGCAGGAAAGCCTAGGCTTACTCGGGCACAGAAATATGAGATTGTTCAGACCGTACACGCGAATATCAGCGGTCAGGTTTTGCTCCTCAATAGTTTGGAAAAACTGAATCAAGGTGTTGGTCTGCTCAAAGCGATAGGGCGGAAAGGTGGGCGCTAGTGGTATATCAGTTTCAAGTATTCATTCGGAGGGGTGATGCTCATTGCTCCGGATCATAAGCCATCTTCTGAAAGGTCTGGTCATGGATTAACAGAGGAAGATAAGCGAAGAGGCCTTCGCTATATCAGGCGCATCCGACGCGAGTTATGTGACCGTCAACTTTCGCCATTATTGGTTGAGTGGATGAGGTTAACGTATCAATTAAGGCATTCGAATCGGGTGTTTGAACAAGTACGGCTGCGAATTCGTTTATTCGGTCTTGAAAAGCGAATGCAAAGAATCAGACAGCGTTGGCTTTAACGCGTTGTCCTTAGCCTGAGTAACGTCATTGGCTGCTCCCAAAGGAGAGCCTGTTAGCCAAGGAAAACGTGATGAATAATCATGAGTGGGCGGTCATAGGCGGTAAGGTGCTTCAAATAAGCCAAGAAGCGGTCTTCTATCTAGCGGTAGTGAGCGAAGACCAATGGCGTGATGCATTCCGCTGTCCTGTGAAAAGCGGGGTGAGGGGAAATGACGAACACTTAACAATTGAACGCCTGAATGGAAAGGATTCATCAGGTTCGACAGGCTTATTGGGCGCCACTAAGAGCGTCAACTCGGTCGTAACGTACGAGGCCTTGGAAAGGGTGTTTATCCAGAGCGAGTCAGGAAGTCAACGTGGACAAGGGACGGTGAGGGCGAGCCGATGACGGCTCATTCTGAATACGCTGCGTCTTCGTCTATGTCGTGTTTGAGCCGGTTGCTTGAGGAAGCGCCTTATTTGTCGAGGTGCAGTGACAACAAAACCGCGATGCTAATTCGACCTCGAAACTACGCCGTCAGATGGCCCTATATGCAGGTCAATCGAAAAGAGATGCAGGCGTGGATGGTTTTCGATATTGATCATGAACACCGAGCTTTCCCCAATCCCTACATTTGGCAAGATGAAGGGTTGCCGCCCCCCAATATGATTGTCCGAAACCGTACCAGTAATAAAGCCCACCTTTTTTATGCCATTGTACCGGTTTGCACCAGTGATCAGGCTCGCTCCAAACCCATTCAGTACCTCAAAGCCATTTATCGCGCGTTAGCCTTGCGATTGGAGGCGGACTTGAGTTATTCAGGGCCTGTTGCCAAAACGCCCTTTCATCCTTGGTGGCAGACAACCGAACTTCACCGCAGTGTCTATGAACTTAACGAGTTAGCGGATTCGCTTGAACTGGAGAGTACGCGGCCGTGGCTTCGTCAAGAGAGTGACGTTTCTTATTCCCGGAATTGTACTTTGTTTGAACGTACTCGCCGGTTCGCTTATGACATCGTCGACGAAGAAAGGGAAAAGGGCAGCTATACGAATTTTAAAGGCCGTGTAGAGAGCTTTGCACATATCAATAATGCCAATTTGGTGGGTAAGCCGTCTTTGCCATGCAGTGAGGTGTTAGCGGTGGTAAAAAGCGTCTCTCGTTGGACCTGGGATAAATATTGTGCTCGGTCAGACTGCCAGCGAGGTGTGATGAGGTTGGATAGTGGATTAAGTTTACAGGAAAGGCAGCGTAGAGCGGCCAGAAGAACTCATAACCTTCGTCGGACGAAGACCACTCGCCGAATTATCCGCGCCTGTCTGTTTCTGTTACGCAAAAATCAGGAGCTCACGATTGGTTTGGTGGCGCGTAAGGCGAACTTGTGTCGCCAGACCGTCAGTCGTTACGTCTATCTGTTTGAATGGGTCAAGTCTGCTTTATCCGAAAGTAGGCGAAATGGGCCAGAGCCTCGTGGTAATTATGCTGTTCATCAGATATCTGCCCCTATAACGTTAGAGAGGGCGGAGTATGAAGTAGGGAAAAAGAAGGCGGTGCTTGAGTCGGCTTTTCCTTGAGTTAAATAATAATGAGTAACTATCGACTAAAAACGAGGTCCCTTAGTAAATTCAATTATGGAGTTGAGACTAGGTTGCATTTATTGGACACCCGATCATCTCCTCTCTTACTTTTTGTCCGCGAGCTCCTTTTTAAAGACATGAAATGTGTTCTAAGGGTGAGTCGACATGACCCTGTTCAATGTGATTGATGTCTCAATTTGTTTAAATATGGATTCACCCGCTCCATATTGCTGTATATTTACACAGTAACTTAAGGGAGGAGTTATGTCTTTTAAAGATAAAGAGACACTGTCAACAGGAATTGAATTCATTGTTGAAGCCGTAGCGGTGAAGACGAATGGCCAAGATCATTCAGCGTTAGGCTTATATCTGATCAGCTTACTGTTAGAAGATCAAAAGATTGGCCTTGATTGTGATGAAAAAAGGACGGTAGTACCGCTTGGTAAATCGCGTACAACACATCTTGATTTGGGCTGGAAGTGCCCAACGTTTTAGATTTGGTTGTGTTAGTTGGCGCTTCATATAGCTGTGGGACAATTACTAAGGTACAGGATAGACAATTGATGGAAAAGTACAGGTAAGCACTCACAAGAGTCTTGGACCAGTTAAGGCTAAACAGTGTGTGATAAGCAGTATGGTTAGCTAATTGGGTGGACTTTGTAATGATAGTTATTCAACTCTTCACTTGCTTGGCACAACTCATATGTGAAATAAGGTTGGGTTGCTAAGCTCTTAGTGAATCTGTCTAATTCATTCGTATGTATAAACAGCGAAATGGGTGCAATCTGACGGTTTTCATTATCGAAGCAATGATCAATATGTGCTCTGTCGATATAAACAACGTCCATTTCCTGCTTAGGGGTCTCTTCAATAAGTTTTGTTTCTAATCCGCTCTTCTCAAAGCGTTCTAACAAGGCATAAAGCTTATCAACGTCGTTTTTGCTCTCTATCGCTGAATATTGAGATAAAACGCTTTCTAAGTGTTTTTCGATTGAGCCAAATTTACTCTTCATCAAACAAACAGTTTTAAGCTTTTTCTTGATAAGGCTATATCGAGCTTGTTTGATTTTTGGCTTTAAGAAGTCAATGATGATCTTGTTTCGTTGCTCTTCTTTAACAAAGTGACTGGAAGTTTTTACTTTGAAGTAAAGGTGAAGAAGAGTGTTTTCGAAGGTCGACTTAAGAAGTTGATGGTATGAATGTTCTGACATTGTTCACATCGATTATTTTCTGGTGAGGGTATCTTATCACAAGAATAGCAAGGCTCTAAGGCCGAAACCCAAGTGACGCCATTTGCTGTTTGTGTGTTGTTGAGTGAGTTTCCTACTCATAAGAAGCATGACTTAAGAGTGATTCTTAACGCTCAATATCTCTGCGCTAAACCTGGCACCTTGAAAGTGATACGACAGTATCACTTTATTACTCTTATTTTGGAGTTACTCTTATGAAAGTCGAGATCGTTACTTCCCTCAAGCGTCAAGCGTCCCAAATCCTAGCGGACTTACACGACACCAAAGAACCTGTGCTAATCACCGAACACGGTAAACCTTCTGCGTATTTGGTTGATGTGGACGACTATCATTTTATGCAAAACCGTTTGGTTATCTTTGAAGGGATCGCATGTGGTGAGCGCGCCATTTCACAAGGCAAGTCCTTGAGTCAGGATGAAGCTAAGGACAAGATGTCAAAATGGCTGAAGTGATTTGGAGTGAGCCGCGTGATCGGACCTCAAGGATATCGCGAAATACATTGCCCTTGAATATCTGGTTGCGGCCAAGCAGATGATTCAAAATATTTTCGACAAAGTTGAACACCTCAATTACCGAGAAGTTGTGGTCAACCCTTGTCGTGTTTTTTGCAAGCAAGACGGGGACAAGGTGTACATCTTGTTTGTGATGCGCGCGGAGCAAGGTTTATGTTGATTTTTGTATGAGCAAACAGTCAAGCGTCTGTGCCACCTCTGATAAGCTGATGGTCTACATCCGTTAAGACTCGAGTATGGCGAAAAAGAAAAAAAGGAACGCCAATCTAGGCGCCTCGCCAAACCAGTACTTTCATGGACGGAGGTTAAACTGATCACCAGTCGACGACATCGTATCGAGGGCGCATTAAGCTTCAGGGTGTCGACCATCTCTAGACAACAAGTCTTACCCGAATACGAGCGTATTTGGGAACAAACCATCGTCGAAGAAGCTTACCAACAAGCGATGGGCGAGTTATTAGATCAGGGCGATGTCGTGTTAAGAGTAGAAGACTCAATGGGCTTCTCATTCATTATGGGTATTTTCTTTTGGGAACACCTTTCTACAAACAGCCGCAATGAACAGTGGGATTTCACTTCCATGACTCTGCCCAGTGGGTGACTCAATCTTGTCGTGGCGTTCAACCAGTTGGCGCTGCTCATCACGCCAGTAGGCAAAACTTAGCCATTCTTTGGGTTTAAATTCGCGTCTTTCTGGTGTGAGTCAGATAGCTCCAAATATCGATGGCGCGTCGGGACTTGATGAATCCGATTCATGCTTAAACAGTGTCCCCCGTCGTAGTCACAATATTTTCAATTTCAGAACTGACTTTGATTCTAGTGTTGGGATTAACTTAACCAAGAAGTTTTGGTTGGTGAGGAGCCTAATAACTTGATTCATACGGATAGTGATCTCGCGGCTGGTGTCACTTTCTTTAGGATTTTTAGTGTCTTGACATCATCGACTGGTAACGGGGGAATAACTTTAAGTGTTGATAGAAAAAGTGTATTACATATGTAATACATTGACAGTGTGCTTTTTGTTTTTTATTGTGTATTACACATGTAATACATGAGGTGTTTATTATGAAAACTAAGATCATCAGCGCGGCGAACCAAAAAGGTGGCGTTGGAAAAACCACGACTCTTGTCAATTTAGGGGCTGAGCTTGCACGAAAACGAAAAGTGTTAGTTATTGACCTCGATCCTCAAGGAACTGCTCTAAAACGTTAACCGGACAACGTGATTTTAAGTTTGAAGAGACGGTGGCTGCTTTGTTTGATAAGCCTAAAGTTGTGTCCATTGTCGATTTAATTCAACCTGCACAGATTAATGGGAACTCTATTGAAAACCTCTATGTCGTTCCCGCTGATGTTCAGTTGTCACGTGTCATCGAAACATCACTGACAAAGATTAATCGTGAACGAATTTTAGAAAAGCAATTAGCGAAGTTAGGTGATACCTATGATTTCATTCTTCTTGATACTCCACCAAACTTATCCCTAACGACTCTTAACGCAATCCAGGCTTCAGACCTTATCTTGATCCCTGTAGATTCAGGTGCATTTTCATTAGACGGCATTAGCTCTTTACTCGAAGCTGTCTATGAAATTAAGGAGGATGAAGGCAATTATCTGATCTTGAGGAACGAGGTCGACTCAAGAAACACTATTATTAATGAGTTCATTGATGAGGAATTGGAGGTAGTACAAGATAAATTGCTACCAGTATCTGTCCGTCGTTCTGAGCATGTTGGACAAGCTAATGCCGTTTCCTCTCCTGTGCGCTTTTATAAATCGGGATCTCTTGTTAATAACGATTACCGAAAACTGGCTGCGTTTCTTTTGAATTTGATGTAATACATAGGTAATACATATGAGCAAGTTGAAAAAACGAGGAGCTATAACAGCTATCTCTACTGACAAGAACGAAGGTTCAAGTAAGTCGACTGGAATTACGACTGTCAAAAAGAAAGTGACGACATCTTATATGGTGCCTCCTCTGACTCTTAGAATGTCACTTACTGATAAAGAACGGATAACCGATTGGGTAGCAAATCTGCAAGAGCAGACAGAGAGAAATGTGTCTGCAGCGAAACTGTACCGAGCTTTGGCTTTATATCGAGACAAGATAGATGATGAAGAGCTCGTTGAGTTGATTAATAAAATGAATTGAATATGTATTACCTATGTAATACATATTTGCTTTTAAGGCTCTGTATCTATTTTAAGACATTTCATAGAGCCTTAGTTTGGACTTAACTTCTAGCACGGATGAACATGACACTTGAAGCGTCTTATTACCTGTTCTGGGCCTTCTCTCCTTGTAAAGACTAACACTTTAAACGTGTCTTTAATCATGACTCTTATCGTTGCCTTGGTTCCCCTGCAGCTAGGCCTTGTTTGAACCCCGTTATTGTCCTAAGAGTCATAGCGCCTTGTCGTTTCCTCCTCGTTGTTCTCTCTGTCTTCGAATAAGTTCGTGTAAGGGCTTGTTTTCTTATGCGCCGATTTTCTTTCACTCGCATCATTTTCGGGCATGCAGGCTGTTAACCGTTTCTCCCCACAACCTGCTTTACAAGGGAGGCTTCGCCGCTGCGCGCCCTTGCAAAGCAGAACGATGTTGAGAGAGCGGACAGCCAAGCGGCTCCGAAAAGTGATACTCAAACAGAAAGGAAACTCTCATGGCGCAACAAAACTCAACCCCAACTCTCTCTAATTCAAATTCATCGACCAGCGTTTCGCCGCTGGGGCACGAAAGCTCACCAAAAAATGATGTCTCTAGTCCTTTGGCGGTATTGAAGTTGCGCTCTCAAGTCAAAAAGTGTCGTGATGAGGCGAAAAGAAAGTCTGATTGGGTTTCCAAAATCCAGCGTTTGAAAATGTTCAGTCGTCGCCAGTCGCCAGAGCAGCAGGCTGATATCGCAGCGTTAAAAGACCAAGGGTTCGTTGAAGCTATCAAGCAGCAGTTTCCGCTATTGGGATCGCGTCGTTTTGCTTTCCATGAAATCCGTGATTTTTTCATCGAATTAAATGGTGCTGGCTTTGGTGAATGGTTTCTTCACGAGCGAGTGGATCACATCATTCTTTACACCACTTACGGTTCTGTGTTTCCCGCGTTGCGCTTTGTGACAACGGGAGAGGGGACGTTTAAGTGCTCAGGGTTTTGTTTTGATGTGCGTTTTGGCGCTTAGGGGGTCACATGAAAGTGCGTTCTACAGTATCCGCTGACATATCCATGCACGTGATTTGGGTGAATTCGACCGACTTTGATTCCACCGTAAAGGCCGTCAAGGTTCATGAAATTTTGGTGAATGAGTTTGGGTATACCGACGCCTTAATACTAGAGCAAGGCAACCGAGGCAAGGGGGTGAGTATCAGTGTGTGTGACCTGACTACCACCATTAAACAGATGCGAGAAGACTACGGCTACGCAAAGAAAGCAGAAAGGACGATAGGAACAACCTCTGAGCATCGCACGTCGGCTAAGGCTTTACTCTCTTGTCTGTATGACGACTAAAGTCGGCAGATGCGTGACGGCTCAAATACTCATCAGATCATCAATCTGTCTGAATTTTGTTTCGATATTCCAACTGTTTGCGGTATTCAAGCGGTTCGTGTTTATAGACGAGCAACGCCCTGTTCGGTCTTGTCCTAAGTAGCCAAGGTTATCGAGTGGCGCAAGTCGAGTAACCAGCAGGGCGCTCTCTTGGTGGGGAAGGGACATTTCTACCTGGGCGACGTACTTTGGGTTGAGATATTGGCTTAGGCTGTCCTTTTGGCTTGTTGTCGCGACTTCCTTTAAACCGTCCCATTTGAGAACCCTCACGCAAGGGAGGCTTCGCCGCTGCGCGCCCTTGCGCTGCAGAACCTGCAACTGGGTACGGACAGTCAGACGCTCACCAAGACCGAAAGGAAATACCATGTCAGCACTTGTTCAATACTCAAATGTTTCGTTATTCACATCAGAAGAAAAGGGCACCCTTGACCAGGCCGCAAGCATTCTCAAATCCAAACTGTTTATTTCAGAACAAACGCCATTAACCTCGCCTGAATTGGTGAAATCGTTCTGCCAAACGTCCTTGGCCGCTTGTGAGTCTGAAGTGTTTGGGATTATCTTCCTCGATAATCAACATCGAGTGTTGCGCACCAAAGAGATGTTCTACGGTACCGTTAATGCCGCTTCGGTCTATCCGCGTGAAGTCGTGAAAGCGTCGCTGGCCGCGAACGCGAGTGCGGTTATTCTCTATCATAACCACCCAAGTGGCGACGCCACCCCAAGTCAAGCTGACCGACGCATTACCCGTCAACTGACGGATGCGTTGGCATTGGTTGATATCCGAGTACTGGACCACTTTGTGGTTTCATTTGAGTGTGTGGTGTCTTTTTCTGAGCGAGGCTGGATTTAAAAAAGCGGCTTATGGCCGCTGATTGAAACAGGGTAGGAGACTACCCTTTAACACATTTTTGGACAGAAATGCGTTAGAGCAAGGAGTCTAAAGTTGGGTCGTAGGATGAGGAAAAATATGGTACTCAAATAAAGTTTACCCTGCACCCCACATATCCATGTTATCAATCAATATCATGAGTTCGGTAACTAGGAAATAGATAAGTAACTGATACCGAGAAGCTCAAGAAAGAGCTTGAGCTATTGACTGATGATATTCAAGACTGCCTAGATTTAGATGATAAACTACCTACAGTTGTGACTTTTTCACAAAGTCCTGATTTTTTACAGGGCTTTGTGTTTTCTCCTATTGAAATAATATACAACGGACACCATATCGTTATTGTCTATTTCACAGGATAATATTATGAATACTAAGAAAACCTCTAAATCAGTTGCTTCAAAAGCAGCTAAGGCCCTTTCTGATCCTAATGCTTCAAAGATTCAAAAGTCACTAGCTGCTAGCGCAATGGCTCAAGCTAGTTCATCAAAGCAAACAGGCAAAGACATGGAGACTAAAGCCTCAAAGGTTCTTCAGTCAGACAAATACAGTGACGATACCAAAGAGTTTGCTGCTTCGGTGCTAGCTCAGTCAAACAAGAAGCGATAGGCAATATGATTAACGGCATTAGTAAAATCAAGAGTCTTCGCTCATTCGGAATTTATGAGAATTACATCAATGATGGTTGTGATGAGTTTGCGAAATTTAATCTTATCTATGGTTGGAACGGTTCAGGTAAATCGACATTATCTCGATTGTTCCGTTGTATTGAAAACAAGAGCTTAGATGGCACCAACTACACCGAGTCAGCATTTGAAATCGAGTACAGCTTGGATGGTCAAGCTCAGAGTGTCCTTACTCAACAAAACCTCTCTCAGAATCAGCTAAACATTCGGACATTCAATAATGATTTCGTTCGTGAAAACATCGATTGGAGTGGCACTGTTAAGAGTATACTGCTTGTTGACCAGCAGAAAATCGAAGAACGAAAGCAATTAGATGAACAGAATAAAACTCTCAAACTAAAAGAATCAGCTTCAGAAAAAGAAACAAAGATAGCTGATGACCTCGATACCGAGATTAACAAATTCCTGTCACGCACAGCGAAGAGTATCAAGACGAGCTTAAAGGTAATTGGGACCGAAGATAGTAAGTACCTTAACTACAACAAAACCTCACTTGAAAATTTGATTAGAACTAGCTCTGCGGAAGTTGTGGATTCTGCGTCAGTTCTTACCGATGAGCAAATCATTCTTCATACCAAGTCAGCTTCTCCTGTCGAAAAAGATAAAATTTCATTTGCAGCAAATACAATCAGGCAAGATTATTTTGAGTCGGGCTTCAATGCGCTAACTAAGTTGCTAAGTAAGTCAGCGGTTAATGAAGTCATTGAGTTTCTTAGAGACAACCCCGATGTTCAAACGTGGGTATCAAGTGGTATGGCGGTTCATGATGAGCATAAATCGGAAGAATGTCACTTTTGTGGAAATAAGATAGATGAATCAAGGCTCACTAGTTTAAATAATCATTTTAGTAATGAATTCAAACTATTGAAGCAGGAGATTACTGAGGCAACAAAGTACTGTTGTGATTTACCTGAGCTTACTTTACCTGGTGTTGAGTCATTTTTTGATGAGTTTCAGACTGAGTACAAAGAAGTAGTAGCTCCTTTGGAGGGTGTTGTAACTGAAATCAATATTATCGTAGAGCAGTGGCGAGAATGTATCGATAAAAAATCAAATAATCCATTTGATATCTCTCAAAAGATTTCGTCTGTGACAGTGGATTTGATAGACCAATATAACAAAGTGATTCTTGATATCGCTGCTTGTGTGAAAAAACACAATGACAAATCAGGAAACTTCCAGGCTGTTACGACCACACATAAAAAAACACTTGAGCTCCATTACGCCGCTGATGAAGTTATCGATTTTGATTACAGTAAAAAAGTAGAAGATACAAAGGCCGCAAATGGTACTGTGCTGAAGTTGAGTGACGAAATTTCTGCAATTAAGAAAGAAATACAGAGACTTGAAGCAGAATTATCGAATGAGTCAATTGCCGTAGATGCTTTCAATGCTGAGCTAGCGAAGTTTATTGGTAGAACTGAGTTAACTTTGAAGTTTGATGCAAAGCAGAAAGGTTACCGAATTTCACGTAATGGATCCGATAGGCACGCTCAAAACCTGAGTGAGGGTGAGAAAACCGCCATAGCATTTGTCTACTTCGCGACGAAACTCGAAGAGCACGATAATGATATTAAGAATACGATTGTCGTGATTGATGACCCAGTTTCTAGCTTTGACTCTAATCACTTGTTCCACTCGTACTCATTCTTGAAAAAACACTGTGAGCAGGCAAAGCAGTTGTTTGTAATGACGCACAATTTTTCCTACTTCAAGTTGGTTCGTGACTGGATGCTGAAGAAAAATAAGATGCGTAAACAACCGCCAGTGATTAAAGCAAGAGCATATACGATTGAAAGTAAATCTGACGGAGTGCGTCAGTCTAAATTGGTTAATGCTGGTGGTTCATTGACTGATTATAATTCCGAGTATCACTACCTGTTCTCTAAACTTTATTATCTCAAAGAGAAACAAGAGCTTAATCTTGATGAAGTGTATTTGTGTGCGAACTTGTCAAGAAAGCTGTTGGAATCTTTCTTGTGCTTTAAGTTTCCTAAAAAGAGAAGTGATTTTAGACAGTTGGTTGATGATGGTGTTAGGCATTACCCAGCAATCAAACCTGAAGATGTTGAAAAGGCATATCGCTTCATTAATAAATATTCTCACAACCAAGAGATCGAGTTAGAGGATAACGCTGATAACTTGCTTGGTGAGTCGCCTGCGATTCTCAATATCATATTAGGTATTGTTAAGACTATCGATGAGGCACATTACACTGAGATGGAAACAGTAGTTACTGCTTGATAGTATCAAAAGGGAGTCTTAACGACTCCTTAACTTATCCGTAATACCTTTCTCGATAAGGCGTGTTGTCACTCTTTCGTGAAAAGGGGGAGTCAGAACCGCAATTTTTACTCTAACAAACTTCAGGTCGAACGGGCACTTTCGTGTTGCAATGCCCCCAGAAACTGTGAATCTCGCTGACTCAACGCTGGACAAAAATGAGCCAGTAAATTTCCTATATTAGCAACTGATCAATAACTTTTTGTATGGAAAAACGGGTTTTAGAAAGCTAGTGTGACGAATAAAATCGCATCACACCAGTAAAAATGTTTGGTCTAGGGGGGAGTAAACCTAACTTAAATTACTGAAAATATTATTGAATTTTTCTAAGTCAACAATCTCATTATCTTCAATCCATAAAAAGAAATTACTCTGCCACCTCTGAGTTTTCTTTGCTGAATCGGAAAAAACTTTAGATTTCAACTCTCCACGGCTTGAAGTCCACGGCGGAAAAACTCTGAAGGCCATTTTTCCTTTAGCTTTGTTTGAGGTTACAACTCCCTTATCAATCAAAGCAGTCAACGGGAAGATATAAATACCTCTCTTCGATATGTCGTAATCACTAACCTCAACAAAAAGATAATCTAAATCATGTTCTTCGTAAGGCATCGTCCTTCTCGGATCGGTACTATTTTCATCAGGTCTCTTCCATATTGATAGAAAATTACCTGGTCTATCTGGTGTAACATTCCCCTTTCTATAAAGTATTTTTTTTCCATCTATTGAGAACTCAAGAGCTTCATACTTACTATTCTGAGGATATCGATCTAACACGACGTGACTGGTTAACTCGCATCCTTTAGAGATGAAGTTATGACGTATAAACACACTTACCTGATTAAGATACTGACACTGAGACAAAATGTTCCCCCTTCAAAAATTCGATCCAACATAGTACACGTTAATGAGCCGTTATCTAGTGAAGAAAGTTACACAAGTAAAGAATCAGCACAAATGAAGGTTCTAGACATAAACGCGTTAGATTAATGACTCTAACGCGTGTATCTAAGATTAGATAAAGTATCTTGAAACCTTAAACGCTTGTTATGTGTAATTTTCTATGTACTTCCTTAAGGACTCTTTCGGTTCAAACAAAGGGCTAACTGGAAGTTTAAGATTCAGTTTTTCTATTTCTACTGCCGAAAAGCCAAAGATATTTTCAAACTCACGCCAATTACTTTTGCTGACTTTTTTTATGATTCGAGAGTCCAGCAACAACTGGGAAAACTCTTCAGGGCTATACCCCTTAGTCTCGGCAATAAAATGTTGTGCTGAGGAAATTCGACCTTGCACCAACGATAAATAAAACCTTGCGATGTCATTGACGTGGATGTATTGGTTATGACCTTGAGATGTTATAGCTACTTGAATCGTTTGGTCAGATAAAGAGTCGACAATTCGCTTTAGCTGACAGTTTTCACCGCCATAAACCAAACTAGGACAATAAACTACATGCCACTTCTTTTTAATAGCACTACCTATTGTAACTGCGTCCAGTTTCACCACATCTAAAGGCTTCAACCTAAACACTTTGAGGTCGTTGTGAGACGCATTACCGAATAGCCAAACGCCCGAAGTGTGAATTTTGGTCGCACCTTCAGCCGCTAGCCTATCCAACTGCGTTAGCAGCTTGGACTCTATAGCAACTATTTCCTCTGGCGAAAATTCTGACCAATGTGGACGAGCACAATTTACAACAATATCAAAGTAACCAGATAAATCTGCGGGCACTTTAGTGAGCTTTCTAGCATCAGGTAGGACACCGCTAGCCCTGCTGTATGTCGAAACTTCAAAACCACTTTCAACAAACATCTTCGTCACGTGGCTACCAATATATCCATTGGCTCCTGCTATAAGTACTTTCATTCTTTCCCTGAACTTTGGATTACACATAACACTTTTTATACGGCTTTTAGCTGCTTTTTATACTCCTATCATGCAGCCTTTTTAATCATTGATCAATTTACAATCAATGGGTTAATGATAGATATTGTGTATTAGATTGCAAAATGACGCATAATTTTTAAAAAGCTTACTTCGACACTCCCTCGGATAACTACAGGTAAGGCAAACGTACAATCACAGATTGTGAGTAAACTTTCGCGCTGAAAAGGAATGGGACACAAACGTGCTAGAAAATGCCACGGGTAAAAATTCAGCCTACGAAGGTTCTGGACAAAAGTGAGTCAGTATCCATTATTGATGGTGCAGATCATATTGGATCACTGCCACAGTAGTCGAACGGCACTCGTAAAAGTGATTACAGTCAAACTAAGGTAATGACAAGCTTCATGAATCGTTTAGCCCTAAACGGCTAATTTCCACCTATTAGCCATAAACGGCTAAATTTGCATTATTAGCCATAAACGGCTAAATTGGCATCTACATGAAAGAAGGAGTTTTAATGTGGAGCCTACCTCTAAACCTATCGCAGTGATCAGCGGCGATATTGTCAACTCAACCAAGCTAACATCTGAACAGTTTGAACAACTTCTTAAACGAATCAAAGACATTCAGAGACTGATCACCGCAGGAAATTCATCAAATGCGCACAGTATTGAGCGTGGCGATGAATTTCAGACCGTGGTGCATGATATTGAAAGCGCTCTGAGATACACCATCATTTATCGTATTGGCATTAAAGCGCTTGGCAAAGAGTTTGATAGTCGCATTAGCCTTGCTATTGCCTCTAATGCCGATTTGCGTGAGTCTGTCTCTGAATCGATGGGTGAAGCATTTGTTCTTTCTGGGCGTGGACTAAAAGCCTTAAAAAGCGACAGGTTGTTATTTAACTCTGACCGTTTCGAACTCACTGAGCACTTTGACTTACTCTTTAAGTACCTCGATAGACAACTAACGGAATTAACCTCGCGCCAATGTGAAGTTATGCTTCCGATGCTTCGAACCAATGAAGGTTTGTCTATTAGTGAGTTAGCAGAAAAGCTCGATGTTGCTACTGCCACTGCCAGTAAGTCTCTTAAAGCTTCAGGTTGGCCGCTAATCAGTGAGCTAAATTGGCGATTCATAAACCAAGTGAAGGGACTCAAGTATGTTTAATTTTTTTGATGTTCTAATACCGTTCTTGATGATTCACATCATCTGTGATTTTTACCTCCAGCCGAACCAATGGGTAGAAGCAAAGAAAAAATACACTTACCGTTCAACTGAACTGTACTTTCACTCACTATTACACGGTGTCGCGTTGTTAGTTCCTGCTATAGCGTTAGGTATTGACTGGCGCTCAACTACTTGCTTGGTAGTTATCATAGCGGTAAGTCATTTTATTATCGATTTGTGGAAAGTAAGAGCACGAAATGGTGGTAAGTTTTCCTATTTTATTATCGACCAGACTTTGCATGTATCAGTGCTAGTAGCCATTGCCTTTCACATGGCAGATGGTGTAATGATCGATGCCGTACTACAAGATGAGAAGTTCTCAGATGGTGTTATGGTGGTATTTGCTTACTTACTAATTCTCAAGCCAACTTCGATTGTGATTGGCAGCGTCTTAAGGAAGTTTCCAATATCAGATCAAGATACTACTAGTATTAGTGGTCTTATCGCAGGTGGTGAGTTGATCGGTTATTTAGAGCGAGTGTTAATACTGACCTTTACGCTTGTGGGGAGCTATGCAGCTGTGGGTTTTGTATTGGCGGCTAAGTCAATATTTAGGTTTGGTGAGTTGAATAAATCAGACGACCGAAGCATGACTGAGTATGTGCTGATTGGTTCATTGATATCGGTGGTGATCACAACACTGGTAGGTACCTTAATATCACTTGGTTTGGGTGTGAAAATTAAATGACCAAAAAGGTATTCGGCAGTTTATTACTAGATAAGCTCGAATTTTACGGGATAACGATCAATTACAGGGAAGAGAGTTGCCCTTCTAATGTAGTGGATTAGCAGATTTGGTCACATAGTTAGAGCTCTAGACATAAGAACAAGTAGGTCAAAATTGGCGGCTGCATTCTGTGATAGCTAGCTGCCGAAACGCAGAATGGGGCAAAGATTACTTAGAGTAAATGAACTAAATTGATGTGTAGAAAGAAACCAACATGGTGCAGAATTTTTATCATGGTACTGATTTGACGACCTTAAAGCTCGAATCAGGCAGCTTTATAGAAGAAAACTTACGGCCTTACTATTCGGATGTCCTTTATTCTCTTAAAACGTCTCAGGGGGAAGGGTACGTCTATGCGTTAATCGAGCACCAGAGTCGGCCAGATAAACACATGGCGTTCAGACTGATGCGTTACGCTATCGCTGCCATGCAACAGCATATTGAAGCGGGTCATGAGCATTTACCCTTGGTGATCCCTTTGCAGTTTTACCATGGCCAAGTCTCGCCCTACCCATATGAGATGAATTGGTTAAAAGGTTTTGCTAACCCTAAGATGGCTAAGGCTCTCTATACTCAAGATTTTCCATTGGTCGATGTCACTGTTATCTCCGATGATGAGATAATGCAACATCGCCGTATCGCGTTACTTGAACTTGTACAAAAGCACGCTAGGCATCGCGATATCATGGATTTCCTTGAGCCTCTGGTCACATTGCTCTTAACCGATTACACTACAGATAAGCAAGTACAGTCATTGATGAGCTACCTACTCCAAGTGGGTGAAACAAGTAACCTAGAAGCGTTAATTACGTCACTGGTCTCATCAGTACCGAAACACGAGGAAACACTTATGACTATTGCAGAACAATTGCGCCAACAAGGCGAACAACGTGGTCGCCAAGAAGGGCGCCAAGAAGGTATACAATTAGGTGAGGAAAAAGGTCGTCAAGATGCACTCAAGGAGATGGCGCGTAAGATGCTGCTTAATGGTCTAGATCAACAAACCATTATGGATGTCACGGGATTGAATACAGACGAACTCGCACAACTTTCTCATTAGCTGCTCAAGCATAAAGGGTTGTGTGGCAAAGTGGTGGTGTTGATAAAATCTGCCTGGAGATAAAGCTACATCGTCTATGGCTAACCGTTGGCTTCTAACTGGCATAGCCAGAGCTATAATTTTTGTTTGTAGTTTTGACATTTACTATCATTTCACCTATCTGAGCGTTGTAGTATTTCAAACTCGTTTTACCGCTCGTTAGCGCCTTTTCCGCTTCATTTATTGCTCCACCCTCTTCCCAAAGCATTACCTTCTTTCGAGGTGAGTTTCAGTGAGGGACAACCTTTCTTTTTTAGAGGCTCATGGCACAACAAAACTGACTTCCGCACTCATGGTTTCGGGTGTATCGACATGAACAGCCAAGTGCAGCTTTTGCCATGCTCTGCGTTTCTTTGCATCAAGCTTTTTCACTTTCCACTCTCCCTGACCAAAAAGATGGAGGCTAATTGAGTTAATGGCTAGACGGCGAATAGCCCTTTAGATTTATTGTGATATTTGACTTGAACCGCGTTCGAACGCTTACCCTTGAAGATTGAGTACGGACGGTTCTTTTTCTAACGCCAATCAATCTATAAAGTACGTATTAAACTTAAATATTGGGCGTTCTCCCTTCGGTCGGCTCATTCCGTCGCTTCACTCCTCTCGCGATAACTTATGGCACTGTTATCGAGCAAGCTCGATGTGACATTAAGTTACTGCGAACAATCACCCAACGCCTCCGCTACTGCGTAGCTGCGCTTCGTCGTGCCTCCTTATTGCCTTTCACTGGCTTCAATTAAGTTCGAGTAAGGGCTTGTTTTCTTATGTGCCGATTTTCCTTTCGACTCGCATCACTGGATGGCGCTCGCAGACTGTTCACCATCCTCAATCAGAACCTTCTCTGCAAGGGTAAATAAACGCTTCGCGCCCCTGCAGAGAAGAACCCTGTTTGAGGTCTGGACAGCCAAGCGGCTCCATAAAAGTGATACTCAAACAAAAAGGAAACTCCTCATGGCACAACAAAACTCAACCCCAACTCTCTCTAAATCGAATTTCAGCGACCAGCGTTTCGCCGCTGGGCACGAAAGCTCACCAAAAAATGATATCTCTTTATTGCGTATTCCTCAGCGTACAGAGGAAGAAGAGCACGGATTTTCTCTTACGCCGTGTAGCGACATTACCTTAGCTGAACTCAAAATCGCGGGATTTACTTCGCGTGATTCTAAGTTCTACCCATCCACTCTGGCTGAGGTTGAGAAGAGTATCTTACACCACTTTAAAATAGGGGACTTAACTGACAATTTTATTGTGAAGGATGTATCAACCCCTTCGAGAGCCCTCTTTTCGTTCCATCGTTGCCCGTTTTAATTACTGGGATATTTTTGTATTAACGTCAGGAGTAAGTCATGAAATATCTCTCTCACTATATTCAAGCCAAACAAACGCAAGCATTTAATGAAGCTGGGGCATTTTTTGCCTTTTCCACTAAACAGTTCGATGAAGCAAAAAAAGAGGGCGTGAAATATGCGTCGTTAGGTATGGGCTTAATTTGCCCTGTTGATAAGGCGAAGCAATTAATGAACCGTTTAGATTCTATTGCTCAAGAAGGGATCGTCGAAGACATCGAAGAGAATGGTAAAAAATCGATCATTCGCCGTGAGCTATTCAATCACGAGTGTTTCTATACCAATGACATTTGTGATTGTGTCGAAAAGCTCGAAGAGTATGGCATTTCTTACGATGAAGTGTATGAGGTGTTTAATCACATTCGTAAAACGGAAGACGTTTATTAAACGCTAAAAGTAAAGCGCCTTGATATTTGCTGTATCAAATATCAAGGCAAATTCAATTTAAATACAGGGGTAAATAAAATGAACATTAAAAATGTTACATCAGGTAACGAAGAAACAAAAGAAAAAAATTATGTTTGTACGGCTGTGCCGTTTGATCTTGGCAAAGTTGTTTGTACACAAGGCATTGCTGAACTGCTAAATAACAATATTGGTGTGAATTTACCGATTTACTTACATCGTCACCAAAATGGTGATTGGGGAAATATCTGTGTTGAAGATAAAATTACCAATGACGAAGCCACCAAGACAGGCGAGCGGGTTTTATCAAGTTACACCATTTGTAATGAACAAGTCTGGATAATTACCGAGCGTGATCGTAGTTGCACTACGATTTTACTCCCTAATGAATATTGATGACGTCAATTCACGCGATATAATGGAGTTCCTTTAGACTCCATTTTTTAGCTTATGAAAAAACTAATCTTATTTTTGTCGGTCTTTCCAAGTGTCGGGTATTCGTTTTGTTTTGATGAAGCAGGACAACACTATAATGTTGATCCAGATTTGCTGCGATCGATAGCACAAGTTGAAAGCAGTCTTGATCCTAATGCTTATAACGAAAACAAAAATAAAAAAGGTCAAGTAACCAGTCGTGATTTTGGACTCATGCAAATTAACTCTAGTTGGTTTCCTCGACTGGCTGAATTTCATGTCAATGAAACCAATGTCTACGAACCTTGTTTTAATGTTTCATTAGGTGCGTGGGTATTAAGCTCTAACTTTGCCAGCCATGGCTATAACTGGAATAGCGTAGGCGCTTATAATGCAGGATTTCTTAAACGTACCGAAAGCGCCAGAAAAATATACATCAAAAAAGTTCAAAAAGTCTATTATCAGTCGCCATTAAAATAACCTTTCTTGCACCGTAATGGTGCAGCGCTAGTTGTGTCACGATCTTCTTTTTCCGTTTTACATTCCTTCCCTAATGGTCTCAATCACCCTAGGTTCAATCGCCAACGGTTCGGCTTTTGAGCTCGACGTTCCTAAAACACCCCCCAAGAAAACAAACTAGATGCAGACTCATTGGAGGTCATTGTTACCGCTTGGGAATCATCCACACCCTACGGCGCATTGAAATCAATGCAAATGGTTGTCTGTGAAAAACATAAAGATAATAAAAACAGAAAGTTAAAGATATAATAGTCGCTTAAAGTAACGTGGAAAAATTTTCAGAAATTACACTAATTAGCCGATTAAATTTCAATGGATAAATATATTTTTTCAATGATTATTAATTGCTCCCTTATAGGTAAAGCGATGAGAGCGTTTTCAAGGTCCTTTAATTGGAAATCATTGAATGTTGATTGAGCCCTTTATTGACAAGGTTCAATGGGTGTTTTATAAAATTAATTGATTGAAATTTCATTTGAATAACAATGCTTTTAATTGGGATTGAGGAGGGCAATATGACACGTTCTTATCCGCTACAAAGCTCATTACGTGGAAAGTTAGCGCAAGATTTTAAGACGTTTAGGGATAAGGAAGCGTTAAGTGATGCAGAGGCCACGCGGCAACTTTTGATGTTGGCACTGCGCATTAAACTCAATGACAGTGAGGATGATAGTCCATCGAATCGTGCGTTGATGGAAGAGATTTATCGTGTCGTTCGTGGTTCATCTGCGATCACTGATGTGGTTCATGGACAAACCTTTGATGGTGAAAAATTATTCCGAGAACAAAAAGAATCCAAACCCTTTAGGCAACAGGTGAAATCTGATATCGATAATAAAGTCGATGAGTTTCTGGCAGGCAAAAAAAAAGGGTAGTCCATTGGACACCCCTTTTTCTACCGCTCTAACTCTCTATCTAGTTTATTATATTGGTCATTGTTGTTGTCACTCTCCTGATTAAAATCAAACGTTTTTTGAGGGGAGGGTTCTTTGCTGTCGAAGTGTTCAAGCTCTTTATCTTTGATTTCTTTGGTGTGTTGATTAATATCAGTGTCCGGCTTGTTGGTTAATGAATCATGGTCTTGAGTGGGGGTGTCGAATTCCTCTTTTTGTTGATGCGTTTGTTGATGGTATTGTTCAATACCCTGTTTAATTTCCTCAAGCATATCGTCAGGTGAAACAAACTGAATATTTCTCCCTGAAAATTTGGCCATGATTTTTTCAACGTTGTTGGGATTTAAATCAGTATTGCCTTGACTCAGTACAATCACAATGTTCTGTCTGAGTTCATCGGTGGAGATATTCTGAATGTCATTCTTATGATTGACATTGATAATGTCGTATTGGCCTTGATGCGCTTGATTAATAATAAAAGCATTCTCGATTGAGGTACTGATGATGGTGGTGTGCAAATCACTGCCTTGATGAAATCGCGTTATTTGTTTGGATTTCGTGCCTAATATCCGTGGGTTGATGTCGAGTGCCGGATCTTTATTTCCTTGCCCGTCTAAATAAGTCACTTCAATCGCTTTTGTTTCTCCTTTTTTATCGTGAATGTTAGTTATCATTGCCGAGTGAAATGTCTGGTCCTCCGAGGAGTACACTGCTTGATGAAAATGAACATGGTCATTCTTAGGGTGTTCAATACCTAATTTATTGAGGTAAGTTTCGGCTAATGTGCCTGTGAGTGGCTGACTGGTTTGTATATATTCTTTCGCTCTCTCTTCAAATTGTGCCATGTGTTTTGGCGTAGTAGTCAGTAATTGTTCATGTTTAGGGTTGGCGGTGAGTTGGTATTTATTAGGATCATTAAGGATGTTGTGGGCTTCTTTCATTGCCTCCTTATAATTTATTTCCTTATGACTCATCATCAAATTGATTAATGAGCCTTTTTCACCGGTGGTATAGTCTTTAAAATACCCTCGATATTCCCCCGTTAATGACACTTTTAGAGCCGATTTACCGATACCAAAGGTTAAATAGTCACGGTCTGATTTAGATGGGTTCGGTTGTCCTAATAGGTTGATGGCTAAGCTTTCGGTGTATTTAGGGAGCGCTTGGTTGATGTGTTCTTTAAATTGGTTGTAGTCAAAATCTCCGTTTCTATTTTGATAACGTACGTCTTCATGAGGCAGAGCTTTGTCATTAAAGTAAGGGGTACTGTGTGGTGCAATGTTTTCGATGGTTTCAATGGCACTGTGTTTATTGACCTCTTTTGATAACCAGCTCTTCATCATCTGTTTTGGGTTATCGGTAAAAAGTTTGACATGAGTGCTCGCTCGGCTCAAATCGATGTAAGCGCGTCTTAAGTTCGTCAGTGCGCCTTTGCCTTTGAGAGTGGTAATGACGTACTGATACGTCGCTCCTTGCGCCATGTCCGCAGTTCTGGTGTAAGCGTAATCCCAATGCCCATCTTTGAGTTGGTTTGGATTGAGGTTTAACGTTTGCCCTTCTTTCGAAAGCGCGGTGATTTCTTCCTTGGTGGCACGGCTGATGGTGTATTCCACATTGGCTTTAATGCCTCGCGCTTTGTCGGTAAAGCGGGTCATGATTTTATCACCGGTTGAAAGCGGCTTTTCTGATTGAGCGAAGAGTGACGTGTATTTGTGGTCTTTGTTACGTGGCAAAAACGGTTTTGTCTTACCTGTATTCACGTCTTGAAGTGTCACCACTCCGTGCTCCGAATCAATGTGGGTAATGATGTCGTACTCTCCTTGCTTGGTGCTTAAAATGAGCCCTTTCTGATAAGGCATCATGGTGGCTAACTCTTCTTTGCTCTCACCTGTAGAGCGCAATCGGGTGGTGATGATGTTCTCTTGGCCTATCTCTTGTGTTTTCATCAGTCCGACACGAATGTGCTCAGTGATGTGGTCACGCTCATTATTCGTGTAAGCAATGATAAGCGTGTTTTCTCGCGTTTCGGGCGTACGGGCAAGGTAGTCCTGTGCTACAGCGTAAGGCAGCTTTTCGGTGGCAATAAGCTGTGCTTTGCTTTGGTCTTTCGCACTCTCATCGAGGGTGGAGATAATATGTTGCGTGCTACCGAGTGTATCAGGGCTTTGCTGAGAGAGTTTATCGAGGGCGCTGTGTGGCTGCTTATCCACAATGTTGTGTACGGCACCAAGCAGTATTTCATTCTTCTGACGAATGATGTCGGTCATAAAAGCCGTATCGATGAGTCCTTGTCTCATGCTCAATTCAAACGGTTTACCGGCATTAAGAGAAAGCAGCTGCTCTTTATCCCCAAGTAAGGTGGCTTTGGAGCCGCTTTGTAATACAAGGTCGGTGAGCTCTTTGGCTTGTTGGTTGCTGACCATGGAGCTTTCATCGAGGAAGAACAGCGTGTTTTTGTAGTCCTCTGGTAAGGTGATGCCACGTCTTAGGTCGGTCAGTAAGCTTTCCAGCGTTTGCGCTTGTATCCCTTTGCTTTCCAGTTCGCTGACGGCGGCGTGCGTTGGTGCAATACCTATGATTTGTGAAGGTGAGTGTTTACTGGCTTGGCTAGCGTGTTGAATCAATTCAATGTTGGATTCGAGTAGGGTGGATTTACCGGTGCCCGCTAAACCTTGCACGGTCACAAAACTGTCTTTGGTCGTTGAGATAAGGGTGATGCCGTCCTTTTGCCCTTGGGTAAGGCGAGGCTGTGCATCGAGATAATCTCTGACTTGTCTGTGGGTGGCAAACGGCTTGTGTTGATTTTTCCCTTGCTCAATGTTCCGCAAGATGTGCTTTTCGGTATCGAGCGCCGCTTGGGTGGTCCAGCGTGTGCCGTCGCTGTATTCGGCAGAGAGGGTGTCACTGCGCTTGGCGAGCTCTGTTTCAATTTGATCTTTGATTATCGGTTGATTGGCCTCTTCAAAAGCGTAACGGATCGCTTCGACGACTAACTCTTTTTGTGTAAACGCCGCTTCTTTTTCAGAAAGATGACTCAGGGCAAAGTTCAACGCTTTCTCTTGCAGTGGTGAATTTTGCTCTTTGTTTAAGAGAGTGAGGGCTTGCTGGATGTCGCTTTTGACGGTGATGGCGGTGGTGTCAGTCAGGTAGCGGTCGTTGACGCTTTGAGTGTGCATCACTCGCTCGATGGCAGAAAGCTTCACTTCGCTTTTCTCAAGCGCGGCCTGGGCTTTATCGGGGTTGTCGGTAAACACATCGATGCGCGCGCTTTTCTCGGTCAGATCATGGAAGAGCGCTTTGGAGAGCGTAAAGGTTTTGCCTGAAATAAGAGTGTGCGGCCTTGGTTCGATATGACTGGCGGAATGCACATAGTCGTATTTTAGTGGTGCGTCTTTCAGGGCTTCAGCGGGGATGGTTTTCGATTCGCCTTGCGTGTCCGTTAACGTCAGGGTTTCTTTAGATAATCCTGTGACCACGTAACGTTCATTGGCGTTCAACCCAGATGGAAAGTGCTTACTGGTGGTTATGAGGCGTTCACCTTGGTTAACTTGCAACGATTCAGGTTTAAAGACCTGCATGTTGAGGGCTTTGAATCCGGTGGAAGCGGGATCGAGGGTGTATTCTTGTCCATCGGTTTTGCTGAGTACATGGACTCGATTGTTTGTCTTATCCGATGTGGAAACCACTAACTCTTGAGGTTTTCCGTCTTCCCAATGGCGAAGGGTCATGCCCGGCTTGTAGTGTTGCGCTAACTCCTGTTGGGGTTTAGACAAATAATGAGGTTGCTGAGTCAACAAGGTGATGCCGCTGCGGGCAAGTTGACCCTGGTTCTGTAGAGAGGTCCGGATCGCGTCCGTCAATCGTCGTTGTTCAACGTGAGAAGTCGCCAGCACTTGTGTGTCTTCTTTGTTTGATAAGTAGGTATAAGCTCTGGCGAGGGTGCGCGTATCACTGTCGTGCAAGGCAACCTTACTGTCTATCTGTTTGCTGTCTACCCAAGAGTGCGAGACGACGTTGCCTTTGCGGTAAAGCTCGATGGCGTTATAGGCTTTAAAACCTTGGCGACTGGACGTGTTGTTCAGCAAGATGACTTTGCTCCCCGATCCCTTAGCTTTTGCGTTTAAAGCGATCAACTCATTCGCGCTCATTTTGTGGGCGCTGTCGACGAGAAGGACATCTTTGTTGGTCATTGGTAGGTCGGAGTGCAACAAACTATGGACAGAGTGACGATGCTCTTCTTGAAACCGGTGTTTTACCCAGGCTGCGACCGTATGACTTTCACGTTGGATGGTTTGGCTATGACGGTGTTTGTCTTTGGCGTTTTGTGACACTAAGTGGACACGTTTACCGACATGGTTGCCGACGTTCAATAGGTTTTGCGCGATTTGCTCACTGTTGCCAAACACATTGACCACATGAAACTGTTTGGTGGACTGGTAAATGTCCGCCACCTTTTGGCAGTTGCCTTGAGTGAGGGTCAGTTTATCTAACGTAGCGTCATTGACGGGAGTACGCATATGGTGCGTACGCCCTTTGCTGGCCGCCATTAACGCTTGTTCGGTTTTCAGCATGGTGTGAGTGGTGTATTGACCTTTCATGGAAAGGGGGAGAAGCGCCCCGTCTTTCACCCATTGGTCTGCGACCACTTTAAGGTCGATTGCATTGGCTTGTACGCCGCCCTTGGTAAACTCGGCCGCGGCTAATTCTATGATCTTTTGCAGTTTTAGTGCCGTGTTGTATTGCCCCAAGTGTTCAACGGCGCGACTAAACGCGTCTTTAGCGATTTGTTCAGGGTGATGCTCTTGTTGAGCGATGCCGAGGGCGTTTTTAACCAAGTCTTTGGGCTGATAGCCTTTGTTGCACACCGTTTGTTGCCAGCGAGTATTGAGCTCGGCCTCACTTTCGTAGGTTTTGGCTTTGCGAGTATCGAGTGCGGCTACATCTTTTGCCGCTTGCGTCCCCCCAAAATCTAAGGCTTGTTGGTCGAGCTGTTGTTTGCGAGTAGAAAACGTATCAAGGAGGATTTGAGGGAGGCCTTTGGCTTCAAATTGGCCGTTACCCAATCCTTGCATTTGATAACCCATTTGTTCGCTCTCTTTGGCAAGCTGACTCTGGTAAAGAGCGGTGTAGTACTTTTGGAAGTGGTAAATGCGCTCGCCTGTTCCATTGATGACGCCGCCTTTTTGTTTGAGAGAAGAGGCGAGTGTACGCAGTTGCCCTTCTTTGTCGCGCGTCATGTTTGCCGTCAAAGCGTGGGAATGGAGTTGTGGGTCGTTTTCACGACTGGTTTTATGGCGCACGACCGCAAAGGCCATGGATTCGGTATTGATGAACTCACGAGCGCCTTCGTCATTGATGTGCGTGGCTTGTGCTACGTCTTTTTCTAATTGCGAGAGCGCGAATTTGACCGCCGTGTTATGCGCATCGATTAAACGTGTGTCACCCCCGACGAGAGCAAGTACACTGACCGATTTTGGCGCAGAAAAGGTTAGGTCAAACCCCGATTTATGATCGTCGCGTTTGCCTTTGATGGTTTCATGGCCTAGGTGTCCAGATAAAACGGACTCTAACGTTTTTTGGTCAACCGGTTTACCGAGTAGGCCTGCTTCTTCGGCTAACTGACCATGCCAAAAGGTGTTTTCATTGGTACTGTTTTCTTTGAGGTAGTAGTTGTCGTTGCTGTCTTTTTCGAGAGAAATGTCAGGGGTCTCTTGGGTGTTTTCTTCGTTTAAGTAATACTTGGCGGCGCCAGAGGCGGATTTAAGAGGGCTAATGGACATCATAAGGTGTTCTCCTTTTTTTGGGGCGCAGCAAAGCCGCCACGTCAGCGGAATGCCGGTGAGTTGGGTGTGGTACGAATGGGTTAGCGGACGGCGTTGATGTGAATGAAAGGGTGGTAAAGGGTTTTTACAGGGGAGGGTAAGATTGTGTTCGGTCTCTAAATGTTCCTTGATGTTTCATTTCGTGTGGTTAATCGTACATCTCGCCCGTTTCTGCTTGTGTCATGGACGCCTCTTCGGTTTCTCGCTGTAGTGCATTTTGTGTGTTTTCAGCGAGCTGTTGGTTTTGGGCAGCGTTATTGGTCGGGTTTTCCTTTTTCGGTGCTTTGGCAAGGGTTTGTTTTTGATGGGTTCTGGTTTGCTGCTGCTCTTCTTCGTTTTCATAGGTACTTTGCTGAATGGCGAGTAATCGGTTTCTTTGGGTTTCATCGAGTTCATGCAAAGCAATTAACTCATGAAAAATCAAGGCTTGGTCGATACTCTCCATTGCTTTCCCGCCTGGTAGGTTGCGTTTGATGAAGGAGGGTTGGAGATTGCTCATGCGGTCGTACTTCAGTTGCAGCTTAGTGATGAGCATGGAGTTAGGGGTGCGTAAGTAACACTCTAAATCATCCAAACCTTGGATTTGAGCAGGAGAAACCACAGGACGCGTTTTGTTTTGGTGGCCAAGTGAGACACCGTCACGCAGTGCGTTCGCCCCGTAAGAAATATTTTCTCGTGAGATATCGATTTCTTGCTCACCAAGATCATCCGAGGAAATGGTGGCCATCGCTTTTGAAGGGGCGCGGAAGAAAAAGCGCGTGTTGAGCAAATCAAAAATGACTCTCGCCGCGTTGCGCCCGTAAGTGGTTTCTAATTGAGCGTAAGATTGCAAACCCAGTAAATAACATCCTCCAAATTTACGCACTTCAGAAATAATGTGCGTGAGTTCAGGCAGTTTATGTAACGTAGGCATTTCATCGATGATCACCCAAATTCGGCGGTCGTCATCGGGCTCCATTCCTAGAATGGCGTTGGAGGCAATCGCAAGCCACATCGAGATCAGTGGTCTGAGTGCGGTGTGTTGTCTTGCGTTACTCGATAGGAATAAAAATCCTTGCTGGGATTCATCTTGCACCCAATCTGTGATCGAAAATGGCGCCCGTTTATGGTGGCCTTGTGCGTCTTTTTCATCCAAACCATGTAAGTAACGTAATGACTTAATGTAAGTCGCTAGTACCGATTTGATGGAGATAGCTGTCTTCTCGATACTTTTCGAGACGAGGGAGCTAGCTTCGGTGTCTTTTAAGTGTTCACCTAGCGTGGAAAGCTCCGACGTTAAGATAATGTGCAGCAAATTTTCAATGGTACATTTGTGTTTGTCATCGATCATCATTTGATAGGTGGTTGCTGCGAAAATGGTTCGTGCGGAATCCACCCAAAACGGGTCGCCTTCGCCGTGTTGCGGAATAAGCGCGGCCGCGAGCGATTCAAAGTCAGGGGCTTCTTTGGCATCACTCCAAATATCCCATGCAGCGCAACGCTCATCGAAGGGATTTAAAATCACGTCTTTATGAGGGTCATAGAATTTACTGACAAAATCGCAGCCTTTATCGTAGATGATGGCTTTATCGCCTCGCGCCCGTATCCAGCGCAATAACTTGCGAATCGCAACGGATTTACCTGCGCCTGTGGTGCCGTCAATCATTAAGTGCTTGACCTCAAACCTATCAACAAAAAGCTTGTGACCATCGAGTGCAAAAGGAGAGAGTTTTTTCTTCTTTTTCAGCTCTGCGGTGACGGCTTTAGGCTCAGCCAATTGAAAGCCGCGAATGTGGTTATCTTCGCTTTGCTCTTGCCCTTTTCTCTTAAACCAGTGGTTGATAATCACAAACAGCACGGTGGAAGTGGCCACAGAGACCAGTAGGCCAATGAACAGGGCTTGCAGCAATTCTTGGTAGCACTGTGACAAGATGGGGTTTTGCAGTTGTTGGCCAAGGGTGCTGCTGTAGCGTTGATCTTCCCATTCGACCACTACGTTGCGCTTTAGGCTAAAACCTAATTTGTTGAATAGCCAAAATAGACTGTAGTAGTAGGCACCGGTTAATGTGCTGGCCGAGGTGAGGAGGTAAGTAGTGATAAGCCCGAGCAAGGCCGCGAAGATATTGAGGTACTTGATTGTGGTTACGTTCACTTGCCACCACATTCGAATGTTATGGAAAGTGATTTGACCACCACGAGTCGTAGACATAGAAAAACTCCTTGTGAAGGAAAACAAAAAAGCGCCCACACTGAGTGAGGCGCTTTTGTTCGGTAGAATGAAATCAGGAATAAGGTGACAGGTTACAAAGGAGGTGTATTACGAGTGCCAAGGCTAAGGGACGACAGAATTGTTTGGTGCTCGCATTAAGATTGACCAGTTTCAAAACGTTTTTGGACAGAAGTGAGTTGGCGGTCATATTCACAATCGCCTACTTCAGATTAGCTATGTTTAGGAAAAGCGAAGTAGACGGCTTTGTTGTTCGAGAACATGAGTTTCGTTGGCAGTCTAATAAATGTTATTCCCTATCGATTAGAGGGTATCTCATATGTATTATATCGCAGGTGTCAGATTTCGAATTCGTTCGTTAACTTTATGTAACACACCAGATATTGGTGTTTTACCTAAGCTATCATAATTTATTTCGTGTCTATCAATTCTAGAAAAACTTTCGTGGAAATCACTACTTGTGGAGACAATCACCTTGTCTAGATTGTAACCAATGGAGTTAAATTGGTCTGCTGTTATATCAATAATGTAGCCATCGCAGACCAACCAAGCATGGGATTGTTCTCGATTATTACCTAAGCCCTTACCTGAAATATACGTACTGTCTTTTCCATAAGCATTTTTTAGAAATAGACCTAAAAGATTCGATGTATCACCGCAACATCCAGAGGGAAAACCATTTAAGCACTGATAAAAGCTAGTGTTATAATGGAAATCTGACTTATCAAACGATTCAAGGGCAGCCCTGATCTTTCTAATGTCCATAATAATTGAATCTTTCAAATTACCTCCATACTAGTATTGCTCTATAACGCAGTGCTCAAAATAAAATCTAAAAGCAGGTATTGTATCTTGCCGATCGTTGCTCGGCATCCTTAACAACTTAATAACTGAAATATGATAACTCCTTTCTTTATCTCCTCACTAACTTTCGGTCGAGATTTAAAATCAACTAAAACTTCATACTCATGCCCAAGCTCAACATTGCCACCAAACGGGGCAACAACGGCTTTAATTGTAGAGTCTGTCTTAATCTCAATTGCATATATTTTTATGGGCTTGGTGTATCCATTTTTCAATGCGTGATAAGTTGCTATATAGGGGGATAAAGTTGTAGATACAGGCAGCTCCCAATTGTCATTACTATTTTCCGAGCAAACTCCACGAAATAGAATCTGTCCTTTTGACAAAAACAGTCCATTTTCTTGTATTTCCATTCCTAATGCTTTGAAATCATTGTTATTGAAAGTTCTATATTTTTTCTGAAATGACTTAAATACAGGATTTTTAACATTATTAGCCTTACTCTCTTGCCATTTACTCAAAGTGTCAGAGGATTCAAGAAGGGCCTCAAATTCTATACACTGTTCAGGCTTTCTATGTTTATTTGGGGCTAATTGATAGTTAATAAGTTCTGAAAATAATTCAGAAACACTTTGAAAACTACCATTCCAACCAGTTTGTTCAATATCAAACTTACCTAAGGCCATCTCTACTCCGAATATATAATGTTAGCATACCGCACGTTTACTATGCTTAAGATGATTGAAATGGCCAAATAACCATCTCTTAGAAAATTAACGAGAAACATTCCGTTAATACTCATGTTATCCCCGTGCTGATAGTCTCTCTAAGACGGTTGCATAACAGGATTTAAAGTCACTTTCCAATCCCGGAGATGAGTACTTTTTTAAGTGGATACGATAATCGGCAATACCATTGTCTTGAGCCTCGAAAGTAGACAGAAAGTCATTGTGTTCGGCAATTATTATTGGCGGATTCCTATAGCCATATTCGTTGAACTGATCGCTCGTAATGTCAATGTGGACACCATCCAAGTTGAGCCAAACGTGAGACCCTAACTCTTCATTAAACCCACCATTTTCACCACGAATTAGCTTTGCATTAGAATATCCGTTGTCACTCAGATATGCAGCTAGTAGCTGCGAGCTATCATCACAACAAGCGTCAGGAAACTTACTAACAGAAAGTGATGTCCCATCAAAATCACACGGATTTAGATTCTCCATTGCAGCTCGAAACTGATTTACCAAAAGTGTTAGTCGCTCCATTTAACCTCCGAAATACATAACAATTTATTTGATCCAAAAGTGGGACATCCACACAAAATATCAGCTTGAAACATCAACGTAAACTTATGTTTTAAAGCGGTTAACATCAAAAACACGTTAGTCGATAGAGGAGGAGAACGACTGAGAGGAATATTTCTACACGCCTCGCATTGAGCATTAGAAAATCTAACGAAAACTCTCGGAGTAAGACTGATATCCTTGGCTTTCACCAACAAGGAATGGGGCACAACCTAGTCAGCCGAGATCCATTGACTCGTTGCTGGACAGAAATGAGTTTTCGATTAAGCAAATATTGAATTAGCACAAGTATTGCAAATCAAAGTGCCTATTTATTGACATGCCTTGATGATCAATCGTGACCCAGTGATGGTAACGCAGACCTAAGAACTCGATAAATCCCTCGTTCGTGACCCAAATATCACCGTATCTATTAGCCCTTTTTCGAGCGCTGGCTATAGAAACGAGCAAATTATCCACACTAATACCGTTAAATAGCGAGTAATAAACGCCTTTCATGGCAAAAAGGCGTTTTGTAAATCAGTGGTGAGAGCATTACCTTTTATAATGAGCTACAGCGTTATACACACTAGCAGTATCAATATTTTTAGCTATTACCATAACGTTATTAACATGCATAGCTTCCAACGCAGAATTTACAGCATGTTCAATATAATCTTGACGTTTTGAAGAGTTATCATTTTTATAAACGATAATACAAATAGATGTATCAGATAGCTCATTAGGTGTATAAATAATCATATTATTATGCGTCTCTATATGAAATGTTCTAGGTACATTCCTTTCAAGATCTTTATACATTCGAAGCAACGTTTTTTGCTCATCTAAATTTAGCATACATAATGAGTTGCCTAAATCTGTCCAACCTTTAAATGTACGGCTTTCTATCTGTGCCAGTATGTCTTTAAAAAATGGGATCATCTCAGGTCTTGGCTTTACACAATCAATACCCTGTTCTTTTAACTGAAAGTACTGGTCAATTTTAGATGACATCCCCGTAATTGTTACTTCTGTGCTTTCATCCATCATCTCATTGCTAAATGACAATCTATCTTTACAATAAAGCCCTAAGTAATCTAACTCATCTCCCAAGACATTTACTCTATTTGACAAGTTAGATCGTCTAGTAAGATAGTTTATTATTTCTATGGGGTGTTCTAAGATATCTGTAATGCATTCAAAATCGGATACTGTCATAGAGACGCATGGCTCATAGTCGTTAGGCATCCAATCCGTTTTGTGGAACTTATCAATGTTTGTTTGCATCGTCCCAAAATCTTCAAGTGTAATTGACATTCTAATAACATTATTAATATCATCTAATGAAACTGGTAATTGCTCTCTTAGAGTATCTTCAATATCTGAATTATCTTTGAGATATAGGATCTTATCCCTTAATCTCTTTGACTGTATATTTGGCTCGATTATCATCTCATCGAACTGCCGCTTAACTGTTTTAGGAGCACCACGAAGTGCGGCCTTATTTACCTTGTGAGATTTGGCTTCTATAATAAGCATAAAACCATCAATAAATGTTACCAAATCAGTCTCATACTCCCTACCGTCTTGTGACCACTCAAGCCCACTCTTTGTTTGTGACTCTGGAAATCTTCTAAGAATAATTTCTTCAATCTTATCCTCTAAGTATTTAGCTTTAGTACGCTTTACTTTTTCTTTATTTATTCCTTTTGTGAGCTTTATAAAACAATCATGAGAATAAGCAAAAAATAACTGCGGGATATAACAAATCAAAGCATCATCATGCCTGATTATTGGTTTACTCCATACTGGGTTATCTAAGAAGAAAAATTCTTTATTATTTCCCGTTAAAGAGGAAGTGTTAAAACTAAATTCATCGACTATTTTATGAATAATTTCATTATTCAAACTGGTCAAAGTTGATAATTCTTCAATACTAAAAGTATAACAGTCCCTTAACTTTAATTGGTGATGAGCGAATACTAGCATCAGTATTTCTTCTTTTTTCATAGATGGGATGTCAAGCTGTCTGTCTGACATCATCGAAGAAGTATAATCACTATCAAAACCCATTAACTTACAATAATCAGGAATTAGCTCATTCTTATTTTTTGATTTTCTTAGTTCTTGTATAACATCTAACCATGAATCAATTCTGTCTTGAATAGAGTTCATCAGCATCTCAAATAGAGATATGACATCATTTGGTTTAAATTCAAAGTTATTATTGATATCGACCTCAAGCTTAGAATAAAGCTCGCTGGTTAGATTTTTCATCTTATCCTGATAACTCCAATTGCGAATTGATTGTGTTGAGGTTCGCAATAATACCTGAATACTCTCAATAGCTTTTTCTTCAGTAGTCGTATCATTTATTGATGTTGGAAATCTACTAATATTAGCGTGACTTCCTAATGAAGTGATTTTTTCTGTTAATTCATCAGTTACATTTGGTGTGGGTGGGAAATAACCAAGCTCTTCATTTGGTATACTGAGAAATATAGCCTGTAATATTTCTATGTGAAATTGATGTATTCCATCATTTTTTTCAACTAAATCCCCCTCTTTAGTTACACCTGTAACTAAAGCTTGCATTGAGAGTATTGCAATTAGTGATATAGGGTCTACTTTCTTAAATATTTCAACAATATCATCAATTAGAACTGAGGTTTGTTCTTTGGCATTCTCTATCATTTTAGATAGAAATTCTTCTCTTTGCTCATCGGACAAATCTTGAAAAGGATTAGGAACATTATAGGTTACAAAATCGTTATCACTCTTCGTGTTTTTTATCCCACCATGACTTGGTTTTTTCTTTTTATTAAGATTTCTTTTATTTGTTTTTCTTGGTTTCTTTGCGCTTTTTTTCATAGCTAAATTCCGAATTTTGTTACAATGAATCAATCGTAATGGTAAGAGACTACACCCATTAGGAAAACTAGGTCAAATAGCGCTTGAATGAAGTAGGATATCAAGCCGTTTGTAAATCGCTTTGGGGCATTTTCGAGCTAGAAAATGCCACGTGTTAAAATTCAGATTGTGACGTTTTTGGGGCAGCTCTGAGCTAGCTGGCACTTTGAGAGACAAGTGCCACGGGTAAAACTTTAGGCCAATGAAGCCTCTGGATAAAACTTTGCCAGTGACATTACTAGAATAGAATGCTGCTGCGCGGCTCACTTGGCTTTGCGAAAATCGCTACTTCATGACATTAGCTGATTAGTCATGTACAATTAATGCAACCAACAAGAGGAACATTGATATGGCCAATGTCTCAAATCCGAAGCGCCAAAAAGCTACATTTACCCCTAGCTTAAAGAACTTCAAAACCAGTTTGGGTTATGAAGGCATGACGATAAATAAGAAATCGAACGTTCAAACCATTGAAGATTTAAAACGCAAGTATGCGAGATAAATATGGTGCTGATCAGGACAAATACTGTTACTCAAATTCTGATGTTTTAATTAACAGATTGAATATACTTGACTCGGATGAACTTGAAAAAGCCGAAGTTGAGTTTACGAGTTATAGGTACCTTTCATACAAAAGTAATGTTTCTGAAATCAAGCATTTAGACTTCAATCACCTCAAATGTCTACATCACCATCTATTCCAAGATATTTTTGAATGGGCAGGTCAAGTTCGAGAAGTGGATATATCTAAAGGCTACACTCGATTCTGTACCGTTTCTAGGATTGAAGCTGAAGCTTCAAAATTATTTGATATTATCCCTTCGTTAGACAATTTGGCTTTGCCTGATCTTATCCAAGAATTAGCCAGTCTATTTTGCGAATTAAATTTGTTCCATCCTTTTAGGGAAGGTAATGGCCGAACTTTACGTTTTTTCTTTGAAGAACTCGTATTTGTCCTTGGCTACACCATCGAGTGGCCTAAAATTACTCAACAAGAATGGATTGATGCAAATATTGCAGGGGTATCACTCGATTTAGAACCGTTAATTACAATATTTCGTTTAGCTCTATCTAGTGAAAAACAAGACTGAATTTTTGTGCGATTGCATTAGTTTTAATCGCCTAAACTCAGCTGAGGAGTGTTGAACCGCTTTTTTCTGTGAAAAATAACGGGGCGAAAGTGGTTTAACTTATCTTCGCCGTCTAACTTGATGTAGCCAAAAACAGATCAAACTAAATTGGAACTGACAAACTTTAATGTCCTCGGACAATTACAGTGGGAATAGCTGATTTATAGAAGCCGCGTATCGAAAGAAATTTCGTGTTTTTTGGCTGTTTTGATGAGTTTTGGATAACCTGGATGTTTTGTGTTGAGCACATAGTTTTGTTCGCGAGGCACAATCACCGATGGGGTCGCCAGCGCCAAGCTTGAATAGCTCGATAACCATTGATCACCTATTTCGGCTGTCTGAAGCGGGGCTGGCTCTTCATTCCAGTTGTCCGGTAAGTCGTCATTTTCAAGGACCAAAGCATCGGCTTCATCCAGTTCCAACGTAAACAAGACATAATTTTCAAGTACTTTGGTATTTTTGAGATGAACCAAGATTTCTAAAATGGCAAGTGACTCTGACGCCGCAACATAAACCGCAGACCGTCCAATAGAATTCCAACGCCCTCCGTACAGTCTGGAGCCTTCGCCATCGAAAGCTGACTCTTCCCACTTTTCCTTTACGATTCGGTACAAAGTGATCAAGAAAATACCCCATGCTCTAATCGTCCAATTAGGTTTAGCACACCCTCTGATTCAGCAGTTGTGGCAACCATATCGATAGGGCGGCGATTACCCAAACCAACCACAGGGGATTTGATCCATTCACACGCGGCCAAAATATCACCTTCAAACAAGTTGATGGTTTGGTTGAATATCTCAGCAAAACGGTACAAACGATCACTTTCGTCTTTGTTAAAACGTCCCGCTTTCGATCTGCGGTTTAGTGTGGCTGGTGGAATTGTAACAGCGGTAGCCAACTCTTTCTTTTCCAATTTAGAGTGCTTGGCTAGTTTGTCAAAAACATCAAAATCCAGACCTTTATGAACAGACTCATAAAGGGTTACCCCTCGCGATGGAATACCTACTTGCTGCCAAAAGCTAGCTGGCTGTTTAACAGGCTTGAATGCTTGCATTTGTGACATAACAATAACTCCTTATCAGATGGTAGTGTCATTATGTATCAGATGATTGCGGTAGGCAAGTTTACAAGTACATAGCTTGGAAAATTGGAGAGCGACAAGTAAGTTAGAGCCTTGTCTTCTGGCTTTTAAGTCCCTTCGCTTGTATCGACAACAACATATTGAAATTCAAGAGGCTGCTAGGATGTTGGGGATCAACAGGGGTAGTTTCAGCAAAAAATTAAACCAGATTACAAATAATGAACTTGGATTGGTTGAAAGCCTATAGATATATATCAAGCCTATTAGGACACAGCAGAGGGCGTAGCCATCATTACCTTGAAAAACGCCAGCCAGTCAGTAGCTTGGTCTAATTTACCCCCGTGATACATCACGGGGATTTACAGCGAACAGCATGATAAGAACGGATAACTTTTGGCAGGGTAAACCAATAGCTTAAAATTGCTTTTGCACTGGGCAAGGGTATTGCTCTTTTAATGCGGCGGTTAGATAGCTGGCGATGCTGCCACCAATGCCTGCTTTGCCGTATTTTTTTAAACGAGGATCGTGTTCAAGTCTGTTGTCGATAATTGTCATCAGATCTTTGGTTTTCCATTCCCATAATGTTTCGCGATTGGCTGCATCTTTCATTGGCAAGCAATAATCAATGCGTTGGCCGCGAGTATCTAAACGGGTGGTATAAAAGTTCACGGCGTTAGCAGCGACACGAGTACCAATCAATAAATCTCGATACTCAGGACTCCCCGGATTTTGATAATGTTCAACATAGTAACTCATATCTGCAGGGCTGTTGCCACTGCTGAGTCGGTCGATTTCTGGAATTTGACTATTGGCTAAGCTCAAAAAAGAGAAACATGTGCCTAAGCCTAATACGAGCCATTTCATCATTAATCCCTCCATTTAATACTGTGTATCTTACTAGGTCGTTACGATTTTTCATTTTAATTACTCAATAATTAACCATTATTTATAGGTTAAGAGCGGGTTTGATCCTCCTTCTGTGTTGGCTGTAAGGTTGATGGTGGCTCAACACGGTTACTGGTACTCTCAAATTGTTCACGTGTATCCTCCACGATTTGCGAGTGGTTGTCGGGGGTGTAATAACGCTCAGTGCCTCCGCGTTGTTTATGCTGCTCAATCACCGTTTGGCTGGTGTTGCCTAGAGCCTTACCTTTGTATTGTTCGCCCACCATTGTTTGCCACTCGGATTGGGTCGGCTCAGGATTAAAGGTACGTTCGTGCTCTTCTTGAGTGGGGACGCTGGCGAGCACAAAATCTTTAAACGTGTCGGTTGTTTTAAATTTTTCCCATTCATCAGCGCGGGCTTGGCGTGATTTATCATTACTACCGGTAAGAATCTGTTCTGCTCGTCCTACTTCAGATTTATATTTCTCCTCCACAAAACCTTGGAATGGTATTTCCAGTTTCTCAGTCAGGCTGGCCAGATGACGTTGCTCTTGGCTGTTGACTTGACTGAGTGTATCGACCTCTTGTTGAGATTGTGTCGTGGACGTTATCAAGCCTTGCGTCTCACTAAAGTTCGCCGTAAAGCCAGTGGCGTAAGTGCCCATCTCCGTATTACGTTCGTCGGCCGTGAGGCGGTTGCTCGCATCGATGGTTTGGTTGGCACCAGAGCGGTAGGATTCGATAGCGGCTTGCATTTGGCTTTGTTGCTCATGCTGCTGAGCGTTTCGCGGTCTTCCTGTGTCCATTTTTGTCCCGAACCTTCGTAGGCTGAATTTTTACCCGTGGCATTTTCTAGCACGTTTGTGCCCCATTGTCGTTTAGAGCCGTTGCTCATAACATTCTAACTATGGTTCTTTTTGACCTAATTCTACTAATGACAAGACCTTAGGTTACTAGACGGCATTTTAACGCGATTTATCCAGTTGTATGCACGCAAACTCTCATAACTCATTAATATGGCTTGAATTGCTCATTTGGCTTAAGCAAGATATACGGAGGTGAAAGACGGAAAAAATCCGTCTATAAAGCGTTATGCATTTTATGAGACAGAGTAGATGACAGATAGTGATTCAATAACATTATTTATAGGGCTTGCGACGGTTGCTGGTGCAATTATTGGGGTGTTTTTGACCGCGTTGTTGTCTAGAGCAAGTTTAACCTCAGGGCTTCGACAGAATTGGATAAACTCAGTAAGAGAAATTTTCTCAAAATATCTAAGCCTCGCCGAAAAATGGACAGATATTCCAGATAGAAACAGTGAAGAAGCTTACTGGGCAAGGCTAGAGCTTATTGAGTATGTATATCAGGCAAAGCTGCATTTAAACGAAAATGAGAGTAAGTCAAAGGAGCTCATGAAGCTCTTGGAATCAGTACCAGAAACGTACAAAGATATGCAATGTGCGGCAAAGAAATTTCAATCGGAGAAAGAAAAAATAGCGACTTTAATGCAAGAGGTGCTAAAAGAAGAATGGAACAGAGTAAGGGATGGTGAGATTCTCTGGAGCATTAACAAGTTCATTGGATTACTGCCTCTTCCTAAATGGTTTTACGTCTCTAGAATTAGCTTTTTCTGGTTAATTTTTATTAGTTTTTTCGCTTTAATTTCATATCTGCTTTTCTACTAAGCAAATGCATAACTAGACGTTAGTTGCCACAAAGGTTCAGATACTACAGTAGGAGCTTTAAATGATCACAAATTTGCCAGAACCAAGTGAGTTCAAGAGTTTGAGTGTTCAATATTTGGTTCAGGCTATTGACCATATATTAAAAACTGAGTTGGCAATAGCCCCCCTTTCACTGCTAGATGATTCATTTGAATTAGAAGAAGAATGGGAAAATAGGCAGGGAATACTTGGTAACTCTCTAATAATGCTATTTCTGAGTATCGAGAACTATTTTAAATATAAAGTGTGTCTTAAATGTCCTACAGAACTTTTAACAGAAGAATCTAGTAGTCACTTATCAACTCCTGACTCTATTGATTTTGAAGAACTCTATATAGTGGGGTTAGAAGAACTCACAAGTAAGTATCAAAAAATAGAAGGCAACGTTTTATCTGGCTCTGCGCTAGATACGTTAGAGCAGCTCAGAATTAGACGAAACAAATTTACTCACGGATTACATCGGGAGTTAATAGAACCGAAGGATATTGTTCATGCTATTTCGGTTTTTTTAACAGAGATCTGGGGTAATAAATGGGTTTCAGACTTGAAAGAAGTGATGCTAACTGAGCCTCTCTATGGAATGCTTCGGGACGAAGAAGAGGACATGCAACTTCTTCAGTATTATAAGTTTTTTGAAAAGTACCTTTCTAATCGAAAATTTAGAAAGCTAATAGGTATGCCAGAACGCGGAAGGCGTTATCTTTGCCCACATTGTCAGGACAGTTCAATAGAATCGGGTAGTTTGCTAAATGCGGATTATGCATGCCTTGAACCAAATACGCCTGAGTCCACGGAAGTTCACTGTTGGCTGTGTCAAGAGTATGCTGAGGTTGAGAGAATTTCGTGTAACGATGAGAAATGCCCTGCCAATGTAATCTATCCAACTGATAGTTTTAAGTTGCACATAAATAATTGTTGTTTAACCTGTTGTGGTGAGCAAGGCAACTAACAGGGCGTTAACCCAACTTAGGAAATTATGAAGTACTTTAGTGATTCTGAAAGAGGCGCTTTGCCTCGAACAAATAATGAAATTCCTTACAATGTTTGGTGTGGGTTAACTGCGTATATTCAAAAGTTAATCGATACAGGGCATTTCGGAGAAAACTTTCCAGATCTTTGTCCTGACGGGCAAGGGTGCTGTGGCACCGATGAAAAAGGATTCTCGTTAGCTTTAAAAGCTGAAATATTGGGAATTGAATATCCATTTATTACAGAAAAAGAAGACCCTGATGATTGGATGTCTAAAAAAGCCCCTTTCACTCCTGACTACTTAGACATACTAGACTTAGTTCAGTTTTGCTATGCGAATGTATCTAAGCCTACGTTGGGGCAGTTTCATCCATTCTTTGGACATCACCACATAACATCATTTGACAGCTCAACCGGGCAAGCTGAATTTTTAGATAAAATTGACACCATGTTCTCTAGAAATGGTGTGGCTTATCAATTACACGCAGACGGACAAATCACAAGAGTGCTCAATCCATCATTAGGTTCGGTTACTGGACAAGTAAGCAAGACGCTTGATCAGGAACTTGACGATCTGATTGCAAGAGCAAATACGAAAATATGTAACGCGGACGTCCAAGTACGTTATGAAGCACTGAAAGAGCTTTGGGACGCTTTCGAGCGTATAAAAACAGTATTCAATCCTAGTCAAAGTAAAAAACAATCAATGACACAACTGCTCGACGCCTGTGCATCAGATAAAGAATTCAGAGTTCAACTAGAATCTGAGGCTACAGCTCTGACGACAATTGGTAACTCGTTTTTTATTCGTCACTCAGAGGTTACTCAGGTTAAATTAAATGATAGTGACCACATTGAATATCTTTTTCATCGCCTAGCAAGCTTTATTTTCTTATTGGCGAAAAAATTGGGTTAACAAAGCATTTAAGAGAGATTATCAACGCTTGGCATTCTCAGTTTAAATTGGCTTTTGTGTCTAAGGTACAAAGAGTTAGGCTCGGTGGTAAGCGTTGTTCTTGATTTAATGCGGCGTCATGTACTAGAGGAAATTGAATGATCATCAGTAGTAAAACGAGCGAAAAACTTCGAGATCTTATCAATGAAGAAACTGAGTATCGCTCCGGTCCAAACTTGGTTAAGTTTTTTAACGCATTAGGCTTTAACCATTCTTATGGGCAAGGCTTCCCTTCTCGTTGGAAGTATACGGATGATTGCTTAGAGGCTATCAATGGTACACCCAACCTCGATACTTGTATCAAAAACGTATTTAATCCAGTCAACTTTATCGGGCGTATTGGAGAGCTAGACGGTTATATTGCTGACTTCAATCAGTATATTGCTTTCGATAAATGGCAAGTAGTCAGAAATGAAGCCGAAATTACCTTTAAGAAGCTCCAAAAAGTAGAATTACATGAAAACGAAACGAATGCGCCCAGCCTGTCTGAGTCTGATTTCTTGAGCCGAGAGTTTAGCGGTTTCTCAATCTCTGATTTAGGTTTGGATCCTAATGTCACAGACGTGCTAAACAAACGACTAGATGAAATTGAAAAAACCTACAATTCTGGAGCATATTTTTCGACTATTTTACTCGCGGGTAGCTCGTTAGAGGGAATATTTCTTGGACTTGCATCAAGTAATCCTAGGGCATTTAATACCGTTAAATCATCGCCGAAAACCCGCGATGGTAAAGTACAACAGTTTCATGATTGGACATTGGCAGCGTTTATTGATGTTGCAAAAGACTTAGAGTTGATTCAACTGGATACCCATAAGTTTTCGCATACGTTGAGGGATTTTCGAAACTACATACACCCATATCAACAAATGTCGTCAGGTTTTACACCCAGAGAGCATACAGCTAAAATCTGCCTGCAAGTTTTAAAAGCTGTAATTATGGAAATTTCTCAAAATATCAACAAGCTATGTACATAACAAGTGTTGATGGCTTCAAGATACTTTTTCTCATCTGAATAGAGAGCGTTAGAGTGATTAGTCTAACGTGCTTTTGTCCAAAAGCTTGTTTCGATACCTACCAGTTTGATGTGATCACCAAGCGATTCTGTCGCCCCTAAGTTAGCCAAATTTAGCTCATGGTTGGTTCCTAGTTTTGTTAGGCGAACTTTTTCATAGTGCTCAACTCCATATTTCACATGAATTTTTTATACGTATTGAAATGCACTTGAGTTAGAGCAAGTTATGCCTTTAGGCGTTAATTATTGTGTATAATGTGCGAAATATATTAATTTTGAGATGGTCATCTTGGATCTTAATGACGAAGAACTTGCAATCAGGGACAGGGCAGTCATCTTTGCCAAGAAAAACAGGACTAAGATTTGTAGAAGGCTTACTGATAAAGCAGTCTACCTTCCAGAAGAGGCTCCTGTATCTGTTTTTATGAGTGGCTCTCCAGGGGCAGGGAAAACAGAATCATCTAAAGAATTAGTTGCTTCCATCTCTGATGGTCATGTGCAAGTTCTTCGCCTAGATCCTGATGACTTGCGCATTGAATTTGAAGATTACGATGGTTCGAATTCATACCTATTTCAGCGTGCAGTTGTTATTCTTGTTGAACGTTCGATGGACTATATCTTTAAGAATGGTCAGAGTTTTTTGTTAGACGGAACGTTATCAAGCTACCATGTAGCGGAAAAAAACATTCAAAGATCTTTAGACAAAGACAGAGATGTACTGATAATATTTGTGTATCAACGCCCTGAACTAGCATGGGAATTTGTTAACGCGAGAGAAAAAGTTGAAGGTCGAAAAATTCTCCCTGAACACTTCGTAGAACAATTCTTTGGTTCTCAGACAGTTATAGAGGCGTTGAAGGAAAAATTCGGTAAAAAGATCCAAGTCGACTTGTTGATGAAAGATAATGATGGCAGCACTAGAACTTATCATAGTAACGTTAGTAGCTTGAAACCTTATCTGAAACCGAATTATACTGTAGAAGAAGTAAACAAAATTGTGGGCATTTAAAGGTTGATAGGAGGCTTTATGTTTAATTGTAGCAGTAAGAAGGTTGCTTCATCACCATTGTCAAATTTCGTGAAGCGTACATCTTCAAGTGAAAAGAAAAAAGTTTATAAAAGAGTGATCGTCGCTGCTTCAGAGTCTCAAAACTCAACAATTGAGAAAGCCAAAGCAGTTGCATAATCGAATATGCTCTTGCTCATCAATTTTTTAAGCCGATTCAAACTAATACAGTTGAATCGGCTTTTTTACACCTATAACTTTAGCGTATGAACAAACAAAGGTATAACAATCGCTTAAGGCTCCAAGATACTTTTTCTAATCTGATAGAAACGGTTTAGTGTAGTGGTTGTAAATCATTTATATCCAAAAACGTTTTTAAAACTGATCAACCTTTGTGTGATCAGCTCTAGCATACTCTCCCTGGACAAAACCTATCTAGAGAGGGTTTAAAAGAGGTAATTGCCCCAATATCTCGCCAGACCTAGCTTTGTCTTCTTGCTTGTAAGCCCCTTCGCTTGTATCGACAACAACATATTGAAATTCAAGAGGCTGGTGGATGTCTTCTTTCGTTAGAGAGTCGAGCTTGAGGTCTCCGGAAGCAAAGCGAGGGGGTTCAGATGGTTTCAAACTAGGAATCACCAAACAGTTCGCAACGTACCCAAAAAATTGGTCAACACTTAAGTGACCAGAAGCATGACTTTGAATACGTGTGATTAGACCAAATTTGGGCTTATGACTGTTCTTTTCGATTTGTCTTCTAGACATACCGCAATAAATCAGTTGTTCGCCATGCCAAATAGCAATAGATGCCAGCAGCAACTTTCGGGATATCAAAGATTACTTTCTACAACAAGCGTGTATTGCGAATAGATTAAAACTCAGCAGTCGCAAGTATAACGACACTTTGGATACGTAGAGCAACCATAAAAAGACATACCAGATTTAGCTCCTTGCTTAGCAACACGCATTACAAGCTTAGATTGGCAACTAGGGCAAATCATAGATTCGACGCCTGCCCTGTGTGTTTGGGGCGATATTGATGGTTTATTTTGAAAGCTGCGCCCATCTTCAATCATATGTACTAGTTCGCTGCCATTGACTAGCCACAGACGCTTATCTAGAGAAAAAGCGACAGCCTCAGAAGTAAAGCCTCCTGAAGTTACGATAATCATCTTACTGGCATTGTTCGCGATCATGACACCGTACATTTCCCTTAGAACTTGCACACCCACTTTGCGAGTTTTCCAATGCTTACATTGTACAAGGCTTAATTCACTATCTTTTGTAAGCCAAATATCAACACCGCCATCAGATTTTTGAGCGAAAGACTGTTTGACCGCATACCCTTGAGACTTAAAGTATTCTCCGATGTAACTTTCAAATTCGATCCAAGTCAGGTGATTTAGTGGGGAAGTATTCCTCTGAATTTTAATCTGATTGTTCGTCTTGAGATAGTTTCTTTTCCTCTGATATTGCTTGAAAAACGCTATCGGTGCGGGGAGAAGAAATAAGAACGTAAAATATGGAGCCATCAAGGGCAAGTTTGGAGCAATAGCTTCAAAGATGAAATTATTGCTATCCACGGCCAAGCTAGGCAATAGGTATGAAAGCCCAAAATAAATACAAGCAGAGAGTACTACGCTTAACCACCATGGAGCGTCCATTAAGTGCCATATGATTCCATCGTGTTTTCGTGCCATTTGAAGATTACCCGATAAGCGTTTAGATGCATTAAAACACAAGCGATAGATGATGGGTATAGTTTGTAAGGTGATATTTATCAGGATGATAGCTATTGATGAGCTAGGGCAGGGAAGGCAACGCTTGAAGTCGGATTCCTTGTTCGGAATCCGAACACTTCTAACTCATAATTGTCGAGTAGACGACATACTCAAGTCAAGATGACTGTGCCCACCAAGCGACTACAAACCAAAGCCTGCATGACATCAAATTTGGGAGTGAGCGGATTTTAAGGCACTTTCATGATAAATTTGCCAACATGATAAAATCGATTATCAACCTCCAATTTATATGAATGACCAACTAACCCCAATCAACAAAGACCATTTGAAAAAACTTATCCGAGCAGAACTGGAGCTAACATGGTTTGATAATAAATCAGCTAGCCCGGATATGTCTTGGGTTACTCCTACGGTGCTAAAAACATTGTTTACTGAGTTGATAACTCATACGCGTGGTAATCAATCAAAGGCTACTAGGATGTTAGGGATCAACAGGGGGAGTTTCAGCAAAAAATTAAACCAGATTACAAGTAATGAACTTGGATTGGTTGAAAGCCTATAGGTATATATCAAGCCTATTAGGACACAGCAGAGGGCGCAGTCATCATTACCTTGAAAAACGCGGCAAGTCAGTAGCTTGGTCTAAGTTTACCCCCGTGAGATATCACGGGGGTAGTAGCGAACGGCATGATAATAATGGATAACTTTTGGTAGGGTAAACCAACAGCCTACAACTGCTTTTGTACAGGGCAAGGGTATTGCTCTTTGAGAGCGGCAACAAGGTAGCTTCCGATAGAGCCCGCAAGCCTATTATATTTTTTTACACGAGGATCATGCTCAATTTGGTTATTGATAAGATCTATTAGCTCTTTTGTTTTCCAGTTATATAAAGTGTCGCGATTGGCTGCATCTTTCATGGGCAAGCAATAATCAATGCGCTGATCGCGAGCATCTAATCGAGTGGTATAAAAATCTACCGTATCTGCAGCAGCACGAACGGTGGCTAATAAGTATTGATATTCTTGATTATTCGTCTTTTTATAATACTCCAAGTAATACGTCATAGAGGCTGGATTGTTTTTACTGCCTGAAAGTTCATCAAAACCTTGTGCCGTAGCTCCTGAAAAAGAGCACCATGTGAATAAGCCTAATACGATCCATTTCATCATCATTATTCTCTCCATTTAATATTGTGTATAATACTAGGTTGTTTTGATACCTTACTTGGGTTACTCAATAATTAACCATTATTTATATTTAAGTTCGGGTTTTATCCTCCTCATTCTCTGTTGGCTGCAAGGTGGAAGGTGGCTCAACACGGTTACTGGTGGCCTCAAATTGTTCACGTGTCTCCTCCACGATTTGTGAGTGGTTGTCTGGGTTGTAATAACGCTCAGTGCCGCCGCGCTGTTCATGCTGCTCAATCACCGTTTGGCTGGTGTTGCCTAGAGCTTTACCTTTGTATTGTTCGCCCACCATCGTTTGCCACTCGGCTTGGGTCGGCTCAGGATTAAAGGTTTGTTCGTGCTCTTCTTGAGTGGGTACGCTGGCGAGCACAAAATCTTTAAACGTGTCGGTTGTTTTAAATGCTTCCCATTCATTTGTTCGATCTTGGCGTGATTTATCATTACTACCGGTAAGAATCTGCTTTGCTCGTCCTTCTTCAGATTTATATTGCTCCTCCACAAAATCTTGGAATGGTATTTCCAGTTTCTCAATCAGGCTCGCCACTTGACGATGCTCTTGGCTGTTGACTTGGCTGAGCGTATCGACCTCTTGCTGAGATTGTGTCGTGGACGTTATCAAGCCTTGCGTCTCACTAAAGTTCGCCGTAAAGCCAGTGGCGTAAGTGCCCATCTCCGTATTACGTTCGTCGGCCGTGAGGCGGTTGCTCGCATCGATGGTTTGGTTGGCACCAGAGCGGTAGGATTCGATAGCGGCTTGCATTTGGCTTTGTTGCTCGTTGCTCATGCTGCTGAGCGTTTCGCGGTCTTCCTGTGTCCATTTTTGTCCCGTGGACGCGTTCACACTCCCATTAAACCCTACGGCGTCACCGAGAGCGCCGCTTGACAGTCCTGCATTCACGTCATAACCGCCGTACGCAGAGTGTAAGAAGGCATTCGCTTTCTCATGGCTCCATCCGGTTGCTGCACTGACTTGCTCAGTGGCGGAGTTGACCTGCTCTAAGCCTTTTGAAGCCGCAGCAGTTGCACCGTGTCCATGAGTTAAACCGTAACCTTGGGTTGAAGAATAACTCTCTTTCCAATCGGCCATCAGTTGAGAGCCACTTTGTGTGCTTTGCGACAAGGCCGCTTGTTGTGTCGAGAGGTTCGATTGAGCATTGGTGTGCAAGTCTTGCACCGCTTCACTGTATTGACTGGTTGATGCGACGTTCCATTGGAAATTCGACGCGGTAGGGCTAGTGTCATACACCGTTCTATCACCGTATTGCGTTGAAAGCATACCGTCTTCGCTTTGAGTGGTACTGCCGTGTTGTTTCAGCAATGTCGACGTATCAAACTTATTGCCATTGACGTTATTAAACGTGTGGGTCTGCATTTGCGTATTACCGTGGCTGATGTCACCGCTTGAGGCCGCTGCCGACGTACGGGCATTGGTTTGGTTTATCATCCCCGCCAGTTGGTAGTTTAAGCTGCTCATCATGGCCGCTGCGCCCTTGGTTAACGCCAAAGCAATCGCGGGGGTGGACATCATCAAGTATCCGGTAATGGAGGCGTAACGCGTGTTGACGTAATCAATGCCGCTCATGTTCGAGAGGGTAATGCCGCGTAACCCTTGTGTCGCGCCCTGGGTCGCCCCTTCTAAGAACCACATCATTATAGCGTTGAGGATGGTGAATATCATAGGCCAAGTGGCCAGATAGAAAAAACTGCCAACGTAGTTTTTAAGGACAGGCAGCGCCATATGTGGCAGCAAGGCAATGATGGCAATGATCGCCCCAAAGCAGACAAACAAAATCACTCCTATCGAGTGCATCATTGGAATGAACTCTTTGGCTTGCAGCCCAATGTTGGCCCACATGGTGGTGGTTTGCATTTGGTTGGCGGTGTAGGCGTAGTTGGCCGCGATACCTCGGTGCGTGTTTTCGATGTTCCATCGCGTCATGTTGATGACCATGTTCTGTTTTAAAATATCGACCGCGTTGTTACTGACCCCAATTAAATCTTGGTGACTATTCTCGATGGCGTTTCTTAAGAACGTTGATTGGATGTTGCTCTCTCGTCCCAAGATATACGCGCCCAGTTTATTCATGGTTTGATTGGCCTCTTCATCAAATTGTTGAGTGAGTTCAGGAAACGCGTCGCGGCAGGTTCTGTATTGACCCTGGGGGTTATAGAGCCCACGAATGGGGGACATCGATTTTGTGGCGAGAAAACCCAGCAAATCCGGTGCTTGCAGGATGTTTTGCATGGTGTATTTTTTGTTAATTCGAATGTCTCCGACGATGCAGTTGTGATAAAAGTCTTTCCAATAGCGTTGCAGATCAATGGTTTCGGCGTTGGCGCTACGAAGCAACGTGTATAAATTCGAACCAAACACCATGCCTGAGGAGCTGTAGCTTTCATCCTCTGTACTGCTAAAGACGATTTCAATGCCTTCGGTTAAGCCGTGCATGAACGTGGTGGCCGCCCAACCGGGTATTGCGACGATGTAAGGCACGTTATTCACGTAATAAATGCGCATAGGATTTTGCGCGTCATTGATATGGACGGTGGCTTTCATGCTGATAAGAAAAGTGGGGATAGCCAAGTAAATGAACATAAAACGCATCACATGTTTCGCGTCTCGAGACACAAAAAATAGGGTGGCACTGATGATAAAGGCCAGTTGTAAGGCGATTTCGATTAACGAGCCAAAGGTGTTGGTGGTAAAAAAAGTGGCGACGGCGTTCAAGGCTCGTTGTAATTGAGGGCCTGCGCCATAGAGATAAAAGTCTAAGGTCATTGGGGATCTCCTTTAATGGCCAAAGGTGAGGTTCGATAGGGTAGCGTCACTTGCCGATTGGCTAAGGAGCTTTCGTTTGCGTTTTAAGCGCTCAGTGAGGGCTAAGTACGCGTTCAATTTTGTTTTGTGACGGTCTCGAATGGTTTGTAAGTAATCCCTTGCACTGTTGATGCCTTCGAGAGTGCGATTGACGTCGGTTGGGTTAACCGAAGCGAGGTTGGTCATGGATTGATTGACGATCATCAGCATGTTGTTGAGATAGGCATGCAAGAGATCGGCGGCAATATTTTGAGCGTATAAATGGCTTTCTGGTTGTAGGTTGAGGTGCGCATCATCAATGAGCATTGCTAAGATAGGAATGTCACTGAGTTCAACAAAGCTCTTCTCTGAGTCGGTGATAGGTTGGTCAGATTGTAAGTGGGCATAGAGCGTATCGACGGTGTGGCGCACTTTGGCGTTAAAGGCTTGGCTTTCATTTAGGCTGATGGCGCTTAGGCTCATCGAAAGGCAGGTCTCGGTGTTGTCGCATCGATACACCTCCAAATCCCCTCCGGTCAAAAGGGCGTTAATGGCGGTGTCGTTACCCACTAACATGGCCGGAATGTAGCTTGGCGTCCCCTGCGCGTCGTAAATGACGGTGCCAGTGAGGCTTACGATAAACTCGGCGACCTCTTGATTGTCTTGAAGGTAAGCGCTTTTCATGAGCGCATCCCACACCACATTTAAGTTCACTTTCACTGCGTGCGCCGTGGCGTCATCGGTGTTGCTAGCCAGTGTGCTCTGGTTGGTACGGACGTTGCGACATTCGTGTTGCGCTTCTAACCAATCAGCGAAAGCGTTGCTTTGCGTGCCTAGGGTGGCGCAGGCATGTCGCTTGGCTTCCCCATCGGTAAAGGCCGCTAAACCAGAGACCGCCGATTGCGCTACTTGGCAAGAGTTCATCGAGGTGGTGAGGAACTGATCAGCAATGGCTTGCAGTTTGTCCCGATTCTCTTTGATGCTCGGCGCCCAAGTTTGCAGCGCTAAATCCACCGCGAAGGGCACGGCGTTGGCAATGACGGCTTTACCAAAAGCCACCAGTTGGTCAGAGTTAATATGAGAAAAGCCGCCCATAAAGGCGTCAATGCCACCGCACCCTGCGCTGACAGAAGGCAAGGTGATGGCGGCCAGTTGAATGTTTTTGATGTTGGTGCGAGCAAACAAACTGCCCGCATTATAGTAGGTGGCGGATTGACCCTGATAGGCACTTGGGTTCGTGATGTTGCTGTTAAAACTGCTGTCATCCCAAAAGCTGTTCATGGCGTCGCCCAAGCCGCCGGCATGAAGTGAACATGAAAGACTCATTAAGAGAGCCAGGAGGGTAGGTCGCGTCATTGTAAACTCTCCATGATGGCCACATCGGCGCGCAAGGCTTGGTAGCTCTTAAGCAGCTCAGTGTATGGAACATTGCCTTCACTCAAACGCACGTACTTACCATTGCTGACGTTGATTAAGAACGTGGCGGGCGTAATGGCGTTTTTGAGATCCCCAAAAAACGCAGCGGTGATGTCAGAGTTGGTCGGTATAGGCGTCGCGTAACCGGGGATGGGTTGTCCGTCAAAGGAGAAATCGTACACAGGTAGTTGAGTAGTTTGCTCTAGCCGCTTCATGGTTGGGGCAAAGTGGTGACACTCAGCGCACTGACTAAAATGGAAGAACACCAAGGCGTATTGGCCTGTCATCGCATGAGGGGGTTGCGCTTGAGTGAGGGAGGTTGAGGCGAGCGTCATCAGCGTACTCAACAATAACGTGCGGATAAAAGCGTTCATCGGGGCGTCCTTAAGTTAAAAGTCGCTGTCTTGGTAATTGGTCGCGACGTTGTGAAAGCGAGAGAGCAAGTCTTTTTGTGAAATGAAGCCGTAGGCGAGGGGCTTGAGTGCTTTGGTGTGGATATTGGCCAGCATTAAAGCCGGTGTGTAGCGCACCTGTACACGCCCTGTCTTATCAATACGGTTTTCATTAATCGTCTCAAAGGTCTGACCGTCTTTGCTGATCCCGACCAGTTCGATGTGGTACCGGTGGGCAAAGTCTTGGATTGAGGGTGCTAGGGTTTGAGATAAGGCGTCTTGCCCTTCGTAGATGAAGTAGAGGCCCCAACCTTCTTGTACCAATTGACGCACAGTGGCTTCGTTTTTGAGTTGGATACCTTGATAGTACGTCGCTCTTGCGGCTTGCTCTGTGGGGCGGTCTTTGGTGTACGAGTATTCGGGGTGTTCGTTGATGAGCTTTTTGAAGGTCATGCCCGTTTGCGTGGTCTTGCCATCGATGAATTTTTTCAGCTTCATCAATTTTAGATTTTTCTCTTCATCGGTTGGGTTAATGGTGGCATCGTTTAACGCTTCATCAAACGCGCGGTGGAACCATTGCATCTGCTCGGTGGCGCTCATCACGGTAGAGACGCTGTTGGGGGGGAGGCTCTCCTCCTCTTTGGGAGGGACTTTGGGCGCTTTGGTCTCGTTATACCAGCGCCACCCCTTGGGGGGCTCATCGGCGATACTGTGAAAGGCCAATAAAGCCAACAACATTAACGGTAGGGATTTGATTGTTAATCGGTTAATTGAGTTGTTCACCGTTTTTGTGGATAAGTCCTTCATGGTGTGACCTCATTATTGCCAGAAACTCAGCATCTTGTGGGTGCGCGTGTGAAATAACGTCCAAAGTGCTTCATCAATGCCACGCTGTTGTTGGTGCCTCATCATTTCTTGCTTGAGCTGATGGAGTTTTCGTTTGAACAGAAGATGCCGAATAAGGGTGATGGCAAACCCGGTTGTCGACAGGGTGGCCACAAGTAAAGGGAGTAGGGGATCCATATCATGTCCTCATCATTGATTAAGTTAATGGCGATAAGCGCTGTGTAATCGCTCTTGGATTTCTGTGGCCGAAGGCAGGTTGGTGTTGCCGTGCATGTCGTCGTAGAAGTCCGAAAAGTCGAGGCGTTCAAAATCTATGTCTTGAAGCTGCTCGGGGGTAAGGGCGCCGCAAATGGGGTGTTTGGCGGTTCCCAGACTGATGCCAAGTTGACCTTTCGAGCCTTGCTCTTGGATGATGCGCGCCAATTTGCTATCAAAGACGCAGTAGGTCTTCTTTTCCCGGATACACGCGCCTAAGACCTTTTCTGCGCAATAACGGCCAAGGGCTATCGTAATGCCTTGCTCTTTGGCTTGACCGAGCGCTTTCTCTTCATCATTGCATTGGGCTATGCCAATACTCGTGCCCCAACCGCCGTCTTTACAGCAGTCGGCAAAACCAAAAGCGGCGTCTGTGCACTTCATGCCTTTGCCTGTAAATATCTTCGGTGGGTTACCCATACCGTCAGCGGCTTCTGCGAGCGCGGCTAAGGCTGAGGTGCTTTCATTAAAGCGGTTTGAAGTGGTCGCCATGGCTTCAAAGCAATCGCCATCCAGACAAAAGCTCTCTTCTCCACAGATTAATTGGGTGGCACTGCAGCGCCGCTGTGGGCAGGATTTATTGACTTTCTCCTCAATGCACACACCGTTTTGCTGGAGGCTGCAATGGGTTGACGTCGTGGTGCAATCGGCGGGCAGGACGTTGCACGTATTGGGTCGAGTGCATTGGTGCTCAACCCGATACTTCCAGCAATCAAGCGTGGTCGGTATGCCATTAATGATGCGGGTGGCTCGACCTTCAATGCATTGCTGGCGAGTGATCTTGCATGAGTTCATCAGGTTGCATTCTGTTCGCCAAGTAATGTTGTTCTTGATGCAGTTCCCTCCGGATAAGGAGAATCCGTTTGAGCAGCTCAAGGTGACTTTTTTCGTTTGTGTGGTGGGGCGACAAATCTGGTAGCGTTTATACCAGGATTCGTTACTTTTCCAGACAATGTGGTCGGTCTGTTTTAAATCGCCAAGCGTGTAGCCTTGGTTGGGAGAGACAACCTTCCCATCCCAGAAATACGTGGTATCTGACCCTGTAAACCCTCTTGTTCCCCCCGTTTGCCTCACGTAATTGTGATTATCGTGTCGGCATTGTGAGAGAGGGCGTTGGCAATTATCCCCTTGCTTTGTCCAGCCGGATGGGCAGCGGTAGATCACTTCACTAAGGCTCACGGAGGCGACGGGGACTTTGTCACACGGGACCGGGTTGTGAGTTGGTCGGTAGCATTGCTTTGCGATGTTATCAATGACGCATTGCGTGGCGTTGTCACAATCCACGTACTGATTAGACTGACCATGACTGATTTCATAGGCGTTCTCAATGCCAAGGGTGGCGAATCGATACGTGTCATCATTGGGGTTAATGGTGGCACTATTATTGTCAAACCCCTCTTGTATCGCTTGAGCGTGTTCGTTGTTGCCAAACTCCGACGTGGATTGGTTTGTGATTTGTGCATCAGTCATCCCGGCTTCATCAGGCTGTCGGATTTTGCTTTCACACCCTGGATTATTGTCGCTGCAGAAGTCTGACAGGTTAAGCGTCATTTCTGAGTCATTGTAAGCCTCGTTCGGGGTGTTTTTCGCCCACTCCACGTTGTCGTAGAATGTGTTTTCTTGAGGGGCGGCAAGGGTATGAAGGGAGAGTAAGAGAGCAGCGCTGAAAGAGAGAAAAACAAAAAGTAGTGAAAAGGGCGAATTCAAGGGGAACTCCTATTGAGCACTTGTTTGGCGATGTGTCCTACATCGCCTTGGCTTAAAATCGTTAATGCGTTAGGAAGGGAGAGGTTGCCGTGAACCATGTCGTAATCACTTTGCGGGCAAGACGCTTCATTGCACGCTTCTCCAATGGCCACAAACACGGGGACGTGGGTGATGTTAAATTGACGAAACCACTGTGGACTGATGGCAAAACCGCTATCAATGGCCATTTCTTCGTCGTCCGCTTCTAACAAACTCAGTATTCGAGAGGCTGTCGGTACCATGCCTTCTGGCAGTACCCCACGTATCACGAGAGGAACCTGATATTGCTGACTTTGTTTGAGTAGCTGTCTAAGCGCGTTATCTGGCATGGAAAGCGACACAAACACCATCACACCTTGCGCCTTTTTGTTTGGATTTTCCTGAGGCACCCCAAGAACACTCGCCAGTGGCGAGTCTTGCAACACGTTATCGAGGTGTTGATTCATCGACAACGCTTCTTGCTTATGTTGCTGACCTCGTTCAAGAAAGGTGGTCAGTTCACTGTGATTGGTTGGCGCTGCAATGGTCTGCTCTTGCTTGGCAAGCGCTTTGAGCTCTTCTTGAGAGTAACCCTTCTCGGCTGTTGAGAGAGGGCTAACCAGCAGAATAAGTAACAGCCATGAGGCTCTTGGGCTAAATGACATCGTCTCATTTCCTTATAAAAATACGCAATTACGTTTTCGCCAGTTCACAAAACCAAAGTTACCGCCGGTGGTTGGGTTGTCTTTACCTTGCTCCCAAAGTGACGAGGTGGTGCCATAGGGATAACAATGAGCGGCATCACCAATCGGTGCCGACAATTGATAGCGATAGCGACTTTTCGGCAAGATAGGCTCTGGCCATTGGTAACAGATTGCGCCATCTTCGCCCCGGGTTTCCCACACAATGCCTTGCCTGTGCATTTTAAAATTAAAACGCTCTAACATCAGTGTGCCAACTTGAGGGCCGGTATGAGAGTAAGCGCTATTACCGGTTAATGGGTAGACGCTGCCTTGTGAGCCTAAACACCAAAAAAGCGCATCAAAAGGCAAAACGCGCCCGGTGGTGGTCGCCATGGCTTCGGTGATGCAAGAGAGCTGCGTGATGGGGTGGCCAAACAAAATGGCTTCGGGGTTAAGAATGAACGACATCTCATCATCATCCCAAAACGGGTCAAGCTCGGTGAGGTAGGCCACATCGAAATTATCCGTGGCCATGCAGGCGGCCGACTGCATCAGTTGTAGCCAGTAAATCACCGGATATTTGTACCAATGCACGTGATAAAAAGCATTGCCGCTGGTTTTGCTGCTTGAGTCGTGCTGCGAGCCTCCTATTTGTTGGCTATTGTCATTACTCAACTGCATCCCCATGTTGACCATGCAATAAGGGACTCGCGTCACGTCCACCAAGGAATACGGCTCCCAATACCCAATATTTAAGCCAATTTGCATAAAAATGGGCGGGGGTTTAGGACAATAGGAGATCGGCATGCTTGGGTTGGCGGTGTCAGGGTATGTCGAGCTAATGAGAGGCACACTGCCCAGTGTCATAGGAAATAGGCAGTCCCAACAAATATCAGACAATGGATTTAAGAAATGCCCCGTACAAGCGGCGGATTGAGCTTGGGTTTGCCAAGGAAATAGGAACAAACCAAGCAGTAATAACCCATGGGATCTCAAGGTCTTTCTCCTTATTTTGTGTTCGTCGCACTCTTGTTTATGGTGGTGAACGGCGTCACATCGATCTCTGTGATCTTCCACCGCGCTCCGTCTTGTTCAATCAGAGCGGGAATGTGTGAGAGTTGAAATTGACGGCTGTAGTGACCTTGTTGGTCAAAATAAATTCGGGCGTCAAACTCCGTGGCGACGTTTTCTGGACTGCCGTTGGTGAGGGTCCATTTTATCGGCTTATCTGCGCGGTATTGTTTAGCCCAAGCGCGCTGGCTTGGGTCGTCACCATCAAGAAAGACAATCACATACGAGTAATCGAATGATTGTTTGGGAATGTCGACTGGCCAAGTGTCGGTATCAAAAGGGTTGATGACGAGGCCTTTAGCATAAAGGAGGTTACCTTGTGCATCTTTGATATCGGTGGCCAGCTTTAATGATGGGTCGATGTAAAAGGTGTTGGGCGCGGTGGTGGCGGTCAACCCTTTAACGGGAGGGGGTCTTCGCACGTTATTTTCTACGTTCTCCACAAACTGCTGTTGCATCTTTGCGGTTTCTCCCGTGGCTTCTAAGTGTGTCAATCTGCTGTTAATCCATTGCAACATGTCTACCTCTGCAATAGGGAAAAGTTCGCCTTGACGCCCAAATTGTTGACTAAGAGCGGTGGGGGCGATGGCAAGTAAAGTGAGACCGAGCACCTTTGAGAGTGCTGTTGGTTTGATGAATGAATGCCCGTGAACAATCATAAGATCATGACTCCTTTTTAAGCGCCTCAATAACGTAATGTTGGATCTCGGTGGTTCTATCCGGTGCGCCGCTGATGAGCGCGCCTGGCACGATAATCACGAGATGGTGCGCTTGCGCGTATTCTTTCAAGAGCCGCCTGAGTTCCGTATCAAAGGTCGCCAATTGCGCGCTGTGCTCCTGATCGCTGAGGTTGGCTTCAATGAGTTGGTCTTGATATTGCGCTAACGTTTGTTCGATATCGAAGACCACGATTTGAGGGGCGGTGTTGAGCTTGACGGCCATCAGCGTGAACATCATCAACACTATGGCAAACAGGGCACCGACAAGACGTGTGTGACGGATGGATTTCATTTGGCCTCCTTACCATAGATGAGGGTGTTGAAGATCTCAATTTCTGGTCCGTAAAAATGCTCTGCGGTTTGATTGACCGCATCCATGAGTGGGACGCCTTGGTTCATCAAGGTTTCACAGTACTCAAACTCATGCGGCTCTGTCGAAAGGCACGCACGAGTAAAAGGATCGGCAAACAAGCGATGAAAGGTCGTTACATCACCGGTTTTTAGCATGACAGAGCTGTAACCGGCGATGGAGGACTTTTCAAAACTCTTGATGACAAATTGCTCATAGGGTGAAAAGTGTGAAGGATTGTCTTTGATGAATTTCGCCAATCCACTGCCTTGACGCAGAGTGATGTGAATGTCGGAGTTATTGAACGCAGCGAGCGCTTCAGGTGTGCTGTAAAAATCCTCAATCCCTTGCGTCACGGTGCAAAACGAACCCCCAAATTTTCGGGCGGTGCGATAACCGGTATTGATGAATTCTTGTGCCTGTGCATTAGAGCCAGCCATCAGAGACCACGCCTCTTCAATGATGCACATCTTCGGCGTTGAACGAGAGCCTGAAAGGTACATCTGCTGAGTGATGCTCGACATCAGCGCAAAAATCACCGGTCGCATGATGTCCGAGGGAAATCCGTCGAGTTCAATGGTGGTAAAGTGGACATTGGGATCCAGCATGGACGGTTTATTGAAGGTGTCACCGTAGATCCCCTCTGAGCGGTATTTATTCAGTTGCATGGCGATATCAGAAAGGCGGCGATCACCGCCTTGTTTTTCGGCCGCCGCAAACAGCGCTTCTTGCACATGGTCAACCAACGTCTCGCTTTTGTGTGCCTGCCAAGCCGCAATGATGCAATCACCGAGGACCGATTTTTCAAAATCTCCCATTTCGTGTGTGGGGCAGGCCATGGTCGCAAAGAGTCCGGTGATGGTGTGCAGCGTTTCCTTGAGAGGGTTGACCTGTTCGCCTTTTTCATCGGTATAGTCATCCCCCATGGCAATGCGTTCCAGATGAGTGAATGGATTGAGGTAAATCTTCTCAGCCGTCATGTAGCGGCCGCCAAGCATCAAGGTGAGCTTTTTAAAGCTCTTTCCTTTATCTAACGCCCAGATTTTACCGTTCATGGCAAAGAGGGTTTCGGCGAGCTTTTGCACAAAGAAGGATTTTCCTGCCCCGGAGCCTCCGGTCAGGGCGATGTTGTAGTTATCTGAGCCACAATTAAACGGATTAAACCAAAAGGCTTGTTGGCGCATGGTGGGAAGCATCATGCCGCCACTGAAATTCTTTACGTCCATCACAAGAGGCAAGAGGTTGGCCACATTGCCGGTTTTTACGGTTTGAATGCGTCCAGCACGGTCGCAATCGGCCCAAAACCCATCGGTCATCATGAACGGTAAGGTCGTCATGAGCGCTTGGCTTTGCAGCATCGAGACGGTTTGTAAATCAATCCCGCCAGAGCGAAAGGCGTTAATGGCAGTAGTGCGATGCAGTCGCTCGGATTTTTTGTTGGTAAATAACGTCAGCGTCAGGTGCATGTATGCCATGCTGTTGATGCCATCCGACATTTCATCTCGAATTTGCTCGCGTTCGCTCTGCTCTTTCTTCGCTTGAGGGAAGAAAAATGCCATCGGGGACTTGAGTGTTTTTTCCAGCTCTCCAATGCGTCCGCCATTTTTGGTCGCAAAACTGCCCGATTCTTGATGGCGAAAATTGAGGGTCATGAGGTGTGGACATTGCACATTTTTGGCCACGCTCTTTAAGGACGCAAAACAATCGGGCAAGGCGTAAAGGCGGAAAGTTCGAGGTGTACTGCGTAAACCCAATGAAATGATCCGCGAGGTCACCGTTTGATGTTGGCGGTTACTAAAGCGAACGTCGGTGTAATGTCGGCGAGTTAAAAACTCGGTATCAGGAGAGAGGACTTGTTTGTAGATCAACGCTTCTGGTGCGTAGTCAGATCCGCGAGGGGCGGTTTGTGTGGGGTCAAAATTGAGAATGCCTTCGACGTAGTTGATTAAGCCTTCGGGGGTAAGCGGCGTGAGCTCCAGTCCAATTTGGGATAAAGTCGTGGTGAGCGCCTCTTTGCAATCCAACACACTATCAACATCGTCCGTACTGGAGACAAACAACCACGCGCTGTAATCTTTGATGTCAAAGTAATGCTTCTGACGATGAAAAAAGCCGTGGTGAGCCGCAAAGTTGGCGTAATCGGCTTCTTGTTTTGCTAATTCACTGCAAATACCCGCACGAGCGGATTTCAAGGCGGTATTTTGCTCAATCAAATGACTCACGTGGTTGTGGCCCATCATGGAAAAATGGTAATCCCATTTATGGCCAGGCGGTAAATCCATGATGAGACGGTTAAATGCCTCCACCATGTCGTCATTCGCCCCCGTTAAGACGCTCAATTTGAATCCAAATCCTACGCCCTTTTTGTTATGAAAGAGGCTGTGCTGCGCATCAAAAGTGCGGTAAGGCAGTTCAGAATGAAGGTGGTTATATTCACGTTTGGCTTCTTGATAAAAACCCTTTAAATCTTTTGAGACGCCCATGGCGTTAATCCTTCTTGATAGCCTGAACAGGGCGACCTGTCCAGGTAGACTCGTCTAACACAATGTAAATATCCATTGTGTCGAGGTAAGTGGTGGTGTCATCCGAAGTAAAGGGAAAAATCACCACCTTCCTAACCGTGTCTTGGGTTCGAATAGGATGGCCTTCACGGGTGCGTCTTGGCAGTAAGGCAAAAGGGTGGGAAGCCAGGACGTTAGCCTCGGCGACTTGTTGTGTTGTTGGGTGTGTCGAGATGTTGCGAATGTCATCCATGCTGGCGCAGCCGGGTATACCGCCGATTTTTTGGCAACTAAATTCATCTTGAAAGCCCGCAGAGCAACCTGCTAGTAGGCTAATAAGCAGCGCTGTGAAAAGTTTGATAGTCATAAAAGCCGACCTTAATTTAATTGTTGGTTAACTTCTGCCGCGAGAGGGTTGAGTGTGATGGTTTCTAAAAGGGTGTCTGGTTTTGCTTGCTCTTGCTCTTTTGTCTGATGATCAACATAGCGTTTGATCGCTTCCTCATCATCCAGAGGGAACCCTTTCGTAAAGACGATATTCACGATGCCCCCTGGATTGATTTCGATGAAGGGGTGATATAACTCGGCTAAGGCAATGTAGTAATCCGAAAGCTTACTCCCCACGTCCGAGGTGGCATTGCCCAATAAACTTAATCCCACATCCTTGCTGTTGAGGCTCGACGTTGAGCCAAGCGCTGAGGTTGAGGTGGTGCTGGCCAAGCCCGCCCCGGTCTCACCCAGTCCTGTTAAGATGCCTGAGATCCCCGCCATTTGGACGATTTTGCCGTTACGTAAAATCGAGGTGCCACGGATGCCATTGCGCCCAAAGTTAAAGACGGTGCCTTGAACGGGGATATCTAAAATTCGACCGTCCCGAATGCAGCTGAGGGTGTGAGTGCGCGCCACGCCGCGATTGGAAGAAAGGTCACCGTACACGCTCCCAATGATGGTGCAGTCTTTGAGGTGGCTCTTTTCTCCATTGGGCAACACGCCTTCATGCACGGTTTGAAACACGATGGGGGCGGTATCACTTTGGCCGAACGCCCCGGCATTGGCATCGGCGCCACCGGTGATTTTGGCGGTCACAAAGGTGCCTGACGGGACGTAATTGTCGACGGTTCGTTGGTACGCTGACTCTGAGGAGGCTGTCCAAAAAAAATCAAACGAGTCAAACGCTTGCCCTTGGTCATCAAACGAGGCCTTATCGGCTTTGCTGTATTGAAAGCTCTCTTTTTGCAGATCATTGGTGGCGTAAGAGGGCAAAGGTTTGGGAGGAAGTGGGCGCGAGCCAAACGGCGCAGGCTCTCCCATGACGGTGAGGTGACCGGCTTCCTTTGAGGATAGCGATTGGGTTGATGGCAAGGCGATGGTGCGCTGCGCTTCTTGATGTTGGCGTAATTCCTCGCGTAAGATCTCGTTCTCTTTCTTCATTTGCGAAATCGTATTTTCGTTGCTCGTCATCAAACGATCGACGTCTCGATTGAGGTTTTCCATCTTCTCTTTGACGTCTTCAATGTCTTGACCTTGTAAGGTCAAGGCTGAGCGGTTGTCTTTGTCGGTAAAATCATCAGTAATGATTTCCCCAAAATTGGGGGCTGACTCAACGACTTCTTTCGCAGTATCTAGCGAGGTTCGAGGTTGTTTAAAGGCTTTAAACGCAAAAAAAACTGCGACTAAGAGCGCAACGGCTAACAGGCTGAGTATTTGGTTGCGCTGCTTACTTTGGTCATTGGCGAGCACTCCATCCTCTAAGTCTGACTCTCTAAAAAGCCACTGTTTCAATCGTTTCATTCGCGACCTCCTGTGATGATGTACAGATGTGTAGATTCACCTGGGGGTAAGGTATAACGGTCAAGTGAGGCGCTCCGACTGGCGTAACTGTAAAATTGCGCTTCGGTCAGAGTGACGGTGTCATTGGATTGGTTTTTAACTTGATAAATAAGCCCTGAGAAGGGGCGGCCTACAAAAAGGGTCTGCGGAATAATGGCCAGTGGCGACGTGTCTTTGGGGAGGGTTTCGGGATCAATCGGATGGACACGAAACCCTGGGATAGGCGTCTTTGAACGCTGCCAATGTATCATTTGTTTGGTGAGTTGCCCCAAGGCCAAAGGGTATTCGAGATCTTTTTCAAAGACACTTTTCTCTGCAGTAGAGCGAAGCGGAATAAACTCATTCACCACCGCAGGGACGGCTTTAGGGTTGATAAAAAGCGAGAAATTTTGACCTTTCTCTGTGGTGACGTGCGCGGTAAAAGGCAAGGCGATGTTGAGTTTGACGGTAATAGAGCCCGATTGGTCTCGTTGATTGGCTTTAGCGAGACAAAACCCTCTAGGGCAATGAAGGTTTAATATCTTGTCGTCTTTCACTACTAAACGGTTGGTGTTGACCGAGGATAAGGGCAACACAATGGTATCATTTTGCTCAAAATAGTAGGTCTTTGCGTCAATCGTATGGGCGTGGCTCATGATGGGTAACAACAAACCAAAAAAAGCATAAATCAAGCGTATTTTCATAACGGTATCTCTTGGGCGATGGTGTGAAGTTCAATCAAGCCACTTGAGTAATCGGCTTGGAGTAGATACGTCACGGGCTCAGGGTCAAGTGTGCGCCCCGCGATGGTTTTGTTGAGCGTGCCTTTGACCCGTATTTTCATTTCATTCAGGTTGATAGACAGCGTGTCAACTTCAAAAAAACTGGTGACGTCGTTCTCGATGATAAATTCGGCTTCTCGCATCAACTTGTCTTGTAAGCCGCTCCAGTATTTAGGCGGCACGTAGGTAATGAGTAAGTTGAATTGACGTTTAACGTTAGAGGGCGTGACATTAAATTTTAGGTGTATCCACCAATCGGCCATCATAGAAAGATACGCTTCATCAACCGCATCGCTTGAGATCGTAAACGCTCGGTCGATATGAGGTGGCACGAAGGTGCGCTTTTCCGCTTGGTTTTGGCTTAATAAAGCAAAACTCAACCCAGCGGTTCCTAAGGCGGTGATCAACACCACCGCGGTGAGGACGTAATTGATAAAGCGAGCCGCTTTAAGCGCCTCGCCGTTATGTTCATTGAGCATCAGTAAATCCAATATTTTTTTGTGGCGGGGGGCGTGCGTTTAAAAATGGTTTTATTCGCTGTGTCATCCCCATACCAGTGGATGAAGTGAATGATGAATTTGGGGCCGTGTCGGACTTTTAAGCTGCGAATGGTGAGGAAAAAGCCGATACACACGGCGACCGCGACCAACCGATTGATGTTGAACAACATCAAAAACAACAAGATAGAAGGGAGTATTTCATCGATTGGAAATCCGACTATTTTGACGTCGGTTTGTAAGTAGTTTGGAAAAGCGAAGAGGGTTTGTTTGTCTTGATGATCCATGGTGAAATAGGGCGAATAGTTTCGCGCTCTCCTTATGTGGTTTATAAGCCTACAAACCCTTTACCAACTTCCCAGAACACCACGCCAACGAAAAAGCCGATGATGCCACCCACCCAGTTCTTTTGCATGATGCCCACGATGATGCCGCCAATCAGGCCTGCCACCAGAATGTAGAACTCGCCAGAAGACCCCGTCCCTACCGTGTTGGTCACGGTATCTTTACCACTGGCAAAAAGGTCATCGGCGTAAGCGGGTGACGCACAGGTAAAGTAGACGGCCAGTAGCGTACAAAAGTGACGCCAATACGTAAGAGGAAGGTTGAAGCGTGAGGTTTTATCTTTCATGTGGTTACCTTTAAATGTAAATAAAAGAGGCACGACATCGCACCGCTTTTATCAAAAGGGGTGTCGTGCATCTGGTGGGTTGAAAAATGGACGTTGTTAGTTCCCCATATTTTGGGGAATGCTTTGGGCCGCATGAGTGAAGGTGTTGCCGTTGAGCCCCATGGTTCTTCTCGATTACATTAAAGGCAACAAGGAAGCGTTTACAGACTTCAAACCGCGATTGCGACAGACGTGTTGTTTCCAATTTTGAGGGGTCATGATCGTGTTCTTGAGTTTACGATAATGTTTTTTGCGAGCATTTTTTGATGGTGGTGGTGTGAGTTGACGGACTGATTGGGTGTGTTTTTGAACCGAAACGAAATGAACGCCCTTCCAATAGAAAGGAAAGGGGAGGCGGTCAGTAAAAGGCAACAAAGCAGCAAATGCCATGTATTCACGCCCGACCGAGCCCAGTTCTTTGAAGCTGACAAAATCCCCTTGTTTAACAAAGCGGTCCAATAAATTCCCCGCCTCATTTTTACGACAATATCCGTATACAATTTGCATTATTCAAACTCCTTTTAAGGACATTGTTTTGCTCTTTTAAAAGAACAAAACAATGGGCTCTCTCTCAAGAGCCGTGCTACAAACTGGCTTGTGCATTCTTGTAGTAGAATGCGCACACCCAAAGGATGTGGTGTCTGGTATTCCCAAGTAACTCTGTTGAACCACTCAACCAGCGTGCTTAATTGAGTAGAAAAACAGCCTTGGACGTCGCCCCAGGTAAGGCTCCTGAACTTTTTAGGCATATTACGCAGGCCTGCGCCCATCTGCGGCGCTTTTTGCAATAGTGAAGGCAGCCACTCTTACGGTGATGCGGGTGTTGGTATGCAGATGGAATAAAAAGCCGACGAATGTGTTTTTCGACTTTGATCTCAAAGACTGCGATATCAACGTAGTCAGTATGAATCAACATCAATGGGGATGACAATGTTTGAAAGCATCAGCAACGCACAAGGGACTTGGTTTTCGACCTATCGTGAAAGAACGAGCCAAAAGGGTTTTCTGACGTACATGTTCTGATGTGTAAGGCGGGAACGGTTCGTTATCCCACAAGGGGAACTTGGTGGACCACTTTAAGTAAGTGATGCCACAAATGAGCAAAGAGTGTGGTTATCTTCTTTACTCCCGACGTGTTCGTTTTATGGACTCAGTTAGGCTAAACCACGAGTATTAGCAAGAGCATCTTTTCGTTGTTGACTAAGGTAAGCTCCGTGATGTTTTTAGCAGAGCGCCTCACTAACCCGCTCGTGAGTATAACCATAATCTAAAGCCCAGCGATGGAGATCTTCAATCGACATAGGTTTAGCGTAATAGTAACCTTGATGTTGAAAGACGCCTCTTAATAAAAGCCCGTTAGCTTCAAGCTTATTTTCAACCCCTTCCGCTACTAGATTCATTTCTAACTGCTTAGCCATTTTAATATACCCATCGAGAACAGCGGATTTTCCTTCATCAATGGAGCGTGTAAACATTTTGTCTATTTTGATAGTGTCAATATCGAAATAATGCAAATAGGAGTTTCCGCCATAACCGGTACCTGCATCATCAAGGCTTATTTTAAGTCCTAATGTTTTGAGTAAGGCGAGGCGCTGACTGGCAAACGCCAAATTTTCAATCGGTTGGCGTTCTGTCAATTCAAGCGTCAGTTTTGAGTAGTCGTGCTGAAACCGCTTTAAATAGTGGTAAAAATCGTCATTTTGTAGGTGCAGAGGAGTGATGTTGACACTGCAATAAAACTCAGCGTTTTGAATCATCAAAGACGATAAGTCGCGGTAAATGGTTGTAATGAGATTTTCTGTTGTTGGAATGATATCCCCACTTTGCTCTAGATAATGGATGAACTTGCTTGGTTCTATGACGCGGCCATCAGAGGGAAGCCATCGGAGTAAAGCTTCGACACCGAGCATTTTACCTGTTTGTGCGTCTACAATGGGTTGATAATAGGGGAAAAACTGGGCGTCTCGAACCGCTTTTTGAAGAGCAATTTCTTTTTTTGCGTGCCAATAGGAAACACATAACCAAAGAATGGTGAGTGAAATCATAAAGAGTAAAGTGGTGACAGGCCACAAGTTTTGCTTAAACTTCGAAAGCACTCGTGAGGCAGAGACGGAGGATTCAAAGGTAAGAGGAAGATAGTTTGAAGCAACTGAGTTCGAGTACAGGCGATCAGCATTGGGCAAACTGCCTATTTCAAGGATAGTGTAATTTTCTTTTGGTAAAGATAAACGAATAGAGCGTTGATGGTCTAAATCATTTTCAAGAAAAAGGTATTCCGTGCGTAATGGAAAGAGGAAGCCATATTGTCCATTCGAACCGTATAAATAGGGGGGATGTTTTGGGGTTGTGGAGAGAGAATAAATCGCTAAACGCCACATTTCCCCTTTTAATTGTGTACTGAGTAAGTTCTTAAAATTACGTTGTTCAAATTGCTCAACGCCGAAAGGAGAGCAATAGGTATAAGGTTTCTGCTTATCAAGATTAACGATGGGTATCGACATAAGTAGATGCGACACATAAAGCTTCTCTAACTGCTCTATAGTGTCAGTGGAGCATTCACCGCTAGCGACGCTGGCTTCAGAAAGAATGGGTTTTTCAAGCCCATATTTAATCGCAACAGAAACGATTTGATCGAGGTAGTCGACGTCATGCTTAATTTCATTATGAACTTGATAAAGACTGGTTGCTAATGAAGCCAATAAGCTAAACAACAGGGCCAATAACATAACACCAGTCTTATAGACCCATTGAGGGTGGGGACTGAATAAGCGGTCTAACCAAGGGTGTCTGGAGCGCATACTTAACTCTTTATAATTATAAATCCAACGAATTGTGTTGAGCTGTGAAATGTTATTATGCGGTTTAATTAACGTTAATTTCTATAAAACCTTTTAATCTGAAAGGGTAAGATCATAAAAGTGGAAAGCCGATCACTCTTTGTTAGGAAGTTTCAATTTTTAGGTTCTAAATCAAGCCTTAAAGAAAACACTGACCGTAATCTTGGGCCGCATTAAACATATGGCTTAAATGTAAGGCTTTCTTTGTTAAAGGGTCATATTTATGACAAGCAAAACAGCCCCTATCTTCTTTAGGATGCACTAAAGCAAACCATTGAGGGTTTTGGACATAGGTCTCCATTGTACTGTTTGATAATAACTTCGAACCCCCTATTTCATTTTTCCAAGAGGGAGGCACCTCTCCTTTATTTAAATCACTCTCGTTTGAGACTGTCCAAGATGTGCCCACAAGGAAGTAGTTAGACCAAACAGATTTACGTGATTGGTAATAATCTGACATTGCCTCGTTAAGCGCTTTTATATCTTTAGCTACTTCAGTTTTCGTTAAAACACCAACCCCATAGGGTGTTTCTCTACAGACTTGAGTAGGTTTACCAGGGAAGTAAGTATTCACTTTCTGAAAGGACATTGGGTTGAAAAATGTCCATTTACCTGATTTTTCAAAATTTGATAGGTTAGGAACATCAGCACAATCAGGAGCGTTTTCCTTGTGTTCAAATGTGGTCCAAATGAATTCAGGATGATTCCTTGTTTTTCGCACTACATGAATCCCGACCAAGCCCATTAGAACATTACTCCTTACTGCCCCGTCGATCTCAACATCTCTATGAATAGTGAAAAATTTTTCAGGGGTGTCGTTATTAGATATTAATTTCCATGAGGTTTTTACTTCAGTGGAGCCTGGGGATATTTCAAACGGTGTTTTCCCCCTATCAATATTGGCTACACATTGGCTATTGTTTAATCCGTGTTTGACGATGTCATCGTAGAATTTTTTATTGACACTTTGTTGATAGAAGACCGGATTGCCTTCTTGATCGTTCAATGGGAAATTAGAGCCGGCTTGAAGGATCTCACTTTGTACTAATCCTTGATCACCTTTATTGTCCCAACTATCGGGTATCTCTTTAAATATTCTGTCTTTCGCATCATATTCAAGAATAAATCCGGTGTCTTGTCACTGGTATAATAAGCAAAAGATTGCCATGCAAACTGCATAAAACTGCAATTAGTACCGGATTTACTAGTTTCTGTAGGCTCTTGAGGTAAGGAAGGGTAATCAATCCAAGAGGGGTCCCCAGTACAGCCGGAGGCTTCTAACTCTAACGATTTTTTATTACTAATCTTACTTTCGTAAGAGTCATTCGATTGTAAAGCTTCCCCTCTAATTTCTGTGGAATAACAATGTATTGGGGAGAGGAAAAACGAAGAAACTGTGATTTTCTTTAAATTATCCATGATAACCATTCTCATTCGCATTTATTTGAGTGGCCAAGCTACAATAGTTACAAATAAAACGAATCTAAATTAGTTAATAATTTAAGTGTGACTCTGGAACGGTGTGTTTTCTCTGGAATTTTTTTTGTCTCAATCCTGTCTACGTTCATGGGTGAGGCAAGCTGATTGTAAGAACCGTACTCTACACAATATGCAACGTTATTAAACGTTTGACACCGATCTCCCACATCGTTAATCTGTTACGGCACTGGCAAAATCCAGTGTCGGGATTGGACCCCCGTTTGAATTTCTCGGCACATAAGTGCCAGCATATTGCTGGCTTTTTTATGTGTGGCTTCAGCGCATCTAAATATAGGCAATTCGTTCAGGGATTGTACTAGCAATATTATGGTGGGCTGGGCGAGGCAGCTTTATGCTGGCCGTGTTCCGAGAGAGCGGTAGGTCCAACCTTGTTCAGTTCACCACCCATTGATTGGACCCTCTGAGTGGTGAAGGAATCTAATTTCTCTCTCGGAGGTCACCATGACCAATCTAACTATTCTTTCTAAAGACATCCACACACTCGATAATTTGTACTCGTTAAATGATTTGCATAAAGCAAGTGGTGGACATTCAAAACACAAGCCAGTTCAGTTTCTTCGCAACCATCAAACTCAAGAGTTGATTAATGAAATTGAACAAAGTGCTAATTCGCACTTTGCTGTAAACACCAAACGTGGCGGTAGTAATGCGGGGACTTGGGTATGCAAAGAATTGGTCTACTCATACGCAATGTGGGTTAGCCCCAAGTTCCATCTAAATGTCATTCGTGCGTTCGACAGTATGCCCACAGCTCCAGCTCTTCCAGCTCCAACCGTTCCGCAAGACCTCTCCTTAAACGACTTAATCTTTGAATTGGCCAAGGCGAAAAACGTAACAAGCCAAAATGTTCATGTGTACTACAATGCCGTATTCAACACCAATACTTGGTTCCAAGAGCATGGATTCGAACATGCGCTGGCAAAAAGAATACTAAAACAAGACTTGGCAAATGAGCTGCGCAGTCAAACTCCTGAACTACAATTGCTCAAGCAACAAGCTAGAGAGAGTGGTTTAGCATTAGTGGATGAAAGTGAATATCAAAGCTTCCAAGGCCGAATGCAAATGCAGCAAAAGCAAATCGAGAAATTGATAGATGATGTAATGGCGTTAAGTCGAAATCATAGTTCGCTAACAAGACATGTTTTGTGATAAGTATTACTAATATTTAGTAGCTCAATGGGAGAGTGAGGAGCTACTTGAAATCTACTATAACTAGACTTGATGAAATTTGTCATCCTTTCTTTCAATCTCCTGAGAAGCTACAAGAACATTTAGGACTGATAGCTAAAAGTAAAGGTGGAAGAAAATTAGGCTTGTTGGCATTGTTCTTGTCTTAGAGAGAAAAATGTGTCGCCATTCTGTCGCCATAAGTAATGTTATTTTTTTGTAAATTATTGTTTTTAAGATACTTTTATTCTCGTTGGATATAATGGCTTCACTAATCCAATCAGGCCTAGATCTAACACCAATCATTACTCACCACTACAAAGTGGACGACTTCCAGAAAGGCTTCGACATGATGCGCTCTGGTATGTCAGGTAAAGTAATTCTTGATTGGGAATAAGCTTTAGCTGAGTAACAAGATATTAGAAAGGCGACAGTTTTTACTGTCGCCTTTTTTACATCTCGGAACTCAAGAAAATGGGCGATATGATCAAGGTTCAGTTGCCCATTTTTTACAGCAATGAGTTGTTAACCCAATGCAGCAGCCTGCATGATTAGGCCACAGATGTAAGCGCCGTATGTACCGAGTGCGTAACCAAGTACAGCCATTAGAATACCTACTGGAGCTAATGCTGGGTGGAACGCTGCCGCTACGATAGGAGCCGATGCAGCACCGCCGACGTTAGCTTGGCTACCTACTGCCATGAAGAACAGTGGTGCACGGATTAGCTTTGCCATCACAATCATGATAATCGCGTGGATGGTTAACCAAGTGATACCGATGAAGAAGTAGCCTGGGTTATCCAAGATAGCTGTGATATCCATCTGCATACCAATAGTGGCAACTAGGATGTAGATGAATGCAGAGCCCACTTTAGATGCGCCACTGTGCTCAAGGCTGCGTGTTGATTTGAAGCATGAAGCAATGAGTGCAAACGTAGTCACCATTACGATTAACCAGAAGAATCCAGAAGTCAGGCTGTATTGCGCCAGTTCAGGAGCATTAGTTGAGATCCATGGTGCGATAATGTCGCTAAAGAAGTGTGCTAAGCCCGTAAGGCCAAACGCAATCGCAGTGATCTTCATGAGATCGGTTGTGGTTGTTGGGCGAGCGTTCTCTTCTTGGTATTTAGAAACTGTCTCTTTTAGCTCTTCGATAGATGATGTGTCTGCTTTTAACCATGCATCAATCTTCTTCTGGCGACCAGCCATGATAAGTAACACTGCCATCCAAATGTTCGCACAGATAACATCAACCGTAATCATTGCAGAGAAGAGTTGGTCATCAACCTCGAACACTTCTTTCATTGCTGCTTGGTTCGCACCGCCGCCAATCCAAGAACCAGCCACAGTTGTAAGGCCACGCCATACATCGCCAGATACTAGGTCAGGGTTAACTTGGTCGATAATCAGAATTGCCAAAGGGCCACCAATGATGATGCCGACAGTACCCGTTAGGAACATGATGACGGCTTTTGAGCCAAGACCGAAGATTTTGCGTAGATCAGCTGAGATGATCAGTAGAACGAGTGCGCTTGGTAATAGGTAACGACTTGCAACAAAGTACAGCTTTGAGTTTGATGCGTCGATGATGCCTAGGCTGTTCAATAGAGAAGGAACAAAGTAACAGAGCAATAGACCCGGAACGAACGAGTAGAATTTTTTCAGTGCGCTATTTTGGCTACTTTCCGTGATAAAAACACCGCCAAGAATAACAGCTAACATGCCCATTATTACAGCATCATTAGTAATCATTATTATATCTCCTTTAAGGTGAGCGCAAAGGTCTCACTTTTTTGAATTGCAGGACTATACCGATAAGCACGATTCGTTACAAATTGTAACGATAGACATACTTTGAAATATTTATGTTAATTTTTACGAGTAGAATTTGTAAGTGTGACGTCTCATTTATTTGGGTGGTGAATGCTTATGTGGCCGGTTGTAAGCTGGAGTTCGATATATGCAATGTAACTCAAACCATAGAAAATGGACGTTATGCATTAGCTATAGATTGAGTTGGTTAAACTTTCCGCACAATAGCCATTCGACTTGTATGGTTTATATGTCGAGGAATGTTTCAACAATGTAAAAATTGAATTCATTTTTACAGAGCGATGAGAAATTAAAAATAATGGCTAGATCACATAAATCCTAAAGATCGCCGAGTTTAGCACGCTCTACCTAGTTAGCCGGTGCCCTGTTCGAGCTGTAGGTAAAGGTATGGGCAAAGAAAAAGCGGCATGAGAGCCGCTTTATGAATTGGTATAGAGAATGGTTAGCTAGAACTTGCTTAGGACTCCTCTTCCTCAAAGCCGTCTGCATAACCTTTTGGCGGTGGTGTCCAGCCACGTTCGGAGCGAGAATGCTTGTCTGAACGGTCTTTTTTCATGTCTTCCTTCATCGCTTCTTCCAGGTGAATGAAGATCTGTCGGTAGTTATTGTCGTAGCGTGGATTTTCTTCGGCTTCAGACCAAGCTTGATAAAGCTTTTCAGATTTACGACTTTCGACACGTTGATACGTTGATTTTTGCTGTTCAACAAAAAATGGATGATGCCCAAGAGAACGCAAGGCTTGTGCGCCCATCTCAAGTGCTGAATGGTACGTTTCTGATTCCACAAAATCGGCGCCGGCTTCTCTTAAGCGATAGCTATGACCACGGTCAAATGCACGCGCCAAGATTTTAACTTTTGGATACGTGTGTTTTACGTACTTCACTAATTCGACGCTAGAATCTTGATTATCGATAGCAACAACAAGCATCGCGGCTTCTTCGATACCCGCGGTATGCAACAAGTCGTGACGAGTAGCATCACCAAAGTAAGATTTAATATTGATGGAGCGTAATAAGTCCACTTGGTTTGCTTGATGATCCAATACTACGGTATTGACGTCATTTGATACCAACAAGCGGTTTACGATCTGACCAAATCGGCCGATGCCTGCAATGATAACGGTACCTTTCTCTTCTATTTTGTCTTCTTCTCGATCGTTCGATTTTTGCTCGTAACGGGGCAGAATGACTTTATCAAACAGAATGAACAGACCAGGAGTTAAGAACATAGAGAGGGCAACAACCAGTGATAGTGTTTGAACAATATCCGCAGGTAATACATGGTTCTGTGCTGAGAAGCTGAGTAGTACAAAACCAAATTCCCCCGCTTGAGCCAAGCTCAATGTAAATAGCCAGCGGTCGCTGTTTTTGATTCTGAAGATTAAAGCCAGTGTAAACAACACCAAGGCTTTCAGCGCCATCACGCCAAGAGTTAAGCCAATGATGAGTGCGAAATCGTTAAATAGAACGCCAAAGTTGATACCTGCGCCTACCGTGATAAAGAACAATCCAAGCAATAACCCTTTAAACGGGTCGATGTTAGATTCCAGTTCGTGCCTGAACTCACTGTTGGCAAGTACCACACCTGCTAAGAAAGTACCTAGGGCAGGCGACAAACCAACAAGGCTCATTAGCGCGGCAATACCAATCACCAACATCAGTGCAGTTGCAGTGAAGATCTCGCGTAAGCCAGAGCTCGCAACAAAACGAAACAGTGGCCGACTTAGATAATGTCCACCGACGACCACAATCGCAATTGAAGCCGTAATAACAAGTCCGTATGCCCAACTTGGCAAACCTGCAACTAAACTGAGTTCATCATGGTGTGCAGCGGTTTGGGCGGCACTTTCTGCCAAAGCAACCAATTCAGGAAGAGCCAACAAAGGGATGAACGCCAGCATTGGGATAACGGCAATATCTTGGAACAAAAGTACCGAGAAAGCGTTTTTACCGCCTTCCGTTTTAGACAGGCCTTTCTCATTGAACGTTTGTAGAACAATGGCTGTCGATGAAAGCGCAAAGATCAAACCGATAGTTAAAGCAATCGTCCAAGGTTGACCAAAGAACTGTGCAATTCCCATCACGATAGCGGTCGTACCACCAACTTGAAGGCCACCAAGCCCCATCAATCGGTTTCTCATCGCCCATAGCATCTTAGGTTCAAGTTCAAGCCCGACTAAGAACAGCATCATCACTACACCGAACTCGGCAAAGTGCTGGATCGTTTTGGTCTCTTCACCTACCAGACCAATGATTGGGCCAATCACAACACCAGCAATGAGGTAACCCAATACAGAACCAAGGCCAAGTCTTTTGGCAATAGGCACGGCAATAACTGCTGCGACTAAGTAGATAAATGCTTGTAGAAAATATCCCGTCATTATTTAACCTCTGCCATTAGTTCTTCTACGTAGTGGTTGAGTTTTTCTGCTTTGCTGGCTTTCTTGATATTGATCTTGCCAGCAACTAACGCCTCTAACAGCACTTTATAGCTATCGACATGCTCTTGAATGCGGTTTTCTTCCAAAGCGGTACGCGAGCCAAATAACGCAAAGGGCGCGAGATAGTTCATCCCGCACAGAGAAGCGGTTTGTTCGATTGGGTGAAGCAGTTCTCGAATCGTGAAATGGTTGTAACCATCACTTTGGTAGGCATCTTTTTTACCTCCTGCAGTAATGCTACATAACAATTTCTTACCCTGTAGTTCATTGCCTTCGGCGCCGTAGGCGAAGCCGTATTCAAGAACAAGGTCTTGCCACTCTTTAAGAATTGCCGGTGTGGAGTACCAATACAAAGGGAACTGAAAAATGATGATGTCATGGTCTAACAGGCGTTTCTGTTCACGGTCGATGTTGATTTTAAATGTCGGATACTCGGCATAGAGATCGACACAGGTAACACCGTCAACGCGTTTGGCTTGTTCAAATAAGGGTTTGTTTGCTTCAGAACGATGTTGAGAAGGGTGAGCGAATAGCAGCAAGACTCGATTTTTCGACATATAGCCCTCTTTGTCCATTAACGAATAATATTTATTGGAATTATAGATATACAATAATAGAAGAATGGTTGAACAACAACGAATTAGCCCATACTTATCTATCTAGATGCGTGTGTTTTTAGGTACTTAATTATATAAAACATCCGTCAATTTGAGTATTTCTGGCACAAGCCGCCGATGACTGAGTAAAACTAATTATTCACGAATAGTAAAAGCGAATATGGGCATTTTATGTCACCGTTGGTGGGTAACGTAAATAATCCCATAACCCTACATAGAACGATAATGAATAAAGGAAAAACTATGAGCATGGACTTGCGTCAACAATGTGATTTGTTGCTTTCCGGTCACCTAGAACCGACTCCAGCACAAACATTCGCTCAGATGGCTGAATGGTGTGAGACACACAATGTGAGCCATGATAGCTACGGCGATGGTGAGTTTATCGAGAGCTTCGAAAACAAAGTCGCGGAACTGCTAGGTTATGAAGCGGCTGTATTTGTGATTACTGGCACCATGAATCAACCAACAGCATTAGAAATTGCGTGCCAAGAGAAAAGAAACCCACTAGTAGCGATGCATGAATCGAGTCATATTATGCGTCATGAACGCCAAGGGTATCAGCTCCAAAACCGATTCAACGTACTTCCCGTTGGCAACGTATTTCGCACTTGGAATGTTGATGACTTAAAGGCGTGGCCTGATGAGATTGCAGCCGCTCTATATGAATTACCCATGCGTGAAATCGGCGGCCAATTACCAGAATGGGATGAGCTTGAAGCGATCAAGCAGTACTGCAAAGAACAATCAATTCACCTTCATATGGATGGTGCGCGTTTGTGGGAATGCGGCGCCTATTACCAAAAGTCATACAGCGAGATTGCTCAGGGCTTCGATAGTGCTTATGTTTCGCTGTACAAAGGTCTCAATGGCCTTGGTGGTTCGTTATTGTTGGGCGATAAAGCCTTTGTAGCGAAAGCATCTGCGTGGATGAAGCGCCAAGGTGGCAATGTTTATCACCGAACGCCTTATGTGGTTTCAGCAGCAATGCAGTTTGATGAGCGATTAGAGTTGATGCCATCACTGTTTGAGCGAACAAAACAGATCTACCAAATCTTATTAGACTATCCTCAGTTCACTGTTAATCCGCAGCAACCGCAGGTCAACATGCTTCACCTATATTTACCCGTGAGCTATGAAGACGGCATTATTGTGAGAGATAACATAGCGAAGAAACACAAGATTTGGATAGGAAACCCAGCGATAAGCGAGTTGCCAAACCAATGTAAGATTGAATGGTATGTAGGGGATAACCTACTAAATTTGCCTGATCATGAGCTGATAGACATTCTAGATTTTATTAGCGAAGAGCTGATTTGATTAACGAAGAGCTGGCTGAAGAAGAACTGATCTAATTGGAACTGAAATGGATACAGGAAAGGGTTCTTATATCCATTTATATAGCTAGGATGTCCGGCTCTGTTACATATACTGGTTGATGTACACATCAACTAAGAACATGAACACTGGAACAGTGCTGAGAAGTCCGAAGAAGACGATTGGCACCCAGTTTTTCATTTTCTTTTTAGGTTGCTCAGTGTTATTCATAAATTCGGCCTTAAATTCGTTGTTGAGTCTGTTTAGCTTTTTGGTACTAAAAATCTAAGTGTATGGTATCAAATAAATGGGTTTAGCCCTATGTAGATTTAGAGAACCGTGGTGTATATCAATCACATAAAATGTAAGTGATTCATAAACGGTTCATAAAGGTTCAACAATAATGAACCTATTACAACAATCATTGCCTTACTCGGCATATTAAATAAATAGCATTCAAAGATTTGGAGAATACAGAATGAAAACAATAGGAAACATCATTTGGTTTCTGTTCGGTGGCGTATTTATGGGACTAGCTTGGTGGTTCTTCGGACTGCTCGCATTCCTAACCATCGTTGGTATTCCATGGGGTAGAGCATGTTTTGTTATGGGTAACTTCTCATTCTTCCCATTTGGTCAGGAAGCGATTTCGCGTGATGAGCTAACCAATGAAATGGACATCGGCACGAGCCCGCTAGGTGTGATTGGTAACGTTATTTGGTTCTTATTTGCGGGGATCTGGTTGGCGATTGGTCACATCATGTCAGCAGTAGCGTGTTTCATTACTATTATAGGTATTCCGTTTGCGATTCAGCACCTTAAGCTCGCGGTTATCTCATTGGCGCCAATCGGTAAAACCGTTGTCGACAAGCGTGAAGCAGAAGCGGCACGAGTAAGAAACTACAAGGGTTAAGACTACAGTTTAAGCCTTATATAGAACTGAAAAAGCACATCACATGATGTGCTTTTTTGTGCCTCGTTTTCTATCTAACGATGCCCCAATCTCACAAACACTCACTAGACATTGTTGAACAAGACTTCAAGCCTAAGGGTGATGTTGGCTTCTTCGGTGTGTTTCTCATGAGGTTCTCGTTCCCATTGATAACGAGGGATGAGTTCGTAGAACAGCCACTCTTTCCATACGTTTTGTCGGTAGGTAACCGAAACCTGAGCGTATTCGTAATGATTATGAGGCTCATCCGTTGCATTAATCGTGGCGCTATATTGAAGTGCTTGGTCTTGGGCAAGGTAGTGATACAAGGTTAGCCCTGTACCATAGTTCCAACCTTTAAGGTCGTCGTTATATCCTGCAAAGCTTGACCATCGAGCCAAGAAATCATCACTTAAAGAAAGATCAAAGTCGATGTCGGTGATCTCACCAGTCTCTTGTTTTTCTTGATATACACGTTGGGTCAGCCTGAATACTGCATCTGTGGTGAGCGGGTAGGTAAAACGATAGCGAGCCTCTATTCTTGGGCGTAATGTCGCTTTGATATTGAAACTACTGTAACCCTTGGCATAGGCGTCATAACGAAGGCCAAGTGCATTCTCTAACTCTTCAGAATCTTGTGGGAAGAAGTCTAAGAATTCTTCATCGCCAACAGACTCGTAGATTAGCTTAAGCCTTTTGCTGACAAAGGGTAAATGCAGGCGTGCGTTGAGCTTGGTGGAATAATCCACGTCACCGCCCTCAGAATAGATGAAATCATTATACCAACGTACAGAGGTTCCGGCTCTGGCGTCCTCGGTAATACGGTCATCCACAAAGAAGTTATCGAACCATATTGCGGGCTGACAAAACTTGCTGTTTAGGTAGTGGTAAGCTTTTTCGACGCGCGTGTCTTCTAACGGTTGGCTGTGACACTCATCCTGTTCCTCCGCGAAGGCAGAGTGGGAAACGAGCGATGCTAATAATGAGGAGTTAACTATCCAACGACTCAATGGAACCTGTTTGTCATTCTATGTATCAATAGTTTGACTATAACTAAGCAGTTATGACAATGCGACTTTTAAAGAGATTTATCTTAATCAGTGGCTATTCAAAACAGAGACTTGAATAACATATGGCAGGTAAAGAAAACGGGCTCAGTAGGTGAGCCCGTTTGTCGATAAGTTTATAAGTGACTTAATGGCAGATTACATTGCCGCTTCGAAAATCGCAGAGATTTCTTCGTGGGTCGCTTGTTTAGGATTAGTAAAACCACATGCGTCTTTCAGTGCGTTGTCAGACAGAGTAGGGATATCTTCTAGCTTCGCACCAAGTTGCGCGATACCTGTTGGGATGTTCACGTCATTTGCTAGTTGAACAATTGCTTCGATCGCAGCTTCTGCACCTTGCTCTGGTGACATACCTTCAACGTTAACGCCCATTGCTTTTGCAACATCACGTAGACGCTCAGGACAAACTTGCGCGTTGTAGCGTTGAACGTGTGGTAGCAAGATAGCATTACACACACCGTGTGGAAGATCGTAGAAGCCGCCTAGCTGATGCGCCATCGCATGAACATAACCTAGTGACGCGTTGTTGAACGCCATACCCGCCATGAACTGTGCGTAAGCCATTTGCTCACGAGCTTCAATGTCTTCGCCGTGCGTAACCGCTGTTCTTAGGTGTGCTTGCACAAGCTCGATTGCTTTGATTGCTACAGCGTCGGTAATTGGCGTTGCTGCGATTGAAACGTAAGCTTCGATTGCGTGCGTTAACGCATCCATACCAGTTGCAGCAGTTAATGATGCAGGTTTAGCAAGCATCAACTCAGGATCGTTTACTGAAATAAGCGGTGTTGTGTGCTTGTCAACGATCGCCATTTTAATGTGACGTTCCTCATCAGTGATGATGCAGAAGCGTGTCATTTCTGATGCTGTACCAGCCGTAGTGTTGATAGCGATAAGAGGCATCATTGGCTTTTCAGATTGGTCTACGCCTTCGTAGTCTGCAATCTTGCCGCCGTTAGAAGCAACCAGAGCAATGCCTTTTGCACAGTCGTGTGGAGAACCGCCACCTAGAGAAACAACGAAATCACAATCGTTGTCAGTCAGCAATTCAAGACCATCGTTAACGTTCGTGATGGTTGGGTTTGGTTGAGTGCCATCGAATACAACTGCGTCTACGCCTCGCTGGCTAAGAAGGTCTTGTACCTGCTTAACTACACCAATTTGATTCAAGATCTTATCAGTTACGATCAGACCTTTTTTAAAGCCTTGAGACTGAATACTATCAGCAGCATCCTTCAGACAGCCAGTACCCATGAAGTTGATTGTAGGGATGTAAAATGCAGTAGACATTGGAAAACTCCGTTAATTATGATTTTTAATTTCCTACATGTTGTCGGCATTCAAGTGGTCGACCATTGATCTGGAACAACTTTGAATTCGAACTACCACTTTGTGGCTAGTCGTTGTGATAGGGCTCATATAGCAATCGTTTTCATGGTTTTTGGCTGTGTTGATTGTCAGTAATAGATCGCGATAAATCGACTAAATTAGAGACAGTATGGAGCTCTATAACAATGAAAAATAAGGTTTTTCATTGAAAACTCTTCTAGTTAGGCTGGTGTCGACGTTTTATCTGAGTCATCGCTGCATTCAATTTCAGGTTCTTGTGACTCTTCAGAATCAAGCGTGTCTTCTGACTCCTCGTCATAGTATTTGACAAGAAAAGGGGTAAGCATGACAGACGATGGTAAAAAGTGCTTCATAGTACCTCCCGGTACCTAAGTGTATTTATTGTATGGTATTGGTTTAATATGTGGCAAAATTTGCGATACATCATGACTTGTGGCTTGTTTTCTATAAATTATTAGAACTATATTCAGGCTCACAAAATTGGTAGTAGAATGAACATCTGGTCTTTGAGCCAATGAACAACTAAAGATAAACGCAGCTCAACAGCGTGATTAATAGGAAATAAAATGAAGTACGACTGGATATTCTTTGATGCAGATGAAACCTTGTTCCATTTTGATGCTTATCAGGGAATGAAGCTGATGTTTTCTCGTTTTGGTGTGGACTTCAACGAACAGGATTATTCCTTTTATCAAGAAGTTAACCTACCACTATGGGTAGACTATCAAGATGGTCGCATTACGGCTGATCAACTGAAACACACGCGCTTCGAAAGCTGGGCTGAGAAATTAGAGACAACAACCGCTGCTTTAAACAGTGCATTCTTAACAGCGATGGCGGATATCTGCTCTTTATTACCGGGTGCACAAGAGTTGATGGAGTCTTTAAAAGGCAAAGTGAACATGGGCATCATCACTAACGGTTTTACAGAGCTGCAGTCAATTCGTTTAGAGCGTACAGGAATGACGGATTACTTTGAGCACGTGATAATTTCTGAAGAGGTTGGGGTAGCCAAACCGGATGCACAAATTTTTGAATATGCCCATAAGCTGATCGGGTTACCATCTAAGCAACGAGTATTGATGGTCGGAGATAACCCACATTCCGATATTCTAGGCGGATTAGATTTTGGTATTGAAACCTGTTGGTTAAATAGTCAAGAAAAGGCAACGCCAGCCGGAATTAACCCTCATTATCAGGTTAAGTCTCTGGCTGACCTGCAAGCTCTTTTACTAGCATAATTGCTAATTGCTAATTGCTAATTGCTAATTGCTAATTGCTTTTAGATTTTTGAGTGAATGATTGATAGCCGAGTACAGTTATGTGCTCGGCTACTTATTTTTACTTACTGCAACTTATCGATAGTGGCGTTTAAGCCTACCTTTGCTTTAAGCTCGCTTTGATTACCCCATTACAATAAAAATAAGGAAGAGGCGTGCTGAAATCTCATCGCCATAGCTGCTACGGCATTGCTGCCATTTTACTTTGGAGCTGCTTAATCGCGCTGTCTCGTAGCGTATCAGAACAACTGGGCCCAATTGGTGGCGCCGCCAGTCTTTATACAGTGAGCTCACTGTTGTTGGTCTGTGTTATGGGGTTACCTAAGCTGTCGCGGTTTTCTAAGTCATACCTGTTGATTGGTGGTGCTCTGTTCGTTTGTTATGAGATCTTCTTAGCTCTGGCTTTAGGGATGGCAAACAACCGACATCAAGCCTTGGAAATGGCCGTTATCAACTACTTATGGCCTGCATTGACGGTGTTGTTCGCGGTATTGCTCAGCGATAAAAAGATTAACTGGTTGGTTTACCCAAGTATTTTCTTAGCCTTCTTTGGTGTGGCTTGGAGTATCAGTGGCGATCAGGGGCTTTCTGTTGATCAAATCGCTGCCAATATTGCCACCAACCCTAAAACCTATTCAATGGCGTTTTTCGGCGCGATTATTTGGGCGGTCTACTGTAATTACACTCAGAAAGTGGCGAAAGGACAGAATGCGATCGTGCTGTTCTTTATCGCAACGGCAATCACCTTGTGGATCAAATACGCATTGAGTAACGAAACCGGCATGGTGATGACAACCAGTGCTGCGATTGACTTAGTGTTGGCAGGCGTGTGTATGGGCGCAGGTTACGCGCTTTGGAATACAGCGATACTTGGCGGCAATATGGTCTTCCTAGCGACCATGTCTTATTTCACGCCTATTTTTGCGACCTTACTGTCTTCTATGATTTTGGGTTTGTCACTGAGCATGACGTTTTGGCAAGGCGTTTGTATGGTGACGATTGGCTCTTTAGCTTGCTGGTGGGTAACCAGAGACAAAAAGCCGACGGTTACGGCGTCGGCTTCTAAAAAGGTTCAATCAGAGTCTTAGTTAACCAGAGGTTGATGGGTTAATTCTTGTTTTTTTTTAACTCTCGATTCTTAACTCGCGATATTGAGATTCAATTGGAGCTCATAAGGCATCTTCGATAAGCGTCGCTTAAGTTGGCGGCGCGTACGTTCAATATCATCAACCGCAATTGCATCTTGGTCATTGGTATGAATATCAACGTTGATTCTTAGCTCAGGACCAACCTTAGTCACGCCCATTAGCTCTAAATCTTGATCCGCTTCTTTGTCTACCGCGACAACGTTCTTATCTACCGCATCACAAATATCTTTGTTTGCCGACATCATAAGCAGTTCGCGCATCGCCTCACGTAACATGTCGAAAGGCACTTTGATGAAGTAGAAAGACATTAGCAACATCATCATTGGGTCGGCATACACTGCGTATTCTGCAAGCGGAGAAAAAGTAATTAACCAAGCCGCTACGAAACCCGCGGTTACCGCTACACTCAGTAGCGTATCCATTTGCCACTGTTTAGACTCAGCCTGAATCAGACCTGAAGAAATACGTTTACTCTTATTCGCGATGTACCACCAAGCGTAACCACAACCCAGTACGTTGAAAATACCAAACAGAGTTGCGATAGAAGCATCAACTTCACGGCCACCCGTCATTAGGGCACCAATCGCAGAGTAAAGTGAATAACCAACCACAAGAAGAATCACAACGGCTTTAATCGCAATCACAATCGGCTCGATGATAGCTCGACCAAACGGGAACTCAGTGTCCGAAGGGCGATTGATGTATTTCGAGGCAGCTAGTGACAATAAAGTTAACAGTAAGCTGATAAGAGAATAGACACCGTCAAATACTATGACCAGAGAGCCAACGAGAAGACCCAACACCAATCCGCCAATTGCGAAGCCTGATGCTAAAAGGGCTGAGAACAATAGTACTCGATTTTCGTTTTGGCTTTTCCTGTCACACATAATATTTTCCAGATGTTTTTGATAACTTCATTGTTCTAATAATGAGCTAACTTTACAAACTTTATCTGATGACGTTTATATGTATTATTTAAGTGAAATATATAAATGCTTTTAATTCAGTTGCTTAAGTTAAATTTAAGGTGTCAATAAAGTTGGCGTTGAGTGTTTTTTGGGATGGTGTGCAACTGAAATAGGATCGTTTATGATTAATAAAACACATCAGTCGCTGGGGTCTTATTGGTCTTCTAGATTTGACTGAGACTGCAATGAACAAGGAGAGAATCAATATGAAGTTTGACGATATCAGTGATAACGAGTTGTGGGCGATTGCTACCCCGATCATGGATAATCTGATGGATGGTTCAACTAAGGTTGATCATGAGCAGCACTGTCGAGACTTTACTCAAAGAATGAAAGACATTGTTACGCCAGAATATTTAAAAAAGGTATGTCACCATTATCAGCACAGTAATGGCTTTTTTGCTGAGCGTGAGCCAGTTGCGCTGTTTAGACGTTCAGATTCCATCGCCTTTGTGTGGAAACAAGCTTACACCATCGCTAAAGGTGAGTTTGTCGCTGAAATGGTATTGGTTGAAGAAGACGGACGCTATTTAGTGGATCACGTGATGGTCTTTTAGGAGTAGTGCTGTTTGTGGTTTTTCCCTTTGTTATCGACGATAAGCAATAAGCGCGAGCTAGAAATCAAACAAATAATCACTAAGCTGGTCGGCCAACCAATTCATTCCTGGGTGCTCTGCCATGCCAGCCGCGGTAAACATACAGTAGTCTTCTTGTGTTAAACCGTAGGTGTGTTTGATCACGGCAAGCTCTTGTTCACGCAGTAAATGGCGAATCAATGGCTCAGGCATTACGCCCCATGCTTCTTCACGTAGAATCGTATCCAACATAAAGTCGAAGCTAGAGAAGCCAATGTAACGACGCGAGAAGGGCTCAAGCTCAGGATTATCCTTTTCATTAAGATAAACCATGGTTGCTTGCATCGAATTTCTCAGTACTTCATCAGACACTCGTCGCATCGCACTCAAATCATGTCCTTTCTTACATACAGACATCATTCGAATCTTACCAAGCGGGTTGTAGATAATTCTTGGGTCATCGACGCGTTCGTAATCGACACCAAATGCGAAGTCGACTTGCTGAGTTTCAACTAGGTTAGCTAAGTCACCGCTCGATGCGAGAACGAAGTTGAATGAGGTAGAAGGGTACTTGTTATTTAAGGCGTGAGATAAGTCCTGCCACATTCCGTCGGGTAGGGAGTCATCTCGTGCAATCCAAATTTCCGCGTTAAATTCACCTGAAACATGCAAGCAGGTCTGTTTAATACGCGCTGCTGTCACCAACAAGCCTTCGCAATCTTTGTAAATGGCTTTGCCCGCTTCAGAAAGTTCAACGTGGTTTCCGCTGCGTACGAACAGCTCGACATCTAACTCTTTTTCCAAGGCTTTAATCGACATGCTGAGTTTGGTTCGGTTGCATTCTAGCTGGCGTGCAGCTTCAGACACTGATCCTAAATCAGCAACGGAACAAAAGGCTTGGACTTGAGAAAGGTTCATTTCATTTCCATATTGAGCGGGGGTCGGTGCATATTATCTGAATATTGTGCTGACTATCTTAGAAATAGTCCATCTTTGCATGATAACTCTATGACGAATTGACTAATTTGGTTTATTCTGGGGAAGTTCCGAACCTACAAGAAGTAAAGATGGAGGCCATGATGGCGAAACAATGGGACGAGTACGCCGTTGATTGGGATAAAGATCCCGCGACCGCAGTATTCGCACAGTCCGTATTTGACCAGTTAACACCGCTCGTTGATTTAAACGGAACCCGTGTCCTTGATTTTGGTTGTGGTACAGGACTACTCAGCCAGAAAATATCTCCTTTAGCAAAAGAGATCATCGCACTTGATATCTCTGAAGGGATGATTGAAGAGTTAGATAAGAAAGAGTTACCTAACGTTGAACCGGTAGTTGATATTTTATCGCGCGGACTTGCAGCGCAGCATCCAGCATTCAGAAACCAGTTTGACCTAGTGGTAGCCTCTTCGGTGTGTGGTTTTATCCCGAACCTACAAGACACAGTCAGTCTGATTTACACGCTGCTTGAAAACGACGGTACGTTTGTACACTGGGATTGGTACTTGGAAAGCGACAGTGAAGACTACGGTGTAAGCCAACAGCGCTCAGAAAATGTATTGAGTGCAGCGGGCTTTGCAGTAGTTGAAGTCTCTACACCGTTCTCGATTGACACTCCACAAGGAGAGTTAAAGGTATTAATGGGTGTTGGACGTAAACAAGCGCTTCCAGATCTGTAATCGTGTGTATGCCTTGAGCTAGCATTCAGAATGCTCATTTAAACTACTAAACCCACATTAACGACTCTAACGTCAGTTATGTGGGTTTTCTCTTTTTGGCGCTATCGTTTTAAACAGAACGAATTAGCGCTTTCTCACTTCTTCACTACTAACTCTGGTTTCTCTATTTCTCTATTTCTCTATTTCTCTGTTTCTCTGTTTCTCATCTCGCTCATAGAAAACTCAACACCGCTAATTTACAAATTATTTATTTCCATTTTGGAAATGTAGTCTTGCATACATTTCATTAGTGGAAATATAACGGTGAGATATAAAATAAGCCCATAACAACACTAAGGGTTTAATCATGAGCCACCAATCTGCGTCATCTACTTCTTCACCACTTTCAGAGCAACAACAACGCTTTAGCAATATCATTTCAGATGCCAACCTGTCACCAAAACAGAAGTCGAGCTATCTTGCCTTAGAAGCTGAAGCCAGCTTACCGTATATGCCGGTAAGCAAAGAAGTAGAGCAAGCCTTACAACAAGGTGTGCTGTGTGACATGTTTGAAGGGCACGCCCCATTTAAGCCGCGCTATGTACTTCCAGATTATTCTAAATACTTACATCAAGGCTCAGAGTATTTAGAGCTTAGCGCGGCAACCAACTTCGATGAAGCATTGAACATGCTTACCATCCTTTACCACCATGTTCCGTCTGTCACTTCAATTCCGGTTTACCTAGGTCAGTTGGATGATGTGTTGATGCCTTTCGTGGGCGACTTAACAGAAGAGCAGGTATACCAAAAGATTAAGCTGTTCTGGATCATGTTGGATCGCACACTGCCAGACGCCTTTATGCATGTGAATATCGGCCCGACAGACAACATTATCTGCCGTACGATTTTACGTGTAGACGCTGAATTGAAGCAGATCGCGCCAAACTTAACCTTTATGTACGACCCAGCCGTGACACCTGATGATCTACTTCGTCATGCGGCGAGCAACATCTGTGAATGCAGTAAACCACATATTGCAAACTATCCAGCGCATGCCGAGGCTTACGGCGATAAGCGTTTTGGTATTGTGAGCTGCTACAACTCTCTGCCGTTAGCGGGCGGTTCAAATACCTTGGTGCGTATGAACCTAAAGCAAGTGGCGTTGAAGTCTGAGGACAGTGCTGATTTCTTACAACAAGTACTGCCGAACTACAGTGGCATCATGGTTGAGTTGATGAACGCTCGTAGCCGCTTCTTGCATGAAGAGTCTAACTTCTTCGAAGGTTTCCTGACCAAAGAAGGCCTTATCGAAGAAGATCGCTTTGCGCCAATGTTTGGTATTTATGGCATGGCGGAAGCAGTCAACATCTTGATGGAGAAAGAGGGCCAAGCAGGGCGCTATGGTCACGATGAACAGGCAAATCAGCTTGGTCACCGTATCTCCGAAAAACTGGCTGAGATCGTTGAACGCTCTGACGTGAAGTATGGGTTAGAAGGTAAAGCTCTGCTGCATGCTCAAGGCGGTATTAGCTTAGATGAAGATGTGACGCCGGGTGTCCGTATTCCTTATGGTACCGAACCGGATCCAGTCTCTTACGTTCGTGCAACTGCTGGTCACCATAAGTTCTACACCTCGGGCATCAGTGACATTCTGACCATCGATGAAACAGTGAAATCTAACCCTGAAGCGATGTTCAACTTGTGTAAAGGTGCGATTCAAGCGGGTTACCGAGAGTTCACGGCTAATGTGGCATCAAACGATTTGGTTCGCGTGACGGGTTACATGATTAAGCTATCTGACATTGCCAAATATGACGAGCAAGGCTCACGCACCAATACCACCTTTTTAGGTGCCGAAGCTGCGAAGAACACGGGCATATTAGAGCGTAAACCACGCGTGGCGAGTTTAGAGATGTCGCCGACATACGAATAGCTTTAACGTGTGTTATGCGTTTCGAATACGAACAATGTGAATTATGAAAATTTCTGATCTAACAACTCAAATGGCTAGGGTTAAAAATAATAAGACAGAAAAACAAGCGAAGGTCAGCCGTGTGCTGACCTTTTCTTGTGTTGACGGCCCGGGAAACCGCTTGGTGCTGTTTCTTCAGGGCTGCAACTTTGACTGTATTACTTGCCACAACCCACACACAATTAATCACTGTAACCATTGTGGTGACTGCATTAGCGGCTGTCCGAGCAGTGCTCTGAGTCTTATTGATGGCAAAGTGAAGTGGGACCCAGCAGCCTGTACGAATTGCGATCAGTGCATTGATGTCTGCGATCATAAGTCGAGCCCGAAAATTACCACAATGACGGTCTCAGAGGTTCTGGAGCTTGTCAGGCATAATCAGTTTTTCTTGAGTGGCATTACCGTTTCTGGCGGTGAAGCGACCATGCAGTTGCCGTTTATCATAGAGCTGTTTCAAGCGATTAAACGTGATTCACAGTTAGCGCATCTCACGTGTTTTATTGATAGTAATGGTTCGCTGTCACTTCAAGGGTGGGACAAGGTGTTGCCTTATCTTGATGGCGCGATGATTGACCTAAAATCATGGCAATCGGAAACACATCAATGGTTAGTGGGTAGAGGTAATCATAGGGTGTTTGAAACCATTAACTACTTAGCAGATAAAGGAAAACTGCACGAAGTTAGGTTGCTACATATCCCAAATAAAAGCGATCTTGAGGACGAAATTGAACAAGTGGGGCGTTACTTGAAGACTCTACCAAGTGATATTCGAATTCGGCTGAATGCGTTTCAGCATCATGGTGTCATTGGCGACGCGTTAGATTGGCCGAAATGCACCGAAAAACAGATGCAGAGCTTTCACGATAAGCTCTACACCATAGTTCAAAGACCGATGCAAACTCCTGAGGTTTATACCTAGTCTTTAGATTTCTTAGGCGGTCAATCAGGCTTCTAAGAACGTTAACTTTCTAAAGATATTAAGTCTCTAAAAATATTAAGCTTCTAAAAACAGGTCACACAACCACTTGATCGCTTGATCATTCATGTTGGGCTTGTTCCATACCAAGCTATACGCCACCTTACCGTAATCAAAAGGCAAGGGCTTGCTCACTAAGCCCTGAGCTTGCTTAGCACGCTCAGCCCACTGTTTAGAGCAAGTGAACAGGAAAGGCGTGTGGTGACACAACACAGCCGCAGCGCCGAAGTCCGCGACCGATATTGCCATCTCTCTTGGTTGGTGGCATTGAACCAAGTTTTGTTCAAAGTAAGGCTGAGACAGTTCGTTATCTAAAATCCCAATGTGCTTGTAATCTAAGTAGCCTTCTACCGTCAGTTCTTGCTGAGCGAGAGGGTGGTGTGCGCCCATCAAACAAACCATTTCATCTGGAAGAATTGTTTCCCAAACCAGCTCTTTGTTATCGGTCGGCGGCTGAGATATATCATGAGGCAACAAGATCAAATTGACCTTGCCACTGAGTAAAGCATCGAAGCCGAGCTGTTGTTTCGAATAGATGTTGAGCTTCGCGTTTGGCGCGAGCTCAGTGGTAATTTTACTGATCTTTGAGGCAAATACTTCGAAAGTACTTTCACGCATCGAAAGTGAAAAACTGCCTTGGTATTCTTGAGGGGTAAAACTCTTCTGATGAAGCAGTCCGTTCATGCTTGAAAGAATCGCGTGAACAGTCGGAGCTATCTGCAAAGCAAATGGCGTCGGGATCAGCTTGGTGCCATCTCGATAGAACAGTTCGTCATTAAGTATGTCACGTAGTTGAGACAAGGTTTTGCTCACACTCGAAGGGCTTACACAGAGTTGTTCTGAGGTTTGAGTAACGCTGTGGGTGTTCAGCATAATATGAAGCGCAGTGAGGTGCTTAAGGCTCACTCTAGATAAGTGTAAGTAATCCATTTATGACTCATACATTGAGAATGGCTTGATATTTGGCGCAACACACAAAACAACAAGCCAATCTGACAAAGGTTATTAACGAGCTAGTTTATGGTGCGCTCGTGAAAAGTGGCCAGCACAAAACGCACCGACAATCGATAGTTCACCCGCTAAACACAGTGCAGCACAAACTTCAGCTAGGGCTTGTGATTTACCGTTACCATGCAGCCCAAGTAAATCTAAACAGGCTTTTTGACTTGGCAAGCCAGTACCACCGCCGACAGTCCCCACCATTAGGTTAGGCAGTGTCACGCTAGCGTATAAACCGCCTTCTTTGTTGAGTTCCATACGCGTCATACCAATCGCTGACTCAGCGACACAGGCCGCGTCTTGGCCACAAGCGATATAGAGTGCCGCCAACGCATTCGCATAATGGGCATTGATACCGATAGTACCACTCAAAGCGCCACCGACTGTGGTCATTTGGCCAAACTGGACCATCTTCTCTGGTGTCGTGTGTAGGTACTTCGCGACAAGCTCTGCAGGGATATTAACCTCAGCAGTTACCTTTTTGCCACGAACGCTGCGCAAGGTTTGGGTATTGGCTTTCTTATCGCCTGACAAGTTGCCATCAAGGAAAGCATGGTCAGGCTTAACTGGCGTATTTTCGATGATGTACTCAAACACGGCATTGGTTGCGATGGTCACCATATTCTGACCAGAAGCGTCTCCGGTTAGAAATTCGAACACCAAGTAAACATGGTTACCTTCGATGTTGATATTAATGTCGGTCAGCTTGCCGTGTGATGTTGTTGATTCTGCCAAGATCTTGAACTGGTCATACTGAGTCACAGCCCAAGCCACAAACTGTCCGGCTTCAACTAATCCTTGAAATGCAAAGCCAGGAGTACGTGTTACGCCTTCATTGAGCAACATAGCACTTGCGCCACCACAAGCCGTAATCAGCTTAGAACCACGGTTATAAGACGCGACAAGCGCAGCTTCTGTGGTCGCGAGTGGTACGAGGTAATCGCCCGTAGCAAATAGGCCATTGACTCTTAAAGGGCCAGATATTCCCACAGGGACTTTAACGGTGCCAATAAAGTGCTCAATGTTTTTCTCATAAGCTTGGAACTGACTTTGTGTATGAGGGTCGAGCAGTTCTTGCTGTGAATCTGCATTATCGAGCGCTGTCCAGCGACGTGTGAGATTCTTTTCTGTCAGGTAGGGGCTAGGTGTCAGCTTATTTACTGGCTTTTCAAAATGAGGCTGAAGCTTTTTTTCTAATTCGTCTGCGGAGATGTCGCCTCCTAAAATAGAAACATAGTCACGGCGATGCAGATTTAGTTTTGGCATAAATAGTATGAAGTAAAGTTTGTGCAGCAAATTGGTTTGCGCTGATTCTACCGAGTAATAAACCAGAAACAAGCGCCTGATATAATGAGTTACAGTTTGTGTGGTTGTTGAAGCAAAAAGCAGCGAAGTTTCGCGAAATATAGGCTGTATTTGAGCGAAATTTAGATATGAATGTCGAGAAGGCTACCGATGACTTCGTTTTGACGATCAACCACACTTGCACCAACGCGGTTATAACTTGCGCTTTGTGTCAGTTTAATCAAGGAATCGGTTGAAGATGAAGCAGGTTCAGGTTCTTTGTCTTTAAAGGAAATGGCTTGTTCAGGCTCTATTTGATTAAAGCTGAGATCGCTAGCTTCGAAAGTGTCGTCGGATTCTAGAGCGTGTTTGGAGGCTTGGTTGAGCTCGATTGCGGCTTCTTCAGCCATGTTGGTGGATTGCTGAATAATGGCGTAACCAGATTGAATACCAGATATCGACATATCAGAACCTTTTATTGACGTATGGAATGAGTCTAGGCGGACGATATTTTGAGCGCAATGATGAACAGATGAAATTTACGGTAAAAATGTGAACTTAAGCTAAAATAGTGATGTCTGTCTATTAACTGAACAGGTCATTTAGCGCGTTTAACTCTTCATCAGTAAGCAAAGAAGGCTTCTCTGTTTCGAGGTTGCCGTCGATCTCACCCTGAAGTGCTTTTAATTGTTGTGGGCTAAGAAGCTGTATTTGCTGCTTAAATGCTTCAAATTGCTGTGTATTCATAGTGTGACCTTTGTTCAAATTCATATGCTCTTTAGAGCATAGCCTACTGATTCAGGAAATCAAACAAGATTAAGTGAATTTTAAATGATGTTTGAAGTTTCTTGAAACTAAGACAACTATAAATTCCTGTGGTCGTTTTTTGTCCGAGAAATGTTAGGAAAAGTTAAGGCTTGGTCAATCAAAGTCAGAAAATTCCTACAATGTAAAAACGCCTTCAACCCTTGTGGCACAAGGGTAGGTAAGTAATTTCTCTACCCAATTAGGGGTATGGGTAAAGCAATGTATAAATATTTGTGATGATCAAAAGATAAGCAATTGGCGTTATCTTTTTGTTTTTACGGTATTTTGTTTGTTGCTCAAGAAGCTTCTGTTTCAAACGACTTGTCGATCTTAACCTTAACTGCAAACTTGGTCGCTAAGGTATGCAGTTCTGGAAGCATGCGATAGATCAAATGGAGCTGTTGTAGAACCATTTTGACAGAATTCTCATCTTCTTCTCGCCATTCACTCAAACGTTTATCCAGCTCCGGGTCATAAGCGTTTTTCACTTCACAATGCTCTTTATGAGAATAGAGCTGATCATTTAGAGCGTCGAGATGCTGGTGGATTACTCTGTGCGCATCTAGCACCAGTTTGTGTGTCGCTTCATCATCAATACGCGTTCTGTGAGCACCCAGAGCCGAGATATAGCTAAGCAGAGCATGATTGAGTGTTAAGAATCGGAAGCTCTCATCTTCAGAGGTACGGTACTTACCCGGTTCAACCAACATGCTACTGATCGCGGCAGTCAGGTTTGCGTCATTATTATGAGCGCTACGACGAGCGATACGATAGTTTAGGCTATCTTTCTTACCGACACGGTATTGGCCGATGATCTGAGCGAGATAGTTCTTGTTGGAATCGAGCGCATCCGCCATCACTTTGTGCAGTCGCTTCGATTGCCAATCAGGCAACACATAAATGACAGCAAGCACGGCGAGAGCACAACCAATAAAGGTATCCGCTAACCTTGGCAATACTACCGCGTAGCCTTCACCTAATTGGTTAAAGCAGAAGAGCACAAGCAGTGTGATAAAGCCGGTCGCAAACCCGTAGTTATTGATTCGAAACGCAAAGAACATCACGCCACTGATCACAATGAACACTAATTGGCTCTCTTGCGACGGGAAGAAAGTCAGTAACGGTACTCCGATCAATAAGCCTGCGACCGTGCCAATGACACGTGCCGTCAGTTTTTGACGGGTTGCACTGTAGTTTGGCTGACACACAAACAGCGTTGTCAGTAGAATCCAGTAACCTCTTTCAATATCAAACCCTTGGATAATCCCATAGCCCAGCGTCAGAGTGATCGCCATACGAATCGCGTGGCGGAATAGCATAGAATCGGTGTGCAAGTTAGCTTTGATCTTGTGCCACATTGCCGTCAAAGTATGAGGGTTGGTATCGTCCAATACACCTTCTTCAATCTTCTCTGCATCTGGGTTGCTGATATTCGAGAGCTGTTTTTCAACGGTTGCTAGGTTATTGAATAAGTAATCCAACTGATTCAGCAGTGATTTCCATTCAGGGTTGTTCTGTTGGTGCAGGTGATTGAGCGATGACATCAGCTCATCAAGTGCCAATACAGACTTGTCACCATGCTGGTATTCAGCGCCAACTTTCAATGAGCTCGCCACTTCTTTACAAGCTGTTGCCTGCGCTTCCAGTAGATACTTAAATCGAAACAACACGTCAGAGCGTTCAAAGTGTTTTGCTAGCTCTTGATAACGATAGTGGCTAGAGCTTACGCGTTCATGAATATCTTGTGCGATGAAGTAGGTGTTAAGAAATCGGTCACTAGGGCCGTCAATGTGTCCGCGCTTAGAGCGATTAAGCAGCGTCGCTTTACACATGTTGAGTGCGTTAACGGTACTCGCGTTGAGTTTGGCTTCAATGATTCGGTGTGGCTGGGGAATCAAGTCAGAAACGGGGTAGAAGAGTTCCGCTTTTGAATCGATGTAGTTACCGATTTGATCGAATACCGTGGCTAAGTTTTGCTGCACGGGTTGCATTGGCCACACTATCTGCCAAATCATCGACATGAAGTAGTACCAAGCGGCGCCAGTTAACAGTAGAAGCGGTTGAAACCAAAGGTTGGTGCTCTCGTGTGCACCAAGCATGGTATAGATGGCAACCAAGAGAGAACCAAACGCGATACTCGCGTATTTAGGGCCAATTGCCCCGAGAATGATAAAAGAGAAGGTTGAAACAAAAAGCCCGATCGCGAACAGCCAAGGCGTATCGAAGAGAAGCTCAATAGAGAAAGCCGCAACGGCGAAACAGATAAAGGTCAGCGTGAGTGCTTTCAAGCGCCCGGTAAAGCTGTCATCACTTTCCGCAAGAGCCGCAGCAATAACGCCTAAGATCAAAGGCGTGATCAGTGTGTTTTGTCCATAATACCAAGCAGGCACCACCACGCCGAGCAGAGTGATGAGAATTAATACGCTGTAATTTATGGTTTTATTCGCCCAATAGAGGCGTAATTTGGCTGAAAAGTCCACAGTCGCTCACTTGACACACTAAAAACCATAATCCTAACAGAAATCAAGCACAAGAATTTGATACTTATCCATAATTGCCCGTAGGTGGTCATGAAAGCGTCGATAAGATATGAGATATTATTAATTCTCATTGCATCATGATATAAATTCAATATTCCCAATTAAGAGCACACTCCAATGCAGCTAAGCGCTAACAAGACTGCACAGTTTTTTATTCAAAATGAATATCATCAGGTTGAACTTGATGGTCCACGCTTGCTGTTATCTTCAGTAGGCAGTGAAGAGCGTATCCCATTTACTATTTGGAGTGGCAAGATCGCGATAAAGCGCGGATTGTTCTGGGGATCGCTACAATTTTTTGCTAATCAACAAGATGGAACACAGCGCAGTTGGTTAGTACAAGGCTTACCTTGGGATCAATGCCGTCAATTTGCACGCGCGTCAGTTAGTGCTTATCAGAAGTGGCACGACACTCAATGTGAACAATTGGCTGAACACGTACCTCAGTGGGAAGCTGAATTAACACGTCTTGAGCAATTACCAGCCTTTCTACCGCATTCTAAGGTCAACACTTGGGTTGATATGGTCAACTCAGGCTTAGAGAGTATGACAATGACGCTAGAAGAGGCCGCACAACGCATGCCAAACCGCATCGCAAGAATGCAGCCATGGTTATCTGAAACGGAAATCAAGCAAGCTGAAAGAAACCAGCAATGGCTAGAGACCGAGCGAAAAAACTGGGAAGTGTTGTTTGCGCAATGTGAGTCGTCACCACTGAACTTATCGCAGCAATATGCGGTGTTGATGAATGATGATCACAACCTTATTTTAGCGGGTGCAGGCTCGGGTAAAACCAGTGTTCTAACGGCTCGCGTCGCGTATTTACTGCAAAGCCATCAAGCTCAAGCTGAAGAGTTGCTATTGCTCGCTTTTGGTCGTGAAGCGGCAGAAGAGATGAAGCAACGTCTCGACAGCAAAATTGGTTTATCAGCAGAGAAGGTGCAAGTCAGCACTTTCCACCAGTTGGGTTTAAAGATACTGAATCAAGTTGAACCCGAACGTGTGGTTATTTCTCCTTTAGCGCTCGATGACAACCAACGCCAAGCATGGTGCATTGATTGGTTGAAGAAGCACTGGATGACACCGACCAACTTTAAACGTTGGCAAAAGCATTTGTCTAAATGGCCAATCGCTTATTTAACCGGTGACGATGAGCTTGGTAGCCACGTTTCAAACCTCAAATTGATCGGTTGGCTTGAAAAGCAGCTAGAACAGTTGAATGCGTCGGGTTTAACCAAAAAAGAAGTACAGCAACAGCTGATTGATCACCGAGACTATGCGCGCCTCAACAGCGAGCTTTCACTGTGTTGGCCATGTGTAACCGCGTGGCAAAAGGAGTTGAAAGAACAGAATCATATCGACTTCTCAATCATGATCAGCCGAGCGACTCAGTATGTCGAGAAGGGCAAGTTTATCTCACCTTGGAAGTTCATCATGATCGATGAATACCAAGATATCTCACCTGATCGTCTTGCCTTGGTTGAAGCACTGTGTAATCAGTCTAAAGCCGAGCATCAAGCCTCTATTTTTGCAGTAGGCGATGACTGGCAGTCGATTTACCAGTTTGCAGGTGCGGATGTGGATTTGACCACGGGCTTTAAGGATCGTTTTGAAAGCTCGACCATTCATCACCTAGATACGACTTACCGCTTTAACAATCAGTTAGGTGCGGTGGCTAATCGCTTTGTACAAGAAAACCCAATTCAGATTCCGAAAGAACTGAACAGCTTCAAGCAACAGAAGCAGAAGGCGGTGTACAGTGCGCCAAGTAAAGAAGTTGAGAAGATTCTTGATCAACTGAACCGTCAATCCAAAGGCAAAACCAATAAATCGGTGCTGCTACTTGGACGTAATCATTACCACAAGCCAGAGTTGTTGGAAGACTGGAAGAAGATCTTCACTTCCATTGATATCAAGTTCATGACTTGCCACGGCAGTAAAGGTAAAGAGGCGGACTTTGTCATTATTCTTTGTGTTGACGAAGGACAGTTCCCGACCAAGAAGAAACAGCTGCATATTGATGGCGCATTGACTGAATCATCAGACGCGTTCCCTTATGCTGAAGAGCGTCGTTTATTCTATGTAGCAATGACGCGGGCAAAAGAGAAAGTATGGATCACGCACAGTGGCGACGGCTCTGGCTTTGTGCAGGAGCTGCATGGTTCTGATTACCCAGTTGTTCGTAAAAAGTGATGTTACTTGACTTGATTGTCTAAGATTAGATCTTCAATCCCTGCCCTAATATCACAAGTCAGACGCATAAAGCATAAGGAATTTGCTATGGAACACGGCTCTATTAACTACATTGAATTTGCTGCGAAAGACATCTCAGCAACTAAGGCGTTTTTCAGCCAAGTGTTTGGTTGGAGCTTTGAAGACTATGGCCCTGAGTATTCTGCTTTTGAAGGCAAAGGCTTAATGGGCGGCTTCTATTTGGCGGATCTGGCGTCGAATACGGATAATGGCGCGGCACTGATGGTTTTCTATAGCCAAGATCTTGAGCAAACTGAGCGCGATGTAATTGATGCTGGTGGTCAGATAAACCGTGAGATCTTTAGCTTTCCCGGTGGCAGACGTTTCCATTTCAGAGAGCCAAGTGGCAACGAGATGGCAGTGTGGAGTGATAAGTAGAGACTCACTACACTGTTTATGATTGAACTGTTTAATGTCTGAAACGAGACATAAAAAAGCCTGCGATAAAATGCAGGCTTTTTAGTCTGTTCAGTAGAGATCACATTTAACGTGCGATTACGTGCGCTCTGCTAGATACGCTTCGTAGTCTGGGATTTCGATGATTACTTCTTCTTCAAGCAATGAAGAGTTAAACAGGAAGTTAGCGGTAGCGCGGTTAGTTGCCACAGGAATGTTCCAAACACTTGCGATACGAAGCAGTGCTTTTACGTCTGGGTCGTGTGGTACAGCATTAAGCGGATCCCAGAAGAAAATCAGCATATCGATTTTGCCTTCAGAGATAAGCGCGCCAAGTTGTTGGTCGCCGCCCATTGGGCCGCTGATCATGCTCTTGATTGCTAAGCCTGTCTCTTTACTGAGTAGAGAACCAGTCGTGCCCGTTGCGTAAAGGAAGTGCTTTTGTAGTTTTTCTTTGTTCTCTTTGACCCATCTTAGTAGCTCAGGTTTGAAGTGGTCATGAGCGACCAAAGCGATATGCTTGTGTGTTGGCATAGTGCGCGTTGTTTTTTGCATGAATGTTCCCTAAATTGTTGTTTCGTTTTTATTGTTTTGAGTTCTTCAGCCAATATAGCACTATGGATTCACACTGAATACCGGACGAAACTCAGAAGGTGACAATGAGTCGGCGATAATTTGATCTTTGAGAGTTGCAGGTGTCAGCGCTTCGATAATCGGTGCGCTGTGTTGCTCGTAAGGTTGACCGCGTAAGTAACTCGTGGCTTGTTTTACCGACAAGCGACCTTGCTCAACCATTTTATCTGTTGGCGCAAAAAGTACCTTGTTACGGAGTAAACCACGGTAGGTTCCGTGACTTAGGTAACTTGAGATTAACCCAATATCTTCGGTTTTATCGGCCGCTCGTAGCTCACTGATCGCTGCTTCAATCGCGACGGCACTTCCGACTATATATTGGATATCAGGTTCTTCTATCACCTGCTGTACTAGATTTCTTTGAAGTTCTTTATCGTTATCTGCCCAATAGCTGATCGCAATTTTGATATCACTCGACTTGATCGCATCATAAAACCCCAGTGCTACAGGCTTAGTGCCGCCACTCGCTTGTGGGCCAAGTAACAGGGCGATAGGTGTTTCGCCGGATCCTTTCGGGTGTCGTTTCGACAAAAAATCTCCGACTTGGTATCCCATTTGGTACCAATCGACACCGACCGTACCTTTTAATACCTTCTGTTGTTCTTCATTGACGGTTAACTCATTTACCGTAGCAAACACAGGCGTCGAGCCAACCCAATCGCTGAGATTGTCATGATACGCATCGGGTGAAACCGTACCTAAAATAATGGCATCGGCTCCCCATTGCGTGCAAAGCACCAGTTGCGAGGCTTGTTTGGCCACGTTGGGGTAACCGCCAGCTTCCAATACTCTTAGCTCAACTTGCTGCTTTTCTGCTTCAGAGATCATTCCATAGTTTACCGACAACCAATAAGAGTCTTTGAGGTGCGGATAAATGGCACAGATTTTCTCTTTTTGTGATGTGGCATTGGCGGGCTTTATTGGGCTCAAAGGCTCACTAGCACCTGCGACAGTAGTTACTGAGGCCAGTAGTGAGAGAAGAATTATTGAAGCGAAAGGTCTAGATAGCATGAATTGCCGTTTTGTTGGTTTTAGATAAGAAACACTGCAAAATATAGCGTATTCTGCATGGGTAAAGAAGAACGTTTTAAGGTTTAGAGTTTATGTTGTTAGCTTCAGCGAGTATTGGACGCAAGCTGCTGGCCTCATTCTTAGTGATGGCACTGTTGGTTCTATTGTCTGCATTGATCGGTGTTTCTGGTTTTAGCTTTGTAGCCAAAACGGAAAGAAACGTCGTTGATTCGGCGCTTCCTGCCATGATCGAAGCTCGTCAGGTTTCTGAGTTGAGTAACCGTATTATTTCGTCAGTACAAACACTTTCTAATGCGAGAAACGAGGCCGAAAGAAAAGAGGCTGGCACCGTACTGTTTGACCAACTTGAGTCGCTTCTTCAACATATCAAAGAGCTTGGTGTCGACAGTTTCGATTCTCAGCTCCTCAATAAACTCGAAAACAATGTTCAAAGCGTTATTAACACACTGGCTGAGTTGGGTGTGTCGGTTGAGCGTAAGCTTTGGTTAAGCAAAGAGTTGTCGTCTCGTGTCGAAGAGATGCGCCTATTGGCCGAAGAGCTAGAGCAGTTGACGCGAACCCAAGTTTTGAACACGGCTACCATTGCGGTTGCTAACGTCACGCATATCTATGACCTGCTAGAAACCAAAGAAACGGATAAAGCCTACCAAGCCTTAGATGCGCTTGTAGAGGTTGACCTTGATTTGTCTGAGCGCCTACACGAATTGCATTTGCTGGCGTTCAAAATGCTTAACCAAATTGAAGAAACGCAAACCGTTACCAACGTAGAGCGTATTCATCAAATCCAATCAGAATTTGAATCCAACCTAAGAATCATGGCGCGCCGCGTTAAAGCGGTCGAAGATCCTACTCGTTCAGCGCAGATGTCTCAGCTTCTAGAAGAGCTCAGAAAACGCCAAGTCGTGTTCGATATTTCATTAGAACAATATGAGAACACCAAAAAGTCAGAGTTTCTGATGCAAAATACGTTGGAGCTGTTCTCTCAGCTGAATACAACGGTTAACCAACTGGTTGATGATTCAAACCGCAGTACCAAAAAAGCGGTTGATGAGCTGACCAGCACGTTGAATTTGGCTCAATGGTCACTGTCTGTGATTTCGGTTATTGGTTTGGTTATCGTTGCATTTATCGTGTGGCGAGTGGTGTATATCTCGGTTGTTAAACGTCTTACTGAATACTCATCGGCCTTGATGTCTATCGCACAAGGTCGCCTGAATATTGATATCTCGGTAAAGGGTAATGATGAGCTGGCTCATATGGGCGAGGCGATCATCACTGCCAGAAACACCGCGCAGGCGCTACAAGTGGTTGCGGTGGGTGAAGCAAAGGCGAAACGCGAACTTGAAGAGCACAAAGAACACTTAGAAGAGTTGGTCACAGACCGAACCTACCAGCTGCAAAAGACCAATGAGAAGCTGAACATCGAGGTAGGGAACCACGCTAAGGCTCGTAACGCCGCAGAACAAGCAAGCCGCGCAAAATCCGCTTTCCTTGCGACGATGAGTCATGAAATACGAACGCCGATGAACGGTGTATTAGGTACTGCAAGATTGCTCAAAGATACCGGGTTAGACCCGCTGCAATCCGGCTATGCAGACATCATTAACCGCAGCGGTAAGAACCTACTCGCGATTTTGAATGACGTGTTGGATTACTCAAAGATTGAAGCAGGGCATTTAGAAATCCGCACTGCTTCGTTTGATCTTCATCAGATGGTTCAAGATACCTACCAATTGATGGAAGGGCGTGCCGCTGAGAAGAAGCTGAACTTTGATTTCCATATTGAAAGTGATGTGCAACGCTATTGGCGTGGTGACGTAACGCGAATCAGCCAAATCTTGAATAATTTGGTCGGTAACGCGATTAAGTTTACGGAAAGTGGCTCGGTCGATATCTTTATCAGCTTAGATATCGAAGATGAAAATCGAGTGATGTTTGAAGTGTCAGATACAGGTGTCGGTATTGATGCTAGCGAACAAGCTTGTCTGTTTGATGCCTTTACCCAAACCGATAGCGGTCGCAACAAAACCGGCGGCACAGGGCTTGGATTAGCGATCAGTAAAAGCATCATGTTGGCAATGAACGGGGATATTGGCGTTCATTCTGAAGAAGGCGAGGGTAGCCAGTTTTGGTTCTCACTGCCACTTGAAGCCGGTGAGAAGATAGAAACGAAAGTACCGGTCATTGAAGCGTGTATTCGAGCTAAAGTACTTCTGATTGAAGATAACCCCGTAAACTGCATCGTTGCTGAAGGCTTCTTGCATAACTTGGGGCACGAGGTTGTGATTGCGACAACCGGACAAGAAGCGAGAGCCATATTCAGTGAGCAAGAGTTCGATATTGCGCTGGTGGACATTAACTTACCCGACTGCGATGGCGTCGAGTTAATTCAACAACTCAAAGACGATGCGCTTCAGCATAAAAGTGAAGAAGACGTAATTCGAAAAGTACCCCCAATGATCGCAGTATCGGCTCATGTGTTTAACGAAGAAGTGGAAAGCTATTTGTCGTCTGGCTTTGATGGATTCTTACCTAAGCCGTTAGAGAAGGAAGCATTATCGGAATTGATTGTTGAGCAGTTGGACGGTCACACGCTGTTGCTGCCTCAGCCGGATCCGTCAGATGCTGTTTGCTGTCAGCTAAACTCTAAACCTCAGGAAACCGAGCTAGACTTATCAGCATTGGCATTTGCAAGCTCGACACAACGAGCAAACCAAGACGCGGAACATAATCAAGGAGAACCGATTGTGCAGATGATTAACCCTAAGATTATCAAAGACGACTTGGCCATTCTCGGTCGAGAAAAAATAGTGCAGATTGTTGGGTTGTTTGACCAAAGCAGCCAAGTCACTCTCGATGAACTGATTGTGGCAAGTGCCGCTGACAACGCTCGTGAAATTAAGTCTTTAGCTCATAAACTGAAAGGGTCTGCCGGCAGCCTAGGATTATCTGCACTGTTTGCTTTATGCCAGAGCATTGAAGCGAGCGAGGATCCATTACTTCAATATCGCGATAATGCAGACTCATTACCTGAATTGGTGAAAGACTCGTTAGCAGCGCTCCGAGAGCAACTATAGAGTGGCTATTGGGCGGAAAGCCCCAAAATAAGAACAGAAAACAAAAAGCAGGCTATTTCTCCGTTTTAATATGAAGAAGTGACCTGCTTTTTTATTGTCGAATAAGAATCTAAGTAAGGCTTTCAAGGAACGGCTCTAAGCCATCTTGATATGTCCAGCAGCTTTGATCTTAACGTGAACCATATTGCCTTGTAGGTAGCTTAATGGAATCTCACTGCGTTCTATGATCGCGACATTATCGCGGCATGCGCCAGCTTCAATCGCCAGTTGTTTTGATTGTACTTCCAAGCGCTTTAAGGTTTCTTCACGAGAAGCGGGATCAATCGGGACAATCTTATCGAATTGACCTGATATTTCACCCAGCGCAACACCAATTGCATTCGCTACTTCAAAGTGCTCAGGACGAACCACTTGGCTCACACCTTCAAAATGATCTGGGAATAGGGCACTACCACCACCAACCATGATTACGGGTACACTCGCTGCAGAGGTCTTCATCTTATCGATGCCTTCTTCAACATCCGTGACCATTTGTTGGTAAACCTTGCTTGCTTGTTCGGCCGAAACACCAATCTCATCACTCAATTGATGCTCTGTTTGCCACTGCATTTGTCCTGTTTTGAGTGCAATATCGGTGAGCGTAAGTTCATCACCGCCAAAACTACGCGCCGTTTGCGTTAAGGTATGGCCAACACTTTCAGGGCCAAGCTCTATACGCTCATGTTCAAAGCGAACCTTGGTACCACCACCAATGGCTAACGCCAAAATATCAGGCATACGGAAGTTGGTTCTCACTTCGCCGATTTCTACCGCGAGGCTCGACTCTCTTGGGTAACCGTGAGTCAGCACGCCGATATCAGACGTAGTACCGCCCACATCGACCACAATCGCGTCTTTTAACTTAGTTAGGTGACTCGCTCCACGAATTGAGTTTGTTGGCCCACAAGCCACAGTGAGAATCGGGTACATCAATGCGAACTGCTGCGACATCAGTGTACCGTCGTTCTGACCGAAATAGGGTGTGGTGTGGATTTCATGATTGATGAGTGCATTGCAAAAGCCGTCAACGAATCGTTTTGCAGTCCCCTGCAGAGCCGCATTGAGGATAGTGGCGTTCTCACGCTCTAAAAGCCCTAAGCTGCCCACTTTATGGGATAACGATAGGTTCACGCCCGGAAGTTCTTGTTGAATCCACTCTGCTGCTTGAAGCTCCTGGTCGCCGTTGACGGGAGAGAACACTCCGCAGATAGCAACGGAATCCACATGGCCTTTCATTTTCTGGCAAAGCTCGCGGATCTCAGATTCTTGAATGTCGGCGATCAACTGGCCGTCGTATTCATAGCCGCCATGCGCTTGGTAGAAGTGTTCACCAAGCAGGTTTTGCCAAGCTTCGCTCCAACCACAGAGTGGCGGAACACTATCGCCACTTGGAAGCGCTAAACGGATCATCCCGACTCTATCTAAGCCTTTTCGTTCAACGATTGCGTTGGTGCATTGAGTCGTCCCAAGCATCGCATGTTTCACTTGCTGGCCATCAATGTTTGCTTGGTTTAATAGCGCAGAAATCGCGTTATCAATGCCGGTTGAAATGTCATGTGTGGTTGCGGTTTTTACTTTGGCAATCACATTCAAGTCTGCGTCGAGCAGTACACCGTCGGTATTGGTGCCACCTACGTCAATACCAAGGCGGCAGTAATCAAGCGTAATGTTTGTCATGCTACTACCTCTTCAATGCAGACTTTAATTGTTCAATGGTTTGATACTCGACTGTGTAGCCAAAGTAACCCGGGCCCGCGACTTCAATACCTTTGTCAGTGCGCCATTTTGGGTCGCAAGGGTAGGCGATAAGGTCAATGCGCTGCCCGTAACGAAGTTGTTCGGTTGTGATTGGCTTGCCGGTTTCATGATCCAAGATCGAAATAAGATCCGGTGTTGATGCCAGCAGATTATCTTGGTTCATGTCTGCGCGGCTTGTGCCTTTGTGCGCGAGAAGTAATTCGTTTTGGAACTGCACAAACACGTTATCGACGCCGGTATCTTCAAACTGAGCCAGCTTTTCAATCACGACACCGCCTGTTGCAAAGCCGCCATCGGTTTCTCTTTGAATATCTACAATCTTGCCACTGATGATGGTATGACCGCCGACAATGTCTAAGACGGCCTGTGTGCCACTCTGATTGTTGTCGTTCGCCATTCTAATCGCTTCACCAATTTTCATCGCTTGGGTCAGTGTTGCGGGCAGTGCGCTGCGTTTTAGGTTCTTACCGTTCATTGGGTAATCGCACATTGCTGCAGAGCCACCCATCTGTTCGGTAATTGGCCTCGCAAATTTTTCCGACCAAATTCCGTCTATCGGATAAAGCGTGACGACATTGCCACGCTCATCGGCCAATGTGTTTGGTGCAGAAGGGAGACCATCAAGAAAGAAGGTCACCATCTGAGCTTCTGGGAACGCACGTCCCATCGCATCACAATCGATCACAGGAATGTTCTTTTGTGCTGCAACGAGAATTGGAATCAATGAATTGAAGCCGCCTACTTCGATAGGAAACGTTGCCGCCACTTCAGTGCCGAGCGCTTTTTCCATCGCTTCGAAAGCAATCAACATTTGATCTTTCGAATTGAGTTTCTCTACTGCGACGGTTGGTGCGCCAATCATTGAAGAGGGTACTGTCATCCAATCGTCTTGTACGTCTTCTAAAGGAATCATGCGTACAGGGTGCTTTGCCGTTGCAATGGCTACTTTCGCCATCAAGGCACCGCTGTATGGGTCACCGCCGCCGCCAGTACCTAATACCGTCGCACCAAGCGCGATATCATCAATCATTTGTTCAGTAATAATCACAACTACTATTCCTTATCACTTGAAGGAGAAAGCTTCATTAGGGCGAGGTAAATCACACCAGCGGCAAGAATGCCGTCTAACGCCGAGATACTGGTGAACGAAAACAGGTTGAAAAACTCTGGCGCGGTACAAGCGCTGAATGCAGTACCAAATGCCCAAGAAGCCAAGCCTCTAAACATCCAAGCTGGAACTTGCTGGATGTTCTCAAAGCTCATTTTTGTCGAATCTAAAACATAATATTGAACGATGTAGACACCTGCCGCAGGCGCAATGGTTACACTGAGGAGCATTAAGAAATCAGTAAATTTGTTCACCATGCCGAGCTGAGCAATGCCAATACCGACGATGGTCATGATCACAACCAGAACAGGGCGCGGAATCTTCGGTAGAACCATCGACATGCATAAGCCGCCAGAGGTCAGGTTGCTACTGTTGGTGGTCCACTGTGCGAACACCAGTACGATAATGGCCGCCATGCCTAAACCTAGGGTGAAGAAGACTTCTACTAGGTCGTCGGTGCCTGTCATTTTGGTTAGGATCAACGCGATAAGAATGATGGCACTGTTACCGACTAGGAAACCGATACCCGCTCCTAGAATCGCATCACGACGTGTTTTGGCGTAGCGAGCAATATCAGGCGCGGCAACCGCAGCCAAAATCCAGATAGACATAACAAAAGAGATGGCTTGGCCAAGCGTCAAAGGGTCTTCAATCGATGGCGCTGCGCCACCTTGATAATCAGCAGCTATAAACAAACCGATGGTAATGAGTGTCACCATCAAAGGCACTGAATAGGTACTGAGTTTGCCTAAAGCACGAACGCCATAGATAGCCGTCATCATCATTAACACACTGCCGCCAATAAGAGCGGTGAGGTGTGAAATTATGATGTCGTATTTCGCCAGTGCATCGACCATGATGAAAGCGAAGAAATCAGCCTGGAATGCGAACCAGCCGACTAATGAGATGCCGTTGATGAAGCCAAGAATTTTACCGCCGTTACGACCAAACACCGCGCTGCTCACCAGCGGGGTAGAGACACCAGCTTGAAAGCCAATGTTGGCACAAAGCATCGCGATGACCGCCAATAAGCCTGAACCAATAAACGTGGCAAGCAGAGCATCTTCAAAACCAATACCGCTGCTTAGGATCGAGCCGAGAAACAGTCCCGAAATATCGATGCCGATAGCCAACCAAATAAGGCTGATAACCCACCAAGATCGTTTGGCCTTCTCGGGAACGGGTTCCAATTCGAAGTCATCTATCTTTTTGTGGCTGTGTGTTGCTTCGGGTTTATTCACGTAAGCTTCTGCCGCCATAGTGCCATCCATGCATTGTTATTCCATAAGTGTGAATAAAGCATACTGATGTATTTATTGTTAATAAATGAATATAATCAGATGTAAACATAACAAAAAACAAATGTGAGTGGCAAAGTGAATTCAAACAATAAGTTAGATAAAAGAGATCTACGAAGATTAGAGCTTTTTTGTGAAATTGTTGAGCAAGGAGGTATCAATCAGGTGGTCGCAAGCACCGGGATTAGCCAGCCTGTGCTCAGTAATCAGCTTATTGCCTTGGAAAAAAGCTTAGAATTAACATTATGCCAACGTGGAAGAAGGGGTTTTAAGCTGACTCACGAAGGTGAGCAAGTGTATAAATATGCGAACCAATTAAAATCGACTTTAACCGACTTCGCTTACAAGTTACGAGGTGTACAGACTGAACTCTCTGGGCACGTGCGAATTGGATGTTTGGATAACACCGTCACTTTGCCCTATAACCCCCTTCCAAAAGCGATCGAGACGTTTTACCAACGCAGTAACAGTGTAGAGGTGAGTGTAGATGTGGGCGATTTCACCCAGTTGAATGAGAAGTTAGCAAAGAACCAGATTGATATGATGATAGTGGTTCTAGGGTCACATCAAAAATCAGCGTTTCAACATAAATACCCACTGTTTGAAGAGCACAGTTATCTGTATGCGCGCAAAGATCTGGCCGAGAAGATCATGGACAGGGATTTCTCATTGAATGGCTGTCGTATCAATATGGGCGGCTATGCCAAAGACGAGATGTTCCGATTACTAAATATTGAGCAGTACGATTCCGTAAAGCCTTTTGATGGTTGGCATGTTGAATCGGGCGTGATTCTAACCTTGGCGGGTACACACCTGAGTTTCTTGCCTTCTCACTTAATCGACCGTGGCCATTATGACCAAGCCTTAATTCCGCTTCAGCCCGAGAAGTGGAGCCTTAAGAGTCAGTTTTATGTGGTGTTGAAGCAACCTGTAGATTCCCTTTCTCCCGCCGCGCGTGCGTTTTTTGATGAGCTACACCAACCGGAAACATCGGATTCAATCTAGAGAACTCGTCGCTTCTCAATAGCACTTAAGATACTTTCCCATATACAAAAAATCCTCTGCCAAGACAGAGGATTTTTGCTTTTATGCTTTATGAGTGAAAACTAACGGTTCTCGAAGCGGTTGTAATCCAACAAGCCAAACTCGATCGGTTGGTCTTGTTGATACCAACGATGCACGCGATCACTGAATGGCCAGAACTCGCTAGAACTGCGTCGTACCGCAAACTTGTCTAGCAGCGCCACGTATTCCTCTTCTGTGTTTAAGTTTTGCAGCGCTTTAACCAGAGCAGGAATCTCGCTCTCGGTTAATGACAGGTAAGCCGCAGGGTAGCTTCCCACAACGCCTCTTACGAGGGTTAGGTCATCATTGGCGTAATCTCGGTTACCTTCTTCATTAAACAAGCTTGAAATGTTGCTGTGCGCATTATTGTGAATCATGGTGAACAACTGTTCTTCGCCGTTTTTGCCTTCAATCATGATCATCACTAATTGAGGCACATGACGCAGGCCTTCTCCCTTAATCAAATTCACTTGATTAAGCAGTGCTTCATTCTTTCTACCAAAACCTGTTTCAACAATCTTAAAGCGATTATCGAGAACAGGTGCGAGCTTATCTTTGATCATATTAAGCAGTTCACGCTTCGGATCGGCCGTTTTGTAAACCACGCTGGTCGGCTGATCAAAAGGTGCAATGTTTCGCTGCAAGTAGTCACTCAGTTGTGTGCTTTGGTTCTGGTACCAACTAGAGTGTTCAATGTGGCGAACGTCTTTAGGAAGAAGGGTTAAGAAGTTACTCTCACCTTCAAGGCGCAAGAAGTCCATGAACATGCGTGTAATCAGTTGGTGGCCAAAGTTACCGTAAACATCGAAGCCTGCAACGAGAAGATAGTGAATACGCTCTAGAAGAGCATAATCAAGAATCCATGCAGTCTTAGGTTGAGTGCCAACTAACCCTTGTACAACAGAGGCGCTATCGAAGTGCCTAAAGACGGTGAGAGCAGCATTTGGGTTGATGCCGTCGCCATCCCAAATGATGCTAGTGTCTAGGTTTACGCCACTCTCGAACCATTGGTTGGTGAAGTCTGATTTCGCGTTTAGGTATCGCGCTTGTTGCTTCGCGTATCTTACCCAGTTGGTCACAGGTACGGTGTTACTTTTCAGCTCGCTAGGCAGCTTTAAGTTTTTCTTTTGGCTCGCATAGAAGGCGTTAATTTCCGGAACATCGGCTTTCTCTGGGTCGATGAAGAAAACCCAAAAACGGTCGTTAATTACGTTCAAGGCAAGTTGACCACGACACACCGGCCCTTTGATATAGGCCATGATGGTGTTTTGCGCGTTATCTAACATGAAGTTGAAGCGCGAGTTTACTGGCAGCGCTTCAAATGATGTCATTGGGTTAGCAGAAACATCGATGTCGTAACTAGGAAGTTGTTTTACTGCGTAATTGACGTCGACAAACCAGGTATTCCACTTTTGTAGACGCTCTTTATTAAGTGCGAAAGGCATATGCGTTTTGTCGACGATGGTGCCTTGCTCTGGAATCAGACGGTAGTAAACACGGTCTACTTTTGGATCGTCATAAGGGCGACGAGTCGTGATGCGCTGTACCGCTTCACCTGGTGGTGTTGCAGAGCGAACAACAGTGAAGAAGCGTGTTGGCTGAGCTAAATCAGAAAAATAGACATGAGATAAAAACAGGTGCTCGTAGATGTAACGTGCTGAAAGTTGACTCTTATTGTCACTCTTGTTTAAAAAGCTTTCGTAGACATTAACGAGCTCTTGTTCTGCATCAGTCAATGGAATGTGGTCGTTCATTAACGCGCCATTTTCCAACCAACTCATTAAAGTCGCGTATTCGGTTTTGTCTAAGTTTGGCATCCCATAAGGCATTCCCCAAGTTGGGTAATCTCTCTCGTATTGAGCGTATTCTTCAATGGTTGGGCACTGTTGGTCGCGATCGATTGAAAAGTCGAAACCTTCAAGCTGGGTTTGATCGGGCAGAGGGTGATTCTCTTTCTGGATCAACATACGAGAAACAAGACCAGCATCGAGGTTAGCCGTTGAGTTTTGCATGCGCTCATTGAGGACAGGATGAAAATCCGCATCGCGCCACTCTTGCGTGGTTAAAGCATCTTCAAACAAGCGAGTAGGGGCTGATGCCGTTAAGCGGGTGCCTTGATAAACGAGTGCCTTGCTCGCGCCTCGGTCTATACCTTCCACTGAAGACATTTTGAGTTGGCAAGGGGCGTCATAACAAGCGTGACAAACCACGCATCGGTTATCAATGATGGGCTTTACTTCGTCAATGAAGTGCTGCGCTTGAGCTGAAAGAATAGGTGCTTGGCGATCGCGTACTTGTTGTTCACCAAACAGTTCGTCGAAGTTTAAACCCGCGTAGACGGCACAACCTGAGAAGACGCTAACAAAAGCTAAAATGAAGAGTTTTTTCAAATTCATACGTATTTAAATATTAGGCATTTTCTATAATTATATCGAAAATGATTGAAAATGCTCATGTTCTAACAATTTTGTAGACAAGATCTTGATGGGACGAGTGACTTGTCGATGCGCGTCACTCGCTAGTGCTCAGAAATTGGTGTTTAGACTTAGCTAGATTTAAGTCCCAAGAGCTAAAAGCTAGCAGTTAAGAGTTAAGAGTTAAGAGTTAAGAGTTAAGAGCTAAGACTCATTGATTGACGTAACAAACAGAGAAGGGGACAGACAATCGCTCAAACTCTTTGATCCAGCGCCACTGGTTGTCTTGCAGTTTATCGCCAGGGCCTTTGACTTCAATCCAATGAAACTCATCGCCCTTGAACGCAATCAAATCCGGCATCCCAGTTCTAAATAGCTTTAAGTCACTCAATATCACTTTGAAGAGGTCTACAACCAAGGCATTTGGAATTGAAGCCATGCCGTGTTCGATGAGTGCTTTAGGAAAATAATTCCAATGAACAAAGGGGTTCGCGATACCTTGCTTTTCATCGTAAGTATTGAGCAAATGGTTCAGCCCATGTTTGGATATCGTCTGAAACACGGCTTCAATCTGTTCGGCTCGCTTGTCTACGAAATCTGAATGGTACAGATCCAATGGTCGATGTTGGTAACGATTGATAAAGGCGCCTTCAACGTCTGCGAAAATGACATCCCAGAAAGCCAAACCAAACAAGCCACACAGAAAACTGTTTTCTGAAAAGTAGACGTCCCAACCTTGGTTCTCAAAATGCTGCTTTACCGCAAGCTCGACTCGAGTTTGGCTGAGGTCTAATTCCAGTTTTAACTCTTTGCAGCTCGGCTTTATGGTTCGTGAAACTTTGTGCCCCTGTTTCCGTAGCAGCCGGTCTTCAAGCTTAATAGCGATTTCCAACTCTGACACATCCGATGGAGTAGCTTTCATTTGCGTGACAATGTCACACATTAAGTCTAGCGTACCTTGCTTATCATAGATGCGTGCAAGTCGTTCTCTGCTCGGAGGAAGTGTAGATTGTCTGAACCAAAAGATAGCTTGGTCGTTTAGATTAAGCCTTTCAAGATCGCGAGCAATATCATTGATCAAACGCGATCGTTTTCTGGCAATACTTCTGTGTTCTGATTCTTCAGGAATCGCATTTAAAAGCAGTTCCAGAAACTCGCCATCTTTGCGGTCACCTTCTGAATACAAGCGTTGAATATCGCGCATCTGGATTAATTGATTGAGCTGATCCCTAGAGGTGAAGAAGCGGTGTTGCTTGCTTAATGGGTAGTTCTCAAAGGTGTTTAGCCCAAGGTCGCTTAACACGAACTGACTTAAGTCTTGATAGGTGTTGGCAAAGAACAGCAACAGTAATACATCAATCACTTGAGATTCGATGACGTAAATACAGTCGAAAGAGAGGTTTTGAAATTGATCAAAAGGTTGCTGATCAAGCCGTAACAACAGCTCGTCTTTCTTGGCATTTCTATGGCTCTTAAGGGCGGGGAATACACTCAACAGCTCTGGTTTGGTGAGCAAGTGAAACCCGAGCTCGACCTCACTAATGGCGAGGTCATGCTGTTCTTCGGGATGACTCAACCCAATGAAGCCTGAGCTGTTTAGCTCTTGCAGTACGGTCTTTAGATCTGGGATCTCAACATAGTTGAGTTTATCGCTGCGAAACCAACGGCCTTTACGAGAAAGCAAACGAACCATTAGGCATTGGCTTGAAACAGAAAGACGTTTGTATGCGGACAACCAACGACATTCATCATCACTCAGAAGATCGGGGTAGAGCGTTTGAGCGTGTTCAACCAGTCGATTGAAGTTGTCGAGATAATAAGTGGGGGAGAGCTGAAGAGTGGTTTCGGTCGTCAATGGAGAAGTCGCTTGATACAAAAAGAGCCTAACCCTAAGGTTAAGCTCTTCAGTAACAAATTCAATCTTTTCTGTTGATTAAGCTTGTGATGCTTTTAGTTCAGCAACTTTAGCTTCAGAGATTGGTTTAGTGATGATTGCTAGAACAATACACACTGCCATCATAACTGCAGAGATTGTGTAAGCTAGGCCGTAACCTTCGCCGTTTGACATTGAGAAGCCAACAACTGCTGCACCGATAGCGCCGCCGATACCCCATGCCGTGTAAAGCACGCCGTAGTTAGTACCGTAGTTTTTCAGGCCGTAGAACTCAGCAGTTAGTGTTGGGAATACTGCTAGAAGCGTACCGTAACCAACCGCTGCGATAGCCGTACCAATGATTAGCGTGAATTCAGAGTTGAACGTAGCGAATAGAGCCATGTTCGCGCCTTGAAGGATGAACGCTAGAAGTAGAGTACGTACGCCACCGATTTTATCTGCAAGCATACCCGCAGCAACACGGCCGCCTGAGTTGAATACTGCAAGGATAGACGCTAGGTAAACTGCGTTTGGCAGGTTAGCTTGAACGCTAGCAATTGTAGTGATGTTACCGATGATCATTAGACCAACAGATGCAGCGAATGCGTACATGATCCATAGAGAGTAGAACTGAGGAGTCTTCAGCATTACTTTCCAAGTTAGGTCTTCAGTCTTCTTAACCGCTTTAGGAGCTTGGCCTGCTTTTACTTTAGGCTCAGCTGGCGTGTAATCCGCTGGTGGGTTGTTGATTGTTGCTGCTAGAGGTACTGCGATTGCAAGTACACCAACACCAAGAATCATAAAGCTAGTTTGGATACCCATGCTGTCGATTAGCGCAGAAGTTACTGGTGCTAGGTAAATAGCCGCAAGACCGAAGCCTGCTGCGATAAGACCGTTAACCATACCTTTCTTAGAAGAGTGGAACCACTTCATTGCTGATGGAGACAGACATGCGTAACCGAAGCCGATACCTGCACCTGTTATAATACCGAACGTGATGTTCAGCATCATAGGCGTTGTAGCGAAACCAGAAGCAATCATACCTAGGCCTGTAAGCGCTGTACCTAGGATAAGGATCTTACGTGGACCCATACGGTCTTGTAGGATGCCCGCAACAAGAAGACAAACAGAGAATGTGATAGTTGCAATAGCGTAAGGTGAAGATGCTTCAGCAGCACTCCAACCAGCTTCAGTTACTAGCGCTTTGTTAAATACACTCCAAGCATACAGGATGCCAAGACAAAGGTTGATACAGAAGCCTGCTAGCAGGATACGTGTTGCTTTATCAATCTTGCTCATTTTTATTCTCAGTTTTGTCATCGGTTAGTGGAGAGCCACTTAACTAAAGACGGGTTATTGTGATTGTTTCTTCAAAATTAGTTTGCGTTTATCAACAGATAGCGCAAAAGAGCGCGGATTATAACCAATTAAAATGTGATTGGAATCTCTTTTTCCATTTTTGGTAAATTAAATTCAATTTGTTAATAAGTTGTTTTTCATTGGTTTTTGAAATGTTTTTAACACCTCTCTATTTTGTTCTTTTTCGCTCTGTCTTCTTATTATTTCAGGGATTTTGAGGTGATGGTTTTTGAATAGACGCGTATTGCGTGCGGATATCACAGAGTTACAAATAATTTTAATTAATTTCCAAGGTTAAATTTGTGTAACAAAATAAATCGTAACAGCGCTTTGCTCATATGAGACAAGGAGTAACGGAGTTTTATTAAAAACAGAATGTTAAGCAATTGTTAAGGGTGATTTTTGTTAGTACTTTTGCTTACATTTTGTTCGATTGGAGGGGTTGTGTTGTCCGTAAAAAGTGGGAAAATAGTATGCAAACTGAGATTCCAAATTTGAAAGGATGCGTTTCCAACTTATGGTGAGGCGAGTATTATGAAACTGTTTTTAATTTTATTGATGTCAATTTCTGGTGGTGTAGCGGCAGCTGACCATATTCACTCTTTCCTATTCGGCTTCTATGTTGCGGCTCTAGCAGTTGGTAGTTGCTACTGGCTTGCATTCCGCAGTACGCGTTTCCCACAGTTGGCATTAGTGCTATTGATGTGTGGCTTTTTTGCGAAAATTGCAGTGACTGTTATCGGTGTTTCTTGGGGTATCTCGAACGATATCATTCAATCGCCGTTCATTTTCTCATTGTCATACCTGTTCTTCTTAGTGGTTGTGTCTTACGTTTGGTTTGCATACCGCGATAAATTGACGCTAAAACAACGCGCTAAGAAGGTAGAAGAGTCTCGCAAGCAAGCGGCTGCATAATTCGATTTGATTCTTAAAAAGCCTTCTTCGGAAGGCTTTTTTGATCCTGCCTACCTGAACTCTATTATTTGGTTATGACGGCAGATAAAAGAAACCCCAGTATGGTGACATACTGGGGTTACTTGTTATGTATCTATTATCTAGTAGTTACCATCTACCAAAGACTACTCTGAAGGTGTGTTATTTCTTCATCATCTTAGCGAGATCGGCGAACGGGTTGTGTGTCGCTGACTGATGATCATCTAAACTCGCTTTTGCATCCACACCATAACGCTCATGGTCAGTGTATTTTGAATGCTCATGATCGTGACAGTACAGGCACAGTAGCTCCCAGTTGCTGCCATCTTCAGGGTTGTTTGTATGGTCGTGATCCACGTGGTGAACGGTAAGCTCTCGGAGGTTTGAGTAAACAAATTCGCGCGCACATTTACCACAAACCCAAGGGTACAGTTTTAGTGCTTTTTCGCGGTAGCCTTTCTCTTGGCGAGCATACGCTGCACTCGAACCTGTGAAATCAGAAGACATTGCCAAATCCTTATCAATTGTAATACCCCGATTTTATCACAGCTTTCTTGAAGCTGTCGGTATGTCGTTCGTAAAATCATTGCTAAATGATGCAGTGGACTTATCGATATTAGATTGAAGTTTGAATACAGACTTACCTTCTACACACTAACGCTTAAGCGGGTTATGTCTTTCTGGAATAAGCCATGCTTAACAGTTTGAAAATAAATCGTATTCAGGGGTTTTAACCGCAGGCATGTGACCTAATATCAGTTTGTGAGACCCTATATTAATAAGGAAATATCATGTCAGAACAATACACTCCGCCAAAAGTTTGGGTTAACGATACTGCTGGTGGTAACAAGTGGGCAAACATCAATAGTCCTGAATCTGGAGCTCGCTTTGATAAAGAGCTTCCTGTTGGTGACCATGCTTTTCAATTGTATTCTCTTGGCACACCTAACGGTCAAAAAGTCACTATCTTGCTGGAAGAGTTGTTAGCGGCGGGTGTTAAAGAAGCTGAATATGATGCGTACTTGATCAACATCGGTGAGGCTGATCAGTTCTCTTCTGGCTTTGTTGGCGTGAATCCAAACTCCAAAATACCAGCACTTGTCGACAAGTCTGGTGACGAAGACGTGAATGTATTCGAATCGGCATCTATCTTGATGCATCTAGCAGAAAAATTTGGTCACTTCTTACCAAAAGAAGGGGCAGCAAGAACGCAAACCATTAACTGGTTGTTCTGGGCACAAGGCTCGGCACCATTCCTAGGCGGTGGTTTCGGCCACTTCTACGCTTACGCGGATGAAAAGCAAGAGTACCCAATTAACCGCTTCGCAATGGAAGCTAAGCGTCAACTAGATGTGTTAGACAAACAGCTCGCAAATAACACATTTGTGGCGGGTGACGAGTTAAGCATCGCTGATATCGCGATTTGGCCTTGGTATGGCAACCTTGTGCTAGGCAAAATTTACGATGCGGCCGAGTTTCTACAAGTTGAGTCTTACACTAATGTCGTTCGTTGGGCGAAGCAACTTGAAGCGCGCGAAGGTTTCCAACGAGGGCGAGTTGTTAACCGTTCATTTGGCGAAGAGTGGGAGCAAGTACCAGAACGCCATTCCGCAGAAGACATCGACCGTGTTTTAAAACTACGCCCGTAGTGATTTAAAGAAATAGTCAATATCACTAGAGTTTGTTTTCGATTCGTTCGAGTAACAAACTCTAGTTTTCCCATTTCAAATTGATCCTTCCGAAAGCAAGCTCACCTATTTAGGTTTGGCTATTAAAGGCGGTTTAGGTATAAACTTGCGACATCATAATTCTAAAGGATGGTGCCATGTACCACGGTCATATCTATTTCCCTCTGCGATTTGCAGAGCAAGCAGAAACACTGCGTCAGAAAATCCTCTCAGAGCGCAAAGATGTGTTAGAAACTTTCCCATTAATACAGCGTTTGGTTGGTCCACATAAGATGCCAATGTTTGAGATTCACTTTGCGAACAAAGAGTCGGGCATTGTTGAATGGCTTGAGCAAGAACGCGGTGATATGTCGGTGCTTATTCACCCTGTAACTGGCGGTGAAGAAACTTTGGATCACACAGTACGAGCGATCTGGCTTGGTCGTGAATTGGGTGTCTTTGAAGAAACGCTTACTAGCTAATCAAATATACCAATATTGCACTTAACTCATTCCGACCGGAAAATACATGAACAATAAAAAGGCTCCTCAAATGAGGAGCCTTTGTTTTAAGGAGCCGTTTTACCAAGAAACCGGTTATCAAGAGCCTCTGGTTATCGGGCTGAACCGTTAACCAGAGTAGGGGGATTAAGCCTCTGCCGTTACTTTAGAGCCGCTCATCTTTTTAAGTGCTGCGTAGCCAAAGCCTGTTACTAGCGTACCTGCTGCAATCGCTACTAGGTACATAAGTACTGGAGAGATAGCGCCAGGAATCAGTAGTACGAATAGACCGCCGTGTGGAGCCATTAGCTGTGCACCAAACATCATTGATAGAGCACCTGTTAGTGCACCACCTGCCATACAAGCTGGGATAACACGCATTGGATCTTTCGCTGCGAATGGGATTGCACCTTCAGAGATGAAACATAGGCCAAGAACGAATGATGCTTTACCTGCTTCACGCTCGCCTGCTTCAAACTTGTCTTTCACTAGGAAAGTCGCAAGGCCCATACCTAGAGCTGGAACCATACCTGCTGCCATGATAGCCGCCATTGGTGCGTAAGTTTGCGAAGCCAGTAGACCAACACCGAATGTGTAAGCGGCTTTGTTTACCGGACCACCAAGGTCGAAACACATCATTGCGCCTAGAATCACACCTAGAAGAATCGCATTAGACGTACCCATGTTGTTTAGGAAAGTTGTCATCGCGCTCATCACGCCAGAAACAGGACCACCTACGATGTAAACCATCACAAGACCAGTGAACAAACTCGCGATAAACGGAATGATCAGGATAGGCTTGAGGGCTTCCATGGACTGTGGAAGTTGAACCTTGTCGGCAATGAATTTCGCTGCGTAACCTGCAATGAAACCTGCCGCGATACCACCTAGGAAACCTGCGCCCGTTGAGCTAGCCAGCATACCGCCAATTAGACCTGGAGCCAGACCCGGACGGTCGGCAATCGAGAATGCAATGAAACCAGCAAGAACAGGAATCATCAGTGCGAATGCAGAACCACCACCGATAGTCATCAGTGCTGCTGCCAGTGTGCCTTCTTCTTTAAACGCTTCGATACCGAATACGAAAGAGAGTGCGATGATCAAACCACCCGCAACAACCACAGGAAGCATGTGAGATACACCTGTCATCAGGTGCTTGTACACGCCTTTCTTCTCGTCAGCAGGCGCTGAATTTGAAGACGCTGTGTGTTGGTATGGTTTAGCTTCTGCGAATGCTTTTTCCATCTCTTGCTTTGTTTTCTTCAAAGCAGGGCTTGTTGTAGTTTTGTACAGCGCTTTGCCGTTAAAACGATCCAGAGGAACGTCGATGTCTGCTGCGATGATAACTAGATCAGCGTCTGCGATTTCTTGGTCTGTCAGTTGGTTTTTCGCACCTACAGAGCCGCGAGTTTCCACTTTGATTTGGTGACCTAGGCGTTTGCCTTCTGCTTCAAGCGCTTCAGCTGCCATAAAGGTATGTGCAACACCCGTTGGGCAAGCCGTAATCGCTACGATCTTCTTGCTGCCTGTGCTTGCTGTTGTAGAAGAGTTTGGAGAGGTACCGGTCACTTCAACAGTGCTTTCAGCTTGAGAAGCGTCTAATACTGTTGCTTCTGCTACCGCTTTCTCTAGAAACGCTTTTGCATCTGCAGTGCATTCAGAGATAGCCGCTTGGTACACTTTCTTACCAACAAAACGTGCTTTATCAACATTTTTGTTAGCTGCGATAACTACAACGTCGCTGCTGTCGATAGCGTCTTGCGATACAGTTGAATCAGGTAACACGCTTGATTGACATTCAATAGCAGCGTTCCAACCTAGTGCTTTTGTCGCTTGCTCTAACAAGCCCGCGGCGATGATGCTGTTTGCTACGCCACTTGGGCAAGCTGTGATAATGGTAATATTCATAATAAACCTTTTGTCCTATTTGCTTGTGTCTAACTGGCTAGTTGGAGCACTAAGCGCCTGTAATTGGATATTTTGTAGTACTGAATCCAGCTCTTGTTGGCTGGTGATGCCCACGCCTACCTGTGAAACTGCTAGAGCAGATAGGGCGGTTGCGAATTTAATAAGTTCTGGTTTTGGCATCTGTTGCATTTGACCCCAACATAGACCAGCAACCAATGTGTCACCTGCGCCTACCGTGCTTACTACTTGCATGCGCGGTGGTTGAGCATGTAACCATTCACCTTGGTTAAGCCACATCACGCCTTCAGCGCCAAGTGATACCACGATATTCTCGATGCCTTTTTCACTTAGGGCTTGGCCCGCGTGTTGGCATTGGTCACGAGTTGTCAGCTCTGCATTGAACAGCTGAGACAGCTCTTCATCGTTTGGTTTGATTAACCATGGTTGTGCATTGATACCGGCTTTAAGTGCGTCACGGCTGCTATCAAATAGCACCTTCTTACCTAAATCGTGTAAGCGTTGAACCCAAGAAGCGCAAAGCTCAGGAGAGATACCTTGTGGCAAGCTGCCTGCAATGACGAAATAATCGTGCGTTTCAGCAAGTTCTAATAGGGTTTCTTCGAACGCTTTAATCGCGTCAGCATCAACAGGAACACCTGGGAAGTTGATGTCGCTTACTTGGCCTGAATTCTCTACCAATTTCACGTTAATGCGAGTTGCGCCATCAACACGGATGAAGCGGTCAGTTGCGCCCATCTCTTCAAACAGTTGGCAGAACGCTTCTTCGTTATTGCGACCAAGGAAACCTGTTACGGTCACTTTCGCGCCAAGCTCTGAAAGAACTTTTGCGACGTTTACGCCTTTGCCCGCTGCATGCAGAGAGCCTTTGTTTACTAGGCTAACTGAACCTACATTTAGTGCGTCGATAGCGCCTGTCAGGTCTAGAGCAGGGTTAAGCGTTACGGTAACGGCTTTGATTTGTTTATCAGACATATCGACTCCTTAACCTTCGCCAAGGCCTGAAGCGATAGCTTTACCAATCGATTCAAGTGCTTGTGCTGCATCTTCACCTTCAGCAACAAACTGAAGCTGGTGGCCGTGTTTAACGCCAAGCGCGATGACTTTCATCAAGCTCTTCGCGTTCACTTCTTTTCCGTCGCCATCTAGGTTTGAAACGCGGATCGTTGATTCAAACTTCTTCGCTTCAGCAACTAGCATTGCACCCGGACGAGCGTGTAGGCCGTGTGCGTTTTTGATTTTGAATACTGCGCAGTTGTCGTCGTCTTGAGACGCTGTAGAAACCGCTTCACCTTTCAGAAGGCCAATCACTTGCGCTGCGTCAGCGGCTAGCAGTTGTTGCTGTTTACCTTCGAAAACCATCTTGCTTAGGTTTGCCAGAATAGATTGGTGCGCGCTGTTACAAGCAGCAAATGCGACCAATGCTTTAACTGGTGTACCTTCGTATTCACAATGGTTGGCTGTTGAAACGAAAGATACGCCAGTGCGAGTTACACCTTTGTCGCTGCCCAACAACCACAGGCCTTGGCCTAGGTGAGTTGGTGTTTTCGTTACCAGGTCAGCAACGAATGCGTTGTCTGTGCAACCTGTGTTTTTAAGTAGGCCGCCCGCAACTGCAGACATTTGAACCATGTCGCTCGCAGGGAATAGTAGCTGAACTAAAGAAGCGTCTAGGTCTGCTTCTAGCTGAACTTCGCCGTTAAGTAGGGCGATGATTTCGTCTTCTGATTTCGCTTGCTTTAATTTCTCTTCAACGCCGTCAGCCGCTAGCACTTTCGTTAGCTGCTTAAGAATGCCTAAATGCTCGTCAGATTTCGCTGCAATACCAATTGCTACGTAAACACGGTTGCCGTCTGCCCAATCAATACCTTCAGGGAAGTGGTGTACCGCAACGCCTGTCTCTTTTACTAGGCCACGCGTATCCGTCGTTCCGTGAGGAATCGCGATGCCGTTACCTAGGAACGTAGAGTTCTGGTTTTCACGGTTCAGCATTCCTTCAACGTAACCAGAGTCAACTAAACCTTTAGCTGTCAGGTCGCCAGCAATGTTTTGGATTGCTTTGAATTTGTCTTCGGCAGTTTGGCCTAGAGTGATGTCAGATTTTGATAATTTAAGCATGGTGCCTCTTTAGCGTATCGCTTGAGAATTTGTGTATCGCTACGATTCAGTCTAGAGCAAGGTTTATGGAGCTTAACTCGTTGCTTAACTATTTGTTTTACTTTGGCTGAATCGGTTCAGCATTCAGTGTAAAAAAATTCAGCAAAGCCGATTTTGGTTTTCAAAATAGTTTTGCTGCGTGTCGTAATTTCAGTTTCGTTAACAACAAGAAGCTGAATCACGACAAATGACGCTCAATCCATTCAAAAAGATGATTGAAGTCACTTTTCAGATTTTGCTGAATCCTTTCAGCTTTTATACTGAATCGATTCAGCATATAATTCAACTAATCCAAGGATCAGAAGATTGGTTATATGATCCTACGCACAAAATACAGGTCACCCATATGACACTAGATGAGATTGCCAAACTAGCCGGTGTGTCGAAAACCACAGCCAGCTATGTGATTAATGGCAAGGCGCAGAAATACAGAATCAGTGAAAAGACACAGCAGAAAGTCATGGCAGTGGTGGAAGAGTATAACTACCGACCAGACCATGCTGCTTCGTCGCTGCGCGCTGGTAATAGCCGTTCATTTGGTTTGATTATTCCCGATCTGGAAAACAGCAGTTACGCGCGTTTAGCAAAATTGATAGAGCAGAACTCACGTAAAGTGGGTTATCAAATTTTGATTGGTTGCTCAGATGATGACGCCGAAACCGAACGTAAAGTTGCGGAAGCGCTTGTTAGCCGTCGTATCGATGCCTTGCTGGTGGCGAGCTCAATGCCAGACGCCAATGAGTTCTACTTGAAACTGCAAAACTCAGGCACGCCAGTCATCGCGATAGATCGTCCTTTAGATGATGAGCACTTTGCCTGTGTGATCAGTGAAGATTTCGAGGCTGCATTTGAACTGACGCACTCGATTCTTGATGACAGCATTCATAGTGTTGGTTTGATTGGTGCACTGCCTGATCTGAACATTTCACGTGAACGTCAGTTGGGTTTTGAAGCGGCGAATAAAGCACATACTCAACAAACAAGGCTAACAGACAACAAGCCGATGGTTGTCGGTTATGGCGAGCACTTTGACCGAGAATCAGGACGTGAGATTTTTGAGGGTTGGATTGCCAAAGGCACAGTGCCCGATGCCATTGTCACTATGTCTTATACCTTACTAGAAGGTGTGTTGGATGTGATGGTTGAAAAGCCAGAACTGATCAGCCAAGTAAAGCTGGCAACCTTTGGTGATAATCGTTTATTGGATTTCTTACCTTTTAAAGTCCACTCACTGCCACAGCAATTCGAAGTGATTGCAGACAGCGCCTTTGCTTTGGCTTTGAACGCGTCTGCTAAACGTTACCAAGCGGGTATTGAGCTAGTGCCAAGAAGCTTAGTAAAACGAGGCTAGCTCGAATTTTACGCTTGGCTAGAAGCCTCGCGTTTAGCTCGAACTTGGTTTTAACTCGAACCTGTAATTAACTCGAACTTGGTTTTAACTAGCACTGAGTAATAAGCCCATTTCTACAATGGCAACAATGCCGAGCAACAAAGCCAACACTTTCCAAAACTGGATTGGGTTTCGGTTTATCAAAGGTTGCTTGGCTTTGCTTTTCACCAAGCTTTGGTTTGGTGTGTAAAGGTCTGCTACAAAATCCCCCAACACTTGATGACGTTCGCTTGGTGATTCCGCGCAGGCTTTTTGTAATACCAAATCCACCCAGCTTGGTAAGTCAGCTCGTTTCTGTGTGATGGGTTGGTATTCCCATTGATGGTGACGAGATTGCTTAAGCGATTGTGCGGTCATTTCAGAGTAGGGTAATTCACCGGTTAGCATCTCATAGCCGATTACAGCGATAGAGAACAGATCAGAGCTGGTGGTCGCGCTGTTGTGCTTGATGGTCTCGGGTGCAATGTAATTGACCGCGCCTAATGGTGTGTCGTCTTTGTCGGTGAGCTCTCCCTCTTCAAGGCCTCTCACTAATACCGCACCAAGGTCGATGATTTTTACCTCACCATCACGTTGAATCATGATGTTCTCGGGCTTTAAGTCTCGGTGCACCATATCTGCACGTTGCAATACTCGAATGCCTTGAGTGATCTTTTCTAGTATGTCACGTACTTCATTGAGTGACGGTTTTGGATTGTCGTACATCCATTGTCTTAGGGTGATGCCTTCTACCCATTCGCAGATTTGATATAAGAATTGCGAGTTCTCTGGCGTCGGGTAAACCTTCATTACTCTCTTATTTTTCAGCAAGATCCCCGCCCATTGTTCATTAAAGAAAGCTCGAAGTTGCGAAGGGCTATCGTGATATTGAACGGAAGGGACTTTCAGCACGAACTCGGTTTGTGTATCTTTCTGTATTACACGATACACATGGCTTCTTGACCCTGCATACAACACCTCAAGTACCATGAAGTTGTCGATACTTTGCCCGAGCTTTAAAGGGGGTGGGATAGCACGTTTAGCCAGCTTCTCATGGAACTCAATCAGCGAAGGTTTAGGCAGATGGCTGACTTGCACAATCAAGCAGCTCACGTTGTCCGAGCTATTGTGGCTTAAAGCCGTGTTACAGATGGTTTGTGCCGCGTATTCGAAATCCGCTCCGGGTTTGTCGATGTGTTCCTTGAAGGTGTTGGGAGAGACAAACTCGTGCACGCCATCAGATGTCAGGATAAAGCAGTCGTTTTTCTTTATAGGTAGGGTTTGATAGTCAACGTTGAGTTGGTTGTCCATGCCTAAGGCGCGTGTTAGATAATGCTTTTGCCCCATATTCTTACGGGTGTGGTCGCGGGTCAGTTGGCGTAATTCTCCATCTCTGAGTAAGTAAATGCGACTGTCGCCAACGTGGAAGATATGTGCGGTGTTCGATTTTAATATCACGCTGCTGAACGTCGAAACGAGGGCATTGTGGTTCACTTGTTGTGCGGGATGGATATTAGAAACAGACGTATTGAAGAGCCAAGAATTGAGGGACGTTAAGACCTTTTGCGCCGAACGTTGAATGCTCCAGCTTTGGGGGGTTGCGTAATAGTCGTCGATAAACTGCATCACGCTGGTGTGACTGGCTTTCTGGCCGTGTTCACTACAACTTGCTCCGTCTGCAATGCAGGCAACACTGCCTTTCAACTCTTGCTCTGCGCGAGTTTTAGGGTGTTTTACAATGATGGCATCTTGGTTTTCATCACGTACGCCTTGATTCGAATAACCACCAAACTTAAGCGTTAACTGGTTGTTGGATTCTGGCGTGATGACTTGCCCTTGGCTGAATGAAATTGTCATAACTTGTCTTCTTCTTAACTGCTCTTCTTCCCGCTTCCTTGACAGAACATCCTAGGAAGAACAAAAGCCCTAGTGAACTTAGAGCCTTTGAACGAAGCACCTAGCATTGATGTATCCGCTAAGGTGCCTCTCCCGATTCAATAATATCAATGCTTCTTAGTACAGACCCTAGCTTGAAACATTAATCAGCGTGACACTGCCGTCGTCGTTTACTTCGGCGATTTGACCGTTAGGCTCTTCCATGAACAGCAGAGTCACAAAGCCAAGTACCGCTGTTGCAGCAATCACTAAGAAGAAGGTTTGGTAGCTCACGAATGACAACACAGTTAGGTAAACTACCGCACCCACGTTGCCGTAAGCACCCGTCATACCAGCAATTTGACCTGTCATACGACGCTTGATTAGAGGAACCGTTGCGAATACCGCACCTTCACCCGCTTGCACGAAGAAAGAACACGCCATCGCCGCGACAACTGCTAGCCATACAGGCCATGTGCTGTCGACTTGACCCATTGCGAAGTAACCCACCGCAAGGCCAATCGTTAGAATAAGCAGTGTTGGTTTACGACCGAATTTATCTGAAATCCAACCACCACCTGGGCGAGACATTAGGTTCATAAAGGCATAAGCCGATGCAACCATACCTGCAAGAACCGGTGTTAATTCAAAGGTTTCAGAGAAGAACAGTGGCAGCATAGAAACCACAGCCAGTTCAGAACCAAATGTCGCGAAGTACAATACGTTAAGTACCGCCACTTGCTTGAATTTGTATTGGTGAATCTCTGGTACTTCTTCTTTAAATACGTTCTTGTTTACTTTCCAAACTTGCGACACTTCGTACACGTAAAGCGCAGCCAAACCTGCATACACAGAGTAAACCGCCATGTCAGATAACATGTTGATGTTGCTTGGTGATAGCTTCCAAGTCAGTAGCGCTAAAGCGGCATACATAGGGATCTTCATAATAAGTAGGAAGAAAAAGTCACCCTTTGATGTCACTTCCATCGCTGTTACTTGAGCAGGCTTGAAGTAAGTTGAACCTTTTGGTGTATCTGACACGTTTTTGTAGAAGATAAACGAGAACGCTAAGCTCATTACGCCAGTAATACCAACCGCATAACGCCAGCCGTCTTCACCACCAAACGCTAGAGCGAGAGTTGGAAGTGTGAACGCTGCTGCTGCTGAACCGAAGTTACCCCAGCCGCCGTAAATACCTTCTGCAGTACCCAGTTCGTTGTGTGGGAACCATTCAGACACAAGACGAATACCGACAACGAAACCTGCACCAATGAAGCCCAGTAGGAAACGAGCGATTGCTGCTTGAATGAAAGAGTCTGCCAGAGCAAACATGAAACAAGGGATAGAACAGACCGCGAGTAGCGAAGAGTAAACCAACCTTGGGCCGTATCTATCGGTTAGCATGCCTATTGCGACACGTGCCGGAATGGTCAATGCAACGTTGAGGATCAGGAGGGTTTTGATCTCTTCAGTAGAAAGACCAAGCGTAGTTTTTACCATTTGCAGTAATGGGGCAAAGTTGAACCACACAACAAAGGTAATGAAAAAGGCCATCCAGCTTAGGTGTAAGACCTTCATCTTACCCGTAAATGAAAGCAGCGAAAATTTAGTGTTATCCATGGTTTAAATCCTTTAAATCTGGAAAATTACCCGGTTTGTGCACCTGCGTTACTTCCGAACTTAGAACGCTTTTAATGTGCATAAACCCTGTGCCGAAATTGCGCACGCTAATAAGCGTTTGCATGATGGTGTCGGCGGTTTAGTTAACTGGCGATAGCAAGTGGTGCGAGAACTTGAACTTGTTCTCCTTGCTTGCGAACTTCAAATTTCACGAGCTTGAGCTCAGGCTGTTCAAGACATTCGCCAGTTTCTAAGTGGTAATGCTGCTTGTATAAGGGTGAGGCCACGTAAGGTTCTCCACTTAATGAACCAATTATACCACGTGACATCACATTCGCCTTGCCGATAGGGTCGTAATTAGAGAGCCCATAAAGCGTGTCGCTGCGCTTGCAGTAAAAAATAGCCACTTGGTTATCGTCTACTTTGGCGCAAATTCCCCCGTTTGGGGTTAGATCGCTGGTGCTGCATACGGTTGTCCAATTTTCCATGATTTTCTCCTAGTCTAAAATTGAGTTTTTATTTTTTTATTGATGAACCTGATGAAATTTATGAAACCTCAGTCACTTCGATTTGGTCTGCTTTAGCGAGCTTTTCATCGCGTTTTGAATTCGAAGCATCACTCAAGCTCGGCTTAGGAAAACGCTGCTCTCGCTCTTTGATGAAAGAGAGGCTAGTGTCCATTTCTTCACTGTTGATGTAGTGCTGGAAGCGCTTCATCTTCTCAGGGTTTTCAATGGTGGTTTTCCATTCACACTGGTACTTCTCGATGTTGAGTGCGATGTCCGCTTCGAGTTCTTCAGCTACGTTGAGCTTGTCTTCAATCACGACTTGCTTGAGGTATTCAATGCCGCCTTCGAGGTTCTCCATCCATACCGATGTACGCTGTAAGCGGTCTGCGGTACGTGTGTAGAACATCAAAACGCGGTCGATGTATTTAAGGAGTGTGGTTTCGTCTAAATCAGTGGCGAATAGGTCTGCATGACGAGGACGCATACCGCCGTTACCACAGATGTAGAGGTTCCAACCTTTGTCGGTGGCGATAACACCAATGTCTTTCGATTGGGCTTCTGCACATTCACGAGTACAGCCTGAAACCGCAAACTTGATCTTGTGTGGTGAACGCAGGCCTTTGTAGCGGTTCTCAAGTCGAATCGCTAAGCCAACACTATCGTCGACACCGTATCGACACCAAGTGCTACCGACACAAGATTTCACGGTACGAACCGATTTACCGTAGGCGTGGCCCGTTTCAAAACCTGCATCAATCAGCTTTTTCCAGATGATAGGCAGTTCGTTAAGCTGTGCGCCAAACAAGTCGACACGCTGACCGCCCGTGATTTTGGTGTAGAGGTCGAACTCTTTAGCAACTTCGCCAAGCACGATCAATTTATCTGGAGTGATTTCACCGCCAGCAATACGCGGAACCACCGAGTAAGTGCCGTCTTTTTGCATGTTGCCAAGGTAGATGTCGTTGGTGTCTTGCAGCTCGATATGTTGATCTTCAAGGATGTAATCGTTCCAGTACGAAGCCAGTATCGAACCGACAGCCGGTTTACATACAGTACAACCCAATCCGTTGCCGTGAGAATCTAACAGCTCGTCGAAGGTCTTGATTTTGTTGACGCGGATGATGTCGGTAAGCTCTTGACGAGAATAAGCAAAGTGCTCACAGATATCGTTAGAGACTTCCACACCTAAGTTACTTAGTTCGCTATCGAGAACCTGTTTCGCAAGGGCAGAACAACCGCCACAACCTGTTGAAGCATTAGTGGTTTCTTTCAGTGCAGCCATCGTGGTGCAGCCAGCAGAAACCGCGTCTTTAATATCGCCTTTAGTCACATCAAAACATGAACAGATCACAGCGCTATCAGGCAGAGCTTCAACACCCATTGCCGAGCCAGAATCATCGGCCACGTTAGGTAAAATCAATACCGATGGGTTTTCAGGAAGGGGCATATCATTTTGCTTGATTTGCAGTAGCGAACCGTAGGCTTCTGCATCACCCACTAACACAGCACCAACAATCTTTGTGCCGTCAGCCGAGATGATCAGGCGCTTATAAACTTGTTCTATTTCATCGTTGTAGGTATACGATTGAGCACCTTCTGTCTTGCCGTGCACTTCACCAATACTGGCAACATCGACGCCAAGCAGTTTGAGCTTGGTGCTCATGTCGGCGCCAGTGAACGCAGCGTCGTCAGGACCGTCAGAGACAATATGCGAAGCCGCGACTTTCGCCATGGAATAACCGGGCGCCACTAAGCCGAAGATCTTGTTATCCCAAAGGGCACATTCTCCAATGGCGTAAACGTTGTCGATATTGGTTTGACAGTGATTGTTGATCACAATACCGCCACGCTCGCCAATCTCGACATCAGAGCTGCGAGCTAGAGCATCTTGAGGGCGAATACCGGCAGAGAATACGATCATATCGGTTTCTAAATGGGTGCCATCGGCGAAGTTCATACGGTAGCGAGCGTTTTCTCCGTCGACTATTTCAGAGGTCGCTTTCTCGGTGTGAACCTGCACCCCAAGGTCTTCAATCTTTCTGCGCAGTAGCGCACCGCCACCGTCATCTAATTGTACGGCCATTAGGCGAGGCGCGAATTCAACCACATGAGTTTCCAAACCAAGGTTTTTGACGGCGTTTGCGGCTTCTAAGCCAAGCAGACCACCACCAATCACCACGCCAGATTTGCTGCCTTTGCTTGAAAGCTCGATGGCGTCTAAGTCTTCGATGGTGCGATAAACGTGACAGTGTTCTTGGTCGTTACCGGGAATAGGGGGAACAAAAGGGAAAGAGCCCGTCGCCAAGATTAGCTTGTCGTAACTTTCAACGTGACCACTTTCAGTGATGACTTGTTGATTGGCGGTGTCTAGCTTGGCAACCTTCTGGTTCAACAAGTAGTTCACGCCGTTGCTTTGGTAATACTCTTCACTGGTCAATGACAGGTCATCAGCGCTTTTACCATTAAAGTAAGCCGTTAGCTGAACACGGTCGTAGGCCAGCCTTGGCTCTTCACTAAAAGTAATCACATCAAACTCATCACTCTCTGATTGCAGGATGTTGTCGATAAATTTGTGTCCAACCATGCCGTTACCAACAACGACGATTTTCTTCTTGCTCATAATCCATTCCTTATTCTCGGCGTCACCATCACTAGCATCTAATTTCTAGTCGTTAGCAGATGAATACCGGGTTGAGATTCCACTCAATTCATAATCATCAAGAAAAACAAAAATGTTTTTTCTAAGTCTTGGTTTTTAGTGGAGCAAGGAGGATGCCAGATTACGGTTCGTTCATTTAAATAAAAATTAACTTATAATTTTCAGTGGTTTAAAAAATAGAGGTGGCACGCAATTACCCCTAAAGTGGTATGTAAAATTTTTGTTAGATTTATATAAATGAGCGTTTGTGGTGCAACTTTCAGCAAGATGGTGCAAAAATTAAGTTTCTATCTTGGTTAAGTTCTAATTGGTTCATTGCTGATATTTGTGTTTTTATTAAGTTGTTGTTTTTAGGTGAAATTATTTGCTATTCATCAGCTGCTATTAAGTGGCGTGTTATTTGCTTATTTTTAGTTATTACAATTATGGATAATTGAGTGAGAAACGGATGACCGATTCAAACAGCGGCTGGATAAAATCGACCTGTGCTTATTGTGGTGTAGGGTGTGGAATAGAAGCGAGACCGACATCGTTAGGAAAACTAGAAGTGCGTGGTGATAAAGATCATCCATCAAACTATGGAAAGCTATGCACTAAAGGGATTGCGCTCGGCGACACCGTCACGCCTTTAGGTCGTCTTACACAGCCTGCTCATATTCAGAATGAGCAAAAACAAGAGCTAGATTGGAACAGTGCCACTCAGTTGGTCGCAGACAAATTTAATCAAACCATCGAAGAATTTGGGGCCGATTCGGTTGCGTTCTATGTGTCTGGTCAGCTGCTTACCGAAGACTATTACGTTGCCAATAAACTGATGAAAGGCTTCATTGGTAGTGGCAACATCGACAGTAACTCTAGGCTATGTATGGCTTCAACTGTGGTCGGGCATAAGCGTGCATTTGGCGCAGACACCGTACCGGTATGCTACGAAGATCTCGAGCAAGCCGATCTAGTCGTGATTACAGGCTCAAACCTAGCATGGTGTCACCCGGTACTTTTCCAAAGATTAAGAGCCGCGAAACAAGCCAACCCCGCATTGAAAGTTATCGTCATCGACCCGCGTTATACCGACACTTGTGAAATTGCAGATATTCACTTGGCATTGGAATCTGGCTCAGACGTGGCGCTGTTTAACGGCTTATTGGGCTATCTCGACGATAACGACAAGCTAGATGCAGACTACATAGAAAACCACACCCAAGGCTTTACTGAATCGATTCGATCTGCGACTCACTACCGTTATACAGAGTCAGGTTATACCGAATCAGGCTGGGGCGACAAAAGTGTTCCTGAACTTACAGGGTTAACAGAGCAGCAGCTAAAACAGTTCTACAGTTTGTTTGCATCGAACGAGAAGGTGCTGACCATTTACTCCCAAGGCGTGAACCAATCGACACAAGGGTGCGATAAGGTAAACGCCATTATTAACTGCCATTTAGCCACCGGGAAAATTGGCAAGCCGGGCATGGGGCCATTCTCTGTAACGGGCCAGCCGAACGCAATGGGTGGCCGAGAAGTGGGCGGTTTAGCCAATACCTTAGCGGCGCACTTTGAATTTGGTGATCCGCAATCACACCAAACCGTCAGCGAGTTCTGGCAAACCGATAGCTTAGCCACACATGCGGGTTTAAAAGCGATTGACCTGTTTGATGCCATGAATGAAGGCAAAATCAAAGCCGTGTGGATCATGGCAACCAACCCAGTTGTGAGCCTGCCTGATAGCGAAAAAATCAAAACTGCATTAGAGAAGTGCCCATTTGTGGTGGTGTCGGACTGCATTGCCGATACTGAAACCACTCGCTTGGCCGATGTAGTGCTACCCGCGCAAGGGTGGAGCGAAAAGTCGGGCACCGTGACTAACTCTGAACGCCGAATTTCACGCCAGCGCCGCGTGTTACCAAGCCCAGGGGAAGCCAAACCCGATTGGTGGATTCTAAAAGAAGTCGCACAAAAAATGGGATTCAAAGAGCAATTTGAGTTCCGCCACGAAGGTGAGATCTTCAAAGAGTATTGCGAGATGACAGCGCTCGGCAATGAATCAGGCAAAGCACGTGACTTGTGCTTAATTGGACTCACGCAACTGGATGAGAAAGGCTATGGCGAACTCACTCCACAGCAATGGCCAGTGTTAGAGTATCAACCAGAGATCATTGAGCAACGCATGTTCACCAATGGCGAGTTCTTTACTGAATCAGGCAAAGCGCAGTTTATTGCAGTTGAGCACGACAAACCGATTGCCGATACCAGCCTTGAATTCCCGCTTATCATGAACACAGGTCGAATCAGAGACCAATGGCACACCATGAGCCGCACAGGTTTGGCGGCAGGCTTAGGTGAACACACCCCAGAACCGTTTGTCGCCATCCACCCAGATACCGTTTCAGAACTGAACTTGGATGAATTTGGGCTAGATGCTTTCAACCACGCGACTATTAACCCTGTGGTGAAAGTGCGCAGCGCACAAGGGGAGTGCCAAGCGCGCTTAGTGGTGACCAAAGAGATGCGCCGTGAACAAGTCTTCATGCCTATCCACTGGAACGCACCCACCGCCAAAGACAGCAAACCATGCGAACTAATCTTGCCTCATACCGATGCCGCATCAGGTCAACCAGAATTCAAACATACCCCAGTGATGGTTGAACCGTGTGGCTATCGCAGCGAAGCCGCACTGGTCAGTGACAAGGTGATGGATTGCAGCGGCTTTGATTATTGGGTTCGCCAAAGAGTGGAGGGCGGTTTTCTGTATCGAATATCTTCCTCTAAGAACCCAATGGAGTTGGTGATTCAGCTTGCTAATACCCTCGATGCCTTGCCAGAACCTAACGCGGAGGCGATCAAATCACTCCATTATCATGGCAATAAATCATTCAAGAACTACGGCTCTGCCAAGCTGGGTCAGTCTGGCGTAAAGCAAGCCTTCGTGGTGAACAGTAAGCTAGACCATCAAAGCATCGACTGGCTGGTGGAATGCCTAACCCGAGAAGCCGATGAAGAGTTCGAAGCCGAGTTTTTGAGCACCATGGCGAAGTAGTTACTACCTCCCACTCATCATACCTATAGCAAAAACGCCGACAATCATGTCGGCGCTTTTTTTGTTTGAGAATACAACTTCCAAGATACAACCTTCATAGCCTGAACTGCGGTTTACTCACATATTGGGGAGTTTTCTGCATTTTGCCGGAACTATATGGAAAATTTCTGCTTTTCGTCATGTTTGATACAAAGATAAGTAGGTAAGATGATGTTATTAAATGAGTTATTAGACTAAGTGCAGCGAGTCTTGGAAACTAGACAGAATTGTTTCAGGGACAAAATGCAGAATTATTCTGTCTAATATAGCTGTTATAAGAATTTGGTGGGTTATGTACTATCTGAAGAAAAATGTAATTGGAAACGTTCCGGTTGTAGAAATTAAAGAAGCGGAATACTTGGAGATAATTCACTCAAATAGAGTATTAAGATGCGGTTTATCGATAGAAGAAAAATTTGAAATAATGAATTCAAACCTAAAAGAATTTGAATTGGACGTTTGTAATGAAACTATGCTCAATGATGCATTTAGGTCTATGGATTACAATGGCGTATTTAATTTTCGTATTCTAATTGAGCGTAGGCTGGCAAACCTATTAACGTCTACCAAAACATATGTAGATCAAATTCCTTCTGCGGCTAGAGATTCGTTTCATAATCAACCTGAGATATTAAAAGATGCAAAGAAGTACTTTAATGAAATGTATGATGCATCTTTTGAATATCGATTTATGGAAATGATACGTAACCATGTCCAGCACAATGGTATAGCTATCCATACTCTAGAGCACGCATCAGAGCTCACGGAACGAGGAGTACAGAATAAAGTAATGGTATTTTCCACTCAGGAACAACTTGCTCAGAATTCGAAAAATAAGAAAGCAACCTTAAAAGAAACACCCGAGTCAGTTGATCTTTTGCAAGCAAGTAAGGTGTATGTTTCTAGGCTAACTGATGTTCACCACAGGATTCGCAGTTTGACTGCTGCTAATGTCACATCCGCTAGGAAGGTGTTTGAGTCGGCTATAGCCCGTTATGAAAGTGCAGGTGGTGACTGTTTAGGCTTGACGGTATTTACTGAAGATACACATCATGAACCTATTCAAATCGCACTAGAATTCGATGATGTCCGCCTAATGTTACTTGATAGAAACAAGTTGTAAGTATGGCGTCTACATTCTTATAACAAGGTATTTAAACGGAACTAAAACAGTGGGTTACGTTCCGCTTCGCTTCACAGTATAACCCACAATTTTAGTCCGCTTAATGCGGCGTTGATACCGCAATCAATCATCTAACCTTTTCATAGCGTTACGGTAAACATCGCTACGTTCGCGTTTTCCGACTGCTAAGACGGTTACAATGATGACATCGTCTTCAACTTTGTAGACGAGACGGTAGCCCGATTGGCGCAGCTTAATCTTATACATGTTGTCAGCTCCAGAGAGTTTTGAAGCCGGAACATGCGGGTTATCTAAACGCTCGATTAGCTTTTTCTTAAATTGTTGTTGAAGCGTTGAGCCAAGCTTTTTCCACTCTTTGAGTGCACTCTTTTTAAAGTCGAGTTTATAGGTCATCAATATTTACCGAAATACTCTCTTCAGATTCACGCTCTTTCGCAATAGTTAGTAGTTCAAGATCTTCGAGTCTGTCCATCATCATTTCGTACGCTTCGGCTGGTACGCAATAAAATGCTGGCTCATTTCGGTTCAGTACAGCAACAGGTTCACCGTAAGCACTAGTTGCAACTTTCATAGGGTTAGCTTTCAACTCAGTAATGCTTGCAGCAACATCGGCTAAAATTCTAGTGGTCATGTAATAGGTCTCTTAAGTGGTCTTTGTTTTGGTCATTTTAGCCTCAACCAAGAGGTATAACAAGTTGCTTAAGAATAATTCGCAACGCGTGGCATTTTTACTATGCGTTGGTTTATGTGTTTAAGGTATTATGCGGAGGCTAAGGTATTGGTTTGCTCACACCTTAGCAAGGCGTAAAGTGTCGATATCTTGGGATAATAGTTCTAGATATCTAATTCAGAATAGCTGCGTAAACCTTAATTTAGAGGCTCTTGAACCATGGTATTACTTATAGTTTGGTTGGCTATTTGGGTTTCTTCAGTCAAGCCACTTGCTTCTGTCGCCCGACGAACATACCGCATTAGAGTACAAAGTAGTTCGAATGGTTGGAAAAGTATTTTGTTTTCTATATTGGCTCACCTTACCTTTGTTCAACTATTTAGCTTTCCTGTAGATAGTTGGTTTTACTGGGTACTTCCAGTACTAAATGTTTTGTTTGTTATGCACATGCTCTTGCTCTTGGATTTGGTTCTAGATCGTTATAGTGTGGTTGATACTTCACGTTTTACCCATCGTTCAATTGCACCTTTTTTGGTGTCATGTAGTGCATTTATTGCAATGCTTTTCTACTCAGCTTATCTCAATGATGCAATACTGAGGGGAGTATGTATTGCTGCTCTCTCAATAGGTTTGACAGGGTTTCTAGTAACTTATAGAAATGTAAAATAGGGTCATACAGCTAACAGAGTATTTTAGGTTGATAAGAATCAACCCAACCAAACAGGGCGCCAATAACGGCGCCCTTTGTGTTAGTTGGACACGCTGTAAGTGTCGTAATTGCGAAGTAAGAAGATTGCGATACAGGCTGCGAGCATTGGCCAAGAGGCGAAGAACAGTAGGTTGTTGAACGGGTCCATGTATTTTCCAAAAGAGGAAAAGGTTGAGCCTGCATGAAGGACTAAAATGGCTCCGTAGGTGTACTTTTTCCACATGCCTACAACGAATGCGCCTAAAAATCCGAGCTGCGCGACACCCAGAGCCATCATCGCATTGTTCGAGATGTCGATGCCGTAAAAGCCAGACAGTACTTTTGTCGCGTGCTCAGGGACAAGGATCTTATCTAAGCCCCAGAACAAGAAGACGATAAAAATGCCGATTCTCAGCAGTAGTAGGCTAGTCGCCAGTTTGGTTTGAAGTGTCTTTTCCATGATATCCCTTGTGATGCATTCAATGATGCGATGGTTTAAATGTTCATCAAAGGAGACCCATAGCCTTCGCATTTTCTTTCGTTGTTTTTTAGTGCCTTATGTAACAAGGAATGTCTGGTTGGTTTGTTCCTCAACGTTATCGGACTCAAAATGCTGCTGCCTGAGTAAGCTGACAGTCAGGTTTATCGGCATCGGCTTATAAAAATAGAAGCCTTGGATATAGTCGACACCAAGCTTAGATAAGATTTTTACTTGTGACTCATACTCGACACCTTCGACGATCACTTGCATCCCTAAGGTGCGTGATAGTTGAAGCATGGACTCTAGCAAAGGGAGACCAAAGCTGGATTCGTCGGATATGTTTTTCACGAACACGCGATCAATCTTGAGAATGCTGAACGGGAACTGTCTTACGAAATCTAACCCTGCGTAGCCTGTACCAAAATCATCAATCGCAACTCTTACGCCCATGTTCGATAGTTTGGTTAGGTTGTCTCTAATTTTGACCATGTCGGCATCAGAACATTCACCATCTTCGGTTACTTCAAAAACTACCTGTTTGAGAATCTCAGGGTGTCTTTTAAAGATGCTGATCACTTTGTTAGAGAAGTTACTGTTAGACACTACGTTGCGGCTGATGTTGACGCTGATGTACTTTGAGTCGAACACATCTTGATTGCTTTTCAACGTCATTAATACTTTGCGTAGCACGAAGTAGGTGAGCTCCTCAATTAAGCCTAAGCTTTCAGCAAGCGGGATGAAAATAGCCGGGGAGACGTTACCTTCAATTGGGTCGTTCCATCGCAATAATGACTCACAGCCGACGATCTCGTTGGTGTTTTGGTTAACGATAGGCTGCATGTGAACATGAAGGTGCTGGTTTTTTAGCGCACTTGAAAGCGAATATTCTAAGCTGCGTTGGCTCTGCTTTTTATGCTTGATGGAAAGGAGAATAATGGTCGTGATTCCGGCCATCAAAAAGCCAAACCATAAATAACTCAACATGAAGTGAAGATAAAACTGATACCCAATGTATGAGGTGATGGTTAATGGGTAGGTGTTCGATTGTATCCGCACCTTGGCGATTGATGAGTCAATATCGATAGGGTGGATATCTCTTTTGATCACTTCAACTTTGGCCTGTATTCCATGGTTGCTGAGGCTTGTTTCAACAAGGTCATAGATGAAGTGTGGCGGAATCATCAGGCTCACTCCGGCATCTTCTTTGTTCGAGAAAATGAGCATGATGGACTGAACTTGCGTGATGGCCGAGTTGGAATACGACAGGGTTGTTAAATTCGGGTCGTCATTGAGTCGCTGCCTGATGGTGCTGTATAGGCGAAATGAAACGTCACCATCGGTGGTTGAACAGTAAAATCGGTTCTGTTTATTGAATACCGCTGCTTCTTTTACCCAATCGGCTTCAAAAACGTTTTGTCGAAGCTGTCTAACGATCGCGTCGCAAGACTGTTCAGGTCTAACTTCAGATAAAAAACGGTCGAACCTTGATTGGATCCTTTCTAACCTAGTTTCGACTAACCTTGATGTGTCTTCGGTTAATGTTTGGTAGTGATACGGTGTAAAAGGAATGAGCATTGCCATGGAAAAAAAGAAAGAGATGGCAAAGTAAAATGAAGTCTTGGCAATGTTTTGGTACTTGATATCCATAGTTGGAGAAGCGTTACCGATTTATGTGAGCATTCGATTTAATTTATAAAGTTAGCGTTTAGGTAGCAATATAAATAATTAATAGTGTGAATGCAGGCACGAATTATTGATATAAATAATATGTTTTCTAGTTTTACCAGCAAAATCTGAGCGTTATCTCGTTTATTTGAGTTGGCGAGGCGTCATTTTTGATGATTCATGCGGATAACAAATGCTTATATCCTGATAAATTTTATTGTTATTTGCTCTGGCTGAATGAGCTGAATGAGCTGAATGAGCTGAATGAGCTAAATATTGAGCCACGTTTAAATAAATAAAGTCACGACACGATTCGTTTTGGTGGTGGCAGCATAAAGGATGATTATGACAAAACTGATATCGGCACTCATAGCGGTGTGCTTCTCATTCTCTGCGTTGGCCTACGAAGGTGTTGTTGATTGCGAGAATGCGATGAATACCATCGAGATCAATCACTGTGCGGCAATTGAGTTGGAATCTGCACAAGCGGAACTGGATAAATACCTTGCAGCCAGCTTTGAGCACAATGCTTATGATGCTGAGCTGGTGGCGTCAATTAAGAAGGCTCAGGAGAGCTGGCAGGCGTACATGACAGCACATTGTGATTCTGTGTACACCCAATGGCGTGAAGGTTCTATTCGAGGGGTTATGGCGCTTTCCTGCAAGATGACGTTAACCAAGCAGCGCACGCATGAGGTGTGGGTGAATTTCTTAACCTATATGGACAGCACGCCTCCCGTTTTACCAGAGCCTTAATTAGCGCCGTAGGCAGGTTTAAAATACGTACAGGACTGTGCACCTGCTTCAACCTTTGGCGGGCGAATAAGAAAGCGATAGGGGATTGGCCTACTCTGTCGTTCTTAGTTCTTAGTTCTTAGTCTCCAGCTTGAAGCATTACAGCTTTAAGTATTACCTAGTAAGGAATCGATTTTGAATAATGTCAGTATCACGCTTATTCAGCTTGAAGTTGAATACAAAAACAAACAAAAGAATATAGATTCGGTCTCTGATCTTTTGCAAGCGGAGCCGTTAGTCGGTGATATTACTTTACTGCCTGAACTGTTCACGACTGGGTATATTTTTAACGAGGCTGAAGAAATTCACGAATTGGCTGAAGACTTCGCCGACAGCAGTACTATTGATTCATTAACGCAGCTTGCAGCGAAGCATGACACCTTGATTGTTGCAGGCATTGCCGAGAAAGATAGTGGCCAATATTACAACAGCGTCGTGGTTGTGGATGCTTCCGGTTTACGACACAAATATAGAAAAATCAGTCAAACCAAATTCGATAAGCAGTATTTCTCGAGAGGGGAGAAGCGCCTCACGTTTGAGCACAAAGGCTTAAAGTTTGGTGTCGCGATTTGCTTCGATATTTGGTTCCCGGAGATCATGAGAGAGTATCAGTCGGTCGACGTTATTCTCCATCCCGCGAATTTTGGTTGTCATCATAGCTTTGCTATTGCTCATGCAAGGGCTTTAGAAGAGGGGTGTCATGTCGTGACTTGTAATCGAGTTGGACAGGATGTGGTTGATGCGTTTACCGCGACTTATTGTGGTGGAAGCAGAGTCTACTCACCAAAAGGAGAGTTAATGACTCAGCTCAACGAAAGGCAATCGGTAGAAACCGTGAGTATTCAAGATCTCTCGATTGCGCCGCAATATAATGGTATTGATGTCGAAGATGAGATCCAGCAAATAACCGCCCTGTTAAACCGTTAAATCGCTAGAACAGAGACTAGCGCGGTATAAGATCGAAAAACGCAAGGTGATTAAGCCTTGCGTTTTAGCTTGGGAACGAAGCGTTCTTAAGCTTGATCGTTCATTTGATTCAGATGCTTGACTGAATGGGCGTTTTTCATCCGCTGAGCTTGATGGATATTGACCATAAGGCGATTGAGCAGTTTTTGCAGTCGTTCAATATCCGGCAATTGTTGATTTTTGGCTTCGACTTCTAGCTCCAATGCCTGCTTAGAAAGCATGTTAAGACCTAAGTTTAGCGACATGCCTTTAATGGAGTGCAGGGTGCGACAAAGTGGCTCTAATTCTTTCGCTAAATAGTATTCAATGACGCGATCAACTGACTGTTCGAACTCAATAATGGTCGAGTCTATGAGTAAGCTGAACCCTTCCGTGTCATCTTTCAGTATTTGTATCACTTCTGAATGGCTGATCTCTTCTTCCGTTAACCTTAACGTTTCAATAGGCTTACGATGAAGCTCGACAATGTTTTCATTCTCACTCGAACCTTCGGCTGCTGTTTGTTTCGGTAATCGACTTGAGAACTGTTGTAGGGCGTCGAAGAAACTCTCTTGCTGCAGAGGCTTGGTCAGAATATGGTCGACACCCGCCTGAATAAAGTTGTCATGCGCCTCACGGAATACATCGGCCGTGTAAGCGAATATCAAGGTATCGAGTTTCAGTTTTTCACGAATGTAATTTGTTGTCTCGACCCCGTTCATTTCAGGCATATGATTGTCCATCAAGATAAGGTCATATTGAGTTGTTTTGAGGCGTTCAATCGCCAATTTCCCGTTTTCCGCATGCTCAACATGATGGCCGAGTTTTTCACAAAAGCCTTGTGCAACAATGGCATTAATACGGTTATCTTCCACCAACAGGATACTTAACGAGTCAAAGCTGAGAGTTTCTGCATCGACTGTATGGGTCGCGATGTCTTTCGCTTTGCTTTCTTGCCATGTGATAGGCAGAGAGACTTGGAATTTTGTACCAAGCCCGACAGCACTGGTTAATGTGATTTCTCCATTCATGAGGTTGACTAGGTTCTTGACGATTGCGAGGCCAAGCCCTGTTCCGCCAAACTTCCTTGTTGTCGAAGTGTCGGCTTGTTCGAATGAATTGAATACCTGCTCGTGCTTATCTTTCGGGATACCAACCCCGGTGTCTGTCACGGTGAGGATCAACTGGTTGTTGGGGCGATTGAGGTCAGCTTGTATGGACACATGACCTTCTTTGGTGAATTTTGTCGCATTACCGCCCAAGTTGAACATGATTTGGCGCAGCCTTGCACAGTCTCCGAAGAGTTGGATGTTTTTCGGTATGTTATTTTCGATTAACAGGCGAATGCCTTTTTCATCGGCTAAGGGTTTTAGTGCGCTACATACAGGCTGCATGACTTGAACAAAGTTAAAGGGAGCCACATCTAACTCAAGCTTGTTTTCTTCGACTTTTGAGAAGTCCAGAATGTCGTTGAGTATCGTCATCAAGTGGTGACCAGATTCGAGAATGATGTTGATGTTCTCTTTTGTTTCGGGTTCTTGGGTTTGGCTTGCAATGATCTGAGATATTCCAAGAACACCGTTCATTGGTGTTCTGATTTCGTGGCTCATGGTAGACAGAAAATCGCCCTTAGCTTTTACTGCGGCTTCAGCTTTGGTTCGTTCAGCGATTAGCTCCTGATTTTTCGCTCGCATTTCATTGTCGTTTTTTACCAGGTTTGTTGCCATTGTTTGAAAGCTATGGCTGAGGTGAGCTACTTCGTCTTGAGCGTTAATGTTTGAGGAAAGTTTGAGGGTCGATGCCCCTTCTTTTAAATGGCCAGCAGCAACTTGGTTTGCGGCTGCGAGCAGTATGTCTATTCTTCGTTTAATACGGTTTGATGACCACGCCGCCACAAGCAATGAGATAAATGCTGAAAACAGGGTACCGACAACCAGTACGTAAGTGGTTTGGTTGGCCGAGTTAACGGACTTATCGACTCTGACTCTGATAAGTTGCTGTTCAATATCGATAAATTGAGCGATCTCTTTACGGATCTTATCGATCAGTTGTTTTCCGGTCTGTTGTTGAGTGAGGTAGACGACACTTTGCATTTTCGCTTCGCCTTTATTGACGAGGTTGCGTTGCATGATCTCTTTCTCGCCCGACTCCTTTAGCCATGTCTTATGAGTATCATCGATTCTTTTGAGGCGTTCAACTTGAGGGGGGTTGTCACTCACTTGAGTTGATAGGCTTTGCATTTTTTGACGCCAAACATCCAGTGCCAGATGATAGGGCTCTAAAAATACGGGATCGCCCGTGATTAGGTAGCCACGTTGTCCGGTTTCCATATCCACAATTAGGTTGAGCAGCTCTTGAGCTCGGGCTATGGCTTTGTGAGTGTGAACAACCCAATGGTTATCTTTCACAATAGATTGGGTGTTTTCATACACAGAGAAAGAGACGATGACCATCAAAGTGATAGGAATTAAAAAGCTGACTAATAGCTTTTTTTGTAGGGATATATTGTCAAACCAACCCGCGATCATACAACTACGCTCTCCATGCCGTTGTTATTTAATATTAGTGTAGATGAATTAGTCGTTAATTGCGTGAATAGTTGCTGAGTGCGCAAATGCATATTTTAGCATGTAAGTTTCGCATATTGACGGCATTTTAGGGGCGATTAAGCGGCGTTATTATGTTTCAAAGACAAAAAAGCTAGCTCAATAAGCTAGCTTTCAACGGTGTGATGAGTGTGGCGAGTACTAAAGCGCTTTTACGCTGCTTCGTTCAACAAGAGTAGGTTCAAGTTCAACGACTTGCGGATAAGCATCTGGAGTTTGTAATCTGCTCAAAAGCGTATCCACTGCGGCTTTACCTAAACGATGTTTTGGCTGGTGGACAGTGCTTAACGCGGGTGTCATGTACTTCGACAGGTGGATGTCATCGTAGCCAATGATAGACAGATCATTCGGAATCGATGTGCCATCTTGCGCCGCAGCGTGAATCACGCCCATCGCCATCATATCGTTACTGACGAACAAGGCAGACGGCATTTCGCCACGAGTTTTCAATGTCTGATAAGAGTCAAAACCACCGTCACATTCAAAGTTGGATTCAACAATCCACTTAGGGTTGATCTCTAAATTGGCTTCTTCCATTGCTTGCTTGAAGCCTTGATAACGAGACGAAGCTTGATTACGGTGCAGTGGGCCAGTGATACAACCAATTTGAGAATGACCGTTATCTATCAAGTGCTTAGTTGCCATGTAGCCACCTTGGTGCGAGTTGTCTTGGATCTTATCGCTCGCAAACAACATAGGGCCCCAATCCATGACTACAACAGGCAGTTCTGGGTAGCGCTCGAATACATCGATATGTTCGCCTTCAAGGGTAGAACACATTAGCATCAGGCCATCGACTCGCTTTTGCAGCAAGGTATCGATAGAGGATTTCATGCGTTCGCTATCGCCTTCGGTGTTACACAAGATAAGGTTGTAGCCTTTTTCGTAGCAACGACGTTCCACACCTTTTACCACTTCGCCAAAGAATGGGTTGGTGGATGTGGTCACTAGCATTCCCAAGGTTTTGGTTTGCTTCATTTTCAAGCTGCGAGCCAATGCAGAAGGCGCATAGTTGAGTTCTTTAGCCGCACTGTTAACACGCTCAGCAATCTCTTCACTGACAAAGCGTGATTTGTTGATCACGTGGCTCACGGTAGAAGTCGAAACCTTTGCGAGCCGTGCGATGTCTTTCATTGTTGCCATAAAAAATCCTTGTGGGAATAACCTTCCACGTTGGGCGATATTCTGCCTGAAAACAGGGGCTTATTCTTGTTATTTGTTGTTACCGAATTTGAAGGCTAACATCCGTTAACCACGGTTTAGCTCAGAAGTTAGGCCTTCAAATAGGTATCAAACTAAGCAGACAGTTGCTCTGCCAAAAACGCATCGGTTTCAGCACGGCTTGGAATCGACGTTTGAGCACCAAAGCGTGTCACAGAGATAGCAGCTGCAGCATGAGCAAATTTAATCGCACGCTCAAGTGGCATATCTTCAAGCAAGCCTGTCACCAACGCGCCGTTAAAGGTGTCACCTGCGGCAGTTGTATCTGTTGCTTCAACACGGAAACCTGCGATTAATTCACCTTCGCTGGCTTCATTGCCTTGACCGCGATGACTCACCCACACGCCTTTCGCGCCTAGCGTGATCATTACCGTTTCTATGCCTTTAGCATGCAGAGCCAACGCAGCCTGATGAGCAGACGCGTTGTCCGTCACGGTAATGCCTGTCAGCACTTCTGCTTCAGTTTCGTTCGGTGTAATCACGTCAACACAAGCAAGCAGTGAATCCGATAATGGACGAGCAGGAGCCGGGTTTAGAATGACTTGCGTGCCACTCTCTTTTGCTACTTTCGCAGCGTACTCAATACCTTCAATTGGCGTTTCAAGTTGAGTTAGCAGGTATTTGGCTCCGCGAATCTTCTCTAGATGTGGTTCGATTTGGTCGCAAGTCAGCTTGTCATTAGCTTCTGCAGAAAGACAGATGCTGTTTTCACCCGTTGCGGATACTTGGATCATCGCAATGCCAGTTGGCGTGTTGTCTGCCACGATAACACCGTCGATGTTGATGCCGTCTTTAGCGAAGTCTTGACGAATGTTGATGCCGAATGGGTCGTCACCGACACAGGCGATGAAGCCGATATCTGCGTTTAATCGCGCAGAAGCGACTGCTTGGTTTGCGCCTTTACCGCCAGGGATGACCTGATAGTTACCGCCAATCAAGGTTTCACCCGGACGAGGGAACGAAGGAACTTGCAGTACGTGGTCAGCGTTAACGCTACCTAAAACAATCAGTTGAGTCATGATACGAGCCTTATGATATATCGTATTTGAAAATGCATGGGTCTTTCTCATGGTGTTAAGTGCGCTCTCTTTTGTGAGCGGAATGAGAAACAGCGATGCACTGTCGGGGTTTGCTTTTGTTTGAGTCAGCGAGCCAATCAAAGCAGGGAGATAGGGAACTCCCTGCTTTATATCGCGTTACCTCGTAACGATTACTTAGCGATGATTTTTAGAGGTACTGGTACGTACTCGTCTACTGTTTCGCCTTTCAGTACTTTGTCTGCCATTTCGATACCTAGAGAACCGATTAGGTCAGGTTGTTGTGCAACTGTAGCGCCTAGTAGGCCGCGGTTAACAGCAGCGATGCCGTCGTCTGTGCCATCAAAGCCAACGATCATCACTTCTTTACCTGACGCTTGAACTGCGCGAAGTGCACCTAGTGCCATTTCATCGTTTTGAGCAAATACTGCTTGTACATCTGGGTTAGCAGCAAGCAAGTTTTCCATTACGTTCAGACCTTTAGTACGGTCGAAATCAGCAGGTTGGCTTGCAAGAAGCTCAAGGTCGCTGCCGTTTACTGCATTCATGAAGCCTTCACCACGTTCACGAGCTGCAGAAGTACCAGCAATACCTTCAAGTTGGATTACTTTCGCTTTTTCGCCCACTTTTTCCATGATGAAGTGACCTGCCATTTCACCACCGATTACGTTATCAGAAGCGATGTGGCTTACTACGTCACCACGGCTTGCACCACGGTCTAGTGTTAGTACTGGGATGTTTGAACGGTTAGCCATGCGAATTGCGTTAGACACGGCGTCTGAATCTGTTGGGTTGATCAGGATTGCCTTAACACCACGAATGGTTAGATCTTCAATGTTCGACAGCTCTTTGCTTGGGTCGTTTTGAGAATCCAGAACGATAAGCTTGTAGCCTAGCTCTTCAGCTTTCGCTTCTGCGCCATCTTTCATGGTTACAAAGAATGGGTTGTTCAATGTAGACAGAACGATTGCCATTGTATCTTGCGCCTGTGCAGACACAGATACTGTTGTAGAAAGAAGAGCAGCAGAAATAAGAGTCGCTAATTTTTTCATGGTGTAAGTCCTTTGTGTAGGGGGAGCTAAGAGGTGAGTCCTAGCTCGTTGTTACATTATTTATAGATTCTAATATTTTAAGGTAAAACAAACTGTTACTTTTATTAAACTAGAGTGTTACTTGTATTAACCTAGAGTGTGAATAGGTTTTATTTGTTTTTGTTGTCGACCAATACTGCCAGAAGAATAACCACTGCTTTTGCAATCATCTGGTAGTAAGAAGATACGTCTAGTAGGTTTAGGGCGTTGTTTAGGAAGCCGATAATCAGAGCACCAATCAATGTGCCCATGATACGGCCACGACCGCCAGCTAAGCTTGTCCCGCCAAGAACTACGGCTGCGATAGCGTCTAGCTCATAACCCATACCTGCGGTTGGTTGAGCAGATGACAAACGCGATGCCACGATGATGCCTGCCACTGCAGCTAGCAGACCACAGATTGCGTAAACACCGATTTTTACTTTGTCTACGTCGATGCCTGATAGGCGAGTTGCTGATTCGTTGCCACCCAGTGCGTAAACGTAGCGACCAAAGCGTGTGTGGTTAAGTAGGTACCATACTGCTGCGAATACCACGACCATGATCCATACTGGAACCGGTACACCCATTGCGTAGCCAGTACCGAACCAAGCGAATGCGTCTGCTGTGTCTGTGAAGCCTGTTGAAATAGGACGACCATCTGTGTAAACCATGGTTACGCCGCGAAGTAGTGTCATGGTGACAAGCGTTGCGATGAAGGCTTGAACCTTACCCTTAGCGATAATCACACCACTAATCGCACCTAATGCTGCACCTGCTACAAGAGCGGTTGGTACTGCGATCATCACAGGGATTTCCATGCCAATCATGCTGGCTGCGAACGCACCACAAAGCGCCAGTACAGAACCAACACTCAAGTCGATACCCGCGGTTAAGATAACCAGCGTCATACCTACAGCGATAATTGCGTTAACCGAGGTTTGGCGCAGAATGTTTAGGATGTTGTCGACAGTAAAGAAGTTCGGGTTTAAGAAAGAAACGACAACAATCAGGAAGAGCAAAGCAATCAATGACTTTTGATCAATCAGCCACTCTTTGCTGATTAACGGTTTTTTCTTTGGAGCTTCAGTTGTTTTGCTCATGGTTTTAGTACTCATGCTGCGTCCTCGTTGATCTTTTTACCGACCGCACACGCCAGTAATAATTCTTGGTTTGCTTCTTTAGCATCAAATTCACCGCTTACACGGCCTTCATGCATCACCATGATGCGGTCACTCATTCCTAACACTTCTGGCATTTCAGATGAGACTAAAATGATGCTCATGCCGTCGGCTTTAAATTTATTAATGAGTTGGTAAATTTCTTTCTTCGCACCGACATCGACACCACGCGTTGGCTCGTCGAGAATCAGTACTTTTGGTTTGGTCATCAAGCCTTTAGCGATAGCTACTTTCTGTTGGTTACCACCAGAAAGGTTGCCGATGATTTGCTCGCGAGTCGGGGTCTTGATGTTGAATAACTTGATGAAGTCATCAACCGCGATTACTTCGTCTTTATGTTGGATTTGGCCACTCTTAGTCAGTAGATCCAGTGAACACAGAGACATGTTCTCTTTCACTGAAAGCCCGAGCACTAAGCCATCGCCCTTACGGTCTTCAGAGATGTAAGCAATGCCATTGGCCAAGCCGTCTTTCGGGCTTACAGGGTTGATGGTTTTGTTTTCTAGGTTGATGACGCCGCGTTCACTTGGAAGGGCACCGTAAATCACTTTCATCAGTTCAGTTCGGCCAGCACCCATTAGGCCAGATACACCCAGGATTTCACCGCGTTTTAGCGTAAAGCTCACATCGTGAACACCAGAACCCGTCAGGCCAATCACTTCAAGACAAGTTTCACCATGGCTCTGGCCGATACGTGGATATTGTTCGTCTAACTTACGACCAACCATCATTTCGATTAGGCCATCTTCGTCGGTGTCTTTTACTTCACACTGACCAATGAACTTACCGTCACGCAGCACGGTGATGTCATCACAAATCTCGAAGATCTCTTTCAAACGGTGAGAGATGTAAACAATGCCACAGCCTTCATCGCGCAATTCGTTAATCACCTTAAACAGAGATTCAGTTTCGGTATCGGTTAGCGCATCGGTTGGTTCATCCATGATGATGACTTTAGATTCAAACGATAGGGCTTTCGCAATCTCTACCATTTGCTGCTCACCAAGGCTCAACTGACCTAGAGGCGTTTTCGAGCTGTGTTTCACGTTAAGGCGTTTAAGTAGCTTGTCTGCTTCTTGGTACATCTCGTTCCACAAGATACGACCCATGGTGCCCGTGATTTCACGACCTAAGAAGATGTTCTCGGCGATGGTCAATTCAGGGATTAGATTCAGCTCTTGGTGAATGATGCTAATGCCTGCTTGTTGAGAATCACGTGGCCCTTTAAATGCAGCAGGTTTTCCTTGGTAGGCAATAGTGCCGCCGTCCAAGTGGTAGATGCCTGTCAGCACTTTCATAAGCGTTGATTTACCCGCACCGTTTTCACCCATTAACGCCATTACGCGTCCTGGATAAACGTTGAGGCTTGCCTTATCCAGTGCTTTCACACCAGGGAAGGCTTTCTCAATTGAGCTAAGTTCTAAAATGGCTTGAGTCATGTCGGTTCCTTTACTCGGGGCCAGTTGTATTTGATTGTTCTGTCTATGTATTGTTTTGGTTCAGTGATGTCACTGAGCTGTCGTTGCGTTTTGCTTGAGCTAAAAGGTTACGCCAGCTTGGAAAATAACATTTGCGTATGGTGTGCACTCACCGGTGCGAATTACCGCGCGGCTTTCATGCGTACGCTGTTTGAATTCTTCATGAGTGATGTAAGTAATAGAAAGCGATTTGCCACAACGCGCTTCTTCTGTCTTGATTAAATCAATCAGCGCAGCGTGGTGCTCTGGGCTTACTTTCGCAAACTCTTCTGCAATCACAACACCTTCGATTTGAGATTCATCCAGCATGGTTTTTACCGTTTGCTGAAAGCTTGGGACACCGTGAGTTAAAGCAAGATCAATACGAGTTACGTGGTCTGGAATTGGTAAGCCCGCGTCACAAATCGTGATTTCATCTGTGTGGCCAAGAGTCGCCACTAGGTAAGAGAGTTCAGAGTTTATTAGAGTACTTTTTTTCATATCACGACCTATCGAAAAATAACGCTTGATGGGTTGAGAACAACTCAAGAAAAGCCATCGAAACGTTTCGATAGTGATAATAGTGTCTGATTTATCATTTGCACGTTTGATTGTTTTAGAGTGTGATAATGATCATCGAAACGTTTCGATGGGGCGTTTTTTGGTGATCTTAGTCACCGCCATTGATTGCATAAATCCTTTTACGTGGGTTCAATCGATAGCGCATATCCGAACTTACTAATGGTAATGATCTGGACGTTGGATGCTCTTAATCGCGCGAACACATTGCGTAGGTTATAGACTACGTTTGCAAGAACATGTGGTGACGAGAGTTGTCCGTCCCAACACACATCAACAATATGCTCTCTTGAAATCGGTCTTCCCACATTTTCCAATAACAAGCAGAGCACTGCTAATAGGCGAGGGCGCAAAGTGATTTTGTTTCCTTGCTGGTTGGTAATCGTTCGAGCGTCGATATCAATGATTAAGCCGTTGAAGTCTATTGTGTGGTTCATCGTGTTTTCTGTTCGTCTTATTCTAAATTGTGGAGATTGAGCAAATTGGCCTGCTGTTGGAGCGGGTAATTATTTAAGTGTGCTAATGGTCGAAGTGGGCGGGTTAACTGACACGATCAGTGAGCCTATTACTTTTAAAGCCGAAGACAATACTTACCGATTAATTGCTGGTTACAAATTTAACCGCATTGTTTCGGTTGAAGCTCAATACACAGATTTTGGTGATATAGCCCTGAAAACGAAATCTGGTAATAAGGTTTTCACTTGGACACCTTAAATCTTTTCGGTAACGGCGAACCTCGGTTACACGTTTGATAATGGCATTCGTCCATTTGGCACTATCGGTCTGTCGACTATTGATCTAGACATGAAGCTTGCTGATGGCTCTCGCCCTTCAGGAGATGGTTTTGATGATTCGGGAGATGGCATCCGTATGGGTGTTGGTGTTGGATATACGCCACCTACAATGTCTTCGTTGAGCTTTCGCTTAGCGTACGAAGCCGATGCTTTTGATATCGAAGATTACGAAAACGGACACAAGACAGAAGATACTGTTGTTCTGGATTCTTTCTACTTAGGCGCAATGTACACATTCTAAGTTTCATACTTTGCTAAACGGTAAATCGGTTTCTAAATGGGGCGTCGGTTAGCTCAACCCGTTTAGCTAAAGTGGAAGGCCGCAGTTTTTGACTGCGGCTTTTTTATGTTTAACTCTAGGCTTCACGAATATGAGCGGTAACAGACACGATGGCATGGTCGGTACTGAATTGGTCGTGTTCAAAACTAGGATTAATCAGGTGATGGTCTAACACTGTGTAGATAGAGATCTCCATTAAGCTTGAAGAGTTCTGACAATCAAACTCGTTCGACATCAAAATGTAGTCCAGTACAGATCCAGAAGCGCCGTAGTAATGGGTTGGCTTTCGCTGTTCAAGCAAGTCTTCTTCATGCAGTTGATGGTAAAGATCCCAGCTGTCTTTCAAGCGAAAGTGGGATAGCCAATGCTTGCTGTTTTCGTCTCGGTTGATTGAGTAATTCAACAGCCCTTTAAACTCATCATTAAACAGTGGCTTATTAAAGTCACCCATCAACACAACAGGTTGCTCGGTTTGGTAGCGTTGGTTGGTGATGTATTGATGCAGCATCTGAGCTTCTAGACCGCGTTGGACACTTGATAGCCAAGAGCCAAGCCGTTCTTGGTGAAAACGAGTGAGCGTGTCACTTTGTGGTTTTGCACCTTGCTGAGCGTTGTTCGTATCGACAGATTCTGCTTTTGGTTCTGTCGGACGTTGTGATTTGAAGTGCACCACATAACAGTCGGTTGAACCTAAATGGGGTAACGTAATCGTCGCGTGAACAGGTGTTCTGTTGAATGAGAATTTGTCGCCAAGGTTGAATGCTGTCAGTAACGTCGAATCTGGCGTAACAGGCTGAACGTTTTCAATAGGGTAACGGGAAGCAATACCAACGACAGGTGAGGTGTATAGGTAATCATCTTCAACGTGTGCGCTATCGACCACTGCAAAGTATGGATAACCTAGGTCGTTCATCAATTGCTCTAAAGACTGCGGGCTAAATATCTCTTGGAAGCCAATCACATCGCAATCTAATGAACGAATCGCTTCAGCCATCCAATGTTGCTTCTTCTGCCATTCTTCGAAGCTGTAGATGTTCTCAAAATCATAATAAGCATTCGGTGGCTCGAGATAGTTCAGAAGGTTGAACGTTGCGAATGTTATTTGGTTTGGTTTGTTCAAAGTGTCATTCCATTTAGACCTAGGCAGCAAGGATACTCCAGTAAAAGTATAGTTTGTTGATTATTTAGAGCCTAAATTTCACTTTAGAAGCCAACCAAAGGAATCTTAGCCGTTGAGGCTTGTGTCATTCAGGCTAGAGCAATCTTAGTGCTTCTGCCTTCCCCCGTGCTTTCCAACGCCACCAAGCTAATCAACTCAATCAAAGGAACCAAAGCAATCAAAGCTCACTGCATCCAATAACTTCGAGTGGTGACGAGTAATTTGTAAATAAACCGTCAGAGATAGAGTGCTGATGGTTTTATTAGTTATTACATGATGTTAGTTTTGAACCTATACTTGATTTAACGGCATGCATTCAAAGCCGATAAATCAACTTGAATATAGAATTCATGACATTTGAAGGGAGAGTCAAATGGGAACAGTTTTTCGACGCAAAGCTTCGCAACGCACTCAGTTTTTCAGGTTTAATTTGAAGTCATGTGCAATCATGTTGCCGCTTATTGCTTTACAACCCTCCGTTACTTACGCTTCTGAAACCCAATCAACTCCTGCTGTCACCGTTATTGAAACCACACAACTGGTTGGTTTTGGTGAAGCAAAATATCCAGCCGATTTCACTCACTTCGATTACGTTAATCCTGATGCGCCAAAGCAGGGCAAAGTGACCTATGGCAGCATAGGTACGTACGATAGCTTTAATCGATTCGGTTCCCGCGGCGTTGCTGCAAGTTATACCGGAGAGATTTACGATACCTTGATGTTTTCTCCGAGTGACGAGATTGATGCGTACTATCCATTGATCGCTTCAAAGGTTCGCTACTCCAGTGATTTCACTTGGATGGAAATCGACATCAACCCAAATGCTAAATTCCAAGATGGCGAGCCTATCACTGCGCATGATGTTGCCTTTACTTTTGACAAGTTCTCAACCGAGGGCGTGCCTCAGTATCGTGTGTATTACAAAGATATTAAGTCAGTAAAAGCGGTCTCTGATTTGGTTGTTCGTATTGAAATGAACATTCCAAACCGCGAAAAACTGTTCAGCTTTGCGCAAAGCACTCGTGTATTACCGAAACATTTCTGGAAAGACAGAAAGCTGTCTGAACCTCTAAGTGAGCCACCAGTCGGTAGTGGTCCTTATAAGATCATCAGTTATAAATCAGGCCAAAGTGTTACCTATGGTCTAGATGAAAACTACTGGGCAGCTGACCTACCGGTTAACGTTGGTCGTAATAACTTCAAGCAAGTGCAATACGATTACTACCGTGACGACACGGTAATGTTGGAAGCCTTTAAAGCTGGGGAGTTCGATCTTCGAACCGAGAACTCGGCTAAGTTCTGGGCCAACTCTTATACGGGCGCGAACTTCGATAAAGGCTACATCATTAAAGAAGAGATTAACCACGAGAAGCCTGAAACGACTCAAGGTTTCGTCTTTAATATCCAATCTCCTGTGTTCTCGGATCCTAAAGTGCGTGAAGCGTTAACCTACGCGATGGACTTTGAGTGGATGAACAAGAACATGTTCTATGGTCAGTACAAGCGTACTCGTAGCTACTTCCAAAATACCGACTACGAAGCGAAAGGCTTACCAAGCGAAGCTGAAGTCGAGTTGTTGTCTCAATACAAAGATCAGATTCCACCGCGAGTTTTCACCGAAGAATTCCAACCACCCGTCACCGATGGTAGCGGTCGTATTCGTAGCCAAATGCGTACCGCTTTCAAATTGTTGAAAGAAGCGGGTTGGGTGCTGAAAGACAAAGTCATGACCAACGAAAAGACTGGCAAGCCGATGTCATTTGAGTTGTTGATTTACAGCCCAACCACGGAACGTATCGCAACGCCGGTTCAAAAGAACCTTAAGCGCATGGGTATTGAGATGAAGATCCGTACCATCGATACCACTCAATACATCAAGCGCTTGCGTGATCGTGATTTCGACATGGTTTCGTCGTCATTTTCCGCAAACCCTTATCCTAGCCCGAACTTAATGATCGTTTGGAACTCTAACTATATTGATTCTACTTACAATACTGCAGGTGTTATCGATCCAGTGGTTGACGCGTTAACAGAAGAAATTGCGCGTAACCAACAGCACCCTGAAAAGCTTCTTACACTAGGTCGTTCACTTGACCGTGTATTGCAGTGGAATTTCTACAACATCCCGCAATGGCACGTTGGCGAATATCGCGTAGCAATGTGGGACAAGTTTGAGCGTCCAGATGTATTGCCTAAATACGATTTAGGTATCGATACATGGTGGATTTCAGAAGAGAAGGCGGCTTTGCTTCCTGAAAAACGTCGCTAGGAGTTAGTTAGCATGGCCGCGTATATATTTCGACGTTTATTGTTGGTGATCCCCACGCTGTGGGCGATCATCACCATCAACTTTTTCATCATCCAGATTGCGCCGGGAGGTCCGGTAGAACAAGCTGTTGCTCAATTAGAAGGGCATAACTCTGGCATTATGGAGCGCTTTTCTGGTGGTGGACAAGAAGTTGATTTGAGCGAAAGTGACCAAGCATCTGCCAGTGGCTATAAAGGCTCACGCGGGCTTGATCCTGAAGTGGTTGAAGAGATCAAAAAGCAGTTTGGTTTTGATAAGCCGATTCACGTTCGCTACTTCGACATGTTGAAAAACTACGCGACCTTTAATTTCGGTGAAAGCCTGTTTAAGGGCGGCAACGTTATTGATTTGATCATCGAGCGACTGCCCGTCTCCATCTCCTTGGGATTGTGGAGTACCTTAATCATCTACGTGATCTCGATACCTTTAGGCATCATGAAGGCGATACATCACGGCTCTCGCTTTGATATTTGGTCGAGCGCGGTGGTGATTGTCGGCTACGCGGTGCCGGGCTTCTTGTTTGCGATTATTCTGATTATCTTGTTTGCAAGCGGTAACTACTTCAGTTGGTTCCCATTGCGAGGGCTTGTGTCGAGTAACTTCGACCAGCTCAACTGGTATCAGCAAATTGGCGACTACTTCTGGCACTTGGCGTTGCCCATTTTCGCCATGGTTATCGGTGGATTCGCCACGCTCAGCATGCTGACCAAAAACTCCTTCCTTGATGAAATCAATAAGCAATATGTAGTGACTGCGAGAGCGAAAGGCTTGGACGAGAGCAGTATTCTTTATAAGCACGTTTTCCGTAACGCCATGCTGATCATTATTGCGGGTTTCCCAAGCGCATTTATTAGTATTTTCTTCACGGGTTCTATGTTGATTGAAGTGATGTTTTCACTCGAAGGCATTGGCTTGCTTGGCTTTGAATCAACCATTCAACGTGACTATCCCGTGGTGTTCAGCTCTCTCTATATCATGACCTTGCTTGGCTTGGTGCTGAGCATTATCTCCGACCTGACTTATACCTGGGTTGATCCTCGAATTGATTTTGAAGCGCGTTAATGGCGAACGAATAACAAGGTATTGATAATAAATGTTTAACAACCCTTTAGCTGAAGCTCGTTGGTTACGTTTTAAAGCAAACAAGCGTGGTTTTATCTCCCTTTGGATATTTACCATCTTGTTTGGCTTGAGCCTGTTCGCTGAGATCATTGCCAATGATAAACCACTCTTGGTTTCTTATGATAATCAGTGGTTTGTGCCTGTTATCAATGAATATGCCGAGACGGAGTTTGGTGGTGAGTTTGAAACCGAGGCCGACTACAAAGACCCGTATGTTATCGAGCTCATTGAAGACAACGGTTACATCGTGTGGCCAATCATTCCGTTTAGCTACGACACAATAAACTTCGATATTTCAGGTGCGGTGCCATCGGAGCCCGATTCGGTGAACTGGTTAGGGACTGATGATAAGGGGCGAGATGTATTAGCTCGTATCATTTATGGCTTCCGTATTTCCGTTCTATTTGGTTTTATTCTGACCATTGTATCGAGCGTGATTGGTGTCGTGGTTGGCGCAACACAAGGCTACTACGGTGGCTGGGTTGATCTATTCGGACAACGCTTCATTGAAGTCTGGTCTGGTATGCCGACCCTGTTCTTGCTGATTATTTTGTCGAGTTTTATTGAGCCGAATTTCTGGTGGTTGCTCGGGATTATGGTGCTGTTTAGTTGGATGAGTTTAGTCGGCATCGTGCGAGCGGAATTTTTACGCTGCCGAAACTTCGATTATGTGCGAGCCGCGCAAGCCATGGGTGTTGATGACAAACGTATTATGCTTCGTCACATGTTACCTAACGCGATGGTTGCATCGTTAACCATGATGCCGTTTATTCTTTCAGGCTCGGTGACCACACTGACTTCGTTAGACTTCTTGGGCTTTGGTCTTCCTGCGGGTTCGCCTTCGTTAGGCGAGTTGTTGGCGCAAGGTAAAGCTAACTTACAAGCGCCTTGGCTTGGCATTTCTGCCTTCGTCGTGCTTTCACTGATGCTTACGTTACTGGTCTTCGTTGGTGAAGCGGTGCGTGATGCTTTCGACCCGCATCAACAGAAGTAAGGATAGGTTATGAATTCAAATACAACGCCTGCTTCTCCGGTTTTGACCATAGATAAACTGTCTGTCGGTTTCGGGCGAAAAAACTCGATAGAGCAAGTGACACAAGATGTCTCTTTAGAAATATACAAAGGTGAGACATTAGCGCTGGTGGGTGAGAGTGGTTCCGGAAAATCGGTCACGGCTAACTCGATTTTAAAGCTGTTACCAAAAGGCTCGTCTCATTACTTAAACGGTAAGATCAATTTCTCTGGCACCGATATTCTGAGTTGTTCTGAAAGACAGCTACGTGGGATTCGTGGTGGTCGTATTGGAATGATCTTCCAAGAGCCTATGGTTTCCCTAAATCCGCTTCATCGAATTGGAAAACAGCTTGTTGAAACCTTAGCAATTCATCGTGGTATGCGAACCAACAAAGCACAAGCCTTGGCGATAGAGTGGCTTTCAAAGGTTGGCATTCGCTATCCTGAGCAAAAGATTTCAGCCTATCCGCACGAGCTATCTGGTGGAGAACGCCAGCGCGTGATGATCGCGATGGCACTGATCAATGAACCAGAGCTGCTTATTGCTGATGAGCCGACAACGGCTTTGGATGTATCGGTGCAAGCGCAGATCCTCGACCTTCTAAAAGACCTGCAGCAAGAGCTGGGTATGGCAATGCTTTTCATTACTCATGACTTGAGTATCGTTCGTAAGATTGCCGACAGAGTAGCAGTAATGAAAGATGGTCGCTTGGTCGAAAGTAACGACTGTCATACCCTGTTTAACGCGCCTGCTCACCCTTACACTCAAAAACTTATTAACTCTGATCCGAAAGGTTTGCCCGTTCCTGTGTCACCCGAAAGCAAACCGCTACTCGATGTAAATCAACTTCGTGTTTGGTTCCCGATCACGGGCGGTTTATTCAAGCGCACCATTTCTCATGTTAAAGCTGTGACCGACATGGAGTTCACTTTGAAGAAAGGGCACTCAATCGGTTTGGTTGGCGAAAGTGGTTCTGGTAAATCGACGACCGGTATGGCGATACTTAAGCTGGTAGATAGTGAAGGGTCAATCACTTACTCGAGTGAACAGCTTCAAGGTTTAGATCGAAAACAGATGCTTCCGTTTAGAAGCCGTATGCAAGTAGTCTTTCAAGACCCGTTTTCTGCGCTAAACCCGAGAATGTCGGTCGCTCAGGTGATTGGCGAAGGTTTGTTAGTGCATCAACAATTGGATGAGCACGAACTCGACCAACGCATCTGTGACGTAATGAAAGAGGTTGACCTCGATCCTGAAACGCGTCACCGTTACCCAAATGAGTTTTCTGGCGGTCAAAGGCAGCGTATTGCGATTGCTCGTGCTTTGATTTTAAAGCCAGAGTTTATCCTGCTCGATGAACCAACATCGTCATTGGACAGAACCGTTCAAGCTCAAGTATTGGATTTGCTGAAGTCACTTCAAGAAAAGTATGGCCTGACCTATTTGTTTATCAGTCATGATCTGAATGTCGTGAAATCCTTGTGTCATTACACCATCGTCATGAAAGCTGGCGAGGTAATAGAGAAGGGCGACACTGAGACTTTGTTTGGTAATCCGCAGCATGAATATACCAAGCAGTTGGTGAGTCTTTCGAATGTTGGTGGTGTTTTATAACGCAGAGGGTTTGTTTAAAACAAATGGGCTCTGGTTGAATTCAACATGGTCATTTCGTTGTTTTAAGATTACACTGCGCCCAATATTTCAGAAGTACATATTTAGGTAGAGGTCACCATGGACCAAGAACATTACGAAGACGCTGATTACGAAGGCCAAGAGCTGGTCGAAGAAGGCGAAGAGATTGAAATTGAAGCAATTGGTATTGATGTTTCATCACAGCCAATCGAGCTCTACAAAGTGTTTAAAATTGCTAACCTAGTGAGTGGTGGCGGTGAAGCTAAGCACATCATCTCTGAAGGCTACGTAGCGGTAAATGGTGAGCTAGAAACCCGTAAGCGTCGTAAAATGTACGATGGCGACTTCTTTGAATTCAACCAAGAATACTATGTAGTGGTGTGTGATCAGCCAGTACAAGAAGAATCAGAAAAGCCGAAAAAGAAAGAAACGCCTAAAAAAGAGAACAAGGCGAAGAAAGGTCAGTCTAAAAAGGATTCTAAGAAGAAGGAATCTAAGAAAAGCAAAGCAGAAATGCTAAGCGCAAAGGCTGAACCAAAGAAAGAGAAAAAAGAGAAGAAACCGAAAAAGAAAGCGGATACGCCAAAGCCAACACGTGATGACAAAAGCGGCCGTAATTCGATTGAGTTCTTCTAAGTTATAGCTCTAACCTACTGATCTAAAGCTATTCTTTCAAAACGCAATCAACCTTAGACTTAGGTTTACGTTAAGAAAATATCAAAAGGCTCACTATTTAGTGAGCCTTTTTTGTTGGTGAAATTTAGCTTCTGGTCTAATTTCCTTTTTGATGAGCCACAAACTCTACAAACCTATCCCTGAGTGGGTTGTCACTCTCTCCATTCCAGATTAACCCGACAGGCCAAGTCGCGTGTTCACCTTCTAACGCAATGAATTCACATCGGTGTTACTAATGTACTGCGCACTGCTGGGTACGATGGTGAAACCGATATTGGCCGAAACCAAGGCAAGCAGGGTGAGGATATCATCGGCTTCTTGTGTCTTAGATAAGTCGATTTTATTGGCAAGACAATATTGTTGAATCTGTCTGTCTAATCCGGGGCCACGGTGCTGAGCCAATTTTAGATAAGGCCATTTCGATAACTCAAAGAGAACCTGATCGTTACCTGGCGCTTGCTTGAGAATATCTTTGTGAACCGCAATCACAAGCGAATCATTGAAAAGCGTTAGGCTCTTTAAATCCGAGGAGTCGGGTATTCGATTGAAGCTGATATCGAGTTCATGGCTCAATAGCTCGTCGGTCTGCTGCTTAGAAGGTGTGTCATTTAAGGTGATGTGAACGTCTGGGTACTGTTGTTTATAGGCGGCAATCAGTTTAGGTGCTTCGTGATAATTAGATACGCCAAAACCAATGTTCAAATGCCCCTGAGTTCCATTCACTACGGAGCCTGAAAGCTGCTCAAACGCTTGCATTGAATGAACCAAACGTTGGGCTTCGGGTAGTAAGGTTTTACCTGCGTGTGTCAGTTCTGCGCCGTTCCTGCCGCGAGAAAACAGACTCGCTCCTATATTGGATTCCAGTCGTTGAATCTTTTTGGTCAGTGCCGACTGAGTAATGTAGAGCTGCTCTGATGCCATACGATAATTGCCCGACTTAGCCAACTGACAAAACGCCTTCAGTAAATCAAATTCCATTCCGAATGCTCATTGAACTAAGAATATCTTTCATTATATGGAATTGAATCGATTTTTTATACTGAGTTCATACCAAATCAGATAAAGCGAAATTTGAGGACGAATAATGAAAAGAGACATCAAAGTAGCGTCGGTTCAGTTTAACCATCATGCAGGCGATAAGGCGTATAACTTGTCGGTGATAGGTCAATACGTTCAACAAGCTGCGAAGAGTGGTGTGGAGATCATCAGTTTCCCAGAGATGTGCATCACTGGCTACTGGCATGTGTCTGCTTTGTCGCGAGACGAGATAGAAGCGCTAGCGGAACCTGTGCCGAGTGGTGAATCGACTCAAAATCTGATTGCACTGGCAACACAGTTTGGCATCAGTGTTGGGGCTGGTTTGATAGAGCAGGGTGTGGATGGCGAGTTATACAACACTTATGTGTTCGTGATGCCCAATGGAGAAGTTCAGAAACACCGTAAACTGCACACCTTTGTGAGCCCACATATGAGCAGCGGCGACCAATACACGGTGTTCGATACGCCCCATGGTTGTAAAGTCGGTATCTTGATTTGTTGGGATAACAACTTGGTCGAGAACGTACGAATTACTGCATAGAAAGGCGCCGATATTTTGATTGCGCCACACCAAACGGGCGGTTGTCATTCACGAAGCCCGAATGCGATGAAGCGAATTGACCCTGAATTATGGTTTAACCGAGATGAAAACCCAGAGGCGATTCGTGCTGAAATGCAGGGCAAGAATGGCCGCGAGTGGTTAATGCGTTGGTTGCCTGCAAGAGCGCACGACAACGGTATGTTTGTGGTGTTTAGTAATGGTGTCGGCGTTGATATGGATGAAGTAAGAACAGGCAATGCGATGATCCTCAGCCCTTATGGTGAAATCATTGCTGAGACCGATAGTGTTGATAACGACATGGTGATTGCAGAGCTAAAAGCAGAAGAGTTAGACATGTGTACTGGTAGACGCTGGATTCGTGGCCGTAAGCCAGAGTTATATCATTCACTCACACAACCTCTTGGTCATGAACTTGATCCGCACCAAGCGCGTTTTTCAGAGAAGTAATGGTGTAAACGTTGTTGAAAAGGATGTACTAGGGACGGTTGAAAGGGAGGGGAAGCTGGAAAGGAGAGAAGGGTTCCTGATGTAGTCTACCCACTTAAACTGTTTTTTAAGTGGGTAGACTATTTACACATCAAGCACTAAGCATCTAAGTTCTATTCTCAGTGTCGAGTGCGAGAAGACGTCAGTTCTGATGCACGAAGTTGAGCAACGGCTTTTGCTAGTTCAAGCTGAGCTTGTGCAAAGTTGATGTCTACATTGCCCTTATTGATATTTTCTAGAGCTGCATATTTCGCTTCTTCTGCGCGAGCGCGGTCAATATCTTGGCCGTGCAAGGCAGTATCGGCTAACACCGTCACCACATCCGGCTGAACTTCCAGCATCCCACCAGAAACATAAAGCACTTGCCCCTCTGACTTAGGGTCTGTGACAAACACGGTCACGCCTGGCTTTATTTTACTGAGAAGCGGGGAGTGACCCGGGCGGATCCCCAGCTCACCATCAGCGCCAGAAACGGCTAGGGCATACGCTGGACCTGAAAACAGCGTACCTTCCGCACTTACAATATTAAGTTGAAATGTATTATCTGTAATTCCGATAGCCATGGTGCACCTGCCTCTTAGAGTGATTTTGCTTTGTTAAGCACTTCGTCGATAGAGCCACAGTACAAGAACGCTTGCTCTGGGATATCGTCATATTCACCGCTCAATAGACCTTTAAAGCCTCTTAGTGTTTCGCTTAGCGGTACAAAGACACCTTTCTGACCGGTAAACACTTCGGCTACGTGGTAAGGCTGCGTTAAGAAACGTTCAATCTTACGAGCGCGAGATACGGTCTGTTTGTCTTCAGTAGACAGCTCATCCATACCAAGAATCGCGATGATGTCTTTTAGCTCTTTGTAGCGTTGCAGCGTTGTTTGTACTTTTTGTGCAATGTCGTAGTGCTCTTGGCCTACGATCAGCGGATCTAACTGACGTGACGTTGAATCTAACGGGTCAATCGCAGGGTATAGACCCAGTGCCGCGATGTTACGAGACAGTACAACGGTCGCATCTAAGTGAGCAAAGGTTGTTGCTGGCGATGGGTCAGTCAAGTCATCCGCAGGTACGTATACTGCTTGGATAGAGGTGATAGAGCCTTGTTTTGTTGACGTGATACGCTCTTGAAGTACGCCCATCTCTTCAGCCAGTGTTGGTTGGTAACCTACTGCTGAAGGCATACGACCTAGCAGAGCTGATACTTCTGTTCCCGCAAGCGTGTAACGGTAAATGTTATCAATGAACAACAGTACGTCACGACCTTCATCACGGAAGCGCTCAGCCATAGTTAGGCCTGTAAGTGCTACACGTAGACGGTTTCCCGGTGGCTCGTTCATTTGACCGTAAACCATGGCTACTTTGTCTAGTACACCTGCTTCTTTCATCTCGTAGTAGAAGTCGTTACCTTCACGAGTACGTTCACCTACACCGGTAAACACAGAAAGACCTGAGTGGGCTTTGGCGATGTTGTTGATAAGCTCCATCATGTTGACGGTTTTACCTACACCAGCACCACCGAACAGACCAATTTTACCACCCTTAGCGAATGGACAGATAAGGTCGATAACCTTAACGCCTGTTTCTAGAAGCTCAGTGCTGTTTGCTTGTTCTTCATAAGAAGGGGCTTCACGGTGAATCTCGTAGTTTTCTTTCTGACCGATTTCACCACACTCATCGATAGGTTGACCAAGCACGTTCATGATACGGCCTAGCGTTTCTTCGCCGACAGGAACCGTGATTGGAGAGCCTGTGTTTTCAACCGTTAGGCCACGACGTAAGCCATCTGACGTACCCATTGCAATACAACGAACGATATTGCTACCCAGTTGTTGTTGTACTTCCAATACTAACGAGCTTGCTTCGTCGCTAGTCACTTTCAATGCATCATAAACGCGTGGGCTGTTGCCGCCGCTGAACTCGACGTCAACCACCGCGCCGATTACTTTAACTATTTTTCCAACACTCATTCTTAAATCCTCAAATTCTGTTCTTGACCCAGTCTTTTCTAGCCCTAGACAGCTTGGGCACCTGAGACTATTTCACTCAGCTCTTGGGTAATGGCAGCCTGACGCGCCTTGTTGTAGACCAACTGCAAGTCATCAATGAGTTGGCCTGCGTTATCAGTCGCCGCTTTCATAGCGACCATTCGGGCTGCTTGCTCACAGGCAATGCTCTCAACAATGCCTTGATACACTTGCGATTCGATGTATCGATGTAACAGTTCTGAGAGTATGTCTTTGGGTGCTTGCTCATAGATGTAGTCCCAACGACGCGCTTTTTTAGGCTCACCACCTTCCTCAGAATCCGAAGGGTGGGGGAGCAACTGCAAGGTCGTTGGCGCTTGAACCATGGTGTTGACGAACTGGTTGTAAACGAGATACAAGCTATCGATTTTACCTTCGTCGTAATGCCCGAGCATCGCATTCACCGTACCTAAGATGTCTTCTAACTTAGGTGTATCGCCAAGACCTGACGTTTGTGCAATAACGTTGCCGCCGCGTTGGAAGAACGAGATAGCCTTAGATCCCACTAAGGTTGTTTCTACCTCGACTCCCTTGGTGCGCCATTGCTCCATTTCTTCTAACACTTTCTTGAACAAGTTTGAGTTCAAGCCACCACACAAGCCGCGATCGGACGAGATAATGATGTAAGCGACACGCTTAGGTTCACGCTGTTGCAGGTAAGGGTGCTGGTACTCCAGGGAACCCGATGCAACATGAGAGATAACTTTTCGCATGTTCTCGGCGTAGGGGCGAGTTAGCGTCATGTTGTCTTGAACCTTGCGCATCTTACTTGCTGCAACCATTTCCATTGCGCTAGTGATTTTCTGAGTGTTACTAACACTGGCTATCTTGGTGCGAATTTCTTTAGTACTTGCCATAATCTGCTCCTATTTGTTTTGATTTCCAGCTAACAAACCGGAGCACTTACCAAGCTTTCATCCCAACAAAACCTTCTAGGATCTCTTTAAGAGCACCGTCGATTTCGTCATTGTAATCGCCTGTCGCGTTGATTTTTTCGAACAACGCAGGGTTCTGACCTTTGGCATAAGCAATCAGCTCTTCTTCAAAACGGGCAATGTTGTTTAGCTCAACACCGACCAAGTAGCCTTTCTCTGCTGCGTAGATAACCGTTGCTTGCTCAGCGACTGACATTGGAGAGTATTGTTTTTGCTTCATTAATTCGGTAACACGCTCACCATGGTCTAGCTGTTTGCGCGTCATCTCATCTAAGTCAGAAGAGAACTGAGCAAAGGCCGCCAGCTCGCGATATTGAGCTAATGAAGTACGGATACCACCAGACAGTTTCTTGATGATCTTGCATTGCGCCGCACCACCCACACGAGATACCGAGATACCTGGGTCTACTGCAGGACGTAAGCCTGAGTTAAACAATTGGGTTTGAAGGAAAACCTGACCATCGGTGATTGAGATTACGTTGGTTGGTACAAACGCTGATACGTCACCCGCTTGAGTTTCAATGATCGGAAGCGCCGTTAATGAGCCAGTTTGACCTTTCACTTCACCGTTAGTGAACTTCTCTACATACTCTGCATTCACTCGTGCTGCACGTTCTAGAAGGCGTGAGTGAAGGTAGAATACGTCGCCAGGGAAGGCTTCACGACCCGGTGGGCGTTTCAATAGCAACGAGATTTGACGGTAAGCAACGGCTTGTTTTGATAGGTCATCATAGATGATCAGTGCATCTTCACCGCGGTCACGGAAGTATTCACCCATGGTGCAACCCGCATAAGGGGCTAGGTATTGAAGCGCTGCAGACTCTGATGCTGATGCCACGACTACGATGGTGTTTTTAAGCGCATCGTGGTCTTCGAGTTTACGAACCACGTTAGCGATAGTGGAGGCTTTTTGGCCAATCGCTACATACACACATTTGATGCCAGAATCTTTCTGATTGATGATCGCATCGATAGCTAACGCTGTTTTACCCGTCTGACGGTCACCGATGATAAGTTCACGTTGACCACGACCGATTGGCACCATGGTATCAACCGCTTTATAGCCAGTTTGAATTGGCTGATCAACAGACTTACGTTCGATTACACCGGGTGCAATCACTTCTACAGGGTCGAGTCGGTCACAACTTATTGGGCCTTTGCCATCGATTGGCTCGCCTAATGTGTTCACAACACGGCCAAGAAGACCGTTACCGACGGGGACTTCCAAGATACGACCTGTACCTTTCACTTTCATACCTTCAGATAGGTCAGTGTAGGGGCCCATAACCACCGCACCTACTGAGTGCGTATCGAGGTTAAGTGCGAGTGCATATTTGCCACCTGGTAGCTCAATCATCTCGCCTTGCATAACATCAGCAAGGCCATTGATTGTGATGATGCCATCACGAACCGATACGATAGTGCCTTCATTGCGAGCCTCGGTGCTCACATTAAATTTCGAGATGCGTTCTTTGATTAGATCGCTGATTTCATTTGAATTTAATTGCATAATTGTTACCTATCTCGCGTGAAGTTGATGAGCCAATCGGTCAATTGATGTGTTTAAAGAACCATCGATAACGGTTTCACCCGCCTTGATGACCATTCCACCTACTAACGTGTCATCAATAACCTGCTTCATTTCAACCTGACGCTCTAATTTCTTCTCAAGTGCAGCTGTTAGTGACGTAATTTGATCTTGTGTCAGCATTTCTGAACTGGTGACAGTGACAGGCACTACACGTTCATGTTCGTCCTTTAGCTCGCAGTACAATTCAAACAGGTCTCTTACAACAGAAAGGCGGCCGTTCTCGGCCAAGACTCGAATAAGATTAATGACGTGGTCATCAACGAGTCCTTGGCAAATATGAATGATGAGGTTTGCCAGCTCTTCTGTTTGGTGTGTAGAAGCACCTTCTGCTGAAGAAATCTGACTAGCGATCGTTTCTTCTTCCGCGACAGCCACAAGAATGGACAGCATTGAGTGCCACTCTTGTAACTGGTTTTCACCTAAAGCAAATTCAAACGATGCTTTGGCGTAGGGATGAGCAATATTGGTGTAATCTGACATATTGCCTCTCCTTAGAGTTCGCTAATCATTTGGTCAACTAGCGCTCGGTTCGTTGCGGAATCTAGGTTTTTGCTAATCAGTTTCTGTGCACTTTGAATTACTGCGTCTGCCATATCTGCCTGAAGTTCACGGCGTATCTTTTGGCGTTCGCCTTCTAGCTCAGCTCTACCTTGTTCTAAGATGCGTGCCTTTTCTTGCTCGGCTTCTTGTTGCGCTAAGCTGATGATTTCATTGCGGCGTTTTCGGCCCTGTTCAACCAGTTCAGTCACATCTTTTCTTGCATCTTCGATGAGTTGCGCGCCATTTGATTTTGCTAGTTCTAGCTCTTTCGCAGCGTTCTCTGAGTGGCGTAAACCATCAGCGATTTCTTTTTGGCGCTCGTCTAACATCGCGGTGAGAGGGGGCCATACATATTTCATGCAGAGCCAAACAAAAATCACGAATGAGATTGCTTGTCCAAACATGCTTGCATTTAAGTTCATACCTTCCTCACTAAATCTTGATTATTTACAAATCGATCTTTCAAAGCGGTTTGATTAAGCCACGGCGAAGATGATGTATAGACCGATACCAACACCGATCATCGGTACTGCATCCACAAGACCCATCATGATGAAGAATTGAGTACGAAGCATTGGAGTAAGGTCTGGTTGACGCGCAACACCTTCAAGGTATTTACCTGCTAAGTTACCAATACCAGATGCTGCACCTGCTGCACCTAAACCGATCAGTAATGCACCTGCTACATATAAAACTGCGCTTACGATATCCATTTGTATCTCCGATAAATAATTTGTTAGTTAAATTTTTTAGTTATTAATTAGTGGTGTTCTTCTGTTGCCATACCTAAATAAACAACGGTCAGTACCATAAATATAAATGCTTGCAAGAATACGATTAATATGTGGAATAGTGCCCAAGGAACACTCAGTGCCCATTGCATCCACCATGGCATTAATGCGATCAGAATAAATATCATCTCACCTGCATACATGTTTCCAAATAATCGTAAGCCTAGTGATATAGGTTTTGAAATTAATGTTATTAATTCAAGAACTAAGTTAACAGGGTATAAAAGAGGGTTATCAAATGGCTGCGTAGTAAGCTCTTTGATAAAGCCTTTCAATCCTTTATTTTTAAATGTATAAGTCAACAGTAAGATAAATACACCGAGTGCCATCGACATTGGAATATTTACGTCCGCCGTTGGTAGATCTCTAAAGTGTTCTAGACCCATTGCACGACTTAATGCTGGTATGAAATCTATTGGAAATAAATCGACCGCGTTCATTAACAACACCCAAACAAAAGTGGTTAATGCCAGTGGCCCTATTAATTTATCCTCCGCTTGAAAAATCTCTTTTACTAGGTTGTTTACAAAATCAAATATCAGTTCGATAAAACATTGAAATCGACCTGGAACACCGCTGGTGCCCTTAGTCACTACGTATCGAAAAGCTCCAATAAACAGTAAACCCGTAATCCAAGATACCAACATCGAGTCGATGTTGAACGCCCAGAAACCATCACCTGTAGTTAAGAAGGTTAAGTGATGCTCTATGTATTCGTGAGCGGTAGTTACTTGATCCATACTACACGTACTCCGATCTTGTAGAGGCAGTAATAAATGGTGTTAAGAAGTACCCAACCATAGTGAGAATATATGCGTACAATATTACTGGGTTATCCAATTTGAAAAACTGGAACGCCAAAATAAACATTAAGAACGTATAAGTTATTTTCACGACACGACTCATTTGCATTAAGTCACGTAAACTATAATTAGGATTCTTGCGCACCTTTAGGCTTGCATATATAAAACCAAACAGCGGAGGTAGCATCGCAATTCCGATACCCAAAGCCGACGATTCCATATCTACTTTATTACCAAAAAACACTTCATATAAAACTACACCGACGGCCAATACTACTTGGCAGAGAACAACTCTTTTAGCAGCAACAAGAATGTCACCACTTATCCCATTAAGCCTCATAATAAAACCTTATATTTAACAGTGTAAGCTCATATAAAACACAGTTTGAATATGTCTTGCTACTCGCATTTACTTGTTAATAAAACTTTGCTTGTTAACAAAGAGATAATCTTGCTGGTTTTATATCTCCTGACGAAATAGAACGATATAAACTAGTTCGCTCTCGTTTCGACAAAATATAAACTACGCCTAAAATTATGTGATCAAAACGACAAATATTGATATCAATAATTCCATTTTTGAAATGAATGTTTTTCATTTATGAAAGTAATAGTTCTATCACTTTATTCATGAATATTTAAGATGCTTTATCCTTGTGAAAAAGAGGGTCTTTTAGAAGGGAGTAGCGAGCTAAATTTTCAACTTATGATCTTATCAATTACGACTATTCAAACACTTAGGTTCATTTACAAGCTGAGTTGTGAAGTGTGATTTTGGTAGGGGTTAAGCTTGTTTGAGGCAATGATGGAAGATCTGGTTTTTCTGGTAAATTAAACGTACGTCGCTCCTTATCAATAAGCGAATATTTTTTATATTGTCGTCAGCTTGTCACTATTTGCGTGCGCGAGAGTGAAAATTCAGCGCCTAAATGTTGATGATATAGGAGTGAAATGGGGGACTGGGTGTGCGAGAAGCATGGTGCGGAGAAGAACACCGAGTTTTGAGGAAGTAAATGGCAGCAGAGCGCTGCCTAATTTACTTAATCTAGGCTCTCTTATGACTCTTCATAACTGAGGTATTGAATACATAAGTCATGGAAAGCCTGTGCTTGTGGCGAGATCGTACGATCAGACAGTCTGAAAATGCCGATTTGTCGTTGCAAGGGTGGGTCAATTAGCGGAATCCACACCAAGCGGGTTTCATTGGTTGGGAAAGCCAGCTTAGGTAGCGTGGTCACGCCTATCCCGAGCTCTAACACCGAAAAAAGCGAGGTAATGTTCTCGACAGAGTACAGGGCTTGTTCGCTGAGCATGCGCGCAGGTGTTGGGTCCAGTAGGGTGCAAGTCCCGTTACGAATGAAGGGCTGCTTTAACAAGGTTTGCCATTCGATTCCTTCCCGTTGAGAGGCGATAGGGTTATCTTTGAGGCACACCACACCGATAGGATCAGAAAGCAAAGGCGTGAAGTCGATGCTCTCTTCTTCTAAATGGGAGCTATTACCGAGGGCAACATCCACCTCGCCAGAGAGTAATCTTGCTTCTACCCCTGCCGCATTATCATCAATCAAACTCACTTCTACATTCGGGTACTGCTCACAAAATGCCCCTAAAACACTAGGGATGAGTTTTGCGGCCACCGAAGGCACGCTCGCTATTCGAACTCTTCCTTGTTGTCCTGCTGCCGCTGCGCGTAAGTCATTGTCTAATGCTTTGTAAACGTTCAGAAATTGAATGATCTTGGGCAAACATATTTCTCCAAAAGGCGTCAGTGTCGATTTGTTGCCTGTTTCAAACAGAGGTTGGCCGAGTATTTTTTCCAACTCTTTTATCGAAGTCGAAAGTGCCGCTTGCGATCGATTTGCACGGTGAGATGCCGCTCTAAATCCACCTTCTTCGACCACCAAAACGAAATGTTTTAACTGTTGTAGCTTAATACTCATGACTCCGATCCTTCTCTAGCCCTTGCTATACCTTACTTTTCGCAAGGTGATAGATTTTATTTATCAAATGCACAAAATTTACCGTTAGATTTATCAGGCGTCAAGGTGCAGTATTTAACCATCTTGAAACATAGTTGTTACAAAGTTGGATAAAATCGTGAACGCACAAACTAAAAAACACCCAGTAAAAACCTCTCTTTTTGCTTCAAAAGCACCACTAGAGTGGGCAATCGTTAATAACGGCACTCTATACACTGCGCAGATTCCAATCGATGAAACGGGCGCAGTAGTAGAAGGCGGTATTGAAGCGCAAACGCGTCAGACTTTTAACAACCTTGTTCATACCTTGGAGTGTGCAGGCGAATCGATGGATTCTGTGCTGCAGGTTCTGATTTACGTGACTGACCGTGAATACCTGAAAACGGTAAACAGCGTATACGGAGAATACTTCAACGCACCTTATCCAAATCGTGCAGCAGTCGTTGTTGCAGGGCTAGCTAGAGAAGAGATGTTGGTTGAGTTCGTGGTTTATGCATCGGCGTCTCAACCTGAATAAATGGACTGTGAACTGAGGCAATTTGCCAATCAAAGCTGTTTGTCTACGCAGATCTTTACTAATACAAGCGAATAGTTTTACGTCTAGATACAAAATTAATACTTATTCTCTATATGAATTAACAATTTATTAATTAATCCGATGGTTGCCAGACTCAACCGCAACCTAACGTTACAAGGACAGAATGATGACTCACTTACAGAATGTTCAAGCAGAAAACGCACTTTACATTGGCGGCGAATGGCAAGCGGGTGTAAGCACCGTAGCGAACATTAACCCATCAGATATTTCTGAAAATATTGGCAACTTTGCACAAGCAAGTGCTGAACAAGTTCAACAAGCGATTTCAGCGGCGAAACACGCTCAACCAGAGTGGGAAAAAACGCCGATTGAACGCAAGCAAGCGGTGCTTCAAGCGATTGGTGATGAGCTGATTGCCCGTTGTGATGAGCTGGGCACTTTGCTATCTCGTGAAGAAGGTAAGCCTTTTGCTGAAGGTCGCGGTGAGATTTACCGTGCAGGTCAGTTCTTCCAATACTTTGCGGCTGAAGTGCTTCGCCAAATTGGTGACAACGCAGATTCTGTACGCCCGGGTGTTTCTGTTGAAGTGACTCGCGAAGCGGTGGGCGTTATCGGCATTATCTCTCCTTGGAACTTCCCGACAGCAACAGCAGCTTGGAAAATTGCTCCAGCATTGGCTTTCGGTAACAGCGTTATTTGGAAACCAGCAAACCTAACACCAGCAAGTGCGGTCGCGCTTACAGAGATCATCCACCGCCAAGGTATCCCTGCAGGTACGTTTAACCTTGTACTGGGTAGCGGTTCAACAGTAGGTGATGCACTGATCAACTCTAAAGAAGTGAACGGTGTGAGCTTTACCGGTTCTGTTGATACGGGTCGTAAAGTGGCAGCGGCTACAGCGCCAAACTTCGTTCGATGCCAACTAGAAATGGGCAGTAAGAACGCACTTGTTATTGCTGACGATGCTGATATCCAAACTGCGGTTGATGCAACGATTGCAGGTTCTTTCTCTGGCGCAGGCCAAAAATGTACCGCGTCTTCTCGCCTTGTGGTTATGGATAGCATTCACGACCAATACGTTGAAGCACTGATTAAACGTATGAGCGAGCTGAAAGTGGGTCACGCACTGGAAGAGGGTGTGTTCATGGGCCCTGTCGTTGATGGCAACCAACTTGAAGCAAACCTAGGTTGGGTTGAGAAAGCACGTCAAAGCGGCGGTGAGCTGGCATTTGGTGGCGAACGCTTGAGTATGAAGCACGAAGGTTTCTACATGTCTCCAACGCTGTTCTTGAACACTAAGAACGATTGGGAAGTGAACCAAGAAGAAGTGTTCGCACCAATGGCAAGTGTGATTCGTGTCGCTGACCTAGAAGAAGCGATTGCGACAACCAACGACACTCGCTTCGGTCTAACAGGCGGCATCATTACTCAGAGCCTACGTACTAGCGCAATGTTCAAGCAACAAGCGCAGACCGGTTGTGTGATGGTCAACCTACCAACAGCAGGCACGGATTACCACGTACCGTTTGGTGGTCGTAAAGAGTCTAGCTTCGGTCCTCGTGAGCAAGGTCAATACGCGAAAGAGTTCTACACAGTGGTTAAGACGGCTTACCAGCGTCCTTACTAATCCACTTTCTATATAAGAATTGGATAGCTGAGGATATTAAGTGCCTAGCTATCCAGCTATCGAATTGGCCTGATTCACAGAGTCAGGCCAACATCCCAACCAAAGCAGCAAACGAAATTAGACAAGTGATTTAACCCATTTTTGAAAACATGTTATTTGAGCGTGTTTTCAAAACCGAGCTAGAACACTGAGCTTTCAATAGGAGTGGTTATGTACCAGCAACGGATTGTTATAGATGGATTGCAATACTGCAATTGGAACAGAGAATATTTCCAAACACTAAAGGCGAGCGGCATTACAGCAGTTCACGCTACCGCGGTTTACCACGAGACGGCTCGTGAAACCTTATCTCGCTTTGCAGAATGGAATTTAAGATTCGAGCAGAACGCAGACCTTATCATGCCGATTCACTCAATGGCTGATGTCGAGACTGCAAAAGCGACTGGCAAAGTCGGCATTTTCCTTGGTGCTCAAAACTGTTCTCCAATCGACGATGAGATCGGTCTTATCGAAGTGATGCGTAAGCAAGGTCTTTTGATCATGCAACTGACGTACAACAACCAGAGCTTATTGGCGACGGGTTGCTACGAGAAGAACGACACAGGTATTACTCGCTTTGGTAAACAAGCCATCGAAGAGATGAACCGAGTGGGCATGATCATCGATATGTCTCACAGTGCCGAGCGCTCAACACTTGAAGCGATTGACTTGTCTTCTCGTCCTATTTGTATCAGTCACGCGAACCCGACGTTCGCTCATGATGCATTACGAAACAAATCAAACGATGTGATTAAAGCCCTAACCGCACGCGGTGGCTTAATCGGATTCAGCTTATACCCATTCCACCTACCAAATGGCAGCCAATGTACATTGGAAGACTTTTGCCAGATGGTTGCGACTACCGCTGACATGGTCGGCGTAGAGCACCTTGGTATTGGCAGTGACCTATGCTTAAACCAACCTCAAGCCGTTCTTGAGTGGATGAGAAATGGTCGTTGGTCTAAAGCTATGGACTACGGTGAAGGCTCTGCGAACAACTCAGGTTGGCCAGATGCGTTGCCTTGGTTCTGTGGTAGTGCGGGTATGGAAAATATTTATAACGGATTGATGCGTCATGGTTTCAGCGAGTCTGAAGCTGGGCAAGTCTTGGGAGAAAACTGGTTTAACTTCTTGAAAGATGGCCTAGAGCCTCAAACCAAGGGTTAACGATTTCTCGCAAGCCATCATCGAATTAGCAGCCTTCTAACAAACGTTCAATTAGCAAGTGCTGCTTAAACCAATTTCACTATTCAAAAGGAACAACGGTCTATTTCGCAACGCGATAACCCAAACATGGATTAGCCTGCCCAACACAAAAAACAATAGGGCAGGTGTTAAATACACCCTTGTAGTCATCATTCAAATGACAGCTGCAAAGAAACCTCTGGAGTCAGAGTATGTCTGATTTAACCAATAGCGTGAAATCTTCAAGCTTAAATGCGGGTCAAGCACACACAACAAGCAACACAAACGGGTCTGAGTCTACATCAGATAAATTAGGTCTATCCAACCCAGCACTTTGGTACAGCGGCGGCTTTATCGCTCTGTTCGTGGCACTTGCTCTATTTGATGGCGAGCTGTTATCAAGCCTAGTAAACGCTGGCTTTGCATGGTCTGTTAAAGTATTCGGTCCTTACTGGCAAATGCTTCTTCTTCTGACTTTTCTTATTGGTCTTGGCCTTGCGGCAGGGCGAACAGGCAAGGTTATCCTAGGCGGCATCGCTAAACCTGAAATGGATGGTTTCCGTTGGATGGCGATCATCTTCTGTACGCTACTGGCAGGCGGCGGCGTATTTTGGGCAGCAGCAGAGCCTATTGCTCACTACGTTAGCCCACCACCATTGTACGGCGCACAAGAAAACGCACAGCAAGGCGCGGTGAATGCGTTATCGCAATCCTTCATGCACTGGGGTTTCTTAGCATGGGCTATCGTCGGCAGCTTAACGTCTATCGTGGTTATGCACCTTCACTACGACAAAGGCTTGCCGCTTAAACCTCGTATTTTGCTTTACCCAGTATTGGGTGAGCGTGCACTGAAAGGCCACACAGGCGCATTGATTGATGCATGTTGTATTGTCGCAGTAGCGGCGGGCACTATCGGTCCTATCGGCTTCTTAGGCTTGCAAGTCAGCTACGCACTGAACGCACTGTTTGATATTCCAGATGGTTTCACAACACAGCTAATCATCATTCTGTTCGCAATCGTTTTATACACATTATCGGCATTAAGTGGTCTTAACCGCGGGATGCAAATGCTAAGCCGGTACAACGTAATTTTGGCAATGGCATTGATGGTCTACATCCTGATCTTTGGTCCAACGAACTTTATCTTCAATGGCTACATTCAAGGTGTAGGCAGCATGATTGATAACTTCATCCCAATGGCGACTTACCGTGGTGACGAAGGTTGGTTGAGCTGGTGGACAGTATTCTTCTGGGGCTGGTTTCTAGGTTACGGCCCAATGATGGCAATCTTCATCGCTCGTATCTCACGCGGTCGTAGTATTCGCCAATTGGTATCAACCATTAGCCTTATCGCACCGTTTGTTACTTGCTTCTGGTTCACGATTGTTGGTGGCTCTGGTCTTGCTTTCGAAATCGCAGATCCGGGTAGCGTAAGTAAGGCATTTGAAGGCTTTAACTTACCAGGCGCACTACTAGCTGTGACTCAGCAATTACCAATGCCAATGCTGATATCTATTTTGTTCTTGATCTTAACAACGATCTTCATCGTAACGACTGGTGACTCAATGACTTACACCATCAGTGTAGTTATCAGTGGTGAGACAGAACCCAATGCAATTATTCGTACCTTCTGGGGTGTGATGATGGGGGTAACAGCGTTAATTCTGATTTCCCTAGGTTCTGGCGGTATTTCAGCGCTGCAATCCTTCATTGTTATCACCGCGGTACCGGTTTCCTTAATCTTGCTGCCATCACTTTGGAACGCGCCTCAAATCGCAATCAAGATGGCAAAAGAGCAGGGGCTGTAATAATAAGGCTCTGTAAGAAACTGATTAAATAAGAACAAATCAGCCTTTGAAAGAAGGCTGATGCAAAATTCCGAAAGGAACAAAAAACCGTACTGGTGAAGATACATCGGGCGGCACGTATTTAGGTCAATCGATCTAGTCAGGACAAAATAATAAGGGGCGAGCTCGCTTGCCCCAAATAACGTGAAAGCTAACCAACACACTGTAAAAACGAATGCTTCAAATGATGGCAACGATCGGTTCTGAATGGCTAGCAAAATCCTATAACTATAAGGTGGTGAGCAAATGGATGCACATCGTTCTACCTACACTGAATCAGCACTGCGTGACGCGACTGTCGTCATGGCACCGGAAAGGCTAGGTGCAATGCACCAAACACGTATCAGCTTCGTTAGAACTCTGATTCGTAAAATGGCTCAGCAAGAATGGAAAGTGACGAAACATGAGTGGCAATTAGACGCTCAAGGTTTTGGTCATGTTATCTATAAGCTTGCGACGCCAAACCATGTTTATCATTTGGTTGTTTTCTGCGATGAGATTGCAGATGACGAACGAAATGACCGTGTAATTGCTGAAAAGTGGGACGTAACGTTTGCGCTTGTTCTTGGTGATGTTGATGTCGCCCTACTTGAAAGACTTCGTGCGAACGTACCGCTTCAAGAAGCAGGCCGTAATCCAAATAACGTGCTTGTGTTGGCGCGTGCAAACAAAAGTGTACGTGTGTTTGAACACATCGTGAGTCACTTGGCTAAAGGTGTTCAACCAACGCCAAAAGAGCTGGCTGAAGTGGGTTACATCCTGCGAACGACAGCGGTATACGGTAATGGCAAATTTGGCATTGCTGACTTTAAAATCTTAGAGAAAAATGAAGATTTTAATCAGTCGTTTAGTGCGCAAATGTGTGCGGTTTATATGCTGCGTGAGTTCAGCCTAGATTGGGTTCATTACCTAGCCGAGCAACAGGGCGGTGAACAAGCGATTACCTTGCATAGAGGATTACAGCGTTACCTTGGTGTTGGTAATGCGACTGGTTTAGGCATGGCGCCATACCTTATTAACCACCCGAGTATTGTCGATCAGTGGATGACAACACGTGAGCATGCATTGGCTGACGTGTTAGCTAGTCACACGGATACAGCACTGATTGAACCGTTACGCGCTTTGATGAACAAAGCTGTGTGTCATTTAGAACAAGTCGTTACCATCAATGAAAACCAGCAAGAGTTGAACAAAGTAGCGGTTGATGAATTAAAACACGCAGAGCAATCGCTAGAAGTGTTTGTCAGCCAATGTGATACGTGGGCGCAGTTAGTTGAACAATCTAAGCACATGAGTATGGAAGCCCAAGAAATCCTTATCTCATGCTTGATGGAATTGTACCCAGAATTAGTGGACGCCCATCAAGAGCAAATGAATAGCAGCGAAACACTGTCGCTTCCAAGTGGTAAAAAGATTCAAGACCTTTTGGTTGTGTTAGAAGAAAAGTACCGTTGGGCTATCACGACCGACTTTACTAAAGCCGAAAACAACTACTGGTTCTGGTATCGCTCTCAGGACAAAGAAGAGCCAAGGCTCGGTGTTCGAGGAGAAGAAATTGGTGAAGAGCGTGAGCTGCCATTAGATATTGGTCGTCAAGCTTACCGTCTGTACCACTCCTTATTACAGTTCACACCAGAGCTTTCTCTAGCAGAGTTCTTGGTAAAACAACCGCAACATCGTGCGATAGCACGTCGTGTATGGACGCTTGGCAACAAAGCGATGGGCGACATTCAAATGAACGTGCTTCATAAAGAGTCGCTGCCGATGCATCTGTTACGTTGCAAGCTAGCTATGTTTGGGGCTACTAAGTTTGATCCTCGCTCAGATCGTTGGGTTCGTGTGACCTTCTTCCAAGGCGCACCGCTGCTTGACGAAATTCATCAAGACGAGTGGGTGTTCCCAGTCTTACCAAGTGAAGCGCCGAGTGAAGCGGAGCTTGCTGGCTCTCATAACGTTCCTACACATATCAACGCTCAACATGGAGGTAAATCGTTATGATCGTTTCTCACAATGAACTGGTAGCGGCCGTTAATAAAGCCTTTCTGGGTATGCGTCGTACATGTGGTGAAGCCGATGTGATAGCGAACATGGTGGCAGATTTACAAATGGTTGGCTTGGATGGTGTTCGTCATTTTAACAATGCGAGCAACTTTATGGGGCTAGAAGACGATTGCCCTGTAGACATCCAAGTGACAAGCGACAACACAGTTGAAGTGGACCTGCACAAGGCGAGCTTAGCGTGTCATCTTCCTGTGGTGATGGATTACGCCATTGAAAAAATGGTCGGTAAAAAGACGCTGAAAATCGAGCTAAACAACTGCCATAACCGTTGGTTAGCGTACCGTGAGCTTGTAAAACTGGCAGCGAAAGGCATCGCATGTACCGCACGTTGGGATAATGGCTCAAATCCTAAGAGCACCTTGTATGTGCTTAACCGTGGTTGCGTTGCACCAGAACTGTTTTTATCAGATTTGCCTCTGGCATCGGACGATCATATCCACAATATGACCATCGAGCTTTCCGTCCAGGATTTCGATATCGAACGTTTGTCAGATGGCTACCAAACACACATTGAATCGGAAGCGCTTTTTAAAACTCAAGAGAAGGCGTGGAACGAGGGCATTGAAGTTGACGATGGAGAGTGGGGCGCGTTGAAAGAAACGGCGACGGCTATCCTTGTTGAAAACAGCCAACGTTCAATTCAAGGTGCAGGTGAGCTCGAGGCTTCTTAGCTTTGTTTTATAGAGCTATAAGTTACAGAAGCTCAGTTTATAGATCTTTGGCTTATAGAAACTAAACCTATAAAGCCTGAGCTTGTTCAACCTAAAAACCTCATTTACAACAGATAAAACCAAAGAGCTTAACGTATCCTCACCTCGTTAAGCTCTTTTTATTTGTGTCCCACTTTTGTTCTTCTTCTCAATAGATCACATCTTAAACTCTCTGTTTTGACACAAGTTGTTACGCGTATAAAGCTAATTTGGCGATTTAATGAAGTACCTTCACATTCAGGTTCAACAAACGGTTTCATTTACAAGCTAGTATGCTTATCTTGCTAACTACGGTGCCAAAGGGTGCCATTTTTATTCGTACCAATGACTTTAGAATCAGATAAAAAGGAATGAAGCGTGCAAGCTAACTTTATTGATGGAACCACCCTGTACCGTCAGCACTCTTTCGAGTTGCCACTTGATTATCAAGCCAAAGATGGACAACAGATCCAAGTCTTCGCACGTGAGCTGGTTGATCTCGCTAAAGATGAGCAAGAGCTGCCGTGGTTGATCTACTTTCAAGGCGGCCCAGGTTTTCCTTCTCCACGGGTGAGTGGTCAATCGGGTTGGTTAAAGCGTGCATTACAAAACTACCGTGTTCTGCTTCTAGACCAACGTGGTACTGGCAACAGCACGGTTATCAGCCATGAAACTTTGGCGCATTTGTCTCCAGAACAACAAGTCGAATACTTAACGCATTTCAGAGCGGATAACATCGTTCGTGACGCTGAAGCGATTCGTGAACAGTTTGGTATTAAGCAATGGTCGACGATTGGTCAAAGCTTTGGTGGCTTCTGTACACTGAGCTATTTGTCACTGTTCCCACAGAGCTTGCAGCGTTGTTATGTGACGGGCGGCATTCCTTCTATTGAACGAGAAGCTGACGATGTTTATCGTGCGACTTACAAGCGTGTAGAAGACAAAAACAGAGCTTTCTTTGCTCAGTTCCCACAAGCACAAGCTATGTGTCGCGAGATCTCTGATTACCTGCTCAACAACGATGTGAGACTGCCAAACGGTCAGGTGTTCACAGTTGAACAGTTCCAGCTAATAGGTATTAATCTTGGTGGCGGCGAAGCAAACCTTCCAATGTATTTCACACTGGAGAGTGCGTTTGTTGAAGTGAACGGTAACAGACAGCTGAGCTACAGCTTCCTAAATCAAATGCAGCAAGAGCAGGGTTACTTAACTAACCCAATTTACGCAATCTTGCATGAATCGATTTACTGTCAAGGTACAGCGTCTAACTGGTCTGCACATCGTGTTCGTGAGCAGTACCCACACTTCAACTACCAATCGGGCAGTGAGTTCTGGTTTACTGGTGAAATGGTGTACCCATGGATGTTCGACCAACTTGAAACGCTGAAGCCACTGCGTGAAGCCGCGAACATGTTGGCTGAAAAGTCGGACTGGGGCACTTTGTACAACGCAGAGCAGTTGAGCAAGAATACAGTGCCAATGGCGTGTGCCGTTTACGCCGATGACATGTACGTTGAGTTGGATTACAGCCGTGAAACATTGGCGAACATTCCTAACTCGAAAGCGTGGATCACCAATGAATATGAACACAATGGCTTGCGAGTAGACGGCGAAAGGATTGTCGATAAATTGATGACGATGGTTGAAGCGTTAGAAAATCTGCCAAAGTAATCAAGCTATTTGCACTAGAAACAAGATGCGTTAGAAGCTTTCTACTTTAGAAACTATCTACGTTAGAAATACGATACGCCAGAAACAAGAAAACGCTGCACCCATGCAGCGTTTTTTTATGTCATCGAACTATTCGATTTAAGGAACTAGGAGGGGTAGCCCTTGAAGCCATTAAGGTTGGATGACGATATCTTGATTTTCAGTGGTCGATAAGCTGGCGCGGTTCTGTTCGATAAGCTGAGCCGCATAAGAGGGAGTTACAGCTTGAATTTCGCCTTTTGAACGAATCGTTAATGCTTCCCACGCATGATCACGGTATTTGCCTGTCTGTGTATATTCAATAAGTACTCTCATGATTCTTCCATCCGATGTGTGGTTAACGTGCTACTAACATTAGCGCCATTATTGTGGTTACACACCTGTTAAAAATGGAACATAAGATTAACCAAATGAGAATGCGTGTAACTTGAAAAACAGACCCAACTGCACTTATCTTCTTAACCGCGTTTATCGCAACTAACCGTATTTATCGCAACTAACAGCATTTATCGTAACCAACCTTACTTATCGTAAATAGCGTCCATAAAAAAACGCTGCACAATGGCAGCGTTAAAGTTGAGATAGGTTGAAGATTGCTTAGCTGTTTTCTAAGCCAACAATCTTGCGTGCAGACATCACTGCACTATCCAAATCGGTCAATCTACCAGCACTTGCTGGACCAAGAACTGATGAATACAAAGCCAACTGCTTCTCAAATGATAAATCTAATTGGTTATATAGATTTTGGCGGATTTGAGCGTGTTGCTGTGGCTTTGCGCTCGATAGGCCTTCCAACGTATCGTAGATGAGTGTAGTTGTATCCATAACTGTCCTTAGTACATCTTTAGAAAATTTTGCATATTATGCACTTGGTATCATCTTTGTTCTGCGAGATTGATCGCATTATGTGCAGCTCTGCTTAATTGTGTAATCAGTTAGTTACAATTGTGTTGTACGGCAAAGTGTCGGAACTCGGGTTTGGGCAAAAGAAAAGGAGACACAGTGGTCTCCTTTTGGCTTGTTAGCAAAGATAAAAGTTACGTGCTGTTCGCTGTTTATTGAGCCAATCGGCTACGCACAGCTACAGCGCCTATCGTATGTTAATGTTCTTATCTCGATTTTCGTACATTTCAGGTGTGGTGTGTAATCCACCTGCATAGCCTGCTGCTTCAAGTGTTTCTCTTACCTCTCGAACATGCTCAGCCGTGACCGGTTCATTTCTGTCGCCAAGGTTTAAACGCACAAACGTGATTAACTCAGCTAAGCGTTGATCCGACAGTACATCCTCAAAACTTGCCATTGGCATGAAATTTCTGTCTTTGTCGAGATAGGTGGGTTGCAAGCCGCGCACCGTTACCGCAATGGTATTGAATGGGTCGCTGTGCATGATAATACCGTTGTTCAACAGAGTAGGGGCGATTGGATCGCGACCTTTACCATCGTCACCATGACAGGCCCCACAGGTTTGACGATACGTGGTGTAGATTTCACTGGCATACGCAGCTTCATCAAACCCTTTAGGCTGTAACTGAACGGCATCACTGGCAATGGTGTTGTTGATGTCCCCACTGAGTAGGTAATAGGACATCGACTCAATATCTTCACGCGTCATCAAGCTTAGGCTGTTTTTCACTACATCAGCCATACCCGCAAAAGCGGTGCCTTTGTCTGAATGTCCTGTGTGTAAAAAGTCTGTGAGTGTTGCTTCATCCCAGCCATCGATATAGAGCTCATTGGCTGTAATATCAGGCGCGTTCCAACCGTCGATCAAGTTACCTTGGAAAATACGTTCTGGTATCAGTGCTTGGGCAATATTTCGAGGTGTATGGCACTCCGAACAGTGACCAAGTCCTGCGACCCAATATTTGCCTTGTTGCCACTTATCGACATTCTCAATTTCTCCTTTGAGTTCCTCTGGCACTTCATAATCAATAGGGTCGGTATCCATGAATACGATGTTCCAGCCAAGCAAACCTAAGCGAATATTGGATGGAAACATCATGCTGTTGTCATCATTGCGTCGCGGCACGGCGGTGATTGACTGCATGTATTCCCATAAATCCACCATGTCTTGGTCGGTGAGGTATTGATAGGAGGTGTAAGGCATTGCAGGGTACAGGTAACCATTCTTGCCTTTACCTGCGACTAACGCCGCTCGGAAATCATCGAAGTCATAAGTCCCAATACCTTCGGTAGTGTGTGGCGTTATGTTGGTTGAATACACGGTGCCGAAGGGGGTGACAAAGGGTAGGCCGCCAGCAAAGGGTTCGCCACCTTCTGCACTATGACAAGCCACACAGTCACCGGCATAAGCGAGATATTCTCCGCGCTCAACAGATGATGCTTTCAAACTCGCGAGCCGTTGTTGCTCTACGTCACCAGCGTGTCGGATATAAGCCCCAAGCGCGAGTATCTCGTTCTCACTGAGCTGCTCATCAAACGCAGGCATTAGGTTGTTCAAACCGTAATTGATGGTGTGCTGAATCTCTTCAATACTCCCTCCGTGAAGCCAGATATCATCGGAAAGATCAGGTACGCCAATCGCTGGGTTAGCGACAGCACCATCGGCATGACAAGACGAACAGTATTGGACGAACAAGGTTTTACCGAGCTCGACTTTAATCTCCGGCACATCGGTATGACGTTGGTTGAGGGAGGCTAGATAGTAGGAGACTTTTGCCACCTCGTCTGGGCGCATGATTTCACTCCAACCCGGCATCGCTCCATTTCGCCCTTTGGCAATCGAATGGATCACAGCTTCATCACTGCCGCCGTATAACCATTCTTGGTCGATAAGATTAGGGAAGTGTTTCTGACCTTGTGCATTATCTCGGTGACAAGCGGCACAGTGAGTTTGGAATAGAATCCTACCGCTGTTCACGATCTCTGGGACAGCAGCTAATCCCTCTAACGTGGTTTCGCTGGTTTGTGCAAATTGCTCATTGAGAGTGGTGGATGGTGAACTGAGCTTATCGTCGCTTTGTTCCCAATCGACTAAGCCTTCCCATTCTCCAAGCCCGGGGTAGAGCACCAAATAACCCGCAGACAAAAGAAATGCCACTGCATAACTGATAAATAACAGCTTAGGTGGAGGCGCATCTTTCTCTTCAATACCATCAAAGGTGCCAATGGTGTGGTCGTGATCGGCCTTGTGATTGCTACGCCAGTATTTAACGACAACAGACACCATCAGAACAAAGAATATTAAGGTTAAGAGTACCGCCCATAGATTCCAGAATGTGCTCATTGTGATACCTCCTGTGACGTATCTTTACCCAGGCTTTGTAAATAGCGAATCAGAGCTTCACCTTTGGTTTTGCCTCTTACTTGCAAACGGGCATCACCAATTTCTTGATCGGTATAAGGCACACCTAAGGTACGTAACACTTCCATTTTGGCGCTAATATCATCGCCAGTCAGAGTCTGCTCAAATAGCCACGGGTAAGAGGGCATGATCGAGGTCGGTACGACTTTTCGAGGGTCAATTAAGTGAATAGCATGCCATTGGTCAGAATACTTTCTACCTAAGTTAGTGAGGTCAGGACCAGTACGTTTAGAGCCCCACAAGTTAGGAAACTCATAGATATCGTCTGCTTCTTGGTTCGGGCGACCATTACGCTTCACTTCTGGCTCTAGAGGGCGAACCATTTGTGTGTGACAAACATGGCAGCCTTCACTGATGTATATGTCTCGGCCTGCTAACTCAATCGGTGTGAGAGGCATCGCTAAGCTGCCTTTGGCAATATCATCGCCACGGACAATGCTTGGCACTACCCAGACCAATAAAGAGAAGGAGGCCACGACAACAGTGGTCAAAATTAAAATGACGATTGAATGTGTAAAGTCTTTACTCATCATTTAAGCTCCTTCATTAACAGTGTGTTTAGCATCATTTGTTACGGGCATACGAACCGTTTTGTACAAGTTGAAAGCCATTAAGAACAATCCAAGTACAAACAGCGCGCCACCAAAGAAACGCATGAATAGCCAAGGTGCTTTAAAGTCCATAGCTTCTACAAAACTGTAAATCAGTTCGCCATTTTCATTTTGAGCGAGCCACATATATCCCTCGCCGATGCCTGCGATCCAAAGTGCTATCGCATAGATGGCTACGCCAGCATGAGCGAGCCAAAAGTGCCATTTAATCAGTCGTCGTGACCAAAGATCGGTTTGGCCCCACAAGCGTGGAATGAAATAGTAAAAAACCGCTATCCCTGACATTCCAACCCACCCAAGAGCTGCGGAATGTACGTGACCGATGATCCATTCGGTGTTGTGTGCCACCATGTTGAACCAGCGGATAGCGAGTAGCGGACCTTCGAATGTTGCCAAGCAGTAGTAAAGAATCGCTGAGAAAAAGAATAAAAGAATGTAGTCGGACTTCAGCTTTTCTTTGTTTTGTAGGAGGGTCATTGCGCTATTAAACGCACCGGCCCAAGAAGGGAGCCACAGGATCAAAGACATTACGATGCCGATGTTCTGAATCCAGATAGGAACGGAAGAGTAAACCAAATGGTGCGTTCCGGCCCACGTGTAAAAGCCGACCAAGCCCCAGAAATGGATCACAGACAAACGGTACGAGTAGATAGGTCGATCCGCTGCTTTGGGTATGAAATAGTAATTCATACCAATCACACCAGCAGTCAGCAAGAAGCCGACGGCATTATGTCCCCACCACCACTGAACAATCGCATCTTGAGCGCCTGCAAACACAGAGTAAGACTTCATAGCCAACACAGGCATCGCGAGGTTGTTCACGATGAAAATCATTGCAACGACGATGATGAAAGCAGCAAAGAACCAGTTAGCCACGAAGATATGGCTGACCTTACGCTTAGCAAGGGTGCCAAAGAACAACACCGCATACAGCACCCAAACCAACACAATCATCAAGTCGATTGGCCACTCAAGCTCCGCATACTCTTTTGAGCTGGTGTGTCCTGCGGGTAAGGAAATGACCGCAAGTAACAAGATGAATTGCCAGCCCCAAAATACCATCCATGAAAGGCTTTTGTTGAACAAGTCACAATGGCCCGTTCGTTGGGCAATGTACAAAGACGTCCCCATCAAGATATTCACGACGAAGCCGTAAATTACTCCAGAGGTATGTAGCGGACGCAGTCGACCAAATTGGAAATATTGAGAATCAAAGTTTAAGACTGGCCAATATAATTGCGCGGCGAGAATCACGCCGATGATCATACCTACAATCGCCCACACTAAGGAGGCGATGATGAAGTACTTCACGACCTTAATGCTGTATTGCGTTGTCACTTGTTCCATAACAAGGCTCCTTGCCTAGATATTTTGATTCGCTGACTTAATTTGAATCGCTGAGCGAGCTTGCTTCGTTGCCGAGCACTGAATAGAAATAGGAAATATCACGAATGTCTTGGTCCGAGAGCGTGTCGGCTTGTTGTTGCATGAGAATCGCTAAGCCACTGGTTCTTTCTCGAGTCTGGTAATCTTTCAATGAAGAGATGAGATAACCCACTTTTTGACCGCGAAGGTTCGGGTAGGGGTCTTGTGTTGAGATGCCATCAGCGCCATGACAGGTCATACACACTTTGGCTTTTTGTTTACCTAACTCGAATTGTTCTTGGTTAACTTCGGCAGAAACAGGAAACATGACCAGCGTCATTACCAGGGTAGAAAGTGTGGCCATGGGGTTAAATTTTTTTATATTCAAACTCATTCTCGATTCCCTTGATTATGAAATGAGTAAGCTTTCTAAGATCAATACACGAGATCAACTGGTGAAGTAGAAACGACTGGAACTCGTTATTAAGTCTCTTAAAGCTGCTTACGTTCGATTAAAGGTTATGCAGCAACCAGCATTTTCGCTACTGACTTACTCATATTTATTGTTAATTTTGTTGTTTCATACGTATTCATAGGGCTTATTGGTTTACTTACGCAGAGTAAAATACGAGTTTTTGTTACTAGACGGTTGAGAAGGAATACGTCAAGCGGGTAGGGAGTGCTGAACGAGAGCGGTGATGGAAGAGACAGAGAAACGGCGAAGTTATTGAAAAACAGCGAGGTGTAGGGGCATTAGGGATAAAGCGATACCAATCAATCTGAGTGGTATCGGTACAAGTTAAATGGTCAATTTATACTAGACTCAAATTAGTGACCTTTTTAAATGGAGTTTAGAATGAGAACTGTATTCTTGTTGATGCTTTGGCTTTGCTCGTTTTCGATTTTTGCAGCCTCAGAGTTAACGGTTTTCGACCACTCCGGGCAAAAGCATGGTTTTAGTAGAGAGCAACTCCTGTCACTTCCTCAAAAAGAAATTACTACCACCTTGCCTTGGGTCGAGGGTCTGACCGTTTATAGTGGTGTGACGTTACAAACGGTGCTTGAAAATATGGATCTACCGATATCATCACAAGTCACTTTCGTAGCATTGAATGACTATAAAATTGCGGTGCCCAAAGAAGATTTTGATACCTATGAACCCATCATTGCGATTAAAAAGAATGGGGAGTTTATGTCTGTGAGAGAGAAAGGCCCGTTTTGGTTGATTTACCCAATCTCTGCGAACCCTGAAACCAATACCCCTGATTTCCATGCCAAGATGATTTGGCAGATTCGTGATATTCACCTGTAGAGGCTAATTATGAAGAAGCTGTTGTCTATGGCCGCAATCAAAGTCGTTGTTTTGTCTTTGGCCGTGGTTGTTCTATCCGTCAATATCTACAGTGTCACTCGAATTAATGACATCAACAAGAGCTTTTCTAACCGCCAAAATGAGGCCACTTGGTTTGTTTTTCAACTCGTCAAAGAGTATGCAAACTTCTTGATGGTTAGCCATGCAAAGACGATTGATTATGATGAACTTTGGTTGGCATATGACATTACTTGGAGTCGTTTTGATATTCTGATCAACAGCACTGAATCGTCCAATTTTATTCGCTCAGCAAACTTTAAACCGTACTTTACCGCAGAGTTTGAAAAGTTTAAGTCGTTAGAATCCTCAATTAAGTTGGTGAATCAAGGCGCTTTGCCTAAGGAATCACTGCAGAAGAAAATTGATATTTGTTACAACACGCTGGTCGAATTTATTAACGAAAAGTTTCGACTTCAAAGCCCGGTTATTGAAGAAAACACCACAATGGTCGACAAGTTGGTGATGATGCATCAGTTAAGCAGCGTATTTCTGGTGTTGCTACTGCTTGTGACAGGAGCGATTTTTTACGTCGACTTTGCAATCAAACGAAAACTTCATTCTACCGACTTCATTACTGGCTTTCGCAATCGAGTCTCGCTCATGCAGTTTGTTAAGAACAGCTATCCAACAAACGGTAATTTCGACCTTTACTTTGTAAGAATCAGAAACCTTAGTGAGATAAACCAAAAGTATGGACTTGAATATGGAGACTTGGTGGTGAGTTCAGCTGCTAAGTCCCTGACGGCAAAGGTACCGGAAAGTACTATCTCGTTTCGTAGTAGTGGCAGTCAGTTTCTATTCTTCATTCCTGAGCAATTGTACACAAGTGATGAGATACAGGAAAAATTCAATGACGTGCTTAAGGATTATATCTCTGCGGGGAATTTAGAATTGATGATTGACGCTGTAGTCAGGCATAAGAAGAACATCAGCTCTAAAGATATGATGGAGCTACTAACGACAATGCAGAGTTAATCCCCGCATCAGCGATAAGTTAGATCATTAGGTTTTGTTGACTGTACGCTCACCATTCTCCCGCTTCACTATCATGGCTTTTGCCATTCTTTATTTGCCTCCTCATTCAATGTGCAGCCAATAGAGAGCTCCTGCTCTGATGAAGATAGTTCTACTACTAGTTATAGCTATAGTGGCTTTCCGCGCTTGAATAGGAAGAGAGGCTTTGAGGTTTAGGTTTAAGGTTACTGCTTTTGAGTGAGTGCAACGATTCGCTCGTTAGATCTCGAACTGCTAACAGACTGCGGGTTTAAAATTGCTTGCGGGTTATGGTTTCGAACAAACTCGATGAATTCCAGATAAGTGAGTGGCTGACTGAAGAAGTAGCCTTGTATTAGGTTACAGTTGGCTTTTCTGAGGTAATGATACTGTTCTATCGACTCAACACCTTCTCCGACGACTAGCGTGTCACAAGAGTGGCCTAAGTTAACCATAGATTCGACCATCTTGCGGTCGGCCTTGTCGTCTACCATGTTATCGATAAAGCTCTTATCAATTTTGAGCTCATCCACAGGGTAGTGGAGAAGTTGGTTAAACGCTGTGTAGCCCGTACCAAAATCGTCAAGGGAGACCTTTAAACCTAAGCTTCTGAGGCTCTCGATAGTCTGCACCGTAAGCTTGGTACTTTTCACGTAACTGGTCTCGGTAATCTCTATAATAATGTTGCCAGGTGGCACTTGATAACGTTCGAGTACTTTACGGATGTTGTCGGCAAAATTACGGTTGTAGAGCTCCATCGCCGAGATATTAATTGACAGAGTGCCCTTGTATTTATGAAGTTCTGAAAGCTCTTTATAGCTTTTGATCGCGGTGCCAATGACCCACATGTCGAGCCTGGCAATAAGGTTACTCTTTTCTGCAACTGGGATAAATTCTTCTGGTCCCGCATCGATATCGAATAAGGCTGGGCAACGAATCAGGCACTCCGCGCCATCTATCTGAAGTGTCTTGGCGTTAAAAATAGGCATAAAGCGAAGTTCAAAGTTGTCACTTTCGCAGCACTCTAAGAGTCTTTTCTCTACAACGTCATGGCGTTCCAAGGTATGTAACAACTCTTCGCCATAAACAATACGACTTTCGCCATCACTATGAGACTTCGCATTAGCTAACATTTCATCGATGCATCGGTGCCAAATCTCATCGAACTTTGGCGTGTCGAGCGGTAAAACACCTGTTGCGAGTGATAATCGAAACCCATAGTAGTCAAGGAAGGTGGTGCCGGTCAGCGTATTGTTGATGTTCTCAATTTCTTCGTTTATCACTTGGTTCTTACCCATCTCCAAGATCGCGATAAACTGATTCCCTCCCAGTCTGGCTAAAGAGTAATCACTGCAACTAAAGCCCAAAGAGGCTTGTTGGTTTTGTAGTGTCTCTTTCAGTGCTTGAGCTAAGCTTATCAGTACATTATCACCAACTTTTGCCCCGTAGAGATCGTTAATTTTACGAAAATCGATGATGTCCCAACAAACCACATAGCAGTGTGGGCTCATCGAGCTTTTTAGTCGTACATCAAGGTGTCTGATGAAAGAGCGTCGGTTAGCTAGCTTGGTGAGTTGGTCGAATTCGGCTTCGAACTTCAACTCTGTTAATGAGTCTATGTACGCGTTCTTTAAACCATCAACTTCACTTTGCCCTGATGAGCGTTTGAAGTATCTAAGTTTGAGCCCGCCGATCGATATCTCTTGCAGTAAGTCTTTAAGCGGGCGCACGAGTTGGTAACGTACCACTAAATGTACGATCAACATGATCGTAAAGAGAGTACCAAAGCCACCTAACAAGGTTTGTTTAGCGATGATGGCTTTCTCATGGTTGAACTTTTGTTCTCGAATATTTACTTGCGCGATGAGATGTCGGCTGGTCATCTGCACATTGATATTATCTTGGGTTTGCTCAATTGATTTGATAACGAATTGGGTATTTTCAATGTTGGCAGCGTCTGAGGATGGCTCGATTAAGAACTGAATATTGTCATCGTCATTGTATTTGATTAGCAGGCTAGAGAGTTGCATCAGAGGCCCGTCAGCAATCAAGATGTAGCGATTTAAACTGTTACTTGCACGTTTGTCTTGAGGAAGGAGGTAAGGGTCAATTGCTGCAACATACGAGTATCTGAGCTCTCCACTGATCGAGATATAAGAGAAGCCTTCGTAGGAGAGTTCATTTTTGCTGATTAACGAGGTGTATATATCGAAGACTCTTTCGTAAATCTTGTCAGGGATCTTTAGCCCCTCGAAAGGATCGGCTCTGAGAGTCGAAAGCGTTAATTTGAACTTAGGGTCCACGATATAAACATTGCGTTGCCCAAATTGATAGACGTGATTCTGGCTTAATACTCGGAGTACTCGTTTTTCCAATAGCGATAGAGTCGTGTAGTCGCCAGGATTTTGAATGTAGCGGAGGAACTGCAACGAAGAACCGATATCTTTAACTAGTAAGGACAAGCCGAGCTGCTCGTATTCCGCCGCGACTAAAGCGGTGTTCACATCAGATTGCACCTTGTCCAAATACATGTGCTTAGCATGATTTGATGCGAAGTTGTACATCACGATTCCTGCTATCAGGAGCACAAATGTCAGCGTTGGTAAAAGTACAAAATAGAGCTTCTTCAATACTGGCATGAGTTATCTCAAACTGTCGACAATACGATTGCGAATTTGAATGCTACTCGGTTCTAACGGCTGATAAAGGTAGCTGCGATCTAATACTTCTTTATTCGGGAAAAGCTCGGGATCGTTTTGATACTCCTGAGAAGTGAGTGCTTTTGCTTTTGAACTTGGCGTTGCAAACCATGAATCCATTGCGTTTTGAGCGGCGATTTCGGGTTGCGATAAGAAGGAGAGAATCGTGGTTGCCTGTGGAGATCGCTCTCCGTTGTTAATTGCAGCCATACACTCTAACCATAAGGTTGTTCCTTCTAGAGGCACTGTGTAGGCCCAAGATGCCTCAGGTTCGGCATCATTAAGCACATAGCTGTCACCAGAGTATCCGTAGGCGAGGTCGATATTGGCTAGGCGCTCAAGCTGGTGGATGTGGTCGATGACATACTCATTGCTTTCAAGATGTGGCTTCTGCAGTTGTAGCGTTTTGTAAGCAACACGAAGTTCTTGTTCATTGTTGGTAAATGGGTCAAATTGATTGACCAATAACGCAGTACTTACCAAGTCGGTGGGGTCGTAGTACATACTTATACGGCCACTGACTTTGGAGTCGGGCTCAAGAATGGCCATCCAAGATTCTGGGGCGGAGATTTTATCACTGCGATATAGGATACCGGATGTTCCCCAAGCGTAAGGAATACCATATTCACCGCATCCATCCGCCCACCTGGGATCAAAATTGCTTTCAATGGATTGTTGTAAGTCACTTAGGTTATGGAACAGGTTTTGCTTGGCTAATGCCTTAAGTTTTACGCTTTCGACGATGACCAGTTCAAAAGCGCCTCGACGTTCGCTTAATAGAACCTCATCCCTTATTGACTCATCAGAGAAGAATTGTTGCTTTAGTGATATGCCGTAGGTATCACTCAACTGGGTAACGACGCTGTCAGATAAAAATTCATCCCAATTGTAGAGATAAATATCATGCTGCTGGCCAAATACAGGGCTAGCCAAAAAGGATGTTGACGCGAGAATTGATACACAAAACGCTTTCACTGACGGATTCCCTTTCGTACGTGATAACTAAATCGTAGCCCAAAATCTGCGACATGATTCAAATTTAGGCACTTAATTTAACTTCAACTTCAACTTCATGCATTTCATGCAAATAGCAACTTGCTACTCCTACTTGATACCGAACCTTTATCGTGTGAGGCAAGGATGACTCCGTCGTATCGTATTCAACACAAGTACGTATTCCAGTTTATTGTCCGTGAATGGATTATTTAAATTAATATTCATCATAATATCCATTCTTAGAAGTTATTATGCAAATATTAAGCATTAAATAATGATGCGGTGATTACCTTTTTCGGGTTTTCGCTCGCATTAATCGTCGTTATTCCTTTGTTTTGCCATCGCGATTTACTCTTATGTTCAATGTTCTTTTATCCCTAAAAACACTTCTATAACGTTTTGTTTATCATTTGTTTCGTTTCTCAATAAGTATCGATAAAGTTGTTGCTAAAGACTTGTAGCACAAGGTGATTGTGCTTATTGTGGGCAGCAATATCTAGGTTATGTCCCAACGAGCCATGATTGCCGGTTTGGGAAATGTTGTGCATTTAGGAGCCATTGTGGATTTAGAGATATATCAAGTAGATTCGTTTACAACTCAAGCGTTTAAAGGGAACCCTGCCGGGGTCTGTATCTCCAAAGAGCCGTTGGATGAGTCGTTAATGTTTTCAATCGCTGAAGAGATGGCGGTATCTGAAACGGCTTTTCTCGCGCTTAACACTATGACGCTTAAATGGTTCACTCCCGAAGTCGAAGTGAAGCTGTGTGGACATGGCACACTGGCAACGGTTCATGTGATGAAAGAACAAGGACTGCTTGAGACAGGTGATAAGGTCGTGTTTAACACCTTATCTGGGGAATTATCTGCCGCCGTTTGTGAATCGTCTATCGAGCTTGATTTTCCTAGTACACAGCTATCATTGCGTTCTGAACCCAACCTCACGCTGCTTGAACACCTAGGTTTAGATCCGCATCAAGTAGTTTCATTCAGAGAATTTGACTCTAAGCAGTTAATCGAAGTTTCCAACGAACAAGTGTTATTGGAGCTTTCACCAAACTTTGATGCGTTAAAAGGTATTCAAGGGCGAGGTGTAGTGGTGACAGCATTGGCAGCAAATACGGAACTTGATTTTGTTTCTCGCTACTTTGCACCTTGGGTTGGGGTTAATGAAGATCCTGTGACTGGCTCGGCACATTGCGCATTGACGCAACACTGGGCAGAAAAGCTCAACAAAAGCAGTTTCAGTGCTTATCAGGCGTCTCGTCGTGGTGGCTATATGTCGACTGAATTATTGGCTAATGGGCGAATAAAGTTAATCGGCTCTGCGACCACTGTGATTAGTGGTGTGTTGAAGCTTTAGATTTTTATAGAAGCTTTAGAGCGCTGTTTGCTCTGTTTTGTTGTAACCGCCTAGTATGTTTTATTCGATTATTCACCGTGAAAGAAGCGGCTAGGGCGGAATGTTATTATTGAAGGAATCACCGTGTCTGCCTTTTATCTTTCCCAAGTATTAGTCGCGATAGCCATTTGTTTTGATCTTCTGTCATTCCAATTCAAGGAAAGGAAGAAAATCGTCACTTGTCTGTTCTTTGCTGGCGTTCTTATTTCGAGTCACTTTATCCTTCTTGAACAATGGACAGCGGCGAGCTTAATGACGATTGCCACGATTCGCTATTTGACGAGCGTATTTTCTACCTCGTCTAAGTTTAAATATTTGTTTTCTTCGATGTCGGTGGTCGCAACCGCAGTGACTTACTCAGGGCTGACCAGCATATTGAGTTGCTTTGCCTCCGTATTTCAGACCTTTGCAGCCTTCAATAAAGATGACCGTCGATTAAGAGAATTGATGATCATCGGAACCAGCTTTTGGTTGGTTCACAATTATTTAGTTGGTTCGCCAACAGCGGTTGTTATGGAGGCGCTGTTTATCTGCAGTAACTTGGTGGGCTATTACCGTTTTTACTTCAAAAAGAGTGCCGCTGCTTAGGTTTACAGTACAGCTAAGGCCCAAGTTGTTAATCAATTCAATGCTAGCTAGGAGAGCTTGATGCCAAACATTTACAATGATGTTCCTTCATCAATACCCAATGAAATATTCAATGACCTGATTGCCAACGACAACATTCGAATCGAGAGAATACTCTCATATGGTCACAGTTCACCAGACGAGGGTTGGTATGATCAAGATGAGAATGAATGGGTAATGGTGATCGATGGGCAAGGGGTGATTGAGTTTGAAGATGGTCGCATTGTTACCTTGTCTAAAGGGGATTATCTCAATATTTCCGCAGGTGAAAAACACAAGGTGCTGAGGACGGATAAAGATGCGGTGACGATCTGGCTCGCTGTGTTTTATCGTTGATATCTTGCTCTAAAGCTGAGGCTGTTAGGTTATAAAGCTTGCTGATTCAGCTGTTTATTTTCACCTCAGAAAGGACTTAAGACAAAAAGGAGTATGTTGTGATTAGAATTCGAAACTATCAAGCGAATGATGACAAAGCACTGTGGGAGATCTTCTTTCATACGGTACGTAACGTGAATGTTCGAGATTATTCTCAACAGCAAGTCGAAGCTTGGGCACCCAGTAGCTTTGACTTTGCGTTATGGCAAAAGCGTATGAATGGGTTACAACCCTTTGTGGCTGAACTCGATGGTTGCGTAGTTGGCTATACTGACCTGCAACCAAGTGGCTTGATTGATCACTTTTTCTGTCACCACGAATATCAAGGGAAGGGGGTAGGGAAAGCGTTGATGGAACATGTTTTCACTGTGGGTCGAGTTCGTGGTATATCGAGATATTTCTCTGAAGTAAGTATTACCGCAAGGCCTTTCTATGAGCATCTTGGTTTTAAGGTGGTGAATGAACAGGAAGTCGAAATGCGTGGTGTAAAGCTGACCAATTACGTGATGGAAAAGGTAGTTGAAGATAGAAAAGTCAGTTGAATAGGCGGGCTAGTGTTCGTAGGGATACAGAAACCGAGTTTGAAATATTAATGAACCTTTTTAAGGATAACTTTTCCTGATCTATTGATATTGTCGATGAGTTCAAATTGTGTGCAAGATAATTTGTCTAATCTAAACATTGAATGAATACAAGGAGTGTTGTTCATGAGTCATGTGAGTAGATCTAAACTATATACATTGGTGTCGATGTTGTCCTTCGCTGTTGGCGTTCTTGCCTTAGATGCTGGGGTGTCGGGGCTATTTCCTCTCTTTGTTGTCGTCATCTCATTCTTTTCATTTGTCATCAACTCGTTTCTTTGTTTGTTCGGAGGTAAACGCGAAGATGGCTTTGATGCCTATCAAAAAGCAAATCAGACTCGGTCGCGAGCACTGGTCAAAGGCTTAGAAGACTCGAACAAATAAACCTATGCCTTCAGACGAACGGTAATCTCATTTTTGACACAGTTTTCACCTGCTTTTTGTTCTCTTATTCAAGAAAAATCATCACTTTAGCGATAATATTCACTGCAACTAATTTGAGTGAAGGAAGTAACGTGGGAATTGAAGCTTTAGTGTTTGTGATGGACGCATTAATCACCGCATGTTGTATGTACATCGCCTCTAAAATGTCTTTCGTGGTCGCAGATTTTAAATCCCTTCTTACTATTGCTGTTATCGTTGCTCTAGTGTCATTGATTCCAACAGTAGGCTGGGTGTTAGGGTTGATTCTGTTTGTGTTCTTACTCGGGAAAGCGACGCACTCTAGTATTGGTGACTGCATCTGGGTGGTGGTCTTCACGAAGGTGGTATCGATGGCGGCCTTTCTGATATTCGGGCGCTTGTTTATGTAATCCGGGTTCTTGCTTATATCAAGGCAGGCTTGGCTAGTTTGATACCGATCTTAACTTGGTATTTAAACGTCAAAAGGGTGTGAGCCTGTCACACCCTCTAAGAACCTTTGATTTGTGTTCATCTTTATTATTTAGGCAGTAATACAGCATCAATCACATGGATAACACCATTGCTTGCTTCAACATCTGCCATCACGACCTGCGCTTTGTTGACCATCACGTTGCCGTGATCAATTCCTACCATTACCGCTTCGCCTTGCACTGTTACGGCACTATCAAGTTTCATCACTTCAGACGCCATTATTTTCCCTGGCACCACATGATAGGTCAGTACTGCAATCAGCTTGTCTTTGTTTTCTGGCTTCAACAGCATATCAACCGTTCCTTCTGGTAGCGCAGCGAACGCTTCATCCGTTGGCGCAAACACTGTGAAGGGACCGTCACCTTTCAATGTTTCAACTAAGCCTGCCGCTTTTACCGCTGCTACCAAGGTGTTGAAAGAGCCGTTTTCAGCCGCCACGTCAACGATATCTTTCTTCATTCCGTGGTGATCAGCGTGAGCAAAAGCCGTAAAAAGAAGCGTCGCAACTAGCACTGACATGGTTTTGATTAATTTATTAAACATATTGTCTTCCTTTGAGTTTTGTCCGTTATTTTCGAGAGGTATTACGAAAGCCCAATCGTGATAGATCAATTTGTTGTGTCTTTGAGTGAATGGTTAATTGCGTTTGAGATCGGTTATCGATATCAACTTTCTGGTGGCACCATATTGGATTTTTCTGTTATTCCTACGCTTATCTCGGGTAAGGCTTGGACGGATCCGTATGCTGTTGGCGTTAATCGAAATGAAACGGATGTGAAAGGTAATGTAGGACGACTGCAGCTCACTAATATCGGTGGAACTGGTTTTCGAACGGATCTCGCATTTGGGCAATCAGATGTTGATGAAGAGCTATCTGGTAGCCAAGGCTTATCTCCGGAAGATACTGTGCTGCTGGATAGGGAAAGAACCTATGTGTACGCCAAAGCAGGATACCGCTTTATCTTACCAAACCACGCAGGTCTATTTGTTCCTTCAATGGTGTATTTCCACTCAGACGCAGAAGGAGGAGCACTCAGCTTCGATAGTTATGGTATTGAATTAAACTACGCGAAGAGAATCGGTCGTCATGGTTTTGTTGTCACCCTAGATGCAAGTGATCGTGAATATGATGAGTCGAATCCAATTTACGGGCAAGTACGTGAAGAGAATGAATTCGGTGCATTCTTAGCTTATGAGTTTGGTGGTTTGATGGGCTATAAAGATTGGGCGTTCATTACTTTACTGGGTTTAAGAAGCATAGATTCTAATATCGATTTCTATAACTCCGAGCAAGTATTAGCGAGTGTGGGTGTGGATTATAAATTCTGATATTCACACTATTTTAAAAATACTCATCAAAGCAGAAGTTTAAGTTCAGTCTTACTATTTGTTTAATTATTTCGGTCACTTACACCTTTAAAGGTTGTAGGTTCCCGTTGCTATCCGTAATATGAAAATTAGCTTATGGATAGAAATAATAGGATAAGGAAACGCTTTGGAAATACAAATTAGACATTTAGAAGCAACGGATAGCCAAGATATTTTCGATATTTATCGCCGCCCTTCAGTTTCAGAAAACACCTCACAAAAGCCTTATCTTAGTTCTGAACAAGTGGAGCGACTGTTTGGTCATTCAGACCATTTCACTCTGGTTGCGGAAGTCTCCGGCAAAGTAGTGGGTCACATTACTTTATTCATGACCACCAAGGTAAGAGACAGGCACTGCGCTGGTCTTGGTATTGCTATTCACCCGGATATGCATGGTAAAGGGGTCGGTAAGGCGTTAATGCAAGAAGCGATCAATCAGGCGGATAACTGGCTTAATCTCGTGCGTCTTGAGTTAGAGGTTCATGCCGATAACCACGCCGCTATTGCTTTGTATGAACGTGTAGGCTTTCAGTTAGAAGGCACAAAAAGACTCAGTACGTTCAAAGCGGGTAAGTACATCGATATGTTGCTGATGTCGAGAATACGACCAGATTACCGTTGAGATCGATCCAAACAGGTTCCTGCTTTAGAAATCGGTTAATGAGCAATTGATTAGTGAAATTCCCATTAAACTCTGTATAGTAGCAACCGTTTGCTTCGTATAACCCCAATGATATGGTTTGGGGGTCTCTACCAGCACCCGCAAAGTGCTGATTACGAAGGGTTTAGATCACAATTGTGTTCTTACTCTTTGTAATGGCGTTCAAGAAAACCTCCTGTCTATTATTCAGAGTAAGTGCACACCTAAAATCCATAGTAGGTGAAATATGAACGCATTTATTCAAGGGCTCCCAAAAGTAGAGTTGCATTTACACATTGAAGGTTCGCTCGAACCTGAGTTACTTTTCCAGCTTGCTCAACGCAATGGCATTGAGCTGCCTTATTCATCCCCAGAGCAACTAAGACGCGCATACGAATTTGATGATTTACAGTCATTTCTGGATATCTATTATCAAGGTGCTGATGCACTGCGCACAGAACAGGATTTCTACGACTTAACATGGGCTTATCTAGAACGCTGTAAAGCCGACAATGTTATCCATACTGAGATTTTCTTTGATCCTCAGACACATACCGATCGTGGCATTGCATTCGACACCGCTATTAACGGCATTCATCGTGCGCTTGAACAGGGTCATAAAGAGTTGGGCATTACCTCTCAAATCATCGCATGTTTTCTGCGCCATTTATCTGAAGAGAGCGCCATTCAAACGTTCGCAGAGGTATTGAAGCATCAAGATAAGATCGTCGGGGTTGGACTGGACTCTTCTGAATTAGGACACCCACCAGAGAAGTTCAAGCGTGTATTCCAACAAGCAAAACAAGCGGGCTTCTTGACGGTGGCGCATGCAGGAGAAGAAGGGCCGGCTCAAAACATTGTCGATGCGATTGAAATGCTCAGCGTGAGTCGAGTGGATCATGGTGTCCAGTGCATGACAGACGAAGCTCTAATCGAAGAGCTGATTGAAACCAAAATGCCACTGACGGTGTGCCCACTGTCGAATATTAAATTGCGTGTATTCGATGTGATGGAAGACCACAACATTGTCGAACTGCTCAGAAAGGGTGTGGCTGTAACGATTAACTCGGATGACCCTGCTTATTTTGGTGGTTACATGTCGGATAACTTTAATGCGGTGAGCAAAGCTCATGAGATGACGCATCAGGAGTTAGCGCTGTTTAGTTTGAATGCGATAGACGCGAGCTTTATTGAAGCGCCATTGAAGCAGCAATATCGAGAGCTTGTTCAAGGTTACTTAGCTAAAGCTGGTTCTGACCAGAATTTCTAGCCGCTGTGCCCATTTACTAGCAGCTGAGTATAAAGCGCTAGGATGGCCAACTAAAGTGGATGGTAAAGTGTTATCGACTGAGTCTGCTTAATCTCTATAAGCCTAAATCATCTAGATGAAGACAAAAAAGAAGCTGGCAGTTTGCCAGCTTCTTTCATTTCTAAATTAAGCTCATTGAGCTACTTGTTCACGTAGTCTTTGAATTTCTGCTTGGTTTCAGCATCCGCTTTTTCGTACCAGAAATAGAGCATCTCTTCAGCTGTATTTGCTGCATTTCCGTCAATCTTTGTTGGAAGCGTTACCGGTTGTGCGACAGCAGCTGCTACGCCCGCGCTAGAACCTACTGTAAGTGCAGCGATGCCGCCTTTCTGGTTGTACTCCTTCGCTTCTTGCGGGTACTTACGACCAATCTGCATGCCATCTTTGATAAGTTTGTCTTGCTTAACACTGATTGCATTTTGGTTTTCATCAACCAGTTTCCAATCTAAGTTTTGAAGGCCTTTTTTCGCTTCGTTGGTGTTACGGAACTTAGGCATGTCAAACGTCAATGCTGTGTCTGTCGCATCAAAAGTAGCAATAATGGTATCGCTATCGACAAACTCTCGGTCGTTACCTTGGCTGAAAGCCAGTTGATATTTGAAAACGATTTGGTTTACGCCATCTGGAACGGTGATCGTTTTGCTCGAAGAGAAGAAACCACCGTCGAGATCAGGTTTAGCCTCATTAACAGCTAAGACTTCGACTAAAGCATCTGCGCTAGAAGGAACTTCAATTGTTACGTCAGCTAACACTTGTGGTGCTGCGATAATTGTGGAAAGCAGCGCGATGGATTTTAATGTTTTCATAATCATACAGTTGTTTATGGGCAGTTGAACTACAATCGCATGGTAAGAACTCCAATTCAAGTCATGTCATAAGGATTTGAAAAAATTTGCGAAATCTTAACGCAACGGTCATATATTAAGGTTCACATTGACTAGTGTGAGTTTTTATTTTTGAAAAATGAGAGGGTAGGTTGGGTGTGAATTGTACTAGTTGGCGGTTCGCGTCTTATGTTATTTGTATTGGATACTAAAAAGCCGCGGTCACTGCATTCAGTCACCACGGCTTCGTTATTACATTTTTAATCTAGAGTAGCTTATTTAGCTTGTGCTGCGGCTGCTTCTAGTTGCTTAAGTTTACCTTGAAGCATGTATGCATTCTGGTTGAAGTTACCTGGGTTCAGTACTTGGCTATTCTGCATAGGGTAATCTGGTAGCGTCGTCATAAACTCTTGAACCTGATTTCCTACTGGAACGAATAACCACATGTTGTCTGCCATCCAGCGTAGGTACATACCAGACTCGTGCGGTGCTTTCTCGAATGGGTCAGCACGTAGGTGAACAACTTGAGGCCAGTTTGGTTGGAAACGAACTGCATCCACAATGTTACCATCCATCACAGCAAACGAAATCTTGAAGTCATTCCAACGTACTGCGTTTAGCTCAGCGTTAGCAGAGAAGTAAAGCATGCTGTCACGAGGGCCTTTCTCTTCTTTACCTTGGAAGTAAGGCAGGAAGTTGTAACCATCTAGGTGTACGCGCCAGTTTTTACCGTTGTAAGTTGCACCTTTGTCAGATGCTAGCTTCTCAACCACTTTATCATCACCAGCGGCTGCTAGTAGAGTAGGAATCCAGTCTTGGTGGCCCATGATATCGTTGATTTTAGTTCCAGGTTTGATAGTCCCAGGCCAGCGAACTAGCTGAGGCACACGCATACCACCTTCGTAAGTTGTACCTTTCTCACCGTGGAAGTAAGTTGCGCCGCCATCAGGCCAAGAAACCGTTTCAGCACCGTTATCGGTAGAGTAAATTACGATAGTGTTGTCAGCGATTTTTAGTTCATCCAGCTTGTCTAGAAGCACACCAACATGGTCATCATGCTCTAACATACCATCAGCATAAATACTGATACCTGACTTACCTTGGTATTTCTCTTGTAGGCGAGTCCACACGTGCATACGAGTGGTGTTGTGCCAGATGAAGAATGGTTTGTCAGCTTTTACCGCTTTTTCCATGAATGCTAGAGATTCTTCTAGGAACTCTTCATCCGCATGCTCCATACGCTTACGCGTCATTGGGCCAGTATCTTCAATCTTACCGTCAGCAGTAGACTTGATTACACCACGAGGGCCGTAGTTCTTACGGAACTCTGGGTCTTTAGGGTAGTAATATGTTTCTGGCTCTTCTTCGGCGTTTAGGTGGTACAGGTTACCGAAGAACTGGTCAAAACCGTGGTTCGTTGGAAGGTGTTTGTCTTGGTCACCCATGTGGTTCTTACCGAACTGAGCTGTCATGTAGCCTTGTTCTTTAAGAAGGTCTGCGATCGTTGGAGCCCAATCAGGGATACCGTGGTCCGAACCTGGCATGCCGATAGTCAATAGACCAGTACGGAAAGGTTCTTGACCTGTTAGGAATGCAGCACGACCAGCAGTACACGATTGTTGACCGTAGTGGTCAGTAAATAGTGCGCCTTCGTTAGCAATGCGGTCGATGTTAGGTGTTTCGTAACCCATCATACCGTTGTTGTATGCACTGATGTTGAATACACCAATGTCATCACCCCAGATAGCAAGAATGTTTGGTTTTTCTGCTGCTGTTGCCGCTGAAGAAGCTGCTAATAAGCCAACACCTAATGCTAGTTTATTAATTTTAGTACCCATAAGGACTCCGATTCACTTTTAAGATTAATGCGTTAGAACAACGCATCGATGAGCAAATGTTATTCTCAAAATTCCGTTACGTCCTTTTATAGTGCTTATAACCAATCGTTATGATGCTTAGGTAACCTATTGATTAATATCAGCTCCAGTGGGTACGTAGAATAAAGCCTTAGTTTGTATGTGTGATCCTTATCATGTTTGTTGGCGTAAACCTTATCGATGATTTCTGTATCCGTATCTCAATAAAAATGACAAAAAGATTAATAGCTTAGGGTATCTCGCGCATGTGTAAAAAATGGACTATACGTTGTAGGGCAGGATGCAAATAACTTACGAAGAGGTTTCTATGACAGCGAAATATGGCGCTAAACGTCGATTAGCGATTTTGGGTACAGCGATGATGGCCGCGTCCAGCGCCACTTTTGCGGCTGAAAAGCCAAATATATTGGTTATTTGGGGGGACGATATTGGTCAATCCAATGTGAGTGCATACACCTTCGGTCTCATGGGTTACAAAACCCCGAATATTGATAGCATCGCGAAAGAAGGGATGATGTTTACGGACTATTACGCAGAGCAATCTTGTACTGCGGGTCGCTCTACCTTTATCACGGGACAAAGTGTATTACGAACGGGTTTGAGTAAAGTAGGTTTGCCGGGCGCAGACATTGGCTTACAAGCAGAAGACGCGACAATCGCAGAAATGCTGAAACCTATGGGTTACATGACAGGTCAATTTGGTAAAAACCACCTTGGCGATAAAGATGAATTCCTTCCAACAGCACACGGGTTTGACGAATTTTTTGGCAACCTTTACCACCTAAATGCTGAAGAAGAACCAGAGAATGAAGATTACCCAACCGATCCTGAGTTTCGTAAGAAATTTGGCCCTCGTGGTGTCATTAAGTCATTCGCTGATGGCAAGATTGAAGATACCGGTCCACTGACGCGTAAGCGTATGGAAACGGTTGATGAAGAAACACTAGACGCGGCACTTGATTTTATGGATCGCGCAGTGAAAGCGGACAAACCATTCTTCGTGTGGTGGAACGCAACACGAATGCACTTTAGAACGCACGTGCAGCCAGATAGCAAAGGTGTAACCGGCATCAGTAACTACGCTGATGGTATGGTTGAGCACGATCGACACGTTGGGCAACTATTGAAGCAAGTGGATGAGTTGGGTATCAAAGACAACACGATTGTTTTCTACTCAACGGATAACGGCCCTCACATGAACTCTTGGCCTGATGCGGGTACAACCCCGTTCCGTGGTGAGAAAAACACCAACTGGGAAGGCGCATACCGTGTACCAGCAATGGTTCGTTGGCCTGGTAAGATTGAACCAGGAACCGTATCTAACGAAATCATGCACCATATGGACTGGATGCCAACCTTCGTTGCCGCCGCTGGTGATGACCAAATCAAAGAGAAACTACTCAAAGGTCATACTGCCGGTGATAAAACGTTTAAGGTTCACTTAGATGGTTACAACTTCCTTCCTTACCTAACGGGTGAAGAAGAGAAAGGCCGTCGTTCGGAGATCTTCTACTTTACCGATGATGGTGATTTAGCGGCGCTTCGTTACAACCAATGGAAAGCGGTGTTCATGGAGCAGCGTGCAACGGGTACCATGCAAATTTGGGCTGAACCGTTCGTGACGTTACGTCTTCCTAAGCTGTTTAACCTGCGTATGGACCCATACGAAAACGCAGACATTACATCGAACACATATTACGACTGGTTGTTAGACCATGCTTATATGTTCGTTCCAGCACAAGCGTATGTGGGCAAGTTCCTAGAAACCTTTGCTGAATATCCGCCACGCCAAAAAGCCGCGAGCTTTAGCTTGGATCAGGTAATGGAAAAACTTCAGGAATCTCATAACAAATAAGTAATTGTTTGAGTGAAACTGAACAGATTGAAGAGCTCTTAGGAGCTCTTTTTTTATGCGCATATCGATGAGTAAATCCCGGTCGTGAATACGAATCACAACAATCGAGCTCATTGCCACTAAATAATTGTAAATTCGTTGTTTTTACGTCTACCTTATTAAGCATAAGGATGTATAAAAACAAGGAATGTTATGTCTGCATGGTTGTGCTCACTGGTAAACGGATTGAAACACCAGCGAGTCGCAGTATTATCCGCAATCTTGTCTTCACTGATGTTGTCGCTGTTCAGTCTGAACGCCTATGCCAACGAGCAAGATCCTAATATCAACTCTGATATTTCAAAGGCCAACTCTGTAGCGTCACCCTTTAGCTCTGACGCTTTACCTATCGGTTCTAAAGCCAGCTATGTCGGTTCGGAAGCATGTGTTGATTGTCATAGTGAAGAAGTCGCAGCGTGGGAGGGCTCTCATCATGATATGGCGATGAAGCACGCTACAGACGAATCTGTATTAGGCGATTTCAACGATCAAACATTCACTCATGACGGTAAACCCAACCGATTTTTCCGCAAGGGCGAAGAGTTCTGGGTCAATATTGAAGGGCAAGACGGCCACTTTAAAGATTACAAAATCAGCTATACCTTTGCCTTTGAACCACTACAACAATACATGGTTGAATTTGAAGACGGCCGTGTACAGTTGATTCCTTTCGCTTGGGATTCTCGCACTGAGGGCGAAGGCGGTCAACGCTGGTTTCACCTCTATCCTGATACCACCAACACCGATGAATTCTACTGGACCAATAGCGGTCAAAACTGGAACTTCATGTGTGCTGATTGCCATTCAACGAACCTAGAGAAAAACTACGACAGCGCGAGTAATACCTACAACACTACTTGGTCTGAGATTAATGTCGGTTGTGAAGCGTGTCATGGCCCTGCAAGCGAGCACGTTGAACAGGCCTTGTTAGCAAATAAACAGAAAGCAAAAGCTAACGGTGGAAAGGATGCTCCAGTCTCGGCGCATTATGGTTTTGACCGCGACTTGTCGAAGTCGGTCAAAGAGTGGATCTATCAAGAGGGTAATTCAACCCTGCAACCAAAAGACATCATCCATACCAATCAAGTTCAAACCTGTGCTCAATGCCACAGCCGTCGTACTCAGTTAAATGAAACGGGTGATCACGTTAACGGGTCTTTCTTTGATAAGTATCGCTTGAGCTTGATTACCCCAGAGCTTTACCACAACGATGGTCAAATCTACGATGAAGATTACGTTTACGGATCTTTCCTTCAATCCGTGATGGCTGAAAAAGGCGTCACATGTACTAACTGCCACGATCCTCATACCGCTGAACTAAAAATTGCGGAAGAAGCCGTGTGTAGCCAATGTCATATTGCATCAGAATACACGCCTGAAAAGCACACATTCCACGAAGCGAATACTGAAGCTTCACAATGCACGACTTGTCACATGCCAGAGACGACTTACATGGAGGTCGACCCAAGGCGTGACCACAGTTGGCATATTCCACGTCCTGATATTAGCCAACACATTAAAACGCCGAACGTGTGCACTAGCTGTCATGCAGATCAAACCGACCAGTGGGCAGATAAGCAAATCGGTGAGTGGTTCCCAGATTCTAAGTATCGTAATCAGCAGCACTTTGCCGTTGCCTTTTATGCTGACTCGATAGGGCACAGAGGTGCAGAGGATGCGTTGGCATACTCGGCTCAGGACTCTAGCTTAAGCAATATCATTCGTGCATCGAGCTTAGAACGTTTGGGCGGTAATACGGGTAAGAATACGCTTATTTCGCTGGCAAGAGCGGTGAAACATGATGATGAAATGATCCGTTTGGGTGTGGTACAAGGCTCGTCTGGTTTCCCATTCACTGACCGTTGGCAAATTCTAGAGCCGCTACTGAAAGACCCTGTATTGTCGATTCGTTCAGAAACCGCAGGTGCATTGGTACGTTATTGGGGAGAAATGAACCCTCTGCAGAAAGATCAAATCAAGCCTGCATTGGAAGAGTACATTGAGATACAGCAATTTAATGCCGATAGAGGATTTGGACGAACTAACCTAGGCAACGTTTACCGCGATCTAGGTCAGCACGATAAAGCGATTGAGTTCTATCAAGGTGCTATCGAGATTGAGCCTTACTTCGAAAACAGCTACGCCAACTTGGCGGATTTGTATCGAGCGCAAGGTAACGAAGCAAAAGCGTTGTCGACCTTGAAGCAAGGTATTGAAGCTCAGCCTAAATCGAGTGTTTTGCCATACAGCACAGGATTGTCTCTGCTTCGTGTGAAAGATTACGAACAAGCAACGGACTACCTTAAACAAGCCGCTGAAACTGCGCAAACCGACCCTCAATATTGGTATGTGTACGGATTGGCTTTGGAAAAATCGGATGTGCTTGCGGCAAGTCAATCACTGCATAAGGCTTACCAATTTAGCCGCAACCCACAGCACCTGTATGCCCAGTGTGAAGTGTTGGCGCGAAACAGCCATATACCAGGCGTACCAAAGGCGTTTGAGCAATGTATTTCATCATTGAGCAAAGTGGCACCGCCGGAAGCCATTAACCAATTGAAAGCTAGGTTTAAATAAAGCGATGAGGTGAGCTTGGCTATCGAGCTTGCTGCTTATTCCGCTTGTAACCAATTATCGCGTTTATAACTAATAGTTATGGAGCTTGTGAGTAGGATGTACGCAGCCAGATTGAATTAAGGGAAGACCTATGAACCATGCGCAACAAGCAATTAACCAACTGATTGAACAAACAGAGAAAAGTGTTATCGGTCAGAGCCACGTCGTTCGGGCTCTGGTGATAGGGTTATTGACTAATGGGCATGTGCTTTTAGAGGGACTTCCCGGTACAGCGAAAACTCGTTCAGTGAAATCGCTGGCGAACCTACTGAACACCAGTTTTGGTCGAATTCAGTTTACGCCTGACCTGCTGCCATCAGATGTAACCGGTACAGAAGTGTATCAAGAGCTTGATGGAAAGCCTCAGTTGCACTTTCAACCGGGTCCTATTTTCAACAGTATTGTTTTAGCCGATGAAGTGAACCGTGCTCCTGCAAAGGTACAAGCGGCTCTGCTTGAAGCCATGGCGGAAGGAACGATTACGGTGGGTGGTCAAACTCATATCCTACCTGATCTATTCATGGTGCTCGCTACGCAAAACCCAGTCGAGCAAGAAGGTACGTATCCACTGCCTGAAGCACAGATGGACCGTTTCATTATGAAAGTCACGGTCGACTATCCAGAAGATGAAGCTGAACGCGACATCATTCGACTTGTGCGCAGTGAGGAACTCGGTAGCGAGACCAGTTCAGAATTAGTCACGCCACAACATATTGAACCTGAGTTGGTACTTGAAGCTCGGCGCCAACTTCCAGACATTGCCGTTTCTGATTTAGTTGAGAACTACATTGTGGCCTTGGTGATGGCAACTCGTAAGCCAGAGCGTTACCCAGAATCAAACTTGTCTAAATGGATTGAGATTGGTTCAAGTCCGCGTGCTTCCATCGCGTTGGATAAATGTGCTCGCGCTTATGCATGGTTGCAAGGACGTGACCATGTCACGTTGGACGATGTGCGTGCCATGTTACCAACCGTATTAGGTCACCGATTCTCGTTGTCTTACGACGCATTGGCCGATGGTGTTGACCATCAAAGAGTGGTTGAAGAACTGCTCGATAATGTTGAGATTGGATAACTAGGGGGCGTCATGGCGAAGCCAACACAAGCTCCCAAATCGCAAGGCCTTGATCCACGACTGTATTGTGATTATTCAAGGTTAGTGCGAATTCAGGCTCAAGCTGAGTCGTTTTCACTGTTACCTCATTTAAAAGCGGGCAGCGTACTTTCAGGCAGACATAACTCTTTGTTCCGTGGTCGTGGTTTGAACTTCGAAGAATTACGTCATTACCAATTGGGTGATGATATCCGTAATCTCGATTGGAAAGTTACGATGCGAACGGGTAAGCCTCATGTTCGTAGCTATACCGAAGAGAAAGACCGTAATGTGATGATCTGTGTCGATCAGCGCAGTTCGATGTTCTTTGCGTCTCAAAACACCATGAAATCTGTTGTGGCTGCCGAAGTGGCGGCATTGTGTGGATGGCGAGTGCTGAAAGATGGTGATCGAGTTGGTTTCGTTTTGGCGTCGCACCAAAAGCTCTTTCATACCAAAGCGCAGCGTTCTCAATCGGACTTATTGGCTCAGTTAAAACATCTTACCAAGGCTAATCAAAGCTTAGGTGTCAGTGTGAGCGATAGCGAAGGTGTTGGATTTAGCCAGTGGATTGAACTGATAAAACGAATGAGATTAAAGCAATCGACCTTAATCTTTATTAGTGATTGGCGAGATTGCCAAGAGCAACATCTTGACCGACTAAAGCAACTGCAACAACACAACGACATCTTAGCCATTATGGTCACCGATCCATTAGAACAATCATTGCCTCAAGATCTGGCAAGCGCAAACTGGGTGGTGGGTGATGGTCGCTTTCAACTTAATCTGGATAGCCAATCTAAGGTTAACCTCGCAAGTGAAAGCCTTGCCCAAAAAGCGGCACTTCAGAAACTGTCCCTTGCTAAATTGATGGCGATGAAAAACCTCCCTTATATAGAATTAGACACGTCGGGCAATCACATATCACAGCTGCAGAAACTAGTGGGAGGGCGCTAAATGGCTGTTGAACATGCTCCCCCAAGTACCTATATCCTCCGCGAACTGCACGATGTAGCGATTCCTGACATTGTGAGCTGGGCTCCTCAAACGATCGGCTGGAAGATCCTTGGCGTTATTCTGTTATTGGTCGCTATCTATCTGGCTTATCGCTTGGCGTTAAGGTGGTGGAATAACCGTTATCGCAAAGAAGCGCTTCAAGAACTCATGGTACTGGATGCAAGAGACAAGAACTCAACCGAACGAACCTTTAAAGTCCTCAAAGTGGTGCTTCGTTACCTAGACAGCAGTAATGCCAAGTTGTTTGGCCAAGCTTATGTGAACCGTTTGAACGCTTATCTGCCTGTTAGCGCCAACACGAGTGAAAACAGCAATGCGTTCTTTGCCGATGAAGTTTCGGAATTATGGATGCAAAGCCTAATTGACTCTAATGTGCGTTTGAGCTTTGAACAGCGTTTAGAGGTAATTCAAACCGCGATGATGTGGCTAAAACTTCACAAGCCGAATGTACAGGTAACGGTTGAGGGGCAAGACAATGTTTGATGTTTTATCTGCCAGTTTTGAATTTGCGCATCCGCTGTGGTTTATTGCGCTGCCTTTACCGTTGTTGGTCTACTTTGCGGTGCCAGCTTATCGAACTAAGCAAATGGCGATTAAGGTGCCATTTTTTCGAGAATTGGTAGAAGCGATTGGGGAAGCACCGTCAGAAGGTGCAAGCCAGTTAACTCCAAGCTGGTGGCAACGAACCACGCTCATTATTACTTGGGTACTCGTGGTTTGCGCGTTAGCTAAACCAACCATCTTAGGTGAGCCACAAGTTCGTGAACAATTAGGCCGCGATGTGATGGTGGTGGTCGATTTGTCTGGCTCAATGGCGGAGCAAGATTTCACTTCTAAACAAGGCGATAAAATCTCTCGTTTAGATGCGACCAAAGAGGTGCTGGCTGATTTTGCGAAAACCAGAAAAGGTGACCGACTCGGTTTGATCTTGTTTGGTGATGCAGCGTTTGTACAAACGCCATTTACCGCGGACCAAGATGTATGGCTTGAACTGCTTAATCAAACCGATGTCGCGATGGCAGGGCAAAGTACGCACTTGGGCGATGCAATTGGCTTGGCGATCAAGGTGTTTGAACAAAGTGAAAAGCAAAGTGCTGCCGTTCAAGATTCAAACGTCGACACCAACGAAAAAGAGAAAGTCGTGATCGTATTAACAGACGGTAATGATACAGGAAGTTTTGTTGAGCCTATCGATGCCGCAAAAGTCGCCAAGGCTAAAGGCGTTCGAATTCACGTTATTGCGATGGGCGATCCGCAAACCGTTGGAGAGGTTGCTCTGGATATGGAAACCATCAAGCGTGTCGCTCAAGAGTCAGGTGGCGAAGCCTTTGAAGCACTTAACCGCGACGAACTGACCAAAGCCTATGCTCAGATTGGTGAGCTTGAACCTCAGTTATATGAAAGTACCACTTATCGCCCTAAACAGGGGCTGCACCACTATTTGATGGCGATTGTTGTAGTGATGTATTTGACCGCATTCAGCTTAGCAACGATACGCCGAAGATCGCTGCTCGCTTCTTCTGTTAAGAATTTGAAAGGAGAGAGTGATGCCTGATTCTCTCACGATACAACAGTTTTTTACCCAGTTTCATTTTATCCGACCATTGTGGTTGTTGGCCTTTATTCCAATGTTTTTCCTGTTATGGGTTCGTTGGAGAGAAGAGACCAAACCAACGTGGAAAGACATTATACCTGCACATTTACGTGATGCATTGACGATTGGCGAAACAGGCTGGCGCAAGCAACTGCCGTTGAAGCTATTGGTGGTAATTGTGACTATCGCCATCATTATCTGTTCTGACCCAACATGGCAACGTGAAGCATCGCCTTTTGGTGAAGACAAAGCGTCGATGTTGGTTGTGCTTGATAATAGTGAATCTATGCTTGCTAAAGATTTGCCTCCAAGTCGCTTGGAACGATCTAAGCAGAAAATTAGAGACTTATTGGCAGCTCGCAAAGGCGGTAATACGGGCTTAGTGGTTTATGCAGGCAGCGCACACGTGGCGATGCCCGTCACGCAAGACAGCAAGGTGTTTGAACCGTTTCTAGCGGCTATCACACCCGATATCATGCCTGTTTCAGGTAAGTCAGCAGAGGAAGCACTGCCACTGATTAATCAGCAACTGTCTGGTGAGTTAGGCTCTTCTGTACTGTTGGTATCAGATGGTGTAAACCCAAGCACCATTAGGGCGTACGAGAGTTTCTTTAACGACAATCCGTATCAGTTGCTCATTCTCGCCGCAGGAAACAGTAATGTGGTGAGCGATAACCCTGTCGACCTAGATTCACTGCGTAACTTAGCGAGTAAGACGGGTGGACGAGTGATTGAAGTGACCGTTGATGATTCGGATATCCAACAACTGAACAGAGCGGTTGAAAGAAACATGCAGCTCAACGGCGAATCTTCAATGCCTTGGAAAGACATGGGCTATGGACTGCTTATTCCAATGGCTTTCATTATGTTGCTATGGTTCAGAAAAGGGTGGTTGGTGCAGTGGTGTGTTGTTAGCCTAGTTATTTCAGGCAGTATTTATTCACCAAGCACTTTGGCGAAAACAGTCAACTTAACTGCTGAGAAACCCGTTGTGGTGGAGTCGTTTACAGCTTTGGATAAGACCACTCAATGGTGGTGGGACTTATGGCTAACGCCCGACCAACAAGGTCAACGTTTGTTGAACCAGAAAGAGTACCTTCAAGCTGCCAAACATTTTACTGACCCAATGCGAAAGGGCGCGGCTTATTACTATGCTCGTGATTTTAAGCTCGCTCACAGTGCGTTTTTGCAAACCAAAACTGACCTTGGTTTGTACAATGCAGCGAGTGCGTTAGCTAGGCAGCGTGAATACCTTGCCGCACGAGACCTCTTGAAATCATTAAGTGAGAAAGAGGATCTGTCACCAGAACTAAGAACGGATGTGGAGAACAATCTTGCTGTGCTTAGTGGAATTGTCGAAGAGGTAAACCGAACCAGTGAAAGCCAGTCTGGAACCACAGATGGCCCTGAAGAATCTTTAGAACTCGAAGACGATCAGCCGCGAACGGGTGATGGCGCTGAAGAAGAAACGGTAGCGGAATTGATGCTTAAGGAAACACTTAACGCCAATGAAATCTTGGGCAGCCAAGAGCTTGCCGACAAGTGGTTAAAGCGAGTAGAAGCCGATCCTAAGTTCTTCTTGAAATCCAAATTCCAAATTCAGTTAAGAGATCCTGCGCCTTCTATCGAACAGACACCAAAACAGGAACAGGCATCAAAACAGGAGCAAACGCAATGAGTCGATATGATTTAGCTCTTGAATCGATTCAAGTAAAGGTAGGGCGCTCAGAGTCCTTTAAACTAACCAAGACCTTGCTTGTGTCGATGGTTCTATTGATTAGCACTGTTTTCCCTACTTTTGTTTCTGCTGCAGATATCTTCGATCTCCAAAAAAGTGGTGACGTTGAGCTTATCGCTTGGGTAGGGGAAAAGCCAAAGTCAGGCGATAAGATAACGCCGGGCAAAGTCAGCGTAAATGAGCAGGTCATTCTGAACATTGAGGTGGCGACACCGCGCTGGTTAACGGGCGGCACTCGAATCGGCAGTATCGAAATCCCTAACGTTATCGCTAAGCAGCGTAACCAACTCGCGACGAACTACACAGAAAGAGTCGGTGGTACTACATGGTCACGTCAGCGTTGGGAAGTGACGCTTTATCCGATGACTTCCGGTGAGTTTGTTATTCCAACCGTACCGGTTCGTATCCAAGTTTCTGCTCCTGATGGTTCAAACGTGGGCGGTACGCTTTACACGCAGCCGATTAAGTTTGAAGCTTCGTTGCCTTCAGGTTTACTCGATAATGAAACGCCTTGGTTTTCTGCGACAGAAGTAGATATAGAGCAGCAATGGCAACGCTCAAGTGAAGAGCTAAAAGTTGGCGATGCTATTACTCGAACTATCACGATTAAGGCAAAAGACAGCTTTTCTGTGTTGCTGCCAGATGTGTTGAACAATGAATCGACCCAGCAGTACCAAGCTTACCCGCAACCTAATCGTTTAGATGATACTCAAGATCGTGGTAACTACCGTTCCAGTCGAATTGAGGAGACGGTTTATGTTATTCAGCAGGGCGGTGAATTTACGCTGCCAGAGTTTTCATTTCAGTGGTGGGACAGCAAAAATCAACGCCTTGAAACCGTGGTGATAAAAGGGAATCTGTTTGAAGCCAAACACACAGTCCAATCTTTCATCAAGGCTTACATGTCAGTGTTTATTAGCGTTGGTCTGGCACTGTTGTTCAGTGTGGCGTGCTTTGTTTCGGTTAAACGTTATTATGCGAACCGCCCAACACCAGGTTGGTTGGTACTACGTCGTTTACTCAAGCAAGGTAATTGGGCTGCATTAAGAACCTTTATCTACCGTCAATTGCGAAACGAAACCTCTCAGTTAGAACTGAATAAAGCGCAACATGATAAAGCGAAAAATGGTAAATCAAATGGGCAAAAGCGTTGGCTAGAGGATAGCGAAGCCCTTCAACAAGGATGTGAAGATAAAAACGTATTCACTCGTTTATGGAAAGGGTTACGTAACTTGCCCAACGAGAAATCAAGCCAGAGTCAATCTCGTTCAATTGCCGCTCGCTTGAAAATCCCTAAAGCCTTGCCAAACTTAAAAGATAGAACTAAGTAGCAAACTTTAGTTATTCGCATCGAACATAATCGGCAGGTTCTCTACTATGGGGAACCTGCTTCTTTAATATGGAACTGTATGAAAAGTACCGAACTAAATCTAATTCCTATATTTGTTGCTATCTATGAAGAGCAGAACTTATCTAGAGCTGCTAATCGCATGGATATAAGCCAACCAGCAGTGAGTAAAGCACTTGCAAGGTTGAGAGATATCTATGATGAGCCACTGTTTCATCGCACCACATCAGGCGTAGAGCCAACCACATTCGCTATTGATATCTATCCTGCAATGGCCGCTGCACTTAAAAACTTTACTTCTACCTTATCCGCATCAAGAGACTTCGATCCTAAAACCTCAGGCCGCGTGTTTTCCATTGCCTGCGTCTCGGCGGCGAGCTACGAAATGATGCCAAAAGTCATGCGGTTAATCAGCCAAGTCGCACCAGGTATCGCGTTAGAGGTTCATCCTCTGTTTACCGAAGACTATGAGTCTGATTTAAGGCTGCAAAGACACGACGTGATTGTTGATATGACGCCTAAAGGAAGAACCATGCTTAAGCACGAGGTGATTTCTACAGAAGAGCTGGTCGTGGTGTGTAGTAGTGATCATCCTACGGTTGGCGATACCATCGATATGGAACAGTTCTTAGCACTCGAGCATGTGGTGGTCTCTAGGTGGCATGCGCGCAAAAGCTTATTAAGCTCTGAGCACTATAGTGACCTTGAGAAACGTAGAATCGTGTATCGCGCAGCGGGCGTTGTAGAGATGCTTCCTGTTATCGAAGGCTCTGAGTACATCGGAGTAATGCCTATTTCATCAGTGCGTTGTTTTGCTGAAAAGTACGCGGTAAAAACACTACCATTACCCTTCGAGTTGGAAGACCTCGATATGTGTATGATTTGGCATCCAAGCCGTACTAATGAACCAAGCCATAAGTGGTTACGAGCTAAGATCAAAGCGGCAGCAAAAGAGTTATCAAGTTAGCCTATACAAGGACATAGCCATGGACAGCATTCGCGTGATTTTAAACGGAAAGAAAGCCAATATCCCGGAATTAAGGCAAGCCACCTTTGCGGCGAGGGACAATGATATTGACCTGCAAGTTAGAGTGACTTGGGAATCGTCGGACATGTTTCGTTTGGTAAGCGAGGCAATATGCGATGATGTTAAGCGTCTGATTGTTGTCGGTGGCGATGGAACGGTGAATGAAGCCGTTAACGCGCTCAACCTGCTCCGTGCCAGTGAAAGACCACAACTGGCGCTTGTCCCAATGGGCACTGCGAATGATTTTGCTACCGCAACGGGAATACCTAACGATATTTCGGGTGCTTTTGAACTAGCGCTGGAAGGCAAGGCGTTTGCGGTGGATAGCGCGCGTGCGAATGACCGCTATTTTATGAATGTCGCTGCGGCGGGTTTTGGTGCTGAAGTCACAGCTGAAACGCCAGTCGAGCTTAAAGATTTTCTCGGTGGCGGTGCGTATACACTAACAGGTGTGGTGAAAGCACTTGGCTTTAAGCCCTACAGTGGCACGTTGCCCATAGACAAAGGCAGCTTTACCGGCGAGATCCTTGTTGGTGCTTTTTGTAATGGTCGCTTAGCGGGTGGAGGACAAGAGTTAGCACCCAATGCATTGATTGATGATCGCTGTTTACCCAGTCGGGTATCGAGCTATCACGCGCCACCATGGCAAGGTGGGTTATCCAAGTCAGTGAGAAGTTCGCCCCGCTGTATGTGGCCTTGAAGGAGAACCTACTTCAACAAGTGGTGGTTCAGGCGGATGAAACGCCGCTCAATGTGCTCAAAGAAGAGAAGCAGTGTTATATGTGGCTTTACTGCTCAGGCGCTGACTCGCCCGAAGCGGCACTGCCGAATGTGAAAAAATCGCCTTGTACGACTATCAAAACAGTCGCGCGAGGGTGTGCCCCGTGGACTTTTTAGGTGACTACAACGGTTATCTACAAACCGATGGCTACACGGCTTATCATGGTCTGCATCACGTCACTAATGTGGGGTGCTTAACGCAAGTTCATGGACGCGAAGAAGCTTCAAGGGGAAGGTAAATCGGGCAAGGCTGATAAAGTGCTGGCTAAACCCCAAAAGCTCTACGGGATAGAATCACGCTTAAAAGGTGCGCCTGCCGAAGAACGCAAAGCAGAGCGTTAAGCGTATGCCAAGCCGATACTGGATGAGCTTTACCAATGGATGACAACCCAGAAGGTGATAGGCTCTAGCCCACTAGGCAAAGCAATAAAGTACTAGCTCGGGCAATGGCCTAAACTCATTCGTTATATCGACGATGGTCACTTATCTATCGATAATAATCGCGCTGAACGCGCAATTAAACCGCTGGTTATTGGCAGGAAAAATTGGCTATTCTCCAACACACCAAACGGTGCTGATGCGAGCGCGATGCTTTACAGCATCATCGAGACCGCGAAAGCCAACGGTCTTATCCTCTAAGACTACATGGTCAAGTGCATGAAAGAGCTGGCGAAAGCAGAGCCTGATATCGACGCACTTCTATCTTGGACCTCTTCGGGTCAAGTCAAAACAGACCTCAACAATATTGGCTTTGGCCTCGAAACTTACGTTTGGTGCTAGCTATGCCATCAGACTCTAATAACATATTTGGGTTCTTTGATGAGTTTGAAGCTTCAGAAGGAGAGTCACAGCAACCCCCTATAGAGCTGTTTCAAGAACCCGTTGAAATTTTATCAACCCTAGATAGTCAGCCAAATAAGGTACAACAATAAGTCTTTGTGATAAATAAAAAGCGACATCCACTCACGGTAGTGAATATATGTAGGGTCACGTCCTGCATAAGCGATTTATTCAAATTTAAAGAGTGAATTAATATCGCACCATAAAGAAAAAATACTTCAAATACTCCAGAAATGAGCATGGCTGAGCATAGGGATTCTCAGGTTTGATGATACCAATATCAGGTCAGATGGCCGAACACATTTATGGGTACAACCATGAATTTAACGCATCGCTCACTCATGGTTATCGCTATCACTGTTGCTCTTTCTGCGTGGGGTAGTGATGAAACCAGCTCACGTCCTATTAAGCCAGAACCGCTTCAGACATTACCAACAGAGCAGGTTTCAGTATCCATCGGGGACGCGACTCTTTTCGCAAATAGAGAGTCTGTTGTGATCAATACCTTAGCAGGTGACGAGCAACGCGTATCCATTGAAGCGTTTAAAGGAATCACTTACGCCGATCAACAACGTTTTCAGCACAGTCACTCCGTCAATTAGAAGACAATGCTGATAGCGCTATAGATGCGACACAATTTGGCGTCGTGTGCCCACAGCTTAAAATAACCCAGCAAGAGCAATCTGAAGATTGCTTGAATCTTAATATTTGGCGTCCTTCGGAGATCAATGGTTCAGAGTCATTACCCGTGTATGTCTTTATTCATGGTGGGGACTTTGAATATGGCGCAGGTTCTGATACCGACATTAACGGTGATACCGTCGGGGCTAAAAGATACCATTCGATATACGGGTGGCGTTGGCGCTGGAAAGGCGAACCTCGATATTTTCAAAGAGTTCAGTATAGGTGCGTCGTACAACAAAACGATTCAATTCGGCACAAAAAACTCGGGAGTCGCTGCGCTTCAGCAGCTCCAGTTTCGAGTGGCAAACACACCATTGATGCTGGGTGTGAAACAGATTATTGGCCAGAGCTCGGTAGAGTTTGAGACCAGTAATGAAGATGTGAATAACGCTATCAATGGCGTTATTCAATATTTTATGGGCGAAAGCTCGGTGACCTCTGGGCTGGGTGTTGTCGCGGAATACGATAATGCGATTGATAATCGTTGGACCGTTTCTGCGTTTTATGGCCTGGGTAAAGCGACAGTAGAGGGCAGTCTGTCAGACGATGAAAGTGTCGATGCGTATGGTGCTGGATTTCGCTATCAGATAGCTTGCCGATATGGGTTACACATGGGGGTAGACCTCGCTTTTAGTGACGTTGACAGCGCGTTTTATATAACGGTTGGCAGTGGATTCTAATGATGGAAAGGTGGGTGTTAGTCAATCGATTGATTTTTCTACATGCAGCATAGTTTTCATAGCAATCATGAACTAGTATTTTTTTACAACAAACATAACAGGTATCAATATGAAAAATTACGACCCAAATGAATTGGACGCTACGCAAGTATTACTTGATGGTGTCGATACAGATAAACGTTCGACTTTGACTAAGTTAGCGGTTGGGGCTGCGGCACTGCCTTTTGCCTCTGTTTTACATGCAGCCCCTGAAAAACTGGTTGGCCAAAACATCAAACTGATGCCTAACGAGAAAGGGCCATTTGATATCGTTATCGAAAATGGCCGTGTTGTTGATCCTGAAACTGGACTCGACGCAATTCGTCACGTCGGTATTAAAGGTAAGCGTATTGCTGCAATCTCAGACAAAAAGCTGCAAGGCAAAACAATCATCGATGCTGAAGGTCTCGTGGTTGCACCTGGCTTTATCGATATGCACGCTCACGGACAACAACTTCCTGCTGCCCGTGCTCAAGCATTCGATGGCGTAACCACCGCTCTTGAGATGGAATCTGGTCTATTCCCAATCGGAACGTACTACGATATTACTGCTGCTGAAGGTCGCCCGATTAATTACGGCGCTTCTGTAGCATGGACTTACGCTCGTATTCAAGCAAAAGAACCTACGATGCCTGCTCCTGATGGTACGATTGTTTGGTTCCAGAAAGCTTTTTCTAAAAACAATTGGCAAAATACCCTAGCAACCCCAGATGAATTAAAACAAATTCTGGGCTCGGTTGAGCAAGGTCTTAAAGAGGGGGGCTTAGGCATTGGTATTAACGCGGGTTACGCACCAGGTTATGGCCACAAAGAGTACTATGATCTTGCTAAACTAGCAAAACGCTATGAAGTACCAACCTACACTCACGTTCGTTACCTAAACAGCGCAGAGCCACAATCAAGCTTTGAAGCATACCAAGAACTCATTAGCCTGTCGGCGACAACGGGTGCACACATGCACATTTGTCACCTCAACAGCACGTCAGTACAAGATATCGAAGATTGTGCCGATTTAGTTCAATCCGCCATTGATCAAGGTTTAGCCGTTACTACTGAAGCTTATCCTTATGGTGCTGGCTCTTCCGTTATTGGCGCAGAAGTTTTCCGTGGTGACGATTGGTTACAACGTTGGGGTGTACCAAGCGCTAGCTACATGGAAGCGAATGGTAAAGCACTAAACCAAGAAAAAGTCACTGAACTACAAGCATCAGCGCCCGGTACCGTGGTTGTCATGCACTTCTTAAAACCCGATGAGAACAAAGAAGATCGCGCTAAAATGGACCGTTCAGTATTGTTCCCAGGTGCAGCTATCGCTTCAGATGCAATGCCTTGGATGGATGATAAAGGCGTATTAATTGAAGGTGATGTATGGCCACTTCCAAGCAACGCAATAGCTCACCCTCGCTCACTTGCTTGTTTCTCTCGTTTTATTGAAAAATATGTCGAGGAATACAAAGCGGTAACACTAGTAGAAGCGATGGAAAGAACTAGCTTAAACGCATGTCGTATTCTTGAGGATGCTGTGCCACAAATGGCAAATAAAGGTCGTATTCAAGTAGGTAAAGATGCTGATTTAGCTATTTTCAAACTTGATGAAGTAAAAGCCGTTGCAACATTTGATAAACCAAATGCCCTTTCTACAGGCATGAAATACGTACTTGTAAACGGGACACCTATCATTGAAGCTGGTGAAATGTTGTTAGATTCAAACCCAGGTGAAGCGGTTCGCAACAAAGTTACTGGCTAAGTTATCCTGACTTAAAAGGTTGGGCATTAGCTCAACCTTTTTTATTGCTTACCGAGTAAATATAGACAACGAAAATCGAAAGAGAGCATGCTATGAGCAAGAAGCCTATTCCAGTAACAATTTTAGCCGGATTTTTAGGAGCAGGGAAAACGACCCTACTAAACCATATATTAACCAATGCAAATGGAATGCGCATGGCTGTGATCGTCAATGATTTTGGATCAATCAATGTTGATGCGGAGTTAGTTAAATCTGAAAGTGAAAATATGATCAGCCTAGAGAATGGCTGTATCTGTTGTAACCTTGCAGAAGGACTAGTCGTTTCGGTAATGCGTTTACTCGCATTGGAGGAACGCCCAGACCATATTATTGTTGAAACTTCAGGTATCGCAGAACCCAAAGAAGTGGCACTTCAATTTGAAGATCCGGAACTGCAAGCACACGCACCTTTAAATGCAATCGTGACGACGATCGATGCGGAAAACATTTTAGGGCTAGAAGGCCCAATGGAGACGTTGTCGAAGCAGCAAATTCAAGTGGCTGACATTGTTCTGGTTAATAAAGTTGACCTAGTCGATGCTGATAAACTAGAGCAAGTCAAAGCATGGTGCCGAGTACAAGCTCCGTTTGCTAAATTGATTGATATTTCATTCGGCGAAGTGGATTTACCTATCTTATTTGATGCCCCTGAAAGTACGCGCTTTGTCACTAACAAAATAGCGGCTGATCAAAGGGAATGCCAGCACCATGATTGTCATGATGAGCACTGTCATCACGTGAACCATGATTTCGAAACATTCAGCTTTGAAACTGATCAACCGCTTAATCTACAAAGTTTGTATCCTCTACTGCAACAGTTTTCAATTGATGCTTATCGCATGAAAGGTATTTTAAATTTAACCGATCGTCCTGATCATCGCTGTGTATTTCAGTGCACGGGCCAGCGAGCCAATGTGACGGTTGGAGATGCATGGGAAGATGATGAATCTCGTTCGTCACGGTTAGTCTTCATTGGACCTAAAGGTGGCCTTGATAAAGAGAGTATGCGTAAAAAACTGAACGCACTGGTGGCGTAGTTAGAGCGGAAATGGAGTAGATGGCAAGCCTATCAACCTAGCGCTTGCCTATACCTAGCTTACCTCTGCCTACTTTGCATTGACTCATCCTAAGCATCCTTATCTTATTGAATTATTGGCTACTTTCGATTCTATTCGGTTTTTCCAAATCCATATTGCTCATTCCCCTCGCCATCTGAAACAAAATAGTCTTATCGATTTTCGAGACTCTGTTCATCAGTACCTTCTCAGAATCGGTTAACGTCAAAAAGCAGATAAAGACTCAATCGTGGGTTATTGGGGCGTGTTGATCAGCGATTGTTAGCTCGATGGTTAGTCCTCAATGATGGAATCAAAATGACGACTAAATATAGAATAAACCATGATTTGTCCCGCCATAATCGCGCCAAACATCAGCAAGGCGGACAGACCAATATTCGGAATGGGTAAAATGGAGGTCGCAAAGAAGGACTCACTTGCTCCGACAATGATTCGACTACCGGGGACAAGAATGATGATCCCTTGAATAATGTATATGAGTGGTGGAACGTGACGCAATTTTCCCATCCCCAACCCGTAAAGCGTAATGAGTATTGTGCTTACCCATGTACCTAGAACCCAATCGGAAGTAAACCAATGTGGCCCCCACATGCCAATTGCCGCGACAGGAAGGCCTAAGAGAATTTCTGTCATACTTGCGTTGAAAATAAGGCCAATAGCGACAGAAATCCCGATCAGTGCGGTGACATGAAGAACGAATGGGATTTCATCAATAAATACCGGTACCGATAATGGTTGATTGATTATGTTGGCTAAGCCTAACCCCATAACAATGCCGATGAATATTTTCATTACTATGAGTGCGCTTTGTGCAAGCAGTTCGATACCTGACCGAAAGTCATTGAGAGCAAGACTGGCTAAGCCGTTGGTGACGGTTAACCCAGGAATAAAAAGGACAATGGAAGAAATGCACAGTGCCAATGTTGGTAAGCCGGGAACCTGTGCCGCTATCATACCGGTTAAAAAACTGGCTACTAAGGCGACAAAGAACTCGACAAGAATGCTTCTTGGCCCAGTCAGGAAAATTTGTGCTAGCCAGGCTATAGCGCCCAGAATAATGGATAAACCGACCGCCAGATAAGTACTGCCAACTAACATTAAATAACATGGCGGAAGCAATAAATTGGCAAAGCACAAGGTACGATTCGAGTAGGTTTCTGAACCTTCGTAATGGGAATGAGTCGAAAACCCTTTAAGCGTTGCGACTAAATCACGTAAGTTAACCGAGGGTGGTTTTTTGTTTTCCATCACGACTTTTTGCGTGGGTTGCTCAAAAATAGTGATGACTTTTGTCGGGGTCACATCAATAGAGACATCAATGTTCTGGCGTTTTGCATAAGCTTGAGTGTATTGAGCTACCGAGTAAGGCGCACAACCAGATTGATGTAATCGGTCCGAAAAGCTCAAAATTTCTTGCTGGCATTGTTCGATATGATTTGTTTGTTTCATTCTGTTTGTTTCTCAATCACCAAGGCGATATATGTTTGAGGGGCATTCTAATTCAATAGTATCCTCATTCAAGCGTAACCAATAGTCGTGTATAGAGGACGGGCCCCTACAAACGAACAAGGCAATGGTTAAAAAGATAGGATTCATTGAATGAGAGGTTATCAGTTTATCGTTGAGGTAAATCAGTCATTGTTGAAGCTGCAACCTCAAAAATAGATCCGCTCACGCAGCTATTTGAAGGCGTAAAACTCCAAATCCATGAGGTGATTGATTTAACTCTGAGGCTTTTAGAAAAGCTCGGTAATGAGTAAAGGAAACTAATATTTAGGAAATGGAAGCCTAAATAAGATTGATGATGAGCGTTAGAATCACAACTAGAATGGAACCGACATAAGCAATTTCAATAATGTTTGAATCAATCCAGTTGCAGTATGCTTGAATTGCTAAACTCAGTTTGTTTTTCATAATGGCCTTTGGAAAATTAACCGAAATCTACTGTAAATAATAGCTTATTATGAGTGAGCTTTGATGACGGTTTCAAAGGTTCCTTAGCGCTAACAGTGTGATTGCGGCGCTCACGTATTAACAATATCGTCCCGTGGGTTCATGGGGCGGATACAGTCGATAAGGTTTAAGAGCAGAAAGTTGGGCTAAAAAAGAGCCGCTTATTTGTGGTTCATCGCGGCTTTCCAAGAAGTAGTCGGTATCTCGATACCCATATCCCATTCGCTTGATTAGCTTTATCTTGTTGTTTATCCCTTCTAGGGTGCAGGTGTTTAGCGGATAACTTGCCGATGCGATAATACCGTGAAGATAAGGACTCAGTTTTCGTGCGAACTCTTTCAATGGCTTAATTCCACTCTCTTGTACTTGTGCCCACCACGCCTCCCAGAGCCCTTTAGCATGTGCTTCTGATTCACAATACCAAAGCTCTTTGAGCTGTGCCCCGAGTATATAAGTGGTCATTAAGTCCTTATTGATATTCAATATTTCTGTAAGATAGCTGTCTTGCCGTGGATTTAAGTTGCCTCTATTTTTCAACAACACCCAGCGTGAGCGCTTGACCCATTGCCTCGCTTTTTTATCTTGCTTGAGCTTGTTGGCTTGGTCGACTCTGACTCTATCCATGACCTCACGACCGAACTTAGCGACAACATGGAATAAGTCGTAAACGATTTTTGCGTTCGGGCAATGCGCTTGAACTTCAAGGTCAAAAGCCGTATTCATGTCCATCGCGACCGCTTCGATATTATTGCCATGCTTGCCTAACAGCTCGAAGAACGGTCGTATGTCCTTGCGGCTACGGCCTAACCCTATCCAAATAACTTGGTGAGTCTTAGCGTCAGCGATGACCGTGGCATACCGATGTCCTTTAAAGATAGCGAACTCGTCCATGACGAGTTGCCTTAGCCCCTCCCATTTCACTGACGGCACCACTTGTCGAAGTCGGCGTTTATCTATCTCTTTAATGGTGTGCCAATGTACGCTCGTTAACTGGGAGATATGCTTAATGGGAAGAAGAGGCAGCAGTTGTTCTATATAACTTTTTAGGCGCTTCGTTATACGAGCATAAGGCTCTAACCAAGATAGAGACTCTGTTTTGATGCCGCAGTCACGACACTTAATTCTTCGTGTTTGAACGGAAAGTTCAACAGGAACACCGAGCAACATGGCTTCTTTCACATGACGCCATTGATACTCATGAATAGCCTCGGCCTCGAGACCACAAAGGCACTTAGCCTCAGAGTTAGGTTTAAGAGTCAGGGTAATAAGTGATGCTGTCTGGTGAGACTTTACTATTTGAAAGCCTTCCCAGAATGAAGATAGGAAAGTATGATTCGGCATGAAAACGGTAGTTTGTGTATGATTTTTGTTTGGCGACTAAACCATGTCACTTACTACCGTTTTTGTTTTTAGTTCCCGCTAATGCGCGATGAACCTTATTTGTTTCGACCTAGTGAGTCAGAAACAGATAAACGGCTCTTTTATTGAGTGGGTGCTGGATTCGAAATCTAGCTCACGAAACCTTAGAGATTGAGTCTACTCAGTGATCTCTTGCAGCACTTCTCCGATTGACCCGCTTGGTTGGGTGATACCCAGTTTGTTCGAAAGCGTTGGCGCAATGTCATATGGCGTCACTGGTCGCGATACCTTCTTAGCTTCAACGTCGTAGCCTGCAAAGATCACAGGCACATGAGTGTCGTATTTCCACGGAGAACCATGTGTAGAGGCAATTTGGAGGCCTTCCATGTCGTTAATGTAGCTGCGCGGTGCAAATACTACGTACACGTCGCCAGAACGAGCAGGGTGGTAGTTGTTTTTAATTAGCTGCATCACATGCGTATCCGGTACTCGGTTAGCCGCAATGTCACTACTTGATACAGCAAACGCAACACCTTTCACTTTTGCAATTTCATCCGCAATAGCTTCTTGGACCTTAGCCAGATCAAGCTTCTTCTCAGCGATCAGATCATGATTCAGATAGATGTAAGGTTGTGCGTACAAGCGAATCGCGTCTTTGGTTAAACCAAATTCATCCTTCAATCGTTTCTCAACACCACTCGAGAGTAGTGTGTCTTTATTGAAGTATTGAGCTTGATTGAAACCAAGCGCATTTGCCGCAGGTGAAGATTCAGGTACACCGTGGTCGGCAGACAGCACAATCAATGTGTTTTCTAGCCCGACTTGGTTATCCACGGTTTTGAAAAGCTTAGCGAGAGTCTTATCAAGTCGGATAAGGTTGTCTTCTGTTTCTAGGCTTTCAGGGCCGTAAAGGTGCACCACGTAGTCATTTGATGAGAAACTCACTGACAGATAATCGGTCACGTCGCCTTGGCCAAGCTTCTCTTGCATCAACAAGGTGCTAGCGAAGTTTTCCGTGATTTCGTCACCCGCAGGGCTGACGGTTAGCGTTGTGCTGTAGTACTTGTAACTTGCCGGGCCATAAGGATGAGGGAAGGTGCGTTGGAAGTCACCGAGTTTCACTTTGTGTTCGGTATCGTGTTCTTGCAACGTGTATTTATCACGCGGTAATGAGAGCTCCCATTTCTGTTTGGAATACTGAGCAGCAATCGCTTTCTCGTTCCAGCGTGATACCCAATCTGGATACTCGTCATAGTAATAGTTACTGGTGACAAACTCCGATTGTGCTTTGGAGAACCAGAAGGCTTTACCACTGTGTCCTGCCAATGAGATTGCGCCGCGGTCTTTCACTGATACACCGAATACTTTTGATTTGCCACTATTGGAAATCGTCAGTTCGTCACCAAACGTGGTGGAGAGTATTGGCTCTGGAGAGCGGCCATCGCCTTGTGCTGTCTTCTGCGTTGGGTCGATCTCTGTTGCTTTATCGACACCTGCACCAGAGGTCAGCATTTGGTAGTTACCGTCTTCTACGTTATACACCAAACGTTCTTCGCTACGGTCATACCAAACGTTACCTACCATGCCGTGTACGCTCGGTGGAGCACCTGTTGCAAGCGACACATGGCCCACGATCGTTTCCGTGTTGCCATGTTGGTAGTTTGCGTTGGTGTAGTAGGTACCATCATCCATTAAGTACCGGAAACCGCCTTCACCGAAGTTGTGCTTATATCGTTCGATTAGATCTGCGCGCAGGCCATCTACCGTGATTTGAAGGACTAGATTTGGCTTTTCCTCAGCTGAAGCTGGGAGAGCGCAGAGTAACGCGAGGGTTAGTCCTGAAAGCTTGGTGTATTGCATAGAGTTTCCTTATTCACAGTTGCCGCTGAGTTCTAATGTTTGGTCAGGTTTCCAACGTTTGGCCAGATTTGTAACGTGTGTGCAGTGCGAATCGTATTTTTAGTATTGTTGGTGACGATTAGTGAACCATAACCTTCGGCATCTTTAGTTAGTTCGCTTCGTTAGCTAGTTCACATCCTTAACTAAACGCAGCCCCATATCTGACATAGTGATCGATTGGCTTGCGAAGTCACGACGGTAACTTTCAGATTCATTTTCGTCATAAGCAAAGCTGCCACCGCGAACCGATTTGTGTGATAAACCGACGTCGCTGTGTTTTGCGTTGTTAGGGTTGTCTGTTGGACCGAATCGGTAGAAGGTGTCATCGAAGGCATCGATAACAAACTCGCCCACGTTTCCTGTCATGTCATATAAGCCTAGTTCATTTGGTTTCTTTAGCCCGACTGGATGTGCGCTATTTTTAGAATTTGCTGAGTACCACGCAACATCATCTAAGTTATTGGAACCACTGTAAGTATAGCCTTTACTTTTATTGCCACCTTTGGCTGCAAATTCCCATTCAGCTTCAGTAGGCAGACGGTATTCTTCACCCGTTAATTCATTCAACTGCTCAACAAAATAGTTTGCTTGCTGCCAACTAAGGTTATTGACCGGAACTTGTGGGTTTTGGAAATAACTGAGAGATGAACCCATCACCGATTCGAACAATTCTTGAGTCACCTCAAACTTCGCAATATAGAAACTATCTACAGTTACATTACGTGCAGGACGCTCTGCTTTGGTCGCTTCTGGACCGTTCGACCCCATGGTGAATGTGCCGCCTTCAACCAACACCATCTCTTGGTCAATTTGTTGGGCGATGGGGTGTGTAGGCACGCTTGCACAGCCACTCAGAAGGATAGTCATGGTGACGCTGCTAATTGTTGCTAACTGTTTGTAATTAAGAAATTTCATCACGTGCCTCAGATGTTCGAAATAGGGTCTAATTCTAACGTTTAAGGTCATTCCTATTGGTTATAAAGGGTATAACATGTCACCTGATCGAATAGGAATTATGATGGGTCCAGAATACTAAAATAGGTAGGTAAATCATGCATATTACTCAAGGTCCACAATATAACGGTAAAGCGTCTAAGCGCTTGCATGTCATGGCTAAGCCGATTGGCGCAGCATGCAACATTGACTGTAAATATTGTTACTACCTAAGTAAGCAAGATTTGTTGGAGTACAAGAAAGGCAGTTCTCCAAGAATGGATGATGAGACGTTAGAAACCTACATCCGACAATACATCGAAGGTCAAAACACGCCAGAAATTATCTTCTCATGGCAGGGCGGTGAACCGACAATGCTAGGTTTGGCGTATTTTGAACGCGTGGTTGAGCTACAGAAAAAGTACCAACCTGAAGGTGTATTGATTTCAAACGATTTACAAACCAATGGTACCTTGCTGAATGATGATTGGGCGGAGTTTCTTGTGAAGAACAACTTCCTGATCGGTTTGAGTATTGATGGTCCCGAAATGCTGCACAATGCCTATCGTGTTAACAGAGCTGGCCGTGGCACATTTAAACAAGTGATGGCGGCTGTGGAGCTGCTGCACAAACACCAAGTGAAGTTCGCAACGCTTACCTGTGTGAATAACCTCACCAGTCAAAATGCACTTGAGGTCTATCGCTTCCTACGTGATGTTGTGAAGTCACCGCAAATGCAGTTTATTCCTATCGTTGAACAGAAAACGTTCCGAACGGTTGCACCACAAACATCCCAAGTGAGCGAACAGCTCAAACAAGGCGACAAACGCCTGATCCCCGGCCATAAAGATTCGATCATGGAATCGTGGTGTGTGTCGGATTTGGCTTGGGGTAACTTCTTGATTTCTGTATTTGATGAGTGGGCTAAGAACGACATCGGTAAGGTGTTTGTTCAGTATTTTGAAGCAAGTTTAGAAACGTGGATTGGGCGTCCGAACCCATTGTGTACCTTGAACGAGATATGCGGAAAGGGTTTGGCAATGGAGCCAAATGGCGATGTTTTCTCATGCGACCACTATGTTTACCCTGAGTACAAAATTGGCAATATTCATCACGAGAAACTTGATGATTTGGCGTACAGCGCACCACAGCAAAAATTTGGTTTTGCTAAATCCCACACACTGACCAGTCAATGTCAGCAGTGTGATTACAAGTTCGCTTGTCATGGTGAGTGCCCTAAGAACCGCTTTATCAAAACTCGTGCAGGCGAACCGGGCTTGAACTACTTATGTGCAGGTTGGCATAAGTTCTTTTCTCATGTCGATAAGTCGATGGCGTACATCGCTCGCGCGATGGGGCATCCGGTTGCTCATGGTAAATTCAGCGACTCAGTATTGATGGCGCATCGAGCAAAACAGGCGCAACAAGCTACGTTCGAGACCAAGTTTTAACTCGTTCTTTGGATCAACAGGTCCAAGATAAATTTAATCAGATACGAGTCTAAGGACAGGCTAAGTTCTCCAGTTTAAGGTAATACTATGATGAAGAAGAGTTTAGCGACGGCTGTTGCTTTATTGATTTCAACGTCCGCATTAATTTCAACGTCTGCGATGGCTGCGAATAGCGTACAACAAACGGTTGACGCGCCAGCACAAAATATCAATCAAGTGCTTGAAATGACGGACACTCAAACCCGCATTCAACAGTTGTCTTACATGGCACAAGATCAGAATCAATCTGTTGAAAATCGTACTGGTGCACTGCAAGAGCTTGCTTCATATCCAAGCCAAAATGCGCTGGTGGCGGTGGCAAGAGGCTTAAAAGATCAAAACCCTGAAGTTCGTGAAGCGGCGGTTATCGGTTCTGAACCTTACCAACTTGAACATCGCTGGGCGTTAGTTTCACCCTTGCTAAAAGACAGCGATACCATGGTTCGCCATACGGCAACGTCAAACCTAGTCCGTGACTTCAATGCATTGGATGACGAGCAGAAAGCACAAATTGAACCACCAGTCATAGAGCTTATTAGCTTCTTGGAAACGCAAGAATCTGAAAAGTACCAATTACTGTTTGCTGATGTGCTTCGTTGGCACAATGACTGGGATAAGGCGGAAACGGTTTATCTAGAGCTGATCAATACGCATCCAAAAGAAGCGCAAGTTTGGTTGAGCTACGCAGATAATTTTCGAGCTCAGAACAAAGATAAGCAAGCAGTCGAAGTATTAGATCGTGGTTTGGAGAGCGTGCCAAACAACGCCGCTCTGCATTATTCGAAATCGTTGACTCTGGTTCGCCTTGAAGACAAAACTGCGGCAGCCAAAGAGATTGAAGTGGCAGCGAAGCTAGCGAAAGATAACAGCTACTACTGGTACCTAAATGGGGTATTACAAGAAGAGTTGGATATCGACAAGTCGACTAAATCGTTCGAGAAAGCATATTTGATCTCTGGTTCTCCAGAGCAGCTATACGCGGTATGCGATATCTATGTGCGCTACGGAAATGAAAAGACCGATGATTGCTTAGGTGAGCTAGGTAAAGTAGCTCCTGACTATGTTATTGATCAGTTGAAAGATAAACGAGTAGCGCCAAGCTCATAATCTTTAGATGGGTTAATGGTAAGCTGATAAACCGTTATTGAGAAAGCCAGTCGAATATTCGACTGGCTTTTTTGGATCTTAATTGCTGCAAGTGACCATCGATTTGAATTCGAGCTAAAAAACAAAACTCAACATGATGGTGTAGAGCAATGCATCTTTATCGGTTTTAGGGGCGTCAATAAAGGCACCGTTTGACCTACGAGCTTCGAAGAATTGCATTTCACCATTGATAGATATATTTGACATCAAGTCGTAATCTACACCAACTAAGTAGCTACTCCCTTCTAAGTGCTCATTGGCGTTAAATTGCGCGCCGTATACTACGTAAGGTGTGAATACTCCTAAATGGTAACCTAGGCTGGCGTACATGGATGAAGAAACGTCACTGATTTGACCTTCGCTCGCCAATACCGCTTGGCCAAATTCATATTCAGCGCCTAGCGACCAAAGTTGGATGTGTTGGTTGTCTGCTGTTGGAAGCGTGCCAACGTTTTCAATTTTTGTCGTTTGATCGAAATTTGAATCAAGGAAAGATAAGTTCCAACGATAGTTATCACCACTTAATTGAAGGTTTGCACCGAACATTCGGTTGGTTTCAAATTCCAGTTTTGTAGTCGAGTTGAAATCTACGTCATTTTTATCTTTTATGCCGATAAACGGAGTAAGTAAAAGAGTAGCTTCGTCACTGACATCATGAGTCCAGCTCACTTTTATACCGTTGAAAGCTGTGACTCCGAGAACGCTGTTATACACCTCTGTCGGTGGCCTTGCTGTCATATAGGCTTGGCCCACATAGTAGTACTCAGAGGCAAGGAATAATGGTAGTCGTAATCGACCAATGCTGACATCAAAGTCATTAAATTCATAACCTAAGTAAGCCCACTCTAGCTGCGGCTCACTCCAATCATATTGGGGTGGCTTAACAACTTGCACGGAAGCTTTGAATGAGTTGTAGAAGTAATCGAGTTGAACACCAAATGTGGTATCACAGTCGTAACAGCTCTCATCAGTAAAACCGCGGTTGATGATTAATGGATTATCGTTATCCGATGTTGCCCAAGACGTTGAGCCAAAGCCACTCAAGGATAAATTATCGGTAAGTTCGATATTCGCAAAAGCCGGAGAGGCCATTGAAGCACATAACACTGACGTAATTATTCTTTTCATATTATTTCTCCGAACTTATAACGTAGAGAACGTTGGCATTTTGAGGAACCGAAGAGAGTGGGGAGTAACCAATACGGTTTGGTTTGTCATCAAGCCAGTCGACTAAGCTGTCGGTTGACGCCGTTTTGATTTCTCTTGGATAACGCGCTTTTCCTGAAAAAGATAAACCAGCCCAGTGTGCATTCATTTGAGCGGCATTTTTTCCAAGCAAAAGCTGATAAAAGTCCTCTCTTTCGGCACTGTTCTCAGGCCAATCAGACAGTTCAACACGTTTGCCATTGAGGTGCTTAGTTTTCCCTCTATAGAGCTTTCGCGCTTTGTTTATTGATATCTCTTCAAATCCGGAGTCTAAAGAAAATATGGCATAATCTTCAGCGGCATGAGCGGGGCTGAGAAGAAGTAAGCTTCCTAACAACCCTATCACTGCGGGTAGCAGCGCTCTGCACGAGAGTGTTTTAATTGTTTTGATCCAATCCATTGGTTTCTCCTAACAAGTCGCACTTTCTATTTGGTGGAACAGTTTTTCTTTTCTTACGGGCTTCGCTACGTACCCATCCATTCCGGAATCAAAGCACTTTTGAATATCATCATCGATAACACTAGCGGTTAACGCGATAATAGGAGTTTTGCTTAAGCCTTGGTTTTTCTCGTGTTCTCGAATCTCCTTAGTTGCCGTGAAACCGTCCATAACAGGCATCATGCAATCCATCAAAATAATGTCGAAGCTACTGTCGTTCTGGTACATATCAACGGCAATTTGTCCGTTGTCTGCAATTTCAAAGGCATATCCGGCCTTCTTCAGCATGATAGAAGCTACTTTTTGATTGACGCGGTTGTCTTCGACTAGCAAGATTCTCTCTGATTTGCTCGGAATTGCGTTTTGTTCCGCTTCTTCAGGCAAAGTACGTTTGGTCGCAGCCCCGTTGATAATTGGAGTGACAGTTGCAGGTTGTTTCTTAGGTTGAGCTTTATAGGAAGCTGGTAGTGGCATAGCTTCTACCGCGGTGAGTACTTTCTCTTTAAGCATTTCGAACTTGAATGGTTTTGGTACATAGTCATCCATACCAACGTCGAAACACCTCTGAATATCGTCATCGATGACACTGGCGGTCAATGCAATGATAGGGATGCGTCGCGTCGCTTCCGTTTCTTTTTCAATTCTTCGGATGTTGCTTGTTGCATCAAAGCCATCCATAACCGGCATCATGCAGTCCATGAGTATCGCCGCGTAATGAGGATTAGCGGTGAACATGTCCACAGCTTCTTGACCATTATTAGCGAACTCGAATTCAAAACCACTTTTACCGACATGAAGACCAGCAATTTTTTGGTTGATCTTGTTGTCTTCAACGATGAGGATTTTGTGTTGGATCTCGACTGATGTCTGGCTTGCTTCTGATAGTTCCGCCAAACCTCGAGTATCACAAAGCTCAATAGCTTTAATTAAACGCAAGCCGAGTAGGGGCTGTGCGACTTGTGCAGTAACGCTGTCACCAAGATCCGCTGGCTCACTTAAGAAGGAACGTATCAAACAGATAGTGATGCCGTTTTGGTGCAGCTTTTCTAAGTTATCTGCGTGGGTATTAGCTAGGAATGCGTCATCTTCGGCGAAAACAACAGTAATAGGTTTAGTGTGTTTTTGAGTGGAGAGCTGCTCTGTAATTGCCGTTATATCATTCGTTTTATCGGTAACCTTCAAACCATAAAGGTTAAGGTCGGACTCTATTCGCTCGGAGAGCATGTTTTCGTTACCCAGCACATAAATATCAGCCGTTGCTGTACTTGGTTTTGGCAGTATCAAGTCAACAGGCAATACCAAGTCGAAGTAGAAACAGCTTCCTTCACCTTTGACGGAGTCGAGTTGAATTTGACCACCCATCAGCTCTACCAACTGTGTACTGATGGCTAGGCCAAGACCGGTACCACCGAATTGTCTGGTTGTTGAATCATCCTCTTGAGCGAAGGGTTCAAATATTTGTTTTTGTTGCTTTGAATCGATACCAATACCTGTGTCGCGAACGGCAAATCGAATGGTGACATTATCGTCAGATTGTTCGAGCGTTTGGATTGATAATGTGACGCCACCTTCTGCCGTAAACTTCACTGCATTCGACATAAAGTTCATTAGGATTTGTCTTAAGCGGTGATCGTCGATCATCACGCGAGCTGGTGTATCTGGGCTGATATCAACGTTAATCGATATTCTTTGTTCTTTCGCTTTTGGTGCCACAATAGAGGCGATGTCGTATATCGACTCTCTAATCGATGCAGAATGCGGGCTGATTAATAGCATGCCAGACTCAATTTTAGAGAAGTCTAAGATATCGTTGATTAAGCTAAGGAGCAGTTGGGATGAAGTTTCGATCGTATCAACATAGTCACGTTGTGTCGGTGTAAGCGGCGTATCTGCGAGGATTTCCGAAATACCAATAACACCATTGAGCGGGGTGCGAATTTCATGAGACATGTTGGCCAAGAAGCTACTTTTTGCTTTGCTGGCTTGTATTGCGTGGTCTTTCGCGTGTTCGGCATCCTCTTTGGCTCTCTCTGCGTCTTCTTTTGCTACCGTCAATCTCTCTTTCGCGAGCTCTCGTTCGATGGTCAATCGTTCAACTTGCTGAGCAAACAGACTGAGTTCATCTTTACCTTGGATTAATTTATCTAAAGAAGGGCGCGTGTCATCATTTTCGCTTTTTAAGAAAGCTAACACCAAATTAAGGTTGTTAGTGACTTGTCTCGCCAAGCTAAGAGTTAAACCCATAACAATCGCAGCCAGCAAAGCGACGATTGAAATAAACAGGGTTCGTTGTATTTGCGCGTCATAGATGGCTTGCTCAACTTCTTGTTGAAACTCTTGCTTGATTACGCCGCCAAGGCTTTGTAATAAGTTGAGCCGTGCGCTCATCGCTTCTAAGCCGACAGACACTTCTTGTGGCGTCAGTTGGCTGATTGTATTTAGGTCGAGTAGCGCGCTTCTTATCTCTTGGCTTTGAGCAAACACATCATTTCGAAACACTTCAACCATCAAAGAAACTTGATGTTCGTTGGCGTTCAATGAAACAAAGCGCTCTAAGAACAATTGCTGTCTTTCACTCAAGGTTTTGATCTGTTCGGCGAGTTCTGGGTCGTACTCTTGGCTGATTTGGAAGATCTCAATCAGTGAACTACCAAGCTTGAACTCTTCGTTCGACCAAAACATCAACCACTCAAGTTGTTGAAGGGCAGTGAGGTGCTGTTGAATTTCACGTTTAGTGTTTTCAAAAGGGACTTTCTCTACTTCAAGTAACAGTTGCTTGTATAAATCGCTCTGCCATTCGAGGGCATCCAATTTATCGTAAGTGTCAGTCACTTGCATCGTCGATAAGGTCGCTTCGCTGAAATCGGCAACAAGTTGATTCATTTCATCAGATGCGTCTAAAAAAATGATGGGAGACAGGTTTTTAAGTTCTGCCTTTACTTGGTTGCTTTGAGTAGCAAACTCTTCAGGGCTAGAGGCTAAGGTACTTCTATACAAAATAGAAATATCTTGAAGATAGACAGATAACTGATTGGTTCGTTCAAAATCGGTTAACTGAGTCGTTAATATATAAGCCTGTCTACCTGCTAGGAAGAGTAATAATGAAATGGGAAGTAGAACTAAGCCAAAGAGTTTATGTTTGACTGAAAGGTTATTCCAAACCGTAATCGCCATATAAGGATCCATCCAACTGTCGTTATATAAAAACAGTAGAATAAAAATGCCGATATGGAAACTTTGAAACGGTAAATTTTACGTAAGTGTGGGAGAGGTATAAGTTCTTGTGATTCCAGAGCTTATTTGGAAATGCGTTCTTTTATTAGTAATTTATAGCGTTTGGCAGTTTGTTTAATTTTATGCTTATTGATGAATCACTTAAAAAGCTTACTAATGAGGACGATTGTTATCGAGGCTTAATTCGAAAAGAAGTTGCTCTAATACGGTTTTTGCAGAGGGTTCTAATGTCCAAATACCGAGCATTCTGTTAAGTGCGGCGCGATACACTCTGTTTTTTAGTAGGAAGGCGAGTGTGCTCGTATCATTGCTGAATACGTGCATTTGTACGATGGTGAGCTCTGCTTTGTTCTCAATGTCTATTTTCTGAAGATTGAAAGCGGGTAGGAAGGCAGACTCATACCAAACCTCAACGATCTCTCGAAGCTCCATCTCTTCTTCAGGTACATCGCACTCCTGAAGTTGGTGGTTTTCAGGAATTGCGGATAAGTAAGCTACATCAAGCTTGTCTGCAACGAATGTGTACATATTCTTCCTTGTTACCTGTGGTATTGGGGCGAATCATCCCTCTCGCTTATGAATTTGTCAATTATATCCATTTCCCTAAATAGCGAATTGTGATTAAGCGTTGAGGTTTTAGCTTAAGCTGTTTAAGTATTTGTCTGTTAAGCCAAAATATTTCAAATTTCCATCCGGCTCTAACACTAAACTCATGTTTGATGTTGCGATCAAACCAGGGTCGTTGGTCGAAAAAATGACTGTTTTATTCAGCAACTTATCGCTGAACAAACGGTTAAAGTACTGCGCATTTTCATTTTCTGCACCATTGAATGGCTCATCAATAATAATCAGAGATTGCTCACAGTTACCTAAGCCGAGTGCCAGACGCAATTTTTGTTGAATTCCATTCGGAAGACTTTTGCATTTATCCACGCTTAACTGAGTAGCCAAGCCTTCCGGAAGCCATTCATCTAATTCGAAGAAGCTGATCATCTCTTGCATCTTGTCTGTTGGAATCAGTCCGTTGTGTAAAATGAAGTTGGTCTCAAGTGAGCCTTCAAAAATATGCAAATTGAAAGGGATGTAGTTAATCGACGTGCGATAACGGTAGCTATTGAACTGTTTAATGTTGTAACCATCGACAGATACAGCGCCTTGATAGCGGTCTTCTAACCCAGCAATGATTGAAATTAAGGTGGTTTTACCGCAGCCCGTAGGGCCACAAATGACCACTTTGGCACTGGGTGGGATTTTGAACCCCAAGTTAGTTAAACCCGTTGCGGCTCCTGCATATCGGTGACTGACTCCGCTGCCCACAATGCTTCCTTGGAACAGGCGAATAGGTGGGCTTTTTTCTAAGGTCAATTTGTCGTCATTCATCGACATCAGGTTGTTTATCTGTGCTGATGAAGCCTTGATCGATTGGAACTTGGAAATTGAGTTATAGATACCCATGATTGGGCCTAACGCTTTCCAAACCAAAATAACGGTTGCGAGCATGGCACCCGCATCAGAAGTACCTTCCATCACGCCGATTACCGCGGTCACGATACTTGCTGTACCAATCACTTGAATCAAACTGCCACCAGCGGCCTGAATCTTACTGTTAGTCACGGCAACGTTCTCTGCATCGCTGGTGCTTTGCATATGCGATGCACTGAATCGAGATTGAACGACACGAAGTAAAGGCAGGCCTTGGATTGTTTTGATACCACGAAGGATTTCGTTCCATTGATACGAGACCATCGCATTGGCGCGCGAACTTTTGGATGTGGCTTGCGAGTAGATATAGCGAGAGTAAATACAGAACACTAACATCAGGATTAAACCACCCATCACCACTAATGCCGCTGTACCAGACATCAGAGCAATGGCGATGATAAATACGATCACAAACGGCATATCAAAATAGCTGAGCGTCGATTCGGCAGTCACCAAGCGTCGGAAGGTATCGATATCTTTCAAACGTGCTAGCTGAGAAGAGACCCCAGCAGTAGATGTCATCGCATAGGGTAGCCAAAGCAACTTAGATATAACGGCTTGCGAGATGTGCACGGCGAGGTCTTTACCGGAAGTGGCAATGATGTTGACCCGCATTTTCTTAAAGAAGTATTCAGAGAAGCCGACAATAATGGCGAATAAGGTTAGCCAATAGAGTGTGGCTTCGGAGCTCGAAGTCAGTGCGAAGTTATATACACTCATAATAAAGAATGGCTGCAATGCACCGAGAATACTGATGACGAAGCTGAGAATGATCAGGCTTTTAAGTTCATTGTTATAACGATAGAAAGCGTATTTAATCCAATTGCTTCTGTCTTGCGATTCCGGAGGTGGCTCGCGGAACAGACGAGAATATTCGCTAATCGCAATCAGCAAACAGGGCTTTTTGCACATTGGGTATTCAATGGTGTTGTTGTTCGTGTAATCAAACAGCAGCAACTTTCCATCTTTGGTGCCTAAGAAAATCGCACTTAGATTCTCTATTTCAATAAAGCATGGCTGAGGGTGTTTATCTATATTCTCGAGTGTCTTTAATTTGGTCACATCACAGCGATACCCAAGACGCTCTATGGTTGCTGTAAAGCTGTCGCTGTCTTTGTGTTTCGGAATAAAAGCATCGCTGAGTATCGCGGGTGTGCCTTCCCATTCGAGTGCTATCAAGGTGTAGGCCAAACCGCGGATAAGTGGCGATTGACTGTAACGTTCGTCGTATCCGCTGGATTCAAAATCCAAGACACGTTGCGGTATATTATTGAAGTCGACTAAGATACTCATTGGTCACCTCCGGTAAGTTTTACGCGTTTGAGGCGATGGTTAAGCTTGTCCATTTTATTACTGGCGATGATCAAGATTTTGTCGTTGGCTCGATAAGCCGTACTGGTGAGAACCATTCGTGCAAATTCCTCATCAAACACACAGTCGATGTCATCAAATATCAATACGCGCTTACTGGCGAGCAGGGCGCGAACTAATAATAGGGCGTAGCCAACTTGGCGTGAGAATGGGTTACGCATATGGCCTTTGAGTTCTGTATAAAAACCGGCAGGAAGCCCATCAATTTGAGCTTTGATGTTCATGGTTTCACACAGTGCAAACGCCGTGTTATTCAAGCTTGGGCGGAAACAGGTGAGGTTATCGATAATCGTCCCTTCTACGAACGAACTGGTCTTATCAACCATCAGAACACTGTTACGCCAAACGTTGTAATTGACGTCATCCAAAGGCGTGTCGTTAATCATGATATCTAGTTTGCTATCACTGTTCTGACGCGTAATACAGTTAGCGAGGTGGGTCTTACCTGAACCACTTTTCCCTGTCAGCAAATAGGCTTGTCCGAGTTCGAACTCGATACGCTGCTTTTCAGAATACTTAACCGAGATACGTTCTACTTCTGTTGTTTCATGTTGGTGTTCAACAGAGGCGGCCAATTCAAGGAGGTCAACGATACGCTGAATATGGAGTTTGTTTAACTCCCAACGGCTCGCGGTGCGCATCACTTGTTGGTAAGGCGCAAAATAACGGTTGGTTAGCATGATGATCGCGGCCATGATGCCTTGGCTAGATTCCATATTGATAACGGCCGTTGCCAGTACCACAACAACACAAGCTATAGAAAGCTGTTGGATGAGCGCCAATATTAGGCTGAAGTTAGATTCAATCTGCTCATATTTGATGTTCTCAACTTCGCGCTCTTCGACCATTTGTGTCATCAGGCTTTCAACGCGGTATTCCATATTTCGAGCTTTGATATCAAGCGGGCTAGAGATGATCTCAATGATTTTGGAGGTAGTTAACCCTTCGATGTCTGACTTATTCTGCAAGCTACCAATTTTCTGTTTGGAAAGGCTCCACGCGAAAATAGCCAAGATGACAGAGGCAATCAGAAGTGTAATACCAGCCCATATGTTGATGAGCCCTATGATGAGGATAGTGATCACGCTGACGGCAAGGTTGATCAGTGCTCGAACCGACTCTCCACCAAAGAAAGTCTTAAGTTCAGGAATGGTTGAGATTCGTTCTAGGTATTCGCCCGGTTCTAAACGGCGGAATTTAGAGATCTCAGCCAAACAGATGGATTGAAATACCTTGTTGGTTAAGTTGGTCTCAAACTGCCTCATGATGACAGAGGATATCTTCTCTTCCTGATTTTTCAGATGATAGTCGAGGAAGATGGAAATCAAGATAATCGCGAACAATAAGAACAGAGTATCTTGTGCTTGGTTGGGTAACACTCGGTCAAAAATGATCAGAATGGAGAAGGGCAGTACCAAACCAAACAGGGTCGATATTATCGTTGAGAAAGTCAGATAACACTTATCTGCCATGTTGATCTTTTGCGAAAACTGCTCAGTTTGCATTGCGACCTCCTTTCCTCAACGACTCCGTTGAGAGAAGATGTTTAGGCACCAAATCTTGATTGTCTCGTCCCTCAATATCGCTCATTAATTGCATCACGCTTTCGATAGATTGAATTGAGAGTATTCCCTTAATTTGCTCAAGCTTGATGGTCTCGATGATGTAGTCGTATCGTGCGCTTTCGTAGTCTCTTAAGGCGCTGAATAGTTTACTTTCCGCCGCCAGCAAGTCGGTGATAGTACGCGTGCCCAATTGGTAGGCTCTTTGGATCCCTTTATAAGACGCGTAGTTGGCGCGAATGATGTTTTCGTAACTGCTTATAGACTGCGAGAAATCGTTAATGTTGAGCACGGAGGTATTCACACTGTTACGTGTGGTGTAAAGCGAATCTTGGTAAAGCAGCTCAGTACGTTCGATGGCCGTCGATGATTTTTGATAGCCGTAGTAATCAGAGCCACCAGACAAGATAGGAACTGCTAGGTTTAACCCAACACTGGTTGAGTTACTTTCGCCTGTCGCTGTAATGTCGGTTTTGTCGAAGTTATTGGCGTCATCGTGTCGATAGCTGGCTGAAAGCGATACGGTCGGTAAGAAGTTCGAACCGCTCTCTTTTAAGCTTCTGCGGCTTCTCTCGACGTTTTTCTTAGCCACTAACAAGTCGTTGTTGAGCTTTAACGCTTGATCCATGATTGATCGTTGTTCGGTTTCGTTTATCTCTTTTAAAGGCACACTTTCGTAGATATCTTGAGACGGAGTGATAGGGTATTGAATTTGAATAGAGAGCCCGTTGAGAATGACGCGACGATCTTTCTGCAAGGTTCTTAATCGGTTCGACACACCTTCTTTCTGAGCTATTACTTCGTACAGCTCACTAGCGGCTGTATTGCCGAGCTCCACATTGCGTCGCATCTGATGTTCACGCGTCTCAGACGATTTAAGTTCGACCTTAGTCGCTTTTATCTGTGCGTTGTTTTTCAAATACTCAAAGTACTGTGAGCCAATTTCAGAGATGGTGCTTTGGATTTTGTTCTCGTGTTTAATCTCTTCGATATTGAAGTCGAGCTTTGCTGTCCCATATTTGAAAATGTCACCAAGGTTGAATATGGATTGCGATAACGAAAGGCTGTAGCTGTTTGAGTTATAGCTAGAGGTTTCATCGGGTACGCTCGATAGCAAGGTTTCATTCTCGTTCCATGTGGTATCGGCAGCACCATTGAGTGAAGGCAGAAACTTAGAGCGACTGATACCAATGTTGTACTCGTTTTCTTCCACGCCCTTATCACTAGCGCGAAGAGACAGGCTGTTTTGCAGGCCGAGCTCTACCGCTTCAAGCAGGGTAGTCGCCGATGCTGAAGGTGTCGTGCTTAATACAAGCGCAGCCATGATGCTGCTAGTTAAGTTTTTGTACCGCCACATACTTGTTGATCACCTTGATGATTTGGTCGCTTTTATAAGGTTTGCTGATCACGTAATCCATTCCGGCCTCAATACAAGCCTGGTGTTCGTTACTGCTGGTCAATGCGGTTGCACCTATGATGGTACAAGGGTTTTTCTCGTTTTGTTGTTCGAATTGGCGAATACGTTTTGTTGCTTCGATGCCGCCCATCCCCGGCATGATGCAATCCATGAAGATGATGTCAGAGCGCTTATTCATGAAGTGCTTCACAGCATCGGCGCCATCGCCAACCATGTCGGGTTCGTATTCTTGCTTGGTCAAGATTCGTTTCAGTAAAATCTGCTGAACTCGGTCATCCTCTACGATCAGGAATGAGCTGTTCTCCATCTGTTCTTCCGATGCTTCCGCTTCCATAATGGTGAGTAGGTTTGGAATGAACTCATAAGGGATAGCAGGGGCGTTGATGATTTTGTCGACGAAGCTATGACACTCTTGTGCTTGCTGAGTGTTGGTCACTGACAACAGTAACTTGGTATTTGGGTGGTTCTTAAGCTGAGATTTCACAGTCTTACTTAGTGAGGGCAGTTTGTTGGGTTCAAAGGTATCGGTGAGCATAATCGCATCGTAATCACCGAACGTTTTCGCCGCTGAGAAAAGCTCATTTGCAGTGCGAATCTCGGTGATATCAAGCCCCAAGTTACTGAGCATTTTCTTCATCACATCGATGCGAACTTGAGTATTAGCACACAAGAGTAAACGCTTGCCATCAAAGCGAGTTTTCTCTGTGTGGAAGTTTTTAGCCTTAAGATCAAGCTCGATCTGAAAACGTTCCTGAGCCCCTGACTGGAACCAGTGGCTCTCGTAATATCCGTAATCCTTCAGAACGCTTTTCGCTAAGTCATCTGTGCTGGCTGTATGGTCTTTGTGTGCGCTCCAATGGAGTTTATTGAGCTTGGCTACAGAGACATCTAACGTTGAAAGGAAGTTTAGATTGATGGTAACTCGGGTATTTTCCATGTCTGAAGCCGCCCCAGATTCAATCGTCACAAATAGTTTCTTATTTGATTTGAGTTGAATGGCATTGGAAAGCTGCAGGAACAATATCCAGAACAAGCTGGTGGATTGGCCTTCTACGCGATTGGGTAAGTTGTCGGAAATAAAGCAGTCCAGTTGGCTTTCATTACGTTGTACTTTGGCACTGATATGAATCATTAATTCAGATAACACGCTCAGCAGAGAAAACTCTTTCGACTTGCTTTCCGTACCCTGTGAAATCAATCGATTATAGTTTTCTGCTAGCTCAGATAGGGTGCTACATGCAGAGGTAATATCCTTCGCCATCAATACGCCATTTTCATCGGTTTCTTGAACCAGATATTGGACACCACCGTTGATGGTGTTTGTAATTCCGCGAATCTCATAACCGATCAGCGCATACAACTGTTTGTAGAGATCGTTATTGCGCTTTTGGTCTTCTAATTTACTGAAAATAAGTTTGAGATGAGAGTAAATCTGACGCTGCTTGGGGTTGATGCTAACTTCATTAAGAAGCTCTTCAAGACGTTGTAAATCTAGCTGCTTCAGCTCTTGATACAGGGCATCGAATTCATAGTCGATTTCGCGTTCGTTAGAACTGGATTTCTTTAGCTTCAACATAGCAACTGAGTTGGATAGAATCGTAATCACAGCCAATATCACGACCACCATAAACAACCAGATAAAGAACTCGTTTTTTTCTGACATTAAGTCATTTGCATGGTTGTTAAACATGGTGCGATAGTTGTCGTCCATCTGCAGATAGTTATTGGTCAATGAAAGGTACAAGCCTAATACGTCGTTACGTGTTTTTGCGCTATCGGAGAAACGATTAATCGCCAATTCCAGTTGTGTGTATTCAGTTGCCCCAACCAAGCTGAACTCGGTTTTGTTCAACGAGGCTAAAGAGCGAAATTCATCAATTTCAAGCTTCAAGTTAACCAGGTTGAATTCGTTAGTGCCGCAAGTGTTGGTACTTAAACACTGTTGCAGAGTTTGAATATCTTGTTCTATGGTCTGATTAAGCTTCTGGGCTTGTATGAGCAGTGGGGCGCTTTGCACTTGTGCGACTGAATCTATTTTTGACCAAGAACAGTATAAATAGAAAGCGAGCGCAGCCAATACCACGCTAAATAGTATGCTTAGACGTAGGGCGGGTATGGAAATATTGTACGAAGGTTTACCGCTCATTGATTATCTCTCATCGAAAGCATCCTCGATGGCTGACATCACCGGTTTCGCAGCGTATTCGATCACGCGACGCGAGCCTGTTTTCACATCAGCGGTAAACTCCATGTAAGGTGATAACTTGTATTGAGTGCCTCCTCGTTCAAGAAAGTTTCGGTCAATTTCAATCTCAGCTAAATAGAATTCAGCGTCTTCTTCTTCGTATGATGAACGGCTGATTGAGGCGATGGTTCCCTCAACAAACCCGTATTTTGCAAAGTTATAGGTATCCATTTTTACTTTCACTGCCTGACCAATTTCGACAAATCCCATGTCTTTACGTGGGATCTTCGCTTCACCGTGTAACGAATTATTTATTGGGGCAATATCGGCGATACTTTCTCCTGGCGGAATCACAGCAGAACGGAAATTGAAGTGAAGTTTATCGACCACACCATCGACTGGCGAGTAGACGACTAGGCGATCAACCTTGTCGGAATGCTGCGGTTGTAAGATTCGCTTTAGCTTGAGGTCTTTGTTCGCTTGAATGATTTGTGCTTGGTACTCAGAGTTTCGATTCTCAACCAAGTCACGGTGTTGCTTTTCCAGTTTGTCGAGTTGGAAACGCTCATTCATCACAGATTCGTCAAGGTTCTCAATCTCACGCACCATATTCGACTCTTGTACTTTCATGTTAAGAACGTCGACATAAGACGCCATCTCTTCTTTATAGAGGGTGTTTTTGATGTTGAGCTGCTTACGTATCAGAGAGAGTTGATTCTCTGAACTTTTGCGACGCTTTAACATTGAACTGATCAACGAGTTCTTGTGCTTAATATCGTGTGTAATGAGTTCTTCATTTGAACGGTTTTTAGAGAATTCTTGTCTCCAGGTATTCATGTTGACCTGAACTTGCTCAGGGTATTTCTCAATGAAAGCGTCGAAGTTAGGCTCTATCATGTCGCGTAAGCTTTCATAACGAATCTTATCGAGCTCTATCTGAATAATTTCAGTATTGACGGTATCAAGTTGAGTGTTACGGTCAAGTGAGCGTATTCGAGCGATAGGTTGGCCCTCATAAACGACTTCCCCTTTTCTGACTAACAATTCTTCTAATATCCCGCCTTCTAAATGCTGAACTTTCTCAACATCCGATTCCAATAGCAGTTCGCCACGTACAGAAACAACAATATCGATACGTGCTTGTGACGCCACCGCAATAGCGACCAAAGCGAGCAAGAATATAATGAGCAACGTTTTGTGAACGCTGGTCATGGCACTAGCAAGCACAATAGTGTCATCAGCTGTGACCTTAGAAGCCTCGTTATTGGAAACGAGTGCTTTTCTGAGGTGATGTTCTATTTGGTTATTGCTCATGACTGACCTCGGTTACTTGCCATCTATTACTTCCTTAATATCCAACAAGTGGTTGATTTGTCGATTGACGTTGTGCAATTCAGTTTTTACATCCTCTATTAGATCTTCCGGCGCAGGAAACTCGTGTCTACTCAAGTGTTCCAATTTGGCCATTTTTGGCGGAAGGTCTTGGTCGCAGAGCAACGTTAAGATGGTCTTCAATCGTTTTGAGTAACTATTGAGTTCATCAAAATGATTACCGTTATGAAGCGCTTCTATATTTAGGGCTGCGTCAGAAAAGTCATTGTAAAAGTCGCCTAATAGCAATTGCAGCCCTTTGTGGTTGTTGTCGACCGAGCGCAACAAATTCGTCATGTCTATCATCGCTCCACTGCCTTAATTGCTTTAATCACAATAACTAAGGATCTTTAAAGGCAGTTTTCAAATTTTTTTTGATTCTTTCTCTTTAAAAAGAAATTATGAAAAATGTTGTATAAAAAATTGGTTTTTCAAAATGATGTCCTTTAATGCCTCTATAAATACGATCAGTTAGCTAGTAGCAACGGAGGCTGTAATGGCAGGCGAAAATAACCAAAACAACCAAAATGAAGATCTAAATGACGCGGTAGAACAAACGGACACGAACGACGCGGGTACGCCCTCCCAACAGCAGAATCAACAAAATCAACAAAACACGATTGCGTCGACAATAGCGACGGGTGCTGAAAATGCGGATGCGGCAGACGAAGTTAACCAGGCTTTAGACGAAAATCCGAGTGGTGCAGGTAATGCTGAAGATGCCTCTGCTTCTGGTGCGGCTGTGCAAGAAGAGACGCCAGAAAGTGATGGAGATTCAGACGCTGCACAATCCAATGTAGTTGGTGGAGCCGCTTCTGAAGCTGGCTCGGATAACGCTGCTGGCAGTGGTGGCGGTGCTGGAGCGGGCGCACAAGCTGTAGGTGGTGATATCGCAGAGGCTGCGACAGGTGGTGTAGACGCTGAAGGTAATGAAGAACAAGGCCAAGCTGCGCGTACTTCAGCAGCGCCGAGTGCGACATCTTCAGAGTCGGGTGACCAACAAGTTGGTGATGAGCTAGATTCACAAACAGTAGAAGAGACGTTTGCAGTTGATGTTCAAGCTTCTGACGAAGAGACCATTAGCGAAGTAGAGGATGACTTTGATTCTGAAACGGTAAGCGAAACGTTTAAAATCAAAGTGGAAAGTGAAAATGATGCGCCAGAAGCTGAACAAGATCTGGCTTACATCATGGATGAAGATGGCTCCATAACATTCACTCAAGAACAATTACTCGAATACGCAAGTGATGTAGATGGGGACGAGCTTGTTGCTTCTAACGTTCAAGTTGGTGATGATGCAACAGTTCAAGACAATGGTGATGGTACTTTCACCGTTGTTCCTTCAGCTGATTTTAATGGTGAACTTGACCTTACTTTCGACATCAGTGACGGCCAAGAAACGATTAGCAGCGCAATTGATTTAACGGTACGCCCGATTAATGACGCGCCTGTTCCTGAAGATAAAACGTTTGAAATAGAGGAAGATGGCACACTCATCTTCACCGATGCAGACCTGTTAACAGGTGCTACAGACATTGAAGGTGACAACCTTACTATTGAAAGTGTGACCTACGACGGTGGCGACGGTATTCTTACCGACAACGGTAATGGCACATACACCTTCGCACCGAATGAAAACTTCAATGGTGACGTAAACTTCGGCTTCGATGTGTCAGATGGCACCGATACGGTCTCTGCGAACATCGATGTAAGTGTAACAGCGGTTGATGATGCGCCTGTGTCTGGTGACCTAGCGTACTCAATCGACGAAGATGGTTCGATTCGTCTAAGCCAAGAGCAATTGCTATCGCAAGCGTCAGATGTTGAAGGCGATGACCTGACAGCTAGCGACCTTACGGTTGGTGGAGATGCAACGGTTGTAGCTAATGATGACGGCAGCTTCACCATCACGCCAGATGAGAACTTCAATGGCGACATCGATATCAGCTTCGATATCTCAGATGGTACCAATACCGTTCAAGCTTCGGCTGACCTTACTGTTAATCCAGTTAATGACCTGCCAGTGCCTCAAGACCAACAGTTCAGCGTTGAAGAAGACGGCACACTTATTTTCACTGATGCTGACCTATTAACAGGTGCGACTGATATTGAAGGCGACAACCTAACGGTTGAAGGTGTGACCTACGATGGCGGTGACGGTATTCTTACCGACAACGGTAATGGTACATACACCTTTGCGCCAAATGAGAACTTCAATGGCGACGTAAACTTCGGCTTCGATGTCTCTGACGGCACCGATACGGTGTCAGCAAACATCGATGTGAGTGTAACTGCCGTTGATGATGCACCTGTGTCAGGCGATTTAGCGTACTCAATCGATGAAGATGGTTCTATCCGTCTAAGCCAAGAGCAACTGTTATCACAAGCATCTGATGTTGAAGGCGATGACCTTACTGCTAGCGGCCTAACGGTTGGTGGTGATGCGACGGTTGTAGCTAACGATGATGGCAGTTTCACCATCACGCCAGATGAGAACTTCAATGGCGACATTGATATCAGCTTCGATATCTCAGATGGTACCAATACCGTTCAAGCTTCTGCCGATTTAACCGTTAACCCAATCAATGACCTGCCAGTTCCTCAAGATCAGCAATTCAGTGTTGAAGAAGACGGTACTTTACTGTTCACAGACGCGGATCTGCTTACAGGCGCGACAGACATTGAAGGTGACAACCTAACGGTTGAAGGTGTGACTTACGATGGCGGCGACGGCATTCTTACTGACAACGGTAATGGTACTTACACCTTTGCGCCGAATGAAAACTTCAATGGCGACGTAAACTTCGGCTTTGATGTGTCTGATGGCACCGATACGGTCTCTGCGAACATCGATGTGAGCGTTACGGCGGTTGATGATGCACCAGTGTCTGGCGACCTAGCGTACTCAATCGACGAAGACGGTTCGATTCGTCTAAGCCAAGAGCAACTTTTATCACAAGCATCAGATGTTGAAGGCGATGACCTGACGGCTAGCGGCCTAACGGTTGGTGGTGATGCAACGGTTGTAGCTAACGATGACGGCAGCTTCACCATCACGCCAGATGAGAACTTCAACGGTGACATCGATATCAGCTTCGATATCTCTGATGGTACCAATACGGTTCAAGCATCGGCTGACCTAACCGTTAACCCAGTAAATGATTTACCAGCACCTCAAGATCAACAGTTCAGCGTTGAAGAAGACGGTACACTTATCTTCACCGATGCAGACCTGTTAACAGGCGCTACTGACATTGAAGGCGACAACCTAACGGTTGAAGGTGTGACCTACGATGGCGGTGACGGTATTCTTACCGACAACGGTAATGGTACATACACCTTTGCGCCAAATGAGAACTTCAATGGCGACGTAAACTTTGGCTTTGATGTATCAGATGGTACCGATACAGTCTCTGCAAACATCGACGTAAGCGTAACAGCGGTTGATGATGCGCCTGTGTCTGGTGACCTAGCGTACTCAATCGACGAAGATGGTTCGATTCGTCTAAGCCAAGAGCAATTGCTATCGCAAGCGTCAGATGTTGAAGGCGATGACCTGACAGCTAGCGACCTTACGGTTGGTGGAGATGCAACGGTTGTAGCTAATGATGACGGCAGCTTCACCATCACGCCAGATGAGAACTTCAATGGCGACATCGATATCAGCTTCGATATCTCAGATGGTACCAATACCGTTCAAGCTTCGGCTGACCTTACTGTTAATCCAGTTAATGACCTGCCAGTGCCTCAAGACCAACAGTTCAGCGTTGAAGAAGACGGCACACTTATTTTCACTGATGCTGACCTATTAACAGGTGCGACTGATATTGAAGGCGACAACCTAACGGTTGAAGGTGTGACCTACGATGGCGGTGACGGTATTCTTACCGACAACGGTAATGGTACATACACCTTTGCGCCAAATGAGAACTTCAATGGCGACGTAAACTTCGGCTTCGATGTCTCTGACGGCACCGATACGGTGTCAGCAAACATCGATGTGAGTGTAACTGCCGTTGATGATGCACCTGTGTCAGGCGATTTAGCGTACTCAATCGACGAAGATGGTTCGATTCGTCTAAGCCAAGAGCAGCTGCTTTCTCAAGCATCAGATGTGGAAGGCGATGACTTGACGGCCAGCAGCCTAACGGTTGGCGGTGATGCAACCGTTACTCAAAACGATGACGGCAGCTTCACGATTACGCCAGATGAGAACTTCAATGGTGACATCGATATCAGCTTCGATATCTCTGATGGTACCAACACGGTTCAAGCTTCGGCTGACCTTACTGTTAATCCAGTTAATGATTTGCCAGTCCCTCAAGACCAACAGTTCAGCGTTGAAGAAGATGGCACGTTAATCTTCACCGATGCCGACCTATTAACAGGTGCAACGGACATTGAAGGCGACAACCTAACGGTTGAAGGTGTGACCTACGACGGTGGCGACGGTATTCTTACCGACAACGGTAATGGCACATACACCTTCGCACCGAATGAAAACTTCAATGGCGACGTAAACTTCGGTTTTGATGTGTCAGATGGCACCGATACGGTATCAGCAAACATCGATGTAAGTGTGACTGCGGTTGATGATGCGCCTGTGTCTGGTGACCTAGCGTACTCAATCGATGAAGATGGTTCTATCCGTCTAAGCCAAGAGCAACTTTTATCACAAGCGTCAGATGTTGAAGGCGATGACCTAACAGCCAGCGGCTTAACGGTCGACGGTGATGCAACCGTTACTCAAAACGATGACGGCAGTTTCACGATTACGCCAGATGAAAACTTCAACGGTGACATCGATATCAGTTTCGATATCTCAGATGGTACTAATACGGTTCAAGCATCAGCTGACCTAACCGTTAACCCAGTTAATGACCTGCCAGTACCTCAAGATCAACAGTTCAGCGTTGAAGAAGACGGCACGTTAATCTTCACCGATGCCGACCTGTTAACAGGTGCTACAGACATCGAAGGTGACAACCTTACAGTTGAAGGTGTGACCTACGATGGTGGCGACGGTATTCTTACTGATAACGGTAATGGTACGTACACCTTTGCTCCGAATGAGAACTTCAATGGCGACGTAAACTTCGGCTTCGATGTCTCTGACGGCACCGATACGGTGTCAGCAAACATCGATGTGAGTGTAACTGCCGTTGATGATGCACCTGTGTCAGGCGATTTAGCGTACTCAATCGATGAAGATGGTTCTATCCGTCTAAGCCAAGAGCAACTGTTATTACAAGCATCTGATGTTGAAGGCGATGACCTTACTGCTAGTGGCCTAACGGTTGGTGGTGATGCAACCGTTACTCAAAACGAGGACGGCAGTTTCACGATCACGCCAGATGTGAACTTCAATGGTGACATTGATATCAGCTTTGATATTTCAGATGGCACCAATACAGTTCAAGCATCTGCAGATTTAACCGTAAATCCAATTAATGATCTGCCAGTACCTCAAGATCAACAGTTCAGTATTGCAGAAGACGGTACGCTTATCTTTACTGATGCAGACCTGTTAACAGGCGCTACAGACATTGAAGGCGACAACCTAACGATTGAAGGTGTGACTTACGATGGTGGCGACGGTATCCTGACCGACAACGGCAATGGCATATATACTTTTGCTCCAAATGAAAACTTCAATGGCGATGTAAATTTCGGCTTTGATGTATCAGATGGTACCGATACGGTCTCTGCAAACATCGATGTGAGTGTTACGGCGGTTGATGATGCGCCTGTGTCAGGCGACCTAGCGTACTCAATTGACGAAGACGGTTCGATTCGTCTAAGTCAAGAGCAGTTGCTTTCACAAGCATCAGATGTGGAAGGCGATGATCTAACAGCGAGCGACCTAACAGTTGGTGGTGATGCGACGGTTTTAGCCAACGATGACGGCAGCTTCACCATCACGCCAGATGAGAACTTCAATGGCGACATCGATATCAGCTTCGATATCTCAGATGGCAGCAATACCGTTCAAGCATCGGCTGACCTAACCGTTAATCCAGTAAACGACCTACCAGTCCCTCAAGATCAACAGTTCAGTATTGCAGAAGACGGTACTTTACTGTTCACAGACGCGGATCTGCTTACAGGCGCGACAGACGTTGAAGGTGATAACCTTACTATTGAAAGTGTGACCTACGACGGTGGCGACGGTATTCTTACCGACAACGGTAATGGCACATACACCTTCGCACCGAATGAAAACTTCAATGGTGACGTAAACTTCGGCTTCGATGTGTCAGATGGCACCGATACGGTATCAGCAAACATCGACGTAAGCGTAACAGCGGTTGATGATGCGCCTGTGTCTGGTGACTTAGCTTATTCAATCGATGAAGACGGTTCGATTCGTCTAAGCCAAGAGCAGCTGCTTTCTCAAGCCTCTGACGTGGAAGGCGATGACCTGACTGCTAGCGGCCTAACGGTTGGCGGTGATGCAACCGTTACTCAAAACGATGATGGCAGTTTCACGATTACGCCAGATGAGAACTTCAATGGTGACATCGATATCAGCTTCGATATCTCTGATGGCACCAATACGGTTCAAGCTTCTGCAGACCTAACCGTTAACCCAGTAAATGATTTGCCAGTACCTCAAGATCAACAGTTCAGTGTTGAAGAAGATGGAACGCTTATCTTCACCGATGCAGACCTATTAACAGGCGCTACTGACATTGAAGGCGACAACCTAACGGTTGAAGGTGTGACCTACGATGGCGGCGACGGTATCTTGACCGACAACGGCAACGGGACTTACACCTTTGCGCCGAATGAAAACTTCAATGGCGACGTAAACTTCGGTTTTGATGTGTCTGACGGCACCGATACGGTGTCAGCAAACATCGACGTAAGCGTAACTGCCGAAGATGATGCGCCTGTGTCTGGTGACCTAGCGTACTCAATCGACGAAGACGGTTCGATTCGTCTAAGCCAAGAGCAGCTTCTATCGCAAGCTTCTGACGTAGAAGGCGATGACCTAACAGCTAGCAGCCTAACGGTTGACGGTGATGCAACAGTCGTTGCTAATGATGACGGCAGTTTCACGATTACGCCAGATGAGAACTTCAACGGTGACATCGATATCAGTTTCGATATCTCTGATGGCACCAATACCGTTCAAGCATCGGCTGACCTAACGGTTAACCCAGTAAACGACCTACCAGTACCTCAAGATCAACAGTTCAGTATTGCAGAAGACGGTACTTTACAGTTCACAGACGCGGATCTGCTTACAGGCGCGACAGACGTTGAAGGTGATAACCTGACGGTTGAGGGCATCACTTATGAAGGCACTGATGGCGTACTGACTGACTTGGGTGAGGGATCATATAGCTTTGCTCCAAACGAAAACTTCAATGGTGATGTGAGCTTTAGCTTCGATGTGTCAGACGGTACCGATACCGTGTCTGCAAACATTTATGTTAGCGTGACTCCTGAGAACGATCCGCCTGTTGCGGGCTCAACGTCCTACACGGTGAATGAAGATAATTCGATTACCATTTCTGATGCACAACTATTGGCAACATCTTCAGATATTGAAGGTGATGTATCGATAGACAGCGTGACTTACTCTGGTAGCGACGGTGTCCTCGAAATCAATGGTAACGGCACTTACACCTTCTCGCCAAATGAGAACTTCAGCGGTGAAATTGCACTGGATGTGGTTGTTGCTGATGAAGATGGTGCGACCGACTCAACGACCGCGGGCATCAATGTTCTTGAAGTGAACGATCCGCCGGTTGCAGGCCCTACGTCTTACACCATTGATGAAGACTCAGTACTTACCTTCAGTGAGTCTCAAGTGTTGCTTAACGCCTCAGATGTAGAAGGGGATGTTGATCTTGTTGGTATTAGCTACGATGGCCCTGAGGGTATCTTCTCAGTAAATGGTGACGGCACTTGCAGCTTCGCTCCAAATGAGAACTTTAATGGCCAAGTTCAGCTTGATGTCACCATTCGTGATGAAGATGGTGCAGAAGTGGAAACCGTCATCAATGTTGACGTATTACCAATCAATGATGCGCCAGTGTCTGGTGATTTGGCTTACAACGTTAACGAAGATGGTTCAATCACACTGAGCCAAGATCAGCTGTTGTCTCAAGCGTCCGATGTAGAAGGCGAAGATCTAACCGCAAGTGACTTAACAGTTGGTGGTGATGCGACGGTTGTAGCTAGCGATGACGGCAGTTTCACGATTACGCCAGATGAAAACTTCAACGGTGACATTGATATTCAATTCAACATCACTGACGGTACTGACACGGTTCAAGCAACCGCCGATCTTACTGTTAACCCAGTTAATGACTTGCCGGTTCCTCAAGACCAACAATTCAGTATCGCAGAAGACGGTACGCTTCAATTTACAGACGCCGACTTACTTACCGGTGCCACCGATATTGATGGCGACGACTTAACCGTTGAAGGTATTAGCTATACAGGTGGTGATGGCGTACTGACCGACCACGGTGATGGTACTTATACCTTTGCGCCAAATGAAAACTTCAATGGCGATGTGAACTTCAGTTTCGATGTGTCTGATGGCACAGAAACCGTTAGCGCTAACATTGATGTGAGTGTGACTCCTGAGAACGATCCGCCAGTTGCGGGTTCAACCTCATACATGGTCAATGAAGACAATGCCATCACAATTTCTGATGAACAGTTGCTAGCTAACTCTTCGGATATTGAAGGTGCGGTGTCGGTTGATACTGTGACTTACAGTGGCACTGATGGTGTGTTCCAAGATAACGGCGATGGCAGCTATACCTTCCTTCCTAATGAAAACTTCAGCGGTGATATCAGCCTTGATGTGATTGTTGCAGATGAAGAAGGTGCAATTGATGAAACCACAGCAGGTATTACCGTTCTTGAAGTGAACGATCCACCAGTTGCGGGTCCAACGTCATACACCATTGACGAAGATTCGGTTCTGACGTTCAGTGAATCTCAGATTCTTGTGAATGCTTCGGATATCGAAGGCGATGTAGAACTTGTTGGCATTAACTACGATGGCTCTGACGGTATCTTCACTGTAAATGGTGATGGTACATGCAGCTTTGCACCCAACGAAAACTTCAATGGTCAGGTTCAACTGGGTGTGACCATTCAAGATGAAGATGGCGCAACGGTTGAAACACACATTAACGTTGATGTATTGCCAATCAATGATGCGCCAGTATCGGGCGATTTGGCTTACACCATCAATGAAGATAGCTCCATCACGCTAAGCCAAGAGCAATTGCTAGCAAGAGCAGGTGATATCGATAGCGATAACTTAGAAGCTATCAATCTATCTACTGATGAAAATGCGACCATCCAACACAATGATGATGGCAGCTACACCATCACACCGAACGCAGATTACAACGGTGACCTAGATCTGAACTTCGATATCATCGATAACGATGGTGGTTCAGTTCAAGTTGGCCTAGACATTACCGTGAATCCGGTTAATGACTTGCCACAAGCGCAAGATCAACAGTTCACGATTGAAGAAGACGGTACGTTACTCTTCACCGATGCTGACCTGCTTGCAGGTGCGTCGGATATTGATGGTGATGAACTGTCGATTGAAAACGTACTCTACACAGGTGCAGATGGTGTTCTTAGCGATAATGGCGACGGCACATATAGCTTTGCTCCAAACGAGAACTTCAATGGTGATGTTCAATTCTCATTCGATGTCTTTGACGGTACTGATTCAACATCAGCTGTTATTGATGTCAGCGTAACGCCTGAGAATGACCCACCAGTAGCGGGCTCAACATCGTACACAGTTCAAGAAGATGGCCAAATCACGATCAGTGATGAGCAATTATTGGCAAACTCTTCCGATGTAGAAGGTGATGTTTCACTGTCTGGAGTATCGTACTCCGGTGATGATGGCTCTTTTGTTGATAATGGCAATGGTACTTACACCTTTACGCCAAATGAAAACTTCGATGGTGATATTTCACTAGACGTTGTTGTCGTTGACGAAGACGGTGCAACCGCAACCACAACCGCTGGCATCGATGTTATCGCTGTGAATGACGGACCTGAAACTTCGGGCATTCAGGCTGAAGTCGATGAAGATAATTCAATCACCATTACTCAAGAGCAGCTGCTTGCAAACGCAACTGATGTTGAAGGTGATGAGTTAACGGCAACTAACCTACAAACCAACGATCCAGATGCGACAATTGTTACTAATGACGATGGTTCATTCACCATTACGCACACAGAAAACTTCAATGGCGAGTTGGATTTCACATACAACATCAGTGATGGTGAGAATGAAGTTCTGACGACACTCGACTTGACGGTTAACCCTGTCAACGATGCGCCGGAAGCGGGCGATGAAATCTTCATCCAAGCACAAGAAGACCAAACCGTTGGTGTGACACTTCGTGAAGAACCAGCACTACGTTTAGACCAAGCGCCAGAAAACGGCATCATTGAAGCGAATGTGAATGACGAATGGGTGGTACTGGAAGTAGGACAAGAAGTTCCTGCAGATACCGAAGTCCGCTTTGTTCCAAGTGAAGATGCTCTTGCTGAAGGTACACACACCACACAAATCGGTACGTTTGACGATAACGCGAGTGTGGATGATTGGGGTACAGAAGTTGACCCTTATACGCGTGAGTTCTCAGATGGTGACTTAACGGTAACCGTTCAAAGTAACGATGATCCTCTTGGTGCTTGGAATGGTAACACCCACATTGGTCACGGACTTGGTGATACCGACCGCCAAGGCCTGAGTGGTGATGAGAAACTGACTGTTTCGGTTGAAGGTCAAGACATCAATGAAATCAGTTTCCACCTAGATGGTTTGGGTGGTTGGTTCATGGAAGAGTCTCGTCATTTTACAGAAGTCGAAATCAAAGCGTTCAATGAGGATGGCGACTTAATTGACTCGATGACTTACCACAAAGAAGACCGTGGTACTTTCGAGACAGATTACACGCTAACGGTTGATCAACCAGTGTCTTACTTTGAGCTTGGTACCGTGCAAGGTAATGGTACTTACGTCGTTCAAAACATGACAGTGTCACAAACTTGTCATGATGAAGCTGTGTTTACATCGATTGGTGTAGATGGCTCAGAGATTACTGAAACGGTTGAGTTGAATATCCATGCGGGTGACAACGAAATCGAGTTAACGGCTGATCTTCCGAATATTACTGTCGATACCGATGGTTCTGCCCAGTTTGCTTCGGTTGTAATTACCGAAGAGCAACTACTGGCGCAAGCATCTGATATTGATGGCGACGACCTTGATATTGAAAATCTCGAGCTAGTGGGTGAAAACTCAGAGCATGCAACACTCACCGATAATGGTGATGGTACTTGGACGGTAACACCGGATGAAAACTTCCATGGTGAAATCGAACTTGGTTACCAAGTTACCGATGGTGAGCTGACAGACAGCAATATCATCAATATCAATTTCGAATCAGTAAATGATGCGCCAATCGTTTCTGGCCCGATTGTTCTATCGACAGATGAAGATGAAGGTATCACGTTCAGTGCAGATGACTTGCTAGCGAATACCACAGATGTGGAAGGCGATACGCTGTCTATTTCTGACATCACTTACGGTGGTGATAACGGTGAGCTAGTTGATAACGGCGATGGTACGTTTACCTTCATGCCGAATGAAAACTTCAATGGTGAAATCGACATCGACTACAAGGTGTTTGATGGAACTGATGAAGTTGCAACGCATCTAGACCTAACGGTCGTACCAGTCAATGATGTGCCGGTTCCGGGTGAACCATTGCACACCCAAATGCTTGAAAACGGCTCCATGATCATCGAAGCGAAAGACCTATTGTCTGGTGCTACCGATGTTGATGGCGACATTCTTCATGTCGAAAACCTATTACTTGCAGACCAAACGCAAGGTACGTTAACGGATAACGGTGATAATACCTTTACCTTCGAACCTGCAGAAGACTTCTACGGTGAAGTGAATCTGACTTTCGATATCAGTGATGGCCAAGCAAGCGCACCAAGTACAGCAAGAGTTGACGTTGAAATTGTCAATGAAGGCCCAGAGGTTGGTGGTCCAATTGAAGCCGCTGTTGATGAAGATGGTTCAATCACTATCACTCAAGAGGATCTGTTAGCGAATGCGACGGATGTCGATGGCGACAACCTTGAAGCCGTTAACTTAGCGACCAACGATCCAAATGCGGTTGTTGTAGAAAACCCAGACGGTAGCTTCACTATTACACCAAGTGCAGATTTCTTTGGTGAGATTGAGTTTACTTATGATGTCACTGACGCGATCGAAACTGTTGCGGCTGACCTCAACCTAACCGTAAACCCTATCAACGATGCTCCAGACGTGCCTGACATGTCTTTCACTACGGAAGACGGTCAAGCGATTACCATTACCGAAGCTGAACTATTAGCACAAGCGACAGACATTGAAGGCGACGAACTGTCAGTTGTGAATGTGACGAGTGCAAGCGACACGGTAGAAGTCACAGACAATGGCGATGGAACATACACATTAACACCAGAGCAGGGCTTCTTCGGTAACGTTGACTTAGCGTTTGATGTGAGCGATGGCACTGATGTGGTTGCCGCAAACATCGACCTAAAAGTTGAGTTCGTCAACGATGCGCCAGAAGCGACGCCAATGGTGGCAGATGTCGACGAAGATGGTTCAATCCTCGTTACACAAGAAATGTTGTTGGAGAACGCGAGCGACCAAGATGGCGATGAGTTGTTTGCAAGCGCGCTTGAAACTAACGATCCAAATGCCAGCATTGTAGACAATGGTGATGGCACGTACACAGTGACACCTTCAGAGAACTTCAATGGCGATATTGCATTCACTTATGAGGTGAGCGACGGTGAGCTGAGCACGTCTAATGATATGACATTGACCGTTAATCCGGTGAATGACATTCCAATTGTTGCTCCAGGAATGTACCACATCGAAGAGGATGGCAGCATCCTGTTCACTCAAGAAGATCTATTGAGTGCTGCAATTGATATTGATGGCGACGACCTAAGCGTTACCAGCATCAATTACTCTGGTGATGAAGGCACAGTAACCGACAACGGCGATGGCACGTTCAGCTTCGTTCCTGAAGAGCACTTCAGTGGTGATCTGCAGTTCAGCTTTACTGTGACAGACGGTACGGATGAAGTTGAACAAGACATTAATGTTCACATTGAAGCAGTTGCTGATGCGCCTGACTTAGTTATCACGGATGGTGATGGTGTTAACGTCGACGACCAGGCGATTTTGGTTGAGCCAGGCGGTATTGTTGAACTGAACATTGCTGCGGCACTTGTCGACCAAGACTTGTCTGAAACACTCACTGTTACAGTAGATGGTGTGCCAGAAGGTTCGGTTATTCAATACGATAACGAAGGCGTTCTGAATGACCAAGAGAACGGTATCACCAGTTACAACGACACTGAAATCACAGTAACGTTTGAAGGTGAGACGGCTGGCTACCAAAACGCTGCGGGTTACTACAAAGTAGACGAAGACGGCAACATCACAGGTGTTGAAGTTGTTTACGAAAACGCATCACAAGTTGGTGGTGGCGGCGACCTTGTTCCAGGGCAAGATCAATTCAGCTTCCAAGTCGAGGAAGGCGAAAGCTTTAACCTGTTCTTAATTCCAAACGGACATCAGCACAACGACTTTGATGCGATGCAAGACGGTCAGTACGAGTTCCGTGCTGAGGATGGTTCGCCTGCGAACATGGATACGGTTGATCCTCAACTTGTCTTTGTGGCTGCTGATGGAACCGAGACAGTGATTCAAGGCCAAAATGGTGACGCGATCTTCCATGGTGGTTCAAGCTCTCAGCTAAACCAAGATGGTATCGAACATACTCGTACTACGGTTAATGAAGACGGCGAGCTGGTTTACGGATTTGAAGATTTGTATGGCGGCGGTGATGCTGACTATTCTGACTTCAACTTCACAATCGATGTCGGTGAAGTGAACAGCCAAATCTACAGCGGTGAAGTAACGGTTGGTCCTGATGGTACGGTGAACTTACCAACAACGGCTATCGAAAATGCGTTACAAATCCAGTTACCAGAAGACTTCAATGAGCAGCTTGAAGTTCATGTAACCGCAACTGCGACAGAGTTATCGAATGATGATTCTGAAACGGTATCTCAAACCATCTACATTAACGCGACAGGCGCGCACATTGAGCACGCACCTGAAGCACTTCCGGTTTCTGCAACGGTTGAAGAAGATGGTTCAATCATCATTACGCAAGAAGACTTATTGGCTAATGCGCGTGATTTAGATGGCGATCAGTTGACGGCTCTGAATTTAGCAACCGATGATGAGAGCGTTACGATTACCGATAACGGTGATGGTACGTACACATTAACGCCAGATGCTGATTTCAATGGCGATGTGAGCTTTACGTTTGATGTGTCTGATGGTGATGATGTTGTCTCTACCAACCTTGAGTTAACAGTTTCACCAGTAAATGACGGTCCAGAAGCACAAGACCACGCATTCACAGTCGGCGAAGATGGCGTGTTAACGTTCAATGACCAAGACCTATTAACAGGTGCAACGGACATTGAAGGGGACGACCTAAGTGTTGAAGGTGTAACTTACACTGGCGCAGATGGTGTCCTAACCGATAATGGCGATGGCACCTACAGTTTCGCGCCGAATGAAAACTTCAATGGCGATGTGAACTTCTCGTTCAATGTATCAGATGGAACCGATACGGTAACCGCTAACATTGATGTGAGCGTGACGCCAGAGAATGATCCTCCGGTTGCGGGTAGCACGTCTTACACGGTTCATGAAGACAACTCTATTACGATCAGTAACGAACAATTGCTAGCGAACTCTTCGGATATCGAAGGCGAAGTCGCAATTGATAACGTGACTTACAGTGGTAGCGACGGTGTTCTGGAAATCAACGGTGACGGCACATATACCTTCTCTCCAAACGAGAACTTCAATGGCGAAGTTAGCCTAGATGTTGTCGTGACGGATGAAGATGGAGCGACTGAAGCAACAACGGCGGGTATTACTGTCCTTGAGGTGAACGATCCGCCAGTTGCTGGCCCTACGTCATACACCATCGATGAAGATTCAGTACTGACTTTCAATGAGTCTCAAGTTCTGTTGAACGCTTCTGATATTGAAGGTGATGTTGAGCTTGTTGAGATCAACTACGATGGCCCAGACGGTATCTTCTCAATCAATGGTGACGGTACATGTAGCTTCGCTCCGAATGAAAACTTCAACGGCCAAGTTCAATTGGATGTAACCATTCAAGATGAAGACGGCGCTCAAGTTGATACGTTTATTACGGTTGATGTATTACCAATCAACGATGTACCAGTATCAGGGGACCTTGCATACAGTGTTGAGGAAGACGGTTCGATTACCTTGAGCCAAGAGCAGCTTCTTTCTCAAGCGAGTGATGTAGATGGCGACGACCTTACTGTTTCTAACTTGATTGTTGATGGAGACGCGACGGTTGTTGCTAACGATGACGGCAGCTTTACCGTTACGCCAGATGCGAACTTCAATGGTGACATTGACCTAACGTTCGACATTAGCGATGGTACAGATACGCTGGTTGCGACGGCTGACCTAACCGTTAACCCAGTCAATGACCTTCCACAACCACAAGATCAAACGTTCAGCATCGGCGAAGACGGCATCTTGAACTTCACTGATGAAGACTTGCTGACAGGTGCGACTGACATTGATGGGGATGATCTGTCGGTTGAAGGCGTTACTTACACAGGTGCGGATGGTGTTCTTACTGATAATGGCGATGGAAGCTACAGCTTTGCGCCAAACGAAAACTTCAATGGTGATGTGAACTTCAGTTTTGATGTGTCAGATGGCACGGATACAGTTCAAGCCAACATTGATGTCAGCGTGACACCAGAGAACGATCCACCGGTTGCAGGTAGCACGTCTTACACCGTTCATGAAGACAACTCAATTACCATCAGTGACGAACAGTTACTTGCTAACTCTTCTGACATTGAAGGTGATGTGGCAGTCGATAGCGTGACTTACACTGGCGCTGACGGTGTCTTTGAAGACAACGGTGACGGTACTTACACCTTCTCACCAAACGAAAACTTCAACGGCGAAGTTAGCCTTGATGTTGTCGTAACTGATGAAGAGGGCGCAACTGAAGCGACCACCGCGGGTATTACTGTACTTGAGGTGAACGATCCACCAATCGCAGGCTCAACCAGCTACTCAGTCAACGAGGACGAAGTTATCACCATCAGTTCAGAGCAACTGTTGGCAAACGCTTCTGATATCGAAGGTGAAGTGGCGATTGATAGCGTTAACTACACAGGTTCAGACGGTATCTTTACCGACAATGGTGACGGAACATTCAGCTTCGCACCTAACGCTAACTTCGATGGCGACGTAAGCCTTGATGTTGTCGTTACTGATGAAGAAGGCGCAACCGTAGCGACCAACGCAAGCATTGATGTTCTGCCTGTTAACGATGCTCCGGTATCGGGCGACTTGGCGTACAGCGTGGACGAAGATGGCTCAATTACCTTGAGCCAAGAGCAATTACTTGCTCAAGCGAGTGATGTTGATGGCGATGACTTAACAGCGGCTAACCTAACCGTTGGTGGTGATGCGACAGTTACAGCAAACGATGATGGTAGTTTCACTATCACGCCAGATGCTAACTTCAATGGCGACATTGATTTGAACTTCGACATTACCGATGGCGATGCGACGCTTCAAGCAACGGCTGACCTAACGGTTAACCCAGTTAATGACCTGCCAACAGTCGGTGAGCCACAATTTGTGACTCAAGAAGACACCAGCTTTACCTTCACAGAAGAACAACTGCTGCAAAATGCGGGCGACATTGATGGTGATAACCTATCGGTTGAAAATGTGGCTTCAGATAGCGGTACTTTGGTTGATAACGGCGACGGCACTTACACATTCGCACCGAATGAAAACTTCGACGGCAATGTGAATGTGACGTTCGACGTGAATGACGGTACCGCGACAGTACCAGCAGAAGCGACGATTGATGTTCAATCTGTGGTTGATATGCCAGAGCTGTCGATTGCTTCTGACCTAGTGATTGCTTCAGACAACTTCGAGTCTGGCTCAAACGGTTGGAATACAGGCACAGAAAGCTCTCAAGGCTTCGAGTCGGGTGACATGCTAGGTCGTATTGGTGGAACGGGCGGTGATGAAGCCGTCAGCAAAACTTACGACATTCCAAGTGATGTGAGCGAAGTTAATATCTCGTTCAACTTCTACGAAATTGATTCTTGGGATGGTGAGTCGTTCCAAATCTTTGTCGGCGGCGAAGAGCTAACGACATTAGATAATTCTGCGTTCCAAACTCAAGATGGCACTACAACGTTGTACGATTCAGCGGGCAATGAAGTCGGTGAAGTTGTTCACGGCGTGTCGCAAGGTGAAGGTTTCAGTGGTTGGAACGACCAAGCACACCAAATCAACCTAACGGTACCCGTTGAAGACGGCCAACTTGAGTTAGGCTTCGGTTCAACCTTGAATCAAGGTGTAAGTGATGAGTCGTTTGGCATCGATAACATTGAAATCACAGTGTCTGACGCGGATTACCAAATCATTGGTACCGAAGATACACCTGTACCACTTGATATTGATGCGGCGCTTACTGATACCGATGGTTCAGAAAACCTTGCTATTTTGATTGAAGATGTGCCGGAAGGCAGCTCGCTTTCTGCAGGTACCGATAACGGTGATGGCACATGGTCATTGCAACCAGGCGAGCTAGAAGGGCTAGAGTTTATCCCTTCAGGTGACTTCAATGGTGATGTGGTTCTAACTGTAAATGCGACATCGACTGATGTTGATACGGGCACCACCGCGACGGCAACCCAAGATGTGACGATTCATATCTCGCCAGCGAATGATGCTCCAGAAGTTGATGGTGACATCAGTGCTGTGACAGCCGAAGACAACAGCATCACGCTAACTCAAGAGCAGTTGCTAGAGCACGCTGTTGACATTGATGGTGATGATTTATCAGCAATCAACCTAACTACCAATGATGAAAATGCGACCGTTCAAATGAACGACGATGGCAGCTTCACCATTACACCGAGTGAAAACTTCAACGGTAATATCGAATTTAGTTACGATGTAACCGATGGAGAAGACATGGTCGCGGCTGGCCTAGACTTGACGGTAACACCTGTCAATGATGCGCCAGAGCCACAAGACCAAGCATTCACTATTGGTGAAGATGGGGTTCTTAACTTCACTGACGCTGACCTGTTAACGGGTGCGACGGATGTTGAAGGTGATGACCTAACAGTCGAAGGTGTGACATACACGGGTGCTGATGGTGTGCTTACCGACAATGGTGACGGAAGCTACAGCTTTGCGCCAAACGAGAACTTCAATGGTGATGTGAACTTCAGCTTTGATGTGTCAGATGGCACGGATACGGTTCAAGCCAACATTGATGTGAGCGTGACGCCTGAGAACGATCCACCAGTGGCGGGTAGCACGTCTTACACTGTGCATGAAGACAACTCAATCACGATCAGTAACGAACAGCTATTAGCCAACTCTTCAGATATTGAAGGTGAGGTTGCGATTGATAGCGTGACTTACACTGGCAGTGACGGTGTGTTCGAAGACAACGGTGACGGCACTTACACCTTCTCGCCAAACGAGAACTTCAATGGTGATGTGAGCTTAGCGGTTGTTGTTACCGATGAAGAAGGGGCAACAGAAGCGACCACCGCGGGAATCACCGTACTTGAGGTGAACGATCCGCCAATCGCAGGCTCAACCAGCTACTCAGTCAACGAAGATGAAGTTATCACCATCAGTGCAGAGCAACTGTTGGCGAACTCTTCTGATATTGAAGGTGAAGTGGCGATTGATAGTGTTACTTACACAGGCGCTGACGGTATCTTTACTGACAACGGCAACGGCACATTCAGCTTTGCACCGAACGCAAACTTCGATGGCGATGTTAGCCTCGATGTAGTGGTGACAGATGAAGACGGTGCGACAGTAGCCACCAGCACAAGTATTGATGTTCTTCCAATTAATGATCCACCAGTATCGGGTGACTTGGCATACAGCATTGATGAAGATGGTTCGATTACTCTGACTCAAGAGCAGTTGCTGTCTCAAGCATCTGATGTGGATGGCGATGATCTGACCGCAAGCAACTTAAGCGCAGGCGATAATGCAACCGTTGTTGATAATGGCGATGGCACCTTTACGGTAACGCCAGATGCGAACTTCAATGGCGATATCGACCTAAGCTTTGATATTTCGGACGGTACTGAGTCAATTGTGGCGAACGCCGATCTGACGGTAAACCCAGTCAATGACTTGCCAACGACATCTGATGTTTACGCGAACGTTGATGAAGACAACGTCATCACTATCACGCAGGAACAGCTACTTGCGAATGCCGCTGATATTGAGGGCGATGACCTTGTCGCTTCCGACTTAACCTTAGTGGGTGACGATGCAACGATTGTCGATAATGGCGATGGCACGTTCTCAATCACTCCAAGCGAAAACTTCAATGGCTACATCGATGTTGCCTACAGCATCAGCGATGGCGACACACCAATTGCCGCTAACTTAGGCTTAACCGTTGACCCAGTTAACGACGCGCCAATTGTTTCTGCTGATGTGGCGATAACCATTGAAGAAGACGGTTCATACACCATTACTCAAGAAGAGCTCCTACAATTCGCGACTGACATCGAAGACGATGACATGACCGCAATTATCGGAGAGCAGGGCGATGAAACAACCGTAACCGGTACAGTGTTGGATGCTGAAACTGGCAATCCAATCGCAGGTGCGGATGTTACGCTAACCGACAACGCAGGTCATTCTTACACGGCGGAGACGGATCAATCCGGCAACTACTCTGTGAGCGGTCCTGTTGTTGACCAAGGTACCGTCACTATTGAACAAGAAGGCTCTATTACTAGCAGCTTCCTGGTTCCAGCAGGCGAAGATACCAACGGTGGCGTAACCGCTATATCCGAAGTACTTGAAGAAACAGATATGCGTATCGTGGTCACATGGGGTGACAGCCCACGTGATATGGACAACCACCTATGGCTCTACGATACAGAGAATGGCAATGAGCTAGACCATATTCACTATCGCGACATGAGCCATGATTTGGGTGAAGGTAATGTCGTTCAACAAGATGTAGATGACACAAATGGTGGCGGCCCTGAAACCATCACCATTCCAAACTACCAAGATGCGGACATGCACTATTCAGTACACAACTACACCAGCAGAAGTTGGGATGTAGATGGTGTTGAAGATGTACAGGTTCAGGTATTTGTTGGCGATACATTGGTTGAAACCTTTAGCCCTGATTTATCTGAAAGCCCATCGGGTGACCACTGGCATGTATTTGATATCGTGAACGGCGTTATTGTTCCAAGCCAAGATGTAGGCAGCGAGAATGCGTTTGATTTACCAACGGCAGAAGAAGCGCTCGCGAATGAAAACGGCATTGATATCTCTGAATTGCTAACCGGCGAGGAAGGTGATGATTCTGGTGAAACGGGTGGTAACGAACCAAGTGTTGGAGATGTTTCCATTGAGAACGCTCTTATCACTGACAATGGTGATGGTACTTACACCATTACACCGGAAGAGAACTTCAATGGTGAATTCTCGATTAGCTACAACGTAGACGATGGCAACGGTGGGGTTACTCCAGCGGAACTAGACGTGACCGTAACAGCAGTTAACGACCTTTCTGTAATTTACGACCACGACTACACCATTAATGAAGATGGTTCGCTGACCTTTACCGATGAACAGCTATTGGCTGGTGCAACGGATATTGATGGCGATGACCTTTCTGTCGAGTCGGTTAACTACGAAGGTACAGACGGTGTGTTCACGGATAACGGCGACGGTACTTATACCTTTGCTCCAAACGAGAACTTCAATGGTAATGTCGACCTAACTTACGATGTGAGTGATGGTACAGATGTTGTATCGGCGAATATTGATGTTCAAGTGGTTCCAATCAACGACGTACCGGTAGCGGGTTCTACGACTTACAGTGTTGAAGAAGACGGCAGTATCACCCTAAGCGATGCACAACTTCTAGCGAATAGCTCGGATGTTGAAGGGGAAGTGTTTGTCAGCGATGTAAGCTACAGCGGCACTGATGGTGTATTCACTGATAATGGTGATGGTACTTACACCTTTGCTCCAAACGAAAACTTTAACGGTGACATCAGTCTTGATGTCTCTGTAATGGATGAAGATGGCGCAACCGCTGAAACAACCGCAGGTATCGACGTTATTGCCGTTAATGACTTGCCAGTTGCAGGTTCAACGACCTACAGCGTTGACGAAGATAACGTGATTACCATCTCTGAAGCACAGCTTCTTGCGAACAGCTCAGACATTGAAGGTGATGTATCCGTTAGCGACGTTTCCTACTCAGGCGCAGACGGTATATTTACTGACAATGGTGATGGTACTTACAGCTTCGCACCAAATGAAAACTTCAACGGCAATGTCAGCCTAGATGTCACCGTTGCTGATGAAGAGGGTGCAACGGCTGAAACCACTGCGGGTATTGAAGTTATCGCGGTTAACGACGCGCCAGTGTCAGGTGACTTGGCTTACTCAGTGGATGAAGATGGTTCAATCACGCTAAGCCAAGAGCAACTGCTGGCTCAAGCATCGGATGTGGACGGCGATGATCTTACCGCGGCCAACCTAACCGCGGGTGATAGCGCTACCGTTACGGCAAACGATGATGGTTCATTTACTATTACACCGGATGCCGACTTTAATGGTGATATTGACCTAAGCTTCGACCTTTCTGATGGTACTGAAATGGTTGTCGCAACGGCCGACCTTACTGTGAATCCAGTGAATGACATCGCAGTTGTAGAAGATGTCGCTTACACCATTGAAGAAGACGGTTCACTTACCTTTACAGACGAGCAACTGCTAGCGGGTGCTTCTGATATTGATGGTGATGAGCTTTCAGTTGCCGACGTGTCTTACACTGGCGCAGAGGGTGTGTTCACCGACAATGGCGATGGCACTTACACCTTTGCACCGAACGAGAACTTCAATGGTGACGTAAGTCTAGACTTCTCAGTATCTGACGGCACTGAGACAGTCGATACAAACATCGACGTAACGGTAACAGACGTTAACGATGCACCTGTGGCAGGCGCAACGTCTTACCAAATGAACGAAGATGGCACCATCACATTGAGCCCTGAGCAGTTGATTGCTAATAGCTCCGATGTGGACGGGGAAGTGTCTCTTGATAGCGTGAGCTACTCAGGTGCAGACGGTATCTTGGTTCAAAATGAAGATGGTTCGGTAACGTTCGCACCAAACGAAAACTTTAACGGCGACATCAACCTTGATGTGACGGTTATTGATGACGATGGTGCTACCGCTCAAACCACTGCTGGTATTGAAGTTATTGCAGTTAACGACGCACCAGTGGCCGGAAACCTGGCTTACTCGGTTGATGAAGATGGTTCAATTACGCTATCTCAAGAGCAGTTGCTGGCTAACGCATCGGATGTTGATGGTGATGCACTAACCGCAAGCAATCTATCTGCAGGTGACAATGCGACTGTAACAGCGAACGAAGATGGTTCATTTACTATCATGCCGGATGCTGATTTCAACGGTGACATTGATTTGAGCTTCGATGTGTCAGATGGCCTTGAAACTGTTCAAGCTGGCGTCGACCTAACCGTTAATCCAGTCAATGACCTACCAACAGCAGAAGACCAAAACTTTACTGTTGAGGAAGATGGAACGCTAACCTTCACTGACGCTGACCTATTAGCAGGTGCTGCGGATATTGATGGTGATGACCTTTCTATCACGGATGTGTCTTACACGGGCGCAGAGGGTGTGTTCACTGACAACGGTGACGGCACTTATAGCTTTGCTCCGAACGAGAACTTCAATGGCGATGTCAACCTTGGCTTCACAGTGACTGATGGCACTGAGACAGTCGATGCTAATATTGGTGTGACGGTAACGGATGTTAACGATGCGCCGGTAGCGGGTTCTACGTCTTACCAAATGAACGAAGATGGCACCATTACAATCAGCCCTGAGCAGTTAATTGCTAATAGCTCTGACGTTGATGGTGAAGTGTCACTCGAAAGCGTGACTTACTCAGGCTCTGACGGCACCTTGGTTCAAAACGATAATGGGTCTGTGACCTTCACGCCAAACGAGAACTTTAATGGTGATATCAGCCTAGATGTGGTCGTGACCGATGATGACGGTGCAACGGCAACAACAACGGCAGGTATCGAAGTTCTGGCTGTGAACGATGGACCTGAATCTGAGGATGTGAAACTAACCACAGCCGAAGACAGCACCATTCTTATCACACAAGACATGTTGTTAGCTCAAGCTACCGACATCGATAACACCGCAGACGAGCTGTCGGCTTCTGGTCTACAAATCGACCCTAGCTTGGGTGAGTTGCTAGATAACGAAGATGGTACTTGGTCATTTACACCAAACGAAAACTTCAATGGCGATGTGCCAATGACGTTTAACGTTAGCGATGGCCAAGAGACAATTTCAGTCGACGGCAACATCGATGTTACGCCAGTGAATGATGCACCTGAAGCGCCAACCATTGAGATGCAAGGCGAAGAAGATGTGGTCATGGTGATTGACCCTGCTTACATCGCGGGTCAAGTGACAGACCTTGATGGCGACGAGATCAGCATTGAGAGCATCACAGTACGAGCACCAGCGAATGCGACCTTAACTCAGCAACCAGACGGCATGTATCACTTAGTGACTACTCAAGACTTTAATGGCTTAGTAGAACTCGGTTATCAAGCTACTGACGGTGAAGAAGTGGTTGATGGCTCGCTGAATGTGGATGTCATTCCGGTTAACGACGCACCATTCAATGTCGGCAACGCAATGATGACCACAGACGAAGATGGCGCGTTCACCTTCGATGCTGGCGACTTGATGAACTTGTTCGGTGACATTGATACCGCAGACCTTGTTGTTTCTCGCATTATCACCGCAGACGGTGAAGATGGCGGAGAAGTTACAGACAACGGTGATGGTACTTGGACATTCACACCAACAGGCGACTTTGCGGGTGTTTCTGACCTACAAGTTGTCGTGAGTGACGGTGAGTTCGAAACGGTTCTCGATGTTCCTGTGTACGTACGTCCTGTCGCAGATGGCGCGGTTATTTCAACTGACCATGACGGTCCATTAGTCTTCGGCGAAGATGAAACGGGTCACTTGGGACTGAACGTTGGCCTAGTCGATGATTCAGAAACACTAAGTAACTTGGTGATGACAGGTTTCCCTGTTGGATTCGAGGTAACAGATGGTGTGAATACCGTGATGATCACCGAGCCGGGTCAATACATCGACCTGTTCGACTGGGATATCTCAAACATTCAAATGACGCCGCCTGAAGACTTCCATGGTGAGTTCTTCGTAACCGTAAGCGCAACAACGGTTGATTACGGAGATGAGCCGGAAGCGTTTGATGATGGTATCGATTCAGGTGATTTCGAAACTGTGGCGGGTGATTCCATCATCCTAACGGCGGACGACCTAATTGGTTTGGCTGAGAATGTGGATGCAGACAGCGATGATGAAGTGAAACTGGTTCATCTTGCCGACCGCAGCCAAGGTGAGATTGTCGATAATGGCGATGGCACTTGGACGTTCACACCAGCACCAGGCTTCACGGGCGAAGCAGACATTGCGTACGTAGTTGATAAAGATGGCGTGCTTCATGATGAGCAAACTGGCGTGGTCGTGAAAGAAGGCGACTCGCAAGAGAATGCAGCACCAGAAGTTAACAGCATCACAACGACGGAAATCGCAGCGGATGCAACCTTGTCGTTCACTGATGAAGACATGTTAGCGAATCTGAGCGATGCAGAAGGCGATAGCTTGAGCATTGAGTCAGTAAGCTTGATGGAAGGTCAGGGCGTAATTGAGAGCGATAACCAAGGTAACTATCAATTCACTCCTGCTGAAGACTACACCGGCGATGTTCAAGTTGGGTTTATCGCGACCGATGGCGAAAATCGCATCGAAAGCTTCTTCAATGTGGATATCCAAAGTGGCGATGAAACAGCGGCGAGCGAAGGTTATACCTTAGCTGATGATGGTTCACTAACTATCACGGATGCACAGCTGGTGGATGAGTTGGGCGTGAGTGATTCTGCACAGGTTGTTGATGTTGCAGACGCGAACGATGCTGGCTTCTTTGCCGAATCAGGTGAAGGTGAGTGGACTTACTGGCCGAACGAAGACTTCGATGGCAATTTAGCGATGAATGTTGAAGTTAACGACGGCGGTGAAGTATCAAGTCACAGCTTAAGCATCCAAGTTGAAGATGATTCAGTACAAAGTGATGAACCACAAGTCCAAGCTGCTCAAGCAACAGAAGAGCAACAAGTGGAAGTGGCTCAACAAGCTGATGACCAAGCTCAAGATGCTGAAACTGAAGACAGCGCAGCAGATGTAACTGCGGCGCCGGGCGATACTATCTCTATCTCGATTCCAGATGAGGTGAGTGGTAACGAATCGGTTGATTACGCTGATATGTCTGGCTTACCTGAGGGCGCTACTGTAAGTAACGCACTGGATAACGGTGATGGTAGCTTCACAATCAGTGGCAACTTAGAGCAGCCTGTATCTGTTGAACTTCCAGAAGGTTACGAAGGTACTAGCGAGATCCAATTCCAAGGTTACGACGAATTGGGTAGCTCAATAGACGGTGCTAGCGGTTCTGTTGAAGTTGAGGTCGATGATCAATACACCATGCAAGGCTCTACGCAAGAACAGCAACCGGACATGGCAGGTATGGAATCTGGTGGCAGCGACTGGACAAGTGCGGGAGGTCAAGACCAAGGTGTCGACTTCACGGACGACTCTGGAAGTTTCGATTCAGATTCTCAAACTGGAACCGATCAAGGCAACGACTTCGACCAAAGCTCGATTTAATCGAGAGGGCTTAGTTTTAGTCTAAACCGACAAGCAGATAGGGCAGCGTAAAGTTGCCCTCATTAAAGCCATGTAGAGTTATTGATACATGGCTTTTTTTTATTTATTTTTTTGTTTCGCTAAATAAACTTGAGAACAGGTAAATATGTCCTTAATTATTAGAAGGGTCCGTTAGACAGGAGGGACGACATGTATCGTTATGTCAGTTCACCGCAAGCGTCGAAGTACATAGTGCCACCGCCTCAACATCGAGAGTTGTCGAGTGTGGATGTGCCTGAGTCTGAATTAGAGATGCGAGAAATATTGAATAATTGGTTTGCTGATGGTTTAGCGCCCATTATTGAAAGTGACGATGACTACATCTCTGCGAGCGATCACGTTCGATTTGAAAAGCTTAGCCGCACCGTTGGGATGTTGTTGAGAAACAAAGATTATTATTTTGCGGCTAAACGGATTTTATCAGTGTGGGAACAAGATTGTCTTGAAACCACTTATATCAATTATCTCATTTTGCGCAGTGAGCGAGTCACTTCTTTAAGGTAAGTTAATGGTGTGGCATTTGTCATTTGTCATTTTTCATTAGGCATTAGGCATTAGCGACTTAGGGTTCGTGTGCTTACGATTTTTTTATTTTTCTAACGAATCAGCAAACAAAAAGGGCAAGCTTGGAGGCTCACCCTAAAGGTCTTTGTTTTGGCTTAACGTTATTTTCAACTAATTCTCAACTGGGCTACGACTTACACCCAACCATCAAATTTGAGTCGTTTTTGAATTCTTTCGACCGCTTCTTTCTGCATTTGTCTAACACGTTCATTAGAAACATTCACATCCAACATTTCTCCGACCTCAGACAGCGTTTTCACCTTGTTATCAAAGAAACCAAAACGGTGGATGAGCACCTTTTGTAATTTTGGAGGAAGTGTATAGATGATTTGTTCTAGAGCTTGGGTAAAGGATTGATCCTCACAATCTTGTTGAGGGTCTGGGATATATTCACTTTCGCATTGATCAAGCACCATAGGCGCATGGCTAGTTCCAACCGTTGTCGTCACGTCAATAAACCCGCTTAACGCCACCAGTTGATCGACGCGTTCGGCCTTTACACCTGAACTGTCTGATAGCTCAGAAATTGAAACCTCTTTACTCATTTTTTTGCTTGCATCGAGCTTTTTTGAGGCGAGGCTGTTTATTTCTTTACACACGTGGGCTGGCAATCGAACGGTTCGACCCGTGTTCATGAGTGCGGCTTCAATGTTTTCGCGGATCCACCAAACAGCATAGGTTGAAAAACGATAGCCTGGTTCTGGATCGTATTTGTCGATGGCCTTAATCAAGCCAATGTTGCCTTCCTCGATCAGGTCGAGCAGGGTGAAATTATTGCCTTTACGTTTTAGGTAACTCTTTGCGATTTTCACAACAAGGCGCAGGTTTGATTCGATCATTACATCACGCGCTTTTTTGTCACCCGCGCGATTCAATTTTGCGTAATACACCTCATCTTCACGCGACAGCAGATCAATGCCAACAATATCTTTCAGATAATGAGCATAAGGGTCTGCACTGGTAGAAAATGATTCGGTAATGGGTGTTTCATCCGTGAGCCCCTGAAACGCAGCAAAACTATCGTTGTTCATTTCCTTGTCCTTATCTAGCCGACTGAACGTTTTAGTTTTTTTATTATGCCACCAAGTGATTAACGCTTGGTTTCATTAGAGTGTAGATAACAATTTCTTCTTTACCAATAAATAAAATGCAATTTCGTATGTTTATGTCACAAAAAGATCTACAAATATTTAACTATTTTGCATCTCATCAAGTGTGTTGGTTTTTCGTTTAAAACATTAAGACGGATAGTTTATAAAGCATGTGTTATACATCGGTTTATCTAGATAAATGACGTGAATTTATAGGTGTGGGTTAGAACTATAATTGAGAGGAGAAATGATGAGAAAAATGTTAAGAGTCGAGGTTCAATGTTTCCAAGCACCTCAACTCTTTTAGCTGTGTCGGCTGTTAAGTATCGCCATGCACGTTTTAATTCTATCGACTAATAAGTGCTAAGAACCTCATCGATTTGCTGATTAATGATCTTCATTTCGCTGTAGATAACCGAAAGATCATCATCTTGCGGCGCAAGCTTATTGAGTGTGTTTTGTTCTACTCTTTCCAATGCAACTGTGGCCGTTTCTTCACCAAAGCTGGCTAAAATGCCTTTTAAGGTGTGCACGGTAAAATGAAGCTTGCCCCAATCTTGTTGTTGAACCAACTCTTCGATCTCTTGTAGCGAATTGCCATGGTCTTCTTGATATGTAGACAAAACGGCGTAAATGACGTCTCTGTCATTGTCTAAATAGGCGTTTAAAGCATCAAAGTCTAGCATGTGGACTCCTGTCGGCTGAATGTTGAAAATGGGCTAGGCGGCTTAGTGGAAAAACCATACCTTGATGAATCACTAATCCATTGATTCCATTTTGGAGGAAGTTCTAACTGTAAGATTTCTTCTAGATAGTCGTCGCTAAGTTTCTCATCTATATGAGCTTTATTGACGGCGTATATATAGTCAAGTTTGGCGGCAACTGAATATGGGTAACTGTGAATGTAGTCCTTTATTTCTTGGATCGAACCCAAATTTTCAATGTTTATACACGTTGAAGGGTCGACATTTTTGGACTCAACTTGGTGATTTATGGCTTCTCCACGAGATTTGAGACATTCCACTGTTAAATGATAAAGAGAGTACTCACCAAAGTGGGCGAGCATGGGTAATAACTGAGTGAGCAAATAAGTCGGTTGGCTGTGGAAATTGTTCGCTAACAGTGTCGAAGCTCTAATCACTTTTTTGTGGGCAATCTGAGGGCTATTTTCGATGAGCAATATGCTGCTCTGAAATAGGGCAAGGCTGGCCAAAACTTGCTGCTGTTGTTTTACCGGAAGTTTCAGGTTTACCAACTCGGTGAATTGGTTGGCGTGCTCAAGCAAAATACGTTTGTACTTTAGTTGCGTCTCGCGCTGATACGTTGCTTTTAAGGAATTAAAGTGCGCACCAATGGAATGGATGACATCAATGTCAGCAGCTGAAATGTGGGTTGCATACATCTCACCTAACTTTATGATCATATGTGTGTTATCTGCGTTCTCAGCTAAGTCGATGGCCCTGATTGCACGATGGCTGATGCTGGGAGTCATCTCAAATGCACGAATCGCTAATTTAAGAGCAGGCAGCAGCATTTTATGTTTTTCATAGATACAGCTTAAGCAGTCAATCACGCTCAATGAGAGTGGCTGTGCTATTAGAAAATTGTGGAGCTTATCTATGGCTAAATTTGGCTTGCCTAAGCTGTCGAGAATCAGCGCCTCAGCCACCAATTTGGTTGGGTGCATGTTGGTTTTGGAGTTGTTAATGACGCTAGAGAGTAACTGCCATTTCTTACCTGCAATTAAATGTTCAATCAATGTCGCTTCGAACTGAACGCTAGTACCATTAGGGGAGATCGCCAAAGCTTGAGCTAATCTCTCTTGACTGGCAATGGGATACAAATCATTCAGTTGGGTGAGTTTCTTTGAAACGGACACGGCACTTTGGATCTTTTTACTCAACGTTTGAGTATTAATCGGTTTAGAAACGAAGTGGTGTGCTTCACCTGAAAGGGCGGTTAATACTGTTTCCTGACGCATATCCCCAGAGAGCAAGATTGTCGCCACAGTATGATCGATGAGGCGGTTTCGATACAGAATGCCCAACAGCTCAAAGCCAGTAAAAGACTGTTCTAAGTGGTAGTCAATGAGGAGTACATGAAAAGAGTGTGTCTCGACCGCTTTAATGGCTTTTCGATAGTCGGTCGCAATAAAAATACAGTCGCGCGAAACTCCCAAACTAGCCAGTTGCTGCTTAATAAGTATTGTTGCGCTTTTAGAGTCGTCGACGATCAAAATTCGAAGGTCTGTTGGTAAGGTCAAATCCATTTTCCTTAATACCAAATGTTATTTTTTAATTTAGGTGTCAAGTTGCACATTGTCAAGGTGCCTATATCACATACAAACACTCAATAAACTATTGGTAATTAAAGAGTATTAGATAACATTTATGAAAGCCTTCAAACGCAGGTGACTTTTACCTGATTTTAGTGGGGTTATACGTGTTTTAGAAATAAAAAAGAGGCAAGCCGATAAGCTCACCTCTCTGTTTTATTGTTCGAGTTTTTATTCGAAATGTTGTTCTTTGCTTGAAGTTTTATTTACCGAAACTCTAGCGTTAATCACGCATGTTTAGAATCAATACTGCCGCTAGAGCCAAGAACGCCGTCATCATTAAGAACACATCGTTGTAAGCCATGATGGCTGCGTCACGTTGCATTGTGCCGAGCAAACTTGCTTGTGCTTGTTGCATCGCAGTTGCGGCATCACTTCCTGACTGAATGAAAAACGCTTGTTGTTGCTGAAGCGTCTGCCAACCAAGTTGACTCACTGAAGGTAGCGACTCCTTGATGTGTGCTAAGTGCTCACGGGTTTTGTTATCCAATAGCGTAGCGATAATCGCGATGCTGAAAGCGCCCCCTAAGTTCCGCATTACGTTGGTTAACGTTGATGCGTCTGGCGTGTCCATTTTGCTGATGTTCTTCATGGCAACCAAAGACAGCGGAACCATGATGAACGGACTACCAATAGCACGCAGAACCATAGATAAAATCAGCTGTTGCCCGCCAAAATCGATTGTCATGTGTGTATTTACGTAACAACTAAAACCGAACATCGCGAAGCCAAAGGTAACCAAGTACTTAGGCTTAATGATCTGTGTTAGCTTTGGCACAATTGGGAATATCAGAAGCTGTGGGAAACCCATCCACATTAGCACTTCACCAATTTCCATCGCGTTATATTGCTGAATTTGAGTGAGATACATCGGTAGAACATAGATAGAGCCGAGCAATGCCATTCCTAGAATCAAATAGGCGATACAAGACATCGCAAATTGCCCTTCCCGCAATAGCCGCAGGTTAACCAATGGCTTCTTGTGTTGGAGTTCGTTTATCACGAAGTAAACCAAACTCACCGCCGACACGATACTCAAGCCAATAATAAAGCTCGAACTGAACCACTCTTCACGGTTACCTTCTTCTAACACCACTTCCAAACAACCTAGCCCTAATGCCATGGTGGCGATACCAAACCAATCGGCTTTTTTCAGCGTGCCAAGGTCGAGCTTTTCATCGTCCAAGCCATATCGGATCATGGTGATCACAAGCAAAGCTGGCGGAATATTGATGTAGAAAATATAGTGCCACGAGAAGTTCTCCGTCAGCCAGCCACCAAAGGTAGGGCCAATCGATGGAGCAAAGGTCGCGGTTACACCAAACAGTGCCATACCCACAGCACGCTTGTTGACCGGCAATAACTGAATCACCAGCGAGAAAGCAAGCGGGATTAGAGCACCACCACTGAAGCCTTGCATCGCGCGGAAAACGATCATCGAGGTCATGTTCCAAGAGAACGAACACAACAAAGATGAAATGGTGAAAATGGCTGTCGTCCACGTGATATAACGGCGTTTACCGAGCGCTTTAGAAAGCCAACCACTGAGTGGGATAGCGATCATCTCTGCGACTAGGTAAGACGTAGAGATCCACGAGCTTTCATCCAAGGTGGCTGATAGCGCACCTTGAATATCTTTGAGAGACGAGTTGGTGATCTGAATATCCAAGATCGCCATAAACGCGCCAATCAAGCCGCCAAATAGGGCGATCCAATGGCGTCTCGAAACCTCGTCATCATCATTTGTTTGGGTGACAACACCAGCGTTACTCATGGTCTAGCCTCGTTTATCGATGGTCGCTACCACAGACAAACCAGGAAGCAGTCGACCTTTCAACTCTTGCTGATCTGGAATAGTAATTTTAACCGGTACACGTTGAACGATTTTAGTGAAGTTACCGGTCGCGTTTTCTGGTGGTAGGAGCGCAAATTTAGCGCCAGTCGCAGGGGAGAAACTGTCTACCACACCTTCAAGAGGCTGCCCCGGGAACGCATCCAGCTCTACTTCAACCGTCTGACCTTTGTGAATACCACTTAGCTGTGTCTCTTTGAAGTTGGCTTCAATCCACACTTGGTTGTTTGGTACCAAGCTCATCAGTGGTGCGCCTGCTTGAATCAGCAAGCCTTCACGTACGCTGCGTTTACCAATCACGCCATCTGCTGGCGCGTAAACTTTGGTGTAATCAAGGTTAAGCTGTGCTTGATCTCTCTGGGCTTGAGCTTCGGTCACGGATGCATTTGCTTGCTCAATCTCACTAGCGATAACGGTTAATTGGTCATTGGTTGCAACGAGGTTTGCTTTTGCTTCTTCTAAATCTGCCTGAGTTACTTTTTGTTGTGCAACCATGCTATCGACTTCATCTTGAGACGCGTAGTTACGCTTTAGTAAGCTACGAGAACGTACCACTTGTTGAATCGCGCGTTCGTATTCAGCTTGTGCAGAATCAACGCGGCTTTCTGCTTGATTGATCTTGCTACGTTGTAACGTTTGTTGTGCCACTAGATTTTTGACGTCTGATTGCACGACGCTTAAATGGGCGTTTGCTTGAGCGAGTGCTGACTGGTAATCACGGTCATCGATTTGAACCAGCAAATCACCTTCTTTAACCGATTGGTTATCACTCACATAAGACTTAACAATATAGCCAGAGACCTTAGGGCTAATATTCGTGATGTCGCCTTGTAGGTAGGCATTGTCGGTAGATTCAAAGTACTGGCCATAGCCGTACCAGTATCCAGCACCGGCTAAACCCAATGACAGCATGATCGCAGTAGCAATAAGCGGAGCTTTTTTACGTTTTTTTGTGCTTACTGTTTGCGAAGCGTTGTTGTTCTCTGTCATTTTTTCTTTCTCATTTTGTTTTTATTTAGATGTAACGAATTGTAAATGAATTCGATTGATTGATAAGATAGGAAAAAAGGGAAACACTGTTGCAAAAATCTAACTAATGGCGCTTTGGGAGAAGTACGATGGACTTAAATGCTGTGACTGTTTTTACACAAGTTGTTGATTGTGGGAGTTTCACGCACGCAGCTGAAGCATTGAACATGACCAAGTCGACCGTCAGCCGAAAGCTAGACGAGCTGGAACAGCATCTAGGTGTGAGGTTGCTCACTCGTTCGACACGAAGTTTAGTCTTAACGCCAGAGGGTGAGCGCTTTTATCAGTCGAGCATGCAGATGCAAGAGATCATGAACCAAGCTGAGCTAGAGGTTTCAGCCAATCAGGATTTGATCCGAGGGCAGTTGAATGTTGTGTTGCCTGTCGAATTGGGGCATCAAGTATTAGCCAAATACATCCACAGCTTCCTAAAAGAGCACCCAAACGTGACTTTGAACTTAGAACTGTCGAATCGAGAAGTCGACATCATTGCGGAGGGTATCGATCTTTACGCACAAATTGGTGAGCTAGTGGACTCGAGCTTGGTTTCTCGCTACCTCACAACATCAAAGCGTGTATTGGCAGCCAGCCCTGAGTATTTAGAGCAGTTCGATGACGTCTCTTCACCCGATGATCTTGAACCGCCATTCAGAATGATTGAGGTGGTGAACAAGGCCGCGCGTCTACCCAAGTGGCATTTACAATTAGAAGGCGGTGAGTCGATTTTGATCGATCTGCCGTGTCAGTTACGGGTGAATACCATCACGGCATGCCTAACAGCTTGTGTGGATGGGCTCGGCTTGGCGGTGCTTCCTGAATTCATTTGTCGTGAGCACTTCAAGACAGGCAAGTTGATTCGTTTGCTACCTGAATATGAGATGCCGGAAGTTTCAGTAAGCCTAGTGTATGCAGACAGGCAGTTGATGCCGAAACGTAAGAAGGTCTTTATCGACTATCTACTGACTGCTTTTCAAAATAGGAAGCAAAAGTAACGGGGAAAACCTTAGCGGTTAAGTGCTTAGGCTTCCTATTATTCGTTATTGTCTAAACCGTATCGAAGCTAACTATGATCGGGCTGCCAGTCGACGACTTGCCCATTCGCCAATATAGCTTTGACCGATAGGGCAGCAATATCGACACCGTTGTAACGAAATGCCTTGTTAGAAAAGTTAGCAATGATCTTACTTCCGTCACTGAACTTCGTTTGTTGAACATCGCCGTTCTTAACTAACCATTCGAAATCGACCAACTGTTTATCCCATAACTGTTCGTGCATTGGTTCAAAGCCATCTTGATAGTGTTTGAGTGCTTTGATTCTCTGGCTTGAACTTGATAAAGCTTCATCTCTGGTCAAGTGAACCATCGGTGGTGTGTTGTATAGCATGGCGGTTAAGTCACGTTCTGCTTGTACATTAGTGAACTTGAGGCTGTCTGAATGCCAATGGTGCGTATTGATTACTTCATCATGGAAAACGGCTTGGTAAAGTGGAATTCGATATTGTGGCGAAAATAGTAGCGACTTGTAGGGCTCTTTAACCTCGGCCGGCTTAAAGAAGAAGTCAGGCTTGTGGTCTGGGTACCAACGACCTAAGTAATAGGGAGATTGGCGGTTCTCTTTCATGTCTTTGTCTGTCCATCCAAAACCAACCGTTTCTAAGCCGTGTGCAAACGCGATGCCTTTTGTTGTTAGGCTGTTGCCGTCTTCAGAGCCTAATACTAACGAAGGTTGCTCGCTAAGCCACTTCATTCGGTTGTTGAACGCAGAAAGCATGTCTGATTCGTCGTTTGTATTGCCATTACTGTCTATAGAGACGCGGTAATCTTCACGTGCCATGGCGGTTGCATCAACATCTAAGAACAAGCTGTTGAAGTTGCCGAATCTCATAATGTCTTGAGCACGCTGTTTTACGTATTCTAAATGGCAGTTCGGGTTTAAGTAAAAGCCGTTTCCACGAAATCCTTTTTTCAAACTCCCATCCGCTAGTTCAATCGCACAACTTTGACGCATCGGCTCTGGTAATTGAGCGGTTAGCCAGTTGTCATTGAGCTTCGCAGGAATTGCGGTGTTGTAGGAATCGTAAGTACCGACCAGATATCCGGACTGTTTTGCCAGACCCACAGCGTTAGGTTGATAGAATGCTGGCATCCAATTGTCGAATCCTAGCCACAGTTTTTTTAAACCTGCCTTATTTAGATTAGCGACCATGTCTGAAGACAACGCTTGTCCCCAAGTATCTGACGAGTTTAGGTACGGGGAAGCGTGCTTTAGCAACCAGTTCTTCTTATCCTGTGCTGCTTTGTATTGCGCTTTAATCGTGTTGTCTTCGAGTGTCGGATTACCAACAGGATATAACACCTGCAATGACTGGATAATAGAGTCCAACAATAGTTGTTTGTGGTACTGACTGAACCAATCTTTCCCCTTGGAGAGTGACGATAGCTCTCTTTTCGCTTCCGCAGAAACGCTTAGTTTAGAGCCCTCTAGATACCATGTTTTCAATCCCCACCAGTCACTCACATCTTGGATGCTTAATGGGTCTTTGCCAAATAGGTAAACGTGGCTCGCGCCGATCAACTTAGTCACATCTGGATTGCGCTTTTGCTTTGCTACAAGCGTATCAGACTGGTCATTATTGATGCGCCAATCTCGGTATTGTTTGGCACCATCTAACCACGAGTCTCCGAGGGTGATACGAACAAGAAAAGGTTGTGACTGATTGAGCATCGTAAATTGGTGTGCTGCCTTCATATCAATTTTGGTTTTTGTATTTGAGGAAGCATTAGAGGATGCATCTGAAAAGAGCAGTTGATTGTTGGTTGCATTAACCATTTGATAGCTAATGAAATGATTGTTTTGCTGTACTGTCCAAAAAGGCATCTTCAAGTCTTGAGTAGTGTTACTTCCAGAATGGTTACCGACGAGATAACTTGCCCAAAGCTTGTTGTCAGTAGGCACGCGCATGCCTTCACTAAAGGGTAGAAATAGTGTCTGAGTTTGTTGTTCTGCGAGATCAAACCACGTCAACTCGATGGGATCGTTTCGCTTCACCTGAATATTTGAAGGCAAGCTGAACTGAAAAGTGAGCTGGTCTTGATTAAGCTCTGCCTCAAGGTTTATCCCACTGGGTACTAAGGTCCAAGTGGCGATTTTTGCTGAGTCAGCTTTATCGGAAAAGCCAATGACCAGATTGGTCGCTTTCTGTGGTTGGCTATCAACGGTGAGAGCAGCGCTGTTAACGCTTAAGCCGTTCCAATCTATCTCTAAAGTATTCGATGAAATAGAGATTGTATTGTTGGTAGTGGTGTTAGTGCTGACGCTGCTATTACTGGTTAGCGTTATTTGGCTCGCTTGTGCATTGGATGAAAACAGACAAGCTGTTGTTAAAGCTACAATGGCACAAGTAGAAAGATTGAGTGGGTGACGTACGCTGAGCATATCTAGATTCCGTAAAGGGTAAGTACGGTCATTACACCCAAGTAGCGTTAGTGCTTTGTCACCTATATGTCTCTATTTTCTGCATTACCTAGTTCTAATCTTCTTCTGAAAGCATTCCATTAGAAAGGCACCGCGACACGCTGCACATATTGGACTTCAATAGCGCCTTGGTATTCAAACATTTCAACCGAAGCACTCAAGTGCTTGGCTTTGGTTCCAAGTGGACTTTCTGTGGGAACGGGTGCTTGCGCTGTTTTGATTGGCACTTTGTAACCCAGCAGGTTGTAGTTTTCATCAAACCATTGCCAACTCACGTTAGCGTCGGGGCAGTTGTCGATCACCTTTGGAGGCGAGAGCACGATATGTGGTTCGCTGAGTTTACTTTCGAGCGTCAGCCATCGATTACTGTTATTTAAAGCGACAATAATAGGGTAGTGATTTGAACCTATCTTTAGTTGATAAACACCAGATTCGGGTTTGATGAACATTTCATTGGTTTCAATCTCTTGATACTCATTATTGGAAGCGAGTTGACCATCGAGAAGGACTTTACCTTTAGGCGATACCAAAGAAAGAGTTTGAGTTTCTGAGCCTTTGCTGAGTTGCTCGGCAGAGACTTTGATTTGATAACCGTGCGACGACAGGCCGTAGCGTCGAATGAAGCTAACTTGAATGTGATGTTTCGTCTCAGTGTCTTGTCTTAGTGAAGTTCCGCATTGAGTTTGGCTCAGTATCTGTTGTTTAACTGGCAACCAAAGCTCACTATCAAGTGTTTGTTGATTGAGTGCGATTTGAAGCTCTTGCCACGCGACTTGAGGTTGTTCATCAAGCAGAGATTGATACGTATGTTGTAATGGCGTGTTGGTAAACCAAGCGGCGTGACACGCAAACGGCAAAGCGCAGATCAATGCGATTAACGAAGTGACTCTCATTATGATTCCCCAGCTAAGCGGTAACCAACGCCGCGATGTGTTTCGATCTTTAGGGTTGGCAGCTTCTGGCGTAAGCGCAGTATGTGATTATCAATAGTTCGGGTACTAGGAAAAGCCTGATATCCCCAAATCTTATTGAGTAATTCATCTCGGTGAAACACACGACTTTGGTTCTGAACAAACAGTACCAATAGCTGAAACTCTTTAGGTTTTAGTGTTACAGGGCTTTCATCCAGATAAGCGATCCGTTCCGACAAGTTGATTTGGATATTTGCGTAAGTTAAGAGGCTCACACCTAACGGACGTAGCTGGGTAATGACTCGAGCGAGTAATTCGTCGTTCGAAAATGGTTTAGTCACATAGTCTTTGGCACCCGCCATTAAACCTTCAACACGTTGTTGAACTTCTACTTTAGCGGTCAACACAATCACAGGCAGCGCTTTGAGGAGCAACCAGTTTGGAAGGTGTTGCAAGCTGTCCCCATCTTCAAGCTGTCGATCCAGTATCACAAGATCGGCTCGAAACCATTTCTTACTGGCATTCTCTGAATCCTTCGCCCAAAGGCATTGGTAACCATTGGATTCAAAGATGCTGACGAGGCCTTGTCCAAGCAGTTGGTCGTCTTCAATCAGCAGTAGGGTGTTCATAAGCAATTTCCAAAATACATCGGGTTGGGTTACGAAGAATAATGAGGCGGCCATTCGCTTGCTTCATCAAGTGCTCGACAATAGTCAGGCCAATGCCCATGTTATCCAGTTCGTGCGTTTCACTTGGCGTGACACCAGACATGAGCCGTTGTATCGGTGAAGGGAAGTGCCCCTCGTCTTGTACCTCAATCGTCAGCTTGTCACCGAGTTCGACCTTTACCAAAACCTCACCTTTACCATGTTGTTTGGCATTCTTGATTAGATTATCCAAGCAGATGGTTAGCCAGTAATAGGGAAGGTTCAGTTCAACTTCACGCGCTTCACATTGATAAGAAATATTGTGCTTTTCACAGACATGATCGAGCCACTCTTCTAATGAAGCGTTTTGCTTCAACAAAGGCTCTGACTGATCCGAACTTAGGTACACTTTGCTGTTTTCGGTGAGCTGAGAAAGCCTTTGATAGTCAGATATTAAACGCCAAACCGCACTTTGAGTTTCATCAGAAAAGTCATCGTAGCGATTTCTAAACATTTCGACGGTTAAGCCTAGGCTAGTAATAGGCGTGCGCAGTTCATGAGTAAGAAGCTGTAAAACGAACTGCCTCTCTTTTCGTTGTTTTGTTCTTAGGTATAAGACTCTAGCGAGCCCGGAAAGCAACGTTAGCAGCAATGTAAAGATCAAGGTTTTCATGATCAGATTGTCATTGCTAGGCTCGTTTAAGCACACGTTACTGTAACGAAAAGTACAGGTTTCACCTGCCAAAGATACCTCTTGTTGCTCTGCGATAGGTTGCCAAACATCTAAGGGAATAGCTTTCCAGCCTTGTTCGCCACTTAACCAAAGCACATCATCTTGTTGCCAAGCGCGGTATCCATTGAGCAGTGCTTCTCTGCCTTGTGCACTTAGGCTTTCTAGTTTGTTATATAAAGGGTGCTGAGGGTTGGTAAGACTCAAAAATGGGCGTATCTGCTCGGTCACATCTGGGTAAGCGGCTAAATAACGACCAGCAAAGCTGCCACCGGCAGGGTGACGTTTGGAGTGTGCTGCAAACCAAATCGAATCCAATGTTTGTTGCTGACACAGAGCGAGCTCGAACTCGATGGCTTCATGTAATGAAGGGTTACTGCTTTCAATCGCTTGGCAGTGATCTTGTATTGACGCTAACGCTGCGATGTCGTCCCAACTGAATTGGTTGAAATCAGGATAGCGGCTATTTTCATGGAGCAGAACTTTCGGATACTGAGCCAACTCTTGTTGAGATACTAAGAGTGGGGATGATTGCCAGCTCAGTTGATACAGAGTTTGCCACTTATCTTGCAAACTTTGGGCATTGACTAGGGTTGGGAGCCAAAAGATCAAGCAAAGAGCTAATGTAAACCTGCGCATCCAATCATTCTCGTTAAAAGTCGTGGGGCGAGTCTAAAGAGTTTTGGGCGCGATTTGTAACCTGAATGTCAACAAGTGTTCTTTTAACAACAAATTGTCGAGTGGGTCATGCTTTTAAATAATAAAGTACAAATACAGTAAGTATCATTTATTTGAAATAAAATAGATAATTGTGTACTTACTGTCATTATTGGGCGAAATGAGGGGACTATACTGGGCTCATACCTAATAAGAGGAACCATCATAAAACTCATCATCAAATCAGTATTGGCAATCAGTATTTTGGCTACAGGCTCTGCTCATGCGTTCGAATTAACCAGCAACGATATTCAAGAAGGTCACCCAATGGCAAAGACTTTTGAATACTCTAGTTGGGGTTGTGACGGCGATAATCAATCACCACAATTGATGTGGAAAGATGCACCAGCAGGTACCAAAAGCTTTGCTATCACAGCTTATGATCCAGATGCACCGACTGAAAGTGGCTTCTGGCATTGGGTTGCGTTTGATATCCCTGCAACTGTGAACGAGCTACCTCGCGGTGTCGACATCTCTAAAGTCGGTGGCAAAGAAGGTCGCATTGATTACGGTACAGTTGGCTACGGTGGCGTTTGTCCTCCAGAAAAAGATGGTATGCACCGTTACCAGTTCACGGTTTGGGCATTACCAACGGACAAACTTAACCTCGACGAAAATACGCCGTCGGCTGTGGTTGGATTCACGTTGAACAGCATGGCTTTAGACAAAGCTAAACTGACCGCAACTTATACACGTTAATAGCTTATGTACGTTAAAGCTTATACACGTACATAATAAGTAAATAAAGGGATGAGATGAATCATCAATATCAAGTGACGATCTTTCGTGCAGAGCAGTTACAAAAGCTGCGTAATGTGAGGATTCTATCCCCTAGTATCATTCAGATCATTACAGGAAGTAAGCGCCTGTTTTGGAAAGATTCAGCGGCAGAGCTCTCACATTCTGATCTGCTGTTGTGTGAGGCATCAGCTTCACTAAGTTTTGAGAACATGCCCCACAAAGGGCGCTTCTTGTCGCGAGTGTTCAGCTTTCAATTCCAACCTTCTCAGGCGATGCTTGATTTAAGTGAGGAACGGTCGAATGATCTGGGACTGCCTACAGTAAAAGTGGATCGAAACTTACAAGACTCACTCAATGCTCTGTTCTCTTTTGATACACAGAGCATGAGCAAAGAGACTCAACAGTTTTGGTTGCAGGGCTTGTACCAGCAATTAGCTGAAAAAGGGGTACTGCATCGATTGTTTGTCAGTGCCAACGTCTCGTTTAGCCAAAAGCTCAGCCATTACCTTTCACATTCACCAGATGAGAAACATCCATTAGAGTCGGTGGCGGAGCGATTTGCGATGAGCCGAGGGACATTGATTCGGAAGCTCAAACTGGAAGGCATGCAATATCGAGAGGTACTGGCTGAAGTTCGCTTGAGTCACGCGCTTTATCTGATGCAAAACGGACAGCAGAATGTGGCGATGTTGGCTCAGTCTTGCGGTTACCAATCGGAAGGGCGTTTTAGTCAGCGCTTTAAAGGCAAATTTGGTTTGTCGCCAAGTGAATACATCAAAACCGTCGTCAGCCATAGAGTCGCGACGCCATAGTCATTATGTTTGGCTTAAACGCTCACTTTCTTATCTCGTGCTGCCAATGCCGCGAAAATCGTGCACGCAAAGGCAACAGATGCGATCAACAGAATCGGCACACTCCAAGAATCTGTCTGAGCATGAAGCTTACCCACCAGCGTTGGACCAGTGGCTGCCAACGCATAACCGATTCCCTGAGCCATACCCGACAATGATGCGGCTTGGCTGCTATTCGATGTACGCAAGCCAACAAAAGAGAGCGCGATAATAAATGTCGAGCAGTTGGCTAATCCAAACAGTCCCACCCAAAAGATCGCAAACTCAGGCAAATACAGAAGACCAATCAATCCAACAAATACACTCGATGCACATAGAGTGATGAGCCATTGTTGATTGTCACTTTTGGCTAAGAACGGCAGTAACAGCAGCCCCGGAACCATAGTCGAAAATTGCAGAAATCCATAAATGTAGCCCGCGTCGATTTCGCTGTAGCCAAGATCGTTCAATATCTGTGGCAACCAGCCAGCCAAAGAGTAGAAGGTAAATGAGTTAAGCCCAAGAGCTAGTGTCACTTGCCACGCTACGCCGCTTTTAATCATCTGTTTCATCGGCAGAGGTTTGTCTTGTTGCTTGTTATTGCTGGCCGAAGATGAGCGTTTTCTGATTTTAGGCAACCAGATCATCAAAGCTAATATTGGAAATACCAAGTTCATTAACAGCGCTAATTGCCAACCCGTGATCGTAAATAAGGTTAGATTTGAAAACGGCACCATCAAACTTGAGCCTAACGTCGAACCGATGCCCATCGTAAAGATGTACAGAGAAGTCACAGTAGCGATGCGTGTCGGGAAGCTAACTTTCACTACTACAGGCAACAACACATTACCAATCGCGATACCAAGCCCGATCATCACCGTGCCGATATACAAGGTTGGGGTTAACCCAGCAGAGCGCAGTGTAATACCCGTAGTGATCAGAACTAAGCCTAATAACAGGCTAGGCTCTAGACCAATTCGTTGGGATATCTTGGTGACTAATGGTGAGAATAAGGCAAAAGTTAACAGTGGCAAAGCTGTTAAGAAGCCTGCAGCCGATGACGTAAGGTTGAGGCCTTCCATAACCTGAGAAAGCACAGGAGCCAAGCTCGTAAAAGGCCCACGAAGGTTAAGTGCTAGGAATAGAATCCCTAACATGACGAAAATGCTATTACGAAGAGAGGCGCTCATAGGTTGTTCTACTGTTTGCTTATGAGAAGAAAAGCTAGCCTACAGGTCATTGAATGATTACACAAATACCGTTTAAATAGGTTTACTAATGACTGAACCAGCGTCGCGCGCGCTTTACCAAAAAAGGTAATCCATGACCATATTGAATATCCATAAACTCATCTCAGATTTCCCATTACTTCAACAATTGATTGCATTGGAAGAAGTGGTTTGGTTTAACCCAAATGTGACGACTCTGGAGCGCGGTTTGCCTTATGTGGGTTTAGGCGAACAAGATATTCATGATGCGAGTTTGAGGTTACAAAGGTTTGCCCCTTATCTGGTGAAGGCATTCCCTGAAACTCATGTGACGAATGGCATCATCGAATCTGAGCTTATCGATATCCCTGCAATGAAGTTAGCATTAGAAGCTCATTATCAGCAGCCAATAAAAGGGCGTTTGATGATGAAGAAAGACAGCCATTTACCGATTTCAGGTTCAATCAAAGCGCGCGGTGGTATCTATGAAGTACTAACGCATGCCGAGAAGCTTGCGATTGAAGCGGGGTTACTGTGTGAGAGCGATGACTACAGTAAGTTGCTCGAACCTGAATTTCGTGACTTCTTCCAACAATACAGCATTGCGGTAGGTTCAACGGGTAACCTAGGAATGTCGATTGGTATCATGAGTGCCAAGCTAGGTTTTACAGTGTCCGTTCATATGTCAGCAGACGCGAGAGCTTGGAAGAAAAGTAAACTGCGAGAGCATGGCGTCAACGTTGTTGCAAATATGAGCTGCTAAAAAGATAAGTCATGATAGAAGAGTGTTGTTTATAGCTTGTACACACTCTTTCTCACCTCTAAATCCCACCTTAATTCAAACAATAACTTGCACAGATCGTTATCCAAAACACACATTTTATAAATTAAGCTTCTTAGATGTTCTAACTATCAGTTAGGTTGAGTGGCATTCAACTTGATAGGGATTGAGCAATGTAGACGGACAAAGTGATACAGACAAGACACATAAACACACCAGAAAAATTACTCCAGCGTTTAGATGCTATTGGGGAGTCTTTGGAAGCATCGGGTAAGGCTCATGCTTTGCTGGGATTGGGCTCAGTAGGTATTGAAACAGAACGACTTGATCAGTACTCAGATGTCGATTTTTTCGCAATAGTGCAAACAGGGCACAAGCAGTATTTCTTAGACAGTTTGCATTGGCTATCTGATATTCACTCAATCGACTACGCAGTGAGAAATACCGTCGATGGCTATAAAGTTCTGTACGCTGACGGAATCTTTTGTGAGTTTGCAGTGTTTGAACCCCACGAGTTAGCGCACATTCCGTTTGCTGAAGGGCGTATTGTTTGGCAGCAACATGAATTTGATACACAGTGTTGTGTTTCACCAATAAAAGGGGAGACAGACACTAATTCCCAAGATTGGATCATTGGTGAGGCTCTAACCAATCTTTATGTGGGTATGTCTCGTTATAACCGAGGCGAAAAGCTGTCGGGCAGTCGGTTCGTTCAATCTTACGCACTCGATCGTTTGATCGATCTTGTGGATCAAACTGAACAGTCTGAGCCTGAATTCGTTGATGAATTTATGTCGGATAGAAGGCTAGAAGCACGCTTCCCTAAGTTTGCCCAATTGCTACCAACCTTTACCCAAGGCTACGAGCGCACCGCTGAATCGGCACTTGCCCAACTAGCATTCCTCAACACCCACTTCGCAGTCAACCAAGCCATGTGTGACCGAATCTCTGAACTGTGTTCCAGTAAAGATTAAGCTTATAGCGTGTGAATCCTCAAGCCTAACTGACACCACCTTTCAGATGATAAGCGGCGGGCAACCTAATTGAGCTCTCGAATTATTATTCTTAAGCACTAAACCCGTACGCTTTTGTTTACTCTTCAAGACCGTGACTGTTCGTGTTTACTCCGCTTATCACTGGATGTCGTCAGCCAAATAAAATACAATCGAACAATGTTTTATTAATTCGTGCTTTATCATTATTATGAGAAACTTACTCATATTCATCGTTAGCCTGTTCTTCTTAACAGCCTGTTCTTCAACGAGTAATCATCAGCTAGACGACGAGACATTGAGCAACGAAGACGCTATGTCGAAAAGTATAGAGGGAGAGAGTAATCTCGAGACTTCAAAGGATACAAACGCTGAGACCAGCGTTGATTCTTCCCATGATTCAATCGTTAATCATCAACCACTCACTAACCTTGATTCAAATAAAGACACGATAGCTCACGCCAATGCAGAGCCAGAATCAGTGGGACCTTCTCAAGTAGCAGCGACAGAAACAACGGAAAGCGATGCTAAGAGTGGCGGTGAAAAAGGCATCGGAAGCTATTTTATTCGTCATAATAAACCGACTAAGACGGTGATTAAATCACTAGAGGGCGTGACAGATGCATTGAACGTCATGACGTTTGGGATATTTGCCACCGGTAACGGTTAAATCGTTAACTTAGAACCACAACCTAATAGATAGAATGAAACGTGAAGGCGAGCCAGATGGTTCGCCTTTTTTGATCTTCTAAATCTGGCCACCGTTGTTGCTAAGAATCATGCTCACTTATCTGAGCGCTGAGTCAGGCGACGGTTAACGAAAATAGGAAATTATTCGTTCTGGAAGGGACTCGCCGAATTTACCCTGTTTGACTTGTTATATGCATCAAGGGTTCTAATACTCATCCCAAAGTAAGCAATGAAATCTAATCTTACAAAGACAAGCCTTATATTCACTTATGAGCATAGTAAGATGTTTGCTGTTAAGTCGGTTTGGGTTTAGTTATCAATATTCTAGGGAAGAAAAATGAAGAATAAGAGTGTGTTTTTAAGTGCCGCATTGGTGATGTTGTCAGCTCATGCAAATGCATCAGACGCGAACCATGAGTCTGTATCAGATGGTGTTATCGCAGAACAAAGAGCAAAGCTTTCTGAAAATACCCAAGGACAAGGTTTTGGACCGCAAGCTCCAAGAGATTTGGGTTCATTAGAAGGTACAAATACTAGGCTGTTCTCGGATGCCCCTGATTCAACAGCGATGAACTTATGTAATATTCACTTCCATAAAAATGCTGAGCATAAAGGTGGAGAGTTTACTCAATACGCTGGTAACGGTGATGGTAAGGGATTCCAGAGTGGCTTTAAATACACAGGCAAGCTGAGTTCTGCTGAGCTGAAACCATTTGAGGGCAAGGTTTGTCCGAGCGAGCATGGTTCTTTGCATTCGGGTGACACCATTGAAGTTCACTATGTTTATTCAACGGCGCAAGTTGAACCGGGTGAAACACTGGGTGCTTGTTTTAACGATGCGATTACCAACCCGCAACTGCGTGTAGAAACCCAAGTTTACGTATTAGTGAATGACGACAAAGCACCCGACTTTGAAGCGCTCGCTAAACATTCAAAAGTGAACGGCTTACACCAAGCACCAAACATCCCACAAGATACGGGCTCAGCGATCCAATACGCAGGTTCAACAACGGGCCCAGGTTACAACGAGCAAGGTTCACCTTTCCAAGTAACATGGAGTGTTCGTCCACAAGTAGCGAAAGTAAACATCGCGACAGTCGGGAACTGGTGTGAAGGCAATGACTTTAACGAAGACCACGCCCACGGTGTGAGAAACTTGGTGGTTAACCCTGAGCTGTTGTCACCAATGGCGAACTAATCTTGCTACGTTGATTCGTAGTCAATATTTTGTAGAGGCGAGCCATTAGGTTCGCTTTTTTATTACCTTAGATAAAACACTTGGTGCTTTGTGGGGAAATTACGTATGACAGTTATTCAAACATGAGCTTTTTGAATCTTCGCAGACCAAAACACTCTTTACCTGAATCGAAACTCCATGATACGTTCGTGATCAATCATGTTGGGTTATAAATAAGGACAAGCCAATGTCATTAGAAGGCGCAGTTACATTCTTTATTGCCATGTTTATATTTGGCATTACTCCGGGTCCCGGTGTATTTGCGATTTTGGCTCGTGGTATGGTCGATGGATGGCGAAAGTGCATCTCTCTTTCTGTAGGAATGATCTGTAGTGATCTGATTTATCTGGCGCTTGCCTGTTTTGGTCTAGCGACGATTGCTGAGAACTGGTCGTTTGCTTTTGAGGTGATTCGCTACGTTGGTGCCGCTTATTTGATTTACTTGGGCTACAAGATGTTTAAGAGCCTACCTGAAGTGCAAGGCACAGCTGAGCTCGCAGCAAAACAAAGTCAGAAATCGGAACTCGCCAGTTTCGCACAAGGCTTTTTGATTTCAGCATCAAACCCGAAAGTGATTTTGTTCTATATTTCATTCTTGCCAACGTTTATTGATCTGACTGTTTTGCGTTCACAAGATATCGTCTTGGTTGCTGTTTTAGCGGCGGTTGCTTTGATGTCCGGTTTAATGATCATTGCAATGGGCGCGGGCAGAATGGCAAGTTTACTTAAAACACCACGCGCTCATAAAAGATTAAACCAAAGTGCTGGTGGAATAATGATTGCGGCTGGTTCATATTTGGCGATAAACAGATAAACAGATAAACAGATAAACAGATAAACAGATAAACACAGTTCAATTTAGATAAAAAAGCGCGTTATTGCCGAGTAGCAATAACGCGCTTTTTTGTATTAGCTTATAGGTCTATCTTAGTTTAACAATGGAGTACTTGCTGGTGGCAAGTCACGCTTCTTAATTACGTATCGCAAGCGAAGCAACATCAACGCAGCTGATACGCTTAATCCCGTCAGAATACCAATCCAGAAGCCTTCTTCACCCATTGCTGGAACAATGTGGTCTGTTAAGCCCAACACCATACCCAGTGGTAACGCTAAGCCCCAGTATGAAGCGATAGCTAAGATCATCGGGATCTTGGTATCTTTATAGCCACGCAGAGCACCATTTGCAGAGGTTTGCAGAGCATCACTGAATTGGTACATAGCGGTAAAGGTCAATAACACTGCCGCTGTTGCACTGATTACTGGGTCAGTGGTGTAAAGCCTAATGATTAATTCAGGGAACAGTAGGAACATCGCTACCGAAAGCAACGAGATTAATGCTGCCACCAAAATACCGACTTTACTGCGCTCAATCGCGCCAAGTTCATCTTTTTCACCCAAAGCGTGTCCAACACGAATCGTAATGCCAAACGAGATACTCATCGGGATCACATAAGTTAGGCTCGATATATTGAGAGCGATTTGCGCCGCTGCCACATTCTCGGCACCAATACGGCCGATCATCAATGCGATAACCGCAAAGATACTGCCACACACTGCAATGTTCATCCCGATAGGTAAACCTAACCTTAAAAGATGAAGCATCTCTTTTGCTTTTGGCTTAGCGTCTGCAAAGCTGATGATGGTTTTGTAATGATGATGGCCTTTAATGTAGGAATACAGCATTCCCGACATTAGCCAATACACTAAGCTCGTTGCCCAGCCACAGCCAACAGCACCCATTTCAGGGAAACCAAACTTACCGTAGATAAGCACGTAGTTGACCGGAATGTTAATCAGCAAACCAATTACCGAAATGATCATCGGCACTTTGGTGTTGTTCATACCTTCACAGAAGCCGTTCAAGGTGTAGAACAGGGCAATACCCGGTACACCAAAGGCTAGGGCAAACGCATAGTCACTGCCAATTGGAATGATCTCAGCGGCTACGCCAATCCATTCTAAGATTGGTTTCGCACTCACCAAATAAGCGATAAGCAGTACGCTAGCAATTAATGCAAGCCATACCATCTGGAAGAATTCAACAGAGATACTTTGAAAGTCACGTGCGCCACGGTGGTAAGCGACAACAGGCGTTAGCGCCATAATCACACCACGCAGTAGCAGCAACACAGGAATCCAAAGGCTGGTGCCAAGTGCAATAGCGGCAAGATCAGCAGGGCTTACTTGGCCAGCCATTGTCGTATCGACAAATCCCATCGCTTGGGTAGCTATTTGAGTCAAAATGATTGGAATCGAAAGATGCATAAGCGCACCCGATTCACGAGTAAAAGGACGAAGTTTCGTTAGCATGGAAGTTCAAAACACCAATATAAATGCACCAGTGATGGCAGGATGGCCGGTGTGCATTTTAGGATGTGCCCCGTTGGACGGGCGACAATATAAACACCTTACCGTATAGGGTCAAGCATTGGCTTTATAGAGTTTCACTTACTCCGAGGTACGGATAGGTTCTGATGGTTACAACACGGGTCTAACGCACGTAAGTTCATGATTTAGTGGAAATCATACTAGACGGGTAAATTCTATATTTGCCGCGCTAATCACTAAGGTGACGGTATAAGTGATTGTTATGGAAAGACAAAGGCTAGTACAATTGGTGGCATAAAGAACTAGATAGAAGCATTCTGTATTTAAATGGGGAATGTTTCGGTCTAATAACTGTATACAATTGAAAATATCAACTGAGTAGTAATAGTATGATGCTTTATAAATATATGTCTTTTAACTCCGCAGTCCTCATGCTTAAGAATCTCTCGCTCGGTTTCACTGGGTTAGAGGATCTTAATGACCCGTTTGAGGGGACAAATTTTGGTTTTTCTGCCACAGGTAGTATTTCACCACGTAATGCTGTTCGAGTTTTCAAAGGGCATTTTTCGCGAAAATATGCGGTGTTATCGTTAACTAGAAACCCTCTCAACTCTCTAATGTGGTCGCACTATGGGGATAGTCATAGAGGGGTTGTGATTGGTATTGATGCTGAAGAATGTGGGCTTACTTCAAAACGAGAATTTATAATTCCTGCTCAATTAGGTGAGATAGTTTATGTCAGTACAAAAAATAAAGAATTAAATGGTGTACCATCTCAAAAGCATCTAGATGATCTACAAACTTCGATGGTGTTTAGTCCTGAGATTAAGAACTATTTAAAGCAAGCGTTCTTATATAAATCATTAGAGTGGGGTTATGAAGAAGAAGTGCGTGTCATAAAAAGCCTTACCGATTTTAAGTTTGGCTATCACTCTAAGGAAGAACAGCTTCTGACAAACGACGGAAGGTGGAATAAGGTTAGAAACAGTTATCTAGGACAACCCTTGTTTTGTTATAAAGTTCCCAAGTCAGGTATTAAAGAAATTTACCTTGGGGCCAATGTACACCGTAATGTTGCTCGCATCGAAGAGGGGGTACATGAAAAACGCGTTAAGAATAATCTCGATTTCTTAAAGTCATTTGGCTGTAAGGTATTCAGGTGCGAGCCTGACGCACAATCGTGGGATCTCATGCCTGTAGAGTTGTAAGCTAACAAACAACTATGGCGCCAATAGCAACTTGGCGCTATCTACCTTGTTCATACCATCACTTCTTAGCTTCAAACCTAGTGTGCATTAGCTTCCTACTGCCACAGATCCAGTAGAAACACTAAAAGACCAATCCCAAGCGTTACCTTCAGAAGCAAGCCAAGAGGGGCTCCACCTTTTGGGGCTTTGTTACAACATCCCATAATTATTTCCTAATTTGTCGTGACTGTCATTGCACCTTAAACCTTTCCCCTACGGTAAGGTCAATGCTTTATTGCCCTTAGATTTCAGACAACAAAAAGGCGAACCGTTTGGTTCGCCTTTTGTTATGTTTCGCTGCTAAGCGCCGCTACGAATTAGTCTTCGTAGTTGTCGATGCTTGGGCAAGAACAGATTAGGTTACGGTCGCCGTATACGTTGTCTACACGGTTAACAGTAGGCCAGTACTTCGAGTTCTTGGTTGCTTTCGATGGGAAACAACCAAGTTCGCGAGAGTAAGGGCGATCCCATTCTGTGCCAGCTAGGTCAACTTGTGTGTGTGGTGCGTTCACTAGAGGGTTGTTGTCTAGTGGCCATTCACCCGCTTTCACTGCTGCCATTTCGTGACGGATTGCGATCATCGCTTCACAGAAACGGTCTAGCTCTTCTAAATCTTCTGATTCAGTTGGCTCTACCATTAGCGTGCCAGCAACTGGGAAAGACATAGTTGGCGCGTGGAAACCGAAGTCCATTAGACGCTTAGCAATATCTTCTTCGCTGATGCCTGTGTCTTCTTTAAGTGGACGAATATCGATAATACATTCGTGCGCTACGCGGCCGTTAGTGCCACGGTAAAGAACAGGGTAGTGAGGACGTAGTTTCTCCATCACGTAGTTCGCGTTCAGAATCGCTACTTTCGTTGCGTCTGTTAGGCCAGGTTCGCCCATCATTGCGATGTAAGCCCAAGAGATAGGTAGGATTGAAGCACTACCCAAATCTGCTGCTGATACTGCGTAGTCAGAACCTTGTACACCATTTTCGATGTGACCAGGTAGGAAAGGTGCTAGGTGCGATTTAACGCCGATAGGACCCATACCCGGACCGCCACCACCGTGTGGGATACAGAATGTTTTGTGTAGGTTCAAGTGAGATACGTCTGAACCGATGAAGCCAGGTGAAGTTAGACCTACTTGAGCGTTCATGTTCGCGCCGTCTAGGTAAACTTGACCGCCCGCTGCGTGTACTTGTTCACACACTTCTTTCACTTGCTCTTCGTATACGCCGTGCGTAGAAGGGTAAGTGATCATGATGCTTGATAGGTTGTCTTTGTGCTTCTCGATTTTCGCTGCTAGGTCTGTCATGTCGATGTTGCCATCTTCATCACACTTAACAACCACTACCTTCATTGAAACCATTGATGCTGTAGCAGGGTTAGTACCGTGCGCAGAGCTTGGAATCAGACAAACGTTACGGTGAGCTTCACCGCGGCTTGCATGGTAACGTTGAATTGCGATTAGACCTGCATATTCGCCAGATGCACCAGAGTTAGGCTGTAGTGAGAAATCTTCGTAACCGGTGATTTCACATAGCTTCTCTTTAAGATCTTTTGCTAGTGCTGTGTAACCCGCCGCTTGCTCTAGAGGTGCGAATGGGTGAATTGAACCAAACTCAGGCCATGTTACTGGAATCATCTCAGCAGCAGCGTTCAGCTTCATCGTACAGCTGCCCAGTGGGATCATGCCGTGCGTTAGTGAGAAGTCTTTGTTCTCAAGCTGTTTTAGGTAACGCATCATTTGCGTTTCGCTGTGGTGCGTGTTGAACACTGGGTGAGTTAGGAACTCTGATTCACGACGACAGTTTTCTGGAATTGCCGCAAACTCATTTGATGCAATGTCAGAAGATAGCGCTTGAACGTCTTCTTTTACGTCGAAGATAGCGAATAGGGCATTCACGTCGTCGACTGTGGTTGTTTCATCTAAGCTGATACCGATCTTACCTTTAAGAAGGCGCAAGTTGATGTCTGCTGCTTGTGCTTTCGCGTACAGTGCATCTGTCTTCTCTTCAGAGTTGATTGTGATGGTATCGAAGAAGCTGTTGTTTGTTAGCTCGTAACCCGCTTTAGTCAGGCCAGCCGCTAGGATAGCTGTCATGTGGTGTGTACGACGAGCGATAGTACGTAGGCCTTCTGCACCGTGGTAAACCGCGTAGAAAGACGCCATGTTTGCTAGAAGTGCTTGAGCTGTACAGATGTTCGATGTCGCTTTCTCGCGGCGGATGTGTTGCTCACGAGTTTGCATTGCCATACGTAGCGCTTGGTTACCGTGAGTATCGATAGAAACACCGATTACACGACCTGGCATTGTACGCTTATGCTTTTCACGAGTACCCATGAATGCAGCGTGTGGACCGCCGTAACCCATAGGAACGCCGAAACGTTGCGCTGAACCGATTACTACGTCTGCGCCCATTTCGCCAGCTGGCTTAAGTAGAGCAGAAGCAAGTAGGTCAGTTGCAACCGTTACAAGAGTCTTGTTTGCTTGAGCTTTCGCAATGATGTCTGTTAGATCACGAACTTCGCCTGTTGTACCAGGGTATTGAACTAACGCACCAAATACGTCTTGCTCTGGAAGTGTTTCAAGAGCGCCAACCATTACTTCAAAACCGATGTACTCAGCACGAGTTTTAACAACTTCTAGTGTTTGAGGGTGAACATCGTCAGCAACGAAGAATACTTTGCTCTTGCTTTTACCAGCACGCTTACACAGTGTCATTGCTTCGCCAGCCGCTGTCGCTTCGTCAAGAAGAGACGCGTTCGCGATTTCCATACCTGTAAGGTCCATTACCATTTGTTGGTAATTTAGTAGAGCTTCAAGACGACCTTGAGAAATCTCTGGTTGGTATGGTGTGTAAGCTGTGTACCAGCCTGGGTTCTCTAAAACGTTACGTAGAATAACGTTTGGAGTGAATGTGTTGTAGTAGCCTTGGCCAATGAAAGTACGTTTCACTTGGTTTAGGTTAGCGATCTCTTTTAGAGAGGTCAGCATGTCCATTTCGCTCAGTGGCGCAGCAAGTGTCATTGGTTTTTCAAGACGGATTTGTGCAGGAACCGTTTCGTCGATCAGTGCGTCTAGGCTAGTCGCGTTGATCGCTTCAAGCATTTTTTGCTGGTCTGCTTTATTTGGGCCGTTATGACGAGTAACAAACTCGTTTTGTGTACCCAAGTCTTTCAGTAATTGGCTTTGAAGTAATTCAGTCATGATATGTTCTACTTTCTCTCTGGAGCCGTGAGCTAGCCCCTAAAATTAAGCTGCTCAAAAGAGCAGCTTTATCGTAATGAGGTTACCTATTAGTCTTCTTCGATAGAGCTTAGGTATTCTTCCGCATCTTTAAGGTTGTTTAGTTCAGACGCATCAGACATCTTCACTTTAACAATCCAACCACCTTCATAAGGTTCTTCGTTGATTAGCTCTGGGCTATCTTCTAATTCTTCGTTGATTTCTACGATTTCGCCAGAGATTGGTGCGTAGATATCAGAAGCAGCTTTCACTGATTCAACTAGAGAGAAGCTTTCGCCAGCTTCAATTTCGTCGTCAGTGTCAGGCAGGTCAACAAACACAACGTCACCTAGCATCTCTTGAGCGTGCTCAGAGATACCGATAGTTACAGTACCGTCACCGTTGTCTTTTACCCACTCGTGGCTGTCTGCAAACTTTAGTGTATTGTCCATTGCTTATTCTCCAAAAATTTATGAGGTTTTAATTTAAATCTTAAAAACGGTTTAACGGTAAAGAGGGAAGCGTTTGCAAAGCTCTTTAACTTGCTTGCGAACACGTTGCTCAACTTCAGCGTTGCCTTCAGGGCTTTCAACTAAGCCGTCAAGAACATCGCCGATCCATTCACCGATAAGTTTGAATTCTTCAGTGCCAAAACCACGACTGGTTCCAGCTGGCGTACCTAAACGAATGCCAGAGGTAATCATAGGCTTCTCTGAGTCGAATGGTATGCCATTTTTGTTACATGTGATCCCTGCACGCTCTAATGCTTCTTCAGTTACGTTACCTTTCAAGCCCTTAGGACGAAGGTCAACCAGCATTAGGTGCGTGTCTGTTCCGCCAGTCACAATGTCACAACCGCGAGTTTGCAACACTTCAGCAAGAACTTTTGCGTTGTCGATCACTGAATCAATATAAGTATTAAATTCTGGGCCAAGTGCCTCGCCAAACGCCACTGCTTTAGCCGCGATAACGTGCATTAATGGGCCACCTTGAAGGCCAGGGAACACTGCAGAGTTGATCTTTTTGTTGATGTCTTCGTAGTTAGTCAGAATCATGCCGCCGCGTGGGCCACGAAGTGTTTTGTGCGTTGTTGTAGTCACAACGTGTGCGTGTGGTAGTGGGCTAGGGTGAGCACCTGTCGCGATAAGACCCGCGATGTGTGCCATATCGACCATTAGGATAGCGCCAACTTCGTCAGCGATTTCTCGGAACTTAGCGAAATCAATAACGCGTGGGATAGCACTACCACCAGCAATAATCATTTTAGGTTGGCTTTCAATTGCTAAAGCGCGAACCGCTTCGTAATCGATTTCAAGTGTGTCGCGGTCTACGCCATATTGAACTGCGTTGAACCACTTACCAGACATTGCAGGGCGCGCACCGTGTGTAAGGTGACCACCAGCGTCTAGAGACATACCTAGGATAGTGTCGCCAGGTTGAAGTAGGGCAAGTTTAACTGCGCCGTTCGCTTGAGCGCCAGAGTGAGGCTGTACGTTTACGTATTCACATTTGAACAGCTGCTTAGCGCGTTCGATTGCGATAGCTTCTACTGTATCTACGTGCTCACAACCACCGTAGTAACGACGGCCTGGGTAGCCTTCTGCGTATTTGTTGGTTAGGCAAGTGCCTTGAGCTTGCATTACTGCTTTAGAAACGATGTTCTCAGAAGCAATAAGTTCGATTTGTTCGTTTTGACGAGTGTTCTCTGCTTGGATTCCAGCAAATACTGCGTCGTCAGTCGCAGATAGGTTCGTAGAGAAAAAACTGTCTAAGCTATGGTTTTGGTAAGCGTTCATTGTCGAGACCTTTCATTAAGCTAATGGTGATTGTTTTTATAGTCCATTAGGTCTTACGTTGATTTCTGCATCGGTATCGTTTGCGCTATATAGGTATAGTTAAACGTGAATTGCGTTATAAATATACTCTTACAGCGTCTAAGCGATCGTTGTAGGGGCAATGCAGCACGAATTGTTTCCCAAAAAGTTCGGGTAAAAAACAGCTCTTACAAATGTTAAATCTATCATTTGCTGCAAGCTGAAGTAGCATCTCTTCATCTAACAAGTCGATAACATAGCTCCGATAAAATCAATTTTCAACAAAAATTTCCAATAGGAAACAGATTTTCTCGTTTTGCTACAGGGAGCACGCTTTATTTCCCTGTGTGCTCTTTAATCAACAAAGCGCTTCATGCAACAATGAAATCAATAGACAGGAAGTAAGAAATGAATGAGGGACCTATGTCAGAAGACATTTATGATGAGTACCCATCTTTAACGTTGGCGAAAGAGACGTTAGATCAGAATATCGAACCACTTAGGCTCGGCCAGCGTATTAAAGATATCCGCAGCAAGCTGGGCATTACGTTAGAAGAGGCGAGCCAACGTACTGGTTTGGCGCGCTCTACGCTGAGTAAAATCGAGAACGAACAAATCTCACCGACGTTCCAAGCGATGCAGAAATTGGCTATGGGTTTGCAAATTGATATGCCGCAACTCTTTGAGCCACCAAGAAAAAAGGTTGCCACAGGACGTCGTGACTTAACTAAAGCAGGTCAGGGCAAACCTCACCCAACTCCGACTTACGAGCATGAACTGCTCGCGACAGAACTTTCGAATAAGAAGATGATGCCGTTCAAGAGCCGAGTGAGAGCACGCACCTTTGAAGAGTATAACGATTGGGTTCGCCACGATGGTGAGGAGTTCTTGATGGTGATCTCTGGTGATGTGATGTTCTACTCAGAATTCTATGAGCCGGTACCCATGAGCGAAGGTGACAGCATGTATTACGATGCCAATATGGGTCACATGCTTATCTCGACTAGCGCAGAAGACGCGCTCATTTTGTGGGTGACAGCAAAATAAATTAACAAAGGTCGAATTTCTTATAGTGGATGCAAACGTTTGCTTTTGTTTCTAACGTTTGCTAAATGACGCGATATTGATGTGAAAATCATCAATATCGCGTTTTTGTATGCGACTGAAAGTTGTTTTTAAATTGTTAAATATCACATTTTGAGCTGTTTTAATCTTGTTAAGGGTGTAAAACTGACTCAGGCTTGTTTACTATAGTGAACACGGTTTACTCATGTTGATTGAAGTTTACTGAAGTGAATTCTTAGAAAGTGAGTCGTATAGCTTTTATACAGAAGCCTCTTTTTATATCGCTAGTAATAAAAGCCTATATAGAAGACATCACTTTTTACTATCTACTGTTTCTAACGTTAACCCATATCGTTAGAGGCGACTCTAAATAGAGATATAAGCGGCAGATTCGATTTGGAAAGCCTGCAACGCTTCATGGAGAATAAAATGACTCAAGAACACGCTAATCAAGACCTACTAAAAACACCTCTGCATGCACTTCACGTTGAAGTCGACGCAAAAATGGTTCCTTTTGCTGGCTACGACATGCCAGTTCAGTATCCACTAGGTGTAAAGAAAGAGCACTTACACACTCGTGACGCTGCTGGTCTTTTTGATGTTTCTCACATGGGGCAACTGCGTCTACACGGTGAAAATGCAGCCGCTGTTTTAGAATCTCTGGTTCCAGTAGATATTATTGACCTGCCTTCTGGTAAGCAGCGCTACGCCTTCTTTACTAATGAACAGGGCGGCATCATGGATGATCTTATGGTTGCTAACCTTGGCGATCACCTATTTGTTGTTGTGAACGCGGCGTGTAAAACACAAGATATCGACCACCTAACGGCTCACCTTCCTGCAGACGTAAAAATGGAAGTGATTGATGACCGCGCTCTATTAGCACTTCAAGGTCCGAAAGCGTCTGAAGTTCTGGCTCGTTTCCAACCAAGCGTTGCAGACATGCTGTTCATGGATGTTCAAAAAGTCGATATCGACGGCGTAGAGTGCATCGTAAGCCGCAGTGGTTATACCGGTGAAGATGGCTACGAAATCTCAGTACCGAACGATCACGCTGAAGCACTTGCTCGTAAACTAACATCAGAAGCAGAAGTAGAGTGGATTGGCCTTGGTGCTCGTGACTCACTTCGTCTTGAGTGTGGTCTATGTCTGTACGGTCACGATCTAGATACAACAACAACGCCGGTAGAAGCTAGCCTTTTATGGGGTATCCAAAAAGTGCGTCGTACTGACGGTGAACGTGCAGGCGGTTTCCCTGGCGCTGATATCATCCTTGAGCAAATCGCGACTAAAGACGTTCAACGCAAGCGTGTTGGTCTTGTTGGTCAGACTAAAGCACCAGTACGTGAAGGCGCTGAGCTGTTCGATGCTGAAGACAACAAGATTGGCGTTGTAACAAGTGGTACTGCGGGTCCTAACGCGGGCAAGCCTGTTTCTATGGCTTACGTTCGTACTGACCTAGCGGTTATTGGCACTGAAGTATTCGCTGAAGTTCGTGGCAAGAAGCTACCAATGACAGTAGAAAAAATGCCATTCGTACCTCAGCGTTATTATCGTGGCTAATCTCTTTTAAGAGAAACCACTAAGCTAAATGAAAGCCTATTGTTTGCTTCTCTTTATTGGGAAGCCTAACGGTAGGCTTTTTTGATTTTGGTAGCGTATGTCTTTGGTAACGTATTGCTTTTAACGTTACCCACTAACAACGGTTACTTAAAATTCGTTTATAAAATGAGATATGTGGCGATATCGTTACAAATACTTACTATAATCACGATTGTGACGTGTTATGGTGACGATTCATCATTTTTGTAAATAAGTAGTAGGGGTTACAAGGAGTTAACTATGAACGTAAACCATACAATGAGTCCGGTTCGTAAAGCCGTTTTAGGGCTTTTAGCGCCATTAATTTACACATCAAGTGTTATGGCAACGGAAAACACGGACGAAAGTACTCCTGATTTGGGTGTAACACCCTATATTGTGAATGGTAGCGACGCTTCAGTCACGGAATTTCCTTCGATGGCAAGCTTGTTCATTGATCGTATTGATTATGACGGTGTTTACTCAACAGGCCCTTACTGTGGTGCGACAATTTTAGATAACTATCATGTACTGACTGCTGCACACTGTATTTATGGTGATGAGAATGCTCAGTTGTTTACTGTCGTCGTCCCTCAATTAGAAGACTCTTCCCAATTTCCAAATGGAAGCATTGAAAAGGTTCGAGTCTCTGAGGTGTTTTATCCTAGTAATTACTCAAATAGCTTGAACGATTTATTACGTAATGACGTAGCCATTTTAAAACTTGAAAGTGCGCTCAACATAGATTCCGTTAATGATATTGTGAAGCGACCAACTTCTGAGGGCTATCGTAGTTCTTTAGAGACGTTTACTGCTGTGGGTCACGGTGATACACGTTCTGAATTTGACGGCACTACCTTATTACAAAAAGCAGATCTTAATTATGTAGATAATGCGACTTGTGCAACGGCCGATTTTATTAATGAAGCAGCTTTAACTAACAACCAGATCTGCTTTAACGGCAACTACAGCTCATCTACCGGACTATTCAATGGCACATGCCAAGGTGATTCAGGTGGTCCAGTTTACTGGAGAGATGGTGTTGACTATAGGCAGGTTGGAATAACTAGCTTCGGTCCAGGTACATGTGGTGGCACCTCCACCATAACTTCTGTATTCACAGAAATCTATGACTATAAAGATTGGATCGACAGTGTTATGGCTGGAACTGAAACTGCTAAGTTTGTTTCAACAGACGCGAAACGTACTGCTTCTGCTGGTAGAAGCTCATCTGGCTCAGGAGGCAGTGTGTCATTTGGCTTACTAGGCGCGTTGATGTTACTCGGTAGGTTTAGAAGAGCGATGTCTTGTTAGATACCCACGTCTTCATGTTAGCTAAACAAACGGCCAGTCATTCAACTATGACTGGCCGTTTTTGTTTTGTTTGTTTAAGCCGTTCAGAGGATTAGGCACAGAATTCAGTAGACGCTTTTCTACTGTACCTTTCGACAATCACATCCATCTCTTTAACTGCGTCGTTGATGCTTTGAATACCGCCTTGAGCCACACCTTTTTCATTTTCGTTCAATGCAGAAAAAGCTTGCTTTAATTCCTTACCTTCCAACATGTTCCCGTGCAGCAACACCTCTTTGTACGTGAGTAGCTTATGTTGTATTGCAATAATTTCTGGGCGGGGATTGTCTGATTCTAATGCGTGACTAATGCAAGGAAATGCCAATGTATAGCGATTCGCAATTTCCAATTTGACGTCTTTCTTATTCGCAATATGCAATTTTTATTATTTCCCAACACTTGAATACTCAAGTTACCTAGCCTGTACGTTCACAACTGATATCAGTGTGAAGGTTTATGAAACGTAACGGTTTTATCAAGCGAATAATATGCCTTTGATGGCTTATGTAAACCATCACAAGTCAATATGGTCTGCTTCTTTCTGAATTTAGGACATAACTGTCTTTTGAGGATGAGCTTATGTCACAAGAACCCATAATATTGGCGCTGATTGAGCGTAGGAAACAAGCCAACTTGTCTCAAGAAAAGTTAGCCTCGAGTGCAGGAATGAGCTTAAAAACCTATCAAAGGATTGAACGCGGAGAGGCGGACATCAAGATGTCTCAGTATCGTTCAATCACTAGAACCTTAAAAGTGACGGATTTGGATGTGGTGCTTGATATTGTTGGCGCATCACAAGTAACAGCGGAAGATGTAGCTGCGGTCAGTCGTCTGCTGACCAGCGAAGAGCGCCTGTTGTTGATCAAGCTGATTTTGTCGGTCAAAAAGAAGCAGTAGTCTTTCTTTCAAATAAACAGCGTAATAGATCGATTCGTTAGTCAAATTGACAGATACTTCTAGGGTAATGTGTTCTCTGAGGGCATGAAGCCATCAGCTCACTCTTCCACGCAGCTGTTTGGTGGTGCTTCTTTGTTTTTTGCTTTCTAAACGTCTTTTCTGAGAGCCACGCGTCGGCTTAGTTGCTCGTCTTACTTTTTGAACCTTTGTCGCTTCCAAGATCAATTCTTTCAAGCGCACTAAAGCATCATCTCGGTTTTGTTCCTGAGTTCTATACTGTTGCGCTTTAATGATAATCACACCGTCTTTGGTGATGCGGCTATCTTTGTGTGCGAGGAGCTTTTCTTTATAGAAGTCAGGTAGGGTAGAGTGCTTGATATCAAAACGTAAATGTATCGCGCTCGATACTTTATTGACGTTCTGACCGCCGGCTCCTTGTGCTCTGATCGCTGTTAACTGGAGTTCCCAGTCTTGAATCGAAACAGAGTTAGATATTTGTAACATAAACATCCATTTTGAACGGTAATATGGCGCCATGATACTGAATATTGGTTATGGTATCAGTAACTTTATTTAAGAGTGGTAGTAGTGATGAAAATAGATTTAACGGCATATGAAGGATTAATCTTTGATATGGACGGTACGTTGATCGATACAATGCCTGCACATGTAAAGGCGTGGGAGCGAACGGCTGAAGAGTTTGGCTTTCATTTTGAAGCGTCTTGGCTGCATAGCTTAGGTGGCATGCCGAGTTATAAGATAGCCGGTGAGGTGAACAGCAAATACGGTTTATCGCTCGACCCACAAGCGGTTTCTACGTTTAAAATGGCGTCGTTTGCGGCTATCGAAGACAAAGGAGACGTTATCCCTTGTACTCACTCTCTGTTGTTAGAGCATCTGGGTAACAAGAAGATTGCAGTCGGAACGGGCAGTCAACGTAAAAGTGCCGAACAGTTACTGGATAAGACAGAGATCTTGAGTAAGCTCGATATTCTCGTGACAGCAACAGACGTTAAGAATCACAAACCAAATCCGGATACTTTCTTAGATGCGTGTTTTGGTATGGGTTTGCAGCCAAAGCAGTGTGTTGTGTTTGAAGATACGAACCTAGGTAAGCAGGCTGCTCATGCTGCGAACATGGATTGTATTCTAGTGGTAGAGGGGAACACACTAGAGTTCTATCCTGCACCAAGCTGATTGCAAGGATTGGGTTGTTAAACCGCCAAACTAATAGCCTAGCGGAACAATACTGATTTTCTGTTAGGCGATTTCGCTCATTTCGCTGTCTAGGAACAGGCACACACTGTTTCGACCTGCTGCTTTGGCTTCATAAAGTGCTAAATCGGCGCACTTGTAGCTAAGAGCAGGGTCGTTGGTCAGGTTGGTAATTCCACCACTGACCGTCACCACGTTATCGAGCTCAATACTGACTGCGATTCTCAATCTGTTAAGTACATACTCAGCTTCTTCTGTTGTGGTATGAGGCAGAATAACGCCAAACTCTTCGCCACCAATACGAGCCACAAAATCAGTTTCTCGGCACTCTCGTTGTAATACTTGAGCAACGGTTTGAATGACGCGGTCTCCATAATCGTGACCAAATCTGTCGTTGATGCGTTTGAAGTGGTCTATGTCCAAAATCGCTAAACAAGACTGTTCGCGAGTAGGGTAACGATTAACACGAGAGCACTCATCTCGCAGCTCAAGATCGAATTTACGGCGGTTCCAACACCCAGCTAAGGCATCTTTTTCACTCAGGTTTCTCAGTTTGTTTTCTAGCTCTTTGTGTTTACTTATATCCACAAATGAAGCGACATAAAACTGAATCACGTCTTTCGAGTCTTTAATGGTTTGGATTCGCAATATTTCCGTGATCAAAGACCCGTCTTTACGACGATTAACCACTTCGCCTTCCCACATGCCTTTCTCTTTGATGATGCTCCACATCTTGATGTAGAACTCTTCGTTGTAGCGACCAGAGGCGAACATGGACGGTTGGCGGCCTTTTACGTCTTCTAACTCGTAGCCACTCACACGGGTGAACTCTTGGTTTACTTTGATGATTCGGTTGTTTCTGTCGGTAATCACCAAGGCAGACATGCCATTCATTGCGGCCTTAGCAAGTTGGCTCTCGATACTGTTCTTCTTGTGGTTGCTGTTCCACAATACGAAGCCAGCGGAGATCATCGAAATCAAGAAAGACAAGGTGATGATCTGAACGACGATCGCTTGTTTTTCTTCTCGGTATTGACTGCTGAACTGCTGATTTTCAATGTGAAGAACCATGTAAATAGGGCCTTCAAACTGTTTGATTTTAGGGCTGATGTCGGAATGAAAATACCAGTTCTCACCATCGAAATAGCTCGAAGATGTCTTGTCTTGAATCGCAGTCCAAAGCTCAGGGTATAACTTTGCGTAAGTCTGCTCTGAACGTGATTCAATTACATGTCCGAAAGATTCCGTAGGATCCGGCCCCATGATTATGTGTCCGGTTTTGTTGAGAATAATAGGAACAGCAGAAGATGCACCAATTTGATAGTGAAGGCGCTTATAAATCTCAAGCATGTTCAGGTTTGCGATGAAGTAACCAATAATGCGGTTGTTTTCAGCGACTGGCGTCATAATGCGTAGTGCTGGAATCAAAGGGCGAACGATCTCTCCGTTTTCGACTTCAAGATCAATACCGCGAGAGCTAATCTCACCAATCTTTAATTGCTGTAGTACCTCATAGTAATCACGCGAAGACTTGTTCTGCAGTTCACTATCTGGAACCACGATTGCTTGATTGTCTTTATAATTAACGCGAAACACTTCGTTGCCAGCTAGATCGAGGTAACGAAGCTGGGAATAGTATTTTTGGCCACGAGCTAACATCACCCAAAGATCTTGCAGGGTTTCTTTATGGATAATAGAAGGTTCTCGAATCGCTCGGAGTAGTGTTTGAGAGTCGGCGATTGAAGGAACAGAGTTAGATATTTGCTCAACAATAACAGCGAGTTCATGAAAGCTGTATTCGATTTGATTTTGGCTAGACTGCTTAATATTTAGAGTGTGCTGAGCATCAATTCTGTCAAGTTCAGAATTGATGTAGAGGGCAGGGACTAGTCCTAGGGCAAAGATGGTACATAGAAATTGGCTGACTAGTTTTTTTATACTTGTATTCATCACTGTCCTCAAAGAATCAGCGCAATACTATATATTTTATAGGGTTTTTAATGTGATCTTGACCCAGAAGTTAAGACAAGATTCGCATATAACTACGATTTAAGTGCAACTTTTTGCAGTTAAGCTTGATTGTTGAGCAATCACTTCGTTAGTAAATGATTGCTCAATATAGAACACTGCTCCGAAACCTAAGCTAAATTAATCGCGATTAATTGCCGATTATCTAACTAAGGGCAGCTAGCTTAGGCCGACGATATTTCCATTACTATCAATATCTAACGACATGAACGCCGGTTTGTCAGGCAAGCCTGGCATGGTCATTACATTGCCGCACAACGCGTAAATAAAGCCAGCACCAGCACACAATTTTAGTTCTCTAACAGGCACGTCAAATTGGGTTGGTGCACCTTTTACGTGTGCTTCTGTCGAGATCGATAGTGGTGTTTTTGCCAAACAAACTGATAGGTCGCTATAGCCATGCAGTTTGAATTCAGCCAGTTGTTTTTTAGCCAGTGGAGATAGCGAAATACTTGCCGCGCCATAACCAACTTCAGCAACTGCCATCAGCTTTTCTTCTAGGCTTTGCTCTGAGTGATACAAAGGCTTAAATTCACTCTGTTTTTGGCAAGCTTTGACTACAGCGTGAGCCAGTTGAGTCGCGCCTTCGCCACCTTGACCAAATGCTTCGCTTACTTCAACGTTAACGCTTGAGTCGAAGTCGGTGATCATCTGTTTCAAAGCATCGAGCTCTTGAGCTGAGTCTTGTGGGAATCGGTTAATCGCAACAACTGTAGGCACTTGGTATTGCTTAACGTTGTTGATGTGCCATTTTAGGTTCTCAAAGCCTGCAATTAGCGCGTCTTGGTCATCATTAAAAATTGAATCTGGTAATGGAGTGCCGGGTCTCAAATCGTATAAACCAGAGTTGGCCTTTAATCCACGTAATGTTGCAACAACCACAGCGCAATCGGGCTTTTTGTTCGACGCTTTTGCTTTTATGTTGCACGCTTTTTCAAAGCCCATATCTGAGCCGAAACCACCTTCGGTCACGACAAAGTCACTCAGTTTTAACGCTATCTTATCGGCAATAATTGAAGAGTTACCATGTGCGATGTTCGCGAAAGGCCCGGCGTGAATTAGGGTAGGAACGCCTTCAAGGGTTTGCATCAATGTTGGTTCAATAGAATCCTTCATGGTTACGGTCATTGCGCCTGCAACGTTGAAGTCATCTGCGGTCAACGGCAAGCCTTGTTTGTTGTAGGCAAGTACCACTCGTCCGATGCGCTTTCTCAAATCTTGAAGGTCATTGGCTAGAGCAAGAATGGCCATTAGCTCTGAAGCAGCTGAGATATCAAATCCATCTTCTCGCTCAAAGCCGTTAATTGTTTTGTCTGCTTCGTTCTTGCCAACCGTGATCATGCGTAGTGCGCGATCATTGTGGTCAAGTACACGTCGCCAAACGATTCTGCTTGGGTCAATATCCAAGGCTTTTAAGCCAGAACGCGCTTCAAACGCCTCTAAGCCTTCCCGTTGTTCATGATACAAACGTGCATCAATGGCGGCAGAGGCGAGGTTGTGAGCGGCCGTAACAGCATGAATATCGCCCGTCAGGTGCAGGTTTAATTGTTCCATAGGGGCAACTTGAGAGTAACCACCACCCGCAGCGCCACCTTTTACACCAAATACCGGACCCATTGAAGGCTGGCGAATGCAGGCCATTGCAGATTGGTTAATCTCTGCGAGGCCTTGTGCTAATCCGATAGTAGTGACGGTTTTGCCTTCACCAAGAGGTGTCGGTGTGATCGCCGTGACTACGACTAATTTACCATCTTGTTGGTTGGCGAGGCGTTCAAGTGACGTGAGAGACACTTTAGATTTGAATTGCCCTAATGGCTGATGTTCGTTGTGGTGCAGGCCAGCTTGCTTGGCAACCTCACTGATGTTTTTAAGGGGAGTAGAGCGACAAATATCAATATCAGACAGCATATTTGATCCTTATATCAGAACCGAAAGGCGGTACGTAAACGTTTGCGTGGCGATAGTACTGTATAAATTTGCCAAGTAAAGGCAAACCACACGAATTATGTGCTGGAAGATAACAGATCTAAAGAGTCATTGCGCGAGATCAAATCTTAAACGAGCAAAATATTCGTTCTGATTACCTTCAGTTGCAATTATATTGGCGTTGAATACAAAAAGGGCTGCATATAGCAGCCCTTCAAGGAATGGGTAATCTCACTTGGCGTTAACCTCTAAGAGGTAACTACCTAATATGGTCGATTAACGATCCCAGTATGTTTCTTCTAAGCTATCTTCGCGTTCAGGCAGTGCACGAGAAAGGCGAGGAGAGTGCTGAGTCAACACTTCGTAGCTTACACGGTTTGCGTACTTACAAATTTGAGACAGTGAAGAGTACGTCAGACAAGCGTGCTCGTGTTTCTCTGAGTTTGGTACATTCACGTGGTGGTAGCTGTTTGCTGCCATGTCGTGAAGTAGTGCTGAAAGTGCACCATCGCCAGCGCCATTGGTATTCTTAATCTCAAGTGGGCCGCCTAGGTAAGGGCCAATGTGAGAGTACACTTTTACTGGGTCTTTACAGTCTTGCTTACGCATCGCACGGCTGAATTCGTATTTATTGAACTCAGGGATGTTACCCGGTAACAATGGCAGTGTGGTTTCGCGTTTCGCTGGTTCGTCAGTGTAACCTGCCATGTATAGACCAATAGGACCTGCAGTACATAGAACTAGGTCAACCCACTCAAGTGCCTTGTTAGCAGCCAATAGAGGATCTTTTTCACCCGTTAGCGCTTCACCTTCATCTTCGTTCATCGCGACAATGGTTACGTTTTCTTTCAGGTATTCTTGCCACCATTCAGCGTTGCCTTCGATCACATACTTAGTACCAAGTGTTAGTACAACAGGCACATTGTGCGCTTTCGCGTATTCAATCGCTTTTTGTACCGCTTTTGGCATCGGATCTTCAGGTTTGCCACGCATTAGGTATGACGACACAACCAATGCAGAAGCTTTCTCGAAGACTTTTTCAGGAATGCTTTCTGGAAGAAGTTGGTTCATGTGGCCTTCGTTGATTGCAAACGTACGTTCGCCATCTTCAGAAATCAGCGTGTAACAACGACCAATTGGACCATCAACAGTTTGAAGGTGGTTTAGATTCATACGAGAAGAAGTGCGGCAAAGGTAACGATAACCAAATGAGCCAACTTCAATCTTCTTAGACATTACGCCAAGCAGGACAGATTTGCTGTCCGCAAGTACGGAATAGTTGTGCAGTGTGTTGCCGATAGTATCGCCAGGATATTGATGCGTGATCAAACCGCGCTCAACTAACTCTTCATACAGCGCATCTGCTTTACTTTCTTCCAATACCAGTGAGTGACCTTTACTCAGCTCGTATTTTTCTAGGAACTCGTTGTCAACACGGGCTTCGATATCAACAATCGTTTGGCCAACACCCACAATCGTTGCGCGGTGAAGCTTAGGCGTTTGTTGAATTTGGTTGACCAACGGATCACGTGCGTGAGTTGGAAAGTAGTGCTTAGATTTACGCTGTCCAGGAAACTTCATATGAAAAATACAGTGAAAAAATTTTGCCGCATGATATCACATTTTGTTTCTGTTTCTTTCATTTTTATTACATTTTGAATCACCTGCACAATGTCTGTACAGGTGATTCAACTAACTATATGTTTGAAACTACTCGGTTGGCTGTACTAACGTCGCTGGATCAACGTAAGCCTCTGTACCCCATAGTGGAACAGTTGAAAGGCTGTGTTTGAAGCTACCTTCTGTTTCTTTGGTGGTGTAAGACAAGTAAAGCAGCGACTGATTCTCTGCATCGTAGATACGACGAACCTTCATTGTTTTAAAGAAGATACTTTTCGATTGCTTGAATACCACTTCGCCAGACTTACTCTTGTCTATTTGAGCAATCATTTCTGGTGTAATTTCACCTGTTTGACGACAAGATATAGAGCTATCACTTGGATCAGAAAGGCTAAGGTTTGCTTCGATTGATGCGATATGACAGGTAACACCCGCGATCTTATCGTCATCTAATGAAGACATCTTGATATCCTTCATTGTGAAGAAACCCAGTGAGACGTCGCCAACCTCGTTGTCCGAACAGCCAGCTAACATTGTCACGATACCTGCTGCTATTAAGGCTTTTTTCATAAGAAGTCCTTTTTATTTATATAGTTCTGTTTACTATAAGGATATTGAAAGCTTGGATACGAGTGTAGAGCTTTTCGTTAAGTTCTTAAAGGATGTTGTTGGATAATGAAAAATATGAAGCATTTAAAGTACTTGTTGGCCTTGGTCATGCTCTGTATGCTCTCTGCTTGTAGCTCGGCACCTCAGCCGACCGTATGTCTTCCAAATAACTGCGATATTTGGGGATACTAACCGTAGGTACTAAAAGAATGAATAACGAAATACCTGAAATTGCACACAAGAAAAACCAATGGCTATTTAGTCAGCTCGATATTGCTTACCCCGCAAAAGAGAGCCTCCTCGGCCGTGAACTTTATCAAAGCAAACTTCCATCCAAGACATACCAACTCCTAGCACAAGATCAAACTCCTTCCCAAATTGATGAACTGCATAAAGTCGATTTCCATAAATTGACCGTGCTATTTTCACTCAACCAAGCAAGCGTTTACCAAGATGAAATCGAAAGGGCACACATGCTTGAGTTCTTGAGCCAAATTATGCTTTCTGACGATCATGTATTATATATTGGTACTCAAAACGGTGAAGTTGTGGTGAGCGCTATCGTCACAGAAGCGGATGGTTCCCTATTGATCTCGGATGTCGTTGCTGAAAATGGTCAAAGTATCAACAACTTTGCTAAGCAGTTACACGATTTTTGGGCACAAGATCATGCTTCTTGCGATAAAGTATGGATCGAGAACTAAAGATTCTTTGACAAAGCGTTAATCTAAGTACAATACCCCGTCTTATTTAAAGGGTATTGTATGTACAAGCTATTGATATCAATCGCTGTATTATGTGTTAGCGCTTATTCTTCACTCAGTTTTGCTAACGACTGGGATATTAAACGCATCCTAGTTTTACACTCATACGAACCTTCTTATCAATGGACTGCTGACTTCCAAAAAGGGATAGACAGTGCGTTCAGCCAGTCTCAAACCGAAGTTAAACTCTCAATAGAGTATTTGGATTCAAAGCGTGTCCACAGCCCAGAGTATTACGACTCTCTCGCGAACTACTTACGTGCGAAGTATGCAGGTTATAAATTTGATGGCGTAATTGCGACGGACGATAACGCAGCCAATTTTCTTGAATCTCTGCCTAATTTGATTGATCGCTCCACACCTGTCGTTGCAGCCGGCATCAATGATTTCAGCACCGACATGTACGCGGTGTCTGACAGAGCAACTGTGCTTTACGAGAACGATCAGATAGACGTTAATATTAAGCTGATCTCCAAATTAAGACCTAATCTAAAGAATCTCTATTTTGTAAATGATTACAGTGTCACGTCTGAATTGATTCATAAAGAAATGAACAAAATGATGGCTGAATTTTCAAATATCAATCTCGTAGAAATTCGCGACTTGTCGCTGGAGCATACGAGCCAATTTTTGGAAGGGATCTCTGCGGACGATGCGGTATTGCTCAGTCATTACAACACCGAGTTAAAGCAAGGGGTTTATCACACTTACCAAGAGATTGCGGATACGTTGTCAAAATCGAGTGCTGCTCCGGTGTTTGCTTTATGGCAGTTCTATATTTCGGGTGATGTACTCGGTGGTTACGTTAATCACTCACAAAGCATGGGTGAAGAGGCTGTCGATGCATTAGATAAATACCTTCCTCTTGGTTTTACGACACCGTTAACTCCGGGAGACAACAAACGTTTTGTATTCAATTACCCTGCAATGAAGCGATACGGGATTAGTGCAAACGCGTTACCTGACGAAGCAGTTTTCATTAACGAGCCTTCATCCTTTATTCGCAAAAACTTCCAGTTGTTATTGGGGCTGTCGATGGTGATTGCGGGTTTAAGCCTGATCATCTTGATGCAATTCGTTACTCTGCGCCAAAAGAAAGAGTTGGCGAATAAGAACAAACGAATCTTAAAGCTTCAGAAACAGACCTTGAATATCCAAAAGGATATGATTCATGTTCTCGGAGAAGCAATTGAAACCCGCTCTGGCGAAACAGGTAATCACGTTAAGCGTGTAGCCAAGCTGTCTGCATTGCTAGCGAAGTATCGTGGCTTGAGCCATCGTGAGGTCGAGATGATTGAGATCATCAGCCCAATGCACGATGTGGGTAAGATTTCTGTCCCTGAATCGATCTTGGATAAACCTGGGAAATTAACCGACCAAGAGTGGGAGGTGATGAAGCTTCATACTACGGCTGGCTATAACTTACTGAAGAGCGGAGCGGGTGATATTACCAACCTCGCAGCAATCATTGCTAACGAACATCACGAGCGTTGGGATGGTGCTGGATACCCGAATGGCAAAGTGGGGGATGAAATACACTTGTTTGCTCGTATCACAGCTGTAGCCGATGTATTTGATGCGCTCCTTAGTGCACGTTGCTACAAAGAACCGTGGCCATTAGATATGGTGGTCGATTTGTTCGAGCGAGAGTGTGGCTACCAGTTTGATCCTCAGCTAACTAAATTGCTACTGAAACACTTACCCGAGTTTGTCGCTATCCGAGATTCGTATCCCGATACTGGAACTATAGAATATGCGTCTGCACCTACTATTGAAGCAAAGGTATTAGAAGAGTCGGTTGTTAGCTAACCGTTGCTTTATCTGAGTAGCCTATAAGTCTTATTTTTTATCTATTCACCACGATCCGGCTAGGAAGTAGTGATTTATATTTCCCCTGAAATTGAGTCACTTATGTAAACCTCGCAGTCTTTGATTTCGTAGAATCTGGGGTCATTTGATGAAAACTGTTGCTTATGTCGAGCGATAAAGTGATCAACTCCATATTTCGCGAAGAGAAATAAGCCTGTATCTGCAAACTGTTACCTCAATCATCTCGCGCATTGAAAGAACACTATAGGATAAAACTTGGATTCAATCTGAGTGAGATACCTATGCGGTTAGAACAGACTAAATGTGTGATTTTCGATTGTGACGGAACACTTATCGATAGTGAAAAGCTGTGCTGCCAAGCTTTGGTGAACGTTTTCACTGGCTTTGGAGCGGAGCTAAACGTCAACGACTGCTATGCGCACTTTCAAGGCGGGAAGCTAGCCGACATCTTAATGGATACACAAGAACGTCTTGGGTTATCTATCTCGATTGATACACTTGAGCCGTTATATCGCAATGAATTACAAGCACTGTTCCAGCGTCATTTAAAACCGATGGATGGCGCTATCGAACTTATTGAATTCCTCAAACAACAAGACATCGAGTTTTGTATTGCTTCCAATGCACCGAAATCTAGGGTTGAATCTTCATTGGCGATGACAGGCATGCTAGACGACTTCAAAGGCAAAGTGTTCTCAGCTTTTGATGCTAACAGCTGGAAGCCAGAGCCTGATCTAATCATGTACACGGCCATGAACATGGGCTTTCTGCCAAATGAGTGCATCTACGTGGATGATACGTTGAAAGGGATTGAGGCTGGTGTTCGCGCGGGTATCCAATCGTTTCGATTACGCCCGAGTATTGATGAAGCAATCGTAGATCCCGAAGCCGACTCAGCAGAACTCGCGGCTCAGGATATCTACAGTTTAGAAGAAATTTCAGTTTGGATTAATGGCAAGCACTGCTCAAATGGTGGTATATCGAATTCTGCAGCTTTGGTGGGGTAGAGCTTAATTGAAGGCTGACTACCTTACTAAATTGTTTGGTGTGGAAACCGCAAGATGCACAAGTAAACTTTTCTCCACTTTCTGAAAGCAGATACTCGTCGTGTTGGCATAAAGGGCATGTAATGTCGTCGGTGTTTGGTGTTTCTGTTTTATTCATTATGTGTCACCTGCAGCAAGAGGGTAAGCGAAAAAAGACCCGTTCAATTAGATTACTCCTAAGCTCGAATATTAGACAGTTCTGACACTTCTTAATCTCTCCTTTGCGACTTGCTTCATGGTAATTGATAATGTCATCGTTATTGACCATGGTTCTTGTAATGTTATTAAACAAAAGCCAAAAAGAAAGGACCCATTACGAGTCCTCATTAGTTTGTTTTCAATTCACGCCGCTAGTTCACCAGTTGATCCTTAAGTTCGGTAGCGTGCCAATGTCTGAGATAGAGAAACCGACGCTTCTGTTAGCCTAGATACGCCATTTGAAGAATTCTGAGCCACGTCTTTAATCACATCGGATTGGCTTCGAATATCGTTAAGCTCTGCTGCAATCGTATTGGCAACGTTACTTTGCTCATCGGCTGATGTTGCGATTTGGATACTCATGTCCATTAGTGCTTGAGCTGAATCTGCAATCGAGTTTACGTCGTGACCAATGTTTGAAATCAACTGGCTACTGGTTTGCGCTTGGTCAACCGTCTGTTCGGTGATCTTCGCGATATTTTGGCTCTCTTGCTGTAAGCGTTCAATCATCGCTTGGATTTCTACAGTAGCCGACTGAGTGCGGCTTGCCAGTGTTCTTACTTCATCAGCAACAACAGCGAAACCTCGGCCTTGCTCGCCCGCACGAGCGGCTTCAATCGCGGCATTTAAAGCAAGTAAGTTAGTTTGCTCTGAAATAGCATTGATCGTCGTGATGACCTCGTTAATTTGGCTCGTATTCACATTCAAGCTAGTAACAGAAGATGAGGTTTGCTCAATCAAAGAAGAAAGGGTGGTGATTTCCGAGATTGCCTGTTGAACCTTCGCGTGGCTATCGTTGATTTGCTGCGCGTCTTGTTCTGTTTGTTCAGTTGAGCGTGCAGAGATGTTAGAGACTTCATTTGCCGAAGCTGTCATCTGATCCATTGCTGTCGCTACAGAGTCTAGAGAGGCATTTTGGCTTATGATTTGTGTTTCGCTGCGCTTCATCTCAGTTTCGAAAGAAGCCGATGTTTCGCTTAGCGTTGCTGCACTGTGGTTTACGTTGTTGACTAACTCACTAAGCGTGTCCATTGAACGGTCAAGCGCACAACCAATCGTGCCGAACTCATCACGGCCAGGGTGGAAGCCAAGGCGTGATGTTAAGTCACCATCACCAATCTTTTGAGTCGTTGAATAAAGAACCCAAAGTGCGCCGCCTAGGAAAGTCGCTACCCAGTAACAGAAAAGACCAAAAGGCACACACCACAAGAAGCTCAGTAATAAAGTGTACAGTGCTTGCTGCTTTTGATTCTGTATATCGTTAGTTGAAACGGTAAGTGAGTAGTAGTTGCCATCTTGTGCGAGTGCTGTGGCAGTCACAGAACCATTATTTGAAATAGTGGTTTGTTGAGCGCGAGTTTGCTGGCTAACAGAGCGAACAGATGCCGGGGAATCTGATGCTGATAAAATGCCTTGCAGTTGATACTCGACCTGCTGTTTTGCAGTTACGTCAATGTGTTCCATTTTGTTGACGTAGTTCAGTCCAGCTAGGCTTGCCAGAGCGGCAAAAAAGATTAAGAAAATGACCCAAAACTTGTCGTTGATCGACATCTTAATAAACAGTTTGTCTATCGTTCGAAATTGTACTTCTTTCATAAAAACTCCACGGTAAATCCTTTACCGTGGACTCTAAATAACCGACCTCAATAAAAATGTGACTTCAATCGACTAATTGTGAAAATTAATGACAGTGATATGTCATTTATGAGATCTGAATCAAGTAAATTAGTTCTGTATAGGTTTATTAGCCTAAAGAAGGCAGTAACCCTACTGAAATAAGAACTTGAATCGCAATGATAAATACGCCAACGCTACCTGCTAAAAACAACGCTTTGCTACCGCCTAACACTTGGTAACTGGCTTCTGAAGATTGTGGTTTGACAGAGAAATCAGTGTAACGAACCTTGTAGACCATCACTGTTGGTAACAGAATCGCGAGCACTGAAAGTGCAATGGCTGCGTAGCCTAAAGCCATGATGAAGCCTTGTGGGTAAAATAAGGCAAACCCCAGTGGCGGTAAGAAGGTGATAGCAGCTGTCTTAACACGTTTTGCGTTACCTAGTTTCTTGTTCAGTGAGTCGCCCATGAATTCAAATAAGCCCAAGCTCACACCAATAAAAGATGTCAGCAGTGCAAGGTCTGCAAACACACCGACGATTACGCTTAGGTTGGATTGATGAACCGTTTGCGATAGCGAGACTAATAGCGCGCCCAAGCTTGTGTCAGACAACAACTGCTCTTGGCTAATCACGCCCAAAGTAACACTTTGCCAGAAAACGTAGATAACCAGAGGCAGTGCCGAGCCAATAATCATTACCTTACGTAAAGAACGAACGTCACCATCTAGGTATCGAACAATTGATGGGATGCTGCCGTGGAAACCAAAAGAGGTAAACACAACCGGAATAGCCGCAACAATCAGGCCTTGCTGTAAAGGCATGCTCATTAAGTATTGAGAGGTAATGTTTGGCGCTAGGAAGCTGAGTACCAAAACCATCGCGATAAGCTTTAAGCCAAACAAAACGCGGTTAACTTTATCAACACTGTGTGTACCAATCGTAACAACGCCGGCAACTAATAGGGTAAATAGAAGCGTGGTGATTTGAGCATTAAGTTCGATACCCGCGATATCCGAAATTCGTTGGTTAAATTGCGCACCGCCGCCAGCTATGTATGCCGCACACAGAGCGTAGAAAAGAAACATCACCGCGAAGCTCGCAATCCACTTTCCTTTTGTCCCCAAAATGGTATGAGCTAACGTGTGTAGGGTAGCGTCAGATTCTGCGAATTGGTGAAGCTCTACCATTAATAGCGCAGTAAAAGCCATTAACGCCCATAAACCCAGCATCAAGAAAAGTGAAGTTGAAAAGCCAATACCTGCAGAAGCAAGTGGAAGAGCGAGCATGCCAGCACCAATGGTTGTGCCTGCAATGATCAAAGTACTACCAAAAACCTTTGATTTATTCATTGTATATAATTCTTTACGTTAGGGTGTGTTTTCATTGTAATTCTTCTAGCTTAAGCGCATAAACCCAAAGAATATCTCGATTTTGAAGTATTTTGATTGAATTTAATTCCAAATGCAATTCTTATTGTAATTAAAAACATCCACTGTAAATTAATATTTACACAAAGGGCGTGTCAGCATTCAAATGAGCAAAGCAAACGTTTGACCATGATCGGTTTCAAAATTTATAGAGTAATTTGTTGTACTTGGTGTAAGGTGGCAGTACATATGTCGTTCGCGTATACCCCTTTAACGCAAAAAAGCGTTAATGATCGCGAGTAGCTTTAAGCTATGAATATGGAATGGGTAGAGTAGAGTGCGTTCATCAAAGTGACATAATATAAGTCCAAGATGGTGCACTAGTTAACCGGACATCATGTCCACATCAAGGAATAGAGGGGGCACAATGAGTGACCAATCTTATAATGACGAAAGTCTAGAGTTGTTAGATGCTATGGAAATTGGCATTGATTTGTCTGACTATGAGCAGACAGTGAAACAGTTAGCAGAAGAGCTTTTCAAGTCTTCGAACTAAGCTTTTAAGATCTTTAATTCAGTTTCAACTGAAACGTTTTAAAGCTAAAAGTTTTCTTAGCTAAAGCTTCTCAAAGCAAACAATTCTAAACTGAGCAAATCGTATTCGCTCACACGTCATACCAAAACTATCCTCATTAAAGTTCGCGAAGATAAACGAGTACGTTTACCATGTTACTTAGTTCTCGATACTTTAATGAGGTTCAATGAACTTTCTCGCACACCTTCACATCGCCAAGCGCTGTAACAGCAACTTAGCAGGTAACCTGTTAGGTGATTTTGTTAAAGGCGACCCTAATAAACACTATTCTGATTCCCTTTCTGACGGTATTAGGCTTCATCGATTTGTTGATAGCTATACTGATCGTCATGATGTATCTCGTTCTGCAAAATCACTTTTCTCAGACCAAACACGACGCTTTGCGCCTATCGCACTCGATGTATTTTGGGATCACTGCTTAGCCAATCATTGGGATCAGTTTTCACAGCAGACATTAGAGCGTTTTTGTTTAGATAGCCATGAGCAGATCTTTGAACATCAAGAGCCACACTGGCCTGAAAATTTCGTTATGGTTCATCAGAAAATGGCTGAGCATAGATGGTTAGAGAGCTATCAAGACATGTCATCTATAGAGGTGGTGTTGCAGCGAATGGCGTTGAGAAGGCCTAAGCTCGGTATGCTCGAGGCATGTTACGATGACCTCGAACGTCACTATGATACGTTGCAGTGTCACTTTAATGAGCTTTATCCCAACGTTTTAGAGGAAGCTAAGCAGTTTAATGCGCTTCAAATGAAGAAAAATCAAAAGGAAAGGTAAACAGCGTAATGCAGGTTTGCTACAATCCGCGCCTATTTAATCTTTGAGCATCATACTATGTCTGAATCTACAAAATCTTTTAACCAACTAGGATTATCTGAGCATCTTCTTGCCACGTTGTCTGAGCTTAATTTTACGGCTCCTACCAGTGTTCAAGAACAAGCAATTCCATTGGTATTAGAAGGCAAAGATGTACTGGCTGGTGCTCAAACGGGTACAGGTAAAACGGCTGCGTTTGGTTTACCGATTATTCAAAGATTAATCGAGACAAAAGACAACGTTATTCCGAACCCTAAGCTCGTTCGTGCGCTTGTATTAGTGCCAACTCGTGAATTGGCACAACAGGTTTTCGATAACTTAACTAGCTACGCAAAGGGCACCGACATTAAAGTCGTGGTGGCTTACGGCGGCGTTAGCATGAAGGTGCAAACTGATAACTTACGCGGTGGCGCAGATATTCTTGTCGCGACGCCTGGTCGTCTTATTGATCACATGTTCACTAGAAACATCATGTTGAGCCAAACGGAAGTACTGGTACTGGATGAAGCTGACCGTATGTTAGATATGGGCTTCATGCCTGACATCAAGCGTATTCTTTCTCGCATGAACGAAGTGCGTCAAACTCTGTTCTTCTCTGCAACGTTTGATAACAAAATCAAAGCGATTGCACACCGTATGATGCAGAAGCCAAGTGAAATCCAAGTTACGCCAAAAAACAGCACCGCTGAAACCGTAACACAGATGGTTTACCCGGTAGATAAGTCGCGTAAAAGTGAGCTATTAGCGTATTTGATTGGTTCAAAAAACTGGCAACAAGTGTTGGTGTTCACAAAGACTAAGCAGGGCACTGATGCTCTCGTTAAAGAGCTTAAGTTAGACGGCATTAAAGCGGCATCAATCAATGGCGATAAGAGCCAAGGTGCGCGTCAAAAAGCCCTAGACGATTTCAAGTCAGGCAGAGTTCGTGCGTTGATCGCAACCGACGTGGCAGCTCGTGGTATTGATATTCAGCAGCTAGAACAAGTTGTGAACTATGACATGCCATTTAAAGCAGAAGATTATGTTCACCGCATCGGACGTACTGGCCGTGCGGGTAACAGCGGCTTAGCGATCTCTTTGATGAGTCAGGATGAAGCTTACCTATTGGGTGATATTGAGCGATTACTTGATACTCGCTTGCCTCAAGAGTGGCTAGAGGGCTTTGAACCAAGCCTTGAAAAAGATCTAGCGCCCGATCGTGGTGGTCGCAGCAAAAGCCGTTCATCAGAAAAACGTAAGATGAAAGCGAAGCTTAAGATTCACCAAAACCGCGGTAAAGCACGTCGCTAATAAGCTGTACAAAGCTCCAGTTTAAAGATCTATACATATAAAAACGCGCCGTTACAGTGACTTCTGTAACGGCGCGTTTTTGTATCTTATAAGCTCATCATGGGTATGAACCCGATTAAGCTTTATGTTCCTGGTTACACTTCCATTCACATGGCACTTCATAAATCAGCTCTTCAATCGAGGTTGGATTTAGAGCCCACTCTTCATCAATATTGAACTTGCTGACCATCTGCGTGTTGAAAAGCTGCCAATGCTTAAGTAGGGCGTCTTCGGGTGAGGTGACCATATCACCTTCATTCCAAGTGCTTTCCATAAAGGGAGTGAGGCATACAGCGCCGTTTGCGTACATGATCATTTGCCATTTAACTTCGTAAATGTTGATCATTTTGTCTGGGTTAGCTGCATTGTACTCAGCGGCAAGCCCGTTAATCTCTTTTTCAACATCGCCGACATTGTCGATGAAGTAATCAACTAGGTTGTCTTCTTGGCGAACAGAGTCTGAAATAAGCTGCATTGGCCTACGTGAGTGAATCATGTTGGTGAACAGACGCATGCTAAACAGGTAGATAGAGATATTTGGCGCAACATCTTTTGGCAGCTCTTCCATAATCTTACTGATGTAAGACTGAAAATAATCGTGTAAACAATCACTTATTGCATGCCAAATCTTTTCTTTGCTACCAAAGTGGTGGCGGATAAGGCTATGCGAGACGCCTGCCTTTTCACTGATGTTTCGCAGTGATACACGATCGTAGCCAAAGTCACAGAACATGTCTGCGGCAACGCTCATGATCAAAAAACGCGTCTCTTCGGCGTCTTTTGCACTTCTTCTACCTTGCTTCTTTTCGGTCATCTTCATTTCACACAATTACCTGATTACAACATTCTACACTGTTTTTACTGAAATAAAAAATACTGCACAAGTGGAAAGTAAATCTTGAGAATTATTTAATATTAAATATACTGCCCACCTGTGTAATAAGTCATAATAATTAGACGGAGAGGCATCATGCAGTTCAATTTGTCGATCAATGCCATATCGAGCAAGCGCATGGGAGCTGTTATTGCAGCACTATTGCTCGCAGGCTCTCTAACTGGATGTGACAAAGTTCAGTCAGAGGAAAATGTGCAGGTAATCAAGCCAGTCAAGCTGTTCGAAATCCCACAACAGACTGATATTGATCTCGATAGCTTCATTGCAAAGGTTGATGCGACCGACCGTGCGGCACTTTCTTTCCAAGTGGGTGGAGATATAGAAACCTTCGATGTTCGTATGGGACAAGAAGTGAAGAAAGGTCAGGTGTTAGCCGTATTAGACGCGACGGATTACCGTATTGCCGTTGACGCAGCCCAAGCTAAATTTGATCTGGCGAACAGCCAATACAAACAAACTTCTGAGTTGTATGCGAAAAAACTGGTCAGTACCGATTACTACGACCAAGCCGTAAACACCTTTACTGCCGCTGAAGTTGAGTTGGACCAAGCAAAAACAAACCTTGGCTACACTACCTTAGTTGCTCCATTCGATGGCGTGGTATCGATGGTGTTTGGAAAGCAATATCAATTGATCGCAGAAAAGCAGCCTGTACTGAATATTTTGAATCACAGTGAAATGGATGTGACGTTTTCAATTCCAGTATCAAAGCTTGAAGACCGTTCTATTCAAGACCTAACGAGCTCAAACATGTGGGTTGTGATGGACAGCCACCGCGGCATTCGTATCCCGACTCGCTTTAAAGAAATCTCAACGCAACCAGATGAAGATACCAACAGCTACCAAGCGGTTGTGTCTATCGAAAAGCCAGAAGGCATCAATCTACTTTCTGGTATGACAGCGCAAGTTGAAGTTCAGAAAAGTAAATCTGACTACGGCATTGGTATTGTGGATTCAGCTTGGTTAAACAAAGACGTAGGCCATGGTGAACTATGGCGTTATAACCCTGACTCTCAACTGATTTCTAAAGTACAAGTCCTTCTTGATGAGCAAGGCAAGGTTATCGACGGATTGTCGTCTGGTGACCTTATCGTTGAAGCGGGTGTGGATGTGTTATCAGACGGACAACAAGTAAAAGCTTGGCTTCGTGAGGGCGGTATTTAATGAACCTTTCAAAATTATCAGTTGTTGTCGCGTCGGTTCTGTTACTTCAAGCCTGTAACAATGAAGCTGTACACCGTGAACAACCACCTTTGTTGGTTTCTACCTTTGAAGTTGGCGCACCGCTTACTAATCAGTTCAGAAGTTTTAATGGACAGGTGATGCCAGCTGAATTGACTCCCTTGGCATTTAAGCTAGCAGGCGAGATTCAACAAGTATTAGTAGAAGCGGGCGACAATGTCGAAAAAGGGCAGTTATTAGCCACCTTAGATAACGCAACGTACGTACAAGATCTGACTGATGCTCAATCTCAATTCAAACTGGCAAGCAAACAGTTGGCCCGTGGAACGGAGATGTTTGGCAGCGAAATGTTATCGCAATCAGAACACGACCAACTGACGGCTAACTATAAGCTCGCATCGGCGAATTTGGCGGCGGCGAAACGCAAGCTGAGTTACACAGAACTTTTAGCGCCGTTCTCAGGAACAGTTTCAACTTTCGATAAGCAACGATTCGAAAATACGACGCCTGGAGAAACACTACTGAGTGTGTACCAGAGCGACAAGGTGTATGTGCGAATTCAAGTATCAGATTCGATCTTGGCGTCAATTAGCCCAGACATGCGTTCAAATAGCTATCGTCCTGAGGCGACCTTTGGCGGTCACACAGGCCAATATCCACTGACGTATCTAGAACACACCAGTGAACTGCACCCACAATCCCGTACCTACGAATTTTGGATGCAGATGCAGCAGCCTGAAAGTGAAATCCTGCCAGGCACGAGCGTTACGGTCAATGTAGATATGGCGAAAGCGGGCCTGAGCGATGTTCAAGGCTACCAATTACCAATGACAACGCTAGAAGCGGGCTCTGAAGCGAATCAGTTCTATGTGTGGAAAATGGAAGACGGACAAGCATTCAAAAGCGAAGTAGAAGTCGACAAGATCAGTGGCCAAGGCGCACTCATCGCTCATGGTGTTGAGCAAGGTGAGCTACTCGTAAATTCGAATTTAAGAAAACTCCGTGACGGAATCCAATTGTCAGGAAAAGCAGAATGAACATCGCAGAATATTCAATAAAGAACAAAGTAATCAGCTGGCTGTTTCTAGTCATTTTGGCCATTGGCGGTGTGACGTCTTTTGGTAATCTATCCCGTTTAGAAGACCCAGCTTTTACCATTAAAGATGCAATGATTATTTCAACTTACCCTGGCGCTACGTCAATGGAAGTTGAAGAAGAGCTGACTTACCCACTAGAAAAAGAGATAAGACAGCTTCCGTACATCGACAAGATTACCTCGACATCATCGAACGGTATGTCCCAAATTATGGTCAGTATGAAGATGGACTACGGTCCAGACGAGCTGCCTCAGATCTGGGATGAAATGCGCCGTAAGATCAACGATCTACAACCAACACTGCCAAGTGGTGTAAATTCCGTTCAGATCATCGATGATTTTGGTGATGTGTTTGGTGTGATGATCATGCTGACCGGTGATGGTTACGATTACGTTGAGCTCAAACAGTACGCAGATTACCTAACGCGTGAAATCGAACTGGTCGACGGTGTCGGTAAAGTTAGCATTGCAGGTGACCAACAAGAACAACTGTTTGTTGAGATGTCACTGGAACGCTTAGCCGCATTGAACCTAGATATGTCGACGGTGACAGCATTGCTAGCACAGCAAAACAGTGTGGTATCGGCAGGCGAGGTGATGCTGAATGGTCAAAGCCTTACGATCAAGCCAAACGGCACCTTAAGCACGGTTGAAGAACTAGAAAACCTGATCATTCATGGTCGCGATACAGGTAACCTGATTCGCTTGAAAGATGTCGCTGAAGTAACTCGTGGTATTCAAGAAAAGCCGGGCAATGTATTAACGTACAACGGTAAACCAGCAATCAACTTGGGTATTGCGTTCTCTTCTGGTGTAAACGTGGTTGAGATTGGTAAAGCACTGGATGCGGAACTGGATCGCCTAGAAAGCATTAAGCCAGCGGGTGTAGAACTGAATTACTTCTACAACCAAGCGCAAGAAGTAGACAAATCTGTGGCTGACTTCTTAATCAGCCTAGTTGAAGCGGTAGCCATCGTTATCATTGTATTGTTGTTCGCAATGGGCTTACGCAGTGGTTTGATCATCGGTTTGGTTCTTCTAATGACGGTATTCGGTACCTTCATCCTGATGGATTACAACGATGTTGAACTGCACCGCATCTCTCTGGGGGCACTGATCATCGCGCTGGGTATGCTGGTGGATAATGCGATTGTTGTCGTTGAAGGTATTTTGGTGGGCTTGAAGAAAGGCAAAACCAAGCTTCAAGCAGCGAAAGACATCGTCAAGCAAACACAATGGCCACTGTTAGGTGCGACCATTATCGCTATCACAGCGTTTGCACCGATTGGTTTGTCGAAGGATGCGACAGGCGAATTCATGGGTTCACTGTTTTGGGTACTGTGTTTCTCACTGTTTTTGAGTTGGGTAACTGCACTAACACTAACGCCATTCCTTGCCGAGATGTTGCTTAAAGAAGAAGACAAGGTTGATGAGAACGAAGACCCATACAAAGGCATCCTGTTTGTGGTATTCGGTGCGTGTCTGAAAGTAGCACTTCGATTTAGATGGCTTACTGTAGTTAGTATGGTCGCTCTATTAGCAGTTTCTGTCGTCGGTTTTGGTATGGTGAAGCAGCAGTTCTTCCCGCCGTCAAATACCCCAATGTTTTACGTAGACATGTGGATGCCAGAAGGCACCGATGTTCGTGAAACGATCAAGCAGACAGAAAAAGTTGAAAGCTACATTCGCCAGCAAGACGACGTGGAGTTTGTAACGACAACGGTTGGGCAGGGCATGCAACGTTTCGCACTGACTTACCAACCAGAGAAAAGCTACGAAGCGTACGCCCAGTTACAAGTAAGAACCACTGACCGCGACACTATGTTTAAGGCTCTAGCGGCGCTAGACAAAGACTTAGCAAACGAATTTGAACAACCGACGTTCCAGTTCAAGTTGATTGAATTTGGTCCGTCACCCGCTTCAAAAATTGAAGCGCGTATTATCGGTGCCGATCCACAAGTACTGCGTAACATTGCAGTTGAAGTCGAAGACATCTTGCTTGCCGATCCAGGCTCTCGAAATGTTCGTCATGACTGGCGTGAACGCACTAAAGAACTTGTACCACTGTTCAACGAATCTAAGGCTCGTCGCCTAGGCATTTCAAAAACTGACTTGTCTGAGACATTACAGATGGCGTTTGGCGGTTACAACATCGGCCTACTGCGTGATGGTACTCATATGTTACCTATCGTGGCGCGTTTACCGGAAGAAGAGCGTTTTGATTTCGAATCGCTAAACAATGTGAAGATTTGGAGCCCATCACTACAAACTTACATCCCAGTTGAGCAAGTGATTGATGGCGTAGAGCTTCAATGGTCTGAGCCACTGATTCAGCGTCGCGACAGAAAACGTACGCTAACAGTATTGGCTGACCACGATGTTCTTGGTGATGAAACGCCAGCGAGTCTGTTTGCTCGTGTGAAACCAAAGGTAGAAGCATTAGATTTACCAGAAGGCTACAGCATTAGCTGGGGTGGTGAGTACGAAAGCTCTAAAGATGCGCAAGAATCTCTGTTTGGCTCACTGCCAATGGGTTACTTGCTGATGTTTATCATCACGATGCTTCTGTTTAACTCGGTTCGTAAGCCGCTTGTGATTTGGTTTACGGTTCCACTCTCTATCATTGGTGTTTCAATTGGTCTGTTAGGTACCAATATGCCATTCAGCTTCACAGCGTTCCTTGGCTTATTGAGTCTAAGCGGCATGATTTTGAAGAACGGCATTGTACTGCTTGACCAAATCAACAGTGAGCTATCAACAGGTAAAGACCCATATTTAGCGGTTGTCGACAGTGCGATTAGTCGTGTACGACCGGTATCTATGGCAGCACTGACGACTATCTTGGGGATGATTCCCTTGGTATTCGATGCATTTTTCGGCTCAATGGCGATTACCATCATGGCAGGCTTAGGCTTTGCTACCGTACTAACGCTAATAGTAGTACCAGTGATGTTCGCTATTCTATATAGAATCAAACCGTCCACTGCGGGTTATTAGGGATTGATATAAAACAGATTCTTTTAAGCCAGCCCAGTCAATTTTGACTGGGCTTTTTTATGGGTGTGACTTGGCGATACAAGATCGTGCTAAGAGACTATAGCGTCAGCGAGCGTTGCGTTAAGAAAGAGATAGGTATCAAAAAGCCGCTAACCAATGGTAAAGCGGCTTCCTGTAGAATAGAGAATAGAGGGCACTTCTAGATTGCGAGGCGAATATCCAACTCAATCGGCTTTGGCATAGCTAAGTGATAACCTTGATACATATCGAAGCCTAAATTTTGCATCGCTGCGAGTTGTTGTTGGGTTTCTATCCCTTCGATTACTGTCTTCGCACCGATTTGGGTAGCAAGCTTTAGGGCCAATTCCATTTCACATGTGTCGCCTTGTTCAAAGTCCAACATAACCGAGCGGTCTATCTTGATGATATGAGGGTTAATGTGACGAACGCGCTGTTCGGTTGATGCTTGTGTACCAAAATCATCGACAGCGATTTGAAAACCATTCTCCGCTAGTGAATGTGCCGCGTCTTTCAAACGTTCTTCACTCTCTACGTTAAGTTCGACCAACTCCATCACAATTTGTTCGCACGATAAGTTAAGCTCATGCAGGCGCTTAGCTAACAAGCTATCGCTCACTTTCTCTGCAGCAAATAACTCGCCAACATTAGGAAGAACATTCAAAAATAGGTGTAAATGACGGATAGTCGACTGTGCGAAGTTGCGTATATGAATGGCTCGGCTCAGCCTCTCGACATTAATTTTGTCTGTGCATGAGGTTTCGTCGGAATGAAAGAAGTGATCAGGGCGAACAATGGCACCTTTTCTGTTCGAAATTCGAACTAAAGCCTCTACACCTATCTGAGTCATAGAAGAATCAAATATAGGTTGGTAGACACTTCTAAGTGTTAGGTCTTGATATTTCGCAATAAACTGCATATCGGCGTCCACAGATATACAGCTAACAAATTCACTTCTGTCTGATAAAATCATAGTCGCTAATAAAGGTGTTTATTTAATGACGAGAATATACGTCACGGCTGTCACAATATTGACAGGTGTTACTAAATTGTCAATTAATAAAAATTCATTTGTAACGCCAATATTTAAATTAATATAACTAACGAAAAATCAGCATGATAAATGACATTAACCATTAAATTTACTTATCACTGACTGCATTTGATAGCTTAAGTGAATCTAATGGCTGAGTAACGCCTCACATATTAATCCCAACCAATATAAGGCTAGAACGCTGATACACCAGAGAAAAGTAGGGTTAATAGCTTAAATTATGGGGGAGTGTCAAAGTTATAAAATAGATTGACTAAGCGAGTTACACAGAAATGATATCTATCTCTCAAAATCGAGACTGTGAGTCGATCGGCTATTAATAATTAAAACAGGAAGTTCGAATAATTAATGAACAGGGAATGAGTTGTCTTTTATAAAATACTGGGATGGAGGTCTAACTATTTACTTTCAAGACTGATTAAAAATGTTGACCCGTATTCTTACTGCCATTGAAGTACTGCGTAAAGTTGCAGGTATTTACGAACCAGTTGTTGATTTCCTGACCGCTTTAAAGGGTGTCCAAATTTAATGAAGCAAGGGCTGATTTTAAAATTATTATTTAAGTCAGTAGCGAATTGAGAATCACTCTCTCTTAGCGTGATACCTTGTTGGCTATATTCCGTGATCTCGTCTGGGAGTTCACCCATCCACCAATGCAATAATTCACCACTGTTTTTACTTCGGCTAATCCAATGGTCGGAGACAATGATCAAAACGTCATTGGGTTGAATGGAAAATCCATACTCTTGTTGCCAATTATGGATGTCCAACATTAACTTTCTACGACAGGTTTTCCCGGCGCTCACCATATGATGACTGATCATCCAAACGGTACCAATTTCGGAAGATATTCGGAAGTGTCGAGGCGTTTCTCTAGAGGAAAGCATTTCAAGTGGGCTGATGTTGCTTGCATGATTAAAGCTAACGAAGGTGTGCTCCATTCGGCGAGCAAATGCCTTTCCTATATGGTGCTCACTGATCCCTTGATTGTGCACCGTAGGGTAGTGGCGTTCACAGAGCTTTAGGCAATCGTCTTGAAATTGATTAACGCTTTTAATCACTAGATCTAATAACAATGAAGTCCCTTATACACAGCTACTATCTTATTGATGGGCAATAGTACGGTAATTGCGGTTCCGTTACCTATCGTCAAAGTGCGAGTTCTTGATCTCTCTATCAAAATTAACCATTGCTGAGTGATTTTATGGATAGCACTGGCGCTCTACAGGTCTGTATTCTAAATTATGAGGAATTCTAGCTAGTTACCTCGACTATAGTCTAGTCAGCAAATCACAATTGATCTACTTACTCTTTATTTGGAAACATTCATGACCATTCAATTAGATTCGAAACAAAAATCTGAGCTTACTCATACGCTCCAAAAGTACCTGCAGGATGAACTTGATGTGGAGCTTGGTCAGTTCGACACGGAATTCTTGGTCGACTTCATCAGCAAAAAATTTGGCGCAGTGTATTACAACAAGGGGATAGAAGACGCTCAGAAAGTGATGGAACGCAAAATGTTAGACATCTCAGATGAGCTCTACGAAATCGAGCAAATTGTTGAAATTTAACGTTTAGCCCAAACTTGTTCAAATAATTTGAATAACTCGTTTAATTTGCAATGATGTAACTATTGTAAAGCTTGGTAAATAATATGTTACACAAACTTAGTGTAGGGTACGCTTTTCAAAACTACACGATTCGTTAACATTCGGAAGAGATGCATGGACAACAACGTTAGAAATTACAACCCTTTAGCTAGAGCGATGCATTGGATTTCAGCTCTCGCAGTATTTGGCTTATTTGGTGTAGGCCTGTGGATGGTTGATCTTTCATATTACAGCGAGTGGTACAAAACAGCGCCAGACTATCACCGCTCGGTAGGCATTCTTTTGGCTACTGTTACTGTTATCCGCTTGGTTTGGAAACTAGTTACCGCGTCACCTAAAGTAGAAGGTAAAAGCTATGAAGTTGCAGCAGCGAAGATCGCTCACGGCTTTATGTACATTAACTTAGCGGTTTTATTTATTTCAGGTTATTTGATTTCAACATCAGATGGCCGCGGGATCGACGTATTCAATTGGTTCACTGTACCAAGTATGGGTGAACTGTTTGCAAACCAATCTGATCTCGCAGGAACGATTCACTACTATGCTGCATGGGTACTGATCATCATGGCATCAGTACACGCCTTAGCGGCGATAAAACACCACGTTATCGACAAAGACGATACGCTACGAAAAATGATAGGAGCTTCAAAATGAAAAAGTCAATTATCGCTACAGGATTAGCATTTGCAATGGCAATGCCTTTCGCTGCGAACGCCGCTGATTACGTGATTGATACAAAAGGTGCGCATGCTTCAGTTAACTTTAAAGTTAGCCACCTGGGTTACAGCTTTATCCAAGGTCGTTTTAACACATTCTCAGGTGACTTCTCATTTGATGAAAGCAACGTTGAAGCGTCTACAGTAAACGTAACGGTTGATACTACAAGCCTTGATTCAAACCACGCAGAACGTGATAAGCATATCCGTAGCGGCGATTTCATCGATGCTGGTAAGTTCTCTGATGCGACATTCAACAGCACGAAAGTTGTTGATAAAGGCGACGGCAAACTTGAAGTAATGGGTGACCTTAAACTTCACGGTGTAACTAAGCCTATCGTTATCGAAGCTGAATTCATCGGTGCTGGTCAAGACCCATGGGGCGGTGAGCGTGCAGGTTTCGTTGGTACAACTCGTCTAGAACTTGCTGACTTCAACATTCCAGTAATGGGCGCTTCAAGCTATGTAGATATGGATCTACACGTTGAAGGTGTAAAGAAGTAATCTAGCTATTGTTGATCGCTAACTAGTATCAATCTCTTATGTAACACCAAAAGTTAAATAGATACTTAGAAAGCAACAGTTAGAAATAGAGAAAGGCGCAAAGTTTTCACTTTGCGCCTTTTTTATTGAGATAAATGGCAACGCGTTTAGGTCTGTTTTGTGTCAAACCGTTTAGTACGTTAAAAGCCACCGTTTACCTCTAGCCAGTCAACGTTGCCATGACTGAGTTATCTAATTGAACTACTAATCCCTAATAGTTCAACTTAAGATTAGTTAAGCCGTTTCTAGTTCAGCTTGTGGAACCACGTTTAGTCGGTCACCGTAGATTGGACGTAGTGCTTGCATCACTTCAATGCGAGTCAACACACCTACCATTACGCCGTTTTCTAACACTGGAAGCATATGTGGTTGGCTTACTTTCATCGCTTTTGCACGCTCTTCTAGAGAAAGAGATGTCAGGCGAGTAGCGAAGCCCATGCTTGTCGTCGGGTACAGTTGCTCTTTGTCGATGCATAGGAACTCAGCAACGTCCACTAGCTTGTCGTTTGCGTCGATTGCCACAACGTCACGGCTCATTAGGTCTACAACTTTTTGGCCTTTAGTTGGGATGTAATCTTGGCACCAAAGGTCAACCATTACGTCATGAACAGAGAAGATACCCACTAGACGACCTTCAACATCGCAAACAGGAGCGCTAACAAGTTGCGCGTCTAAAAGTGTATCAATCGCGACTGATGTTGGCATTTCTACGCTCAGTGTAATTGGTTGAGTGTTCATGATTTGCTTGATAGTAGTTGCTGTGTTCATAGTAATTTCCTTAACTGACGTAATTTCTGTTGTTTGTGTAATAGCGGTAATTTTTGCTGCTTTAAGTTGTGGGCGACGGTAGATGCTCCAGTTCGCTAAGCCGACCAATACTGAACCACCTACGATGTTGCCGATTGTCACTGGTATTAAGTTTGCGGTGACAAATTGCATGACGTTTAGGTCTGCATACTGGGCTGGTGTTGCGCCGATTTGCATCCAGAAGCTTTCTGGTGCGAATGCTTGAATCGTGATGCCTAGCGGAACCATGAACATATTCGCCACACAGTGTTCAAAGCCTGAGCTTACGAACATTGCAACGGGTAACACGGTCATCATTGCTTTGGTCATTGCGTTAGCAGAGCTGAACGTTAACCAAATCGCTAAACACACCAACAAGTTACAAAGCACACCCAAAGCAAACGCTTGAACTGGGGTGTGGTGTAGCTTGTGTTGAGCAATGTTTAAAGCGTTTAAGCCCCATTGCCCGCCATCCAGTTGATACAAGCCTGCTGCGCTTACCAAAGCCAATAGGAACATGGCACCGATAAAGTTGCCGACATACACCTTGCCCCAGATAGACAGCATCTTCGTGAAGGTGATTTGCTTGTTAGCCCATGAGATGCTTGATAACACTGAGCTGGTAAATAGCTCACCACCGCAAATCACAATCAAGATCAAACCCATACTGAAGGCAAGACCGCCGGCTAAGCGACTCAGTCCCCATCCAGCATCAGCGCTGCCCGTGGTTACCGTGATGTAGAATAAAAAAGCAAGCCCGATGAATGCGCCAGCCATGATTGCCAAACTCAATGTCATGCTGCTGGTTTTATTTGCTTTACTTAATGCAAACTTCTCTGCTTCCGCCATCATTTCTGTTGGTGAGAACAGTTGATGATTTTCAGAAGTGCTGGTTGCCATATCCCCCCCTTGAACAATCCGTCATGTGTAATTCCTAGTGTTAATGACCTGGTTAATCCGTAATGGTTAATCAGTAATGTTTTGCAGGGCTCGTTGTGTCCTGCCATTCCAGATTAGGGCGTTGAGGGGTAGAGGTAAAATTGATAATTTTTAGAAACCACATCAAATTTATTGATATAGATTTGGTTACGCGTAGAATGAAATTGATTGCTCATTGGCTTTATAAAAAACGAGCATCAGGACACAAATAATTAAAAGCATTAAGGATGAATTTTGCGTTATTCATTAAAGCAACTCGCGGTATTTGATGCAGTAGCAGACTCCGGGAGCGTTAGTCAGGCAGCAGACAAATTGGCGTTGACTCAGTCGGCAACAAGTATGTCTCTTGCACAGTTGGAAAAAATGCTCGGCAGGCCTTTGTTTGAAAGGCAGGGCAAGCAAATGGCCCTGACTCATTGGGGCATGTGGTTAAGACCAAAAGCGAAGCGTTTACTGCAAGATGCGCAGCAAATTGAGATGGGTTTTTACGAGCAGCATTTGTTGAGTGGCGAACTCAAATTAGGTGCTAGCCAAACTCCAGCGGAACACCTCGTTCCTGATCTCATCAGTATTATTGATAACGACTTTCCTGAGATGCGAATCTCGCTTGGCGTGCAAAGTACCGATGCTGTCATTGATGGTGTATTAGATTATCAATATGACTTGGGCGTTATCGAAGGTCGTTGTGATGACAACCGAGTTCACCAAGAAGTGTGGTGTACCGACCATTTAACGGTGGTTGCATCGGCTCATCACCCGTTTGCGAAGCGTGAACGAGTCAGCTTGGCACAATTAGAACAAGCAAAGTGGGTATTACGCGAACATGGTTCGGGTACTCGCAAAGTTTTTGATAGCTCTATTCACCATTTAATTGGCGATCTCGATGTATGGCGAGAGTATGAACACGTTCCTGTTTTAAGAAGTTTGGTTGCAAACGGCCCATATTTAACGTGTTTACCTTATCTAGATGTCGAACAGTTTGTTGAGTCAGGGCAACTGGTGACGTTGAATGTTCCTGAGCTTGAAATGGAAAGAACCTTGTCCTTTATTTGGCGTGCTGACATGGCAGAGAACCCACTTGCTGAATGTATCAAGCGTGAAGGTAAGCGCATGATGAAAGGCAAACGGTCGATTCTTTAGTCGCTACTCAACACCAATTCTAATAACTAAATATGTTGAATAAGCGATTCCGGTCTCCATCTAGTGATAAATGCACAAGTGCATACATTATTAATGTGATCGTGATCGGCTAAATAAGGGCTATCTTCCCATAGTATGCTTACTTGATTTTAAGTGAGGCTAAATCCGGTTGCGTTCAATTACGTAATTAGGCTTTAGAAATAGTATGAGTACATTAGTCGCGATTTCATTAACAACAGGTATTTTGTCAGGTCTATGGGGATGGATTGCTATCTCTTTCGGCTTATTGTCATGGGCAGGTTTCTTAGGTTGCACCAGTTACTTTGCTTCGCCAACAGGCGGCGTTAAAGGACTAGCAGGTAGCTTATTGACCAACATGACTGGCGTATTCTGGGCAATGGTGATTATCGAAAGCTCAACCTTCGCAGGGTTAGAGATTTTAGGCTACATGATTACTGCTATTGTGGCTTTCTTTATGTGTATTCAAGCGAAACAAGCGTGGCTAGGTTATATCCCAGGCACCTTCATTGGTTGCTGTGCGACGTTTGCTGCAGGTGGTGATTGGCAACTTGTAGTGCCATCTTTACTGCTTGGTGGTGTATTTGGATACTTGATGAAAGCAACGGGGCTATGGCTTCACGAGAAATCGACTCAATCTTCGGAAGTTGTTGAACAACACGCTAAACAGGCAAAGGCTTAATTCGTTAACCTAACCTTAGTTAGTCACTGTGAACTCTTGCAAGATAACCCCCAATTAATTTGTATATCGATTTATACAGGCACACCGTTTGGTGTGCCTTTTTTGGTTGAGGTGACTAGCTAAATATTTCATCAGTAGAGCAACTGATAGCATCTATAAAACAAATTATGTTTAGGTATTTCCATTCGCCATGGTGATCACGCGTTTTAATGTCCACCTTAATAAAAGCGGAATGCATTCTTGTCCTTGATTCTCGCAATGAGAAACAATGGCGAGTGCAAGGTCGGGTTTTGCATGTTTCTTCAATACCTTGGCAACCACTTTCTTTGGAGGGATAGGGTGATCGTATGGAATCTTAACCATGTCACGGAAAAAGCTCTCAAATCCATTCATATATAGGTAATGCTCGATATCTTTATCTGGCAGTTCCGTGAGTCGATGTCTTTCCTGATCATTACCAAGCTTCGATAGCACCGTTGCTGCGTATTTTTTACCCGCCGCATCGCCGTCAGTTACCACATGCCAATCGATGCCAAACTCTTGCGCGACCTTAATCAGTGCCTTAAGTCCTGATTGGGCGAACTCAATAATCTGCACACCTTCTGCTGCTAGGTTATAGCCACATTGGTTGGCAAGTTCATTGAACAACCAAACCTCGGTTTCACCTTCTACTAATAGCCAACAGCGAGCAAATAGTGCCCCAGAGCGGTGGAAGCGGATATGAAAACCAATTCGTCGAAGTTCATCCTTACTGAAATGGTTCATGTTGAGTTGATTGGCGATGGTTTTGTCTGACTGACGAACCAAGCGACGAATCGATTGAAGTGGGACCGCCGCAAGTAGGTCGCCACTGTTGGTGGTCAGGATTTTCTGCATGGGCAATTTCTGCATCAAGCTCCAAGCCCTTGCCAAGTGTGTTGGGTGCAATCGACCTTCTGGATCTTCAAGGATCAACAGAGGGCGCGCACATCGCCTTAAGTCGTTTGGCCCTTTAGCTTGTAGATAAGCGTTAAGTAACCCCATGAATAATAAGCGAGTTTGTTTGTTCTTGGTCTCTTCGACGAGTTGATGAATACTCTGATCATTGGTACCCGCAGAATAAAGCAATCCGTCTCGCTGTTTTCTAGGGTTACGACGAGAAGTACTTTTGAAAGAAAAATAGTGCTCAATCAAACTTTGCATCGACTCTAGGCTACTGCGCATTTCACCTTTATTAACATGTCCGGGTATCGCCATAAGACGGCGGCAGGTGTTGTCTATTCGTTTTTCTATTCTTGCTTGTCGACCATTACCGTTATTGGCGCCGTTTCCATTTGTTGTGCCATTGCTCGTGTGATGGTTCCCGTTCCCGTTTGAATTTGCATTAGTTGCGTGAACATTAGTCGGCAGGTGAGCATTGTGGTTAAGGGACTTGCCGTTGAAAGGACGATCAAAGTGCCTTGCATCACGCAAACGGATAACGGGATGTAAGGTCATTAATTCTTGAGCAAGCTTTTCTGAATGATGAAGCTTGAGCGGATTACCGTCCAAACCAAGAAATGCATAGTGTGTTGTTGTCTCATACTGTTCTAACGTCGCGCTGATGCGATAGTAGATGCGAAATACGCCAAATTCATCTTGAACCCAAATAGGTTTGAGTTTGCGATAACGACCTGCGTTAAGTTCGCTCTTATCGTTAGCTTTTAAAGCGAGAACAATTTGAAGATGTTGAGACTGCGGGTGTGAAACAGAGTAATCGACATGAAAATCGGTCATTTCAAAGTGATATGGCACACCGTCTGAGGGCAGAATGACGGAAAGGGCATCCAATAATGAAGACTTACCCCAAGTATTTTCACCAATAAGCGTGGTTAGCTCGTCAAACGCGAGTGACATGCGCTTGATACCTCGAAAGCCAGAAATCTCGATTCTTTCTAGTTGCATAGGCTTACTCCTAACGGAAGGCTCTGCTAATTATTTGAAAGCTAACAGATATCTTTAATCATAATCGAAAAATCCAAATCCGGTATGCTCACCTGTCACAAAACCCGTTGTTTATTAATACGGTGCAAAATGAGATTTTTGATCTATCTCGAGTATTTTTTTGCAGTGCAGTTTCATAAAATTCACGATTCTGTCATGATTCTCGACCTAGTATGAAGGGACAAAGAGAGAAGAAAATATGACTAAAAAGAATAAGCCGACAAAAATAGTGTTGGCACACATCAACGACACCCACTCATACTTTGAACCAACCTCGTTACAGCTATCACTTAAAATGAACAACCACATCATTGAACCTTATGTCAGTGCTGGTGGCTTTGCTCGAATTTCAACACGCTTCAAACAAATAGAACAAGATGCCCAGCGTCAGAAGGTTGGAACCTTGTTCTTGCACGCTGGTGACTGCTTCCAGGGCACGTTGTACTTTTCCTTATTCAAGGGAAAAGCCAATGCCGATTTGTTGAATGCCCTTAATATAGATGCCATGACGCTCGGTAATCACGAGTTAGACATGGGTAATGAGCCCGTTGCGATTTTCGCGAAAAGAATCAAATTCCCGCTGTTGGCCGGTAACTGGAATCTATCGAATGAGGATATCAATAAAACTCATACGCTAGCGGACAACGACATTGTTAAGCCTTATCTGCCTGAAACACGAAGTGCTTCTTTTATAACGAAAGAGTTTGATGGCGAGAAGGTCGCAATATTCGGCTTAAGCATCGACAAGATGGCAGGCATCGCTAACCCAGATATCGATACACCGTTTGAAAATGCTTTGGAAACAGCAAAAGGGACCATTGAGCAAATCCATCAAGCAGGTATCAACAAGATTGTGTTACTTAGCCATCTTGGTTACGAAGCTGATTTAGAGTTAGCAGCCAACGTAACAGGTATTGGTGTCATCGTTGGTGGTCATAGTCATCGCTTACAAGGTGATTTCTCTGATATCGGCTTAGTTAAAGATGATGAATACGGTGTGAAAATTGGCGATACCTATGTTGTGCAAGCGGGTTTCCACGCCATGAGCTTAGGACACTGCGAAATCGAGTTCGATTCTCAAGGCAAAGTGACGCACTTCAATGGTAAAAACGAACTGTTATTAGGCCGTCGACTCTTTATAGACGCGAAACTGAGTGAAGTAGGGCAAGACGATGCCCACGATATGGCGTGTGAGTTTTTAAACAATCACCCTAATATTGCAGTGTGTAAGAAAGATCCTGAGCTGCAGAGCATTCTGACGGATAAATACCAGCCGCGAGTTCGAAAGCTTCAGCAACAAGTGATTGCTCATGCAGACACTAAACTTCGCCATGTACGTATTCCAGATGCTAAAGGCCCGAGTCAACTAGCCCCCTTGGTTGCTCAATCATTTCACCATCTAATGAACAAGAAAGGGCATCAGGTTGACTTTGCCATTCACAACGCCGGTGGTGTAAGAAATTCACTGAACAGCGGCGATGTCTCTGTTGCCGATATTGCCGGAAAACTACTACCGTTTGCCGTACCTATTGGTGTGTATGAAGTAAAAGGTGAAACGATCGCTGGCATGCTTGAAGGTGCAATCAATAACGCGATTGATAATGGTGTCGTGGGCACAGGTTCAGGTAGCTTTCCTTATACACATAATTTGAGGTTTTGTTACCACAAAGAAGCGCCTATAGGACACAGGATTCACCATCTAGAAATTCACTCTGATGATTCAGGTTGGCAAGCTGTTTCTCGCAACCGTATTTACCGGGGCGCGTCGTCAGCCTATACAATGAAAGGCAAAGAGGGCTATAACGCTGTGTTGGATATGATCGGTGATGGCACGGTCACCACTGACTCTATGGCAGACTGCTTCATCGAGTTTCTGCAAGACCACCCAGAGTCGCTTCAACTCAATGAACCGTTGAATTGCATGGAGTGTTTTAGATAACTAAAGCTGATACTGATATTTAACACTATTACTTTGGGTTATTTATAAAATTGGCATTGTTTATGCTTTATCTCTGCAGGTCGCCTTCTTGTGGAGATATGCATGGATAAGAAAGATTGGTTAGATGCGGTAGCGGTTGTCGGTTGGGTATCAGTTTGGTCAGCGTTAGTGTATTTAATACCTGCCGCAGGGCTGTAAATTGCTCTTTTTGCAACTTCATTACGCAGTGCAATAGTGTGTTTGACTTGCGAATTTATTCTTAGAATCAATTCGCGTGTCTATTTGACAAAGTGGCATCAATCAGAAAGGAGCGTTTGCTCCTTTTTTGCTTTTTCCGTGCAAATTTATATAGACGAAACACAACCAGAGGATTATTATCCACGCGTTTGGGGAGTAGTTAGCGCAAGTTTACATATCGTCATCTCGTTAGGCCAAGAGTCTATCCGGTATGTAAAAGTGAAATCCCATATTTCACTTCAACGAGACCAACGCAATCACAGTCAAGATCCGTAATGGAGCTTGATATGCTTTGTTTGCGGAAGGTCTTTGTACAGTTCTTCCGCCCGGAGGAATAATGAACTCAACTCAATCTCTATTATCTACAAATAGTGAATCCTTTTTTTCATCGCCAATCATGACGACTTATGCGGGCTTTTTCCTGCTAACGGTTATTCTCGTCTCTATTGATATCTATCAGACTCGTGGCGGTAACGTTACTATCAAGAAAGCGGCAATCTGGAGTGTTTTCTGGTTTGTACTTGCGTTTTTGTTTGCTGGCTCGATTTACCTATTTTGGGACATTTATGCGCCGAACAGTGACTACACAGCGCAAAAAGCAACCGTGTCATTCATTACGGGTTACTTGTTAGAAAAATCCCTTAGCGTAGACAACTTGTTTGTTTTTGCGATGATCTTTGCTCAATACCAAGTTCCTGAGCATCTAAGACCTCGTGCGCTTCTTTGGGGCGTAATTGGTGCATTGGTGCTTCGTGCAATTATGATCGCACTAGGCGCACAGCTATTGGCGGAATATCACTGGGTGCTTTACGTGTTCGCTGCGTTCTTGATTGGTACAGGTATTAAGCTGGCATTAGACAAGGGCGAAGAGGAGAGTGTGAATACTCTGCCTGAAAAGCTACTTCGTAAAGTGATGCCGGTAACAGAGGACTTCCATGGCCCTGCATTAATGGTTAAACAGGGTGCTAAATGGGCATTCACTCCAATGATGTTGGTCATCGGTGCGATCGCAGTCATGGACGTGATGTTTGCATTAGACTCTATCCCTGCGATTTTTGCGGTAACACAAGAACCGTTCTTGGTACTTGCGGCTAACGTGTTTGCGTTACTTGGTCTTCGCTCGTTGTATTTTGTACTGCAAGGTATGATGGACAAGTTCATCTATTTGAAACCCGCGCTTTCATTCATCATGGTGTTCATTGGTGTGAAAATGCTTCTGGTTGATAGCGAGTGGGCTATCCCAACTTACTGGTCATTGGCGGTATTGGTTTCTACGATGACGATTGCGGTTATAGCGTCGGTTTATGCGAAGAAGCCAGGCATTGAACAAGTAAATTAAAAACAAATATAACTTATCGAAAAGTCGATAATGAACACGTGGCTGATGAAGTGGAAAATTTATTTATGTAAATTTTCTGTGACATTGGCCACTGTTGTTTGCGGGGTATTTGTACTAAATGCATGATTTAAACACTATATTGAATTTGTACTCACATAATCTGCATATCTATTTTGTGGCATTGTTAATGGTTTGTTTTATTAGAAAAACTAATCCCAAAATCTAATTTTAGTCATTTTTTAACCTGCAAAAGATCACCTATTATTCTTGTCATCAGAACGAAACACATTAATAAATTTATAGAGAGGCAATCATGGCTCAAGCAGTACAAATGAATACTATCGCTGTTCCTAACTCTATGGATAAGAAAACCTACTCGGTTAACTTCAAAGGATTGATTGCACACATTTTCGATATTCTTTTCGTAGACAACTCTCCACGTAGTTACTACGCAAGCGACCTATCTGGTCACATGCAACGCGATATCGGTATTAACCGTTAATCTCAGCGTTAACATGTAAATATAGAATTTTAAGAAAACGCCAGCTTCTAAAGCTGGCGTTTTTGTATCTGAAATAAACTCAATCTCTTCGTAAACTAAGCACCTGAAAGAAAAACCTAGGCATAATGGTCTGTATTTGAGCGCCATTCAATTCGCTTTGTACAAGGATCTCGGTATGTCACACGCCAAACGCAATTCATCATTGATTAAACTTTGTTTATTTGCCTTACCGATCGGCTTCTATTCCTCAGTGTCGCTTGCACAAACCTGGAGTAATGAAGGCCAGCCCGCACAGGTTATCGAGCTCTTCACCTCTGAAGGTTGTTCAAGTTGTCCACCTGCTGATCAGTACCTCAGTACTTTTGAAGACCATCCAAAACTTTGGACACAAGTTATTCCGCTTGCCTATCACGTCGATTATTGGGATTACTTAGGTTGGGGCGACAAGTTCGCGAGTAAGGCGTTTAGTCAGAAGCAACGCTTGTACAAAGCTTATGGAGTAACAAGTGGGGTTTACACACCCGGCTTTGTTGTCGATGGAAAAGAGTGGCGCGGTTACTTTAACTGGTTAGACAGAACGTTGCCTTCGCTCAAACAACAAAATAACCCCAAGCTAATGGTCAACTATAAAGGCGATACGTTCAGCGTAAGTTACGAAGGCAAAGGGGATTATGTTGCTCATATAGCTTTGCTGGCGATGAACGAAGTCACCAGCGTTAAGGCGGGCGAGAACAGAGGTAAGAAGTTAGAGCATGATTTTGTCGTAGTGTACGATGGCTACCAACGTGGTGAATCTGAGTGGCAATTCAATGTGGACTTTGATCCGCTAGTCGCTTCGCCCGATGCCGTAGCTGTCTGGTTAACCGCACCTAATTCGTACGCACCTGAACAGACGGTAGCAGGGTGGTTGAATTAAACTCACGGTGCTCAACGCCAATTGTCCTTCAATTATCAAGTTAGCAATTGGGGCGACACCAAACCGGTACTGTGTCGCCTTCGTCCCGTTTTAGTTGGTCTAAATTGAAGTTACAGGCTGGAAAGGGGCGATTTAGTTACGTAATACAGCGGAAATACGTTAGTATAGCGCGCTATTATTTTAGCTTTGAGTTCCTGCAATTAATGACTAACACCACAGCACCAACCAACTTCTCTGATCTTGGCTTAATCTCTCCTTTGATGGCTCGTTTATCTGAGCTTGAATACCAACAGCCAACGCCTATCCAAGCGCAAGTTATTCCAAGTGTGTTAGCAGGACGCGATTTAATTGCAGGCGCAAATACCGGTTCAGGTAAAACCGCAGCATTTGCACTTCCACTGTTACAAAAGATTCATGAAGATGCCCCTCTGGACCGTCGTTCAGGCAAAGGTAACTTTGTTTCTGGCCTTATCTTGGTTCCTACTCGTGAACTTGCTAAGCAAGTGGCTGACAGCGTTAAATCTTACGCTGTGCATTTCAATGGCGCGATTAAAACGGTTTGTGTGTTTGGTGGTGTATCGGTAAACACTCAAATGCAGGCGCTACGTGGCGGCACTGATATCTTGGTGGCAACACCGGGTCGTCTGCTTGACCTTATTTCAAGCAACGCTATCAAGCTAGACAAAGTGAAAACGTTAGTGCTTGATGAAGCTGACCGAATGCTAAGCCTAGGTTTTACCGAAGAACTTGATGCAATCTTGAAGCTCTTGCCGAGCAAAAAACAAACCTTGTTGTTCTCTGCAACTTTCCCAGAGCAAGTTAAAACGCTGACTCACGAACTTCTAAGCGATCCAATTGAAGTTCAACTTCAAAGTGCCAATGCGAGCACACTGGTTCAACGTGTATTCGAAGTAGAAAAAGGTCGCAAGACAGCGTTACTCGCACACCTAATTCAACAACATGAATGGCGCCAAGCTCTGATCTTCGTTAATGCGAAGAACAGCTGTGAGCACCTAGCAGACAAGCTTTACAAGCGCGGTATCATCGCAGAAGTATTCCACGGCGATAAAGGGCAAGGTTCACGTACTCGTATCCTAGAAGATTTCAAATCTGGCGAGATTGACGTTCTGATCGCGACAGACATCGCGGCACGTGGTCTGGATATTGAGAAGCTTCCAGTGGTAATCAACTTTGACTTACCGCGTAGCCCGTCAGACTACATGCACCGTATCGGCCGAAGTGGTCGTGCAGGTGAAGTTGGTCTTGCGTTATCTCTGATCGATCACGAAGATTACCACCACTTCAAAATCATCGAGAAGAAGAACAAGATTCGTCTTGAGCGTGAGCAAATTGAAGGCTTTGAAGTGGATGAAGAAGCGACAGCTGAACTGATCGCAGCACTAAAACCTGTTGCGCCACCGGCCGGTACTGGCAAGAAGAAAAAGAAGAAGAAAGCTCCAAAAAACCAAGATGTGTGGCTGAACAACAACTGATCTTGAGTCAGCAAGCCATATAAATCAGCAAGCCATATAAATCAATAAGTAATAGACATTCAAAAGGTGCTTAATTGCGCCTTTTTTGTGTCTGTAGGGCTGGGATTTGAGTCGTTAATAAACGACTGTTGCAGTGTTAAACAACCCGATAAGCCGTTCGAAGGATAGCGTCCTCCATAAGAGATTCGGCGATTTAACGCTTTGCTCATAACCTGTTCGGGTTTTGAGCAATTGGGTAACCGCGTGAAGACCTCGATTAAACAATTAGTGCTGGCCACTTCATTTTTCCTGTTTACCCAACACTCTTCTAGTGCTGCTGAATTTGAGGTTAAAGGGGTTAATAAAACTCTCACCGAAAATGTAGAATTATATTTAGAACCTTTAGCCGATGTTCCTGCATCACAGCTATCGAAAACGAAGCTATCTAAACGTATTCAAGATGCACTCAACCCTTATGGTTATTATCACCCACAGCTCGATATCGACCTCAATGATTCTGATAACGTGATCATTAACATCGATTCTGGTCCTGTCATGCGCATCGCAGAATCGATAGTAAAAATAACAGGTGAAGCTAGCCTAGATGCGGAGTTCATCAATATACTCAATCAAAGCAAGTTAGGCTCAGGTTTAACTTTGTCTCACCAAGAATACGACCAAACTAAGCGTGCGATTTTCTCTTTAGCAAAGCGGAAAGGTTATTTTGACGGCAGGTTTATCGAGTCAAAGATTGAAGTTATTCCTAGCGAGAACATCGCGAATATACACTTGTATTTTGCAAGTGGTCCACGCTACAAGTTCGGTTCTATAAGTATTCCTGATGATGGGGTTGACCCTACTCGTATCGAGAAAATACCCACCTTTAAAAAAGGTGATGACTTTGACACCATCAAGTTAGGTGAACTGCAATCTGATTTGTCAGACACTCAATGGTTTCGAAGTGTCATCGTACATGGTGACTTTGACAAACTTGATGACAACCTAGAAGTTCCAATTGAAATCATTGCCGAGCCAAGTTCTCGAAATATCGTGCAGGTCGGTGGCGGCTATTCTACAGATCTCGGTTTACGCGCCTCTCTCAGTTGGTCAAAGCCTTGGTATAACCGGAGAGGCCACAGCTTTGAAACACAGACATATTTGTCTGAACAGGAGCAATCACTTCAGTTGGGGTACAAAATCCCCACAGAGAAAGTCACAACGGATTACTTTGGTATTCAGTTTGAATCGAAACGAATTGATCATCGAGACACCAATAGCTTTACAAACGATCTTAAGTTCGAACGTTACTGGCAATTAGACAGTGATTGGCAAAGCACCATTTATGTCAAATACTTGCACGAACAGTACCGTCAGGCGTCTGAGGAAGAGCAATCGCAATTGCTGTTACCTGGCATCAGTTTTTCTCAGGTTGATCGTAAAAATGATCAGTTGGAGCTCAATCATCGACACATCTATTCTGTCGAGTATTCTGACCCTAGTCTGTTCTCTGACTCAAGGCTGTTGCGGTTGGAAGGAAACAGTGTCCTTTCATGGGATATTAGTGACAGGCAGAAGCTCCATTTCCGCTCCAACGTAGGCATCAACATTGCCAAATCATTATCTGATGTGCCGTCGTCACTGCGGTATTTTGCTGGTGGCGATGGAAACCTGCGAGGTTATGGTTACGAATCTATCTCCCCTAGAGACGAGAATGGCGAACTAACGGGGGCACGTTATATGTTAACTGCTGGGCTCGAATATCAGCATCAAGTCTATCGTTCAATTTGGTTGGGCGCATTTCTTGATGTGGGTGATGCATTTGATCAACAAGCGGATTGGAAGCGTGGGACGGGCGTGAGTTTGATTTGGAACTCACAGTTAATGCCAGTTAAGCTCGATTTTGCTTACGGCTTAGATGCGCCTGAAGGCGACGAATTTCGTATTCATTTTTCCTTTGGTACTCAATTCTGATTTTTGTACGCTGTTTATGCACTCGCGAGGATGCGAACCATCTAATAGGATTCAAGTAAATCGAAAGAGCGTAATAACCTTTGTGCTTTAGCAAACACAAAGGTAAAAACAATGAAAAAGCTACGATTCGGTGTATTTGGTAATATGGGCCCTGAAGCAGATGCTCTGTTCCAAGATATCGTCGCCAAGAAAGAAATTGAACACGGCGCACTTAAAGACTAAGACCACATGGCCATGATAGTGGTGAAAAACTCAGATATCCCCGATCGATCTGAAGTGATTAACGAAGCGGTACCGATCCTGTGCCTGAACTGATTGAGTCAGCGTGCATTTTAAAACATGCCAATGTTCAGTTTGGCGTAATGACCTGTAACACCGCTCATTACTTTAGACCTGAGGTTCAAAAGCACACCAACGTTTATATCGTCGACATGCTTCAAACCACCGTTGATCAAATCAAAGAGCAGAACTCTGAATCTGTTGTTGGTATTTTATGTACCAACGGCACATACAATTCGGGAATCTATGATCGTTACCTAACGGACGCGAATCTGGTGTTCGTTAAGCCAGATTCCTTTGAGCAAGAGCATAACGTGCATAGTGCTATCTATGGTGAAGTAACCGGTGAGATGACAGAGTGTGGACAAGCAATCCGAGAAACCAACGGGATCAAAGCGGGCGAGTTTGAGCGTAATGCCGCACTGCTTGCTGTAGCGATTCAATCCATCGTAGAGAAGGGCGTTGATACGGTTATTTGGGGATGCACGGAACTTCCTTTGGTTAGAAAGCAACTTGAAACGGCATTTCCAACAGTCACTTTTATTGATCCTATGGAAGCGGTAGCTGAGCGTGTCGTTGATATTTACCGTCTCGCTGAGCAATATGTGGAGCGTGGACATGTGGATTACAACATTAATGATGTTAATTCGATCTTCACAACGCTTGATATGGTGAACTACGTAGCCCAAAGAGCGATGACCTACCGTCTATAAGCTCAGATACGTGTATTTGAAACATGAGAAAGCCGCGAATTACGCGGCTTTTTTACATTTGGACTGGAGAAAATTAAAAATTAAGATTCGAAGCTGAACACTTAAAGCTCGAACTCGCCATTCATTTTTCGAAATAACCAATCAGGTACCTTGTTCCATGAACTGTAGTTCGGGTTCTTAGTATGGATTTGTTCCTCTGAAGCCCAGATGGTGTCACCTGATTGTTCTCGCGACACAGCCCAGAACAACTCCTCTTTCTGACGTGTTAAGTAGTGTGTCACTTGCTTCGCAAACTCTTCACTGTCAACCAACACCCCAAACTCAACGTTGAGAAAGTCTGATCTTGGATCGAAGTTAGAAGAGCCAATATAGGTGACACGCTCATCTAAAATTACTGTCTTGTTGTGGTAGTAGGTATCAACATGAAAGTAGTGATCATCATTGATCGCTTGGCTTTTGTACTCATATATACTTACGCCCTTGTCGAGTAGAGTCTCACGGTGTTTTTCGTAATACGCAGGCACAAAGCCCGAATCATTAGAAGCCGATGAATTCGTCAGTAAGGTGACTTCGGCTTCGCTCTCTCTAAGTGCATCGACGAATACAAACTTGTTATCGCTTGGCACCATATAAGGCGTAGAAATAATAACCTTAGAAGGTGTCGGTACTTTTTGCTTCATCAAGTGTTCAATACGTTGGCGAAAGTAGGGCTTGTTGTCATTGAGTTTCTCCAGTGAGTCAAATACCGGCGTGACAGAGGCTGAAATGAACTTCGGTTGGTTTAAGCTCTTTATCTGCCTTTCGACTTCAGACGTGATCAATGCTTGATTCTTTTCACCTTTGTTCAACGCTTTGGTGAACGCTTGGTATTGCTCTTTCTCTTTGATTTTAATGCGTTCTTGAATTGGCACTACATGCTCACTGTTCCACAACGCTTGGTAGTTTCGGTCGAAAGCAGCAATCACGTCGCCTTTAAACAGCACATCCATATCAAAGAAGTTGGCACTTTCGCTGTAGCCAAAGTAGTCATCACCGATGTTGCGCCCACCGAGGATCATCGATTGGTGATCAACGTTAAAGTATTTCTCATGCAGTCGATTATCTAACTGTTTTTGATGAGTAGAGAAGTTGAGCGCACGACCAATCCAGCCAGCTTTACGTGACTCAAAAGGGTTGAACAGTCGAATCTCAATATTGGCGTGTGAGTCCAACTCCGCAAGCCATTTGTCATTGAATACCAACAAGTCATCCAGTGTGAGGCGCACGGCCACATCGCGGTCAGCGGCGTGTTTCAGCTCGTTTAACAGCATCAGACCCAGAGTGTCGTTTTCCCAAGAGAAGTAAGTCATATCAATCGAGTGTTTTGCTTGGCGAACCAGATCAATGCGGCGCGCAAAGGCTTCAGGCGCACTCGGGATCAAATAGACTTCGGCTTGATGTTCTGTGCTTTGCCAGTTAGCTTCGAAATCGGGGTCAACATCAGGGTAAGGTTGGGCGCAGCCCGCGAGTAAGGCAACGAAAAACATGGCACATAAAGTACGTAGGTTATTATTAAGCATAGGAATTCTCATGGAATTTTGGCCAATAAAAAGGCCAGCAAGCTGGCCTTTGTCGCAGTGAATCGTCAATCTATGTTAAATACAGATTATTCAGGCATGTAATTCAATAAGATTCCGAGATCTTCCAGACCCGTAAGGCGACCTTCGTTCAGGTTGGGATCGATGCCTTGGTTATGCGTTTTATCCCAGTTCGGAGCGGAAAGCGCCATGCCATCAGAATCAATCACTAACAGTTGGTCTTGACTCGCAATATATTGATTTTCATCTGAGAACAATGCTCCGTTAAACCATGAACGAGAGACTTCATTCATCAGTTGCTTGTCACTTGAATCAGGAGAAAGCTCCGTTCCATCCATTCTTATCGCTTTGTTAAATACCAATGGCAATTCAGAGCCCCCACAGGCATCTGAAACGCAGCTTAATGATTTTAAGAAGTCACCTAAGTCATCAGGTAAACCGTTCGAGATTCCATAGCCCCACACATTGAAGCTCGTTTTGTAATCGAAGTAGTAAAGTGCGGTATCTTGTGCACTTTCTGCTGCTTTCTTACGAGCAGGGCCTGCGAACAAGGTATCGTTCATGATCGTACGATATTTGCCCATGTTACCTATCGCATCAACAAGCTCTGTTTCAAGCTCTGGCTTGAAATCACGTAATGCCATCAGCTGACTTGCGGTAGTATTGTTGGTTCCATAGAACAATGTCGTTACGGCTTGGTACGCAGTTAATGACATTGTATTCACTAGTTCTTCTAGCTCAAGTTGCTTCGACAAATCAGCACTCTTTGCAAGTTCGTTGAGACGTGAAGTTACCTTCGCTTGGTTGTCATCACTTGCTAGCCATTCACTCATTCTCTGAGCTGTTAACTCGGGTTCATCATCAGCAAAGCACTGCAACTCATCACAAATAATGGCAATCAGAGAGGTTAGGTTTGGCAGCATGCTCATCGTGTTTGACTCTTCTGCATTGAAGCCAATGACTGTGGGAACCACAAAATCGCTTGCTACTGGTTGTTTTTGCCCGTAACCCTCTTCACATTGTGTACTAGGAAGCCCTAAGACAGGCTCTTTTAGTTGTAAACATTCCAAATATGGAGCGTATGGCATCAATGTTGACATTGGTGTGCTATTGGAATTAGTAAGGGCTGAAGCGGTAACCCATGATATCACTTTATTAAGTGGATCTAGTGTATCTGCTTGTTTTGCGACTATTTCGTCATACTCAGCATCATCTAAACCATCAGATAGGAGGGGACGTGCTGAATTGTAGCTATTAAATTCATAGCCATAAGGCATGCTTTGCATAATCGCGCGCTGGAAATAGTCGTCTTCTAGCTTGTTTTCTGCCACTTTTTGCTGCAACAAAGCAATCGACATTGCACCAGAGCCTTGACCCATTAATGTCACGTTACCCAGAGCACCACCAAATTCTTTAATATTTTCACGAACCCATTTTAGTAGGCTTTCTTGGTCGCCAATGCCGTAGTTACCGTCAACATTTTCACCTTTTATCCAGCGAGTACCAAACAAACCTAGGCGGTAGTTAAACGTCACCATTATAAACGGGTTACCTTCATCCGCGCCTTGCGCTACAACCGTATCACCATGAATCATTGGGTTCGCGCCAGTACCGTATTCAAAATCACCACCGTGAATGAATATATAAACAGGTAACTCGTCTTGTTCGGTCGTGCCTACTGGACGCCAGATGTTGAGGTTGAGGCAGTCTTGGCTTTGTGCAAGTTCAAGCTCTGAACCGAAGTCTGTCGATCTAGCTTGCGTACAAGCATCACCAAAGTTGGTGGCATCGATCATACCTTCTGAATTCATAACCTCAGTTAACGTAGCCGGGGTACTGTGCGTAAAATGCTCTGGCTCGTTCGCAAACTTAATGCCTTTAAAAGACTCAACAGAAGCCAGTTTATCGTCTTCGGTATTAGATGTAACAACCAGCTCTTCTTTGGTCGCAGTAATCATCACATCGCCGATTTGAGTGGTAAAGGTTTCTGAAGGTGCTGGAATTAAAGGTTCAGGTTTATCAGGGAAAGGAACCGTTGGTTGGCTATCGTCGCCACAGCCTATAAGGGCAGTAGCAATAGACAATGCGATAAGTGAGCGGTATGCAATATTCATATTTAATTTTCCACAATAATATTCGGTATAGTTACGATCAAACGCACTTGTATCGACAATCCTGCAGTTCCATTGGGTATTGCGCTCCATCTATGGAGCATCGACATGGCATATATTTGAGTTGTCATCTTGCTGGACGACTGAGCTTCAGAGGCTCGTATGAAAATATCGCTCTAACGAATCTATATTCACAATAGAGCGATGGTTTGACCGTTAGAATCGATAGCCAAGGTTCAATGTCACAGCCGAACGAGTTTCACCTTTGTTGTACAACAGGGTCATGTTGTAGTGCTTGCCAATCTGTTTGTTGACTCCGGTTAAAAATGCCCACTGGTTAATGTCGACACCAACGTCGTAATCAAACTCAATATCGTCTGTCTTTACAGTACCTTGCATACGTGAATCTAAACCTTGGTATTCAGCACCAACGAAGAATTGAGCGCGATAATCAACTAATTGGTAGCCCAACATTGGCTGAATCGTGACAATGCCGTCACCCCAATCATCCATCCCTTTCAGACGGGTTTGTGAATAGGTACCCGTCACTGAGGCAAAGAACTCTTTGTAACCAACAGATAGTGTTGTACCCGCACCGCGTAAGTCATATTCGAGATGGAGTGGTACATTTAAACGCCCACTGTTACACAGTGCTGATACGCCCTCGCACAGTTTGTCGCCTAGACCAGGTAATTTGTTATTGAGTTTATCTTGTAGATATTCTCCAGCAGCGCCGGTATAAGAGGCGTCAATATTCGCATCAACGTTTACCTTTCCTACGTACCCGAATACATTCCAGAATGGCAAGATATTTACGTCGCCGCGTATCGAAACACTTTCCGCTTTGACCGTCGCAACACTGTCTTCCGGGTCAAATAAATCATTCAAGCGCACTCCACCAATCACGTAATCTGTCATGGGTATATCCATATCTTGATTGCGATAAGCCACTGATACGCCGAATGGAAGGGGTAAATCGATACCTTGACGACGCACCATGTCACCCATTAAAGGGAATACTCGATCTAACTTAACACTCGCTTCTTGCATACGAGGATCTGAAACTTCTTTTAGACGCTCTTCATGCAGGACATTAACGCCGTTGTCGTCTTCATAAATTGCGACGGGTTCAGTTACAGCGCTCATGGTCATCGGTTTCGTTTTAGACGTACCCTCGATGTTAGTTGTCTTACGTTCAATAACGACTTTACCAGAGTCTAACGTTTGGAAATCAATCACTTGGTAATAGGTATCGACTTTTGACTTACCAAGATTAAATGGCTTGTCGTTGGTGATTACCATGCGTTTTGGTGTGCCGCCTACAAGTTCAATATCAACATTCAAGAAACGGAAATAGGCGATGTCTTGTGGTAAGCCGTATTTCGAATAGTTGAAGCTAATGGTCACGTCGCCGTTGTCTTTTTCATTGACTTTCACTGACGATGGATCGAAGCTTTCTGCATAATTTCTTAGTCGATACTCAGTGCGCGTAAACTCTTCAATTTCATCGATCAGTTTTTCGTTTTCATCCAGCTCTTGCGGGTTGTATTTGATGCGCAGGTCGATGTTGCCTTTGCTGTCTGTGTTTTTTATCAGATAGACGCTTGAGTCACGAACCTCATCGCCAATTTGTATGGTTCGATGTGCGTGTTCAACTAGGTGTTCGCCCTGTACGAGCGAACTGATTGCTAGCTTTGGTAAATCATGACTGATGCCATATTTGTCAAATAGTGCTCGACCTTTTTCCATAACTTCGCTGTAAGTCTTGGTTTCTGCCGCAGACGCAAAATTGGGGGTGGTAAGTAATAGGGCGCTCGCTAACACAGAAAGAGTATGGGTCTTACAGGCGCTGGTGCGTATTTCAAAAAAACTCATGACGGTTTCCACGCTGAGTGGCCTCAAACCTTCGAGACTCAAACAGTCGATGTAATACTGAACGTCGTGTTCAGTTGTTATGTATTTATCCGTTAGGATTGCTAGTGTGAATGTCGCGACTAAAAATGCATTGCGTCAATCAATGAGAGGATTTTAAGAGGAGGTGGCAGATCGCGTTAATCGCTTTTGATGGACGCTATCCTCACTTAGTAATAATTAGCGTTAATCAATTGATTTATAATGATTTTAAATAGATAAAAAAAGGCCTGTGAAGTAAAAATACTTGGCAGACCGTTTTGTTGTGAGTTGTTAAGCGCATTTAGTTCTAAGCAGTTACCCTCACTCTAAATAGATCAGTAAACAACTTCGCTATCATCAGAATAATCAAAATGTTTACGAGCATCAAAAGTGGCGTTTCAATTCCATAAACAGGTGTGAGGTTGAGCGCACCAGATGTGAGAACAACTAATAAGTTAATACCCAATATTCGGTGTACCATGAGCTTAGGTGTCGCGAACACTTTCCATATCACCATAATGTTAAGGAAGTAGAATAGTCCCAGCTCCCATAGTTCTGTCATTAATGGCATCACAAAGATGTATTGCAACAGAACCACCGACCCTGTACCCAACACACCATAAAAAGCGTCCTTAATAACGCTTGGTGGCATGGTCGGCACCATAGAAGAGAATACACCGGCTAACATAGGAAATATGAAACCACCTGGAACTGGAAGATAAATCCAAATCAACAGCGATGTGATAAACATCGACACGCCTTGCAGTACTTTGCGCCCATCTTCATTCAAATGTTCAACAAACGTGCGATGTGCATGATGCCAAGACACGTCTTTATGATCACCTATGACATTGAGTTCACCCTCAACAAGAGATTGTTCTGGTGTTAATACATCGAACGTCTTCAAGTTGTGAGTAAGAACTGCCCATTGGATATCTAAGTCTGATTCGCTGTTACTTTGTTTGAGTAATGTATCTTGGATATGTGCCATTTCATCGATACGCAAGCGCCATGTTTGGATGTTCTCTTTAAGGTGGTAGCTTCCGGTCAGTGGCAGATCTAAAAGTTGATACAGCTTATCAATATTCGCGGTGTTGCTTTCAAGTGCGGCAATGTCGATGTTGTCTGTTTTTTCCATCGCATCTAACAACGCTTGTTTACTGGTTTCGAAACGTTGTACAAAGTTGAGTTCAGTATTCACAGGCCACACGATGCGATACACAATAGAGAACACAACAACACCTAATAGTGTTTCTTGAAGTCTAAGTACAGCAAAGTGAAAGGTGGTTTGGTTATCAAACCCGCCCATACAAGCAACAATCGAACACACGGTAAATCCTATTGAAAAGATGTAGCCGTATTTCTCGTCACTAGACATGAAAATACAAGTGCCTAAGAACACGGTAAGAAATGTTAGAAACAAAAATCGATCTTGTGAAAACATCGCAATGAGGAAAAAGGCATAACCGGTCCCTAACAAGGTTCCCATTAGCCGGTTATGGCCTTTGTTTATTGAATGGGCGAAGCTCTCGTTCAATGCCATCACTGCGACGGCTATCGCAGCCCAATACGGTTTTTCCCAACCAAACCACAACGCTAGGCAGATTGCGATAACGATAGAGAGTGCGACTTTAATCGCGTCTTTAGTCGATGCAGTGAACATAAGAATCACCTAGCTATTTTTGATTATTTTGATCGAGGCAGTCATACCAACACGCAGTTGTACGTCTTCTGGTATTTTGTCTAACTTCACTTTGATAGGGATGCGTTGAGCTAGGCGTATCCATTGGAAGTTTGGATTCACGTTTGGCAATAAATCATTACCTGTGCTGCCGTCTTGCTTCGCGATACCAAAACCAATACTTTTGATATGTCCTTCTAGCTGAACATTGTTGTGCATCATTAAGGTCACATAAGCAGTGTCCTGAGCATCGACACCGACTAAATCAGTCTCTTTGAAATAACCTTCAATCCAGAAGCTATCTTCATCAATTAGCGCAACCACAGGTGAATTCGCGACAACTTGAGAGCCAACACGTAGGTTCAGATTGGTGATATAGCCGTTAGTAGGCGCATATACCTTGGTGTACTCAAGGTTGAGATGTGCTTCTTCTACGTTCGCTTTTGCCAGTTCGACATTTGCGGCGCTGGTTTCTACCGCGTTGTTCAAGTTGTTTAGTGTCAGCACGGGCACGGCACCGGGCGTTCTTTTCTCTAAATTCAACGCGCGTTGCTCTTCGTTTTTGGCTTTGGCGAGTAGGGCAAATGCTTGTTTTTGAGTCGCAAGTGCTTTTCTGTAGGTCGCCTTGTAAATACTCGGATCGATCTCAAAAAGAAGATCGCCTTTTTTTACCTTCGAGTTGTCTTCGACATGCACTTCAATGACTTGACCCGTGACTCGAGGTGTAATCGAGACGATATAAGCGCTGACTTGTCCGTCTCTGGTCCATGGGTTACTTGAGTACGACTGGTAATAGCTATAAACCACAGTTCCCGCAGCAGCCAATAATAAAAGTGTGATGAGATAACGTTTGATCACAGTAAGTGCCTCAAAAAATGGTAATAAAATGGCCGATAGCGCCAGTAAAAATCACGATCAAGCTCAGTTCTGCTATTGCAGGAAAGGCGACGTACTTATGAAGGCCAAACCGTGTCGCGATTGACCCTGTTAGCATTGTCAGTATGTAAGCCAGTGCGATAACCAATAACAGCGGTGGGAAGTAGACTTCATCCCACACAAGCTCATGCGGCATGGTATTCATGGTTCTGTTCTCTATTTGTTTGATGAATGCAACGATAACGGAGTTCGATTTATTGTGATAATCGCTTATAGAGGATCGTACCCATCAAAATCCAACTTTATTCGGTGATTATGCCAACTGCCTCTTTGTTGAGAGCCGTAAGCCAGTAAAACAACGGTAGGTAGGTTGTCGTTCTTGAAGTGGAAACACATAATTGAAATTAATTTCGAAAATCATCTACTTTTGCCGGTTTAAGATAAATATATTTAAAACAATCACTTAAGATGTAAATTGCACTTCAAAAACTATGCGAACAGTTAAAGTGATGATTTGATCCATCAAATGGGATTACATAATAAAACCTTTTGTTCTTAATATTCGGTTCGAAGCAACGAGATGCTTTATTTATTTTGAATAATCCAACAAATATCATTATTAAGTTATTCGTTAGATTATTTACTCCTTATATTTAGTAACAAGAGTAAATTTGTCATGGACATTATTTCTAATCTGTTTGACATGGCACCATTTGTCGCACTATTTATTACACTCTCATTGGGTTATATGGTTGGTAAAATTACTATCGGCCGATTTGTTTTAGGCGGTGTGGCCGGAACATTATTAATGGGCGTAATTATTGGGCAATTTGGTGTTCAGATTGATCCCGGCGTAAAAAGTATTTTCTTTGCGCTCTTTATTTATGCTGTGGGTTATCAAGGCGGCGCACAATTCTTTAAAGCGCTTAACTTTAGAACCATCAACATTCTGTTGTCTGCGGTTGTTATGACGGTTTCAGGCTTATTGTGTGTACTTGCTGCTGCGTGGTTGTTTGACTTAGATAGAGGTACTGCTGCGGGCCTAGCTGCCGGTGGTTTAACTCAGTCTGCGATCATTGGTACTGCAGGCGATGCGATCGCCCGTTTGGGTGGTGTGTCTGAAGAAGCCAAACATCTGATGCAAACTAACGTTGCTGTAGGTTACGCTGTAACATACATCTTTGGTTCATTAGGTCCAATCTTGATGGTGACTTGGGTATTCCCAACGTTGATGAAGTGGGACATTCGCTCTGAAGCAATTGCGTTAGAGGAGAAAAATTCTAACGGTAAACGTGATTTGGCAGATGGCGAATTTAACGCAGTCACAGCTCTAGTGACACGTGCTTTTAAAGTCACTCACGACGATAAACTGGTTGGAAAAACACTCGCGCAATTGAATCAATCATCACTTGCTGCGTGTATCGAACTTATTGAACGCGACGGAAAAGAGCTGAGTGCAGACAAGTTCACAGCACTTAAAGCGGGCGACCTTGTTGTGGTTACCGGCCGTAGAAATGCGGTTCATGAGCTACAGAGCAAGGCGCAAAGTAATGAAGTCGCATTACCGGAAAGCTATGAAGTTATTGAAGAAAATCGTCAACTTATCGCTGACAATCGCAAACTGATTGGTCGTTCGCTAAGAGAGATCAAAGATAGCTCAAATCAACGTTCGTTCCGTGGTGTGTATGTTACAGACTACATGCGTGCTGGTGCTTCAGTCGCCATTACTGATGATCTGATTGTTCAGAAAAACGACGTTATTCAATTAACAGGCACCGCACAAGACATCAACCGAGTTGAAAAACACATCGGTAAGCGTATGGGCTCAGCAACCATGACTGATTTCATCGTACTGGGTTTTGGTATGGTGTTGGGCCTTCTTATCGGCTTAATCAGTTTCAAGATTGCAGGCATTCCCGTAACGATTGGATCTGGTGCAGGTTGTTTGATCTCTGGTTTGCTTGTTGGTTGGTTACGTAGCCGAAACCCACATGTGGCTCAGTTCCCTGCGGGTGCAGCAAACTTTATTCGTGACTTTGGTTTAGCAGCATTTGTTGGCATCGTTGGCCTCCAAGCGGGCCCTCAAGCAGTTGATACCATAAAAGAACATGGTATGTCGCTTCTGTTCTTGGGTATGGCGGTCACCATCATTCCACAGATTATTTCATTCTTTTTCTCGTACTTTGTATTGAAGATAAAGAACCCAGTAGAAGCGTTAGGTTGTGTGACTGGTGGTCGAAGTGCAAACCCAGCGTTCGCTGCATTGATGGAAAAAACAGGCAACGCAACGCCAGTATTCTCTTTCACTGTGACTTACGCCGTAGCCAACGTGTTACTGACTCTATGGGGACCAATTATCGTCGGCATTATTACCGTTAATGCGGGTATGTAATTAAAACCTACAACTCATTATAGATTTAAAAAATCATCAACTTATTAACAGACCTACCCAATCAAAAATAGGGTAGGCCTGAATAATCACGCTTAAGTAAAACACTTTATTTAATTACAAGTGTTTAATATTAAATTATTAGGTAAATATTATGACTACACAAAATACAACTATCGACTTTTCAAAATTCGCTGATTTAAGCCCATTTGAATTAAAAGACAAATTAATTGAAGTTGCTCAAGCAGTGCCAGATCGTGCTTTACTAGACGCAGGTCGTGGTAATCCAAACTTCCTAGCAACATTGCCACGTAAAGCATTTATTCGCTTGGGTGAATTTGCAGTAATGGAAGCGGAACGTAACTACGCTTACCTCGGTGGTGATTTCGGTGGTATCCCTGATGGCGTGGGTATCGTTGAGCGTTTCGATACGTTTACTAAAGAATACTCAAACGACAAAGGTGTTCAGTTCATCGAGCGCGCACTAAGCTACGCAAAAGATCGTCTAGGCATCCAAAAACAAGCGTTCCTAAACGAACTCGTTCTTGCTTACCTAGCGTGTAACTACCCAGTACCACCACGTATGTTGACTAACATTGAGAAAGTGGTGAAGCAGTACATTGCAGAAGAGATGTATGGCCCAGTTCCAATGACCACGGACTTTGACTTGTTCGCAACGGAAGGTGGTACGGCATCAATGACCTACACATTCCAAACGATGTTCAACAATGGTCTATTGAAAAAAGGCGATAAAGTGGCGCTAATTACGCCAATCTTTACCCCTTACCTAGAAATCCCAGAGCTTTCTGAGTACGAACTAGAGATCGTTGAACTGCGTCTTGATGAGACCACTTGGCAGCTTCCAATGTCTGAAATCGAGAAACTGGCAGATACAGACATCAAACTACTTTGCGTCGTTAACCCTGCTAATCCAGCATCAGTGAAATTCTCTGACGAGACTCTAGAGAACCTAACAAACTTTGTGAATGAGCAACGCAGTGACCTATTCATCATCACTGATGACGTATACGGTACATTTGCCGATGACTTCGTTTCTCTATTTGCAAAACTACCATACAACACACTTTGTGTTTACTCGTTCTCTAAGTACTTTGGCGCAACAGGCTGGCGTTTAGGTACCATTGGTATCCAACACAAAAACGTATTTGATGACGCACTAAGTTCTTTCAGCGAAGAAAAACAGTGTCAACTTGATGACCGTTACAAAACACTGACTCCAGAGCCACGTGACATTAAGTTCATCGACCGCATCGTTGCGGATAGCCGTAGCGTAGCCTTGAATCACACTGCCGGTCTATCTCTACCGCAACAAGTGCAAATGGCGATGTTTGCTCTAACTTGCCTAATGGATTCTGAAGGTAGCTACAAAGCAGCATGCAAGCGCATCATTCGTGAGCGCTATACAACTCTATACACCAACATGGGGCTAGAAGTTGAAGAGAACAAAGATCGTGTGGACTACTACACACTACTAGAGTTAGACACTCTAGGTGGCAAACTATACGGTCAAGAGTTCGTTGAATGGTTCAAAGCAAGCGGTAAAGGTAAAGATTTCTTATTCCGTCTAGCTCACGAAACTGGTGTTATTTTACTACCAGGAAATGGCTTCGATACTGTACATGCGTCGGTTCGCGTATCTCTGGCTAACCTGACTCACCATGAGTACGAACTGATTGGCCGCGCAACTCGCAAGGTATTGGACGAGCACTTCGCTGAGTTTCAAGACGCATAAGTTCAAGTCTGGCTTAGAATCAAATACATGATTTAAAGCCGATGACGTCCAACTCATTAAGAATAAGCCTCGGCGATGTCGAGGCTATTCCGACCAAATAAGCACAGTGGTTAGATCGATAAAACTTCCTATCTTGATGTTCCGTTGTGTTTATTTAGTCGTCTTATCCAAGTATTCAAATCCATTTCAAACTGAAAGAGCGACGCATGAAAAGCATTATTTCTATTCAATCTCACGTGGTTTACGGGCATGCAGGAAACAGTTCTGCGGTTTTTCCAATCCAAAGAATGGGACTCGATGTGTGGCCAATCCACACTGTTCAGTTCTCTAATCACACTCAATATCAACAAGGTTGGACCGGGAAAACATTCGGCTCAGATGATATTCGAAACTTGATTCGAGGCTTAGACAACATCAACGTACTGAAAGACTGTGGTGCGATCCTATCGGGTTATCAGGGAAGCGCAGACCAATGTAAAGCGGTTGCCGAGTCGGTTAATTTAGTTAAAGAAAAGAACCACAGTGCACTCTATGTTTGTGACCCTGTAATGGGTGACCCAGATAAAGGTTGTATCGTTGAGGATGGCGTTAGAACCGCCATTACTAAACACTTGCTTCCTATTGCCGATGTTATAGTGCCAAACCAATTTGAACTAAGTGAATTGACCGGCATTAAAATCCTCTCCCTTTATGACGCGGTTACAGCATGTAAGAAAGCATTGGATCTTGGTCCAAAGATGGTGCTCGTGAAGCATCTTCACTCATTACCCGATGACGCGTTCAGTATGATTTTAGCAACGAAAAAGGCATGTTATTTAGCCCAACGACCGAACATTGAATTTGCTCAACAACCGGTTGGTGTCGGTGACCTTATCTCTGGCCTGTTTACCGCAGGGTTAATAAAGAGAATGTCTCCCGTAGCTGCATTCCGACATGCAAATAACGCGGTCTATGGTGTGTTGGAGCTAACTAAAAGCTATGGCACTTGGGAGCTACAAACAATCAATGCACAATATGAATTTGTAGAGCCTACCCACGATTTCAACGTGGTCAAAATCGGGTAGAGCGTTTAACTCCGATAGTGGTGGAGGGTGTACCTATTCGATGGGTCGCATCCTACAAACGAGATTACGAGCTAAGACTAAACCTAGCTATATTACTCCCAGAAAGAGACGGACTTCACTTTATCCCTATTTATTAACTTCTCTGTTTATAGCTGTTCTTTTGATTAAACAGAGTCTCTGAATCATTTTAGAGAACATTAAATGAGCCTAATTATGAACCGTCTAATTTCCTCGGGTTTTACCGTTGCTTTGTCATTACTTGTAGTGGCATGTAGCTCACCCCACACGTTGGATGTACGCGTACACAAAGACAATTACAAAGAAGTGGTTGTAGAAGAAGCGATATCAGTAAAAGAGCCATTGCGTATGTGGGCGAGTGAGAACCCAGACTTCTTATACTCTCCAATCGATCAAACAACGCCAATTAAAGTGTCAGGTGAGCAACTAAATATCTTAGCTTTGTCAGGAGGCGGCGCGAACGGAGCCTTTGGAGCCGGTATTTTGATAGGGCTGGAAGAATCTGGCCAATTGAAAGACTACTCAATAGTTACTGGCATCAGTGCAGGAGCGCTAATGGCACCATTTGTATTCATCGGCGGAGATGCATTTCCGAAGATGAAGGAGGTGATGTTAAACATCAATGACAAATCAGTGCTCGGCAAAAAGAACTTTTTAAACACCGTGTTTAAAGATGCTTTTACTGACGGTAAAAACTTGAATCAATTTATCGCTCAGGCGTTCCCTGAACCGATGATCGAGCAAATTGCTGCGCGACACCGCAACGGTAAGCGTTTGTTTATTGGTAGCACACACTTTGATTCTGGAGAGCTTGTTATTTGGAATGTGGGCGCAATTGCAAATAGTGACATGCCAGATAAGTCTGAACTTATATATAAGGTTTTAGCAGCAAGTGCTTCTATTCCTGGAGTCTTCCCACCGCAGTTTATCAATGTGAAGTACGAAGGTAAAAGTTATGAAGAACTTCACGTCGATGGTGGTTTAGCCGCTCAAGTATTTTTCAATCCATCTAACTTCGACTATCAGCAGATCTCAGATGCTCTTGGGTTAGAAAAACCACCACAGCTCGATGTTATTCGAAATGGAGCACTGAAAGCGCCGTACCACTCGCTGAGAGATAAGGGTCTAGATTTAGTAGCAAAGAGCGTATCAAGCCTGACTCTTGCTCAAACACGTGGTGATTTATATCGAATGAAATACATCTGTGAAATCAACAACATTGATATGCAATTTACTTACATCGAGCACGACTTTGGTTACGCCAAACGAACCAAAGACATGTTTGATGAACACTATTTATTAACCATATACGAATATGGTTATCACAAAGCAACTCAGGGCAAACCTTGGGTAACAGAATTACCTTAATTTAGGGATATCGTAAAATGAATAAAACAGCTTTAGCGCTACTTATCATGGCAACGTCTAGCGCTGCCATGGCACAAAATGTGACCTCAATGGAACAGCAAAAAGTCGATAACGACATGCTACAACTGGCCGACGTTCAACAAGAAGCGGCGTTGTTCATGGTTGAAGAAAATTCAGACTACGTGGAGATTGACTACATTGGTCAGTGGGTTGACGTGAACAATTACGTCACACACAAAGAAGCTAAAGAACGCCAGCTTCAAAAGACCACCAAGAAATACATTTACTCGCAAACAGGTGAAACTCTTGAATCCATCGAGCAGCGAATTGCTGAGCATATTCAAGTGGACCAACCTAGATATTTCAGTGTCGATGTTTACCGTAATTACCACGGTGATTCTGGGGACTTTAACTATCTAGCTCGAGTTATCGAATACATTTAAGTTATTCGTTTGACATCAACGATAAAACCTACTAGCTTGAGTAGGTTTTTTTGTTTCAAATTGACGAATTATTTTCACTAATATTATTCTGACAAAGTAGATATTTCGCCAACCTGTGATAATTTAAATACATAACGATTAAAAGTAAGCACAACAACATGAATTTCAGCATTGAACAACTTCTCGCGTTCGTTACCGTTTATGACCAACTCTCTTTCAGCAAGGCAGCAGTCAAGCTTAACAAGCACAGAACGACAATCGGGCAGGTTATAACTAACCTTGAAGACCAACTCGCGGTAAGCCTATTTGAAAGGGTTGGACGCTCTGTAAAGCCGACAGAAGATGGTCATCATCTTTACCACTACGCTAAGCAAACGATTGAACAGGCAAGAACATTCGACAAGGTGGCTTTGAGCTTGTCTTATGGCGGGTTGGAAAACATCACCTTTGCTTATTCTGGTGTGATACCTCATCAAATGCTTTTGGATATTCGAAAGAAACTGCGTCGTGATTTCCCGATGATGCGAGTGAACTTTTTAATTCGAAACAAAAAGGATATTAAGAAGGGCCTTCAAAGCGGAGAGTATCACTTTGGACTAGTCAATGTGCATGACAGCCGGGGTATACACAGCTTTGATGCGACTTTTCTAGGTCACATTGAGTTTTCCCCATTCGTTCAAAAAAATGGTGAGTTCTCATCTTTGGCGCAAGAGGATGTACTTTTAGCGTTAAGAAATTCAAAGCAGTTTATCTTGAGATCGTTTATTGAAGAGGGAATGTCAGAAAAAGTAACCATCAGCTCCGATAACGAAGAAGTCGATCAATTGGCGTTAGTTATTAAAATGGTTGAAGCCGGTTTAGGGTGGGCACTGTTACCAAAAACGTTTGCTCATTCTGAATTTTCCCATTACGACATTGAACCTATACAGTCGTCTGAAATGCACCAAGGATTCAAATTCGGTTTTGCGCTTTGGTGCCATCATTCTAAGCAAGTGAAGGATGTAAAATTATCGGTTTTATCTGTTATACAAGAACATGTTGATCGAGTATTGAGTCAATATTAGCAAAGGAAGAATGTAGGTAACTTATTAATAGAGGCTCATTTATATGAGCCTTTTGCGTTTCTGTCATCTCGAAAGCTCTTTAATTTTGTAGGGCGACATCCTCTATATAGGAGTAGGGCAACACCATTATTTGGCCTATTCTATGCCCGTCGATTAAGGACCCCCTTTATTGGCAATAAGTGTTTAATTTCTATGTTTATTGCAAGGAAGCAAACTTTCGGCCGGGTTTCGTCACCCGGTCTTTTTTATGAGGCAAATTTTATGACTCGCTGCGGCGGCATTGTTCTTCTTTCCTGCTTTTTATTTACAACATCTTCTTTCGCATCGTTTTATGATCCTGTTGATGGTCAATTTGATATGGGGCATCACCTTGCGGAAAACGCACATGGCTTTTTGCCTATCCCAATTTTGATTACCGAGCCTGCGGTGGGGTACGGCGGCGGTGTGGCTGGTTTGTTTTTACATGAGACGGATGAGGAAAAGCGACAAAGAAAGCAAGCTGCTCTTTCTGCCATAGATGGTGGTGCGCAGTTAGTACCCTCAGCAATGTCAGTGGTGGGCGCAGTAGGGACAGAGAACGAAACTTGGTTTGTATTTGGTGGCCATAGACGATCTTGGATGAATGATTCCATTCGTTACACAGGAGGCGGCGGCTTTGGTGTTGCGAATTTGGATTTGTACACATCAATCAACTGGGGCCCCATAGATCATGACCTTAGAATAGGCACGTCAACTTCGGTAGCCGTACTTTCACAAAAGGTGCAGTTCCGGATTGGGCATACGCCTTGGATGTTGGGAATAAAGCAGTTATTAGCTAAGTCTGAGATTGAATTTGATAACATGGTTTTAGACCGAATTTTGGGTAACGAATCGGTTACTTCTGGTTTAGGGTTGGAGGCTGAATATGACACAAGAGATAATTTATTTTATCCAACCAAAGGTTACAAATTGTCTGCAGATTACATGGTGTACGACGATGCGATTGGCAGTGATTACAATTACCGAAATTTGAACATAGATGGCGAAGCCTATATCCCAATTACCAATAAATGGACGTTAGGCTTGGCTGCAAATTATCAAAGCTTCGAACAGCAAGACCTGTTTGTATCACCCACAGCGAAACCGTACGTGTCGTTACGCGGGGTGTCATCTTATCGGTACCAAGGAGATGAGATTGAAACAATCCAAGGCCAATTGACGTATAGCATCACTCATCGTTGGAAGGTGTCTGGGTTTTACGGTTCAGGGGTTGCAAAGCAAGATAACGGCATAAGCCACGACAGTACCGTCAATGCCGGAGGTGTCGGCTTTCGATACCAAATCGCGAGACGTTACGGTTTGCACCTTGGGATGGATTATGCGCAAAGCCATGAAGAACGCGCTATCTACTTTAACGTAGGCAGTGGTTTCTAGAACAACGGAATAGGTTAAATTTTTCCAAGAAAAAAGGCGCTAATTAGCGCCTTTTCGTTTTCTATCACTTTCTTACAGTAAGATTACTTCTTACGGCAGAACTCAGCGATTACGTACATTGATTGACCGCCGTTTGTTTTACCAGAAACAAGCTTAGGATCGTCACCAACGCTGATACCACGAATAACAGTACCTTGCTTAATCACTTGGTTAGTACCTTTGATTGGCAGGTCTTTGATTACTGTTACGTCGTCACCTTTCTTAAGTTCAACGCCGTTTACATCAAGAGGCTTGTCATCAGCAGACATGCCGATTTGTGCCCAAACTGATGTTTCTTCTTCAAGGTACATCATGTCTAGCGCGTCCTGAGCCCAGCTTTCTGTGTTCAGACGAGTAAGTTGACGCCATGCCGTTACTTGAACTGGCGCTTCCTGGCTCCACATGCTGTCAGTCAGACAACGCCAGTGGTTGATATCTTTAGGATCGTCAATCTCACCAAGACATTTGTCACATACCATGATGCCGTGATCCACTGTTACGTGGCTGTGTGGCGGCACTGCGTATGCAGTAAGAGAAGAATCAGAACCACATAGTTCACATTTAGATTGGCAGCGTTCTAGCATAGTAGCTTCAGAAGACATAATGGACTCACATTTATTAGGTATTAAATTACGGGGCTATTATCCACTTTATTTACAATAAAGAAAGAGGTCGTACGGTATTCTGTCTTGATTAATTTTAGCTGAGATCAACCATTTGTGTTTTAAAGTTTTATGCAAACGGTCAACTAGGGGACTTGTTCGAACGACAGAGACAAAAATGCCAGCGGTTAGGCTGGCATTTGGTTTAGTGAAAAGCTTAAGTCTTAGTTATTCCAATAAAGCATCCGGTGCTGCTGCATCAAGGCTATCCGATTCTAAGAAATCAGCTACTTGAGCCCTCATTGATAGGGTATGAGTGGCATCAGAAAGGTCTGCTTGCGGTCCGATGATCGTTGAGTGTTTAGCTATTTCGTTATATTGAACAAACACACGATTCCCAGTTGAAGGGCTAGCTTTTGTTGAGTCAGTCAATCCTAACGTCGAATCTAACCCTTCAGAGCCAACAAATGAAGCCGTATATGATAACGGTGCACCATTATCATCATTGCCATTGTTTGGTACCGTTTCATCATTTTGCGACTGGATCAACAACGTTGGATAGCTAGAGCTAATTGATGACTGGTCCTCAGTGTTTGCTATTGAATGTGGATCGACCGTGTCAATAAGGGTTTGAGCGGCGACTTTAAATGCAACTAATTCAGTTTCAATTGCTGCGGCGCTGGTTGGGTTTCCAGTAGCAAAAGCGGTATAGCAATCGCCATCTTCAATGTCAGCTGCAGTACAAGCTGAAGCCACTGAATCCCGATACGTTGCATTTAACTGTTTAGCTAGATTGTGTTTAATTTCGGGGCCAAAGGTTTCCGATGCGAAGAGTAATTCAGCAATGTGCCCACCTGAATTAGCATATACCGCCGAGCTAAATTTATGTGTACCAGCAATTTCAGATGTAGCTACTGACGTAAATCCAGTAATACCGCCCAATGAGTGGCCCATAAATTTAACGGTTGTGTCTTTTACATCAACTCCGGCTAATGGTGTACCAGTAAAGTCATTCCCCACTTTTTCAAGTGCCATACGAAGACCTATTACATCAAGTGCACTTTGACGGATGTTGTCACGCGCAACGGGCAAAGCGCTTAGATTCAAGTAGTACAGAGCATTATCGTTAGTTGAAATAGCACCTCCGGCAAGTGAACGAGACCCATGAATAGGGTGGTCAATTGCAATGACAGCAAGACCTTCAGCCGTTAAGTTTGCCGCAAACGCATACGCATTCTCTTTTACAGAGGTAATACCGTGTTGGTAGATTACAACCCCGGTTATTGGGTCAGTCACAGGAGTAAACAAAAGCACATCAACAGCTTCAAGTGATTTAATTTGTGGTATTGGTGAATACTGAGTGACAATGCGATCACTATCTAGAGCTGTTCCACTTGCGTCCTTTGTGAGTGTTTTTCCCATTAAAGTCGTGACATCAGCTGCGCTAAGGTTTGTTGGGTCTAATCCTAATTTAACCAACTCTCCACCAACGAAAGAACTTGTAGAGTTATCCGTTAGTGCGCTTTTTATAACCGCTAAACTGTCCAATGCTGATGCAAATGGCGTTGTAGAGAACTTAGTTGGATCGGTTTCCAAGAAATATGGGAGTTGAACAGTACCTTTAGTCACGTTTACCGACGTAGTGCTGATACCAGCGTTAGAGTAAAGGATATTTATCCCTCCAATCAAAGTGGCATTTTCTGTTGCATCGTCATCGGCAAGATATTTTTTAAAGTCAGCATCTGCAGCGATTGCTGTAGCAAATGGTGTTGTTGATGAGGAATCTAAACTAAGATTGTAAGCGTTTGTCAGATCGATATTATTTGGGTTTGCGCTGCCATTCCAATAAGTCGAAAGTGGGGCCCCAGCATCAATCATTCCGCCAATCAACGATGCTGTAGAGGCAAGAACATCACCAACAGAAGTTGTAGTAAACCAAGCTGAATACACAATCTTTTCCGCATCAATACCAACAGCGGCAGCTATAGCTTCTTGACCTTTAATTAAAGTTTGCGCACTAGCTAAGTCACCGGTTGAATAAGTTTTAGTGGCTGTTTTGAGAGCCGCATAGCTTTGCGATGTACCTACTGGGTTACCATTTACATCTGTAACGTCATCAGTAACAACAAGCAAATATTCAGACTTCTCATCAAAAGGAGTATTAGGTGTAATTGCTAGGTTTGAGCCTACTTTGTAAACTTTGTATTCAGAGCTAGCAACAGGTGTTGGTACTTGAGCCGCTGTGGATGTGTCTGTTAGCTTTTTAGAAAGCTTCAACAATGTCACTCCGGAAGTAACAACTCCAGGAGTATCACCAAAACCGTCGCCTTCAAACTCGATGTAAATTGGCATGCTGGTCGAAAAACCATCGGCATAATTTAATGCTGCTTTTGGGTTAGAAATGCTATCGTCGCCACCTGTTGGGATCGCTAACGTGCCATCTGTAGAGTCAAATAATAGGTTATTGCTTAAAGGAACTGATGCATTACTACCTTGCAAGAGCATTTTTTGAGTTGTCGCTCTTGCCAAAGACGTTTCTAGATAGGCTTCAAGTTGTTGGTTACTTGTTACCGAACTTTCGGTGTTGTCGCCACAACCTGCTAGCAGGATCGCTGAACATAGTAGAGAGATCTTAAAGTTACGTTTCATGATACGATCCTGATTTAGTTAAAAGTGTAGTTAAGCTGAACTGAAGAAAGGTAAGCGGTACCTTCTGCTTCGAAAGTCCTTTCTTGCTGAGCGCCATTTGTCTCAGTGAACTCACCGTCATCACTTACAACAAGTGCGAATCCTGCATCGACAGTCATATTTTCGCTCCAAACATAAGTGAAGCCAGCGCTATACCACATACGATCACTATCAGGAATGCTTAAAGTTGCTTCACCAGCTTGTTCGTCATAAGCGTAACCAGCTCTTAATGTCCACTTACTGTTTAGTTGGTACGTTGCGCCTAGTGAATATCGATTGTTGTCTTCATATTTTTCAGGTTTGTAGAAGCACTGACCTGCTACACCGTTGTCAGTACAATCTGGACTTGTTGCTTTTAACTCCTTAAAAGTACTCCAATCAGTTTGTTGCCAACCGTAGTGAATTGCCCATTGCTCGTTAAGTTGGTGAAATGCTGAAAGCTCCAGAATAGAAGGAAGCTCGATTTGAAGACGACCATCAACCTTGGGAGATGTTGCTCTACCTGAATCGTAGCTGGTAAATTCACCGTTATCGAAATCAAGATCAACAGAAGAGCGGTAAGCGATACTAAAGCGATTGTTTTCGTTCAGCTCATACATCGCGCCAACATTCCAACCATAGGCAAATGTTTCACCGGTCATGCCTATAAGTTTGTCAGATGGATTTCCACCAACAAAGTTAGCGAGCTCGCCTTTATGGCGAGTAAGTTCAGCTTCCGCATACACAAGGTTTAAACCTGCACCAACGCTAAATGATTCATTCACGCGATACGCAATATTTGGATTTAGATTTACAGATAAGAGCGACGTATCACCAGCCATATCACCTGCCGAGATGTCATCAGGGTAATCCGTAGCAACACCATAATTGGTGAACATACCGATACCCCAAGCCCATTTTTCGTTGATTGGGCTGATGTAATATGCGGCTGGCACGACTTGTAATGGAGCAACATCTTTTGAATGCTCGTTAGCGTCAACGTCGTAAACGTTAACCTCTGGATCAACGATAGAAACCGCGCCTGAAAATTGGGCTGTATCAAATAGGGTCATTGCGGCGGGGTTTCTCGCTAGTACACTCGCGTTATCAGCTACTGCACCTTCACCTGAAAAGGCACGACCAAGACCTGAGGCAGAATGCTCAGCAACTTGGAAACCAGCCGCAAGTGAGTTACATGCAAATAGTACTGAAAGTGAAACGAGAGAGCGTTGTATTGTTTTCATCCTTGACCCTCCTAGGGCATCGAATTTCGTTATTATGGTTTGAAAACACACTGAGCATTTTTGGTGTCGAAGCTCTAATGTAAATGGCATGTTAAATTCATGTTTTATATAAAGTCAAAGAAAGAGTTGTTATTTTGTGAGGTTATGTTTTAAAGGGGCGGCACTTTAACATCGATAATATAAGTATAATCAATAATTTATTCGTGGTTGGAGGTGTGACCAGAGTGTTTATGCATCGTTGCGGTATAAATAGTGTTCAATAGCTCAATATGTAACAACTTTGTTTCTGTTTACCACCATTCGCTAAATCGGCATAATATCGACACTCGTTAGAAGTCATTAAATTGGAATTTTAAGTTTGGAATTACTCGCGATAGAGTTTCTTGGTAAACCGCTTCGTTTAGAAGGATCAATGGCAGGGTGGCAACAGTTGTATTGGGATAACACTTTGGTATCTCAATTAGATGCGACCACAGACCAAGAAGACGCCCGAAAACACGAATTTACACTACGCGCTGGCGAAGAAACGTTGCAGTGTCACGTTGAATCGACCGTTCAGTGGCAACCGTTTGAGATGACGTATAAAGCGTCGGTGAATGGGCAAACCATTACCGAAGGCAATCGAAACACCAAAGATATTGAACAACAAACTCCTGTTGTCGCTCCTAAACCAGAGAAGCGTTTTAGCTTAATTGGGTTGGTGTCGCTTGGTATGAAAGCGCTTAAAAGCGCCAAGCTAATCAAGGTCGTACTTGCTTCTGCGAGTTTAGCGGCCTATTCATGGTTGTTTTCAATTCAGTTCGCTTTGGCCTTAATCGCCTGTTTAATGTTCCATGAGTACGGTCATATTAGAGCGATGAAATACTTCGGCATGAAAACCAAAGGGATCTATTTGATACCATTTCTTGGTGGCTTGGCGTTATCCGATGAACAGATTAATACGCGTTGGCAAGATGTGGTTATCTCAATCATGGGGCCATTGTTCGGCCTGATATTGTCGTTAGTATTTATGGTGCTGTATTGGGCGACTGGCGAAATGTTCTTTGCCGGCCTTGCAGTATTTAATGCTCTATTAAACCTGTTCAATCTATTGCCGATTTTGCCTCTCGATGGCGGACATGTTCTTAAAAGTATCAGTTTCTCGATGAACAGTGTGCTGGGCATTGTACTTTGTGTCGCGGCTGCCGTTGCTGGTGTGGTATTGAGTTATCAGTTGAATTTAACCCTGTTTGGTTTCTTATTGATCATGGGCAGTGTTGAAATACTGTTTGAATGGAAAGGACGTCATCACAGTCACTTGTTACCGTTAGACAAATACGGGCAAGTCGTGTCGTTCGTTTGGTATGTAGGTTTAGTGAGCAGTTTGATTGGTGTTATCTGGTATTTTGCATCTACTGGTGATCAGCTATTAAGCCTACCATTACAAATTCTTGGTACTTAACGAGTGAGTTTCTGTTGTTGGAATTATCCAGCTGCTTAGTGCACTTGAACTGTTAGCAAGCAAGAAACTGAAAATGCCCTAACCAATATGGATAGGGCATTTTGTATTTACACCAGCTAGGCGATTCTTACTTAGATTACGCTTTGCAATTTGGTCTTGGTGAACCTGATTGAGGAAGCGTTTTTATCGTTGCTTGTAGATCTTTAATACGCGTACTGTGGGAAGGGTGCGTAGAAAGCAACTCTGGCGGTTGATTACCCCCTGATGCTTTCGCCATGTTTTGCCACAAGTTGACACTTTGGTTTGGATCGAAACCTGCTTGAGCCATATACTCTAAACCAACAACATCGGCTTCAGACTCTTGAGTTCGCCCATACGGTAGAATAACGCCATATTGAACGCCTAACCCTAACGCGGCCATCGTCATACCTTGATACTGTTTGTATTCTGATGCACCTAACGCAACGTTAGTAATAGATAAGCCCGTATTAGCGATTTGAGACTGAGAAAGGCGCTCATTACTGTGGTCCGCTAAAACGTGTGCCACTTCGTGACCGATAACCGTCGCGAGTTGGTCTTGGTTTACTGCAACATTGAGTAACCCTGTGTATACACCGATTTTTCCGCCAGGTAGGGCGAATGCGTTCACTTGATCACTATCAAACACAACAACTTCCCATTCACTAAAACCTTGTTTAGGAATATATTGAGTGATGCTGTTCGCTACGCACTGTACATAAGCGTTAGTTTTGGCATCTTTACTGATGGGTTGTTCTTTCTTCATTTGTTCAAAAGATTGTGCTCCGAGCTGAGACATGTCTTTATCTGAAAAAAGCAGCAATTGGTTTCTGCCTGTCGGAGAAGCGCTACACGCGGTTAGGCCTGCAAGTGTGAGAAGCGAGGCAAACTTCATCCATGACGTCATACAATATCCTCTGTGTATTCGGTTTTTATGCATGTTAACATCAACTTGCGTAATAGCTAAGGGCTGTAAGATAACTAACAGCGGTAATATAGAAAAAAGCTATGCACGCGATAACAAGATCAATAATTAAGGAACCTATATGAGTATTTGGAAAAAGCCCGTTGACCTAGATACCTTCAACGCGACCTCAAAAAATACCTTAATTGAACACCTCAACATTGTTTACACCGAAGTAAATGACAATTCTTTGGTGGCAACCATGCCGGTTTGTCATTTTACGCACCAACCACTGGGTATGCTTCATGGCGGCGCATCGGTTGTGCTAGCAGAAACGCTTGGCTCATTGGCTGCAAACTTCTGCGTACCAGAAGGCTATTATTGCGTTGGGCTCGATATCAATGCGAACCACGTAAGGTCAATGCGTGAAGGGCATGTCATTGGTACTGCTGAGCCTATTCACTTGGGCGTCTCTACTCAAGTATGGCAGATCAATATCACTGATGATCGTCAACGCTTAGTTTGTACCAGCCGTTTAACCATTGCCGTTAAGAAACATAAGCGATAACAGACTAGGCAGTCGTACGCTGGTTTTGTCTTTAGAAGAAGTAATCAGTACTTAGAACAAGCAATCAGTATTTAAAGAAGTAACCCGAGAAGCCCATGGTCATAACGTTTAAAAGTGGAAAAGTCATCGCAACCGCACATGAGCTGGTTGTTCGTTTAGATGGTGAGCATAGAGTCACGCTGCAAGCCCAAGTTGATGCAATTCAACTCATCGGAAAAGGGGCAAATGTCATTTCAGCTAACGGTTCTGAGTGTAAATGGTCGATAAAACTAGACAATGAACAGCAGCTCCGTGAAATCGCCAATGAAATTGGCTGCGATGTGATGTAATCCTATACTGTAAAAGCACTTACCCCTTCAGATTGAATAACATCTTAGGATGTCGTACTCAATAATTCACAATAAAATCGTGTCAGTAATATTGATTTTACGCCATAAAATAGGGAAACTGGATTCAATGTCCTTTGAATAAGTTTTCCTCTTTATGAGCAGCCCAAGACTTCGCGTTCAATTTGAAACCCTGTTTGAATACTTCGATGGTAAAGATTCTGATGTTCAACTCGACGACATCACGGATGTGCTTTGTTGTACCCGTCGTAATGCCCGAATGGTACTCAACAAGCTTGAAGAAGAAGGGTGGGTAGAATGGTTACCTGCAGCAGGTCGAGGAAAGTTATCTCAACTTATCTTTAAACAGAATCGTTGTGATGTCAGCGAGAACTTAGCAAGACGCTACTTGCAGGAAGGAAAAATTGGACAGGCGCTGTCAGTGCTTGATCACAATGCTGCCAAACTCACGCAAGTTATTCAAAACTACTTGGGCGTACAGTATCAAGAAGGCGAACAAGTTATTCGTTTGCCTTATTACCGGCCGCTTTCAATGCTTAACCCAACCAAATCGATGCGTCGTTCAGAGCAACATATCGCTTGTCAGGTATTCAGTGGGTTGACTCGTCTAGATGAGAATGACCAACTTCAACCCGATCTTGCTCATTCATGGCAAAAAATCAGCGATTACCAATGGCGATTCTTCTTGAGACCCGGTGTTCGTTTCCATAACGGGGAACCTCTGTTAACCAATCATGTTGTGGATACACTGCTTGCACTCGAACCTCTCAACATGTTTTCGCATATCAAAGATGTCTCTTCACCTGCAAATTGTGTAGTAGATGTTTTTCTCACACGTCCAGACAAGTATTTTCCCCTCGCACTAACGGAATCGGTCGCTAAAGTCACATTACCGATCACTTTACGTGGTGAAGATTACGATATTCGACCGATTGGAACGGGACCTTATCGCATCGAAAAGAACGACGAGAAACAACTCGTGTTAACCGCTTTTAATGGGTACTTTGGTTTTAGACCGTTAATTGATCGCGTTGAAGTTTGGGTGGTGGATGAGGCTTATTCTTCAATGGTTTACCCAAGCCTATCTAAGCCTGTTATGGCCGACCGTGGCGATAGCGATGAAGTAGAACTCGATCCTGGTTGCACGTATTTACTGCTCAATAGAAAGAAGGGTATTGCACAAGATCCCGCATGGGCACAGTTTTTATCTAACGCGTTGAATGCGGCGGATCTGTTTGTTCATATTCCAAAAGAGACTGTTATCGATTTGGGCGTGTTACACGCTTATGGGATAAAACCCGGTTGGTATGACATAAAGTTAAAAGTGCCCGTTTGTCCACCAGCAGATTCGAAGCCTACCATAAGATTAGCGTATCAATGCCAACACCCAATGTTCCCAACGCTTGCAAAGGCGATTGTCACGGTGCTGAAGCAATACAACGTCGATGTTGATCTTTACGGTTACGAAACCGATCCTCCGCACGCCGATGATGTTGATGTTTGGATTAACCCTATGGGCATCGCCAATAACAGAGACGACGCCTTGGCTGGCTGGTTAATGGACTACAGTTTTCTTGATGAATCTAGCCCGGCAGAGGACTTCGACCAATGGTGTCACATGATTGACCGTTGGCGTTCTGGTGAATTCGAGCAATTCCCAGCACGACAGTTAGGTAAACAACTGGTCCAAAGCAATCAATTGATCCCGATGTTCCATTGCTGGTTAGGCGTTAATAAAGATCAATGTGGTACGTTGCAAAACGCGAAATGTAATGCATTAGGTTGGTTCGACTTTAGCCAAGTTTGGGTGAAGCCTGACATTGATTGAAATCCAAGAAAACTCAGTTAGGACCAAATAACTCATTTAGGAAAAAACGATGCAAACTCTGATGGTTACATTTATTACGCTGGTGGCATTTGCTGCTAATTCAGTTTTGTGTCGCTGGGCCTTAATGGATCAAACGATTGATCCTTTGAGCTTTTCGATCGTTCGCATCTTATCTGGTGCGCTTACGCTTCTGATTTTATTAACGTTATCTTCCCAATCTAAGTCTAAACGTGAGTTAACAAACAACACATCGCTATACACAAGGTTAAAATCACAGTTTCAATTCACGTCAATACTGTCACTGCTCGTGTATATGTTTGGTTTCTCGTTTGCTTACTTAGAGCTCGGCGCAGGTCTTGGTGCTCTGGTGTTGTTTGTCGCAGTGCAATTTACGATGATTGCCGTGCACCTGTTTTCTGGAAACAGAATGTCGCTCATTGAGTGGGGCGGGTGTTTGTTATCTGTGGCAGGGCTTGTTTATTTGTTAATGCCAACGGAATCGACTCAAGCACCCGACTTAGTTTCTATTATCTTGATGTCTCTGGCCGGAATTGGGTGGGGCATTTACACATTGGCAGGAAAGAAATCGTCAAACGCACTGCAATCGACCACCGCTAACTTTGGATTCAGCTCGCTAGTTATCCTTGTGGCATTGAGCTTATTAGTTTTAATACCTAATGCATTAACGCAAGTGTCTATCACTGAGCAAGGTTTGATTTACGCGGTTATATCGGGCTCTGTGGCTTCTGGTATCGGTTATAGTTTGTGGTATTACGTGGTGAAAAAGCTGAATACCGTGGTGGCGTCTATTGCACAGCTTTCTGTTCCAGTTATCGCGACACTTGGTGGCGTATTACTGTTATCTGAACCTGTCACTATGCAATTTATAGTCTCATCAACCGTTATACTTCTTGGGATAAGCTTGGTTCTTGTCGCACCTAAACTTAAGAAATAAAGAGTTCAATCATTAACTTCTATGGCTAAACCAAACAAGAAACAACCGACCAAGACGGTTCAGATTTTTTGTGCCAAATGCAAAACGCAGCTTTTTAAGTATCGGAAAGGTGGCAAAGGTGCACTCGTGAAATGTTTTAAGGAGCGTATCGTTGAAGATTTCACGACAAAACCATGTGTGTGCCCTGAATGCGGGATTGAATTTGCGCGAGACACTTTGGTTCGAGGTACGCCAGCCTACAAGTTTGTTGGTGGCAAGGTAACGATGAAATAACCCGTCACGATGAAACGACCAATCATTATAAACGAGAAAATAATGTTGAAACTAAAAATGCCACAGCACAGTTTGTGTGTGGCATTTCAACGTTGCTTTTGATACTCAGAGTAAAGAATTGAGCTCAGTAAGCTCTGACACGCCATTGAAGCTTAAGAAGTAATAGCGAGACAATTGCGCCCGTGGTGTCACACAGCATATCTTTTTGTGCATCCCAAATATCACCTTGTGAGCCAAGGAACGCGATACCTTCATCACCACCTGCAATCTCCGCGTACCACCACTCGATAATTTCATAACCTGCAGCCACACTCATGATCGCAAATAGCGCAAAGAAACATGCCAGCACCGGTTGAGCCAGTTTTTTACGAATCAAGTACTCAGCGAGTGGGTAAGCATAAAGGCCAATTGAGAAATGCGCGACACGATCAAAGTTATTACGCTCAGAACCTATCATGTTGTTGAACCAATCAAATGGCACTTCTGCGAAGGTATATTTTGCGGCTATCGTATGCAAAATCAGCCAGATAAACATCAAAACGTAAGCTGTCTTAGTGAAGGTGAGCTTTGTTGATAACCACCAAATACCCACCAATATCGCGAGCGCTGGGACAATTTCGGCAATCCACACCGCTCTTGAAGAGGGAGCGAACGCTGAAAATAGAAACACAATCAGATACAGCGTCGTCAATGACAGTAATGGTCTATTTTGAGCAAGTGGCGTAATTGTCATCATCAGATCCTGTATTAGTTTCATGTATAGTTACACAATAATGAACAGTGTTTAATTGTGCTCTAATCACCATATTTGTTGAAAACCGGCGTTATCGCCCAGTATCTAGACAAACGGTTGCGAGAGTTTCACAAAAGTTTGATTTACAACAAAGCGATCCTTAAAATCGCTCTATTACTACATAACAAGAAAGAAAGTCATGAAACTGGAAACTGTCGATTACCTTGCTGACGACGCAGCAGAACAATTTGTTCGCTCTCTACGTGAAACTGGTTTTGGTGTTCTTAAGAACCACCCAATCCCGAAAGAGCTTGTTGAGTCAATTTACGAAAACTGGTACCAATTCTTCATCTCTGAAGAGAAAGAGAACTTCCACTTTAATGTTGAAACACAAGATGGATATTTTCCACCTTCAGTGTCTGAAGTTGCTAAAGGCCACACTGTAAAAGACATCAAAGAGTACTTTCACGTATACCCTTGGGGCCAAATCCCTGAACAGCTGAAAGAACAGATTCTAGATTACTACCAACGTGCGAATGCTTTTGCTCAAGAGCTGCTAGGTTGGGTTGAAGCTCATGCTCCTAAAGAAGTACAAGAGAAATTCTCTATTGCGTTATCAGAAATGATCAACGGCAGTGAACAGACTCTGCTTCGTGTTCTTCACTACCCACCAATGCAAGGTGATGAAGAGCCAGGTGCAATCCGCGCTGCGGCACACGAAGACATCAACTTACTGACGGTTCTTCCTGCTGCAAGCGAGCCGGGCCTTCAAGTTAAAGCTCAAAATGACGAGTGGCTAGATGTTCCATGTGACTTCGGTAACATGATCATCAACATCGGTGACATGCTTCAAGAAGCATCTGGTGGTTACTTCCCATCGACAACTCACCGTGTAATCAACCCATCAGGTGAACGCCAAGAGAAGTCTCGTATCTCTTTGCCTCTATTCCTTCACCCGAAACCAGAAGTAGTGCTATCTGAAAAGTACACAGCAAACGAATACCTAATGGAACGTCTAAGAGAGCTTGGCGTTATCTAGTCAGTTCAATGCTTCGTCCCTAAAATTGGGATAGATGTGAAAGGTCAGCTAAGTCGCTGACCTTTTTTGTATCCGTACCAAAGAATTGCGGCTTTATTACTAACGGTTGTATTCAACGAAATGGTACTCAGTTTTGACGATAAAAGGTGCCTTTAAGCCAAACGTTAGAAAGTTGTTTGTCCTTAAGCTCGACAAATCTTAGAAAATCGCTTTCAATTAAAGAAGATACGCAACGGATGCGAAACAGGTTACTTATAGTATCCACAGTTCTAGAAATCCATTAATTCAGAGAAGCTAACTGAGTCAACTATGTCGAATTATCAAGATGTGAGAGCAAACTTTCATTGCCATATGGAAAACCCATTGCTTTGGCCGATAATGGAAGTGCTTAAGCAAAAGCCAAGCGGATGGAAAGTACACACATTGGCAGCTCATCTGAACGATCTTGGGTTTGTGCCAGTGTTGGATGCTGTGCCTGAGAAAGAGTTGTTTAAAAAGAACTTCCTTATCATGAATGCGCTTTATCAGCTTCAAGAAACCTTACACCCAGATGGTTGGCTCCAAGTCCAAGCGATGGACATCGAATTGATGAATGGTCGTTATCACGGAAGCAGTCACAGCATCGATCATCAAGACCCACTTCGAGAATACTACATTAATTGGGTTAACTATGAAGCGGATGAAGGTGAAGTCAAAAGGCTGTTGAACGAATTTTGGACTCGGTATAGAAAGTATGTGGGTGGTGATGAACTCGATATGGATCGAAGTCGAGCATTGAACCTGTTTGAGTTACCTTTAGGCGCGACACACCATGAAATTAGAAAACGTTGGCGACAACTGGCATTGAGATGGCATCCGGACAGAGACGAAGGCAACACCGCAAAATTTCAGACGCTCTGTGAAGCATGGCATGTATTAAGAAGCTCATAATCGACAGGCATTTTTAGCTGTCTAATTGCTTAGAACCCTAAAACAGAAAGCCCCACATTGTGAGTGACACAAGTGGGGCTTTGTCGTTATTACGCTATGTTTTGGGTAACTACGTTATGTGCTGTAGCGACTTAAGTTATTGGTGTTAGGAGTGATCTTTGCTCTCACCACTTTTATGTTCAAAGGCATAGTCGAGTACTTTACGGATATAAGGCGCACCAACTTTTGAGCCACCGTTACCGTGTTCAATAACCACAGTTGCGACATATTCAGGGTGTTCATACGGTGCGAAAGCCGTGTAAAGCGCATGGTCAAGCAAGTGTCTAGCGAGTTTCTTCGAGTTGTAGACCTGGTCTTTCGCAAGATCAAAGACTTGTGCAGTTCCTGATTTACCGCCGCTCGTGTATTCAGTTCCCTTAAATGCACGTCTGCCGCTGCCTCGATTACCGTGGTTTACGAGTCGCATCGCATTGATTGGCACATCCCAAATTCTATCCGGTACTTCGGTGATTGAGGGCATTGGCTCCGGTTCGACAAGTTGTTGTGTACTGAAATCTTCACCATGATCTAAGGTGGCTCTTAAGATATGAGGTGGCATCACCTTACCATGATTAACCAATACTGACGTTGCTTTAGCAAGTTGCATAGGTGTCGATGTCCAATAACCTTGGCCAATACCAATCGGAACTGTGTCACCCTGATACCAAGGGGTGCGATAACGCATCATCTTCCATTCTCGAGTCGGCATGTTGGCGGTACTTTCTTCATAGATATCAATGCCTGTCGGTTCACCAAATCCAAATCGGTTCATCCAACTTGAAATTCGGTCAATACCCAAATCGAAAGCGGTTTGATAGAAGAATGAATCTACCGACTCTTCAATGGCTTGAGTGACATCGACAGGTCCGTGACCCCAACGTTTCCAGTCACGCCACGATTTAGAGTTTCGTTTAGAGCCAGGAATTCTCCAAACGCCATGGTCGTTACGGATGGTATCTTCAGAGATGACATGTTCTTGCAGTCCTGCCACAGCCATAAATGGTTTAACGGTTGAGGCAGGAGGATAAACGCCTAGAGTGGTGCGGTTAACCAACGGGTGAGCCGGATCATTCAATAAACGTTGGTAGTTCTTACTCGAAATGCCGTCGACAAATAGGTTAGGGTCGTAACTCGGGCTTGATGCCATCGCCAACACGCTGTTGTCTTTCGGATCGAGAATAACCGCGCTTCCAGTTCGGTGATCAAGTTGCTCAAAGACGTATTTTTGCAGCTCAAGGTCAATATTTAACACGATATCTTTACCAGCTACTGGCGGCACGTACTCAATGGTTCGGACTATTCGCCCACGGCTGTTTACTTCGACTTCTTGATAACCTTTGGTGCCGTGCAGAATATCTTCGTAATAACGTTCAACACCCAGTTTTCCTATGATTGTTGTAGCTTGATAATTCGCTTCTATCCCTTGTTCTTCAAGCTTTCTGAGATCGCTATCATTGATGTGCGCTACGTAACCAAGAACATGGGTAAGCACCTCACCATTCGGGTAAAAACGCTTTAAGCTGGTATCGATAGATAAGCCGGGGAACTGGTACTGGTGCACGGAGAACTTGGCGATCTCTTCCTCCGTTAAGTTCTCTAGAATAGTCACAGATTTAAAACGGCGGGTGTTGTGATAGCGTTTTTTGAAACGAGCGATCTGCTCTGCATCACGGGGGACATATTTGTCTAGCTTGGTGAGCATTGCATCGACATCATCGGTTTGCTCAGGAATCATGGTTAGATCAAAGACAAGCTTGTTCTCTGCAAGCAACACGCCGTTACGGTCGTAAATAAGTCCACGAGTAGGGGCGATAGGTAATACTTTGATTCTGTTGCCATCGGCACGAGTTTGATAGCTTTTAAAATTTTCAACTTGAAGTCGGTATAGATTGCCTACTAAGACAAGAGTGAACATCAAGATCCCACAAAACGCGACGATTACGCGGTTTTTGAATAGGTTCACTTCGATTTTATGGTCACGCATCTTAACGCGTTTATGATTCATTGAAGCCTCAAGGGTCTGTTACATTTGGTTACACTTGTCGAATCGGGACTTTATCTGAATATCACTAGGGTTTTGTAAAAGCTGTGTCATGTTTTGAGGGATCGACAGCATTAGATGGCGGTAAACAGTGCCTTTAATTTTCTCATTACAAAAGATGATAAGTAATTGATGTAAAGATTGGTTTTATGAATTTATAAAGTTCAAGAGTTTTGACGACACTAGAGGTTAGGTCAAAAGAGGTTAGATAAATTTACGGCCCTCAGAATGAGAGCCGTAGAAGGTTAATTTGCTTATTTAGTGGCTTAGAAGCTTTAGTAAATTAGAAGATTAAAACTTCAAAAACCTAGAAGCACAATAAATCCGATATTTAACGAAATCAGTTCGAAGGCTTGAACTGAGATTTACGCATACGGTTCAGAGCAGCCATCACATCTAACGTTCTTGGTTTCGCTAGGTCACCGTAGTTAGGCATGTTAGCGTGCCATTCGTTTTCTAAAATAGCGTTAAACTCTTTAGCAGGGTTGTTTGACCAACCTGGAGTTTGTGCGAATTGGAACCAAGCCCAACCGATCGCATTCACTTCAGACGGTGATTCTAATTGCTCAAGCGCAGAAAGGTCTGCAAACTCTTTACCAAAACGCAGTGACTCTTTGCCTTTAGCATTAACACGGAATTTACCGTCAGTCAGAATGTTCATCAGTGAAGCACGGTTCAATGAACGCGGTACAAACGTTTCTAAAGCAGTTTCACATTCGTTAGTACGCTGAGTAGGGTGCTGAGCAATCACGTCTTTTGCTTTTTCAGTCACATCTACCGCTTGGTAGTCGTGCATTTGAATCACAGTGTTCGCGACATCTAGGTAATCACCAGAGCCACCCATTACAACAATGGTAGAGATATCCATCTCTTCACGAAGCTGACCAATGCGGTCGACAAGTGGTGTGATTGGCTCATCGCCTTTTGACACTAGCGCTTGCATACGCTCGTCACGAATCATGAAGTTAGTCGCTGACGTATCTTCATCGATAAGTAGAGTTTGAACGCCGGCTTCAATCGATTCTTGTAACCAAGCCGCTTGAGACGTAGAACCTGACGCATCTTGTGTGCTGAAGTCAGATGTGTCTTTCTGCATTGGTAAATGGTTGATGTAGTTTGACAGGTTCAAGCTGTGCACACATCGACCATCTTCAGCGCGGATCTTCATCGTATCAATCGCAGTTACAATGCCTTCGCGACCGTCACCAGGAATATGGTTGTAGATAGAACGTTCAACGGCGTTCAACAGTGTCGATTTACCATGGAAACCACCACCAACGATCAGCGTAATGCCTTTTGGAATGCCTAGGCCGGTCACGTCACCTTGGTTTGGAGTATTTAACGTAACACTCAATGATTCTGGAGCCGCGAAAGGTACCGCGTCTTTCATTGGAAGGTCGCAGTTACCCGCGATACGAGGTAACACACTGCCGTTTGCAACGAAAGCGGCTAGGTTGTTTTCATCCAATTGAGCACGCAGCGCTTCTTGGTCTTCAATCGTTTCACAATGTTTGATCATTGCATCGATGTTTAACTCACGCTCAAGCGTCGCGCGACGAATAAACTTCGGTAAGTAGAAAGTGATGATGTTGTTCGCTTTCTTAGCAAGAATGCTACGACCATCAGCTGGTAAATTAATACGGAAACGAATTTCGATGCCGTGGTCTGTGAATACAACAGCTGTGTTGTCTAATACGGTTTGACCCGTCAGCGCGATAGAAACGGTCGACTCTTGTTTCGCGAACTCAGAGAAGCTACGTGCGATAAAGTCACGAGCGGCTACTTGGTATTCGTAAGATTTTTCTTTCAGCCAATCTAACCCGGTCAAAGACCACGCGCGCGTTGCACGAAAACGAGAAGCTGACGCGTATGGGTCACCTTGGATGTGGTCGATGTGTAATTCAAAATCAGCAAAGTCGTATTGACCTTTAATTTGTTGATATGCACGGTAGTTTTGTTTTTCGAGCTTTTTAAGCTTTGCAGTCAACTGATCCATAACGAGGAATGCCTATATAAGGGGAAAGATAAAAACAGAAAGGCGGCGATTATAAAAATCACCACCTTTAGAGTAAAGAGAAAGTAGGCCTAAATCCAAAACTAACTGCTCTTTTTCGCTTTAAGCGTAACGAGTTGTCCCCAAATAGTTTTGATTGATTAAGCTGTGTTCGAATTCTTGGCTCGGCATTGGTCTTCCGTAAAGGTAACCTTGGCCCACATCGCAGCCTTCGTTAATAATAAATTGCTCCTGAACCTCCGTTTCTATGCCTTCAATCGTCACTTTTAAGTCGAGCTTTTTGGCAATTTGGACAATAGAACGAACAATTTCCGAGTCTTCGTGTGAGTTGAGCATTTGGTCGATAAAGCTCTTATCAATCTTAATGGTGTCGAATGGGAACTTCTTCAGATAACTGAAGGAGGCGTAGCCCGTACCGAAGTCATCTAGTGACAATGTAACGCCAATATCGTGCAAAGATCCCAAGGTATTCTTGGCAACCACTTCATCTGCTATCAGTCCACTCTCCGTAACTTCAAGTTCTAAGAAACGAGGCTCTAAATGATAGGTTTCGAGTAGGTGAACCACTTGTTCCGCAAAGTGTACGTTCTTGAGTTGAATTGCAGACACATTCACAGCCATCTTGAAATCTTCAACGTATTCGGACCACTCTTTGGCTTTTTCAATCGCATTGCGTAAAACAAAGCTGCCCACTTCGAAAATCAAACCGTTTTGTTCAGCCATGTGGATCAGGGTTTCGTTAGAGATATCACCCAAAACAGGATGTCGCCAACGAAGCAAAGCTTCAGCACCGACCCAGCGATGCGTCAACGGGCTAACTTTGGGTTGAAAGTAGAGCATAAGGTCATCATTACGAACGGCTTGAAGCAAATAGCCTTCGATCTTATTAATGTGAGTTTGTTCTTCGGTATGGGATTGAGAGTAGTAAGCGAACTTTTGTCCTGAATCTTTGCAGGCTAACATCGCTTCAGAAGATTTCTGCAGAATACTTTCCGCGTCATCTTCGTCGTTCGTAATTGCAATCCCAATAAACGCGTGCAAATGCACTTTGTCACTTTCGATGTCGAATTCTGAATGACCAACTTTAACGAGCGTCTGGCAAAGTTCTTCAAGGCGATGGTGTAAATCTTTAACGCTAAACGCCAATACGAGGTCAACCGAAGTAGGGCGTGCAGTTAATACATCGATATCAGAAATACAGTCGATGCGTTTTCGGTATTCAACAAGCACTTGGTCTAACGCGTTATAGCCGTAGCGTGCTTGTATGCGTCTACCGTTGGTAAAACCAATATGAACGACTGCAAATGAGCTGTCTGTCAGCCTTCTCTGTGACAGTAGCTTGTGGTTTAAGCGAGATTCAAATGCGTTTCGGTTTAAAAAGCCGGTGCCGAGGTCGTGATTCTTTTGGAAGTTAATCTTCTGTTCAGCCGCTTTTCGTTTATCAATTTCTTGATTCAACGAGTAATTAAGGCTCGCGAGATCTTTAGTGCGATTGTAAACGCGGTTTTTTAGGTCGCGATTCATTTGGGTAAGCTTGGCGTGTTGGAATAGGGTTTTAAGCTGAGACTCTATCGAGGTGCGAAAGCTCTGTAAAAGCTTGATATAGGTGGGGGTGTAGTGGTTTTCTTTCGAGTCTAAAATGCAGATAGTGCCAAATAATTCACCATTCGGCCAAAGCAGCGGAATGCCACAATAAGAGATTAAGCCAAGCTTCGTGTCGGGGTTGTTTTCCCAATCAACATCGGCAAGCGCATTGGGTACCACAAGTTGCTGCTGGGAATCCATCACCGTCTCACAGTAAAGCCCATTGCCTAGGGTTTCAGAATCACCTTTGTTGTAAGGGTTATTTTCATTTCGGCTGGTCGAGAATACTTCAATATAATTGGCGTGAACACGCATGATCAGTGCGGCGGGCACTTGAGTGATTTGAGCCAAGAGGTCGACAATACTTTGCCAACCAGACACCATATCGTCTGGGATATCTAAGTCTACTGTTTTTATCTTCTTCATATGACTCCGAGTCAATTATGCTAAATGCATCAACACATCCTGTGTTAATTATGATGAACCAAAGAAAACTATGAACCTTACGTTTAATAAGTATAAGAAATGTTGCACGAAAAAACCTCCGCAATTATGCAGAGGTTTTCAAATGTGAATCCGGGTCTCAGTAATGAGATAATTTCAGATTAAGGCTTTAACTTTATAAAATCTTCTGTATTAAGTTTCTGGCTATAATCTACCGATGGTTGAGCAAACCCATTTAATTGCAGAAATTCCTCTTTAAACCCTTGGTAATCACCTAAAGTTTGGAAGTTGTTTTCATCCATCTTTTCTAGTAGTTCAGTTACGTGCGCTTGGGTTTCTGGATCTAATTCCCAATCATCCATACGGATCAATCGCTCACCATCAAGTGGTACTTTTGATTGACCATAGAGTTTACTGCTAAATAGACGCTGCATTTGTTGGATACAACCTTCGTGGGTCTCTTTCTCTTTCATCACTTTATACAAAGCAAGTAAGTAAGGGCTGAGTCCCGGGATGAAAACGCTCGCTTTAGTGACTAGTGCTTTACAGACAGTCGCGTAAGCGTTGCCATCAAAGTTAGCTAATTCTAGATTAAGAGCGTGGCTGGTTTGGTGAAGGTCGATCTTAGCGCGTCCCAATGTACCGTCTAAATAAATAGGGTGTGTGACTTCTGGACCCACATAAGAAAACGCGATCGTCTTACAACCCGGAGCAATAGATTCAGCGTTGATGAGCTCATCTATCCATTGTTCCCAATCTTCGCCGCCCATCACTTTGAGCGTGCTTTCGGCTTCTTCTTCCGTCGCGGCATCAAGTGTGTTGGTCACCCAGTTATCGTGTTCCAGAGAAATGGTTGCGCCAGTTACGCTTTCACCAATAGGTTTGATAGCAGAGCGCCAAAACTCATCGGAATCTGGTTTAGGACGAACGCCTGCAGCTAAGCTATAGATAATCAGATCCACTTCACCTTCGAAGTAGGTTTCGATGGCTTCGACAACTTGTGAACGTGTTTCTTGCGAAAATGCGTCGCCAACGATGTTGATAGCAGTGCGCTGCTCTCGTTCGGCTTCTTTCTTGAAGTAGATGTTGTTGTACCAACCGGCACTACCGAGGGATTTTTCGTTGGGACCGCGTTCGAATGAGACGCCGATGGTGTCAGCTTTTGCACCGCCAAAGGTAAGGGCGATACGAGCGGCAAGGCCGAAGCCAGAGGAAGCGCCGATGATCAGTACTCGTTTAGGGCCATCTTTGATTTGCGGCGCACTCTTAACAAATTTGATTTGTTGCTTTACGGCTTCTTGACAGCCAATAGGGTGAGCGCTTTTAGCTACCACACCCTTGATAACAGGTTCGATCAGCATAAATAACCTTACAGTTCACGGTGATATGCACTCAGGCTAACGTAAAGCTGTGTAAAATTTATTGAGCTAGACCATTAAAACCTAAAGATACTGATATAATTCTTCGGCGACAAATTCAGCGATCCAAGGTTGAGCTTCTGGTTTAGGATGCAAGCCATCGTTCATCATCCACTCAGGTTTAAGGATGATATGTTCTAGAAAGAACGGCAGAAGCGGCACATTTTGTTGATCAGCTAAAGCCGCAAAAACGTACTCAAACTGTTGGTTATAACGCTTACCGTAATTTGGCGGAATTTTAATCTGCATCATGATCGGTTTTGCGCCTGCGGCTTTTATCTGCTCAATGATTTGATCTAGGTTCGCAGACATCAGCTTCGGTGGGAACCCACGAAGTCCATCATTCGCACCAAGTTCGATAAGAACGGTGTCTGGAGCATGTTCTTCAAGTAGTTGAGGCAAACGAGCTAAACCATTGCCCGTTGTGTCACCAGAGATACTCCCGTTAACCACGGTAACCGCTTTATCATGTTTTGCTAGCGCGTCTGGCAACAAACTTGGCCAACTCTGTTTGATGTCCATGTTGTAACCAGCACTCAAACTATCGCCAAGTACCAATAACTTTGAATCTTGAGCTGACGCAGAGCCTTGAGCTAAAGAAGCGGTTGAAAATAAAATAAAAAATAAAAAGGAAATTAGTCGAGTCATGCATACATCCATCATTAAAGCAGAAGCTGTTTCCAAGACAGTGTCTACTAATCAAGAACATTTAACAATCCTAGAGCACGTTGATATCGATATTCGTGAAGGCGAAACGGTCGCGATCGTAGGCACGTCTGGTGCAGGTAAATCGACCCTAATGACGCTGTTAGCTGGTCTTGATGTACCAACGAAAGGCGAAATCAGTTTATTAGGACAGCCACTTTCACAGCTTGATGATGAGGCAAGGGCTAAGATCCGGAGTGAATCGGTAGGGTTTGTATTTCAAAGCTTCTTGTTAATTCCAAGCCTTTCTGCGCTGCAAAATGTCACGTTACCTTGTTTGTTGAAGGGAGCAGACGAAGACATCGAACGCGCGACTGCTCTGCTTGAATCAGTAGGCTTGAGAGACAGGCTTGATCACTTGCCGTCTCAACTATCGGGTGGTGAGCAACAAAGGGTCGCGTTGGCGCGCGCATTTATGATTAAGCCAAAAATTCTTTTTGCCGATGAACCCACAGGCAACCTAGACCAACAAACTGCTGCCAAAATTGTCGAGTTGTTGTTTGAATTGAACTCATCCCATGGCACAACGTTAGTTTTGGTGACACACGATCCTAAGCTTGCACAACGTTGCCAAAGAACACTTAAGATGCATGTCGGTCAGATAGAGGAAGTCTAAATTGAATTCATCAAACGGACTGAATAAACGCCTGTTTTCATGGAGTATCGAAGAGATTCGACACGGTCAGTTGTGGCCAGTTTCAATCGCTTTAACGCTTATTATTGCTTGTGTATTTGCATTGTCGGCGCTGGCCGAACGTATGGAACAGGTAATTGTTAAGCAGGGCAAAGATGCGCTTACTGCCGATAGCGTGTTTATCTCAGCAAACCCTGTTCCACAATCCTTGTTAGACCTCACTCAAGTTGAACAGTTAGAAAGCTCTCAGTTGACTCGTTTTTCAACCATGGCATTCAGTGATAACTCAATGCAGTTAGTGACGGTAAAAGCAGTTGAAAGTAATTACCCATTACGCGGTGAAATGATCTTAGAGGGCGCTGATAAAGCATCAAGTAACCATGTTGAGCCAGGGGAACTTTGGTTAGACGAGCGTATATTTGCACAGTTAGAGGTTGAAATTGATGACGTTGTCACTATTGGCGATGCCGATTTAGCGATAACTGGACGAATCACTCAAGAACCAGGCTTAAGCTTTAACCCATTCCAACAGATGCCAGCCGTTCTGATTCATACAAGCGATATTGATGCCACGGGAGCGATTCAACCGGGCAGTCGTGTTAGTTTTAGGCTGTTTCTCAACGGTGATGATACAAAACTGCAAGCCGCGCAAGACAGCGTAGAATTAACACCAAGCGATCGCTGGCGTACTCAAGATTCTGCGAGCCGTACTAACGACATGTTCGAAAGCACGACTCAATATCTTTCGTTAACCGTTGCTATTGTTGTGATCATGGCTGCGACCACTTTGGTACTCACTTGCCAACATTATGTTGCGAGTCGCCGTAAAACCATCGCGATGCTTAAGAGTTTGGGTGCAAGCAAGCAGTGGATCGTTAAATGGTTGTCTGTACAGGTATCTTTATTAGTGGTTATCGGTGCAGTACTGGGAATAACTATCGGTATCGGCTTAGAGTTTTTGCTTCGTATACCTCTGGGTGACTTATTACCAACGCCACTTCCTAGCTATGGTATTGAACCTGCAATCTTGGCGATTTTATCAAGCATCTTAATTGGTGTTCCTGCTCTTGGTATCCCGTTAATTGGCTTGGTCAATACCTCGGCAATCAGCGTTATCCAATCAAGTCACCAGTCCAATGAAAGCTACAAGAAATATTTGTTGTTACTGGTACCGATTATTCCAATGATGCTGATGTATGGCGACAATCTATTGGTATGGATAGTTCTAGCGGGTATCGCTTGCCTGTTCTTAGTACTTGCGGTCGTTAGTACGCTTGTTCTGCGTTTGGTTGGCAAGTTACCGACATCTACGTCTATGCGTTTAGCATTGAGCAGAATTAATCGCACACCTTTAGCAACGGGGATTCAATTTGGCTCTTTAGCGCTTTCACTGATGTTGCTGTCTATCATCTGGTTGGTAAGAAGTGATTTACTGTCAGATTGGCAGCAAACCTTACCCGAGAACGCACCAAATGCGTTTGCACTTAACATTGCAAGCTATGAAAAAGACAGTTATCTCGAGACGATTGATGCAAACGAAGTAGAGCGTACTCAAGCGTTTCCAATTATCCGAGGACGACTGACGACGATAAACGGTGTCGAAGCATCGGAATACAGTGATACCTCTGGAGAAACAGACGCACTAAGCCGTGAGATCAACTTCACTTGGGGAGATAGCTTACCTAAGTACAATGAAGTATTAGAAGGTAACTGGACGCAAGAGCATGGCGTATCTGTAGAATCGGATGTCGCGGAGCAACTGGATCTAAAGATTGGCGATGAGCTGTCATTCACAATCAACAGCCAGAATGTTTCTGCCAAGGTGAATAGCATCCGCAAAGTCGAGTGGCGAGAAATGAAGCCGAACTTCTACTTCATTTTTACTCCAGATGTCTTGAGTTCAATCCCTTCTACTTGGCTAGTGAGCTTCAGATTAGAAGAACAACACAATCAGATGCTCAACGAACTCTCTCGAAATCATCCAACCGTGAGTTTGATGGATATTCGTAAGATGGGTAGCAAGATCCAAGAGTTGCTTAAGCAGATTGTTTGGTCGATTACCGTACTTGCGGCGTTAGGTGTGGTGGCGGGGCTGTTGCTTATCTTCACTCTATTGCGATTGAGCTTATCTCAAAGACAACAAGAGATACGCTTGTATCGAACATTAGGCGCGAGTAAGAAGCGAATTCTCAATACTATTTGGTGTGAGTACGGTTTAATGGCGTTAGTCGCAGGCTCAATTGCAGCCCTTGGTTCTGAGCTCAGCGTGGCAGGAGTGATGAACTTTGGTTTTGAGTTACAACCTTCACTTCACCCGATGTTGTGGATAGCGCTACCGGTGCTAACGTTCATCACATTAGCCGCGGTAGTGAATAGCTTAATCAAACGTTTGTTGGCACCAGTAAACAAGGATTTTGGCTAGTCGTTAGCGAGATCTAGCCAAGCGCTTAAAACGGTCTAAAAGTGAGATTATTTATACTTAGTCATGCACTATTTATAATACGTCGCTTTAGACCGTTTTTTATTTAACCAACCGGTAGCATAAGTAAAAAATATCGCACCTTAGATTCCACTGTTTTTAGCATTTTTTAAAACTAATTACCCAATAATGCCGATTTAATGAACAACGGTTAGTCCCTGTAAACAAAGGGTTTGCGCAACTTAGCAAGAACGTTATCAACAGTTATCCACAAAAACGGTGGATAACTTTAGGGATAAGTTAACCGCTATGTTTTAAGAGTACTGAGGCAGCCTTTATGTGGCGTCACTTAGGACAAATTTGACTGTTAGAATAACCTTTAAAACCCTATCTGGAGTTATTGAGTCAAGAGATTATTTATGTTTTTTACATAGATATTAAATCCCGCCTATCTAAGACCTTGATAAAAATGTGTTTTAATTCATCGCAGAACAAAAGTAGAATAGAGGCAGTTAATCTTATTCTACAGAACACGATGAACCACAACAAAACGGATACAAATCAACCTTCTATTGCCATTGTTGGTGGTGGTATTGCCGGAACAACGAGCGCGATTCACTTTAGTGAGTTGGGTTTTAAGGTCACTATCTTAGAAAAAGGGCCGAGTTTGGTTAATGGTCCACCAATTTGCCACCTGCACGCTGGCGGCAATTTGTATCGAGATATTTCTGTAGAGCAGTGTCTTCAGTTGCTCACGCAGTCAATTGATACCGTCCGCTTATTTCCTCATACGATCAATATTCGTCCGACAATCATCGCCGTTCCGCACAGTGATGGTGGAGAGCCGTTGGATCTGCTTCCTCGTCTCAAGATAATCAAAAGCGCTTATGCCGATCTTGTTAAACAAGATAAAAGCAACCAAGTGCTCGGTGATCCGGAAGAGTATTATAAGCTGTACAGCAAAGAAGATTTATTAGCACTTTCTGCGAAAACACAGCCTCTGAAACCAACATCGCTTGATGATTGGTGTATTCCTTTCGCCAAGCATACGGATTTAGAGACCCTAAAGTATCCTGTTGCGATGGTCCAAGAGTATGGCTGGAGCGTATTCCGACTTTCTGCGACCGCTCAACTCTCTTTGGGGCAACAAGCTAACTGTACTGTGTTAACCAACAGCCGATTACAATCTGTTGAGTCGACAGGTCAAGGTTGGTCTTTGACTTATACCGATGCCGAAAACCAAAGCTGCCAACTAACGACCGATTACTTGATTAATGCGAGTGGGTTTGAAACGGGTATCGTAGATGACTTTGTTGGCTCTAAGCAGCAAAGACTTGTTGAGTTTAAAGCTGCATACGTTACAGAGTGGCCATATTCGCAAGAATGTAAGGAAGAGTGGCCAGAAGTTATCTTCCATGGCCCGAGAGGCACACCGCAAGGCATGGCGCAATTAACGCCGTATGCTGATGGTGTGTTCCAACTTCACGGCATGACAGAAGGGATTACTCTGTTTGAGGGTGGGCTTGTTTCATCGTCAACAGACTCGTCACAGCCACAGTTGCCTTCGAAGCTGCTTAAGAAAATCGTATCGGGTTGGAGTGAAGATCAGCTTGAATTAAGAACTCGCGCGGCAATAACGCATATGTCTCAGTTCATCCCAAGTTTCAGTTCTGCATTGGTCGGTGGTAAACCTTTGTTTGGTGCACAACAGATTCCGGGAACCGATCCAAGCTTAAGAGCTTCAGACGTTTCATTCTGTGGGGATCGCTATGCTCGACTTGAAGTAGTAAAAGCTTCTTCAACATTAGAAGCGGCACAAAAGGTCGCTGAGCAATGGTTTGATGTATCAGAGGCGGCATCTATTGAAGACACACACTCAGTGACAATGTCACTTAATCTAAATGATATTGAAAACAGAGCGATAGATTTGACACAAGAACGTGGATACCCAGAAGCGCTTGCCAAGGTGTCAGGTCAAGATCACGCTTAATAGCCTATAATTAGTCTATCATCATCGACTGCGTTTAATTTCTTCAATTCGGCTTACTGTAATAGGTAAGCCGAATCTTCATTTCAACATCTGCTTAGATACCGAACCTCATCTAAATGACATCTTCCTAGTTGATTATTCTCAGCTACATAGCATTTAGCACATAACACATCGCAAAAACTAATAGCCGAAAAACTGAGCCCATTGGCACCAAACATCTTGTAAGCCCAAGCGATCGCCCTTGCTGAACGATATCGCATGTCCAGGTTTTGCTTGCGCCAAGCGTGGTAAATCGATTCTGGCGACACATCCTATCTTCGGATAACCACCTATGGTCTGTCTATCATTAAGCAGCACGATAGGCTGTCCATCTTGTGGAATTTGAATCGCACCTAGGGTAATGCCTTCTGACAATAGCGAAATGTCAGGCGAGTCTACGGGCTCGCCACTGAGTCGATAACCCATCCGATTAGAGTTTTGGTCAACGTGATACTGCGCGTTATACAAAATCTCTCTTGCTGACTCGGAGAATAGCTCGCTTTGATAGCCTTCAATCACTCGTAGGTTCACGGGTAGATTGTAATCAGGCGTGTATCGGAAGGTAACACTCAACGCTTTAAATGGATGAGAGAGTTGGTGTTGGGTAAAAGCGATTTGTTGCCCTTGCTGGCATGGCTCGCCATCTTGCGTTAATCCACCAATCTTTTCACGAGTGACTGTAGAGCAGCTATCAAGAGTTGATGGAACATCGAAACCGCCCTTAATGGCTAAATACGCCCTTAGACCATTTTTAGGCAAACCAAATGAGAGAACTTGCCCCTTAAAAGCTTGAAAAGTGCTCCAGTTAGCCTGTGGTTTACCATCGAGTTTCGCTTGTAAATCACCCCCGCATAGTGCCATCTCGCAATCAAAATCGATTCTCAACGCACATTGCCCAAGCGTGATTTCCAACGCCGCTTGGTTGACTGGGTTGCCCAATAGATGGTTAGCCCAGCTATAAGAGTAGTCATCAACCGGTCCACCTTGCGTTAATCCAAGATGAGCAACACCAAATCGCCCAAAGTCTTGAATCAAACTCAACGGGCCGGGCTTAATCACTGTCAGTGTTGGTTTAGTTTTTGTCTTAGCCATTTACGATGCCTCCACCCAACTCTACAAATTCTTTTTTTGAAATCGCTATGAAACGGACGGTATCACCAACATTAAGCAGAGACAGTGGTCTTTGCGTGATATCGGCGTTCTTCAACTGGCTATGATCGAACAACGGAAGTGGGCAATTGCCAATAATATTCCAACCGCCCGGTGAATCCGAAGGGTACACAGCTGTTTTCGTATCCGCGATGGCGATACTGCCTTTGGGCACAATTAAGCGGGGTGTGGAGTGACGGGGCAAGGCAAGCTCATTAACCACATCCGACATAAAGGCAAAGCCAGGCGTAAACCCAATCGCACTGACGCTGTATGTCTGTGAGGTGTGATGTTGAATTATCTGGTCGAGCGACAGGCCTTTGTTTTGATATCGGTCTAAATCGAGCGCCGTTTCTGGTGAGTAATAGGCAGGAAGCTCAATCGTATCGCGAGTTTTACTAACACTAGAAAAGGACGACAGAGCATGACTCAACAAATTATTGAGCTGTTCAATGAGCTGCTGTTCTGATATTCGATAAGGGAGGTAATCGACCAATATTGTTTGGTAAGCCGGTGTCACATTCATCAACACCGATGCTAAGTTTTGGCGAATGGCATCGGAAAAGTGAGCTATGTATTGCGCATATTCGGCGCTAGATTGATTATTTGAAGGCGATAGCGTCAAGGTCACCAAAACGCTGCATTCCGCGACTGGCGCTATATTGAATTCAATCTGATTCGTCGTCATTTCGTTTCCATACGTTTGTTATCTTGCCTTTTTTAGCTTACTTGGCGTGTCTCACTTCCGTGTCCAAGCCAATACAAGTCAATTAGATCTCACGAGCGATTAGACCATGCGTCATACCAATCACACGCTTCATACTAATTAAAAGCGTTGAGGTCTTGTCTGATTTTTCTAATTAATGCGATGGATTGAGGGTTATCACCATGAACACAGATAGTATCGGCTTCAATAGGCAGTATTTCGCCCTCTAAAGTCGTAACCGAGCCATAGTTAATGATTTGCATAACTTGGTTATAGATATCGTCTTGATTGACGTAAACCGAGCCTTTTTGAGTACGTGGCGCTAATTGTCCGTTATTTAAATAAGCACGGTCGGCAAACGCTTCAAACAAGAGAGGCAAGTCATGGTCGTCAGCAATATCCAAATACTGTTGATTGTCTGATGAAGAGAGAATCATCAACGGGATGTTAAACTCAGCGACGGCTTGGGCTACCGCATTGAACACATCAATGTTTGCCATCATATCGTTATAAAGAGCGCCATGAGGTTTCACATAGCCAACAGTGGTATGGTGATAGCGGCAAAGGGCTTGTAATGCACCGACTTGATAACAAACCAGCTCACTGATTTCGTCCATGGTGTGTGGAATAGAACGGCGACCAAAACCAACGAGATCTTGATAACCGGGATGAGCACCAATTTGGGTGTGATAGTGCTGCGCCAGTTTTATCGTCTTGGACATAACGTGCGGATCAGACGCGTGGAAGCCACAAGCGATGTTTGCCATATCGACCCATTCCATGACCGACTCGTCATCGCCCATCTTCCAATTGCCGAAACTTTCTCCCATGTCGCAATTAAGCAAAATCTTCGTTGTCACGTGGTGCTAATCCTTTACGTTGAGGTAAGTAATGACGGTCTTATAAATACCATAAATAAACAGTGACCTAACTCAAACTTTCGACACCGTAGATTTACCAGTATGGCATTTCATATATAGTTGAACTATTGATTAAAGGATTAATATCTATCTGTATATTAGGTGAGCACATGATATCCCGCCAGGTTTGCTTAGGACTAGCATTAATGATACCTGTTTTTGTCTCTGCTCAAGAAAACTCTCTAGACCAGCTCATGTCGATGAGCCTTGAAGAGTTGTCTATGTTAGATGTCGAAATGGAAACGGCTTCGAAAGTAACACAAAAACTTACCGAGATTTGTGTCAATCAAGAATCGGTGTATGTGAGGATCTCTCATGAATTCTAAATGGCTTAAGCACCGCATTAAGCTCGGCTTATCTAAACTAGGCTTAGCGGCTTTAACGATGCTTATTGTGCCGTTGAACACCTCAGCTGCTAGCTTCAAACCTTATGAAGTGAAAGCGGTGTACCTTTTTAGAATTGCGAATTTTATACGTTGGAATGATGAAAGCTCAATGAACGCTGTGAACTTTTGTGTGATTGGCGATGAAAAGGTAAGCCAAGTGCTAACGTCAATTACCGAGGGGAAATCTATTCGTTCGCTCGCTATCCGAGTTCAACAGTCGATTACTTCTAAGTGTGATATTACGTATTTGTCTGACCGTAAAAATGACCAATTTCTTAGTCAAGAGCACTCGCCACATACTGTGACAATCAGTGATATCCCTAACTTTACGGACTTAGGTGGAATCATTGAACTCACGCACATCGATAATAAGCTCAAACCTAAGATCAATCTAGAGAACGCAAGGCGCGGTGACTACGTCATTGGCTCGAACCTGTTACGAATCGCTATAGTGGAGGGCCAATAATGTTGTCTTTCATTAATAACATATCGATTAAAAACAAGCTGATATTACCCATTATCATCTTCATCGCAGTCACTTTTGTAACGATCCAATCGGTAAATTACACTGTCACGTTTGAGAGAGAGAAAGAGAGTCTTATTCAGCGTGTTAAAGTGCTAGCACAAGGTGTTGCTTATAACTTGCAAGCCGCGATTTTATTTGAAGACAAGTCATCGGCTCAGGAAATATTGTCAGCTTTCGTCGCAGATAAAGATATTGTTAGAGTGAAGCTCTATGACATCAACGAACAGCTTTTTGCCAGCTATCAGGTGAGCAACACTCTGGTTCCAAGGCCAAACGCAGAAGAATTAGACGATATCGCCGATCATCAATTTGCCATCTCTGAGCATTTCATCTTCTTGCTCGTTCCAGTGACACTGGATGGCGCAGTGATCGCGAACTTGAGAGTAACAATATCGAAAGAGACGTTTAATTCGATCTTAACGAATATTTTCAAGGTTGCGGTCGTCTACCTGTTGTTTCTGGTGATGTTAGGCGGAGTAGTGGTCAAATTGGTGCAACGCTTGATTATCGAACCGATGTTTGACCTCAATGAGGCGATGCAAGCCTTTGTTGAGCGTCGTTCGAAGCAGCCTAAATTAGTCGTAACGAACCGCGATGAAATCGGCGATCTGGTTCGAGCTTTCAATACCATGTTAAAAAGGCTTCAACATCGCGATAACCAAATCAATTTTACGTTAGACAAGTTACAAGAAGAAAAATCATTCGCAAATGAGGTCATTGAAACCGTTCAGCACTCTTTGTTGGTGGTGGATGAAAAAGGGCTCATTCTTCATGCGAACGCAGCTACTCGGGATATTTTTAAATGCTCGGAAGCCTTTCTTGAGAATTTGTTGATCCAAGAGTTGATCGCGACCAAGCAAACGGGTTACTTACAAGATGTTATTGATGCCAATATTGAACTTAATGACGAATTGCTGGAAACCACCGATCTCTTTCAATCAAAACGCTGGCTTCGTGTGAGCAGTCGTTCTTTGACAAAACATGGTCGTATTCTTTATGCAATCCAAGATGTCACCGACATAGAAACGGCCATGAGTCGCCAACGTATTGCTGCGGGTGTTTTCGAAAACAGTAAAGACGGCTTGATCGTGCTCAACTCATCCAATGTGATAACCATGGTTAACCCGGCGATCACACAACTTCTCGGTTATCACTCTGATCTGCTGGTGGGCAAAACACCATTTGAAGTATTTTCGTGGCAGCAATTTTCATCATTGATGCCGACAATTCGCAGTTCGTTAGACAACTATGGTCAATGGCAAGGCGAAGTGTGGGAGAAAAGCGCGTCCGGCACGTTAGTTCCAATGTTTGTCAAAGTGAATCGAATTGCCTCAGACAACGAGAAAGACGAGTTTGATATGGTATTAACGCTGTCTGATTTATCCAACGTTAAAGAGATGGAAAGACTCGAACACTTGGCTCATCACGATGCATTAACCGGGTTAGCGAATAGAGCGCAGCTGTATAAGGTTATGGATGATGTTGTCACGTCGAGCCACTATTCAAATCAGCATTTTGCGGTTATTTACTTGGATTTGGATGGCTTCAAAGAAGTGAATGACAACTATGGTCACGATGCGGGTGACGAAATCCTTAAAGAAGTGTCAAACCGGTTATTATCTCAGGTAAGAGCGGGGGATTTGGTTGCACGTTTGTCGGGTGATGAATTTGTTCTTATTATTAAACAGACAAACAAAGTCTTATTAGCGAAGTTAGCCGAGCGATTGTTGGATCTGATCGGGCAAGAAGTGAATTATAAACAGCGTTCACTTCATGTTGGGGCGAGCTTAGGTATCAATTTAGTTGATGGCTCAGAGCGTGATATTGACGTGATTCTAAAGGTTGCTGATGAGGCTATGTACCAAGCGAAACGCAAAGGAAAAGGTCAGTTTGTGTTCGCTCGTGAGGGTAAATAGGCACCGGTGTTTGTGAGCTCACCCTAAGTTGTTGTATCATAAGTGATAGGTTGAATATTTTTAATTAAAAGGTCTGCTAAGCATGAATGTTTTAGTTACAGGTGGCATGGGTTACATTGGTAGCCATACAAGTATCCAGATGATCAACGCAGGTATGACACCTGTACTTTTTGATAGCTTGTACAACAGCAAACCAAGCGTTCTAGAGCGCATCGAAAAAGTCTCGGGCGTTCGTCCCAACTTCATTGAAGGTGACGTTCGTGATAAAGCGCTTTTGACTGAAACTATGAAGCAACACAACATCGAAGCGGTTATCCATTTTGCTGGTCTGAAAGCCGTCGGAGAGTCTGTGGAAAAGCCTCTTGAATACTACGACAACAACGTAAACGGCACTTTAGTTCTTGTTGATGCAATGCGTGATGCGGGTGTAAAAACCTTGGTATTTAGCTCTTCAGCAACGGTATACGGTGATCCTGCAAGTGTGCCAATTACTGAAGACTTCCCAACAAGCGCTACCAACCCATATGGTCGTAGTAAACTAATGGTTGAAGAGTGTTTAACCGATTTCCAAAAAGCCAATCCTGATTGGAGCATTACACTGCTGCGTTACTTTAACCCTGTAGGTTCACATCCAAGTGGTGAGCTAGGTGAAGACCCGCAAGGTATCCCAAATAACCTAATGCCATTTGTCTCTCAAGTAGCAGTGGGCCGCCGTGAATTCCTATCTGTATTTGGTAGCGATTATCCAACAAAAGACGGGACTGGCGTTCGCGATTACATCCACGTAATGGATCTGTCTGATGGCCACATCGCAGCGCTTGAGAAAGTAGGGTGCAAAGACGGTCTTCATATCTACAACCTTGGTACGGGTAACGGTTCAAGTGTGTTAGACATGGTTAAAGCATTCGAACAAGCAAGCGGTAAAGAGATCCCTTACAAGCTAGTTGAACGCCGTCCTGGTGACATCGCAGAGTGTTGGGCAGATCCAGCTAAAGCTCAGAAAGAACTGGGCTGGAATGCAAGCCGCACATTGGCTGAAATGACCGAAGATACATGGCGCTGGCAGTCAACAAACCCGAATGGATTCCCTGGTTAACCTAGTGGTTTCGTGAATGATTCAAAAATTAAAAGATGCTTTCGGGCATCTTTTTTGATCTTAATCGAATAAAAAGTAAATTAGTGGTTAAAAAGTATCATTCTGTATCCGCTGTGTTATTATGCTCGCGAATTATATGTTTAATGTTAATTTTCTTTGGAGTTAATCATGGAACTAGGCCTAATCATCACTTTCATCGTTGCTGCTGCAGTAATGGTTAAAAAAGAGATGGCAGAGAAGTAATTTCACTTATTACCTTTTTTATACAATTTTTTAGTGAAATAAATTAAAAGCCAGCAATTAAGCTGGCTTTTTAGTTTCTGCTGTATCAGATTCTGTCGTTAAGTTTTCTAACGAGTTAGAATTCGTATTTAGCTGAAATACCGTAGTTTCTTTCCGCTTGAGTGTTCTCTTTGTAAAGTTCATCATCACCGCGAATATCATTCCAACGGTAGTACTCTTCGTTAGTTAAGTTGAACACACCACCACGAATCGTCAGATCCTTCATTGGTTTGTAGTAAGCTGTTAAATCAACAACTGTTGCGCTTGGAAGCTCAGCCTGGCCTGCGTTACCGCCACTTTCGTCATCGAAGTTGATGTCTGAACCAGATTTGTCAGCTGTGTAGTTTAACTTAACGCTAGTACCCCAATTTTGGTTTGGCGCATCATAGTTAAGACCTAACACCGCATTCCAAGGGTTAACACTATTTAGTGCATTTCCGTTTCCGTCCTCACCCTCTGTGTATGAAGCTACGAAGTGAGTTGAAATACCCTTAGGCGCACCAACCAAGACATCCCAAAGTAACGTGTTCGAGAATTCAATCCCCTTTATCGTTGCCGAATCCAAGTTAACGTTAGAATAGTGCGTTGTTCCACCAACCTTTTTCGTAACCACTGTCTCGATAAAGTCATCGTAGTCACTGTAGTAGGCCGCGATTTCAGATGATGAAGCTTGAGTGTTGTGACGATAGCCTAGCTCGTATGAAATACTGGTTTCTGATTTAAGATCTGGATTTGGATCATTTACGTACCCATGTCCAGGGTTATCATATGTATAGTAAAGTTCATCAAAAGAAGGGGCTCTAAAGCCTTGGCTAATTTGGCCAAAAATAGTGCCTGTATCTGTAAGTTTGTATGTTGAACCTAAACGACCAGTTACCGCAGAATCTGAGAAATCACTCAACGTCTCAGTGGTGTTGTTACCAGGATCAGTTGAGAAATAGTCAAAGCGTACACCAGGGGTAACAATAAGTTTGTCATTCACTAAGCTAATTTCGTCTTGAATAAACAAGCCAAATTTTTGCTCCTTAGCATCTGGAGTATATACATAAAGTTGGTTATCAGTAGCAGGATCAGAGTTATACTCCATATTGGTGTTGCTGATGTCACTATGTGTATAAGTTGCACCATACACTAGGTAATGGTTGTTAATTTCTTTATCTAGCTGAGTCTCGATTTCAAGCTTATCTTCAGTGTACTCGTAGTCTTTTGTTTGTAAGTTGTCGTTGTTAGCTGGTACCCAAGGTGGCATACCTGGGCCTGCAGGTTTAAAGCGCTTAGTTACACCATTCTCTTCTTTAGAAATGTACGATACTTTACTCGTTACAGTATCGGCAATTGTGCCATCAGCGAACCAAATGTGCTTAATAGCGAATCGATTTTGCGTTGTGTCATCAGCACCTGTATAGCTATCGTAGCTTGAGTGGTAGATGTCAGAGTCTGAAGTATCTTTGATTAGCTCAGCTAAAAACTCGATACGATGACTTTCGTTTAACTGATATTGCAACTTAACCAAAAGATTATCTGCTGAAGTATCTTGACCTTCTACAGCGTAGTTCTCTAAGTCGTTAGGGTTACGGAAGTTTTGCAACTCTTCACCATCTCGACGAGTGTAGGCTACCAATGTTTCTAGATCATCGAATCGATTAGCTAATGCAACGTGCTCACTGAAAGAGTTATCTTCTGAAGAGTAAGACAGTTTCGCTTGACCGCCAAAGTCTTCTCCATCTTTTAAGAAATCAGAAGGGTCTTTAGTTTCAAAGGCGACAACACCACCAATAGCGTCGCTTCCGTGTAAACTTGAAGCCGCACCTTTGATAATTTCGACACTTTTCAGCATATCGGGATCGATTGAAATACCGCTAGAGTTAATAAATGCGTAAGGGCCACCATCAAATGAACCTGGTTGCGATGAGCCATCCACTAAAATCTTTACGCGCTTACCTTCCATGCCACGAATGTTGATGGTTTGTGCACCTTGTCGAGAGCTCGAGTTCATCGTTACACCTGGAGTGTATTCGAAGATTTCGTTAACATTTTTTGCCATGTTCTCTTCGATTTGCTCATCGGAGATGACTGCAACAGAAGCCGCTGTATTGATAAGTGTTTGATTCGTGCGCGTCGAGGATACAACAACCTCATCAAATAGGGCATAATCTTCAGCAAAGGCTGACGTTGATGAAAGCGCTAAAACGATTGAAGCAGAGAGTAGGGATTGCTTATACATCTGATAGTTACCTTAGTTACATAGTATTATCTTGATTTGCGAAGATGATATTGGATCTAAATGATAATTACTATTATTTGCATTTAATTAATTTTCAACTTTATCAACTAATTCATAATTAATGCTCTTAATCACTTGTATTAAAAAGACTTATTCAGTTCCATTCATTTTGTGAATGCTTCTGTTTTTGTGATGTAAATCTCAATTTATAGTAGGAAAGCTATGCATAGCCCAATAACACTTGAAGCATTACACATACTAGATGCTATCGATCGTCGTGGAAGTTTCGCCGCAGCAGCGAATGAAATGGACCGAGCGCCATCATCATTGAGTTACCAAATTCAGAAGTTGGAGCAAGATCTAGACATCATGATTTTTGATCGGTCTGGGCATCGTGCAAATTTCACGGAAGCGGGGCAGTTAATACTAGAACAAGGCAGGATAATTCTTGGTGCGACTGAACAACTCGTTAACGATGCGAGTATTCTTGCTAATGGTTGGGAGCTAGATCTAACTATCGCCTTTGATGGCATTATCCCGATTGCTAACTTTTTCCCACTGGTAGATGAACTAGGAAAAATCAGTAAAACACGCGTTCGTTTGCAAGAGGAAATCTTAGCGGGTTGTTGGGAATCTCTCACAGATGGTCGTGCTGACTTATTGATATGCCCTAAGCTCGAGACAATTCCAAACGATATGAAAAGTGACGTAATTGGTAAAATGGAGATGGTGTGGGTCGCGGCATCAAGCCACTATGTTCACAAGCGTTCTGGTGAATTCGATCAGAAGGCGAGAGAAAGTTACAGGGTTATTGCCATTGCAGACACCGCACGCGATCAGCCAGCACTAAGCATCAATATTCTAGAGAAACAGCCACGTTTAACCGTGACGAGCTTTCCTGCGAAAGTAGAGGCTTTGACATCAGGACTAGGGATTGGCACCTTACCGAATAGTGTCGCTAAACCTTTGATTGAATCTGGCGTACTACAGCAGATCTCCGGTACAGAACCACAACCGATCGATATTGTTATGGCTTGGCGACGCAACAAAATGGGCGACGCCAAGTCTTGGTGTATCCAACATCTTAAAAAGACATGGGCGTTAAAGTAACGGTAACACCATATCTGCAGTACCATCTTCAAAACTGATATCTAGCTTAAAACCGAGCTTTTGAGCTAGTGTCAGCATCCCTCTATTGGTTGGCATCGTCATACCCGACATCTGCTTGGTCTGCTTCGCACGGCAGTAATCGATAACCTTGGTCATAAGAATGCGACCTAGACCAACACCTTTAAGGTCAGAACGAATCAATATTGCGAATTCGGCGTCTGTGTTCTCAGGGTTAATCAGCGCACGGGACACGCCGATGATCACTGGAACGCCTTGTTCCTCGCGAACGACCACAAAGGCGATTTCTCTATCGAAATCAATCTGAGTGAAATTCGCCAACGCCTCATGATTGAATTCACCGACATCACTAAAGAAACGCTTATAGAGATCTTCCTTAGACACACGGTTAATGAAGTCAGCATGAAGCGGTTCATCTTCGGGAAGAATAGGGCGTAACAACACTTCGGTTCCATCTTTTAGCTGGATACGTTCTTCAAGCTCGACCGGATAAGGGCGAATCGCAAGACGTTCCTGTGGATCGCCTTCGTACGCTTTCAAGATGATATCGGCATCTAATATCGTGAACTTGTCACCATTGGCCAGTACTGGATGGATATCCAAATCATGTATTTCAGGGCAATCCACTACCATTTGCGATATACGTACCAATAACTCAGACAAACCTTCTATATCGATGGGGTTAGGGAGTTTTTGTAGACGAATCTTGCCGCTTTTTATCGCTCGAATAATCAAGTAACGCGCCAGTGTCATGTTGAGCGGTGGAAAAGCAGCTGCGGCATCAATCGACTCATCCCACTCCGAACCACCTTGTCCAAGTAATATGATTGGGCCGAAGGTTTCGTCTGTTGTAACCTTAATACGCAACTCTTGGCCGCCCGCGAGCTTAGCCATACCTTGAATTAACAAGCCGTGGATGTTTGCTGTAGGGAAGGATAATTGAGAACGATCGAGAATTGCCTGAGCCGCATTGGCAACTTCACTGCTGTTTCGCAAATTGAGCATCACGCCTTGTACGTCTGACTTATGTGCAATATCCGGCGAACGTAATTTTACTGCGACGGGATAACCGATCGTTTCAGCGATGTGTACCGCTTCACTTGGGTCAGAAGCGATCCAAGTTGGTAACACATCGAGGTTGAAGCTCTTGAAAAACTGACTGTTTTGGTGAGTATCAAGGCTAACTGTATCTTTATCCAGTAGTTTTCTTTCTATCCAACCTTTCGCATCTGCTAGATCTTCAATGTGTACTTTTTCTGCAGTGGTCGGCGTTTCCATTAACTGACGTTGGTTACGTCTGTACTCGACTAAGTGCATGAATGCGACCACAGAGCTTTCAGGGGTCCGATAAGTTGGGAAACCCGCTTCGGTAAACAGCTTTCGTGCGGGCCTTGCTGTTAGCTCACCAGACCAATTCGTCAGGATGTTAAAGCGCTTGTGGCGAGGGTGCTTCTTAATCGCTTCAATAATTCGTTCTGCCGTTTTAGCGGAATGTGCGACCGCTGAAGGGCTGTGCATGATAAGAATCGCGTCTGCTTCATCGCCATCGAGTAAGATGTTTATAGTGTCGATATAACGTTGATCACCAGCGTCGCCGACAATATCGATAGGATTGCTATGAGACCAACTCGATGGCAAAACCTTGTTCAACTTATCAAGTGTCTCTTCTGAAAACTCTGCGAGCTTACCACCGCGGTCAAATAGGGTGTCCACAGCCATAATCGCAGGGCCGCCACCATTAGTAACAATAGCCAAGCGCTCGCCTCGCAATGGTACTGAATGAGTCAGTGTTTCTACCGCAGCAAACAGTTCATGTAAGTTCTTAACTCGTAGCATGCCGCTGCGTCGGATTGCGGAATCATAAATAATATCTAATGTGTCGGCACCGCCAGTGTGAGCCATTGCTGCGGCTCTGCCTTTCGCCGTTCGACCGCCTTTCAACACCAAAATTCGTCGGTTACGCGAAGCCGCACGCGCTGCAGAAATAAAGCGCCTCGCATCAGTAATGCTGTCTACATAAAGCAATATCGCTTCGGTGTGAGAGTCGGTACTGAGATAATCCAATAACTCCGAGAATTCGATATCGCTACCATTGCCTATAGAGATAAACGCCGAAAAACCGATCTCTTTGTCATTAGCCCAATCGAGAATAGTGGTACACACAGCTGCCGACTGAGAAACAAAGGCGATCTTACCGGGTAATGCTGTCACTGGAGAGAATGAGGCGTTCAAATTTAACCAAGGAACAATCACCCCCAAACTATTGGAACCCAACACTCGAATGTTGTGCTTTTTGGCAATCGCTAGGCATCGTTCATCATACGTCTCACCATTATCGCTTTCTTGCTGCATGTCTGAAGAAAGCACAATGACAGAGGCTATACCTTTCTCAGCCAGTTCTTCAAAAATAGCGACATTACGGGTCGCATTGGTACACAAGATTGCGAGGTCAGGAACAATCGGTAACGACAAAATGTTCTTGTAAGAAAGCACACCGGCCACTGAATCATATTTCGGCGTAACCGGCATCACCGCACCTTTAAAATCCCCATGCAACAAATTGTTCATAACAATATATCCTGCGCGTGTTTCTCGTTGAGAAGCACCAACAACAGCGATTGAACGGGGTTTAAGTAGGGGATCAAGATGATTCATAGACATATCCTAGCAATGCACGTAAGTTCATCGTAACTTACTTTGCACTCACAGGTTGATGGCAAATTCACCGAATTCAGATGAATAAGCAAACACTGCATAAAGTTTGTGAAATAGGTCACCCACTAATGGTGTATAATCCCAAAGTTAACTTGATTCTAAACCGACGTATCGGCATGATTTATAGTAATTATTATTAAGGATATAGAGCTTTCCATGAAAAAATTTGCAATTGTGACTTTGCCACTGCTCTTGGCTGCGTGTGTATCTGACGACTACGTTACCAATGTCACTTCAGATAGTTATCAAGAAGAGTACAAAACGGCAAAAGTTGAAGCTCCAGTTGTATCTCAATCTGAGCAAACAAGCGTTGTTGAAGAAAATGTTGTCAACGTTATCAGAACCGAACCTGTTGAACAGAAAGTCGCTCAAACGACTCAAGCTAAGCCAGTTGCAGTAGTGACAGGCCCAACCAAGAAACAACAAGACATGAACCAACGTTTTGGTTACACAGTTCAAGTTGTTGCTGTTGGCAGCCAAAGTAAAGTCGATTCTTTCGTGAAAATGCTACCTACGACTTCTCAACCAGTTTGGGAAAACTACAAAATGGTTAACGGCACTAAGTGGTTCACGGTACTTTATGGTGACTACGCAACACGCTTAGAAGCTAAAAAGGCAATCTCAACACTACCGAACACTTTCCAAAACTTGAAGCCGTTCGTTAAGAGCATTGATGACATCAAGAACTCTGAATACCCAACGCTTAACAAGTTGAACTAAGTTTTGATTCATAAAGAAGGGGCAAATGCTCCTTCTTTTGTTTTAAGACTCGCTGTTTTGTTTAATAGTTAATCGCTCGATCTTTCGAACGCAATTTTAACAATCAAAACACTGTACCTATCTCGACTTTTGTTTATCATTGAAGTCAGTACTCCTAGTTTCAAGGACCGAATTTACCCATGAACACCACAAACATCCTTCTACTTTGCGGCGGTGGATCTTCAGAGCATGAAGTATCTTTAGTTTCAGCCAATTACCTTTTTGAACAACTTAATAGCGTTGCAGATTTTAACGTTGTAAGAGTTGAAATTAAGAACGAAGGCTGGTGTCTTGATTCAGGTGAATTGGTTTATCTTGATATTAACGACCAAACCTTACGCGGTGACAATTTAGCATCTAAAGTCGATTTCATTGTGCCTTGCATACACGGTTTCCCAGGTGAAACAGGTGACATTCAATCACTGTTTGAAATGGCTAAAATTCCATACCTAGGTTGTGGTCCAGAAGCAAGCAACAACAGCTTTAACAAAATCACGTCAAAGCTTTGGTACGACGCACTTGGTATTCCAAACACGCCGTACCTGTTCTTATCAGACAACAATGATCAAGCTCACTCACAAGCAACTCAAGCATTTGAAAAGTGGGGTAAAGTGTTTGTGAAAGCGGCTCGTCAAGGTTCTTCTGTAGGTTGTTACCAAGTTAACCAAGTAGAAGATTTAAGCGAGGCTATCAACAAGGCGTTCACTTTCTCGGACCAAGTATTGGTTGAGAAATCAGTGGTGCCTAGAGAGCTAGAAATTGCTGCTTATGAAATCGATGGCGAGCTACACATCAGCAAGCCGGGTGAGGTGATTGCACCGAATGGCGCATTTTACTCTTACGAAGAGAAGTACAGTGCAGACAGCCACTCGATCACTGAAGTTGAAGCAAGTAATTTAACTGACGAACAGCGTGAATTGATTGCAGACAGCGCACGAAAAGTCTTCACCCAGATGAAGCTTCGTCACTTGTCTCGTATCGACTTCTTTTTAACGCAAGACAACGAAATCTACCTGAACGAAGTCAACACCTTCCCAGGTATGACGCCAATCTCCATGTTCCCTAAAATGGTTGAGCATGACGGCCACAAATTCAGCCAGTTCTTAGAAAACTGCGTGAGAACAAGCCTTTCTTAGGTTTCTAACTCGTTTTCGTTCACTTAGAGCTGAACCAACAAGTGCCTTGAGCTTTCGCCAAGGCGCTTTTTGTTTTTAACGCTAACCGTTTTTACAAATATCGTTTTAACCATAACTTATATCAAAATAGTAATATCCAAGTAATCTGCGACCCGTCATTGCCAAGGTATTAACGCCTTAAACTTCATCTTCTCACTATCAGCCGTTCCCGTGAAACCGACATATTGAGCTGGCATTGCCGGGCTAAGCCAACGACCAAAGTCCTGAATCTCTCTCACCTTAAGACCTTGTTTCGACAACTCTTGTGCAGCACCAACACGAATCGAATTTCCAGAGAAATGGTGATTTTCTGGCAGTTGAAGTAAGTCGCTAGCTCTTCTCAATATCCTATAGATGGACGAATCATCTAAAGGCTGCAAACCAATATTCTCATGCTTGTCTATCGCACGAAATACTGGCAAGTCATCTTGTATACCAGTAAACGAAAGCCAACGTTGAAGTGCAACACTGGCTATTTGTGACAACTGATAAGCCGAATCTTTGACTGTTACTTGGTAATGATCTTCAACGTACTTAACATCACTCATCGATAACAACTTAAGCTCTGAGCGCTTTAAAGCACACTCGAACATCACGTTATAAATAGCAATGTCTCTGATCTCTTTCAGGTTTGCTTTCTCATGGGAGAGTAACGTATTCAAATCAGTGAGATGCACAGATGTCATAGCATTGGTTTGTTTAGCGTCACCGGCCATTTGAGATTGTAAGTGGAGTAGGGTAAAGCGAACTTGCCTGTGCTTGATCGGGTTAGCAAAGCTCAACACAGTATGTAACATGCTAAGCGTTGCAGTGTAACGTTTTAGCGATGCGTATTTTCTATCGTTAGACTCCGTTTCAAGAAAACGACGAACAGCGGTTATAGATGCGGGAAGTGTGTTAATACGATGTTTGGTACAGAACGCATGATAGCGATTCCAATCACTGTAAATGCCCAACAGTGAATTGCGAGAGTATTGAAATCCTGTCAACTCATCTATAATTTCTATTGTCGCGTTGCTGTTTAATTTTTCAACAAATGAATTAATTATCACAGAGTCAGTTAAAATAGGGACTTTTTTTCTCAAATTACCATACCTCGACAGGTGTTTTTACCATATTATGCTTGATATCATTATTAGTATACTTATGATTAATGCAGTGAAAACAGAAAGATGATTAATAGATATGGCTAATTCAATTTACCGAAGCGTCCATCTTCAATCGATAGATGCTAACAACACAGTTTGGCGTGCTAAGTTAAAAAACAACGTTATTCAGGGCAACCTAGCTGCCGTGAAAAAGAGTATTGATTGGTGGATTGATACCGCATCTATTATTGATCCAAAAGAATTCATGTCATTAAATAAGTCGAGAGGAACTGGTGGCTCGACTGAAAACTTCAACGGCTACCAAATCAAGAATGACACCGGTGAGCCTAATGCGTGGTATTGCATGTTTAACGGTCGCTTAATCAAAGGCGGCAAGGTTGCAATCCAACGCCATATAGAAGCTTACTTACTCGCAAAACAAAAAGCAGAGCAACAAAAGAAGTAAATTATGAGCCTAGTATATTCAACAGAAACAGGTCGCATTAAGCCTGAAGAAGAGAAAGTCCAACGTCCTAAAGGCGATGGTATCGTTCGAATCCAAAAAGAAACCAAAGGCCGTAAAGGCAAAGGCGTTTCTGTCGTAACTGGCTTAGACCTAGATGACGCACCATTAAAACTAATGGCAGCAGAACTCAAGAAAGTTTGCGGCTGCGGTGGCTCAGTAAAAGATGGCAACATCGAAATTCAAGGTGACGCGCGCGACAAGATCAAAGCGCACCTTGAAAAGAAAGGCTACAAAGTTAAATTTGCTGGCGGTTAATCTCTAACTAATACCAGGGTTAAAATCGAAGATTATTATCACTGGTTATTAGGTATTTTATGGTAAATAGCCAGTATGGTTAAATACACAGTATAAATTAGAGAATATCGGCACAATACAAAGGCAGGGCATCACACAAAGATACCTGCCTTATAAACATCAAAATCAATTTAACATAACGTACATAATACGCACTGAGCTTGTTAGAGCAATTTAGTAATGTCCGGTTTGAGCCATTTTAAAATGTCCTCCTAAGCTTACCTATATTGGTCTGCTTAGGAGTTATCCGGATGCTTATTACTATGAGTGAAAAAGATATTCAGCGATTCAAGGTGCTTACTGACGTACGTGAAAAACGACTACGTCAAGTTGACGCTGCTGTCATTTTGAATCTGTCTGCGCGTCATATCCGACGTTTGGTAAACCAACTTGTCTCTCTTGGCGCTCAAAGTCTTACACACGCAGCGCGTGGACGCCCAAGTAATCGACGCTACTCAGAACATTTCAGAATTGAAATACTGAAACTTATCCGTGAGCATTACTCTGACTTCTCACCAACGTTCGCTCTGGAAAAACTGACTGAACGACACAATCTATCCGTCTCTAAAGAAACACTCCGTCAATGGATGATCGCCGACGGACTGTGGCTTCCACATTCACAACGCAAACCTCGAGTCTATCAGCCTCGTTACCGTCGTGATTGCTTGGGTGAACTTATCCAAATTGACGGCTCCCATCATGACTGGTTTGAAGGCCGCAGCGACAAATGCTGCCTATTGGTGTTCATTGATGATGCGACTGGCCGTTTGATGAACCTAAGATTCAGCGAGACAGAATCCGCATTTGACTACATGTTGACCACGCGTGAATACCTCAATGAGCACGGTAAACCCATCGCATTTTACAGTGACAAGCACTCAATTTTTCGAGTGAATCAGGAGAAACACAAACAAGTTGGCCAAACTCAATACGGGCGCGTGTTGAAAGAACTGGCCATAGAACTCATCTGTGCCAACAGCTCCCAAGCCAAAGGCCGCGTTGAGCGAGCCAACCTCACGCTGCAAGACCGACTGGTTAAAGAGATGCGCTTACAAGGTATCGACACCATCGAACAAGCCAACGCCTGGCTTCCCTACTTCATCGCCGATTTTAACCATCGCTTTGCTAAGCCCGCTCAATACCCAAAAGACATGCATCGTCCGGTTCGAGAGTCCAAGCAAGAACTCGACGATATTTTCAGTTGGCAAGAAACCCGCAAGCTCTCAAAGTCGCTGACATTTCAATACGATAAGGTTATTTATCTCATTGAACCTACTGAAGAAAACAGCCGACTAGCGCACGAACATGTCAAGATACTCGACTACCCAAACGGTGAAATCGCCATCCAATACGGGCATCGAAAACTCGAATTCAAAACCTTCGACAAACTCGAGCACGTTCAACAAACCCAAATCGTCGACAACAAACGCCTCGGCCAAGTTTTAAAATTTGCTCAGCAACAACAAGAAGAATTCGAACAACAACAGCAACGAACCCGCAGTAAGAAAGCCCCCAAGCGCCGTGCACAACAAAGAGCCCTTCAAACAGCCCCTCGAGCCATCAACCCTGTCCTCATCGAACCATTCAAAGCCTCCAGTCGAAAGACCTAACAACGGGACATTTCTATTTGGGGCAAATGAGGACATTTTAAAATGGGATTGACAGACACGGACTGTAGACCCCAAATAGTAATGTCACTATTTCCCAAAGTTATTCTTGTCATCGTTTCCTCTTAAACCCTTAATACAACTGGTGCCTCAAGCATATTGAGTTCACCAGCATTCTCTAAACGCTGTTTTAACCCAATCATTATATGTGTGGCCAACATCTACATGATTCGTTAACACAAAGCCGATCAACGAGAACATTTGTTCCGTCTGTCTGCTTACATCTGTTTTGTACTCATGATTCAGCGCGCTGTGTGTAAACCTTGTGGGCATTGCTGTCGTTTCTTTTTCAGATTTTACACACGCCACTGTGTTTCTTGTTGGCTGCACACGTTGAATTCTGTTTTGTGTTATCCACTAAGCAAGTTAAGTTTTCTCGTACGAGCTCGTCTGTAATTTTTCATGCTGAATTTTTAACTCAACTTACAGCTCGCTCTAAAGTTTGTGTTTGTTGGTTAGATTATTGGATTACTCTGTGTTCCTCAGATCTACGTAATGTCACGAACAGACATGTTCACATGGACTAAGTTACTTTACCGAAACTCACAAACATTCACGCTCGTGGTTACTTGGCCCTTAGATCATCGTTGGAATGGATTTAGGGTTCACTTTGACCGTGCTACCTTGGTCACGTTGAACGACGTGAGTTTAATCCGAAAGAATTGCTCAGTTTTGCGTAATGGCGCGACGAACATCGTCAGCCCGTCGAACGCCACGGTCGAATTGATTCCCCAAAGTTTTACCCACCTAAAGAGCATCCTTTGCCATTTCGTGGCGGCCGTCGTATGCCAGCGAAACCTTGGACGCCGACTAAATTCAAATAAGACCAGGTACAACACCCACACGTAATAACGTATGGAGGGCGACAATATGGCAGCACAACTTCCCTGCTCTACAAAGCGCACGGCGCCTAAAGCGCCTCCAGAGCTTATGAAAGAAATCCTAGAGGCAGTTAAGAAAAATCAGTAAAACAGGCTGAGAAACAAGAAGAAAGCAACTAGATAAGGCGGTTTTTTATCTCCTTGCAAACTATATATACCTACATAGAGAAAGAAGACTATTAGTAAGTAACATTCAAAACTTAAACTATGAGTTTCGAGCGTTGGAAATATCTCTTAAACCCGCAATACTATTCTAACTCTAACCACTCAACGGTTACTTCCATCAACTCCATGATTCGAAACTCTAGGTCAAGATGATACAAGTGCATTGGACTCTCTTTACTTCTCATCCGAACTAGATTCATTTGTTTTTCTGAAGCTTCGGGTTGTTTACCATAATTCTCTGACAACAGACGAACTTTATCAATTAAAACAAGCCATTTTTCAGCATGTTCTGGGGAAATGGATGACGCAATTTGTAAAAGATTTTTGAAGTCACTTTCTCGTGTATGCGCTGTGTCTAAAGTAAACTTGAGTTTCATTGCATTAGTTTGTGCTTTTTTAATTTCTAATACTTGTTGTTTTAGCCAATTGATGTCTAAACATTCTGTATTCACGTAAGGAAGAGCGGTTTCATGCCCCCAAATCCTAGTTCGTTTATAGCTATCAAGAATTGAAGCTACACAAGAGTTTAAAAGCTTTAGGTTATCTTTTTTCTGTCTTTGTTTTGGGAAATAATTATTTAACAAATAGAATACGTAAGCAGTAAGAAAACCAATCAGTATATTTTCAAAAACAGATATGTACGTAGTAGAAGTAAGTGTTTTACCAATGATAGTTCCATCAACATATTCAACCAAAGGAAAGCGGGCACCTGAAATGACCAACAAAAGCATAGAAAAACCGCCTAAAATCAACAGTAGTCTCTCATTTTCGTCTTTCAATATATCCAATTTCTCACCTTGTATTATAAACCAACCCCTTGCCCTTTAAGTTAGTGGGTTAACTGAAAGTCACCCAGAAAATTGGTTGATTAATTATAAATAAAAAAGTTATACATTTTAAATTACTTGTTATAATACTAAAGCAATGTACTCACGACTTCTGAACTTTCTGTAAGCAGTTTTATATTATCAGCAAGTTGCTTTATGTTATTACCATAGCCAATAAACTCCATAAGTTTAAACAAAACGGTTCTAAAAGCTCTACCTTCATCAGTACTCTGTGCTGATTTTAGAATTGATTGTTCTAGACCAAGTACAGAAAAAGCTGAAGTAGTAGCCACCTTTAACTTATTAATATCATTATTCTTAAGATACTCTTCAATACCCGTAATTAATTGAGCAATATAGATATCTAAGAACTCTTTCAGTTCAAAATCAATATCCTCAACATCAGAGATATTTTCAAATAGAGCTTTGAGCTCTTCGCATAACTCACTTAGAGTTGTTATATCCCCTTTGTTGAAATTGGTTAAATTAGGGTTCTCAATAATCCATTTGACTTGTTCAAGCGCTCGAATAACATCATCATTAATATGTTGAGCAAAAATTGCTCCTTGAGAGTTAAAGTCCATGGTGCTGAACACATGGTTTATCTTATGAAATGATGGTTTGATAGTTTCTACAGGGTAATCAATGGAAATAAGTTCATTTTGAATGATATCAATA